>CACMJT010000024.1 GCA_902614065.1 uncultured Bacteroidota bacterium | reverse complement strand
TCATCGTTAAATGCGGTTGGGTTCCATCCAGATGATATCACAGATGTTTTTCTAACGCATTTGCATTTTGACCATTGTGGTGGCGCGATATCCAAAACAAAAGACGGATCTCTAGAGCCTGTTTTTAAAAACGCCACTTATTGGAGCAACAAAGAACACTGGGTTTGGGCAGCTAATCCAAATAAAAGAGAAGTTGCTTCGTTTTTAAAAGAAAACATTCTTCCAATTGAAGAATCTGGACAGCTTAAGTATGTTGAAAAAAACTCGTCTGATTATTTGACAAAGACCGGCTTGGGGTTTGATGTTCTTTTTGTTGATGGACATACAGAAAAACAAATGGTTCCAATAATTACTTGTGGTGATAAAAAAATAGCATACGCTGCCGATCTTGTCCCTACTCACGGACATGTTCCGCTCCCTTATATCATGGGTTATGATGTCAGGCCGTTGTTGTCTTTAAGCGAGAAAGAAAAGTTTTTAAACCACTGTTTTGAAAACAATATTTTCTTACTTTTTGAGCACGACCCCAATGTTGAATTGGCATCACTTTTGAAAACGGAAAAGGGCGTACGTATTGATAAAAAACTAAATCTATCTGAATTGTTTTGAAAAAATATTTGATTATTATTTTCCTTTTTATTCCTGCGCTTAACATTCAAGCTCAGTACTGGCAACAGCACGCCGAGTATTACATGGACTTTAAAATGGATGTTTCTGATTTTTCTTTTAACGGTGAGCAAGAACTTGTATACACCAACAACTCGACAGACACAATTACGAAAGTCTATTATCATTTGTTTTTTAATGCTTTCAGGCCTGGAAGTCAAATGGATGTAAGGTCTCGTACAATTAGAGATCCAGACAGGCGTGTTGGTTCTCGGATTTTTGAACTAGAAGAAAAAGACTATGGAGAATTGAATGTGCTTTCGTTAAAACAAAATGGAAGGGCGCTTGATATTAGTCAAAGAGAAACCATTCTGTTGGCAAAACTTAACAACCCCTTATTGCCTGGTGAAAAAACAACCTTGGATATGAGCTTTGAGGGTCAGGTCCCAAAACAAATTAGGCGGTCGGGAAAAATGAGCGAAGAAGGGGTGCACCTTACAATGACCCAATGGTTTCCAAAGCTGTGTGAATATGATTCTGAGGGTTGGCACCCTAACCCTTACATAGCCCGTGAGTTTCACGGTGTTTGGGGAAACTACACGGTTGACATCACTATTGACAAAGACTATGTGGTTGGAGGAACGGGTTATTTGATGAATGCTGATGAGATTGGTCATGGTTATGCAGAAAAGACAAAATTAAAAAACAAAGAAACTTTAACCTGGAGGTTTTATGCGCCCAATGTTCATGATTTTGCATGGGCAGCGGACCCTGAATACACGCATGATGTTGTAACGTCTGACACTGGTGTTGATTTACATTTTTTTTACAAGCCCACGGTTAATGTTGATGATTGGAAAAAGCTACAGGATGACTCATTAAAGCTTCTGGAATATTTTGAGCAAAACATTGGCCCCTATCCTTGGAAACAATACTCCATTATTCAAGGAGGCGATGGAGGAATGGAGTATGCGATGTGCACAATGATAACAGGGGAAAGACCCTATCCGAGTCTGCTTGGGGTTACAGCCCACGAAATGTCTCATGCTTGGCACCAACATGTGTTGGCAACAAACGAGGCCAAACACCCGTGGATGGATGAAGGGTTTACAGAATATGCAACATCACACTCTATAAACTATGTGAATGAAGTTAGTCCGTTGTTTCCAAACGAGAGCAGTTATGAACGTTATTACGCGCTTGCCAGTTCTGGTGTTGAGCAGCCTCAAACCGTTCACTCCGACAGGTATGATTTTAATTTTGCATACGGCGCTTCTGCCTATAGCAAGGGTTCTGTTTTCATGGCCCAGCTGGGTTATATAATTGGGGAAGAGAGTCTTAAGAAGACCATTAAGAGGTATTATGAAGATTTTAAGTTCAAACACCCTACCCCAAACGATTTTAAACGTGTTGCTGAAAAGGTGTCGGGCGTGGAGTTAGAGTGGTATTTGAATGACTGGACAAGAACCGCAAACAAAATTGATTAT
>CACMJT010000023.1 GCA_902614065.1 uncultured Bacteroidota bacterium | reverse complement strand
TAGATGATGCATCCATTTTTGATACACCTTCTTTTTTTAGCTTTTTATAAATTTTTGCAACAGAGTCATCTAGAAAATGGCCTATTCTTTCCATAACAGTAACTGTATCTGACATCTCTTTTGGATGTTGGCCTAAACGGACAAGGTCTTGGAACATCTGCTTATTGTTGGTCATATTGAAATTCCCAGCAACAATAAGATTTCTGTGCATCCAATTATTTTGTCTTAAAAAAGGGTGAACTGAATCTTTACTGTTCTTACCAAAAGTGCCATATCTAACATGCCCCAAAAAAAGCTCCGAAACGTGAGGAACGTTTTTTTTCAATAAATTAATGTCGTCTTTGGATTTTGGATTTTCTTTAATAAAAGTTGATAAGTTTTCGTTTGCTAATTTGAAAATTTCTTGTATTGGGTTTTGATCTGCCGATCTTTCCCTGTGCATAAATCTTTGACCAGGCTTCATGTTAAATTTAACACTGGCAAACCCAGCGCCATCTTGGCCTCTATTGTGTTGCTTTTCAAGCATTAAATAAAGCTTGTTTAGGCCATACGAAGCCGAACCATATTTTTCTTGGTAAAATTCTAAGGGCTTTAATAATCTTATGAGTGCTAAACCGCACTCATGATTCAACCTATCACTCATTGGTTATTGAGTAAACAAAATAAAGAAAATAATTCTGAAAATTATAGTAAATATTTATTGAATGTTTTAATTCTTGATTCTATATTTTCTTTGTTAAGTTTTTGTAAACCTAAAAGACCAAACTCTTCAATACAGAATGAAGCAATTACGGTTCCATAAATCATTGAATTATGGAGTTCTACAAAATCAATTTTAGGCCTTGAGTTCAGGTATCCACAAATACCGCCAACAAAAGTATCACCCGCACCAGTTGGATCCATAACTTTTTTAATATTGAAAGCTGGTATTATTGATTTTTTTTGTTTTGAGAATAATTCAGCTCCTTCGGAGCCTTTTTTGATAATGACATAATCTGGACCACAATTCATTATGTGTTCAGCACATTTTTGAAGTGAATCTGATTTTGCTATCATTTTAGACTCTTCATCGTTTATTACGATTAAGTTTACTTTGCTAATTATTTCAAATAATTTTTTCTCCGTATTATCAATCCAGTAATTCATTGTATCTAAAATGACAAACTTATCATCATTTTCTACCTGTGAAAGTATGTCCATTTGAATACCAGGGTCAAGATTGCCAAGCATTATTAACTTAAAATTATTTAAACCTTCTTTTAGTTTTGGCCTGTACAATTCTAATGCATTAAGCTGAGTGTCATGTGTAACCCTTGTGTTAAAATCATTTTTATATTCTCCTTTCCAAAAAAAGGATTTTTCTTCCTTTGAAATTTCAATCATTTCGGTTAAAATTCCCTTACTGTTCATTTCATCTAAAAATGTAAGAGGAAAATCATTGCCAATAATTGATGATACATAAATATTGTTCGTAAAAAAAGATGCCGAATAGCTAATATATGTTGCTGCCCCACCTATTATTCGCCCAGAATTAGCGTTTTTTGTGATAATTTCATCAAAAGCCATGGTTCCAGCAACAAGAATTTGATTTTTTTTATTCTTTTTCATATTCATGATCAATATCAAGTTTTTTTGACTTAGAAGCTTCAAAAGCAAGATAATCACATCGTTCGTTTTGAGGGTGATTATTGTGTCCCTTTATCCAAAAAAACTTTATTTTTTGTGTGTCGTATATTTCAAGAAACATACTCCAAAGATCACTGTTTTTCTTGCCTTTAAATTTTGTTTTCTTCCATTTGAAAACCCATTTTTTCTCCACTGCATCTACTACGTATTTTGAATCTGTATATATATGAACTTTCAAATTTTTTACTGTAAGTTTTTTTAGAGCTTCAATAACTGCAAGAAGCTCCATTCTGTTATTTGTTGTTTTTCTAAAGCCTTGCGAAAATTCCTTACTTCGTTTATCACTAAATTGTTGAATAATTATGCCATAACCTCCTGGACCTGGGTTACCCCTAGATGATCCGTCAGTGTAAATTAAAATTTCAGGATTTTCCATTTTTTAAGCATTTTAAAATAATTTCAGGGTAATACTTGTGTTCCATTTTCAGCA
>CACMJT010000022.1 GCA_902614065.1 uncultured Bacteroidota bacterium | reverse complement strand
TCCTTCACTTACATTTCCATTAGAATCCAATTTATCTAAATCAAATACGTTTAATAATCTAAGCTTATCAAGATTTTCTGGCCACGTCGATGCATCAAGCGGTTGCAAGTAGTTTAGTGGGGATGGGTTAGAATAAAAAATATCAAGCTTGAAGTCTGATGAGCTAAATTCATACGTTCCTAGATTATAGATGTTTTTCATCATTAGTTTCCAAACAGGTTGTTGTACATTCGTAATAGTACTTTTTAACATTTTTAGAATTAAATTATTTGTACTTGTAGTTTGAATATCAGTTGTGTTTGAAAAATCACCCTCATTTGAAAATTCACCAACTTGAAAAACATTACCATTTATTGTGTATTGGAAAGCAACAGCAACCACTTCATCATTTTCAAGTGGTTGATTTAATGATATATATCCAAGTCTATCATTAAATTGATACTCAGAATCATCTAATTTTCTTGCATTTTCCAAAACCTCATAATCTGTACCTTCTTTGATTAAATTACCATAATTAGAAAATCCAGTTGTAATTGTTGAAATATTTCTTATTTGATCATTTAAAAAGTTTTGACCTATATTTTTTGGATCAAACTTATTTAATGAATTATCAGGGTTTTGATTAATATTCCCAATAAAAAAATCATTTGCAAAATCATCAACTGACGTAAACTCTGGGAAATTTTCGCCCAAATCTTGAAATGCAACTAGGTTTCTAACATCATCCGTTTCTGAACTTCTGTTTGTAATCCAAACTTCAATTCTAGTAATGTTTACTGGTGAATTTATGTATGGATAATTTCTAAGAAACTTATCATAGTTTAATTTGAAAAAATGTGAGAGAAAAAAATGTTTGTTACTTTCATAATCCAAAGGGAAAAAGGAAAACTCATTCATGGAACCACCAGATGAAGTATTCAAAGTGTTTGACTGAGACCTCTGCTCAGCAATTACAGCATCTATTGTAGTTTTACCTAATTTAAGTTGAGTTTTAAAACCAAAAAGACTTTGAGCACCACTTATTAGAGATCCACTTAACGGCATACTAACATTACCAAGTTCCACCTTTTGAATGATGTCATCTTCGTTCGGTGTGTAATCTAATTTTAAAAGATTTTGAAAATCGAAATTTGATTGAGAATCATAGTTTGAATTTATTTTAAATTTTGTACCAATTGTTCCATTTAGACTGAGTGATAAAGCTTGATTAAAATCAAGACTGATATTGCTTTGATTTCTAATTGGTATTGAGGGATTATCTCTTTTGGTAAATCTTGCCCCGATATCTATTGCTACCGAGCCTTGAGGATTAAGCTCAATCTCATTGCCGCCAAAAAGTGTTTCAAAAAAACTTGAGTTTAAGTAAAGATTCGGTACTAAATTTTTTTTCTCATCCTCTCTTTCTGGGTCTTCCAATATACTGATTTGATCCTCAAAGTAATTTTTTATGATTAGTGACCTGTATAGCTCTCTGAATTCAACAGGGCTCAAAATCAATGGAGTTTTTATGTTTATATCACCAATTTTGGGTTGATAAATGTAAGAGTCAGATTCAGAATCATATCTATAATTATTAATAAAATCAGGGAGTTTCTTTAACTTAAAGTCTCCCATATATATTGTATTATTTAATGTATCAAGGGTAACTGTGGTTTGTCCTTTAGATAAATTTGAAAAAAATAATAGAGATAATAATATTAAAAAAAATATTCTATTTCTATTTAAAAAAAAATCAATCAATATTTTATAATTTGTTTAAAGCCCTTTTAATTAAACTTTCAACATCTATACCGGGATTTTGATTAAAAATCTGATTGACAACTTTACTGGTTTGTTTGTTTGAATAGCCCAATACTTCCAAAGCTGAAATTGCTTCTTTGACTGAATTGCTATGGATAGAATCGATACTGTCCTCATTTTGGATCAGGTTTAATTTATCCTTTAATTCAAGTATTAATCTTTGGGCAGTTTTTGAGCCAATTCCTTTAATCGACTGAATAACCCCTACTTCACCCTTAGAAATTGCAGAAATTATCTCACTTGGACTCAAAGATGATAACATTGTTCTTGCGGTACTAGCTCCCACTCCAGAGACTGAAATTAGCTTTACAAATAAAAACCTTTCAGATTTATCATAAAAACCATAAAGTAGGTGAGAATCCTCCTTAATAATTTGATGAGTGAATAATTTTATATTATCATCATCACCTAACTTTGAGAATGTATTTAATGATATATTGATTGA
>CACMJT010000021.1 GCA_902614065.1 uncultured Bacteroidota bacterium | reverse complement strand
AAAAGTTTAGGGCTTCATTTTCTGAAATTCTTAAAAAATTAAAATAATTTGTTTCGTCAAAAATTAATTCAAATAACTCTCTCATTTCGAAGTCAATATCCCAGCTTTTATTTTGACTTACTTTTGTTTTTGAGTAATTGGACAGTAAAGAGAGTAAAGGCTTATTCACCTCTATTTTGTCTAGAAACTCAAATATCAAAAGGTCATAAAACTCTTCTCTGTCAACAATAAGCTCAAAGTCGTAACCCAGTCCTAGTTCAGCTGAAAAGCTTCTAATTAAACGATGATTAAATTTATCAAGTGTACAGATTTGAAAAAAAGAAAAATTATTCAATATATTTCTTAAAAGCTTCCTAGATTTTTTTTGTACATTTTTTATTTCAACTTCTTTATTTATTTCTGTTAACACCTTTGAGTTTTTTGGATTGTTTGATAGAGCAAATAAATCGGAAAGTATTGACTGTTTCATCTCATTCGACGCATTGTTTGTGAATGTAACAGCTAAAATTTGTTTGAATGAAAAGTCATCTGCTGAGAGCAATTTGATTAGAATATTCTTTCTGAGCGAAAAAGTTTTTCCAGTTCCCGCACTTGCATCAATTATTTTATACCTGTACGACAACTTTTTTTATAATTTTAATTTCATTAATTTTAATAAAAATATAAAATACTATGAGTTTTCAACTTCCCGACCTGCCATATAATTTTGATGCACTTGAACCGCACATCGATTCCAAAACAATGCAAATTCATCATGGTAAACACCATGCCGGATATACCAATAAGTTAAATACAGCAATTGCAGGCACAGATCTTGAGGGGAAAACCATTGAAGACATTTTAAAAAACCTAGACATGAATAATACTGCTGTTCGAAATAATGGTGGAGGTTATTTCAATCATTCTCTATTTTGGGAAATTATGGGCCCTAATTGTGGTGGCAAGCCTGAAGGTCAACTTGCAGCAGCAATTGATAGAGACTTTGGTTCTTTTGATGAATTTAAATCTAATTTTTCCTCAGCTGCTGGGACAAGATTTGGCTCTGGTTGGGCTTGGCTTTGTGTTGATTTAAATGGAGGGCTAGAGGTTTGCTCTACTGCCAATCAAGATAATCCATTAATGCCTGGCGAATGTGGTAAAACACCAATTCTTGGTTTAGATGTTTGGGAACATGCGTATTATTTAAACTACCAAAATCGAAGGCCAGATTATGTGGCGGCCTTTTTCAGTGTGATAAATTGGGTTAAGGTGTCTGAAAATTATAATTCCGCGATAAATTAGTAAGCACGAATCTTGAGGCCCTCGTAATAATTTATAAAAGCCTTATTAACGATTTTATTACCTCCAGGTGTAGGATAATCACCTGAAAAATACCAGTCACCTAAATGATTGGGGCATGCTTTATGTAGATTTTCGATAGACTGAAAAACAACATCAACATCGGCTGTAATATCTTCATCTTTTAACATTCTTGAAATCTCCTTGCTAATTTGGTTATCTGTAAATGGATTGTAAATCTCTTTAACAATATTTTTAATTTTAGTTGGTACTTTCTTGTTTTCTTTTTTGCATTTTTTATATATATCCTCTAGGGAACTTGCTCTAAACTTTTTCTTAAATAACCTTATTGCTGCCCTAAATGCTATCAAGTCATCCATTATTGCCATATCAATTCCATAACAGTCCGGATATCTAATTTGAGGAGCACTAGACACTACAACTATCTTCTTTGGAGACAGTCTATTTAACATTTTTAATATACTTTTTTGTAAAGTTGTTCCTCTTACAATACTGTCATCAACTATAACAAGGTTGTCTGTTTTTTTTATCGATCCATAAGTAATGTCGTATACATGTTTTACCAACTCATCCCTATTTACATCGTCGGTGATGAAAGTCCTAAGTTTTGCATCTTTAATTGCAACCTTTTCAATTCTGGGCCTAAATGATAGAATTCTCTCAAGACTTTTGTCATTGATTTTATCTTTATTCGATAGAATTTTTTTTCTAGCTAAATCAATAATGTATTTTTCAGCCTCATGCACAAGCCCATAAAAAGAAACTTCAGCTGTGTTTGGTATGTATGAAAAAACGGTGTTTTCAAGATCTGAATCGACAGATTCGAGTATTTGAGGAAAAACTAGTTTCCCTAATTTTTTTCTCTCGTTGTAGATTTCCTGGTCCGACCCCCTAGAAAAGTAGATTCTTTCAAATGAGCATGATTTCTTAAAATTTGATTTTATAACATTTTTTGTAAAA
>CACMJT010000020.1 GCA_902614065.1 uncultured Bacteroidota bacterium | reverse complement strand
CCGATCCTACATCCTATGGTGGTAAAGGATTTACAGCTTATGTCTATTATTTTATATTGATAACCCACATAATATTGTCAGTTGCAGTTATTCCACTTGTATTGACAAGCTACAGTCGTGCGGTACAATCAAATTTTCAGTTACACAAAAAAATTGCTAAAATAACATTTCCCATATGGCTTTATGTTGCTGTCACAGGAGTTGTTGTTTATTTAATGATATCCCCTTATTACTAATGATTGAGTTAATCCAATGTTCAATGTGCAAAGCAGTACTGGAGTCCGGAGCAGATGAAAAAACTGCTGAAAGTTTAAATGACGGAATCATCTATCTTATGGCTATACCATATGTTCTCGCAGCTATTACTGCATATGTTGTCTACATTAAATTTTTTAAAAAAAGTAAACCTTCTTAGTCAGATTTTGTCTTAATAAAGCTAAAAGCTCTAAGTTAATTGATTTTAATTCTTAATTTTGCCGGGCTATTATTATGATATCAAATACAAATATTAGGTCTACAGCTTGGAATAATTTAAAACAAGATATTGGTGTTGCAGTTGGTGCAATAATTTTATTTTTTATTGTATCTATTGCCATTAGCTCACTACCTTTCATAGGTTTTATCTTACAAATATTATTTACTGGTGCTTTATACGTAGGTTATTGTTTCTTTTTTTTAAAAATTGCGCGAAATGAAAAGGCAGAGATTGAAGATTTATTCATGCCTTTTAAATTCAAAAAAATTATAATTGACTCAATCATTGCTTATCTGTTAAGTGGTATTATTATTGCTGTCATGTTTATTATTTGTTTTGTATTATGGGCTTTTGTGATGTTCGGTGGTTTTGAACCAGTTGGTTCTTTGATAGAAATGTTCAATTCCTTTATGAATTCCCTAAACCAAGTCGACCCTGAAGTTTATTCATACGATTACAACTACAGCATTGACCCTCAGATTGCAAGTTTTAGTGCAAGTTCCTTATTTTTTTCTTTTCTTTTTATTGTTCTATTGCCTTGCGCAATTATTTCTCTAGGTATTTCACAGGCTTATTATTTATTGGCTGATGGCAAACCGAAAAATGGTTTAGAAGCCATTACAATGAGTTGGAGCTTGATGTACAATAAAAAAATAAAATTCTTATTACTTCAACTCAGTTTTATTGGTTGGATTATACTTAGCATTTTTACACTTTTTTTTGGTTTTTTGATTTTGGCCCCTTACATATCGTCCTCCTACGCAACATTTTATGATAATTTGGAAAATCAAATAGATATTTAATGATTAGAATTAAAAATCTTCATAAATCATATGAAATGGGATCTAATTCCTTACATGTTTTAAAGGGTATTGATTTTAATGTTGACGAAGGTGAATTAGTAGCAATTATGGGATCATCAGGTTCGGGAAAATCAACTTTACTGAATATTATAGGAATGTTAGACAATTATGACAATGGCTCTTATGAATTAGATAATATTTTAATTAAAGATTTAGATGAAACAAAAGCTGCCAACTATAGAAATAAATTTAATTAATTATAAATCAGCTGTTGAGAATGTTGTGCTTCCTCTTTACTATCAAGGAATTAAAAGAAAAGAAAGAGAAAAAATTGCACTTGAATATCTAGATAATGTAGGTTTGAAAAATTGGGCATCTCACTTACCCAGTGAGTTATCAGGAGGTCAAAAGCAAAGAGTAGCAATTGCTAGGGCAATGGTTTCAAAACCTAAAGTCTTATTGGCTGATGAACCTACGGGTGCATTAGACTCCAAAACATCTGGTGAGGTAATGTCTTTAATACAAGAAATCAACAACTCTGGCAAAACAATTCTTGTTGTAACTCATGAGGAAGATATTGCCAAAATGTGTAAAAGAATTGTTAGACTCAAGGATGGAGTTATTGTGGAGGACAAAAAAATAAACCAAAAAGTTTTATAAATGTTTGACAAAGATCGTTGGATTGAAATTTTCGAAACCATAAAAAAAAATAAATTAAGAACCTTTTTGGCTGGGTTTACAGTTGCTCTTGGTATATTCATTTTTATAATGCTCTTTGGACTTGCAAATGGACTTGAAAACACATTTGAAAAGTATTTTAAGGACGACCAATTAAATACAATCTGGATTAATGGAAGTAGAACTTCCAAGCCGTATGCCGGATATGAGTCGAACAGAAGAATTAGATTAAAAAATGAAGATCTAGAGGATATTCAAAATAAATATGATTTTTTTATTAAAGGTCTCACACCCCGAATAACAATATCAAGTGAAGTTGGATACAAATTAAAATCAAATAATTATACTGTCAGAGGAGTTAGCCCACACCATCAGTTTAATGAATTAACTGTTATTATGAGTGGTAGATACATTAAT
>CACMJT010000019.1 GCA_902614065.1 uncultured Bacteroidota bacterium | reverse complement strand
AAAGGTAACGGGAATAAAAAGTTTTAATGAACAAACTGTTATAACCTATACAGGTCTTTTTGTAGGTAAAAAAGTGCAAATTCCAGGTGAGGACATCAGTAAAATCATAAATAAACTTTGGAAACTAGAACTTTTCAGTGATATTAATTTTTACATTACAAATATTATTGAAGATAAAGTCGATCTCGAAATTTCAATTGTTGAACTTCCATCGCTATCAGAATATAAAATAACCGGCCTTAAAAAAACCAAAGCTGAAACAATCGAGGAAGAAATTGAAATTAAAAGAGGGCAAAAAATAACAGAAAATTTTATAGAAACAACAAAAAATTACATTGTAAATAAATACCAGAAAAATGGATTTTTGAATACTAAGGTTAATATCAATACCATAAAAGACTCAGTCGGTTTAAACAATGAAAAAATGGTAATTAATGTAGATCTGGGTGACAGGGTGAAAGTGAATGAAATTGAATTTTCTGGAAACGAAATTTTTAAATCAAAACAGTTGAGGAAAAAAATGAAAAAGACAAAAACAAAACTGCCTGGAAGGTTTTGGAAAAAGTCTAAATTTATTGAGGATGATTATCAAACAGATCTTACTTCTATTGTTGATTTTTATAAAGAAAAAGGTTATCGAGATGCAAGAATTATCTCCGATACTGTAATAACCAATGACAACTCAATTAAATTGAATATTGACATCAATGAGGGTAAAAAATATTATTTTGGTGATATTAAGTTTTTAGGTAATACGGTATACAGTGATGATCAATTAAGTAAATTATTAGGTTTATTCAAAGGGGATACTTACAATGGTGTGCTACTTAAGAAAAGAATTGCTGACTCATCAAAACCAGATGGGGAAGACTTAACTAATTTGTATCAAAACAATGGCTATCTTTTTTCGAGTATAAACCCAGTAGAAATAGCAGCAATCAATGATACCATCGATTTTGAAATAAGAATTGTTGAGGGTAATCCTGCCTATTTTAATAAAATAACAGTAGTTGGTAACACAAGAACTAACGACCATGTAATTTTCAGAGAGTTGAGAACTAAGCCGGGTGATTTATACAGTAAAGATAAAGTTGTGAGAACAGTGCGTGAGTTAGGCCAAACTGGGTTTTTTGACCCTGAACAAATTACCCCAGATTTTAAAAATGTTGATCCAAATGGCGGAACTGTTGATATTGAATATGGGTTGGTTGAGAAAGGTGCAAGTCAAGTTGAGCTTCAAGGAGGTTACGGAGGTAATTCTTTCATAGGTTCAATTGGAGTTTCCTTTAATAACTTTTCACTCAAGGGATTAAAGGACAAAAAAGCATGGAAACCTGTTCCCATGGGTGATGGACAGTCTTTATCACTCCGTCTACAAGCAAACAGATTTTACAGGGTCTATAGTTTTTCCCTTGCAGACCCATGGTTTGGTGGTGAACAACCGGTTCAATTTTCCACCTCTTTTTCCCACACTAAACAATTTAGGTATAATTTTTTTACAGGTAGTGTTAATAAAGAGCAATTTGTTTCTATCACTGGAGCAAGTATTGGTTTAGCAAAACGATTGAGAGTTCCCGATGACTATTTTACTCTCTCTCAGTCTTTATCCTATCAGTATTATAATCTACAGAATTATTTTACTGGACTATTTACATTCGGACAAGGAAAGTCAAATAATGTTTCATATACAGTTGCTTTGTCACGAAATAATACCTTTACAAATCCAATATTTCCCCTGGGTGGTTCAGAATTTGTATTAAGTGCAAGGTTTTCACTTCCATATTCACTTTGGAATGGAGTTGATTATGGAAGTTTAGGTGAACTTCCAGAGTTTCAAGATTCTAATGGTGACCCAGATCAATCAAAAATTGATCAAGAAAAATATAAATGGCTTGAATTTTATAAAATCAAATTTAAAGGATCATGGTATACTAGAATATTTGATAAGTTAGTATTAAGAACTCATGCAGAATTTGGTTTCTTAGGGGCTTACAACAATGACAGAGGAGTAATACCATTCGACAGATTTTTCTTGGGAGGTGATGGAATGTCTCAATATGCAATGGATGGAAGGGAAATGATTTCTATGAGAGGTTATCCAAATCAATCATTATCAAGTCAAAATGGATCAACAATTTATAATAAGTTTTCATTAGAGCTTAGATATCCAATTACTCTAAAACCAGCAGCCTCTATTTTTGGCCTCACTTTCATCGAATCCGGTCAAGGTTTTGATAAATTTCGTGATTATAATCCATTTAACTCAAAAAGATCAATGGGTGTTGGGTTAAGAATTTTCATGCCTGCTTTTGGTTTGTTGGGAATAGACTTCGGATATGGTTTAGATGGTGTTAATGATAATGATCTAAATCCTAACGGTTGGGAAACACACTTTGTGATTGGACAAAACTTTTAGCATTCATGAA
>CACMJT010000018.1 GCA_902614065.1 uncultured Bacteroidota bacterium | reverse complement strand
TGAAATTCATGGAGATCAATTTAAAAAAATTGATGTTTATCATACTGAATTTTCAGGTTTAATCAGCCCAAGTATGCTTGATTTAAAAAATCCCATTAAATTTTTAGAGTTAAGAGAAATTGATAGTCATCCATATTACTTCATTAATAATAAAGTTCTTTACAATGCAATTGACGGAAAAAAGAAAATTGAAATTGATGAAAAGGAAGCTGTCAAGATTGCTAACAAATATATTAGGGAGGATTTAAAGGTTAGTTATGTTGAAAAAATCACCAAGACTGGACCTCATCATGAATACAGAGAAAGACTTCTACCAGCATATGTGATTTCCTATGATACAAAGGATAATTTAAAAGCATATGTATCAACTATTGACGGCAGATTTCAAACAGTCAGACACAGAAACTGGAGATGGTTTGACTTTTTATGGATGACTCACACAATGGATTATGAGGGACGTGATGATTTCAATAATAAAATATTAAGGGCTTTTTCTCTACTTGGATTAATAACTGTTATGAGTGGATTTCTTCTTTGGTTTGTTTCCTCCAAAACCATTAGAAGAATTAAAAGTTTCTTTCAATGAAAAAAACTTTAACCACAATATTTATATTCTCACTAATATTTGGTTGCTCAAATGATGAGGATAGTCCCAAACCAATAAGTACGTCAATTAATAAAATAATGACACTAGGGGCATCTAGAGTTGAGGGATCAAGACCGGATTATGAAAGTTTTCGTTACAACCTATGGAAAAATATGATTGAAAATAATTGGACTTTTGATTTTATTGGTACTCAGTCCGATGAAGCCTCCTACCCTTCTTTCAATGGGTTTGATTTTGATATTGATCATGAAGGAAGAGGTGGTTGGACATCAGGTCAAATATTAGATGGTATAGGAGATTGGTTGACAGAAACTGGACCGCCTGATATTGTTTTGTTCAGTTCACCTGGTGGCAACGATGCACTTGAACAGCTGTCATATTCTGAAGCGGTTTCAAATATTAATTCAATAATTGATGTTATACAATCTAGCAACCCAAACTGTATTATTATAATTGAACAAATGGCGCCAGGACATTCGGAGATAATGACTACTGAACTAACAAATTTTTGGAATCAAATCCAAGAAGAAGTTTTGGACATAGCAGAAAATAAAACAACTATAAATTCTCAAGTTATTGCAATTGACATGTTTACAGGTTTTGGTGATAATTTTTTAGCTGATGATGTGCATTATAATGAAGATGGAGCAGAATTTATTGCAAATAAATACTATAATGCTCTTGCAAATCTACTGGACTAATTTTTTAATAATTTATTAAGTATGAAGGCGTTATATTGATAATATTCATATTTATTTTATGTAATTTTTGATGATTAAGAAATAATATAATAAAGTTAGAATTTTTTATATCTAATTTTTTTATAAAGAAGATTACTTGATATTTTTATGGATAATAATTAAGGATGAAAAAACTAAGCTTACTACTACTTATTTCTGTTTTTTTGTCTTGTGATTCGAAGAGTAATTTAGAGGTAGACAGCACAATTGAACAAACATTCAGTAATTACGTCGAATATTGGAGTGAAGGTGATTTTGACAAAATAGTAAACGAAATTTATGGTGTCCCTTTCGTATTATATACTCAAGATAATACCATAGTTATGAGTAGTGATAAGGAGATTAAAGATTTTTTAATTTTAACATTTAAAATGCTAGATTCTAATAATTATGGTTATTCAATTAGAAACAAATGGGAGCATTTTAAATCTGATAAAAATCTTTCCATAATTGAAATGAATTTCACAAGATATTTGAAAGACAGTACAGTTATGGGTGACAATGATAGAACTGCATCTTATATTTTAAGAAAATATAATGGAAATCATAAAATAGTCGGAATGATTCCACATACCGCAGTAAGTGAATAGGAAATGAAAAATTAATCTTGTTATTTTAATGTGCATTAGGTATTGTTATTCTTTTTTGTTTTTATTGACAGTCACTTTTTGCATATCGCAGGAAAAAATAACAATTACTAGCTTTGAATCAGTTGAATCTGTTCCTGTTTATCCGGGTTGTTTCCCAGAAAAAGAAAAGGACAGAAGAAAGTGCTTTCAAGAAAAAATACAAAGACATATTTCTAGAAATTTCAGGTATCCTGAGTTTGCTCAAAAAAAAGGAATTCAAGGAAGAGTCTTTGTTCAATTTATAATAGGAACAGGTGGATATGTCGAACAAATCAGAGCAAGAGGACCCGACCCTATTCTTGAGACTGAAGCAAAAAGAATAATTTCGTTGATTCCAAAACTGAATCCTGGCAGAGTTGATGGAAAAGCCGTAAGAGTACCTTTTTCTGTACCTATAACTTTTAGACTTCCAGGCAAAAAAACCTTTAATAACTGAAATGAAAAAACTAACCTTATTATTACTACTTCTTCCAATACTTTCTTTTGGACAACAACAGAATTACCCTTATAAATGGCCAATGTACAATGATATAAACGTGAATTTACAGGTTGAAAACCCATCTTATGAATTTAATGATGGTCCGTTGATTATGTTTGACTCTGCTCATAAAAACTTTTTTATACAATCACACTTGATAAAACCTCTTGTAGATTTGTTATTAAATGATGGTTACAGAGTTTCATTTTTAGATAAAGAGTTTTCTGAATCGAATCTAAGTCAAGCTAAAGTTCTTGTAATTATTACCGCATTACCATTTGATTTTGCCACAGAAACCTCTGCCGCAGAAAAAAATACTTTTTCAGAAAACGAACTCAATGAATTACAAAAGTGGGTAAAGAATGGAGGTTCACTTATAGCATTTAGTGAACATGCCCCTTTTGATCAAGCTATTAATCCACTATTGAGAAAATTCGACATTAAATCCTCAGTTGGGACAACAATAGATACAATTAATTATGAAAGCAGATATGGACAGGGAATGATAAAGTTTGAAAACGACAATTTGAATAAAGATCACCCTGTTGTTAGTGGAAAGTATAAAGTCAAAAAATTAGTTTCTTTTGGG
>CACMJT010000017.1 GCA_902614065.1 uncultured Bacteroidota bacterium | reverse complement strand
ACCGTAGCTAATTGCTAAATTTAAGTTTAAACCATCATTTCTGAATGTTAGATTGGATGCATTAACTAATTCACTTTTTACACCTTTTGATAGTTGATCAAGAGAACCAATAATTCTCATGCGAATATTATTTTTATTAATATCTTCTATTTCATTTTTAACTGATTTTACAAGCAATTTCATTAATGCATTTACTTCAGTTTTGGGTCTTTTCCAATTATCAACTGAAAAAACATAAAGTGTTAAATTTTTTATTCCCAACTCAACGCAGGATTCGATTGTTTCTCTCACTGAATTAATACCATTGGTATGGCCAAAAATTCTTTTTTTTCCAAATGTTTTAGCCCATCTTCCATTCCCGTCCATTATAACAGCAACATGCTTGGGCAGATTTTCTAGATCAATGTTTTTTATGTATTGATTATTGACATTTACATTCATAATTCCCAAAAACGTATGTTAAAGTTAAACCAGAAAAAACAATCCAATCTTGACTCAATCCACTCCCAAATCTTTTTTCTGAATAAATTTCAGTGTTTTCAAAAGTAGGATAACTACCATCTAGATTTTCAGTGAAAGTATGCCGTGCAGTAACCTCAAGACCTAAAACTAAGGTTTTGAGCAGTTTAGATTTAATTCCAATAGTAATAGGTATTGCAAAATCAGAACTTTTTCCATATGATTGAGAAGTGGTTTGACCCAAGGGATAATGAATTCCATCATATCTAAAATAACTTAATCCTGTGCTTACATAAGGGGAAAATTGAAATTTATCATCCTGAACATCAAATTCTATAAAGTTAAAGTCAATTGCAAGAGTAATTTCTTGAATACTATTTTCAAAAGATTTTCCCCTCAATTTTCTGTATTCTGGAGAATTATCCATTAAATCACTAGACTTTATATCAGAGCTTGAAATTTGTGCTCTAACTGAAAATCTATCTGAAAAATTATTTCTGTATAAAATACCATAGCTGTAAGTACCATATGAAATGGGGTCAATATATGTAGTTGGGCCGACATCACCAATGTAATTCGATCCGCCAACCAATAGACCTATTTCATTTCTTTGAGAATTTAATTGGAATGAGATTAAAAATATGAACAGGACAAGATATTTCGCAATTATTTTCAAAATCAGTTTCTTTTATCTTTTCCCCAAAATAATTTTTCTCTCAAGGTTTCATAGTAAGAGTTGCCATCCATGTTAACAAGCTTAAATTTAATTGGAGATTTTTTAATAATGATGGACATACCCTGTTTTAAGCTTATGATTTTTGTGTCAATTGATAGTAAATGAAAATCCTCTCTACCTGAAACATTAATTTCAATTTTTGTTTTATCTGAAATCACAATGGGTCTAGCATTCAAGTTGTGAGGTGAAATCGGAGTTAGAATTAGTGAGTTACTATTTGGTGAAACTATTGGACCACCACAACTTAATGAGTATCCCGTTGAGCCAGTTGGTGTTGATACTATTAAACCATCAGACCAGTAAGAATTTAAAAATTCACCATCAAGCTTAGTCTTAATGTTAATTAATGATGTTGTATTTTTTCTAACAATACTTATTTCATTCAAACCAACACAAAAAACTTTGTCAAGAACTTTTGAATTTAAAACTTCTACTTGAATGGTTGATCTTTCTTCAATTTCATAATTTGAATTTAGAATGTCATTGTAAAAATTACTTATATTTTGATCATTCATAGTTGATAGAAAACCAAGTCTTCCAGTGTTAATACCTAAAACAGGAATACTTTTATCTCTAATTATATCAAGAGTTCTCAAGAATGTCCCATCACCACCAATACTAATCATTAAATCAACCTCTGGGTCTAAGTCACTATGATTATTAAATAAACTGTGATCATTAAGATTGAGTGATTCGTAAAGTTCAGAGTAAATTTGATATGATACATTTTTATTTACTGAAAGAACAAAAATTTTATCAATTACTTCTCTTACATCATCACCTGCTTCGATTGAAAATATAGCTATTTTCATAAAATATTATTATTGCAAATTAACTAAAAAATGTAGATCGGTGAGGCTTATCTTTGTATTTTTGGCTTGGAAAAATGATAAACTTAAGTGTTAATATTAATAAAATTGCAACATTAAGAAATGCAAGAGGTGGAAATAATCCCAATCTAATCAAAATGGCTGAAGATATTCAGTCTTATGGTGCTCAAGGAATTACTGTGCATCCAAGACCTGATGAGAGACACATCAAATATGATGATGTTAGAAATTTAAAATCTGTCGTTAAAAAAGAATTTAATATTGAGGGGAATCCAACACCAAAATTTTTAAAATTAGTAAAGGAAGTTAGACCAGATCAAGTTACACTCGTTCCCGATGGACCTGAATCAATAACCTCAAATTCTGGATGGGATACAAAATCTAATTTGGATTATCTTACAAAAATCATCAAACAACTTGATGATATTGGTGTAAGAACATCAATATTTGTAGATCCTGATACAGAAATGGTTAAATATGCATCAGAGACAGGCTGCAAAAGAATTGAACTATATACTGAGCCATATGCTATAAACTTTTCTAACGGTAAAAATTTATTGATTGAGCAATATGTTAAATGCTCTAATCTAGCTAATAAACTTAATATGGGTATTAATGCTGGTCACGATTTGAATTTAAATAATATTGAATATTTTGCTTCTAAAATGCCTCACTTGGATGAAGTTTCAATTGGACATGCATTAATTTGTGAATCATTATACCTAGGCATACAGAATGTAGTTAATATTTACATTGATAAGCTAAACAGATGATTTTAAATCACAAAGTTTTTGGTTCTTCCAATAATAAAATAATCATCCTCCACGGTCTCCTAGGCTCATTGGATAATTGGGTTACTGTGGCAAAAAACCTAGCTTCTCATGGATTTGAAATCATTCTTATTGATCAAAGAAATCATGGCAAAAGTTTTCATTCGGACCAGTTTGATTATGAAACTATGTCTGAGGATTTAAAAAATTTTTTGGATGAAAAAAAAATTCAAAAAGTATCATTAATTGGTCACTCCATGGGAGGAAAGACAATAATGAATTTTATTTTGAATTATCCCAGCTACGCCAATAAAGTTATTGTAGTTGATATTTTACCAAAAGCTTACAATAATGAC
>CACMJT010000016.1 GCA_902614065.1 uncultured Bacteroidota bacterium | reverse complement strand
CATACAATGAGAATCAATTGAAATATGTTTACAACGAAATGTATTCACTTGGTAAGACCAGTGCAGAAAAATATATTGAAAAAAATAAATTCAACATCAGAGGAAAATACAAAGCAAATGATGATAGTCAATCCATTTCAACTGGTGAATATAATATACCAAACGGCTCTGTCGTTGTAACTGCTGGAGGACGTGTTTTACAAGAAGGAGTTGATTATTTGGTTAATTACCAAACGGGTGATGTTCAGATTTTGAATGAATCCTTAAAAAACTCCAATATACCAATTGAAATCTCAACAGAAAGTAATTCCTTTTTTTCACAGCAAAAGAGAAGGTTTACAGGTATTAATTTTGAACATATCGCCAGTGAAAAATTCAAGTTTGGTGGATCATTAATTAATTTGAGCGAAAAATCCATAACAAGAAAATCAAATTATGGATTTGAGCCAGTCAACAACACTGCATTTGGCTTAAATTTCAATTATTTCTCCGAAATTCCAATACTAACTAGTTTAATTAATAAGATACCTAACATCAACACAGATGTTCCGTCAAACATCTCAGTAAGATCTGAATTTGCATATTTGAAATCCTCTAAGCCAAGAAGCTCTGGATATGATGGCTCATCGAGCGTATACCTGGACGATTTTGAGGGTACTCAAAATAAATTAGACTTAAGAGATTTTTTGTCCTGGAAGCTTTCTAGTGTCCCTGTTGGCTTTAAAGGTTATGATTTTGGAAATAATGATATTAGGTCAGGGTTTAATCGTGCTAAATTATCTTGGTATACAATTGACCCAATCTTTTATGGATCCAGAAAACCTAATGATATTGATAATAATGAAATATCAAAAAATTCATCACGGAGAATTTATATAGATGAAATATTTCCTCAAGTAGACTTATACCAAGGCGAATCAAGAGTACAAACAACACTAGACTTGACCTATTATCCGAATGAGAAAGGTCCATACAACAATAATGTTTCCGAAGATTTCAATCAAAATACAAATGAAAATTGGGCTGGTATTTTTAGAAAAATAAATACCACAAACTTTCAAAAATCTAATGTTGAGTATATTCAGTTTTGGATTTTAGATAATTTTTCAGACAATATGTCTGATGGTGAATTTGGGGAAATAGTATTTCATTTGGGAAATATTTCTGAGGATATTCTGCCAGATGGAAAAAAACAGTATGAAAATGGCCTGCCTGTTGATGAATCGGATACCTTTCAATCATCAGTTTGGGGAAACACCCCATCTACTCAGTCAATCATTTATGCATTTAATAATATCGAGTCTCAACGTCAAAAGCAGGATTTAGGATATGACGGGTTAGATGATGATGACGAATTAAATAATTATTCAAATGGAAATCCTGAAGATCCAGCTGGTGATAATTATGAATATTATCTTCAAAGAAGTGGTTCAATATTAAATAGATACAAAAATTACAATGGAACACAGGGAAACTCACCGACTCAAACCACATCTAACCAAAGAGGTTCAACTAATTTACCTGATGTTGAGGATGTCAATAATGACAATACTATGAATAGAATTAATAGCTATTTTGAATACAGAATTCCAATCAGAAGGTACAACACAAAACAAAATAACCCCTTTATTTCTGACGTTAGAGAAAACACCAATGTTCAACTAGCAAATGGGAGTACAACGAGCTCTCGCTGGTTGCAATTTAAAATTCCAATATTTCCTGAATATTATGAGGGTACCAATTTTTCAAATTATTTCGATAGGGTTAATGGTATTTCTGATCTTAAATCAATAAGATTCATTAGAATGGTTTTGAATGGGTTTCAATCTCAAACCACATTAAGATTTGCAACTTTAGATCTAATAAAGACTGATTGGAAAAGATATACCCGAAATTTGAACAGAGAAAATATATTTAATAGTGAAACAAATTTTGAGATTGGTTCAGTTAATATTTTGGATAACGAAAATAGAAAACCTATTAATTATGTTTTACCACCCGGTGTTGAGAGAGAAGAGTTATTTAATAATAACTCAATCATTAGACAAAATGAACAATCATTATCATTGAAAGTTCAAAATTTAAAACCAAAAGATTTAAGGGCAGTCTATAAAAATATTGATTTGGATTTGAGGCACTATAAAAAAATTAAAATGTTTGTTCATGCTGAATCACTTGTCAATGAATTCCCATTACCCGGATCTGGTGTGGATTCAGAATACGATAAAAGATTGGTAGCATTTCTTAGAATTGGGGATGATGTTGATAATAACTTTTATCAAATTGAGGTCCCTTTAAAACCAACTAGTTTCAATCAAAGCGAATCTTCTAGGTTTTCATCGGATGATGTTTGGAATCCTGATGAAAATTCAATTGATTTTGATCTTGAAAAATTATTAAGAATTAAATTAAAAATAATAGAGGATAAGATCAATAATTCTGAAACAATATACTTTGACGAGGATTTAAATTTAATAGATGAGTTTTCCCCTATAAGTTCATTGCCAGGTGAAAAAAAATACAAGTTTTCAATAAAGGGGAACCCATCACTAGCTAGAATTAGAACAATTAGTTTGGGATTAAAAAATCCATCAACAAATATTGGAGATAATTTGTCAGGTGAGGTTTGGTTTAACGAGTTGAGACTTTCTGATATTAAGGTGGAGGGTGGCTGGGCTGCTGTTGGAAACATAGATGCGAACCTTGCTGATTTTGCAGACATATCTTTTAGTGGTAGAATATCGTCATCTGGATTTGGATCCATAGATAAGTCACCAAATGAAATGAATAATGATAATTACAGTCAATACAATTTTATTTCTAATGTAAATGCTGGACAGATTTTACCACCAAAGTGGGGGATACAGATTCCAATCAGCTACACATTTTCAAAAGAAATTACAAAACCTAAATATGATGGATATTATAGTGATTTAACATTAGATGAAGTTATTTCAGTTTCCCAAAATAAAGATTCTGTAAGAAACCAATCAAGTGTGATATCAAAATCAAAAAGTTTTAGTGTTTTAGGCTTATCTAAAAGAAAAATAAATCAATCCAAAAAAAAGTTTTATGACATTGAAAATTTTAATTTTTCATATGCATACAATGAAACTGACTATGTTGATTTCGAGACTGACTTTAATAATAAAAAGATGGTCAGAGCT
>CACMJT010000015.1 GCA_902614065.1 uncultured Bacteroidota bacterium | reverse complement strand
ATACCTAATTCCTCCATTTTTTTTACTAATGAAGCCTCTGTAAATCTAAAGGGTGGTCTAGTGTAACTTTCTGTTATGAGGACGGTTTTTTTATTTAAACCTTCTCCAATATTTAGCTTGGGTAAATCATTATCAAATGATTCTTCCTTAGCTTCTGTTTCTCTTGTGGGATTGTATACTTTCATAAAACCGTCAAAATCGATGACTTCGCCTTCAGTTGAAAATGGAATATCAATTTTATCAGTTTCGATAGTAACATAGGTTTTATCAATTTTTGCATTAGACATTTGACTGGCAACAGTTCTTTTCCAGATTAAATCATACAGCTTCGTTTGATCCAAGTCAACAGAAACATTTTTGTTTTCAAAATTAGTTGGTCTAACTGCCTCATGAGCTTGTTGAGCGTTTTTTGATTTATTTGTATAAGTTCTTTCACAAAGATACTTTTCACCAAATTCGTTTAGAATTTTACTTTTAACAGCTTTTTTAGCTTCATTTGATAATGTAACACTATCTGTTCTCATGTAAGTGATGTGTCCTTCCTCGTATAATTTTTGAGCTGTACGCATGGTTTTAGAAACAGGGAATCCCAATCTTCGCGATGCCTCCTGCTGTAGTGTTGATGTAGTAAAGGGTGGAGAGGGTTTTCTTGATAATGGACTTTTCCTTATGTCAATTACTTTGAATGAAGAATCCCTTAATGAACTTGTTAATTTATCCAGGTCAATATTTTTGTCAATTTTTGATTTGTGTTTTGCCTTAAATATTTTTCCATCATCTGTAGAAAATTCAGCAGTTATTTTGAAGGACTTTTCGGGCTTAAAATTTTCTATTTCCTTCTCCTTATCAGCAATAAGTCTTAAAGCAACAGATTGAACCCTTCCTGCGGACAAACCACCTTTAACCTTTCTCCATAAAACAGGTGAAATTTTATAACCAACTAATCTGTCCAAAACTCTTCTAGCTTGTTGAGCATCAACAAGACTTTCATTTATTTCTCTTGGATTTTCAATTGAATTCAAAACTGCATTTTTAGTTATCTCTCGGAATACTATCCTTTTAGCATTACTTTTATTAAGACCAAGAAGTTCATAAAGATGCCATGCTATTGCTTCTCCTTCCCGATCTTCATCGCTGGCCAGCCATACCATTTCAGCTGATTTTGACTCTTTTTTAAGTTTTCGCACAATATCTTTTTTATCAGAATTAACGATATACTTTGGTTCATAGTTGTTATCAATATTAATTCCCAATTCTTTAGATGGTAGGTCTGCAATATGTCCATTACTAGAAACAACTTTAAAATCTTTTCCTAAAAACTTTTCTATTGTTTTTGCTTTTGCAGGTGATTCAACTATGACTAAATTTTTTGACATTTTTAAAAATTGGTTGACAAATGTATACGTTTTTTTTTTATGCTTGTGAAATGTCTAAACATCAAGTCCTGTGCCAATTTAAAAAAAAAACATCAATCAAAAAATAAAAAAACACGACACTTTGTCAGGTTTTTTTATATTTGCCTTCATATTAAATATATGCTAACAACTGTTGATAATAAGAAAAAATATACAATCATAACATATGGTTGTCAAATGAATTTTTCTGACTCGGAAGTAGTATCCTCAATATTAAATGATAATGGATATCAATCTTCTGACGATCACATAAATTCAGACTTGATACTGCTTAATACTTGCTCAATTAGAGAAAAAGCTGAACTCACAATCAGAAAAAAACTTCAGTCATTCAAAAAATTGAAAAAGAAAAACTCGAATTTAAAAATTGGAGTATTAGGTTGCATGGCTGAAAGACTTAAAGAAAAATTCTTAACGGAGGAAAAAATGGTTGATTTGGTTGTAGGACCTGATGCCTACAGAGATATCCCCAATCTTTTGCGTGATGTTGAGATTGGCAATAATGCAGTTAATGTCATTTTATCCAAAGATGAGACATATGGAGATATTGACCCATCAAGATTAAAAAGTAATGGAATATCGGCGTTTGTATCAATTACCCGAGGATGTGACAACATGTGCACGTTCTGTGTCGTACCATTCACAAGAGGCAGAGAAAGAAGTAGAGATCCAAAAAGTATAATTAAAGAAATCTTAAAATTAAAAAATGAGGGTTATAGTGAGATAACTCTACTTGGACAAAACGTTGATAGTTATTTATGGTACGGAGGTGGACTCAAGAAAGATTTTAAAGATGCTACTGAATTGCAAAAAAAATCATCTTTATCTTTTTCTAAACTTTTAGAATTAATTGCTACAAATTTTAAAAGCATGAGGATAAGGTTTACAACATCAAATCCACAGGACATGTCTGAAGATGTTTTAAATGTTATGGCCAAACATAAAAATATTTGCAAACACATTCACCTACCAGTTCAATCTGGGAGCGATAAGATTTTGAATTTAATGAATAGAAAACATACAATTAATGAGTACAAAGAGCTCATCAACAAAATTAGGAGAATCATTCCTAATTGTGGAATTTCTCATGATATTATAACTGGATTTCCCAATGAAAGTGAGGATGATCATAAATTGACTCTGGAATTAATGAATTATGTTAAATATGATTTTGGATTCATGTTCAAGTATTCTGAAAGGCCAGGGACACCAGCCTATAAAAAACTAGATGACAATGTTCCAGAAAAAATAAAACAAAAAAGACTACAAGAAATCATTGACTTACAACAAAAGCATAGTTTTAATAATTTAAAAGATTATGTTGGTACAAATTGTGAAGTTTTAATTGAGAAAGAATCCAAAAAATCTAGCCAGTTTTGGTGTGGGAGAAATAGCCAAAACATAATGGTTGTTTTTCCAAAAAAAAATCTCAAACCTGGTGAGACGGTTAGTGTTAAAATAATTGACAACACATCAACAACACTGATAGGAAGAAGTTAAAATTATGAATTCTGAAATACAAAATATAAAACAAAGATTTTCGATAATTGGAAATGACCATTCATTAAATATGGCAATTGAAAAATCACTAAAAGTTTCACCTACAGACATTACGGTACTAGTTATGGGTGAGAGTGGAGTTGGTAAAGAAGTTTTTCCTAAAATTATTCATCAATTTTCTCACAGAAAACATAATAAGTATATAGCTGTAAACTGTGGGGCTATACCTGAAGGTACAATTGACTCCGAACTCTTTGGTCATATTAAAGGCGCTTTTACAGGTGCCACTACTGATAGAGCTGGCTATTTTGAGGTTGCAAGTGGGGGAACAATATTTTTGGACGAGGTTGGTGAACTACCACTTAGCACTCAAGTCAGATTACTCAGAGTTTTAGAAAGTGGTGAATTCATAAGAGTTGGATCATCAAAACCCCAAAAAACAGATGTAAGAATTGTTGCAGCAACTAATGTAAACATGCATGATGCAATTTCTAAAGGAAAATTCAGAGAAGATTTATATTACAGGCTTAGTACTGTTGAGATAGATGTGCCGCCGCTGAGAAACAGAAAAGAAGACATAATATTATTGTTTAGAAAGTTCGCATCTGACTTTGCAAAAAAATATAATATGCCCACCATACGTTTAGATGTAAAAGCAGAAAACCTACTAAAAAGCCACGTCTGGAATGGGAATATTAGGCAATTAAAAAATATAACTGAACAGCTCTCTGTGCTTGAGAAGAACAGGTCAATTGATTATAATTTACTAAGCACT
>CACMJT010000014.1 GCA_902614065.1 uncultured Bacteroidota bacterium | reverse complement strand
CAGGTATATTAAAAGACATAGACAAAATGGAGATGCTTACAAGAGAAATGGCAAAAAGAACCAAGCTTCCAGTGACCGTAAAAACTAGATTAGGCTGGGATGAAAAAACAATCAAAATAATTGAAGTTGCGGAAAGAATACAAGATGCTGGAGCAAAAGCTATAACCATACACGGAAGAACTCGTGCTCAAATGTACAAAGGCAATGCTGACTGGTCATTAATATCTGAGGTTAAAAACAACCAGAGAATGAAAATACCAGTATTTGGCAATGGAGATGTAAACTCCCCTGAAAAAGCAGTAGAAATGAGAGATAAATATGGCCTTGATGGAGCAATGATCGGAAGAGCCTCAATTGGTAATCCTTGGTTTTTTAATCAAGTTAAGCATTACTTCAAAACAGGAGAACATATGCCGTTACCTTCAATCATACAAAGGATTAAAATGGCAGAAAAACACCTTCAAATGGCCATCGACTGGAAGGGAGAAAAGTTAGGAGTGTTGGAAACACGAAGACACTATTCAAATTATTTCAGAGGAATTCCTGATTTTAAGAAATACCGAACCATTATGGTCACAACGGATCATTCGCATGAGCTATTTGCCTTATTCAATGATTTGAAAAAACAATTTAGTCCTCAGCCAGTTTTTAGTTAATTTTTTTTGATGCTAGGGCCCCTAAGTAAGAGGAAAAAACAGAAATAATAGTGGCGCAAATAATTAATATTGCAATATTTTCTGCTTTTAATGAAACTGGATATGGAACATCAAGGCCAGGTATAGATACTACAGAATAATTAATTTGAAAAAAGATTACAGCTAATGAGCTAAAAACCCCGATTATCAAACCGCTAAAATTAATAAGTACACCGTGATTGAAAAATAGTTGAAACAATTCTTTTTTGTTCATTCCAAGAGCTTTAAGTGTTTTAATATTGTCTTCTTTTTCAATAATTAACATTGAAACTGCAGCAATAACGTTGAATGCAGAAATCAAAACGATAAAAAACATTATTGCTGTTATAACCAGCTTCTCAGATTGCATTATTTTATATAATGTCTCGTTTTGCTCTTTATGTGTCAAAACACTGTAATCAGGGAAAACACTTTCTATTTCATCTTTAATAACTTCTGGGTCACCATTCGTTCTTAATAAAATCTCACTGTAAGTGTTTTTTTCATAACCAAATAAGTCGGAGGCAAATGGCAGGCTTACTATAATTCGATTTTCATTATCATCGTCTCTGGTTCTAAAGACACCATTTGAAATCAACCTTTTGGAGTTGCTAAATGGTTGAATAAAAAAGTTTAGGTAATCACTTGAAATTGTACTTATAAGATATTCACCAGAACTATTGTAGAGAGTTAAATCAAGTTTTTCTGAAAGTGAGCTACTTGTGTAGGAGGTGTAATTATCAAGCTTAGAAAAACTTCCAACTACCATAATAGAATCAAATAATATCACATTTTTAAATTCATTATCAACCCCTACAATTTCTGCAAACTCAGTCTTATTTCCATTTTGGATAACTGCTTTGCCTAAAATTGTTTTTGAAACAGCCGAAACATCCTCGATTTGGGCCATTAATTGAATGTCTTTTTCCATTATATTAAGCGTTTGACCTGTTATTGGTTTTAATTTTATGTCTGGGTCAAAGGATTTAGAAAATGATAATGAATATTCTTCGAGGCCAGAAAATACAGATAGAATTGTTAAAAAAGAAAAATTAGCAATGGACAGAACTAAAACAGAAAAGATCGAAATAATATAAACTATGTTGTAGTTTTTCCTAGAAAAAAAATATTTCAAAGCAATGAAGTCAGTTGATTTCACAATAATTACTTGATTGGGTTTTCTCCTCCATTTTTAATCGCATCTTCAATCTTTTCAATGTAATCAAGTGAGTCATCTACTATAAACTGAATCTGAGGCATTACTCGTAGTTGACCACGAACTAATGCAATAAATCTTTGTTTAATTTCAAACTTGCTATTCTCAAGCAGGTTGAGTATTTCAGCGGTTTTTTTTGATGGAAATACACTTAAGAAAACTTTGGATTGACTTAGATCTGGAGTTGTTTTGACTTTTGTTACCGACACTAAAACACCTTGAAAAACTTTATTTCTTAAAACAGAGTCTATGATTGCACCTATGTCTTTTTTGATAAGTGTTGAAACCTTTTTTTGTCTTTGAGAATCCATTTCTTATTCAACCTTGGTAATTCTCAAAGTATTGACCTGACCCTTTTCCTTAATTGGCATCGCCGCTAAATTAATTACGAAATCCCCCTTTTTTATATACCTCTTTTGCTGAGCCAGCTCATTAACATCCTCAACTGTCTTATCAGTGCTCTCAAGTTTGTCATAAAATATACACTTAACACCCCAAAGAAGATTGAGTTGAGATAAAATTCTAACATTTGAAGTAAATACAAGCACGAGAGCTCTTGGCCTGTATGAAGATATCTCCCACCCTGTATACCCACTGTTTGTTAAAGTACAAACTGCGGATGCTTTAATTCTATCTGCTAATAATGCAGCATGATAGCAAACGGAGTTTGTAATTAACCGATCTTTATTAATGCTAACTGAATCGGTTTGTGTTAAACCAAAACCTGCATTTTCAACACTGGATATAATTTTACCAATCTTTCTAACAACCTCACAAGGGTATTTACCAACAGATGTTTCACCCGAAAGCATAATGCAATCTGCGCCATCCATAACAGAATTTGCAACATCATTGACTTCAGCTCTTGATGGTGTTAAATTGTCAATCATTGATTCCATCATCTGAGTAGCTACTATTACAGGTTTGCGAGCCTTTTTGGCCATCTCAACCATTATTTTTTGATTCAGAGGCACTTCCTCTGTCGGTATTTCCAAGCCTAAGTCCCCCCTTGCAACCATTAATCCATCAGAAACTTTTAAAATAGACTCAAGTTTAGCAATTGCCTGAGGTTTTTCTATTTTTGATATAACTGGCACTGGATGTTTTGTCTCAGACATAATTAAATCCTTAAGCATTAAAACATCCTTTTTTGATCTCACAAAGGAGAGCGCAATCCAATCAAAAGAGTTTTTTACCGCGAATTTTGCATCTAGAATATCCTTTTCTGTTAAAGCGGGTAGTGAAATTTTTGTATTGGGAAGATTTACTCCTTTGTTAGACTTAAGCTCGCCACCTTGCAATACTAAAAGCTTAACCTCATCTAGCTTGTTAGTCTTTAATACTTTTAAAATTAACTTGCCATCATCTACCAACACCTTTTCATCTTTTTTTACGTCTTTAGGGAAAAGATCATATCCAATATGAACAGCATTTTTATCACCAGCATTAATTTTATTTGTTGAAAAAACAATTTCATCATTCTTTTTTAAAATTACCCCTTCTTTAACATGTCCAATCCTAATTTTAGGACCCTGTAAATCACCCAGAATAGAAACATGTTTTTTATGTTCTGCCCTTAAAGCTTTAATATCTGAAACAATCCGCGTAACCTCTTTGTGAGAAGCATGTGAAAAATTAACCCTAAACACATCCACACCAGAGGAAATCAATTTACTCAACATGGATCTAGAAGAACTTGCTGGGCCAATCGTTGCAACAATTTTAGTTTTGTTTAGGTTCATTACTCAAAAATAAGGTTATATTTTGATTTTGGTCTTTTGAGATTTACAAGATAAGAGGATTGAACCATACTAATACCTTGAATTTTATTTATCATAGAAACATAATTGAACCCACCACCTTCAATTTTTAAAAAGAAATCTATATTTTTTTTTTCATCAATCAAATAGACGCTAGAGTTGATTGTATCAAAAAGATTGGGCTCAAAGGATGGAATATTTCCATATGATTTGTTTGAGAATAGATATATTTTAGTGTTGTATGTTTCAGAATCATGTTTAAACATTTCAAAAGTATACTCAACATTGTCTATAACAATTTTATAGTCAAAGTTTTCTAGTGAAATTTTCAAGAACTTATTAAGATTGAAAGCTAATTTATACCCATCTAGCTGACAATGAATCCCAATTAATTTAAAATCATCTTCAATTTCAATATGTTGTAGCTTTTTCAAAGCCATAGTTTAAAGGCTTTTATTCTTCGAATTCTTTAATCATAACACAGGCATTGTGGCCTCCAAACCCAAAGGTATTACTCATGGCTACTTTAACGTCTCTAGATTGTGATTTATTAAATGTAAAATTAATTTTAGGGTCAATTTCAGGGTCTTTATTAAAATGATTAATTGTTGGCGGCACCAGGTTATTATTTATTGAAAGTATACAAGAGATTGCCTCTATAGCTCCTGCCGCTCCAAGTAAATGTCCAGTCATTGATTTTGTCGAATTAATATTCATTGAATATAGGTGGTCTTTAAAGACCGCTCCCAGCGCCTTAGCCTCAGCCTTGTCACCAAGTGGCGTTGAAGTGCCATGCATATTAACAACATCAACGTCTTTATACGTCAGACCGGAGTCTTTAATACAGTTATTCATCACACTAATCGCACCTTCCCCGTCAGGATGGGGAGCAGTCATGTGATAGGCGTCCGATGAAAGTCCAATCCCTACAACTTCTGCATAAATCTTAGCCCCTCTACTGATTGCGTGATCAAGTTCTTCTAAAATCACACAACCACCACCTTCTCCCAAAACAAAACCGTCTCGATCTAAATCAAAAGGTCTTGATGCAGTTTTTGGGTCGTCATTTCTTTTTGAAAGAGCCTGAACAGCATTAAAGCCACCAATTCCTGATTTAATAATGCCGGCTTCAGAGCCTCCTGAAACAATCGCATCTGCATAGCCAAGCCTAATATAATTTACGCCATCAATAAGAGCATTTGCAGAAGATGCACAGGCTGAAACTGTAGCAAAGTTTGGCCCTTTAAAACCATGGCGTATTGAGATAACGCCTGCAGCAATGTCTGGGATCATTTTAGGGATAAAAAAAGGATTATATCTAGGAGTTCCGTCACCATTCACAAAGTTTGTGACCTCTTCTTGAAATGTTTTCAGACCACCGATTCCTGAGCCCCAAATTACACCAACCCTTCCTTTATCTATACCTTCACTATTTAGTCCAGAATCATTTATTGCTTCATCCGAGCTTACAATTGCATATTGAGAGAACTTGTCAAGTTTTCTTCCTTCTTTACGGTCAAAAAAGTCCATTGGATCATAACCTTTGAGCTCACAAGCAAATTGAGTTTTAAACTTACTTGTATCAAAGTATGTTATCTTATCAGCCCCACTCAAACCAGATTTTAACCCGTTCCAGTATGA
>CACMJT010000013.1 GCA_902614065.1 uncultured Bacteroidota bacterium | reverse complement strand
AATGAAATTAAGGTAAAAAGAGAAGAATTAGAATTTGAAAAAGATTTGATACCAAATCAAATTTACTTGAAACGTAATAAAGAACTAGATTACGATATTGAAGAACTTGAAAGCTACAGAAATAAAAGGTTTGGACCCGAGGGAGATTGGTTAGTTCAAGAGAAAATTTTAATTCAACCCATTCAAGATGAGGTTCTTGCAATAGTTCAACAAATAGCAGAAAAAAATAAATTTGATTTTATTTTTGACAAATCTAGTGCAGTGATTATGCTATATTCAGAAAAAAAATACGATATTAGCGAGCTGGTTTTAAGAAGTATCTTGAGACAAGAGAAAATTGAAAACCTTGAAATAGTTTTTGATGATGAAAAGAAGAAAGAACTCGAAGAGAAAAGGAATTTAGTTATTGAAAAAAATAAAAAAAGGAGAGACTCAATTTCAAGACTTAGAGAGCTTAGAAAAATAGAGATAAAAAGAAAAAGAGATAGTTTAATAAACATTAAAAGAAAAATTAAAACTTAAAAAGATGAATTATATAAAATTATTAGTGTCAGTTGCATTCATTGCATTTAGCACAATTTCATACACTCAAAGTAAAGTTGCCCACATTGATAGTCAATCATTGATCAGTCAAATGCCTGAAGTTAAAGAAGCACAAGCTCAACTAGAAAAACTTCAAAAAACCTATCAGACTGAAATTGAGGCATCAATGAAGGAATATCAAACGAAGTCACAAACTTATTCTGCAGATGCCCAAAATCAAACAGAAGTCACTAACCAAGCAAGAGCAAAAGAATTGCAAGGTATGGAACAAAATATTCAGCAATATCAACAAACCGCAGCTCAGGATATTCAGCAAAAACAAGCTGATTTATTAAGGCCACTCATTGAAAAAGCAAAAGAAGCTATTCAAAAGGTAGCCAGAGAGCAAGGGTTTGACTATGTCATCGATGCCACGCCAGGTGGTGCAGTAATTCTTTCAGACGGTAAAGATTTGATGGCAGATGTCAAAAAAGAACTTGGTTTTTAGATTTATATACTATTTATCTTAAATTTTAAAAACTATCTATAATTTTAGAGATAGTTTTTTTTATGAGCATTTCTCCAATTGGTTTTTTTGATTCAGGAATAGGTGGCGTTAGTGTATGGAAAGAGGTTACACAATTACTTCCTTATGAAAATACAATTTATTATGCTGACTCAAAAAATTCTCCGTATGGTTCAAAGTCAATTTCTGAAATTCAGAATATTAGTATAATAAATTCGAATTGGCTAATTGATAAAGGGTGTAAATTAATTGTAGTAGCATGTAATACAGCAACAACCAATGCAATAAGTTTACTGAGAAAAAAATTTCAAATACCTTTCGTTGGTATTGAACCAGGAATCAAACCTGCTGTAAAAAAATCAAAAAAAAGAAAAATTGGTGTATTAGCCACCAAAGGTACTTTATCCAGCGAACTTTTTGAAAAAACAACTAAAAGTATTGATAAGAGCAACTTTGATATTATTGAGAGTCATGGGGATGGAATAGTTGAAATTATTGAGTCGGGTGATTTTGAAAATGATAAACTTGAATCAATATTAATTGAATATTTAAAACCAATGATTGATTATGGCATTGATCAGTTAGTTTTAGGATGTACTCACTATTTTATAATTCAAGATTTGATTAAAAAAATTATTGGAAATAATATTATCATAAACAACTACAATGTCGCTGTTGCGTCACAGATAGAACGAATTTTATTAAAAGAGAAAATAGTTAATTCTGAAAAAAATGAAATTTACAATGATTTTTACAGCAATGGAAATAACTTTGCTTTAGAAAAACTTTTAGGGAAAAAAAATTCTGTAATCAAGATTTAATTGTGGCTTATAATTTAGAAATTTTAAAAAGTGAAAATAAAGATCAACTAGTTATATCTTCAAATCAAATGATCTTTTCAAAAAGGATTAAACTTGATGAGAATTCAGAACTAGATAACTATCCTGTTGTTAAGCAACTGTTTTTTTTACCATTTGTAAAGTCAGTAATATTAGACAAACATCTAATTATTATTGAAAAACTTGATTTTCTTGAATGGAGTGATGTTCAAGAAGAAGTTTTGGAGGAGATTACGAAAAACCTGAATAATGGTATGTCAATATACACCAATAGCAATTTAGCCATAAGTATTTATGCCGAAAGAACTCCAAATCCAAGGGTTATGAAATTTGTATCAAATAAAAGGCTAGTAAATAATCCCCACGAATTCAAAGCAAAAGTAGATGCTTCCAATTGTCCAATAGCAAGTGCTCTATTCATGCACGAATTTATATCAGAAATCTATATTGATTTTAATTTTATATCTGTATCATTAAAGTTGGGGTTTGATTGGGAAAATCATATAATGAATATTAGAGAGTTCATATTGTCTTACATAAAAGATGGCAACACAATAATTAATCAAGGATATGATATTGAAAAGAAGTTTGATTCAATTTCATTGAATGAATTAGATGAAACATCAAAAGAAATTGCAAAACTAATTGATGAGCAAATTAAACCAGCTGTAGCTCAAGATGGTGGTAATATTGTTTTTCAATCATTCGACAAAAAAAGTGGAGAGGTTAAGGTTCTTTTACAAGGCGCATGCAGCGGATGTCCATCGTCAACTGTTACATTAAAAAATGGTATTGAGACCATGTTAAAGAACCATTTACCAGAAAAAATTAATTCTGTTACTGCAATAAACGGATAATCATATGTTGGTTTTAAACTCTTTGAGATATGTTGGTTCAAAGTAAGCTAAGTCTTCAAATTCATTATTAATGAATTTTCTGTACGATAATTCGGGCATATATTTAGATGAAGGATTTATGATGTTTTTATCAAAAAATATTTTTTTATGTTTTTTTATAATTTTTTCGCACTTAAATTGACCATTACCAACTATTATAATATTATTATTTTTTAAATATTCTATAAACGATTCACTCGCGATAATCTCTGGTTTTTCTTTACTAATCATATTACTTTGAAAAAAAGCAGATGAATAAACTTCATCACGCCTTGCATCAATTGTTGGGATAATTATTCCATTAAAATTGGAGGAGTTAGCAAGTATTTCCAAAGAAGAAACTGAGACAAGAGGAATATCATTTGCAAAACATAGACCCTTTGCAGCTGAAACACCAATTCTTAACCCAGTATATGATCCAGGACCTCTACTTACTGAAACACATCCTAAATCTTCAAAACTAAATTTGTTACTATTTAAGATTTGATAAATAAAAGTGTGTAAATTTTCAGAGTGAGAATAAGAACTATTATCAATTTCAATTAAATCAATTAAATTTTTCCCCTTTGACAAAGAAACAGAGCAATTTGAGGTTGAGGTTTCAATATTTAATATTAAGTCTGTTTTCAAATTTTTAAGGGAATACCAAAATAGAATTCTAGAACTTTGATCTTAAAAATAAGATCAAACTTTGAAATTATTAAGTCAGACTGCGCAGATTCATATCTCTGTTTGATTAACGAAAACTCGTAGGAATCTATTGCTCCAAGATTAAATTTTTCTTTAGCATATTCAAAAGATATTTTTCTAGATTCTAGAGATTTTTGAGAAGCCTCATATGCTTTAAATGAACCTTTTGCATCATTATAAGCTTGGTTGATTGTATTTTGTAAATCGAGCTTAGTTTGAGACAACAGATTTTCAGACCTTTCAACATTAACTTTACTCCTGTTAACATTAGTTCTAGTTGAAAAATTATTAAGAATTGGGATTGATAAACTTAAACCAAAATTTTGACCTTTATTTGAATCAAACTGCTCTGTGAATGATCTTGGTGCTTTGACAATAGTTTGTTGAAAAGGAGCAACAACTGGTTGATTAGTTCCCTGAACAAATCCAATTGGAACTAAATCAAAATTACCAGTTCCAACTAACCTGTCGCCATAAGCAATTCTTGAACTGAAAGAATAAAAAGCTGACAATCTAGGTTGTAAAAAACTTTTATTTAATTCTAATGATTTTTTTGCAATTTCAACATTTGTCTCTGCTACTCTAATTTCATTCTTATTTTGAACAGCGTAATTATAAATAATGTCAGGTGATTTATTTAAGATTTCACTCATCTCAAGATCGTAGTTTTCATCGACAATGTCAAAATCTTGATAATTTTCAATTAAAATTAGTTGAGCTAGTGCCAATTTTGCCAAAGTCAATGCATTTTCAGCATCAATAAGAGATTTTTCAGCACTTGACTTATTTGCTTCAATTTCATATAAATCACCAACTGGTAAAACGCCATTTTCAACTAACTCTTGGGCTCTTGATAAATCTTCAATTGATAAATCATATTGGATTTTTTGGACCTTTAGAAGCTCTTTATTAAAAAGAATTTGAAGAAATGAATTAGCAACCAACAATGAAACATTTTCTTTCATATCCTCTAATTGAAACTTGTTTGATAGAATATTCAAATTTGCTAAATGCAATTGCTTAATATTTTTTAAACCATTCAAAACATCGACATTAACATTTAAGTTCATTGATGTAAATTGGGTAGTAATATTTTCTAAAATTCCTGTCGTAATATCCTGATTCAAACCAACATTCCATGAGTGAGAACTGCCAATATTAAAATTGGGTATAAAATTTCCAATTGCATTTTTTTTATTTAATTCAGCTTCTGTAAAATTTAGTTCGGTCTGTTTTATGGATATATTTTTTTCCAATGCTCTCTCGACACATTCTTTTAAAGTCCAGGATTTCTGAGCAGTGATATTGGTACAAAAAATCAATATTAATAGTAAAAATTTTCTCATTTTTTATCTATCTATTTTATATTCATCATCAACATCTTCAACATCTCCTCGCTTAATGGGCTCAGTCTTATTCCAGACTTTAATTTTATCATTGATAGTAACACCTGACAATACTTCAGCAAAAACTCCATCCGAAATTCCTACCTCAATCTGTCTTTTCTCAAAATTTTGATCAGAAATTTCAATTTCGACAAAAGCTTCCTTTGTTTTATTGTCAAATTGAAGTAGGTATTCATCAATTGCCAAAACATTTTCTTTGGTTTGTGTAACAATTGTTGCATTTGCACTGTAACCAGCCCTTATTATATATTCATCATCCAAATAAACTTCGCCCTCAATTTGAAACTGAATTGCTCCTGCAACTTCAATACCTTTTGGTGCAATTAGTGTTAATTTAGCATCATAAACCTTATCTTCAATTGCTCCAATTTCTATTTTCAGCGGAAGGCCTGTTTTAAGTTTACTAACTTCTCCTTCATCAACACGACCCTCAAAAATCATTTTATTTAGATCTGCTACAGTTGCTATTGTTGTCCCTGGATTAAAAGTGTTGGCTTCAATTGCCTGATCACCCTCTTTAACGGGTACTTGTAAAATTGTTCCTGAAATAGTCGATCTTACATTGGTATTAGTTAATGCTGAACCTCCAATTGAACCAAGTCTTATTATTTGCAAATCTGATTTTGCATTCTCTAAACTTTGTTTATCCTGATTATATCTCAGTTCAATTGAATTAAAGTCTTGCTCTGAAATTATACCCTTTTCAAATAACTTTTTGTTTCTGTTATATTCTTTTTCTGAGTTTTGAAGTATTATTTGGGTTGTTTTAACCCTACCTTCTGCACTATTTAGAGTTTGTTCATTGGGAATTACTTTGATCTTTGCTAATAAATCACCTGCTTTAACTTGATCACCTTCATCAACAAAAATCTCTTGAATAATCCCACTAATCTGAGGAACAATATTAACCTCGTCTTCAGGAACCACACTTCCTGTTGCTACTATTTTATCTTCAATTGTTTTGTATTTTAATTGTTCAGTTTCGTAAGTAATTGCAGACCTACTATTTGTCTTAATATAGTAAGCTATTGAAAACAATAAGCCTAATGCTATTAAAACAAAACCAATATTTTTTATGTTTTTCATATAATTATCAAAATTAAAATTATTCTTCTCTCAATGCCTCTATCGGCCTAATTTTTACTGCTTTCTGAGCTGGAATCATTCCAATTAAACATCCAAGTGTAATCATCAGAAATAAAGCTCCGAAAATAAATTTCAATGGCACTGTAGGATTTGTGTAAGGGAAATCTGTTAAATCTTTTGTTCCGTAATTTATAGAAAACAAAATTATTGTTGCTAATATAATCCCGATGATTCCGGCAATTAGAGTTAAGAATATTGATTCAATCAAAATCTGATTTCTAACCTTTTTAGGTGTAGCTCCCAATGCCCTACGAATACCGATTTCTTTTGTCCTTTCATTTACAGAAATTAATAATATATTACCAATTCCTATAACACCAGCTAATATTGTAACTAGGCCAACTATTAAAGATAGAAATGATAAACCGTTAACAAAATTTAAAGTATCCTTAAATACTTTACCTAAATTAAATGCTCCCAGGCCCTCTTCATCATTTGGATTTATGTTGTGAATATCTTTAAGAACACTTTTTACTTCCTTTTCCACTTTTACAACATCGGCATTCTTGTAGGCAGACATCATAAAAAACCCAACATTATCTCCTGAGTTAAATAAATCCTTGAATGTGACAAATGGTATATATATATCACCATCGTCTCCGAATCCACCACCCTGAACAAATTTATGAACTCCAATCACCTTAAATATTATACTGTTAATGGCAATAAATTTACCTATTGGATTTTCATCCTTTTCAAAAAGTTCTTTTAATGTTCTCTCTCCAATGACACACACTTTTCTAGACAAAGCCATGTCATTTTCATTAATAAACCTTCCTCCATCGTAAACTTTTGATGTTGCAATTTTAATATATTCTGGATATTCACCATATATCGCATAAGTACCTGTCTTTGATCCACGAACAACATTTCCACCAGAAGATCCAAAAACACCTCTTACGTTTCTTGGTGCTATAAATTCAATTTCGGGAACTCTTTTCTTAATAATTTCCACATCACCGACTTTAAGTTGAATGCCCCTGCGGGCCTTATACCCTTTGTACGGGAGTGATGTGTATTGACCCCAAACAAATAAACTATTTGATGAAATTGAGGCAAAAGCTTTTTCAAACCCATTATCTAAACCTTTTGCAGTTCCAGATAGAGTAATAAAAATAAATATTCCCCACAAAACACCAATCATTGTAATTATAGTTCTTACCCTATTTTTACTAATAGAACCAAATATTTCTTGCCATGTATCTCGCTCGAATAATTCTTTCATTTATTTTTCATTTAATGCTTTGATTGGTTTGATCATTGCTGCTTTTTTAGCAGGTAGATAACCTGCCAGTGCACCAAAAAACACCAACATTATTGTTGCTAATACTGCAAAATTAAAATCCACATAAGGATCAGTAATGAAGTATGTCTTTTCTAACTTATCTCCAATTGATGAGAGAAGTAGTACCCCAAAAAATAATCCTACATAACCTGAAATTGTAGTGATGAAAATTGATTCTTGTAAAACAAGTGCAATTATAGAATTTGGAGTCGCTCCGATAGCTTTCCTAATTCCAAACTCCTTATTTCTTTCTTTAATTACAAAAACCATTATATTGGAAATTCCAATTATTCCCGCCAATAAGGTACCAATACCAATAAAAATTATCATGTAGTTTAA
>CACMJT010000012.1 GCA_902614065.1 uncultured Bacteroidota bacterium | reverse complement strand
GTTCTCAGAATCTTCATGAATTTCAAGACAAGGGTGGGCTACACCCGGAGAATAAGCAAGAGATAAATCACTTTGTCGTGAATGATTTTTAGAAGGAACTACCTTAATCTTACCAGGGCTTGGTTTTGAATGATATAGCAGAGCTCTAATTCTATCTCGATCGTTTTTCACAATGAATAAATTTTGTTAAGCTTACAAGTATTCAATATTAAAGGTTATAATTGCAATAACCAAATGAAATGATATTATGTTTTGGCTCATTTTTTGAAACAAATTTCAATGATGTTGGTTTAATTTTATTTTAAAACCTAAGGAGAATAACCTAGAAAAATTAAATTATATTTACTAACCTTTTTGAAAAATTTTTTTAAAATATTAACCTTATTTTTTGCTTTTCTAATTACAAATAACTTGTTCTCACAGCTTAGTAAAATTCACTACATCCCTCCACTAACACACGAGAGGAGCGGAAATAATTTTGATTCAAATGCACCTGAAGATCAGTGGTTCTACATATCAACACCCAGTGTAAGTGATGTTCCTTTTACAATCAAGAGGGCTAATGGAGATATTATGTATTCTGATGTTGTTAATAACAACAATGGCCGTGTTTTAAGAGCTGCTCCTGCGGGGGTTGAATATGGATATTTGTTCATTAGGAGAGAGGAAACAGAAAGCACGGGAAATCTCGCAGGGTTTATTATCGAAGCCGAAAGTGATATTTATGTTTCAGTAAGATTTAATTCAAATGAAACAAATGGTGGAAATCAGTATCACGCAGGTGCCTTGGTTAGTAAAGGTGATTCTGGTTTTGGAACAAGATTTAGGGCTGGTGCTCTCCAAAATCAAACAGGCGCTCACATGAACTTTGCCTCAATCATGGCAACTGAAAACAATACCAAAGTAAGTATTACCGTTCCACAAGATGTTGAACTTCTCAGTGGTGCAACAGGAACTATTCAAGTAACTTTGGATTACGGTCAAACATACGTTGTTGCAGCTGAACAAAACAATACATTAAACTCTAGGGAAGGTATTATTGGAACACTCATCGAATCCGATAAACCAATAGTAGTCAACAGTGGCTCCGGGACTGGCTCTTTTACTGCAGACGAGGGCGGACAAGATTATGGTATTGATCAGATTGTTGGAAGAGAACTGGTTGGAAATGAATACATATTCATCAGAGGAGAGGGAGACGATGGTTGGGAAAATGTACTTTTAATTGCTGACCAAGACAATACAAGAATTAATGTTAATGGTTTGCCACTTCTTGATGATAATAATAATCAAGTAGTCTTAGATGATGGTGAGTTTGTAATTATTGAGGGTGATAAATATCATCCTGATCGTGGAAACATGTATGTAAACAGCAGCAATCCGGATGATAAAATATTTGCATTTCAAGGCCTTGGTGCCATCTGGACAGGCCAAAACAATCAAAATAGAGCTGCAAGGCAAGGTATGTTTTTTGTACCTCCACTGAGTTGTGCCAATGTTGGTGATGTTGATAATATCCTTCAAATTAATTATGTTGGTAAAGAATTTGAAGACGGTGGTGCTGTGACTTTTGTCGCAAAAAAAGATTCAGCTGTGACAATTAATGGAAATCCAATAAATCAATTTCAAACCGAAGGTCCCTATGTAGTTGACGGAAATCCAAATTACGAAACCTATTTGGTTAAAAATTTAGAGGGAAATATAACCGTAAGAGGAGATGACGAGTTGTACGTGGCTTACTATAACACCAACTATTCAGCAACAACTGGTGGGTTTTACTCCGGATTTGCAAGGCCGCCAACTTTTGATTTAAATGTTGAATTTGAATCACTCGGTTCGTGCATAAAAAGCGATGGAACTTCCAATGTAACCATAACAGCAACAAACTTTTCAAATTTTGACAGTATCGTCTGGCAAAAATTAAATGAGCTAACTGGTAATTTTGAAGCCACTAATTTTACAACCGCAGAATTTACCCCGAATCAACCTGGTGTCTACAGACTTAAAGGTGTTCTTGAATGTACAAATATTGATTACGTTTCGGATGAAATTCCAATCAGTATATGCCCTGACGATTTTGACAATGACGGAATAATTGACAATATAGATTTGGATATTGATAACGATGGTATTTCCAATTTTTATGAATCGCTCGGTGATGGTAAAATATCTTTTCAGGATCCATTAAATCCAGAAATCACACTTCTTGATGGAACCATAGTCCCGGGTGTGATCACAGGTACTATTGCTTCCAGCAGAGATGATCATGCAGTATCTAACGGAGGTGTAGATAGTTCTTTTGAGTCACAAGTAGAAGCTGGTGTTGATCAAACCTTAACCTATACACTTGAGTTTAATGAAAAACTTAATATTCTTTTTAAGGACTCAAATATTGATGTTGCCGCAATTGACGGGGAAAGTTTCGTTTTAAAAAGTTTACCCTCAACAACAAATATTACATTACTAGATCCTGATGACAACCTACTCGTCGATACTGACTTTGATGGTATATACGAGGACGAAACTCTTGAATATACTTCGAACGAAATCAGGTTTAAATTTAAAACTAGAACTGATCTAACCTATGAATTCTACTCATACCAAATTGATGGATTGAGCCTCACTCATAACTATTCAAATGTAAATGCAACAGGTGAAAGCGTGTATGTGCCAGTCGTAAATATAAAAGATTACATTCTGAATACAGACTCAGGCGATGAACTTGATATGTATGACTATGATAGTGATAATGATGGATGTTTTGATGTTATTGAAGCTGGATATGTTGATGGAGATGGGGATGGAATTTTTGGAGAGGGCATACCCACTATTGATAATGGTGGTGTTACGTCTAGGGGTCAAATAGTTTTTCCTGATTATGATCCATCAGCTGAACCAGCAAAAGATAATGCAGATACCTATTATTTTCAAAAAGTTGGTGAACCACCCGTAATATCAACTCAACCTCAATCTGCGATTGCTTGTGAGGTTGGCTCCTCTGTTGAATTTAAAGTTGGTGTAACAACAAACGACAATATAATTTACTCGTGGTTTTATGCAACATCTACTGAACCAAATAACTGGATAAAAATTGAAGATAATACTCAATACTCAGGCTCAAATACTGATACTTTAACTATTAGTGATGTTCAGATTGAAATGGATGGAAATAAGTATCGTGTAGAAGTTAGCACAGATGAATATGCATGTATTCAAACCACAAATGATGACACAACATTAATTGTGGAGGAATCGCTTCCTATTGCCAATCAAGTTGACGATTTACTTTTATGTGATGACAATTCAGTTGGAAATGATACAGATGGTCTTGTTGGAACATTTGATTTTACCAACTTGATAAGTGAAATTTTGGGAGATGATCAAAGTAATGAGGACTTCACGGTTACCTTTCATTTATCACAAGATGATGCTGATGATATAAACAATAGTGGAATTAGTTTTCCATTTTCAAATACTATCGCATTTAGTCAACCTATTCATGTTAGAGTTTTGAGCAATAAAACAGAATGTTTTAATTCTGATATGATATTTAATGCTTTAGTTGCGCCTCTACCAGTTTTAATTAATTCAAATATTGTTGTTGAACAATGTGATGATGACGATAACAACGATGGAAGAACGTTATTTAATTTAACAGAATTTGAAGATGATATTTCAGAAAATCACGAAAATGAAACCTTTGAATATTATACAGATTCAAACTTTTCTGATGATTCATTAATTGAAAATCCTAACTCCTATGAAAATGAAACTTTATTTAATCAAATCATATATGTAAAAGTATTGACTGAAAATAATTGTTTTAGAACAGCTCAAATAGAATTAAAGATTGGGGCAAGTGCAATCGATGAGAACTTCTTATTGAAATTTAGTACTTGTGAAACATCACCGAGTAACGAACAAGATGGTATCGAAACTTGGGATTCATCAATTTTTAATGAAATTACCAATCAGCTTATTGCATCAGATTCGAAGTTTTCAGGACAAAATATTACGATACTTTATTTTAATAATAAAGAGGATGCTTTAACGAAGAATAACCCTATAGATACGAATACTTCGTATACAAACATCACCCCTTTTTTACAAGATATTTGGGTTTCAGTTGAGATTAATGAATTAAATACAATCTCATGTTTAGGACTAAAAAAAGTTGCTGAACTCTACATTGAACCCAGACCAATTGCCTATCCTGTATCAATTGATAGACAGTGTGATGGTTCTCAAGGTGATGATTCTCAGGATGGATTGTATACTTTTGACACATCATCTGTAATTGATCAATTGTTGACAGACCCTGCAACTGGTGTCAAACAAGATGAATCTGTTTTGACTGTAACTTACTTCAATGAAGATGGCTCAGAAATACTTGCAGCTGATTTCAGTCCTAATTTCCTAACAGCATCTCAAACTATTACAATTCGAGTTGAAATTGACCCTTTATATCCTGAAATCAATAATCCCGATGGTCTTTGTTATGACGAGACGACACTTGAATTTATTGTAGATAATACGCCTGAGGCATATCCTGTAACTGTAGCACCTAAATGTGATGGCGAAGATGGGTATGATGACAACGATGGCTTTAACGAATTTGATACAAGTAACATCACGGCCACACTACTAGGCTCTGATCAAAGTTTGGATGATTATACAGTGACTTATCAGTATGTTGATGAGGCTGGTAATTTATTATCGTCTAACGAACTTAGAAATCCATTCAATACTCAAACGCAAACAGTAACTGCAACAATTACAAATAATTTGAATCCATCATGCCCAGCAACTATGGATATTGAATTTGTTGTAAATCCACTACCCACATTTACTGTGGATGATGATACCTTAGTCTGCTTAAATTTAGACCCAATACCAATTGGTGTTACATCTGCTGAAGGTAATTATACTTACACATGGACACACACCTACAACGGTGTCAACAGTCCATTCCCAACTTCAGGACCCACAATATTTATTGGGGTTGGTGGTATTTATTATGTTACAGCAACCGATGTTGATACAGGCTGCCAAAGAACATTGAGCATTTTTGTTGAAGAATCTGAAATTGCCAGCTTTGATTTGAACGATGATGGAACAGTTTCAGAGGATGAGTACGATCAATTTATAGATGTTTCAGATATTACCGATGACAACAACAATAAAGTTAGAATAAAGAATGTAGGAGATTTAGGAATCGGGGATTATGAGTTTGCTTTATACGATCCTGCAGGTCCATACCAAGTAGACGAACTTTTTGAAAACGTTAGGCCCGGAATTCATAAACTTTATATCAGAGATAAAAGAGGTTGTGGAATTTATGAAATTGATATTTCAGTCATCGGTTATAAGAAATTTTTAACACCTAATGGAGACGGAATTCATGATACATGGAGAATTTTGGGAATCAATGAATTCTTCCAACCGAATAGTAAAATTTACGTTTTTGATCGATATGGGAAACTAATCAAAGAGCTTGACCCAAGAGGAACTGGTTGGGATGGAACATTTTCTGGAAGACCAATGCCCCAATCTGATTATTGGTTTAGAGTTTTTCTTGAGGACGGACGGGAATTCAAAGGTCACTTTAGTTTAGTTCGAGGAAAATAATTACAAAACTAATTAGTAAATTTAGGTACTATAAGTTTTAATGAGCAATAAGTCATTAATAGTTTATAGAATTATAATATGACTAAATATCTCAGACTTTATATATTATTCTTATTTTTTTCTATAACTGGTTTTAGTCAGATTAGTAAGGTTCATTACATTCCCTACTAATCGTAACTGTATTTGCAAATGGTAGTGCCTCAACGATAATGTCAAAAGCCTCTCCTGTCTTATAGCAGCCTGCGTTGGAACCTTCAGTTTTAAGTATTCGATAAAAAATTGTCTGAATGTCTTTTACTGTATTTGTATATGGACTTACTAGACCAGTATTAGTTAAATCATTTGCATCTTCAATACTCAAATGATATGTAACATTAAAATCATTGGGACTTTGATTGTCAATGTCATTAGGATCTGTATTTTCATCTCCAGATCTTAATAGATCTGTTCTTGATTCAATATCAAACGAGATAAACCCATCTCTGTCATCATCACATATTATAATGTCATCAACAGGAAATGTAATAGGTAATGCTTTGATGTTAATATTGAAGGATGTTTCAGCATTAAAACATCCAGTTTCATTATTTTGAACTCTAACGAAGATTTGAGTTGTATTTAAAGCATAGTGAGGCTCACCAGCATCTTTTGCTGGATTTGTATATGGAAATGTGATTTCATTTTCTCCATTTGTGGCATTTTCATTGGTTTCATAAAAAGTAACTGTATAATCATTTTGAGATTGATCTTCACCTAGAATATTTGGAATTAGTGAGTCAAAGATTTCTTTTTGAATTGTAATACTACCGTTGTTGCCATCATTATCACTTTCATCATCACAAAACTCTAGATCACTAATAGTTTCAGCATTAGGGTTTGGATTCACAGTTATTGTTTTTTCAGCAATACATTCAACTCCGTTAACCGTTACTTTTACAAAATAGGTAGTAGTTTGTGTTGGACTTACTTCCAAAGATGAGGTGCTAATGTCTGGTATTATGACCTCATCACCATTTTCATCATAATATCCCCATACAATATCAGTTGAACCAGTATATTCAAATAGTGGCCATGAAACAGCATTACCAATAGACATATCATTCCATTGTTTACCATCATTAGAAAACTCAAATTGAGCGTAGTGTTCGAAACCACCAGCATTGTTTGGCTCGTTGTTGGACCAATTTACATATGTATCTCTCAAATAGGAACCATTAACCCATTTCCAACCTCCATAGTTTTGAGATGCATTTCCTGGTTCGACATAGCTGGGATCTTCAAGGTCTTGATACAATCCAAGCCAAAACCTAATGCCATCACGACCAGTCAATCCCATAGACTCCAAACCAGCATAAACTGCATCTTCCATTTCTGCGCTAAGCACCACATACATTCTTGCACTGGCCGTACTATCTCCAGAGTTATAACTGTCAGTTAATGTTTTAGCATCCGGCCAATCGATTGGATTAAACCCGTCTTGTCCAGTCCCTGCTTGAATCATGAAATAAGTTTTTCCATAATCGGTGTCCCAACTTACCGACTCATCATTATTTGTTATAAAAATTAAATCATTGTCAGCGGCAAAATCAGCAGCTGTTTTTGCCACATTTTCAATAGTTAAAGTAGTAGAATCATCAATACAAATTATATCATTTGTGGCAGTTAAGACAGGATTCGATAAGTATGCTTTACTCTCAGTTCTTGAATTGCTAACACAACCTTCTTCATCAACAAACTCAGCATAATAAAATTTATTATGCTCTAGCTCTGTGTCAGGATCTAGTGGATCAGTAGCTTCCAATGATTCATACCAATAAAGGGTATTATTTCCAATATTAGATGCTGTTAAGCTTGATATTGTTGGCGTATCAGATTGACAAAATGTTTGTATTTGTTGAACGATGGGGTTTTCAGGTGCAAGATTTACACTCAAATTGACATTTGGATCGGTCCCTGTTTCACATAGATATTCCTCATCATTCAATAAAACTCTGTACCTGCCATCCATGGTTGTGGAAACATTTGACAATACTAATTTACTTGTCTGTGTTCCACTATATGAGGCACCTTCAGCTATATTTTCCCAATCATCTTGATCAACATTAAAAAATTGCCATTGGTAAGTTATTTCTGTTTGTGATGATGCAACAACTTCAAATTCAACTGTACTTCCCTCGCAACCACTGGCTGATGATGGTTGAGCAGTAATTGATACGGGCGATCCGGGTGTTTGAAATAAATAATTACCAGCTGAGTTTTGTGCAGGATTTATATCATATCCTCCTGCTTCAAAGTGACTAACTACAAGAC
>CACMJT010000011.1 GCA_902614065.1 uncultured Bacteroidota bacterium | reverse complement strand
CTTGCATTAGATTTTATCGAAAACATACTTTCGCCACAAAAAATGTTACCTAAATCTAATCCATACAAACCTCCAATAATCACATCATGTTGCCAGACTTCAACAGAATGAGCATAACCCATTTGATGAAGCTTAATAAATGATTGTTTCAACCCATTGGTAATCCACGTACCCTTTTGGTTGACCCTCTTAATATTTGAGCAAGATTCAATTACATCTTCAAAGTTTTCATTGAAACTAACTCGGTATTCTTTTTTTTTTAAAAAAGACTTGAAACTTTTTGATATCTTAATTTTTTCTGGAAATAAAATCATGCGAGGATCTGGACTCCACCACATTAAATTTTCATCATCACTAAACCAAGGGAAAATCCCATTTTTGTATGCTTCTAATATTCTTAAGGGATTTAAATCTCCTCCGACAGCAACAATACCTTCTTTAGTAGCTGATTGTGGGGAGGGAAACTTATAATCATCACCGAGTTGTTGCATATTCAGAATGGCAGGTCATCCGTATCCGCTGAATCATCAGCTTTAATATCAATATCATCAGGTATGGGTGGTAAATTACTGTCTGTTTGATTTTGTGTTTTTTCGATTCTCCATCCTTGTATTGAGTTGAAATATTTAGTCTCCCCATCTTTATTTACCCATTCTCTTCCTCTAAGATTTATATCAATTTTCACAAACTCACCAACATTGAATGAATCCAAAATTTCACACCTATCTTGTATAAACTCAACTAGAATGTTTTGAGGATACTGTTCTTGTGTGGTTACTACAAGTTCTCTTTTTTTAAAACCATTAGAGCCGTACTCTTTGGTTTCATTTATTAACTTAATTATTCCTGATATATTCATTTTAAATTTGATTTAATTTTTTCAACTATGGATTTAAACTCATTATCATCCAATTTTATAGATTTACCAAAATTCATATCACTCATCGATTCTAAAGGTATTAGATGCACATGAACGTGAGGAACCTCAAGTCCTACAACCGAAAGTGCTATTCTTTTACAATTGACTGATTTTTTTAGTGCTATTGCAATTTTTCTAGAAAAATTCATGAGTTTTTGATAATCTTCAGAGCTTAGATCAAAAATATAGTCAATTTCTTTTTTTAGTATACATAATGTGTGACCTCTACTATTAGGATTAATATCTAAAAAAGCAAAACAGGAATCATTCTCATCAATTTTATAGCATGGTAGCTCTCCTCTTAATATTTTTGTAAAAATTGAAGACAAATTACGACCTTGTTATAGATAAAATTTCAAAATTAATTGTTCCGTTTGGAACTTTAATCTTAGCAATATCTCCCACTGACTTTCCTAAAAGACCTTGCCCAATAGGTGAATTGACTGATATTTTTCCATCTCTTAGATTAGCCTCACTTTCGGCAACCAGAGTATATTCTAGAGTAGCTTGATTAGCTTGATTTTTGATTTTAACTTTTGATAGAACAAGGACTTTTGAAGAATCAAGCTGTGATTCATCTATAAGTCTAGCGTTTGATAGTGTTTCCTCCAATTTTGAAATTTTCAGCTCCAGTAATCCCTGTGCCTCTTTTGCTGCATCGTATTCAGCATTCTCACTCAAATCGCCCTTGTCTCTTGCCTCTGCTATTGCTTTTGAAGCTTTAGGTCTTTCGACATCCTTCAATTTATTGAGCTCAGCCCTTAACTTATTTAGACCATCTTTTGTATAGTAATTGACCTTCATACACTTTAAAAAAAAAGCCTCTTAAATAGAGGTTTACCTAATATACAAATTTTAATCTTCTTTTATTTAAATTTGAAAATTGATAATGAGAATAATATTATTAGTAATTGTTTTAATATTTAGTTGTGAAGATGGAAACGTTAATTTCAATCCTTACATTCCAAATATTAACTTTGATAAAACCATTAATTTAGATTTACCATTATATGATGATGTTAAGTTTTCAAGTGGTTCTGTTGAACTTAGCGGGATTGGTGTATGTGGAGTAGTGATTTTTAACTTCAACGGAGATATTTTAGCATGGGAACAATGTCCACCCAATCATTCTGTTAACTCATCATGCCCAAAATTAAATATAAGTGGGGTACAACTTTCATGTGATTGTACACAAAACCTTTATAGTTTAGCCACTGGTCAACTGCTAAATAACATTGATCAAAATAACAAATACCCTCTTGTTCGATACAGAACAGAAAAAATCGGGACTTCACTTAGAATCTATAATTAGAAATTAAAATCAAGACCTAACAGGAAATTAATTTCAGCCATTGGATAAAAATATGATCCGGAATATGTCTTATTATCGATGTCGTAAAAATAATGTCCACCATAACTTTCATATTTTTGATTCAATAAATTATTTACTAAGAGTTTAAACTCAGAGTCTTGAGAAAATCCTGGTATTGAAAAGTTATAATTTAATCCTAAATCATTAACAAGATATGATGCAAGAACAGAAGACTCGACATTTGTGTTTGACATGTATTGTTTTCCAACATACTTGGTGTTAAAAAATAAAAGTGTTTTACTGTTTAAATTATATTCAACAGAATTTCCAAAAATCAAGTTTGGTGAAAAGGAAATATCAGTTTTACCAAAATTTCTCAAACTACCATCAAATTGATTCAAATAATCACTGTTTTTATTTGAACTAAATGTAATATTTGGTTTAATTGTAAAGTAGTCATCTATAAAGAAAACACCATCAAACTCAATCCCAGCTCGGTAACTTTCCCCAACATTTGCTCTTATATAATAACCAACATCGTCTCTCTCTCCAGTTAAAACCAATTGATCATTATAATCCATAAAGTATAAATTAATGTTATATATGGACTTTTTTCCTTTATACTTCCATCCTAACTCAAAATCATCAAGCATTTCAGGAAAAGGATTTCCGTTTTCGTAGTCTGTTCTGGTTGGCTCCCTGTGAGCACGAGCGAATGAAAAATAAAATTCATTATTGCTATTTAATTTATAATAGAGACCTGCTTTGGGGTTAAAAAAATTGAAACTTTTATTTATGTTATTACCACCAATTAATTCAGCGTCATAATTTATATTTCTGTTCTGAAGATCAACAAAACCATAGAGCTTATCATTGAAAGTATATTGGAACTTTGCAAATAAATTAAACTCCTCTTTGTTACCAAAATTATCGTAATATCTGTGCCTGATTTCTGAATTACCTGCATTTCTGGCCCATATTACTTCACCAAAATGATCACCAAAATATTTATTTAGTGTTCCTCCTAAAATCAATTTGCTAGAATTTTTTTCATAAATAAAATTAAAGAGTGAACCATAAAAATTATTATCCAACCATTTTCTTCTAATAAGGTCAGAGATTAATTCACCACTATTATCAAAAATCAAATAATCAGATAAATTTTGGTCTTCATTATACTCCTCATAGTAACCTCTACCATGAGTGTAATGAAATGTTAGATTGGCACGCCATGATAGATTTATCTTGTGATTAAAAATCAATTGGTAATGGTCTTGCTTATAATTATCCTCTTGTTTATCGTAAAAAAATTGATCCCCATCATCATTGAAATACATGCCTGCATAATTAAATTTTCTATTAGCACTTAAGGTTTCTTGATCAAGACCATACCAAGCTTGATAAGTTCTTTCATGCCCACCGAAAGCAATAAATTTAATATTGGTTCTTTCTTTATAATATGAGCCTTGCAAAAAATAACCTTTTAAATTTGAAGATGCCCGATCGATATATCCATCGGAATATATTTTTGATAGATTACCGCTTACTTCAAAATAATTACTTACCCTCCCAGTTGTGAAACTTATTGAGTTTTTTAGAGTTCCATAACTACCAAAGGAATTGGATAATTTGAATTTAGGAGCCTGGGATTGTTTTTGAGTAGAAACATTAACACTACCACCAAAAGCCCCTGCCCCATTAGTTGAAGTTCCTACCCCACGCTGAATCTGAATACTTGAAATACTACTCGCAAAATCTGGCAAATCAACCCAATAAGTAGCGTGGGATTCTGAATCATTAAGTGGTACACCATTTATTGTAACATTAATTCTAGAACCATCCGAACCTCTAATACTCATACCCGTATAACCTATTCCATTTCCGGCATCAGATGTAATATTTACAGAGGGCGTCATACTTAAAATGACAGGAACGTCTTGACCAAGATTTACTCTTGAAATATCATCAGCATCCAATACTTTAAAAGGAACAGGGTTATTTGAAGAAGCTCTAATTGCTGTTACAACTACCTCATCAAGGTTTTGTTTATTTACTAAAATAGTATCAATTGTATTTTCTTGTGAAAAGATTGCGATATTCGAAAATAAAAATACCGTTAAAATTAAATTTTTCATATTTATAAACTTTAACGGGATTCTAAAGTGAGTCACATTTCCTTACAAAAATTACTTTGTCAGGTTCAATGGGTATAATCTCAGCCGTAGCACCCCAGAATTTATACAAAGTTAAAAAAAAAAGCGGCCCGAAAGCCGCTTTTTAAATCCTAGTAAGAAATTTTGAGTCCAATAGAAACATTTCTTCCCATATCATAAAAACCGTAGTTTTTAAATCTGGATAAATGATCGTAGTAGTACTTATCAAAAACATTTTCAACTTTCCAGAATAACTGAGCTCTTGCACCAGGGTATAATATATTTAAATCATACTGTCCTGAAACATCAACTAAGAAGTTTGAGTGAGTTGAATTCTCAAAAGTTGCCACTTTATCTTGTCTCGCTTTATGTAAAATATCTATTCCGTAGTTAATTTTATCACTAAAGTCTAGATCAAGATTAAGCTTAAATGTTACTGGTGGAATGTCTGGAAGCCATCCATCGTTTTTCTTTTTACCTCTTAGGTATTCCATGGATGCATAATATGACAACCAATCGATTCCAGTTTTGGATGAATAAGCAATTTCACCACCTAGAATAGTTGCATCTGATTGTGCGTATTCATAGATAGGCATAAATTCATCAGTTTGAGCACCTGTTGGATTTAAGAAAATATAGTCGTTGATATTATTATAAAATAAATCTACAAGTAAACTGGATTTTTCATTAGATGTCTCGAAAGAAATATCAGTTTGAAAGTTTTTTTCAACCGCTAGTTCAGTAGATCCAATTTCATATCTACCAGTTCCGTGGTGTTCACCATCAGAAAATAATTCAGAAAGATTAGGAGCCCTGTAGCCAGTTGCCAAATTCACTCGAAAAATAGAAGATTGAGACAAATCTTTCTTGTAGCCAGCTGATGCAGTCATGCTCGAGTATGTTTTTTCGATACCGAGGGCATCAATTTGTCTTAAATCAGCTCTTGCACCTAGCATCAGATTCGCTGAATCAAAATGAAAGTGGGATAAAATAAATAATCCCATATCATTTTTTGTTGCGTTAGGAATTAAAATCTCCTCTGCATGATTTTCATTTGTTTGATGAATAAAGTTACCTCCAACAGCTATCTCAACATTGTCATTTTTTTCATTGACATATTTCCAGTCAAGAGAAGTTACTCTCAATGTCATATCAAGAGCTGCTTCTTCCCCGTGTTCATCGTGGTCTTCATTATGGTCCTCATCATGATCCTCATCATGGTCTTCTTCATCACCATCTTCATGTCCTTCCTCATCATGATGGCCAAATTCTTTTCTCAAATTTTGAGAAAAACCTGCCGTTACTGTTAAACTTGAATTGTCAAACTTTACATCATTTTTCCAACTAACGATAAAGTTCTCAATGGATTGGTAACTTTCCTCTTCTTCATGCTCCTCATGATCATCATGGTCATCGTCGTGATCATCATCATGATCCCCATCATCATGGTCATCGTGACCTTCTTCTTCATCTCCATGTGGCACATACAATGTTGACTCATTGAAATTAATTCTAAAATCCGAACTGTAGTTGCCCTTAGCATAACCCAAAGCAAGTTGAAAATCTTTCGATTCCATTCCAGTGCTTTCATAAGGCCCCTCGTAACCGTCGGGTCGTTTTGATCCTGAATAGTCACCATTTTCAACAACACTAGCCCTTGCTATTAAACTAAACTCATCGATTGTAGTACTAACTCCTATGGTAGAATTAAAACCTGAATAATTGGTATTATAAAATGTAGAGAAATCCCCCTCGGTACCATTGTATTTGAGGTACTTTTGAGGATTGAAATACAACACACCTCCAATGGCATCACTACCATACAATATTGAAGCTGGTCCTTTGATCAGTTCAACAGAACTAACGCCACCAGATGCGATATCAATGCCGTGTTCATCACCCCATTGCTGATTCTCGTAACGAATGTTTTGATTGAAGACAACGACACGATTACTAGACAAACCTCTGATATTTGGTTTGTATATACCAGGTCCTGTTGATATAAATGAAAGTCCTGGTGTTTCTCCAAGGACATCCTTCATTGTTTGAGTATTTACAGCACTCATTTTTGCCAAATCTACTTTTGTAACCTTAATTACATTTTCATTAGCTGTTTCTCCAAAGGGAGTGGATACGATAACCTCATCCAACATTACTGGCAATATCGAATCAACCTCAACCTCTTGAGAAAAATTTTTATTTGTTATTAGTAGGGCCAATATCAAGGTGGCCCTTATTAAGTTTTTCATATATATTTTGTTTAATTAATTTTTTTTATCCGTGTTCTAGACTTTAATAGGTGGTGCCCTTGAATTAAAATTGATAACACCAAAGTTTTTTTGGAATGATTTAGAAAAAATCAAACCAACAGTCAACATAGTTATAATAAATGAATATAAAATTGAATAATAATAGTCAAAATCAGTGGCAGATCTAAAAATTAAACAAAAAGTACATATACTTTCCGGGGTCTGAAGTGTTTGATCTGTGCTGCTGATATGAACATGATAATGATCATGATGATGATCATGGAAAAAATTATGACTAAACTGCAATAGTTGAGGAAGAAAAAGCAAAAAAATAAAAAATGAAACAATAACTTTTTTCAAGTTTTCCTGAGTAAAATTTCGTCCACAAAATTAATAGATTTTTTCAATCTTTCCTTAAAATTACCTGAAATTAATTTGAAAGGTTTGTGATTTTTAATTAAAGCTTTTTTAAAATTTTCAAGAAATAACTTTCTGTCATTGGGTCTATCTCTTAAATCGTCTTTCACCCACGGTATGTCAATATCAAGTAATAAATACAAATCGTATTTATTTTCTTTTGAATACTTATCAATTACTGGGTCACAAAAATTATTAAAATACAACCTGGAGTATGTGGCTGTTGTTAAAAGATCTGTGTCACAAAAAAGTATACGATTTGCTTTTTTACTTAATATATTTTCAGAATTCATTTGACCAATTGCAATTGGTATCAGATCATCAATTTCACAGACCTTATTTTGTTCATCCATTTTTTTTTGCAAAAACTCTCTTGCAAATTCTTTTACAAATAAAGTTTTATAATGTTTTGCAAGTTCGACTGCTAAACTTGTTTTTCCTGTAGACTCTGGACCAAATAAAACTATTTTTATGCAATCCGTTTTTTGTTGTTGTAAATACTTTTCCATTTATAATAGCCAGCAACTGCAATTAGTGTAAAGATAAGATATTGAAAACTCGAGAAAGCCAATCCCTTAACAAAATAAAGAGGAACCGAAATAACATCTCCCAAAATCCAAAAAAACCAACTTTCAATTTTTCTTCTAGCCATCAACCACATTCCAACAAAAAAGATTGCTGTAGTTAAAATATCTATATACGAAACCAAACCACTCCACTTGTCAAAAAAAGAATATAGATATGAAACAAAGAGAGTTGATGAAATGATAATAATCAAAATTATTTTAATATCTGCTTCTTTTATTTTGGTAATGGGAGTATATTCTTGATTATGGGATTTTCTTGTCCAATAATACCATCCGTAAATACTCATCAAAAAATAATATACATTTATTATCATATCTCCCAATAATTCCCATTTTACCAATAAGTAAACAAAAATTGAAGTATTAATAATACCGGTTGGATATACCAATACATTATTATTTTTTGAGAACCAAACAGAAAGAAGTCCAAAAAAAACTGCTATCAGCTCTAAACTTATGTCAACGTTGGAATATTGACTGTATTGTTGAAATATTTGATCTATAATTTCATTCATCATATACAAGGCTACAAATATAATTTGGTGTAATTATAGTTTTTGATTTTAAATTTAAATGTTTGCCTAAACCATTAATTTGTAGGTTTGAGTAATCTCCCAATTTATTAACTATAATATCGTTTTTCAAACTCAGTTGACCCACTGTAAAGTATTTATATGCAGCTTCTTTGATTGTCCATAACTGAGTTAACTTTTCCAAATTATTTTTTTCAGTCAATTTTTTTTCAAGGTCGTTGATAAACTTATTTGATACTTTAAAAATTTTTTCATTTTTAATCTGTAAATCAATCCCTACTTTTTCTTTTGAAAGACAAACAGCTACAAACAATTCTGAATGACTAATTGAA
>CACMJT010000010.1 GCA_902614065.1 uncultured Bacteroidota bacterium | reverse complement strand
TCTAATATATTAAAAATAACTTCAGCAATTAAAATTGATAGAGTTTTCAATGAAGACATTTTATTTATGAAGGGCGAATATTCGAATTATATCGATAATCAGGGTTTATTTGAGGCAAAAAAATCATTCCCAAAGCTAAGCTTGGTAACTATTGAAAATTCATCACACTGGATACATTACGAAAATCAAAAAAAGTTTTTGCTTGAAACCTTAAATTATTTGAGAACTTGAATTTTGAAGTAAATACTAAATAGTCTATTTTTGACCTCCTTTTTATGAAAATAATCGAAAAAAAATCTAAAAAAAGCACTTATATATTAGATCTCATAATTGAAAAAAAAGATTATGTAGAAAAAGTTGATTCAACCTTAAAGAATTATAGAAAAAAAGCAAATATCCCTGGTTTTAGAAAAGGAAATGTTCCTGTTGGATTGATAAAAAAACAATACGGTATGGCAGTTAAGGTAGATGAAATTAACAAGATTATCCAAAATGAAATTTCAAAATACATTTCTGAAAATAATATTTCAATTTTAGGCTCTCCGCTACCTTTTGAAGAACATGAAGTTGATTGGACAAAAGATGAAATAAATTTAAAATTTGAGATAGCTCATAGACCACAGTTTAAAATAAACTACAAACTAAAAAAGCCACCAATTTATTACACTATTGAAGCTGACAATGAGATGGTGAGTTCACAAGTTGAATCTATACAAAACCAATATGGAAAATTGATTACGTTGGAATTTCCTGACAAAGAATCCACAATTTTGGGAAAAGTAAAACATTCAGAATCAGAAAATGAGAAAAGTCTAAGCTTAGATTCGCAAAAATTCAAAAAAGGATTCTTTTCAAAGTATTTATCTAAATCTAAAGTTGGTTCATCAATTAAAATAAATAAAAAATCTTTTAATGATGAACAGTATTTATCTTCATTATTTAGGAACGAAGAAAATGAATTTTTGAATGGGGATTTAACCTTATACATAACTGAAATTTCAAAAAAAGAAAAAGCTGAATTAACTGAAGAATTGTATAAAAAGGTATACGCAGATGAAGATATTAAGTCCCAAAAAGAATTTAAAAATAAAGTCAAACTTGATATAGAAAAACAATTTATAAACCAGTCAGATCAAAAGTTTTTTAATGATTGTGTAGAGCTATTAATTACAAATACTAAAATTGAATTACCAGAACACTTTGTAAAAAAACTAATCATTGCAAATCAAAAAGAAAAAGTGAATGAAAATGATATTGAAAAAGAGTTTTCCCAATCAACAAAGGGTATAAAATATCAGTTAATTGAATCCAAACTAATAGAAGAAAATAATATTGATATTAGCTCAGATGCTGTAAAGGATTATGCTAAAGAAATGGTAAAGAAACAAATGGCTATGTATGGACAAAATAAAGTTGATGATGAAGAATTAAATTCAATTGTTCAGCGAGTTACATCTAATCAGGATGAACTTAAAAGAATTTACTCAATGTTACTAAACGAAAAAATTCTTAATGTTTTTAAAAATAAAATGACTAAAAAAGAATCTAAGGTAGATTACAAAAAGTTTATTGAAACTGCCTACGATAAAAATGTTTAAATTTATAAAATGAACTATTCGGACGAATTTAAAAAATATGCAATAAAACATCATGGAATTAATTCCATGTATTTTGATAAAATAGTTGGCAGTATGACACCGTATATAATCGAAGAGAGGCAACTTAATGTTGCACAAATGGATGTTTTTTCTAGATTGATGATGGACAGAATCATCTTTTTGGGTACTGCAATTAATGATTCAGTTGCAAATATAATTCAAGCACAATTGCTTTTCTTAGAGAGTACTGATAAAGACAAAGACATCCAAATTTATATCAATTCACCTGGTGGATCTGTTTATGCTGGTTTAGGAATTTATGACACTATGCAGTTCATCAACCCCAATGTAGCAACTATTTGCACAGGAATAGCTGCATCTATGGCTGCTGTGTTATTATGTGCTGGTGAAAAGGGGAAAAGATCTGGTCTAACTCATTCTAGGGTTATGATTCATCAACCACTTGGTGGTGCACAAGGTCAAGCATCAGATATTGAAATTACAGCTAGGGAAATTATCAAATTGAAGAAGGAGCTTTATGAAATTATTGCTGATCATACAGGACAAAAATATGATAAAGTTTATTCTGACTCTGATCGTGATTACTGGATGAAGGCACCTGAAGCAAAAAAATATGGAATGATTGACGAGGTTCTAAAAAAAACTAAATAATGTCCGAAGAAAACTTGTCATGCTCCTTTTGTGGTCTTAGTAAACTTCAGACTAAAGTTTTAGTCGCTGGTCAAGATGCTCACATTTGTGATCAGTGTATTGAACAAGCATTTTCAATTTTAAATCATCAGAAAGAGAATGATCAAATAACAACCTCATCTGATATACATGATTTAAATCCAAAAAAAATAAAATCATTCCTTGATGAATATGTTGTTGGTCAAGAATATGCAAAAAAAATTATTTCTGTTAGTGTCTACAATCATTACAAGAGAATTTCTCACGAATCCCAAGATATTGAAATTGAAAAAAGTAATGTAATCTTAGTTGGTCCAACAGGAACGGGAAAAACACTAATTGCAAAAACTATAGCCAAACTCTTGGATGTTCCAATAGCAATTGTTGATGCAACTGTTTTAACAGAAGCTGGTTATGTAGGGGAGGATGTGGAAAATATTTTGACAAGATTACTTCAAGCCTCCGATTACAAGATAGAAAAAGCAGAAAAGGGAATAATTTTTATTGATGAAATTGACAAGATTTCAAGAAAAAATGATAACCCATCAATTACTCGTGATGTTTCAGGTGAGGGTGTCCAGCAAGCTCTATTAAAACTCATGGAGGGAGCAGTTGTTAATGTTCCACCCAAGGGAGGCAGAAAACACCCTGATCAAAATTTTATAAAACTTAATACAGAAAATATTTTATTTATTGCTGGTGGTGCATTTGCTGGTATAGAAAAAATAATTTCTAAGAGAATGAATATGAACGCAGTAGGTTTTAAAAATTCAAAGTTAAAGTCATCTGTTACATCAGACCAAATAATAGAATTTATAAAACCTAATGATCTTAAAGAATTCGGATTGATTCCGGAAATTTTGGGCAGACTTCCCGTAATTTCCTATTTAAAAGATTTAAATTTTGAAACCCTTAAAAGGATTTTGGTTGAACCAAAAAACGCTTTAACTAAACAGTATATAAGATTATTTAAATTTGATGGTATCGATATTATTTTTAAGCCTGATGCTCTTGATTTTATTGTAAATAAAGCCCTTGAATATAAGTTAGGAGCAAGGGGTTTAAGATCAATATGTGAAGCCATATTGGTAGATTACATGTTTGAATCACCAGGTTCAGCAATAAAAAAAATAATTATTGATAAAAATTACGTTAAATCTAAGCTTTCAGATTCGCAGTTTTCATATATCAAAAAAGCTAGTTAGTTCATTTCAATTAACTCCTCGATAAAGCTTCTCTCATTTAGTAGGCGTGGTACTTTATTTTGACCACCTAATCTCTTTTTCTTTTTTAACCAATCGTAAAATAAGTTTTTTCTTGCTTTGATGAGTCTTGGTCTGTCAAGTGTGATATTTTTGAACCTTTTAGCCTTATAATCAGAATTGTTATTTTGTATTTGAAAATCAATTTCTCTCATAAATTCATCAAGACTATTAGGCTCTTTTACAAATTCAATCATCCACTCGTGTTTACCTTTTTTACCATTTTTCATGTAAAGTGGTGCAACAGTAAAGTCTTTGATTGTGCAATTATATTTCTTTAAGGCAATTTCTAAAGATTTTTCAACATTTTCGATTATTACCTCTTCCCCAAAAGTATTTATAAAATGTTTAGTTCTTCCTGAAACTTTAATTCTAAACGGTTTTAAATTTGTAAACACTATTGTATCACCAATCTTATATCTCCACAAACCTGAATTAGTAGTAATCAGTAATGCATAGTTTACTCCAACTTTGACCTCTGATAGATTAATAATTTTTTCTGATTTATTAGTATTGTCAATTTCAATAAATTCATAAAATATCCCATAGTCTAACATTAGTAGTAACTCATCGCTTTCATTTTGATCTTGTATTGCAAAAAACCCTTCGCTTGCGTTGTATACCTCATAATATTTAAATTTTTTATTTGAAACAATGTTATTGAATTCGCTTCTGTAGGGCTTAAAACTAACTCCTCCGTGAAAATAAACTTCCAAATTTTTCCATATTTCATCGATGTGTTTTTTTCCAGTAGTCTCTAATAGTTTATTCAACAATGTTAACATCCAAGATGGAACACCAGCAAGACTTCTAACATCCTCTTGTAATGTTCCCTTTATTATTGCCGCAATTTTTTCATCCCACTTATCCATTAATGAAATTTCATTATTTGGAGTACTAATTAACTCAGCCCAAACTGGTAAATTATCAATAAGAATTGCAGATAAATCCCCAAAATAATGATCATTATTCTCATATATCTTTCTACTTCCCCCGAGCCTCAAAGATTTACCCAGGAACATATTTGAATTTTCATTATTGTTTAAATAAAGACATAGCATATCCTTTCCCCCTTTAAAATGACAATTATCTAAAGATGAATTACTTACTGGTATAAACTTACTTTTCGAATTAGTTGTCCCACTAGATTGAGCAAACCACTTTATTTTTTCTGGCCAAAAAATATTATGATTACCATTTATAGTTTTATTAATGATTGGAAAAAATTCTTCATAAGTGAAACTTGGAATCCTCTCTTTAAAGGTTTCATAACTATCAATTGATGAAAACTCATATTGCTTACCAAATTCTGTATTTTTTGAAATTTGAATAAGTTTTTTTAATTCCTCATTTTGAACGTCCAATGGATACTTTTCAAATAGTTCTATTTGATGAATTCTTTTTTTTAACATCCATGACGCAACAGTATTTATAAATGAAAATGGCATTATATTTATACTTATTATAAAATTAATATAAAAATGTTCAATGGTGTTTTAAAAAAAATGATTACTGAATTTGGTACGGAATTAAAGTATTATTTGGTTTTGGAAAACGACTTTATTTTTTTTAATTCGCTTTTTGATAAAAACATTACTATAAATTTTAACGGTTACAGTTGTTTAAACTGTGGATCAAGTGAGGAAATTTTTAGACAGGGTCACTGCAAGAAATGTTTTTTTGATCTTCCAAGCACAGCTGAGTGGATAATTAGGCCTGAAATGAGCAAGGCACATTTGGGTATTGAGGACCGGGATTTAGAATATGAAAAACAGGTTCAAATTCAACCCCATATTTTATATTTAGCATATACAAGTGGGGTAAAAATAGGTGTCACAAGAAAATCTCAAGTACCAACGAGGTGGATTGATCAAGGAGCTGTAAAAGCTGTTGAAATTATTGAGGTACCTAACAGGTATTTAGCTGGTATCAGTGAATCTAAGTTAAAAGAAAAATATAATGACAAAACAAATTGGAGAGAAATGCTGAAAACCAGTACCACTGACGTTGACCTTGTGAAAGAAAAATCAGAATGTTTAAGTTATCTTCCAGATGAGGTTTTACAGTATATTTCAAAAAACAGTATTGTCGCTGATATAAAATATCCATTAATTAAATCACCTGAAAATCCAAAAAGTTTAAATATTATAAAGTCAAAAAAATATACTGGAAAAATCATTGGAATAAAGGGCCAGTACTTAATTTTTGACGATGATACTGTATTTAATATTCGCTCCAATGAAGGAGTCAAAGTAAGTTTAGAGATTGATTAAATCGTAATCTCTTCGTTGATTCTTAATTCAAACTTTTTTCTAAATAGGTAAACCCCTAAATATAGTAATGGAGTATCGATAAGGGCGACAAGAACCTTGAATATGAATGCTGAAACAAGAAGACCTAAAAAGGAGTCCCATGGAAGAGCATCAAATGAACAAAGTAAAAAAATCACTGTAAATGAATCAATAAATTGTGATGTGAAAGTTGAAAAATTATTCCTCAACCATAATAATTTTCCTTTGGTTTTCTTTTTCCAAAAATGGTAAATTCTTATGTCAATGAATTGTGCAAATAAGTAAGCTAACATAGATGACAATACAGCAACACCTGATAAATAAAACACTTGTGTAAAGGTTTCATTGTTCACAGGCGAATCTATTATAGCTGGTACTTCATTTGCTATAAAAATTATCGATAACGAAAAAAAGGATGCAAAAATTCCAGCAATTACAACTTCATTAGCTTTTTTCTTCCCATACATTTCAGAAATAAGATCTGTTACCAGGAAGGTTATTGGGTAAGGTAAAATACCAACCGAAAGCTCGAATAATTTGAATCCAAAGACTTCTAACTCAAATGGATGCCAAAAGAAAAATTTTTGAAAAATTAAATTTGAAACGACTAAAGATGTAATAAAAATTGCTCCAAGGTATAAATATATCTTTTTGGCTAATTCAACTTTCTTATTATCGCTGTAATCCATTATTTTTGCTCGAATAAAATTAATCTTTAAGTTCAATATTTTGAAAAAATCAACAATTTATTTTTCACTTGGAACAAATATTGGAAACAGAAAATTTAACCTCATAAATTGTATTTCCAGAATTAATAAAAACATCGGAAACATTGAGAAAATTTCAAGTATATATAAAAATCCTGCTATTGGTTTTGATGGAGATTTTTTTTTCAACTGTTGTATTGAAGTATCATGTTTTCTTGCAGTTAAAGATGTTTTGTCAGGTATTTTAAGTATTGAAAAAGAAATGGGTAGAACTATAAGGCTTGCCAATGAATATGAATCAAGAATAATTGATATTGATATCATTCTTTTTGGAAATACCATAGTTAATAATAAAAAATTGGTAATTCCGCATCCTCGATATAGCCATAGAGATTTTGTTTTAATCCCTTTACTTGAAATAAATAATAAATTAAAAGATCCACAGTCAGGACAATTAATTTCAGTCTTTTTAGATTCAATCCAAAAAAATAAAATGATTGAAAAATTGGATTTTTAAATTAATGAGTTATAAAATTTCCAGATCACAATACCCGCAGCAACAGAAACATTTAGTGAGTGTTTCGTTCCGTACTGATCAATCTCAATAGTATTTTCTGAAATATCAATTATTTTTTGATCTACACCTGTAATTTCATTACCAAAAACGATAGCATGTTTTAGTTTGCTATCAATTTTTTCAATATAATTTAGCTTTTGAGCTCTTTCAACTTGCTCAATAGACCAAATTTTTACACCTTCAGATTTTAACTTTTCTATTAATTTTATTGTTGACTTGAAATAATCCCATTCAACACTATCAGTTGAACCTAGGGCTGTTTTATTGATTTTTCTATTTGGAGGTTTAGCTGTGATCCCACACAAGTATATTTTTGAGACAAGAAATGCATCACATGTTCTAAAAATTGAACCAATATTATTAAGACTTCTAATATTGTCTAAAACAACAATTAATGGAGTTTTTTTAATAGATTTAAATGATTTAACATCAATTCTGTTTAATTCAGAGTTTTTTAATTTTTTCATTTAAAAATCGATAAAATAAACTTATAAATAATTATTTTAATTACTGTAAAATATGAAAAAAGAAACCCCCTTAATGAAGCAATACAATGATATTAAATCAAAATATCCTAAATCAATTTTGCTTTTTCGTGTTGGGGATTTTTACGAAACATTTCATGAAGATGCAGTAATCGCCTCTAAAGTGCTAGGAATTGTGCTGACAAGAAGAGGTTCTGGTCTAAATAAAGAAACAAAACTCGCCGGCTTTCCATACCATTCGTTAGACACTTACCTTCATAAATTAGTGAAGGCTGGTCATAGGGTTGCTATATGTGAGCAATTGGAAAACCCAAAATTGACCAAAAAAATTGTAAAACGAGGAGTTACAGATCTCATAACACCGGGTGTTTCACTAAATGACGAAATTTTAACATCAAAGAAAAATAATTTTCTTGCAGCTATAAATGTTTTAGATGATCAATTTGGATTATCATTATTAGATGTCTCAACTGGTGATTTCTTTTTGAGCAGAGGTTCATTGAATTATATTTTAAGCTTAATGAAAAACTTTGAACCAAAAGAAATACTCATTTCTAAAAAAGATTTAAAATTCTTAAGTGATACGAATATTGATAAATCTTTTTTCTTTTATGTTGATGACTGGATGCTAAATTTTAACACTGCTTTAAAAAATATTTATGATCATTTTAATGTAAAGTCGGTAAAAGGATTTGGAATTGATAAGAATAATATCGGTTTAATCTCAGCATCTATGATTTTATATTATTTGAAAGAGTCACATCAAAAAAAACTATCTCACGTCAATAAGTTAATCGAAATTAATATCACTTCGTCTTTGATGATGGATAGATTTACAATTTCAAACCTAGAAATATTACATAGTAAGAATGAAGGTGGTAAAAGCTTAATCGAAATAATTGATAGAACCAAAACAGCAATGGGATCTAGACTTTTGAGAAGATGGCTGTGTTTTCCCTCGGTTGATATAATTGAAATAAATAAAAGATACAGTATTGTTGATGAATTAAAGGAAAATTATATTAATAATGATGAGTTTGTAAGCCAATTTAATTCTATATCCGACATTGAAAGAATTGTTTCTAAACTTATAAATTTTAAAACCAACCCGCGAGATTTAATTTCTTTATCAAATTCTTTAAAGAGCATTGATAAAATCAAGATTTTACTCAAAAAATCAAAAAATAAAAATACTGTAGCAATCCAAAATAATTTGGTATTAGGCAATACCATTACTAAAATTTTGGATGATTATTTAAACCCTGATGCACCTGCATCAATAAATAAGGGAGGTGTTATAAATAAAGGAATAAATAAAGAATTAGATAATACAAGAGATACTTTAAATAACAGTAAAAAAACACTGGACGAAATTTTAGAAAGAGAAATAAAAAAAACTGGAATATCATCTCTTAAAATAAGTTTTAATAATGTTTTTGGTTTTTATTTAGAAGTAACAAATTCACACAAAGATAAAGTTCCAACTGATTGGATTAGGAAGCAGACCTTAGTAAACGCAGAAAGATATATCACAGATGAGCTAAAGATTCATGAGAATCAAATTTTGAATGCTGAAGAAAGAATTCTTGAAATTGAATATTTGGAGTTTAACAATCTTGTTAGAAAAATTCAAACTAAAATAGATATAATACAGAAAAATGCATCTTGTATTGCATACTTGGATTGTTTATTATCATTCTCACATTGTGCTGATGAATTAAGCTATGTAAAACCAATAATTAATGATAAAAATAAATTTTACGTAAAAAATTCACGCCATCCTGTTATTGAGCATACATTAGATGATGGAAAGCATTATATTCCAAATGATATCGAGTTGAATGATGAAGATCACCAAATTTTAATGATTACAGGGCCTAATATGTCGGGAAAATCAGCGATACTACGTCAAGTTGCACTAATAGCAATTCTTGCACAGATTGGTTCTTATGTTCCGGCAACAGAACTCGAAATGGGCTTTTTTGATCGAATTTTTACCAGAGTTGGTGCAAGTGATAATATTTCCCAAGGTGAATCAACATTTATGGTTGAAATGTTGGAGTCTGCCTCTATAGTAAATAATATTAGTGATAAAAGTTTGGTAGTATTGGACGAGATAGGTAGAGGGACAAGTACATACGATGGAATTTCAATTGCTTGGGGGATTACACAGTTCTTGCATGAAAATATTAATAGACCCAAGACGCTTTTCGCTACTCATTATCATGAATTAAACATGATGGCGGATAAATTCAAAAGAATCAAAAACTATAACGTACAAGTGAAGGAGACTAGTAAAGACGTAATTTTTTTGAGAAAACTTATCCCTGGCGGAAGTGCCCACAGCTTTGGAATTCATGTAGCTAAAATGGCTGGAATGCCTGAGAAAATCATAAATATCTCAAAAAAAATTCTCAAAAAGTTGGAAAATTCACACAGTGAAAAAAATAAGTTTGATGTTGATGAAAATTCTGACTTACAGTTAAGTTTTTTTAGTCTTAATGACGATAGTTATCAGAACTTAAAGGGTGAGTTAGAATCTATTGATATGGATAATATGACACCAATTGAGGCATTGGTTAAGTTAAGTGAATTGAAACAAAAAATTAATAAAGATGACACATGAGTTTAATTTTTTATTTTACATTTGCTATCCGCTATTTGCGAAAGTAGCTCAGGGGTAGAGCATCACCTTGCCAAGGTGAGGGTCGCGGGTTCAAATCCCGTCTTTCGCTCCACTGCTCGGGTGGTGGAATTGGTAGACACGTTGGACTTAAAATCCAATGAACAGTAATGTTCGTGCGGGTTCAAGTCCCGCCCCGAGTACAAAAGGGATAATCCATAATGGGTTTTCCCTTTTTTTTGGATTAATAGCTTAATTTTTAATCAAAAATTGACAATATGTTTATAGAAAAAGGATAATTAATAAAAAGAATTAAACTCTTTTAAAGTTTTTTTGAAAGGTCGCCAGTTTATTCCTTTTTTCCATTTAGGGGCCTTTACATCTTTTAAATATTCCTCTAATAAAATATTGAGTTTTTTAGTTATTTCTGGGAATTGTTCAGAAAGATCATTTTTTTCATTTATGTCATTTTCAAGATTGAATAATAATAATTTATTAGAGTTAGTGAACTTAATCAGCTTAAATTCATTCTGGATAATTGCTGAATGAGGGTTAAAACTTCCTCTTCTAAAAGGGAGGTGAAAAACAAGAAAATCATTATTTCTAATAATTTTTGAATTTACATCATTAAATAAATTTTTTTTAAAACTTCCACCATCCATCTTTTCATTAAGGTTTAATTTATCCGATGCTAGATCTTGAATAGTAGGTAAAATATCAACCCCAGATATTGAAACGGATGTACTGCTTCCTGGCTTAATATTGGGTCCAGAAATAATAAAAGGTACTCTAATTCCACCTTCATACAAAGTTCCTTTTCCATGTCTTAAAGGATAATTATAACCCTTATTTTTTTTATTTGTTTTTTTACTTCCTAAAATTTGTTCCACTGCTCCATTATCTGACATATAAATTATATAAGTATTGTCTTCAATTCCTAATTCTTTCACTTTTTTTAATATTTCTCCAACACTAAAATCAAGATCTTCTGTCATTGCTGCAATTGAGGGGTTTTCATGATATACCCCTCTCTTTTTTTTCTTGTATTTATCAAAAACTTCTTTCCTTGAAACAAGATCTGAATGAACAGCATAATGTGAAACTTGCAGGTAGAAGGGATTATTTTCTTTGACTTGATTCTCCATAAAAGACAAAGATCTATTTGTTATACCAAAAATTTGCTTGGGATCCTCGTGATGTTGTGGAAGCCATTTTGTTTCTATAGTTCCATCAATATTACCGTCAATATTACCAGTCATTCCATCGCTAAAGTCATATCCAAAGTTTTTTGGTTCAGAATACATTCCAAACTTACCAAAATGACCAGCTACATATCTATTATCAATTTCTTTCAAAGCCCTTGGAATACTAATCATACCAAGATGATCTATATGATCAACATTCATTGAGACTCTTATATGCTTTAATCTCGCTGGAGTTTGTCCAAATTGAATGGCGTAGCGTGTAGGAGAACAGGTTGGTCCTGGTGAATATGCACGAGAAAAAACCATTCCTGATTTTGCTAAATTTTCAATATTAGGAGTTTCGTAATAATCACTTTTTGAATAAACTTGATTTGATATCATTTCATAGGATGTTCCATTCCAACCTTGATCATCACTAAGGATTAATATAAAATTTGGATTTTTTAAAGAATCATTTTTATTGCAAGAGATAAAAATGATGAAAGCAAAAAATAAAAATAAAGGAAGATTTCTCATAAAAATCGTATTTTCGTTGAAGCATCAAGAACGCTTAGGCGTACCAATACTTTTTAATTCTTCAGCATACACCAAAAAAAAACTGCAGTGTAATTTATTAATTATAAAATTTTCTGTTCCAAATATACTCGTTGAAGTTTTTACCAAGTGCAAAACCATAGTAAATAAAAATAGCAATTACAGATTTCAGGACAAAAAGGTACGTTATGAAAAATTCAGCTCCGGGATTATTTTCATATTGGAACAAATCTTTTGGAATAATGAGTGTTAAAAACAGAGAAATAAAACACATAAATATGATGATGTTGTATAAGCTTTTGAAAGGCCACATCATTATCTTTCTAAAAAAACTTAAATCATTGCCCCATTTGTGGATCAAATAAAAATAATCATTACCAAGTGAAGCAAACATAAGAGGATCATCATAATTTTCTAGTTGAAATAAGCTTGATGGTGCCATCATTTTAATTTCCCTTTTTATTTCCTTGTGATCCGAATAAAAACTTTTTAAATTTTTATATGCTTCGTCAGGTACTTTGCCCTTAAACAATTCAAAATCTAAGAACCTCAGTCTATAATCAATACATATCTTTTTTATATCTGAAATGTGAAAGATTCTGTCAGAATTAATTTTATCTAGTTTGTAATCTAGGCTAAGATCAATATTGATGTCTTGGTTTGTTTTTGACCTTTTTTTGGTCTTTAAAAGCTCTGCGTGTAAGTCGGTACCGGGCATTTTCAAATCCATGATCAAAATTAAGCAAAATTTATACCAAAAGAAATAATTAATCGAAAGTATTTAATTGAAATTAATTATATGTTTTGCACACATATATCCAGGTGTTCCTGCCACACTTCCACAAGGAAATGACCCAGCTCCACAATAATAAATATCATCATAATCAAAATACCTAAAAAAACTTTCTTTTGGTTGGTTGGAAAATGTTCTTTTATCGAAATTCTGATTGCCACTTAAAGTCATGTGGTCTATATTACCTTTTGGGAAATAAAAAGTTTCTTTGAGATTTGCAGGTGTTAGAAATTTTGTTTCAATTAAGTCATCAAAATTAACAATATATTTTGACAGAAGATTCAAAATATCTTGTTTGCAGTCTACAAGATCCTGGGATTTTTTGTTAAATGAAAAGTTTTTTGAAAAAAGAATTAGTTTTTCAACTCCCTCATCATTTCCCATTTTTCGCTGAGCCGCGCCCTCTGGATAAATTTGAATGTAGCCAGGTTCATAGTCATTATGATTTTTGTAAGCAATCTGGCTGGATTTTTCAAACTCACCAAGATCTGAATTTGAAAAAATAAATCTAAACGAGGTATCTAGTGAGTCGTCATTAGCTGGATATTTCCAAATAACTGGGTTTTTAAAGAAAGCAGTTATCTTTCCACTTGTTCCAATAAATTCTTTGTCATTAATAGTTTTAATTTTTTTATCATCTTTAAGCAATCGGGCGGGAGTTATTGGATCTGTTGCAAATAGTAGGTAATCATAATCTAATTCTTTATTATCAAGAAATATTTTTTTTGATTTGTGATCAATGTTTTTTATTGAGACTGAGTAATCAATCTTGACTCCTATCGACTCATTAATTTTTCCTAAATTTTCAGAGATTTCCCAAATTCCATTTTTTACAAAACCCCAATAACCATTAAAAATTGAACCTGAATCCATTAATGGTATTGTAAATGCTGTACCCTTTTGAAAAATTGATGCTGGACCACTTTCAGTAACTGTCATCCCCATGTATAATTTGGTTTTTTCTGATGTGAAATAATGATTTAATAAATCATATGCTGAGCCCTTGATCCATAGTTGTGTAATTTTCTTTCCTAGTATATTTTCAGCATCAGAAATATCTGGAACAGTACTTTTTTTATAAATATTTTGTAAATATTTAATTACTATAGCTTCATCATTTCTAAATCCTTCAATATCACCTTTTTCATTCCATTTGATCTGCAATTCTTTTTTTAAAAGATCTACATCCTGGTAAATTCTGGTGGGTTCAAAATTGTTTTTAAAATATACTAGTTTTGGACTTTTTGGATAGTAAGTTTTAATAAATTTTGAAAGATTAGTTTCCTCGAAAATAAACTTTTGCATCATCCCTAAAACTGTTGCACCTTTGGGATAATCTACAGGCTTTTTGTTAATAATAACTGAATCCTTAACACAAGCTCCACCGATATTATCATTTTTTTCCAAAATTTTAACATCAAAGTTTTGCTTTTGTAAATAGTTAGCCGCTGTTAAACCATTAATACCTCCACCAACAATAACTACTCTTTTTTTCATAGATTCAATTTTAGCCCTGACATAAAACTGATTTTGGGAGCAGGTTCATAAAACCTTGATCCAAATGCATTAATTCTGATGTTATCAATATAATCTTCACTTAATAAATTCTCAATTGCAAAATATGGTGTGATGTCCAATCCAAATAAGGAAACATCACCAGAAATATTAAAATTTATTGAATCATATCCTTCAATAAAAGTTGTATTAGAATTATTGGCATAAATTTTTCCAACCTTTTTCCAGCTAATAATTAGATTTAGGCTACCGTCAAAGTATTTTAAACTCAGTTTGTGAAAGTTATTTGGTATTCCTGCAATACTATTATTTGAATAGTCTATTTCCCCATTTGAAAAATCTTCAAATGCATACTCACCTTTTGTTAGTGAGTAATCAATCATAAAATTTGAATTTAATTTTGTACTTAACTCAAATTCAACTCCTTTTTTTATTGTTTTTCCTGCATTTTGATATATAACTTGCCCTGTTGTTGATTCAAAAGGTATAATTTCATTTTCAGTAAGAATATTAAAATATCTTAGGTTGTATTTTAATTTTGTAAACTTTTCATAATTAGAAATTCCAATTTCAAATGATTTAGATTTAACGGATTTTAAATCACTATTAAATCCTGATTGATCAATTGTAGCAGATAGTTCATTAAGAGTTGGTGTTTCATATCCACTTGAAATATTTGAAAAAACATCAAAATTTTTAAATGCATAATTCAGATTAAATGAAGGGTTTATTGATTTGATACTCTCTGAAATTTTCGTTGAATTTGTTAATATATTTTCAAGAGTAATTGTATTGTTGTCATATCTTATTCCAGCGGAAAATATAAATTTTCCAATCTTTTTAGAACTGAATATATACAAACCAATGTTATCATATTTTTCAAATTGGTTCATTACAATCTCAGATCTCAAACCCAAATCATTTACAAATCTCTTTCGATGATCATTTTGATTATTGTATGAAAAACCAAGGTTGTAGTTAAGAGAATTATCAAACTCAAAATTAAGTTTATAACCCCAGAATGATTTATCTAATTCAATAATTCCACCATTTCTAAATGGCAGTTTTCCATCAAAAAGCCTTCTATTGTAATAGATTGAATTAGTTAATCCAAAATTGTTAAATGTACTTTTTAAATTGACTCCTAGTTTATACTGTTTTACACTTTCTCTTGCGTCAAATTCAATATTTCTTGCCCTTGCTTGTCTTCTATCTGATTCCAATTCATTTCCATTCAAACCACCCGGATCCATTGCATCGGGACTGTCAAGTACATTGGCTACAATCTGTAATCTATTTTTGTTTCCAAGATTTGTCAAATATTTAAAGTTTGCATTAAAGTTCTTGAATCTACTATGTTTTCTATATCCCTCAGAATTTGTATTTGAAATAAAGAAAATCATTTTTTCATTTTCATTTTTTATCCCCAGTGTAGCCTGTGTTTTAGTAGTTGAGAATGATCCTGATGATAATCCAATATTTACAAAATTTTCTTCAAAATTTTCCAATGTTGTGATTGAAATTACTCCACCGGCTGAACTTCCAAAAAAGGATGAGTTATTACCTCTATAAACATTTATTCTTTCAATTATCTCTAAGTTAACATTGTCAATTTGTGATTGACCATCGGGGGAGGTTTCTGGAATTCCATCTACAAAAATCTTGATTCCTCTGATTCCAAAGTTGGCTCTCGCACCAAACCCTCTAATTGATATTCTAGCATCTTGAGCAAAATTATTATTGTTCATTATGAAAAGTCCGGGAACTGATTCGAGATATTCACTAATCTTAATTTGTGGTGTTAGGGTTTGAAATGTTTCAAATTTTAGGTTGCTTACGGGAAAAAGCTTTTTTTTATCAGCTAATAACCCATCAATTGGTTCAACAACCACCTCATCCAACTTAACGGTATCATTAATAATTATTCTTTCTTGTGAACAAACATTATTAAGAAAAACAATTGTAAAACAAAGGAATTTTAAATGTTTCAAAGGATAAATTTACAGACTTTTTAAAAATTTTACTTCATCGTTTTTTAGGTGTCTCCATTTACCTCTAGGTACATCTAAGTTTATATTTATTATTCTAACTCTCTCAAGTTTTTTCACTTTGTAATCAAAATATTCACACATTCTTCTGATTTGTCTATTTAGTCCTTGTGTTAGAATAATTTTAAATTGATAATCATTAATATATCTTGTTTGACACTTTCTTGTGGTTGTATTTAAAATTGGAACACCATTTTCTAGTTTTTTTAAAACGGCTTTAGTAATCTTTTTATTTGTTGTCACCAAATACTCTTTTTCGTTATCGTTTCTGGATCTTAAAATTTTATTTACAATATCACCATCATCAGTTAACAAAATTAGGCCCTCACTCAATTTATCTAATCTACCAATCGGGAAAATTCTTTTTTTGTAATTAATAAAATCTATTATATTTTTTTCTTCTCTTGTGGTATCTGTAGTACACACTATTCCTTTAGGCTTGTTGAAAGCGATATATGTGAAACTTTTAGTTCTATTTTTGATAATCTCACCATCAACTTTGACAACATCTTGAGCTGTAACTTTAAAACCTGGTTCTATTAATTTGTTGTTTACAGTAACTCTGCCCTCATAAATTAAACTATCAGCTTCTCTTCTAGAACAGAATCCTGATTGACTTAGAAATTTATTAACTCTTGTTGTATCCACTATATTTGAAGTAATCCGTTTGGTAAGTCCATTTCCAAAATTTGTTCCTCTTTATCAATGTTGGTTATCAATTGCTCAGTAAAGGGAATTAAAACATTCTTGTTCTTATAATCTACAACAATTAAATCTTGTCCAATTCTGCTTATGGTTGAAATTATAGGCCCGATGAAAACCTTTTTATTATATAAAGTAAAATTTATTAAGAAATCTAAACTGTCCTCATTTTTAACTAATTCATCTTTTTTTATGTAAACCTCTTTCTTCAAAAGACTTTTAGCTTTTTCTTCATCATTGATTTCAGAAAGTTTAAACTTGAAAAGATTTTTTTTATGTAAGCTTGAATTCACAAGTTTGAAGGGAACATAACTATCATCAATCTTTACAAAAACTGTCTTTGAGCTAATGCTATTAAAATTAGAATAAACAATTAATTGACCTCGGAAACTAAATGGTTTGGAGATAGTTCCAAATAAAACTAACTCATCAATTGTCATTAGACATTAATCTTTTTTTTCTTCATCGATAGC
>CACMJT010000009.1 GCA_902614065.1 uncultured Bacteroidota bacterium | reverse complement strand
AACGGTTTCAAGTGGTGAAGTTTCAATTGGTCAAGATGTTGCAACAACTAGTAGTGTAACATTTGCTGGTGTAACAGTATCAGGAAATGTAACAGTCTCTGATGGATCAAATGACATGGATGTTGCCTCACACGATGGAACAAATGGATTAAAATTAGCTGGTACATTAGTTACAGCAACTGCTGTAGAACTCAACTATGTTGATGGTGTTACATCAAATATTCAAACACAACTTGACGCAAAAGGTACAAGTTCAGTTGACGAGCTAAAAGAGCTCGACGACGTTAATATTGCAAATAATACGATGCTTATCGGTAACACAGCAGATAACATGGTAACAGCCACAGATGCTCAGAATAAAGCAGCAGCAAACATTGGTATCGGTAGAACTGCACTTGATGCTCTAACTAATGCCGACTATAATGTAGCAATTGGTCAAAATGCTGCTCAAAGCATAACAACTGGAAGTCAAAATATTGCTATTGGTTTTAATGCTCTTAATAAATCTGTTGCGGCTGTATACAACATTGCGATTGGTAATAATGCTTTGAAGGAATCAGTATCGGGTGGAAGTAATACTGCTGTTGGTTGGCAAGCTTTAAATAATGTTAATGCTGCAGACGGTGTCGCCAATTCCGGAACGCATAATACCGCTATTGGAAGATCTTCTCAACAAGTATCCACTGAAGGGCGTTATAACACATCACTTGGTTCAAACTCATTAGCTTTTTCTAAGAGTGGTTATGATAATGTTGCAATTGGATACAATGCATTTAGAGGCGGATCATCGAATGGTGCAGCTGGTGGAGCTAGTGATGATAATGTCGGTTATCAAAATGTTGCAGTTGGTGTTGATGCAATGAAAATTGCAAAAAGCGCAAGACAAAATGTTGTAGTAGGTTGGAAAGCAGGTGATGCACTTGCAGGAAATGCTGCATCACCCAATATTTCATCTTTTAATACACTCTTAGGTTCTCAAGCTGGAGGTGCATTGACAACCTCATCATGGTCGGTTCATGTTGGATACAATGCTGGTGATACATCCAAAGGTGGTAACAACAATACAGTCATTGGTGCAGGAGCTGATGTCACTGCAGCAACAACAAAAAATTCAATTGCAATTGGTAGATCTGCTATTGTTACTGCAGATAATACAATGCAAATTGGTGCTGCCAGTGGAACTCCAATATTGAATACTGTTAATGTTGGAGATGTATCAGCATCAACAATCAATGCAGGAGCTTTTACTGTAGGATCTGATATGAGATTTAAGAATTTTATTTTTCCGTTAGAGACTAAATATGGTCTTTCATTTATAAATAACCTTAAACCGGTTACTTACAACTTGATTTCAAATGGAAAAAACACAATCGGTTTGATTGCTCAAGACGTTGAAAAGGTAGATGAATCCTCATATTTTACTGGATCATTCATTAACGAAAATAATGTTGAGATGAAAACAGTTGATTACAATAAAATTGTAATTCCATTAATTAAAGCTGTTCAAGAGTTATCAGATGAAATTGACAGATTGAAGAAAGAAATTGAGGAATTAAAAAAGTAAAAAAATTAAAGAAATAAACCATGAGAAAAATTTTCATACTGATCTTTTCATTTCTAATGATATCTAGCTATTCGCAGGAAAGAAGGGTTATCACAACAGCCGTTCCTTTTTTGATGATAGCATCGGATGCTAGAGCTGCTGGAATGGGAGAACAAGGTGTTGCAACATCTGTTGACAACTTTTCCCAGCATTGGAATCCCGCTAAGTATGTCTTTAGTGAAAGAGAAGGTGGAGTTGGATTTAGTTATACGCCATATTTAAGTAAATTGGTTAATGATGTATTTCTTGCTAATATTTCCTACTACAATAAAATATCTGACAGATCTGCTTGGAGTGCGAGTTTAAAATACTTCAATCTTGGCGATATTGATATACTTCAAAATCCGCTTGATATACCTATAGTTGAAAATCCAAATGAGTTCACATTGGATGCAGCCTATTCGCTTAAATTAAGTGAAAATTTTTCTATGGCCGTTGCTGGTCGATTTTTACTTTCTGATGTAAAAATTCAGTCCTTGGGAGATGAAACTGAAGCAGCATCCTCTGTGGCAGTTGACATTTCAGGTTATTACCAATCGGACATTGTTCAAACAGGCGGTTCAGAAGGAATTTGGAGAGCTGGATTTAATATTTCTAATCTTGGTCCCAAAATGAAATATGCGGAACAAGGAAATGAAAGTTTCATACCAACAAATCTAAGACTTGGTGGTGGTTATGAATTTATTTTTGATAGCAGCAATAGCTTATCAGCTACTATTGAAATTAATAAACTACTTGTACCAACACCTAGCGAGGAAGTTTATAACTCATCTGGTGATTTAATTGCATACAGACAACCTGATATTAGCTTTTTATCTGGTTTATTTAAATCTTTCAACGATGCACCTGATGGCTTCAGTGAAGAATTAAAAGAGTTTACATATTCAATTGGTTTGGAGTATGCTTTCAATGATTCATTCTTTTTAAGGACTGGATATTTTAGTGAACACGAATTAAAAGGCTCAAGAAAATTTATAACCGCAGGAGCTGGTTTCATTACAAATGATTTAAAGATTGATTTATCTTATTTGATATCAACTTCTGATGTCATTAGTCCACTTGAAAATACACTCAGAGTTGGCCTAGCATATGCATTTGATTAAGATGATTTTCCAGTTTAAAAACTGGAATTTTTGAATTATCTTTGCGCATAGTATATGAGGCCAATCACAAAAGAGATTTATTTAAACTGGTATGAGGAAATGCTCTTTTGGAGAAAGTTTGAAGACAAACTTGCCTCTGTTTATATTCAACAAAAAGTTAGAGGATTTCTTCACCTTTACAATGGTCAAGAAGCCATTTTAGCTGGCGCCCTTCATGTCATGGATCTTGAAAAAGATCGAATGATAACAGCCTACAGGAATCATGTAATGCCAATTGGTATGGGTGTGGATCCCAAGAAGGTTATGGCTGAACTGTATGGTAAGGCAACTGGGACATCAAATGGACTTGGTGGGTCAATGCATATTTTTTCAAAAGAACATAGATTTCACGGTGGTCATGGTATTGTTGGTGGACAGATTCCTCTAGGAGCAGGAATGGCTTTTGGTGATAAGTATTTTAACAGAGGTGCTGTAACACTCTGCTTTATGGGAGACGGTGCTGTCAGACAGGGATCTTTTCACGAAACTCTTAATCTAGCAATGTTGTGGGAACTTCCTGTTGTTTTTATTGTTGAAAATAATGGCTACGCAATGGGTACGTCCGTCAAACGGACAAGTAATCATACTGAAATTTGGAAATTAGGTCTTGGTTATGAAATGCCTTGTGGACCTGTAGACGGAATGAACCCTGTTAAAGTAGCAGAAGCTTTGGATGAAGCAATTTCAAGAGCTAGAAATGGAAAAGGACCCTCCTTGTTAGAAATGAAGACTTACAGATATAGAGGACATTCCATGTCTGATGCCCAAAAATATAGAACCAAGGAAGAGGTTGAGGAGTACAGAAAAATTGATCCAATTACACAGGTTAAGGATATTTTAATACAAAACAGTTATGCTTCAGAGGAGGAAATTTCTGTTATGGACTCGAGAGTAAAAGAACGTGTCCTTGAATGTCAAAAATTTGCTGAAGAATCCCCATTTCCCGAGATAAATGTCATGTATGATGCAGTTTACGAACAAAAAGACTATCCATTTTTAAAACATAAATTAGACTAAATGGCTGAAGTAATTAAAATGCCAAGACTGAGTGACACTATGGAGGAGGGGGTAGTTTCTCAATGGTTAAAAAAAGTTGGAGACAAGGTTAGCGAAGGTGATATTTTGGCAGAAATAGAAACTGACAAAGCAACAATGGAGTTTGAATCATTTTTTGATGGTACTCTGTTACACATTGCACTTGAAGAAGGTGTTACCGCAGAAGTTGATTCACTACTTTGCATCATTGGTGATGAGGGTGAAGATATTTCGCAGTATTTAACTCAACCAGAGGATGAACCTAAGCAACTTGATTTGGTAGATCAAATCAATGAACAAGAAGAATCTGAAAATCTTGATCCTGTATTAATTACAAGTGAGAAAAAAGAAATTGAAGAAAGTATTGAAGATATAGCTCCTTCAAATCAAAACAGTGATGTAGATTTCTCCAAAGTTGAATATATAACTATGCCTAGATTGAGTGATACTATGGAGGAGGGTACAATTTCATCGTGGTTAAAAAAAGTTGGTGACGACGTAAAAGAGGGAGATATTTTAGCAGAAATTGAAACTGATAAAGCTACTATGGAGTTTGAATCCTTCCATGATGGAAAATTAATTCATATTGGAGTAAATGAAGGAGAAACTGTTAATGTAGATGAATTGATTGCTATAATTTCCTCAGTTGATATTAGTGCTGAAAAAGCACTAGCCAACTTTAATTCCGAACCGGCAGTAATTAAAGACAAAGAAAACTCTGTTACTGATACTTCATCTGAAAAGGTAGGTGAGACTGAAATATTCAAGGAAGATGTCACTGTTTCAGATAAACGAGTTTTTGCATCACCATTGGCTAAAAAAATTGCGGCTGATAAAAATATTGACCTCTCTACAATTAGCGGCTCAGGCGATAATGGAAGAATAATTAAAAGCGATTTGGACAATATTGAGACATCATTAACAGACAAATCACCAACTGACAAAGTTGCAGAAACGGCTCCACCGCCAATTTCATCTACAGTTAAACCTCAAGCTAATATCACCAAGTCGGAATCTTTTGATGAGATAGATAATAATTCTATGAGAAAAGCGATTGCAAAAAGATTAAGTCAATCAAAATTTTCAGCCCCACATTACTATCTAAGTGTTGAATTTAATATGGACAATGCCATTGCTTTTAGAGAACAATATAATTCAATCCCAAATACTAAAATTTCATTCAATGATATAGTAATCAAGGCTTGTGCGATTGCTTTAAGTGAACATCCAAAAGTAAATTCTCAATGGTCGGAAGAAAAAACAAGATTGAATCACCATATTCATATTGGAGTGGCAGTTGGAGTAGAGGATGGTCTTGTTGTACCTGTGATAAAATTTGCAGATTCTGAATCTCTACATTCAATAAACAGCATGGTTAGAGATTTTGCTGTACGAGCTAAATCTAAAAAACTCAGACCAGATGAAATTGAGGGTAGTACGTTTACAATATCCAACCTTGGAATGTTTGGAATTAAGGAGTTTACCTCAATTATTAACCAACCTAACTCTGCTATTTTATCTGTTGGAAGTATAATTAAAAAACCTGTTGTTATTGACGATAAAATTACCATTGGTAATACTATGAAATTAACCCTTGCGTGTGATCACCGAACAATAGACGGAGTAACAGGATCCCTATTTTTACAAACTTTAAAGGGTTATTTAGAAAATCCAGTAACTATTTTGGTATAATGAAAACTGTCATTATAACTGGTACAAGTGCAGGAATTGGTTATAAACTGTCACAAATCTTTTCTGATAAAAAATTTAAGGTTATCTCATTATCAAGATCATCGAACATTACTGAAATTAGTTCGAAAAATATAGAACATATTTCATTTGATATAACAAGTGATGATGATCATCAAAAATTTATAAATCATTGTAAAACAAATAAAATAGAAATTGATATTTTAATTAATAATGCCGGTTTATTGATTAACAAAACATTTAAAGAGATAACAGTTGATGACTTTCAGAAAATATATGACGTTAATCTATTTGGTGTTGTAAAATTGATTAAAAACCTTTTTGAATTTTTCTCCACAGATGCACATATCGTAAATATTAGTAGTATTGGAGGATTAATAGGCTCGTCAAAGTTTAAAGGTTTAACTGCTTATTCGTCAAGTAAGGCAGCTTTGAATGTGCTGACTGAGGTTTTATCAGAGGAGTATAAAGACTCTAATTTAACTTTTAATTCCCTGTGCTTAGGCTCTGTTCAAACAAAAATGTTAGAAAAAGCATTTCCTGGATACAAAGCTGAGGTTAGTCCATTAGAAATGGCCGAGTTCATATTCGATTTTTCAGTAAATGGAAAAAAATTATTCAGTGGAAAGGTTATCCCAATCTCAAAATCAAACCCATAGTGTTTCAACATATTAATCCTTACATTCCAAAAATGTCTGTAGAGGACTTGCATAGATTGATTGATGATGAAAATTTATCCATCAAAGTTGTCAAACAGAGAATAACTAAGCATGGTGATTTCAGAAAATCAAATAACCAAAAATGTATAATAACTATTAATAAATGTAACAACAAGTACAGGTTCTTAATGACCTTGATTCATGAAATTGCACATTATTATACTTATAAAGAAAATAAATTTGCTAAACCTCACGGAATAAAATGGAAAACAATGTTTAAAAATATCTCAAAACCATTTTTAAATAACAGTATTTTTCCAGAGAATCTACTTAATTCCCTGCAGGAACATATGAAGAACCCAAAGTCCTCTTTTTCTTATGATTCCAAAGTTTCAAAGGAGCTGGATAAGTATGATGATGAAAATGATGATCTGGTTTATCTAGATGAATTACCAATAAATTCCGTATTTAAATACAGAGGTAAAAGATTTATAAAAATCGAAAAAAAAAGAAAAAGATATCTTTGTGAGTGTGTATCTGACAAAAGGAATTATCTTTTTGTATCTCACGCCAGAGTTTTAAACAAATGAAAAAAGTATGTATCAGTGGATATTTTGATCCATTACATGTTGGACATATAGAATATATAAATAAGGCCAAAAAATTGGGTGATTATTTAGTTGTAATCGTAAATAATAATTTACAGTGCAAATTAAAAAAAGGTAAGTTTTTTATGGATGAAAATGACAGAGTAGAAATTGTCAAAAATTTAAAATCTGTGGATGAAGTTTTTCTATCGATTGACAGCGATAAAACAGTTTGTAAATCCCTTGAAAAATTGAAGCCATCTATTTTTGCAAATGGTGGAGATAGAAAAAATTATGAAATACCTGAGTCCAAAGTGTGTAACATGAATGGTATCGAAATTATTGATGGACTGGGTGATAAGATCAGAAGCTCATCCGATTTAACGGGAATTAAAGAAATTAAGTAAAGTTGGAAACTAAATTTGATTTTGAGGACGAAAATCTAGAAAAAGACATTAAAAAAAATGCCTCAGGACTTTTCAATGGCATATTAGTTTTTATTCAGAGCGTTTTTAGATTTAATAATGATATTGATAAAAATGCAACAATAAATTCAATTAAAAATGATATTTCTATGCGTGGAACTACAGCATGGATTCTCATTTGTTCAATTTTAATTGCATCTGTTGGTTTGAATGCAGACTCAACCGCCGTTGTTATTGGCGCAATGTTAATTTCGCCACTTTTAGGCCCTATTCTTGGACTAGGTCTATCCATCTCTACAAATGATATTGACACATTAAAAAATTCACTAACCAACATATTTGTGATGGTTTTGTTGAGTATCGCAACTGCTTACATTTTTTTTACTTTGATCCCAATTGATGATGAAACATCCGAATTACTTTCTAGAACCAGTCCAGATTTTAGAGATGTTTTAATTGCCTTTTTTGGGGGTTTGGCATTAATTATTGCTAAAACTAAAAAAGAAAATATAAGCTCTGCAATTTTTGGAGTTGCGATTGCAACTGCACTTATGCCACCATTGTGTACTGTTGGTTATTATCTGGCGGAAAATAATTTAACCAATGCTGCGGGAGCATTTCTCCTATTTTTAATCAATACACTTTATATAATTGTTGCTACATATGTTGTACTTAAAGTTCTTGGTTTTCCATTGAAAGTTTATGCAAACTCTAAACGAAGAAAATTTGTAAATAGAGCAGTTACTCTAATTGCTGCATCATTTGCTGTTGTTGCTGTTCTTGAATTTTTTGAAGTTGTTGATGAATCAAAATTTAAAAGAGAAGCTAAAAGTTTTCTAAAATCTGAACTGGCTGAATTACCCAATGGAGATTATTTAATCAACTCTGCAATAACAGATTACAATGGTGGAGAATCACAAATAACAATCAATACATTTGGTCAAAAACCAATTTCAAAGGAGATCATGGATTTATTAGAAAAAAAAATTAAGAATAATGATGAACTCAAATCAACCAAAATCGTATTTATTCAACAAGAACTTGAGGATTCATATACTTTAAATAACACTTTTTTAAAAGAGCTTAGATCTAGGGATTCCATAGATATTGCCTTGAAAAAAAATGAAATTGAAAACTTAAATAAAGAAATAAATAAATTGAAGACTATAAGTGAAGAAAAGTTATTATTCAGGTCAATAATTAATGAAGCAAAACTAATTTACCCAGATCTAAACTCATTTGAAATTTACGAATCAATTCGAACAGATTTTCAAAAAATTGATACAGTTATGGTTGTATCAGTGTTATGGTCAGAAATGGTTGATGATAACACTAAATTGCAACTCAATCAAAGTATCAAAAACTGGATTAGTTTAAAGTTTAAATCAAAAAATATTGAAATTGATGAGAAGAACTAGTTTTTTTTCAATTTCTTAACCAGCTCAGATGAATAAACAAAATCCTCAACTTCAATATTTTTAGAATCTAGGATTTCTTTATTGTTTCCTTGCCACAACTTTATTCCTTCCTTTAAAAAAATAATATTTTCACCGATTTCAATTACAGAGTTCATATCATGAGAATTTATCACTGTAGTTATATTGTACTCTTTGGTAATTTCCTGGATTAGATTATCAATTACTATAGCAGTTTTCGGGTCAAGTCCGGAGTTGGGCTCGTCACAGAATAGATATTTTGGATTCAAAACAATCGCTCTTGCAATACCAACTCTTTTTTGCATACCACCAGAGATCTCAGATGGTAATTTATTAATTGCATCGTTTAAATTAACCCTTTCAATAAATTTTAATGCAATTTCATCTTTCTTTTTTTCAGAATAGTTTGTTAACATATCAAGTGGAAATCGAACATTTTCCAGTACGGATAATGAATCAAAAAGGGCACTACCCTGAAATACCATACCCATTTCTTTCTTTATATTCATTTTTTCCTCATCATTCATTTTAGATGAATAAACATTGTCATAGATCAATTCACCTTGATCAAAAGAGTATAGACCAAGCAAGCATTTTAATAAAACAGTTTTACCTGAACCACTTTGTCCTATAATTAAATTTGTTTTACCTCTCTCAAATTTTGCAGAGATATCATGAAGTACCTTACTTTTTCCAAAAGATTTAAATATATTCTTTATTTCTATCATTATGAGAGTAGAAGTTGAGTTATTATGTAATTAACAATTATTATTATGATTGAGGTCCAATAAAATGATTGCGTACTTGCTTTACCAACATCTAAAGCTCCGCCTTTCATGTAAAACCCGTGAAATGCAGGAACAGTTGCCAAGATAAAAGAAAAAACCAAAGTTTTTATATAGGAATATGTTACATGAAATATGTCAAAATCCATTTGAATTCCTTGTATATATGCTTCGCTTGGTACACCTGTTAGTGTCATAGCAAGAAGACCTCCTAACAAACCTAAAAACATAGAAAAAGTAATAATAAATGGATACATTAACATTGCAATAATTTTAGGAAATACTAAATAATTAAGCGAATTAATTCCCATTACTTCAAGAGCATCAATCTGTTCCGTAACTCTCATCGTACCTATACTTGATGTAATATAGGATCCTACTTTACCAGCCATTATGATTGATATAAATGTTGGTGCAAACTCTAGAATTACAGACTGTCGAGTTGCAAAACCGATCAAGGTCTTTGACAACAATGGACTTTCTAAGTTAAGCGCCATCTGAATTGAAACAACTCCTCCAATGAAAAATGATAATATTGATACAATTGGGATAGAGTCTAAGACTAAATCATTAATTTCTTTAAAAACTAGCTTATAGAGTATGTTTTTCTTGCAAGGTTTTGTAAAAGACAATTTTACCATCAAAAAATATTTTCCAATATCTCTTAGGTATTTCATAGTTAAATTTGGTAAGTGATTGCATTGACATTCATGCCGGCTCCGACACTTGCGAAAATAATGGTGTCACCTTTCTTGAGTTTATGTCCTTTAAAGTTTTTCTTTAATACAATATCATAAAGTGTAGGTATAGTAGCAACAGATGTATTACCTAGTACATCAACACTTATAGGCATTATGTTTTCAGGAATTGGCCTATCATAAAGTTTATAAAAATATTTTAATACTGCTTCGTCAAGTTTTTCGTTTGCTTGATGTAAAAATATTTTTTTAATATCATCTATATTCTTACCACTTTTTTCAATGCAAGATTTTAGAGCATGTGGAATGGTTGAAATTGCAAATTCATAAACTTTTCTTCCATTCATCTTTATGAACTTTGTTTTCGATTTTATTTTTGGGCTGTAGGAGTTTTTACAGAACAGATATAAGGCTTCTTTTCCAGCTTTTGTTATTGTCTTGTGAGATAATATTCCACCCTCATCTTCACTTTTTTCAACAATTGAGGCACCCGCACCATCAGCAAATATTAACGAATCTCTGTCATTTTTATCAACAGTTCGAGATAGGGTGTCGGCACCAATAACTAAGCATTTTTTTGCCATTCCAGAATTTATAAATGCTTTTGCTTGAATTATACCTTCAACCCAACCTGGACAACCAAATATTATATCATATGCAACACAATTTTCGTTACTAATTTCAAGTTTGTGTTTTACAAGTGTAGCTACAGAAGGAAGAGCTATGTATTGGTTGGTGTTATAATCAATTTCACCAAAATTATGAGCAACAATTATGTAGTCAATTTCTTCTTTATCAATTCCAGCATCTTCGATAGCTTCAATTGAGGCAAAAGTTGCTAAATCTGACGTGTTGTGGTTTTTATCAGCATATCTCCTTTCTTTAATACCTGTGATTAATTCAAATTTCTCAATGATATCTTTGTTCGAGTTTGGGTAGGGTTCACCATTTTTATCATAAAATTCTGAATCTAAAAAGGTGTTATTTTTAACTATGTTTTTAGGTATAAAAGACCCAGTTCCAGAGATTTTTATTGACATAAAATAGTTTTTGTAAAAGTATTAAATAAATTAAGATTTAATATAATCCTCAATTGGATTACAGGTGCATATTAAATTTCTATCACCAAATGCATCATCTATCCTTGTCACAGTTGGCCAAAATTTATTGCTTTCAAGGTAAGGTAGTGGGTAAGCTGCTTCTTTTCGACTATAATTGTGATTCCATACTTCACTTGTTAAGGTTTCTAATGTATGAGGAGAGTTTTTTAAGATATTATGAGTATCATCTTTTGAACACATAATTATTTCTGCCTTGATTGAAATCAGTGCATCACAAAACCTATCAATTTCATCTAGATTTTCACTTTCAGTAGGTTCAATCATCATCGTTCCGGGAACAGGGAATGAAACAGTAGGAGCGTGAAATCCATAGTCTATAAGCCTTTTAGCAATATCCATGACACCAACACCAAATTCTTCTTTATAATCTCTGCAGTCAATTATCATCTCATGAGCTGATCGACCCAATTCCCCTGTATATAAAATTTTATAGTCTTTTTCTATTCTTTTCTTGATGTAGTTTGCATTTAATATTGCAATTTCTGTTGCTCTTTTAAGTCCCTTGGAACCCATCATACAAATGTAAGCGTAGGAAATTAGACAGGCCATCGCTGATCCCCAAGGCGCAGATGATATTGCTTTTACAGAAAACTGTTTATGTTTTGATCGATCAGTTTGGGGTAAGAAATCACTCAAATGTTTTCTCACACATATTGGACCGACGCCTGGGCCGCCACCACCATGGGGTATTGCAAAGGTCTTGTGTAAATTTAGGTGGCACACATCAGCTCCAATTTGATAGGGGTTTGTTAAGCCTACTTGTGCATTCATATTTGCCCCGTCCATGTAGACTTGTCCACCATATTTGTGTATTATATCTGTTATTCTTTTGATTGAGGACTCAAAAACACCATGAGTTGAAGGATAAGTAATCATCAATGCAGCCAAATTATTACTGTGCTCCTCAGCTTTTAGTTTCAATTCATCCTCGTTTATATTTCCATACTTGTCAGTACCAACAACTACAACTTTCATTCCTGCCATTACAGCCGAGGCTGGATTTGTACCATGGGCTGATGAAGGTATAATACATATATTTCTATTTGTTTGATTTATACTTTTAAAATATGACCTTATCACCATCAATCCAGCGTATTCACCTTGAGCACCGGAATTTGGTTGTAGTGAAGTTGCATGAAAACCAGTAATTTCGTTTAATTGTTTTTCAAGTTTGTTGAGAACAATTTGATACCCATTTGTTTGATCAATGGGTGCAAATGGGTGAATATTATTCCATCTTTTCCAGCTTAGAGGTAACATTTCAGCTGCAGCATTTAACTTCATAGTACAAGAACCCAACGCAATCATGGAGTGGTTTAATGATAAGTCTTTTCTTTCAAGAGACTTGATGTATCTCATCATTGAAGTTTCCGAACGATATTTGTTGAAGACTTCTTCCCTTAAAAATTCTGATTTCCTACAAAAATTATTTGGAATTGATTCAAAATCACTTTCAGATTCAAAATGATAATCTTTGCCTGTTGACTCACATACAACCTGAACGATTTGCTTGATATCATTTAGCTCAGTGGATTCATTAATTGAAATTGAAATTTCATTTTCATCTACATAATTAAAATTCAATTTATTTTTTTCTGCTATTGCCCTAATTTTTTCACTTTCAATCTCAAAATGAATAGTATCAAAAAAACTATTATTGATCACTTTTATTCCTAGCCTATTTAAATTTGAATAAAGAATTCTCGTTAAGTCATTAATTTTTTTTCCAATTTTCTTTAATCCATCCGGACCATGATAAACTGCATACATTCCGGCCATTACTGCCAATAATACTTGGGCAGTACATATATTTGAAGTTGCTCTTTCTCTTTTTATATGTTGTTCTCTCGTTTGTAAAGCCATTCTCAATGCCCTGTTTCCATCTGTGTCCTTTGAAACACCTATTATTCTGCCAGGAATGGATCTCTTGTATTGTTTTTTTGTCGCAAAGTATCCCGCATGAGGGCCACCATATCCAAGAGGAATTCCAAACCTTTGAGAAGTACCGACAACTACATCACAATTAAAAAGTGAAGGTTTTTCAAGAATGGTTAGAGAAAGCAAATCAGCTGCAACTATAAGTTTTATATCAAAATTACTGATGGTTTTCGATATGGTTTTTAAATCGTTAATTTGACCGTTTTTTCCAGTATACTGAACATAACTTCCAAAGAAACTTTTATCTACATTGATTTTATCAATACTATTTTTGACAATTTCAATTCCCAATGGTTCTGCTCTAGTCATTAAAACATCAAGTGTTTGATCAAATACATCATCAGCAACAAAAAATTTATTACAGTTTTTATTTACTTTTTCCCTATCTCTATTTGCAAAGAGCATTGTCATTGCTTCAGCTGCAGATGTTCCCTCATCAAGTAACGATGCATTGGATAACTCCATTCCAGTCAAATCACATATAACAGTTTGATAGTTCAAAAGCGCCTCAAGCCTACCTTGAGCAACTTCTGCTTGGTAAGGAGTATATGCAGTATACCATCCTGGGTTTTCTAAAATATTCCGTTGTATTACGGGGGGGAGTATAGACTCGTGATATCCTCTGCCAATGTAGTTTTTAAAATACTTGTTTTCTTGAGACAGTTTATATATATGATCAAGAAATTGAGCTTCTGACATCTCTTTTTCTAGAGTTATGTCTTTTTTTAGTCTTATTTCGTGTGGGATTGTCTCTTTAATGAGTGTTTCTTTATCATTGACACCAAGGTAATCAAGCATGATTTTTTCACTCTCTTTATCTATTCCAATATGTCTGTTAGAAAAACTCATTTTTTGAAGCCTCAAAATTATATAATTAGCAAGAAATTTTGTGTAAAAAATTTGAGATATTAAATAAAGTTTTTAACTCTTTGTTGACAAATTATTTTAGTTTCGAAGAATTAACCTTTCGTTCAAGCTCTGACTTATAATTAATTATTTTTTTTTGAATCTTTGCGTCATTTACACCAAGTATTTCAGCAGCTAATATTGCACCATTTTTAGCACCATTTAACGCAACTGTTGCAACAGGGACTCCACCAGGCATTTGTAAAATTGAAAGAACTGAATCCCATCCATCAATTGAATTCCTGGACTTAATCGGTACACCAATAACAGGAAGGGGTGAATTTGATGCAACCATGCCTGGGAGATGTGCTGCACCCCCTGCACCTGCTATTATAACTTTGATACCTCTTTTATGGGCATTTTTGCTGTAATCCATCATTTTTTCAGGTGTTCTATGAGCTGATACAATTTCAGTTTCATAACTAATCCCAAACTCATCGAGAATTTCTGTTGCCTCTTTCATAATGGGGTAGTCTGATTTACTACCCATGATTATTCCAATTTTTACCATACTAACAACTTTTAACTTTAATGGTGTTTTTAATTTCTTTAGCTTTTTTATATCCTTCAACAAAGTTATCACAAATTACTGTCACATGTCCCATTTTTCTGTTTGGTCTCGTTATTTTTTTCCCATAAAGATGAATAAAAACGTCATTTTGGTTTTTAATGAAATCAATATTTTCATATTTCACCTTACCATTGTAATTTTCTTCTCCTACCAAATTTATCATTATTGCACATTTTTCATGAGAAGTTTCCCCGAGTTCATAATTCATGATCGAATTTATATGTTGTTTAAATTGAGAAGTTGAACATGCATCTATTGAAAAATGACCGCTGTTGTGTGGTCTTGGCGCAATCTCATTTATTAATATTTTTTTATCTGATGTTAAAAACATTTCAACAGCCAATAAACCAACTAAATTTATTTTTTTTGCTAGTTCAGATGCAATTTTTTTTGCATTTATGTTAATTTCCTCACTAACATTAGCCGGACTAATTACAAATTCAACTTGGTTTGAGTTAGGATTGAATTCCATTTCCACAGCTTCATATGTTTTTAATTTACCATCTTCATTCATGGCAACAATAACAGATAGTTCTTTTTTAAACACGACTAAATCTTCAATAATCATTTCACAATCAGGCAAATCAAGAAAATCATTTTCACCTTTTAATATTTTAACACCAAAACCATCGTAACCAAATTTGGTTTTTTTCCAAACACAAGGAAAATTTATATTATTTTTTTTGTGAAAATCTCGAAGTTCATTTTTTGATTTAAAATATGTGAAATTTGATGTTGGGAAATTATTTTTTTTAAAGAATAATTTTTGTTTGTTTTTATCTTGAATTATTCTTAATATTTTTGGTGAGGGCAAGACTTTAACCCCTCTTCTGGTCAGCTCATCTAAAGCATCAACATTGATGTGTTCAATTTCATATGAAATAATATCATGCTTTAATCCAAAATTTAATATTGTATCATAATCTTTAAAATCACCCTGAATAAAGTTATGTGATAAATTACTGCATGGTGAATCAATACTTGGATCAAGAATACTAACAGGAATATCCATTTTGTTGGTTTCGTCCAGTATCATTTTACCTAACTGTCCACCACCAATAATTCCAATTTTTTTGTTCAAAATCAAAACTTTTATTTTTCAAAAATACATTAATTTATAGATGGGGAATAATTTAATCATCTTTTGTAATTCGATATATTTGTAAAAAAATTATAATGTTAAACTTAATTCTATTTGGAAAGCCCGGAAGTGGTAAGGGTACTCAAGCAACATTCTTGAAAAATAAATATGACTTGGTACACATTTCAACAGGTGATGTTTTTAGAAAAAATATAAAGACCGAAACTGAACTAGGTTTAAAAGCTAAAGTATATGCTGAAAAGGGTGAGTTGGTTCCAGATGAAATAACCGTTTCGATGTTAGAAAATGAAATTGAATTAAACTTACCAAGCAATGGTTTTATTTTTGATGGATTTCCCAGAACAATTTATCAAGCTAACGAAATGAATAAAATATTATCTAAACATGAGTTATTACTAACTGCAACTGTAGCTTTGGACGTTAGTGATAATTTATTAAAAGATAGACTGCTTAAAAGAGGTGAAATTTCAGGTCGGGCTGATGATCAGAGTGAAGATAAAATTCACACAAGACTTAATGAATACAGAAAAAAAACTGAACCCTTGATACAATATTATCAAAAAATGAATAAGTTTTATTCCGTTAGTGGAGTAGGTGACATTGATGAAATTAGTTCAAGACTTGTAGATTTGATTCAAAAATTTTAAAAATGACCGAGGATAATTTCGTCGATTATGTAAAAGTTTTTGTTAGGTCTGGAAATGGTGGTGCAGGATCATCACACTTAAGAAGAGAAAAGTTTGTAGCAAAAGGAGGACCCGATGGTGGAGATGGTGGAGATGGTGGTAATATTATATTTAAGACAGACAAAAATCTTTGGACGTTATTTCATTTTAAGTTCAAGAAACATTTCAAAGCTCAGCATGGTGAAAATGGAAGTAAATCTAGAAGTTCTGGCGCTAATGGAAAGGATGAATTCATAAAAATACCAGTCGGTAGTGTCGTAAAGGATACTGAAACGGGTGAAGTTTTATTTGAATCAATTGAAGATGGAGAGGAGTTTAACGCGGTAAGGGGTGGTAAAGGAGGTTTAGGCAATTGGCATTTCAAATCGTCAACCAATCAAACACCAAAGTATTCACAGCCTGGTATTGAGGGTACTGAAAAAAAATTAACTATTGAACTAAAAGTTCTAGCTGATGTTGGTTTTGTTGGATTTCCTAATTCTGGAAAATCTACATTATTAAGCGTAATAACAGACGCAAAACCAAAAATTGGAAATTATGAGTTTACAACTTTAAAACCTAACCTGGGTATTGTAAAGTATAAAGACTTTAACACGTTTGTTGTTTCTGACATACCAGGGATAATCAAGGGTGCTAGTAAAGGAAAGGGGCTCGGACATCATTTTTTGCGTCACATTGAAAGAAATTCAATTCTTGTATTTCTTGTTTCATGTGAATCTCAAAATATTGATAAAAAATTTAATATTCTTGTTGATGAATTAAGAAAATATAACAAGGAGTTATTAAATAAGGAAAAATTTCTTGTTGTAACCAAATGTGATTTACTTGGTAAAGATGATATTAGTGATCTTATATCTAATAATAAATTAAAATCTTTGAATATCGATGTTCACTTCATCTCATCAGTCACAGGTTACGGAATTGAAACTTTAAAAGACATAATGTGGAAAAAATTAAATATTCAGTCGCATTAATTTTGTTGGGATCGTCGTTACTTTCTCAGACTGATAAAATAGAAAATCTTAATTTAATCAAAATTGAAAGAATTGCTGATTCATTGGTTCAGATTTGCGAATTTGACAAGCCAATAGAATTATACAGAGACTTAGTAAAAAATACCCCCAACAGTTTTAACTACAATTACAAATTAGCTGCAACGTTGGCAGCAAAAATTGAACTTATGCCAAGAATCAAGGGAGCTGCATATGTTCCTGAAATGATGAGTCAATTGGAAAAGACCTACAAATTAGATGATTCATCTTTAAGTTTAAATTGGATCATGCTACAGGTTTATCTCGAGGTTCCTGGTTTTCTTGGTGGTGGCAAGAGAAAAGCTAGAATAATTATTGAAAAGATTTCAAAGATATCTGAGACTGAAGGTAAAAAGGCAAGATCCCTCTACGAAAATTTTCCAAATAAAAAATATTGAGAAAAGTACATTTTATTTCTATAGGTGGAAGTGTTATGCACAGTCTTGCTATTGAGCTTAAAAGACTCAATTATGTCGTTACGGGCAGCGATGATGTTATCTACGAACCCTCCAAATCTAGTTTGATAGAAAATGATTTGTACCCCAAAGAGTTAGGATGGCATGAATCAAATATTAAAGATGATTTGGATTTTGTTATACTCGGTATGCACGCTAGATCTGATAATCCAGAACTTAAATTAGCTAAACATAAAAAAATAAAAATTTACTCCTTTCCCGAATTTGTTTATGAATATTCAAAAAATAAAACGAGAGTAGTTATTGCTGGTAGTCACGGCAAGACTACAATTGCTTCAATGGTGCTTCATGTACTAAAAAATAACATAATTAATGTAGATTATCTTCTTGGAGCAAAAATCGAGGGTTTGTCCAATTCAGTAAGTTTATCAAATGAAAATGATTTTATAATAATTGAAGGTGATGAATATTTATCGTCTAGAATTCACGATACTCCTAAGTTCCATGTTTATAAACCAAATATTGCTTTAATTTCCGGTATTTCTTGGGATCATGTCAATGTTTTTCCAACTTTTGATGTTTACAAAAATCAGTTTGGTGTTTTTATTGACAAAATTGTAGATGGAGGTGTTTTAATTTATAATGATAATGATTTGGAAATATTAGATTTATTAAAAAATAATCAAAATTTTATTAGAAAAATTCCATATTCTAGGCACAACTACATAGCAAAAGATAATAAGTTTTTTATTGAAACTGATGAGGGTATTTTACCTTTAAAGATTTTTGGAAAACACAATATGGAAAACTTATCAGGAGCAAAGCAGGTATGTAATTTAATAGGTTTGACTGATGACGAGTTTTACAATTCAATATTAACATTTAAAGGAGCAACCAACCGCCTTCAATTAAAAGAAATTAAATTAGGAAGATCTGTTATCATAGATTTTGCCCACTCGCCAAGTAAATTAAAGGCAAGTATTGATGCTGTTAAAACTAATTTTAGTGGAGAGTTGGTTGGTGTATATGAACTGCACACTTTCAGCAGTTTTCATAAAAAATTTCAAATTCATTATCAGGGTACTATGGATAAGTGTGACTATCCAGTTATTTTTATTGATAGATCAAACCCAAAGTTAAAAAATCAAGATTTAGATGAGGAAAGTTTAAAAAAATCCTTCAATAACCTCAAAATGAAATTTATTTTTGATAAAGATGAATTGGATAATTATATTATGAGTTTTGAACAAATAAATCTGAATTTATTGCTAATGAGTTCTGGAAAATTTGGTGGTATCGATGTTGATCGCCTTTCTAAAAATTTTTGTAATAATGTTGGTTAAAAGTATTTTTTTTGATTTGGACCACACGCTCTGGGATTTTGAAAAAAACTCTGAGTTATCATTCAAAAAAATTTTTAAAGAATATGGCATCACCATTAACTTCAATAAATTCATTAAGGCTTATGTTCCTATCAATTTCCGTTACTGGAAACTTTACAGAAATGGAGAAATTACAAAGGAATATCTGAGACACAACAGACTGAAGGAAGTTTTTGATGTTTTTAATTATGAAATAGATAAATTAACAATTGATAAAATCGCGGAGGATTACATAAATTTTTTGCCAGAGAATAATAAGTTGATGGAAGGAGCCCTAGAAATTTTAGATTATTTAAAACCAAAGTACAGATTATTTATCATAACGAACGGATTTAGAGACGTACAAGATAAAAAGCTGAATAATTCGAGCATAAAACATTATTTTGAGGCCATTTACGATTCAGAGTCGGTTGGTGTTAAAAAACCAGACTCAAAAATTTTTATGCATGCCTTAACTGATTCCGGATCTAAGGCTGAAGAGTCATTGATGGTTGGCGATAATTATGAGGCTGATATAATGGGTGCACAAAAATTAAATATCAAAGCCATTCATTTTGTAGCCCATGGTGAAGAAATTTATAATAAAAACCAAACCATTCATAAATTAATTGAACTCAAAGATTTCCTTTAAGGTTTTGTTTACTGATTTCATGCATTATTATACCAGAGGCAACAGAAACATTCAATGATTCAGTTTTACCAACCAATGATATCTTAAATGTATCATCACACTTTTTTAAAATTGGAGGACTAATTCCTTTTCCTTCAGAACCCAAAATTATTACTGTTTTGTTTTTCAAACTCAAACCGCTTATTTGTTTTTCGGATTTTTCATCAGCTGCTAGAATTTTGAATCCTTGATCTTTTACAAGAAAAACAGCATCCTTGAGATGATCAACTCTGTAAATTGGAAGGTTAAAAATTGCACCACTTGAACTTTTGATTGTTTCATCGTTGATTTGAGCCACTCCTGTTTTAGAAACCACAATACCATCGATACCAAAACATTCTGCATTTCTAATAATCGAACCAAAATTTTTAGTATCTGTGATACCATCCAAAAAAATCAACTTACATGATTCCTTGTTTTGTAAAAATTCATCTAAATCATTAAGATTATAGGTTTTAATTTTAGAAATTAAACAAACAATTCCCTGGTGGTTATTATTAGTTAATTTTTTTAACTTTTCGATTGGAACAAATGATATGGGAATATTTTTTTTCTTTAATTTGAAAACAATTTCTTCCATATTAATTGCATTTTTCTTAATAAATGCTTTTTGGATTTCCAAATCACTTTTTATTGCCTCAATTACTGATCTTCTTCCGTAAACTTTCATAGATTAAAGCGGATATTTTGTCAACTAAACTAGCTAAAATCAGGTAAAGCTTGTTTAATTTGTAACAATTTATTTTTTTTTGTTATTGTTAATATCATAAAATGTTGAATATCAGTGTTTTATATATAAAAAAATCTAGTTTATCAACAAAAACATTAATTTTTTCTTTTTTCTTTACAACAGATACTTTAGTTTAGCGCGCTCAAAAACTAAAAAACATGAAAAAACTAATTCTTAGTATTATGATGTCTTTCTTAGCAGTCTCGATTGCTTTAGGACAACAAACTATTACAGGAAGTGTTTCAGATGAGGATGGTGCCCCATTACCTGGTGCATCTATCGTTGAAGTTGGTACTAACAATGGTGTAGTTGCTGATTTTGATGGTAATTTCTCTATATCTGTTGGTGATGACGCTTCATTATCTGTTAGTTTCCTTGGTTATCTTACTCAGGTTGTAGCTGTAGGTAACAACACATCAATTGATGTTGTTTTATCTGAAGGTGGTCAGCTTGACGAGGTAGTTGTTACAGGATACGGATCTGAAAGTCGTAGACTTTTGACAGATAATATTGCATCCCTAGATTCTGAGGACATTTCTGAAATTCCTACGCCTAATGTTTTTAATACTTTCGCTGGTAAAGTTGCTGGTGTGCAAGTAACACAAACAAATGGTAAAGTTGAATCAGGATTTAACTTTAGAATTCGTGGTCAAGCAAGTATCAGTGCTAGTTCTCAGCCACTTTATGTTCTTGATGGTATCCCATTAATTACTTACAATGAGTCTAGTAACGGTGCTCCAACTAACCCTTTAATCACTTTAAGTCCCAATGAAATTGAGTCAATTGACATCTTGAAAGATGCATCTGCAGCCTCAATTTATGGTTCTCAGGGTGCCAATGGTGTTGTTATCATTACAACCAAAAAGGGTAAAGCTGGAAAAGCAAAATTTAATTTAAATTTTTCAAGAGGTGTAAGCAATCCATCTGCATATAGAGATTGGATGAACGCTGCTGAATATGTTGAAATATTTTTAGAAGCTGGTAGAAATACTTTTAATGCCGGATTTGACTTCACTGGATTTGTCGAAGGTAGGTTAGACAGGTATTCAAATGGTACATGGCGTGAAGGAACATATGATACAGATTGGGAAAAAATTGCGTTAGTTGAAGGTTCTGTTCAAGATGCTGATTTTTCAGTTTCTGGTGGATCTGATAATACAAATTATTTTTTCTCTGTTGCATACAATGAAACAGAAGGTATCGTTTTAGGAAACAGTTTAGATAAAATAAGTGCAAGAGCTAATATTAGCACTGCAGTTACTGATAAATTAACTTTAAATTTTAATTTAGGTTATGGTAGAACGGACATTGATAGAATTGCTAATGATAACGCTTTTGTTACTCCATTACAAGCAATTGCTCAATCTCCGATTTCACCTGCTTATGTTGATGGTGAGCCGTTCACAAACACTGTATATGTTAACTTCTTGTTAGAGGACAAGTATGCTAACTACAACACAATTATAAGAAGAAATACAGGAAAAGTTTCTGCTGATTTGGACTTATTTAGTGGATTGACATTTACATCTGAGTTCGCTTATGACTTGTATGGTCAAAGTGAGGATCAATTCAGAGGAAGTTTAACTCCTTTTATGTCTACAAATGGTTCAGGTTACGCTTCAAATGCAACAACTGAAAATTATATTGTTACTAATTATCTTAATTATGAGTATGTTAATGATTACAGTACATTAGATGTAACGGTTGGATCTTCATTAAATAAAAGTAAAAGAAGATTTTCAAGCGTAAGTGGTGAGCAATTTCCAAGTGATGATTTTCAAACAATTGCCAGTGCTGCAGAAATTACTGCTGGTTCTGGTAGTTTCACTTCATTCAGTTTTGTTGGATATTTTGCTAGAGCTACTTACAACATCAATGATAAGTATTTATTTAAAGCTGGTATAAGAAGAGATGGTTCATCAAGATTTGGTGAAAATGTTCAGTTTGGAAACTTCCCTTCATTCAGTGCTGGTTGGATATTATCTAACGAGGACTTTATTGGAGATAACATTTTTTCTTTCCTTAAGCTAAGAGGTAGTTGGGGTGAAGTTGGTAATGCTGCAATTGGAAACTTTGCTGCTCTTGGTTTATTTGGTGCTACATCATTTAACCAAAGACCTGGTCTTCAACCTACACAACCATCTAACCAAGATTTATCTTGGGAAACAACTACACAAACTGACGTTTCTGTACAGTTTGGTTTGTTTGATGATAGAGTTACAGGTGAATTAACTTACTACAATAAAGACACAGATGATTTATTATTTGGTGAACCAATTCCTGGTTCGTCAGGTTTTACATCCTTAACCAAGAACATTGGTGCTGTAAAAAATACTGGTGTAGAGTTTTTATTAAATACAGTAAATATTAGAAATAATGACTTTACTTGGTCTTCAAGTTTAAATCTTGCAACTAATGAAAATGAGGTTGTGACATTGCCTAATGGTGAAGATGCTATTAGTGGTAGAAATATTCTAAGAGAAGGTGAACCAATCAGTGCATTTTACCTAGTTGAATACGCTGGTGTTAATCCTGACAATGGTAATGCCTTGTTTTATGATGCTGATGGTGTTGCAACAGAAAGTTACTCTGCTGATTTCAGAAAAGTTGTAGGAAATCCTTTCCCTAATTTTATTGGTGGATTGACAAATTATGTTTCTTACAAAAATTTTGAATTATCATTTACTTTCTCTGCTGAGTTTGGTGCTAGCATTTATAATGCTGGTGGTAGATTCCAATCAACTGCTGGTGACTGGTTTGATAATCAGACAAGAGATCAGTTAAGAAGATGGAGACAGCCTGGTGATATTACTGATGTTCCTGCTGCTGCCTTAGTTGGAAGTAATGGTACTCAACATTCGACTAGATATTTACAGGATGGTGATTTTATTAGATTAAAAGATCTTAATCTTTCTTACACTATACCCCAGGATATGATTTCATCTGTTGGTTTAGAAAAAGCTAGAATATATCTTTCTGGAATCAATTTGTTAACTATCACAGATTATGATGGTTATGATCCTGAGTCTAGGGCTGATACTTTTGGTGGTGGTCAGACATTTTATTCTGCACCTGCCCCAAGAACTGTTTCACTCGGTGTTAATCTAACATTTTAATTAATAAATTATAGAAAAATGAAAAATTTAAAATTTTTACTTATAATCTTTCTTTCTTTTGGACTTGTAAATTGTGAGTCTGAGTTAGATATAGAACCAGCTCAAAGTGTTTCTATTGGTGCTGCCTTAGGAACGGCTGATGGTGTTAAAAAAGTTTTGATTGGTACTTATGCTGAGGCTGGTCAGAGTTCAACTTTTGGTGGTTATTCTCACATCATGTCTGAATTAATCGGTAATGACGATGAGGTATCTTGGGAAGGTACTTTCCTTGCACCAAGAGAGATGTTCACTAAATCAATGTTAAGTGATAATGGTTTGGTTGGTGGTCATTGGAATAATTCTTATGAAGTTATCAATCAAGCTAATCTTGTTTTGGATAATAGCTCAAATATTTCAGATGCGACTGAAAGAGCTACTGTTGAAGGAGAGGCTTTATTTTTAAGAGCATTAACTTATTTTGATTTGGTTAAATTCTTTGGTGGGGTTCCATTAAGAACTGCTGGAGTTACTAATTATGGTGCTGATTTGGATATTGCCAGATCAACTGCCGATGAGATCTATGCTCAAGTAATTTCAGATTTAACTGATGCTTATGCAAAGTTACCTACTTCAAACGGTGAGTTTGCTGATAGATATGCTGCACAAGCTTTACTAGCTAGAGTTTACTTGCAGCAAGGTAATTTCGCTAGCGCATTAGCTGCTGCGAATGATGTACTTCAAAATAGTGGCCACTCATTAGCCTCTAGTTTTGCTGGTGCATTTAACAATGACTCCGATGGTCCTGAAGACATTTTTGCTTTTCAGGTAACTTCTCAGGACGGTTCAAATGTTCTTATTAGCCACTATGCTGATCAACCTTACGGTGGTAGAGGTGGTGATATCGTAGTTGATACTTACAGAACATTGTTTGATAGTACTTCTGATGTTAGACTCGGTTTTTTCTATTACAGTGGATTTAACGGTGGTATATTAACACGTAAGTATACTAATGAATACGGAAATGTCCCAACCATAAGAGTTGCAGAAATGCATTTGATTAGAGCTGAAGCTAACTTTAGATTAGGTTCTAGTACAGGTCTTGCACCTCTTACTGAAATTAACGCTCTTAGAGGAAGATCTGGTGCTCCAGCACTATCTTCATTAAGTCTTGACCTAATTTTTAATGAAAGACAATTAGAGCTTGGTTTTGAAGGTCATATTTTACACGATAAAAAGAGGTTTGGTAAATCAATTGCTGGTTTACCTGCAAACAGTTCTAGACTAGTTTGTCCAATACCTCAGTCGGAAATGGATAGTAATTCATTAATGACTCAAAATCCTGGATATTAATTCAGAGATTTTAATCGAGAAAAAAAAGGATCAAATTTTTGGTCCTTTTTTTTTTGAAATAGATTTGAATAATTGTAAAAAAATCCTACATTTGCGCACCTTTAAAGAAGGAAACATATGCCAACAATATCGCAATTAGTTCGAAAAGGTAGAAAAAAGGTGGTCAAAAAGAGTAAGTCCGCCTCTCTCAGTTCATGTCCTCAGAAAAGAGGTGTCTGTACTCGAGTATACACTACTACACCCAAAAAACCAAATTCAGCAATGAGGAAGGTTGCGAGGGTTAGACTCACCAACGGTATTGAGGTAAATGCTTACATTCCGGGAGAAGGCCACAATTTACAAGAGCATTCAATTGTTTTAGTCAGAGGTGGTAGAGTAAAAGATCTTCCTGGAGTTCGTTACCACATTGTAAGAGGAGCTCTCGATACAGCAGGTGTTGAGGGAAGATTACAAAGAAGATCAAAGTACGGTGCGAAAAAAGCCAAAACAAAAAGTTAATGATGTTCAATTTACGAACCGCTCAACTGAATAAAAATGAGAAAAAGAAAAGCTAAAAAACGTCCACTCCTTCCAGATCCAAAATTTAATGACCAACTTGTAACAAGATTTGTTAATAATCTTATGTGGGATGGCAAAAAATCTACTGCTCTCAAAATTTTTTATGAAGCATTAGATATTGTTGAAACAAAAAAACAAGACAATGAAAAATCATCCCTTGAAATATGGAAAGATGGTTTGTCAAATGTAATGCCTCATGTCGAGGTGCGAAGTAGAAGGATTGGTGGAGCTACTTTTCAAATTCCAATGCAGATAAGAGCTGATAGAAAAATATCACTTGCTATCAAGTGGTTAATCAGTTTTGCAAGAAAAAGAAATGAGAAGTCCATGGCTCAAAAGCTTGCTGCTGAAATATTAGCTGCAGAAAAAGAAGAAGGATCTGCAGTCAAAAAAAAGGTTGATACTCACAAAATGGCGGAGGCTAACAAAGCATTTTCACACTTTAGATTCTAAACATGGCAAGAGATTTAAAATACACAAGAAATATTGGAATTGCCGCGCACATCGATGCTGGTAAGACTACAACTACTGAAAGAATTCTTTACTATACAGGTGTTAGTCATAAAATTGGAGAAGTTCATGATGGTGCAGCAACTATGGATTGGATGGAGCAAGAGCAGGAGCGCGGAATAACTATTACATCTGCTGCAACTACTTGTACATGGAATTTTCCAACTGATCAGGGTAAAAAAAATGATTCATCAAAACCTTATCATTTCAACATAATTGATACACCCGGACACGTGGATTTCACCGTTGAAGTTAACAGATCATTGAGAGTGCTTGATGGTCTTGTTTTTTTATTTAGTGCTGTCGATGGTGTTGAACCTCAATCAGAAACAAACTGGAGACTTGCAGACAATTATAAAGTTCCTCGTATGGGCTTTGTAAATAAAATGGATAGACAAGGGTCAGATTTTCTTGCTGTTTGTAACCAAATTAAAGAAATGTTAAAATCCAACGCTGTTCCCATTGTATTACCCATTGGCGAAGAAGAAGATTTTAAAGGTATTGTAGATTTAGTAAAAAATCAAGCAATTGTTTGGCATGAGGAAAATATGGGTTCAACATTTGATGTTGTTGATATTCCTGATGATATGAAATCTGAAGTGGAGAAGTACAGGGCAAATTTAATTGAAGCAGTTGCAGAGTATGATGATAATTTGCTAGAAAAGTTTTTTGAAAATCCTGACTCTATTTCTGAGGAAGAGATTCATGAAGCTCTTAGAAAAGCGGCCCAAGATATGAGTATTATTCCAATGGTTTGTGGTTCTGCTTTCAAAAATAAAGGTGTTCAATTCTTATTAGATTGTGTTTGTAGATATTTACCTTCACCTGAGGACAAAGAAGCAATTGTAGGAACCCACCCAGATGATGGTTCTGAAATCTCTAGAAAACCCGTTGTTTCTGAACCGTTTTCAGCTTTAGCCTTTAAAATTGCAACTGATCCATATGTTGGAAGGCTAGCTTTTTTCAGAGTATATTCTGGAAGATTAGATGCAGGCTCTTACATATTTAATAACAGATCAGAATCTAAGGAAAGAATTTCTAGAATTTATCAAATGCATGCTGATAAGCAAAATGCGATTGATTTTATTGAAGCTGGAGATATAGGAGCTGCTGTAGGTTTCAAAGACATAAAGACTGGTGACACTCTGAGTTCAGAAAAACACCCCATTGTCTTAGAAAGTATGGTTTTCCCTGATCCTGTTATTGGTATTGCAGTGGAACCTAAAACCAAAGCAGACGTTGATAAATTGGGCATGGCTTTGGCAAAGCTTGCTGAAGAAGATCCAACTTTTCAGGTTAAAACTGACGAAGCTTCTGGACAAACAATTATTTCTGGAATGGGCGAATTACATCTTGATATTATTGTTGATCGTTTAAGAAGAGAGTTTAAAGTTGAGGTTAACCAAGGTCAGCCACAAGTAGAGTATAAAGAAGCTGTTACGGCATCTGCTAACCACAGAGAGGTTTATAAAAAACAAACAGGTGGTAGAGGAAAGTTCGCAGATATTGTGTTTACAATGGAGCCTGCTGAAGAAGGTAAAACTGGACTTGAATTTGTCAATAACATAAAAGGTGGTAATATTCCCAAAGAATATATTCCATCTGTTGAAAAAGGATTTAAAGAAGCCATGAAAAATGGCCCACTTGCTGGATTTGAAATTGATTCACTTAAGGTTGCCCTTAATGATGGTTCATTCCATCCAGTTGATTCAGATTCTTTGTCCTTTGAATTGGCCGCAAAACTTGGATTTAAAGAAGCTGCTAAACTTGCCAAATCGGTAATTATGGAACCGATGATGAAATTAGAGGTTTTAACTCCGGAGGCAAATATGGGTGACATTGTTGGTGATTTGAATAGAAGACGAGGACAAGTTAATAATATGGATGATAGAGCGGGGGCTAAAGTAGTAAAAGCAATTGTTCCACTTTCTGAAATGTTTGGTTATGTTACTGCCTTAAGAACATTAAGTTCAGGAAGAGCTACATCTACAATGGAGTTTTCGCATTATGCTCAAACACCATCTAATATTTCAGAGGATGTAATCTCTTCTATTAAAGGTAACAATCAAGAATAATTATGAGTCAAAAAATCAGAATAAAATTAAAATCTTATGACTTCAACTTGGTTGATAAGTCTGCTGAGAAGATCGTAAAGACAGTGAAGACAACAGGTGCAATTGTTACTGGACCAATTCCTTTACCAACAAAAAAGAAAATTTTTACAGTTTTAAAATCACCTCATGTTAACAAGAAATCCAGAGAACAATTTCAACTTTCATCATACAAAAGGCTTTTGGACATATACAGTTCGTCGTCAAAAACAATAGATGCCTTGATGAAATTGGAATTGCCAAGTGGCGTTGAAGTCGAAATAAAAGTATAATTAAAATGGCAGGATTAATTGGAAAAAAAATAGGTATGACAAGTCTTTATGATGATAAAGGCAACAATCTAGCTTGTACTGTGATTCAAGCCGGCCCATGTGTTGTAACACAAATAAAAAATATAGAAAAAGATGGTTATAATGCTATTCAAGTTGGTTTTGATGACAAGAAAGAAAGATTAGTTACTAAATCTGAGTTAGGTCATTTTAAAAATAGCAAACAATCACCCAAATCAAAACTGATGGAATTTTCAAATTATGAAAATGAGCTGAAAGTTGGTGATGTGTTATCTGCTGACCTATTTGTTGAAGGTGAGTATGTAGATGTAACAGGAGTTTCAAAAGGTAAAGGTTTTCAAGGTGTTGTGAAAAGACATGGTTTTGCAGGTGTTGGCCAATCTACTCACGGTCAACATAACAGGCTGCGCGCACCTGGTTCAATTGGAGCCGCATCATATCCTGCAAGAGTTTTCAAAGGAATGAAAATGGCTGGTCAAACTGGAAATGAAAATGTTACTGTACAAAATTTAAAGGTTGTTAAAGTAATAACTGAAAAAAATCTAATTGTCCTAAAAGGATGTGTACCTGGTCACAAAAATTCTTATTTATCGATTAAAAAGTAATGAAAATAAAAGTTTTAAATATCAAAGGTAAATCGACAGGAAGAGAAGTAAAGCTTTCTAAGGATATTTTTGGAATAGAACCTAATGAGCATGCTCAATATTTGGATGTTAAAAATCATCTCTCCAACAAAAGACAGGGTAATGCAAAGACTAAAGAAAGAGCAGAAATTAAGGGAAGTACTAGGAAAATAAAAAAACAAAAAGGTACTGGAACTGCACGTGCTGGTAGTATCAAGAACCCTTTATTCAGAGGAGGTGGGACTATATTTGGGCCAAGAACACGTGAATTTAATTCTAAAGTCAATAAAAATGTAAAAAAGCTAGCTCGTAAATCTGCATTATCCCAGAAGTATTCCAATAGTGAAATATCCGTGATTGAGAAATTGGAATTTAAAACCCCAAAAACTAAAACATTTGTTGAAATTTTAAAGTCAGTTGGCTTAGATACCAAAAAAACATTGTTCGTTCTTGAGGGAGGTAATAAAAATGTATATTTGTCCGCGCGAAATTTGGATAAATATGAAGTAGTTTCCGAATCTGAAGCTACTACGTACAATATCTTAAATGCTCAGCATTTGGTAATTGAGGAAAATGCGTTAACTAAATTAGAATCAATATTATCATAATTATGAAAGTTATTTTTGAGCCCATTATTACAGAAAAAGCTACCAATGACAGTGAGTTGAGAAATCGTTACACTTTTGTAGTTAATCGGGAAGCTAATAAAATTCAAATTAAAGATGCTGTTGAGAATAAGTATAATGTTACCGTTGAAAAAGTAAGAACACAAATCTATGGATCTGAAAGAAAAACAAAGTTTACTAAGAGAGGTGTTCAAAGAACAAAAACAAATATTAAGAAAAAAGCAATAGTTGATATCCAAGATGGAGATTCAATTGATTTTTATAATAACTTATAGATGGCAGTCAAAAAACTTAAACCGATAACACCAGGGCAAAGGGGCAGAACAGTTAATAGTTTTGATACTATTACAACTTCAAAACCAGAAAAGAGTTTGTTGGTGCCTAAAAAAAGGTCCGGAGGACGAAATAGTCAAGGCCGAATGACAATGAAATTTAGAGGGGGAGGCCATAAAAAGAAGTATAGACTTATCGATTTTAAAAGAGACAGATTTAATGATGAAGCTGAGGTTTTGACAATTGAGTATGATCCTAATAGGTCAGCCTTTATTGCATTAACAAAATTTGAGGATGGTGAAAAAAGATACATAGTGGCTCTAAAAGGTTTAAAAGTTGGAGATAAAGTTGTTTCCGGTGAAAAAGTTGAGCCTAAGATTGGAAATTCAATGCCTTTATCATCAATTCCACTTGGGACTACGGTTTCCTGTGTTGAGTTGACACCCGGAAAAGGAGCAAGTTTCGCAAGAAGTGCTGGTTCATTTGCACAACTTATGGCTCGTGATGGAAAGTTTGCTACATTAAAGTTACCCTCGGGTGAAACAAGGCTTGTCCTTGTTAAATCAATGGCTACAATAGGTCAAGTTTCCAATTCTGATCATCAACTTGTTGTTTCGGGCAAAGCTGGTAGATCAAGATGGTTAGGAAGAAGGCCAAGAACTAGAGCTGTGGTTATGAATCCAGTTGATCATCCTATGGGTGGTGGAGAAGGTAAAGCCTCTGGTGGACATCCTCGCTCAAAAAACGGTATTCCAGCTAAAGGGTACAGAACAAGAAATAAAAAGAAATTTAGTAACAAATTTATAATTGAAAGAAGAAAATAATCATGCCTAGATCACTAAAAAAAGGACCATTTGTACACAAAAGTTTATTGAAGAGAGTTCAAGAAAATCTTGATTCTAATAAAAAGAATGTTATCAAAACGTGGTCTAGATCATCCATGATTATCCCTGATTTTGTCGGTCAAACCATTGCGGTTTATAATGGGAGGCAATTTGTGCCTGTTTATATTACTGAAAATATGGTGGGACACAAGCTTGGTGAATTTTCACCCACAAGGTCATTCAGAGGTCATGCTGGGGGTAAAAAAGGTAAATAAAAATGGGTTCTAGAAAAAGAAATAGCGCTAACGCAATGAAAGAACTAAAGAAAAATATAGTTTCTGCGAGTTTAAATAATTGTCCGACCTCACCTAGAAAAATGAGGCTTGTCGCTGATCAAATTAGAGGAAAAAAAGTTAGTAGTGCCTTATCAATTTTGAAGTTTAGTGAGAAACATGCCTCCAACCGTTTAGAAAAATTGTTATTATCTGCGATAAGCAATTGGCAACAAAAAAATCCTGATATGGATATCGAAAATGAAAATGTTATTGTTAGTGAAATTAAGGTAGATAGTGCAGGTATGTTAAAAAGGTTAAGGCCTGCTCCACAAGGAAGAGCTCACAGGATAAGAAAAAGATCAAATCATGTTACCATGGTTCTAGATAACTTAAATAAAATTAATAATTAAGAATGGGACAAAAAACAAATCCGATTGGCAATAGATTAGGAATCATAAGGGGCTGGGAGTCCAACTGGTATGGTGGTAAGAATTATGGAGATATGATAGCGGAAGACGAAATTATAAGAAAATATATTTTTACAAGATTATCTACAGCTAGCGTTTCACGTGTAATTATTGAAAGAACTTTAAAACTTATTACTATCACTATCACCACAGCTAGACCTGGAATTATAATTGGTAAAGCTGGACAAGAAGTAGACAAGCTCAAAGAAGAGTTAAAAAAGATATCTAAGAAAGATATTCAACTTAATATCGTAGAGATTAAGAGACCTGAACTTGAAGCTCAACTTGTTGCTTCGTCAATTGCAAGACAGATTGAAGGTAGAATTTCTTACAGAAGGGCAATTAAAATGGCTATTGCTGCAACCATGAGAATGAATGCAGAGGGAATTAAAGTTCAAATTTCTGGAAGATTGAATGGTGCAGAGATGGCCAGGTCGGAAACTTATAAAGAGGGAAGAATCCCATTGTCTACATTTAGAGCTGATATAGATTATGCATTGGTTGAAGCTCATACAACTTATGGAAGATTGGGTGTTAAAGTTTGGATTATGAAAGGTGAAGTTTATGGTAAAAGAGAGCTATCTCCACTTGTTGGATTGAGTTTAGCATCATCAAAAAATAAAGGTAATAAACAAAGAAGGCGTTAAATATGTTATCTCCAAAAAGACAGAAATATAGAAAAATGCAAAAAGGAAGAATGAAAGGTCTCTCCCAAAGAGGTCATCGTCTTTCTAATGGTATGTTTGGAATAAAGTCATTGGACTCAAAGTTTATTACATCCAGACAAATTGAAGCCGCAAGGATTGCAGCAACAAGATACATGAAAAGAGAAGGTCAATTGTGGATCAAAATTTTTCCTGATAAGCCTATAACAAAGAAACCCTTAGAGGTTAGAATGGGTAAAGGAAAAGGTGCTCCAGAATATTTTGTTGCCGTTGTGAAACCTGGGAAAATTATGTTTGAAGTTGCTGGTGTCCCAATCGATATTGCAAAAGAAGCATTGAGGTTGGCTTCGCAGAAGTTGCCTGTAAAGACAAAATTTGTCATTGCTAATGATTATGAATATGTAAGCTAATGAAACAAAGTGAGATTAAAATATTAACTGATGATGAGCTTGTTGATAAGCTTGAATCTCTGATTAAAAGTCAGGAAGATACTAAACTAACCCATGTGGTTTCACCTATCGAAAACCCTTTGGTTATAAGAAAAAATAGACGAACAATTGCAAGAATGAAAACAGAACTTGCGAAAAGAAAATCTAGCTAAAAATGGACAATAGAAATTTAAGAAAAGAAAGAATTGGAGTAGTTACGAGCAACAAGATGCAAAAATCTGTTGTTGTTTCGGAAGTTGGAAAAGTTAAGCACCCCAAGTACGGTAAGTTCGTTTTAAAAACAAAAAAATATCATGTTCATGATGAAAAAAATGAATGTAATGAAGGTGATGTTGTTAAAATCATGGAAACTAAACCAATCAGCAAAAATAAATGTTGGCGTTTGGTTAAAGTGTTAGAAAAAGCTAAGTAATGGTACAACAAGAAAGTAGATTATTAGTCGCAGACAATACAGGAGCCAAAGAAGTTCTTACTATTAGAGTCCTTGGTGGAACTAAAAGAAGATACGCTTCCTTGGGAGATAAAATAGTTGTTACTGTAAAAAATGCAACACCAAATGGCACAGTGAAGAAAGGTCAAGTATCTACTGCAGTTGTTGTTAGGACACAAAAAGAGGTAAGGAGAAAAGATGGATCTTATATTAGATTTGACGATAATGCTTGTGTTTTGCTTGATGCTGCAGGTGAATTGAGAGGTACAAGGGTTTTTGGTCCTGTTGCTCGTGAATTAAGAGATAAAAATTTTATGAAAATTGTGTCATTGGCACCTGAAGTTTTATAGATATATGAATATTAAAGTTGGAGATACCGTGAAAGTAATTGCTGGCGATGATAAAGGGTCATCTGGAAAAGTTTTGAAAGTAATTAGAAGTAAAAACAGAGTTATTGTTGAAGGTGTTGCCATGGTTAAGAAGCATAACAAGCCAAATTCAAATAATCCTAAAGGTGGCATCACTGAAAAAGAATCATCTATACACATCTCAAACGTTTCTTTAACTACCAAGGATGGTGAAATTACAAGAGTTGGATTTAGAATTGATGACGATAAGAAAGTTCGATATTCCAAAAAAGATAATGAAATAATTTAAAATGAGTTACATTCCAAGATTAAAAAAAGAATATAAAGAAACTATTACAAACAGGATAATGGAGTCTCATGGATTGGTCAATATAATGCAGGTTCCTAAACTAAAAAAGATTGTAATTAGCAAGGGTGTTGGTGCTGCAGTAGCTGATAAAAAAATTATAGATCATGCAGTTGAGGAATTAACCTTGATCTCTGGTCAAAAAGCTGTTGCTACCAAATCAAAGAAAGATATTTCAGCATTCAAACTGAGAAAAGGAATGCCTATTGGAGCTAAAGTAACTTTGAGAGGCGATAGAATGTATGAGTTTCTAGATAGGTTAATTACTGCTTCTTTGCCGAGGGTTAGAGAGTTCCAAGGCGTTAAAAATTCAGGTTTTGATGGAAGAGGAAATTATACTCTAGGAGTTACAGAGCAGATAATTTTTCCTGAAATTGATATCGACAAAATAAATAAGATTTCTGGAATGGATATAACATTTGTTACATCTACAAATGAAGATAATTTGGCAAAAACATTATTAAAAGAATTGGGGTTACCATTCAATAAAAATTAAAATATGGCAAAAGAATCAATGAAAGCCCGCGAGGTAAAAAGAGCTAAAATGTGTCTTAAATATGCTGAAAAAAGAAAGGCATTGAAAGATGCTGGAGATTATATGGGGCTTCAAAAGTTACCCAAGAATTCATCTCCAGTTAGAGCTCACAACAGATGTAAAATTACTGGTAGGCCAAAGGGCTACATGAGACATTTTGGTATTTCAAGAGTTAAGTTTCGTGAAATGGCAAATAAAGGATTAATTCCAGGTGTAAGAAAAGCAAGTTGGTAAATTAAATAGATATGAATACAGATCCGATAGCAGATTTTTTAACAAGAATTAGAAATGCAAACTCAGCAGGATTGAGAACTGTTGTTATTCCATCATCAAAAATAAAGAAGGAAATCACTAAAATTTTATTCGATCAAGGGTTCGTTTTAAACTACCAGTTTATAAATGACACAACACAAGGTTCAATTAAAATTGCTCTTAAATATAACCAGATCACAAAAGAACCAGTTATTAAGAAGATTGAAAGAGTTAGCAAGCCTGGGCTCAGAAGATATTCGTCAAGTTCAGAATTACCTAGAGTTTTAAATGGTTTGGGAGTGAATATAGTTTCTACCTCAAAAGGTTTGATGACAGGGAAAAAGGCAAAGAGAGAAAATCTTGGTGGAGAAATAATTTGTAATGTATATTAATAATGTCAAGAATAGGAAATAATCCAATAGTAGTCCCTGAGGGAGTTAATGTAGAAATACACTCAGATTCTGTAAAGGTTTCAGGAAAACTTGGTACACTAAGTCAAAACTTTGATGGAGTTTCTGTTTCCAAAGAAGAAAATCAATTAATTGTAAAAAGAAATTCTGAATCAAAGGAACACAAGGCAAAGCATGGTCTTTACAGGTCATTAATTTGTAATATGGTTGTTGGAGTTTCTCAAGGATGGAAAAAAAGTTTAGAACTTGTTGGTGTTGGTTACAGAGCGCAAAGCTCTGGACAAAAACTAGACTTGTCACTTGGGTTTTCTCACAATATAGTTATGATGCTTCCTGATGAAATAAAAATTGAGACAGTTAACGAGAAAGGAAAGAATCCTATTATTAATATAACATCTTACGATAAGCAACTTGTTGGCATGGTTGCTGCAAAAATCAGATCATATAGAAAGCCTGAGCCTTACAAGGGTAAAGGAGTAAAATTTGTTGGTGAAGAGATTAGAAGAAAAGCAGGTAAATCTGCATAGTAATTATGAATACAAAGACAAAAAAGAGAAATAAGATTAAAAAGAGAATTAGAAAAGTTGTTTTTGGTACATCCGAAAGACCGCGAATGACTGTCTTCAGAAGTAATAAAGCAATATATGCTCAGATTATTAATGATAAGGAAGAGAAAACTCTTGTATCGGCTTCTTCAATTGATAAGGATTTAAAACTGTCCTCTAATAATAAAACCGAAGTAGCAAAACAAGTTGGTGTTTCGATTGGTAATAAAGCTCTAAAGGCTGGAATAAAGGCTGTGTCTTTTGACAGAAATGGATATCTGTATCACGGAAGGGTCAAATCATTAGCCGATGGAGCAAGAGAAGCTGGATTAAATTTATAAAAAATGAAAAAAAAGAATATTGAATTTGTTAAGCCTGGAGGGTTAGAATTAAAAGACAGACTTGTTAGTATTCAGCGTGTTACTAAGGTTACTAAGGGTGGTAGAGCTTTTGGTTTTTCAGCAATTGTTGTTGTTGGTAATGAGGAAGGTGTCGTTGGTCATGGTTTAGGTAAAGCCAAAGAAGTTTCTATTGCAATTGCTAAAGCAGTTGAAAATGCTAAGAAAAGTTTAGTAAAAATACCATTATCAAGTTCGACTATTCCTCACGAACAAAAGGGTAAGCATGGCGGAGCAAGGGTTTACATTCAACCAGCTTCACAGGGTACTGGTGTTATTGCAGGTGGAGCTGTTAGAGCTGTTTTAGAATCTGTTGGTATTCAAGATGTTCTTTCAAAATCTCAGGGCTCATCTAACCCACACAATGTTGTAAAAGCAACTTTTGATGCATTATTTCAACTTAGGGATGCATACAAGGTTGCCCAAGAAAGAGGAGTTGATCTTGAAAAAATTTATAATGGTTAAAATTGTTTAAATGAGTAAGATTAAGATTAAACAAATTAGAAGTAAAATTAAAAGGCCTGGTGACCAAAAGAAAACTTTGGAAGCCCTTGGCCTCAGAGGAATAGGACATGTTGTTGAGCATAACCCGGACCCTTCAATATTGGGTATGATAAAAAAAGTTGAACATTTAATTAAGATTATTGATTAGTTATGAGTTTATCAAAATTAAAGCCTGCAGAAGGATCGGTTAAATCAAAGAGTAAAAGGATTGGAAGAGGCCAAGGCTCTGGAAAGGGAGGAACTGCAACCAGAGGACACAAGGGTGCCAAATCTAGGTCTGGTTACTCAAAGAAAATTGGTTTTGAAGGTGGCCAAATGCCACTACAAAGAAGAATTCCAAAGTTTGGTTTTAAAAATATCAATAGAAAGGAATATAAGCCAGTAAACATTAATACTATTCAAGAATTAGTTGATGCTAAGAAAATAAAGAAAGGTAATGTTAATTTGGAAGTAATGATTGCTAATAATTTGGTGAAGAAAAATGATTTAGTAAAAGTTTTAGGACGTGGTTCAATCAACTCACCAGTAAAAGTAGAGGCCCACAAATTTTCAAGGTCTGCTGTTGAAGCAATTGAAAAAGCAGGAGGCGAAACAAAAGTTATTTAGATGCTAAAATTTATTGAAATATTAAAAAATATTTGGGCTATCGATGAATTGAAGAATAGAATCTTGATCACCCTTTTCTTTTTAGCTATCTATAGGTTGGGTGCTCAGGTCGTTTTGCCTGGCGTTGACTACAACGTAATTGCTGATGCTAAGATTGCTGGTGGTGGTGGTTTACTTGGTTTACTTAACGCATTCACTGGTGGTGCATTCGCCAATGCATCAGTTTTTGCATTGGGTATTATGCCCTACATTTCTGCTTCAATTGTTGTGCAACTTATGGGCGTAGCTGTTCCTTATTTGCAAAAACTTCAAAAAGAAGGAGAAAGCGGTCGAAAAACTATTACCCAGATAACAAGATGGTTAACAATTGCAATATGTGTAGTTCAGGCACCAGCATATCTATATGGCTTAGGAGCACTTGGTGTTCCTGACTCTGCGTTTGTGCTTGGTAAAGGTGTTTTCTTCATTGTGCCAGCTGTTATAATTCTTGTTACAGGATGTATTTTTGCAATGTGGTTGGGCGAAAAAATAACTGACAGGGGAATTGGTAATGGAATATCCTTACTAATTACAGTAGGTATTATAGCATCCCTTCCTCTTTCATTCACGCAAGAAGTTATTTCCCAATTATCGAGCTCAGGTGGATGGATTATGATAGCTATTGAGGTTCTAATATGGTTTATAGTAGTTGCTCTTTGTATACTATTGGTTTTAGCTGTCAGGCAAATCCCTGTTCAGTATGCAAGAAGATCTATTTCCGGGTCTAGTAGTTTGTACTCAAAAAGACAGTATATCCCTTTAAGGTTAAATGCATCCGGAGTGATGCCGATAATTTTTGCTCAAGCAATCATGTTTGCTCCTGCTTATCTCGGTCAGATGATTGGAGGAGCGTTTGGACAGTGGATGCAAGCGGCATTCTCTAATATGTTTGGTTTGGCCTACAACATTTTGTTTGGCCTACTAATTATATTATTCACATATTTTTATACCGCAATCACAGTACCTACCAACAAAATGGCTGATGACTTAAAAAGAAGTGGTGGTTTTGTTCCTGGAATTAAACCTGGGGGGGAAACATCTGAGTTTTTGGATAAAATAATGTCATTAATAACATTTCCAGGATCAATATTCTTAGCATTAATTTCAGTATTACCAGCTGTTATTGTTGCTTTGATGCAAATTCAGCAAGGTTGGGCTTTATTTTTTGGAGGAACATCGTTGCTAATTATGGTAGGTGTTGCAATTGATACAATACAACAAATAAATGCCTATCTATTGAACAGGCATTATGATGGTTTAATGAAAACAGGAAAAACTAGAAGAGTAGCGTAAATATGGCAAAACAAGCAGCAATAGAACAAGATGGTGTAATTGTAGAGGCTCTCTCTAATGCAATGTTTAGAGTTGAGCTTCAAAATGGTCATATTGTAACTGCTCATATTTCGGGTAAAATGAGGATGTTTTATATAAAATTATTACCCGGTGATAAGGTAAAATTAGAAATGAGTCCTTATGATTTAACAAAAGCAAGAATAACTTTTAGATATTAATATGAAGGTAAGAGCATCAATAAAAAAAAGAAGTCCCGAGTGCAAGATTGTTAGAAGAAAGGGGAAATTATATGTAATTAATAAAAAGAACCCAAGGTTCAAACAAAGACAAGGTTAATATGGCAAGAATTTCAGGTATAGATATTCCAAAAGAAAAAAGAGGTGTAGTTGCATTAACTTACATTTTTGGAATTGGTTCAAGCAGAGCAAAAAAAATACTCACCAATGCAAATGTAAGTGAAGAAAAGAAAGTTTTGGATTGGAGTGATGAGGAAACAGCTAATATTAGAGCTGAGGTATCAAAACTAACAATTGAGGGGGAGTTGAGGGCTGAAAACCAAATCAATATAAAAAGATTGATGGATATAGGTTCATACAGAGGAATTAGACACAGAATCGGTCTTCCTTTAAGAGGGCAAAGGACAAAAAATAATTCTAGAACTAGAAAAGGAAAAAGAAAAACAGTAGCAAATAAAAAGAAGGTAACTAAGTAAAATTTAATTATGGCAAAGGCAGTAAATAAAAAAAGAAAAGTGGTAGTTGAGTCATTCGGCGAAGTTCATATTAATGCTACATTTAATAATATCATTATTTCTTTTACCAATAATAAAGGAGAAGTGATTTCATGGTCTTCTGCAGGAAAAATGGGTTTTAGAGGTTCTAAAAAAAATACACCATATGCAGCACAGTTGGCAGCTGAAGATGCAGTTAAAATTGCTCATGAGGCTGGTATGAGAAAGGTCAAGGTTTATGTAAAAGGACCAGGCAATGGAAGAGAGTCCGCAATAAGAAGTATACATAATGCTGGTGTTGAGGTAACAGAAATATTTGATAAAACACCAATCCCTCACAATGGGTGCAGACCACCAAAAAGAAGAAGAGTTTAAAAGAAAATAATATTATGGCAAGATATATAGGACCTAAAACAAAAATTTCAAGAAAATTTGGTGAGCCAATTTTTGGACCTGACAGATCTTTCGAAAAAAAGAATTATCCCCCAGGTCAACACGGGCAGAACAAGAGAAGGCAAAAAAAGTCTGAATATGCAATTCAGCTAATGGAAAAACAAAAGGCTAAATACCTCTATGGTATCCTTGAAAAGCAATTCAAAAATTTATTTGAGAAAGCTAGTAGAAGTAAAGGTATCACTGGTGAAGTTCTTTTACAACTATGCGAATCAAGGCTGGATAATTTGGTCTATAGAATGGGAATTGCCCCCTCAAGAAGTGCTGCTCGACAGCTAGTAAGTCATGAACATATTGTTGTAAATGGAAAAATTTGTAATATACCATCTCGAACTATTAAAGTTTCTGAGACAGTTGGGGTCAGAGAAAAATCCAAATCTCTTTTATCAATTGAAAGCTCATTACAGAACAGTACATCATATGAATGGATTACTTGGGACGCTGATAAAATGGAGGGTGTTTACAATAAGCTTCCTGAAAGAGAACAAATCCCAGAAAATATAAAAGAACAATTAATAGTAGAACTATACTCTAAATAACACAATAAAATTATGGCAATATTTAAATTTCAAAAACCGGACAAAGTAATTATGATTGATTCAAGCAAACATGAAGGAAAGTTTGAATTTCGTCCCCTTGAACCTGGTTATGGCCTAACGGTCGGTAATGCTCTTAGAAGAGTATTATTATCTTCATTGGAGGGGTTTGCAATAACATCGGTTAAATTTGACAACATAGAACATGAATTCACAACTATTCCTGGTGTTGTTGAGGATGTTACAGAAATTATTCTAAATCTAAAACAGGTCAGGTTAAAAAGACAAATTGATAGCGTTGAAAATGAAAGTGTTTCAGTATCTGTTAAAATGCAAGAAAAATTAACTGCTGGAGATTTGCAAAAATTTATATCTGGCTTTGAAATATTAAATCCAGATTTAGTTTTATGTAATATGGAAAAGAATGTTGATCTCAACTTTGAGTTAAATATTGAGAAAGGTAGAGGTTATGTATCATCCGAAGAGAATAAAAAAATTGGTGCCCCACTTGGAACTATTTTTATGGATGCAGTTTTCACCCCTATTAAAAATGTCAAATATTCCATCGAAGACTTTAGAGTTGAGCAAAAAACAGATTATGAAAAACTTGTTCTTGAGATTATTACCGATGGCTCAATTGAGCCAAAGGACGCATTAACTGAGGGAGCAAAGGTTTTAATTCACCATTTTATGTTGTTTTCAGATGAAAGAATAACCTTAGAGGCGGATGAAATTGCTCAAACTGAAACCTATGATGAAGAGTCTCTTCATATGCGTCAATTATTAAAGACTAGGCTGATTGATATGGATTTATCTGTTAGAGCTTTGAATTGTTTAAAAGCTGCTGAGGTTGATACCCTTGGTGACCTAGTTTCGTTCAACAAAACAGACTTAATGAAATTTAGAAACTTTGGTAAAAAATCATTAACCGAGTTGGAAGAATTAGTTTTAGTCAAAGGATTGAATTTCGGTATGGATTTGTCAAAATATAAACTTGATAAAGAATAAAATATAAATGAGACATCGCAAAAAAAATCCACATTTAGGTAGAAAAAGAGGGCATAGGAAATACATGCTTGCAAATATGGGTTCATCTTTAATTGAGCACAAATCAATTAATACAACCTTGGCAAAAGCAAAAGCATTAAAGCTTTTTATTGAACCAATTATCACGAAGTCCAAAACTGATTCAACTCACAACAGAAGAATTGTTTTTAAATACTTAAGAAATAAATATGCTGTAACAGAACTATTTAGAGAGGTAGCTGTCAAAATAGGAGATAGGCCTGGTGGTTATACCAGAATTATAAAACTCGGCAATAGATCCGGAGATAATGCTGATATGGCAATGATTGAGCTAGTGGATTACAATGAATTGTATTCTCAATCTAAACCTGAATCCAGAAGAAGAAGAAGAAGAAAGAAAAAATCAACTGATAAAATACCGAGTGAATTGGCTAATGCTGCTGATGAAACTTCTGTGGAAGAAGCTCCTGTAGAAGAAGCTCCTGCTGATGAAGCTCCTGCTGATGAAGCTCCTGTAGAAGAAGCTCTTGTAGAAGAAGCTCCTGCTGATGAAGCTCCTGCTGATGAAGCTCCTGCTGATGAAGCTCCTGCTGATGAAGCTCTTGTAGAAGAAGCTCCTGCTGATGAAGCTCCTGCTGAAAATTCTGATCCATCCGAAGATTTAAATGATGAAGATGGTAAACAGAAAAAAGAAAATTAGAATTTATCACAGTATTGATAACTTCTTAAGATAAACTTCGGTTTATCTTTTTTTTTATACTAATTTTAGTAAAACATTACTTCTTAAGTTGAGCAAGTATAAGTTCCGTAAAAAAGCCTTAATAATTCTCGAAGATGGAACTATTTTTTTTGGTAAATCTATTGGTTTTGAGGGCACTTCTTTTGGAGAATTGTGTTTCAACACCGGTATGACTGGTTATCAGGAAATTTTTACTGATCCCTCTTATGATGGTCAGATCATGGTTATGACTAACGCGCACATTGGTAATTATGGTGTTATTAAAAATGAAGTCGAATCCGGCTCGGTTAAAATAGCTGGGTTAATATGTAAAAACTTTAGCTTTTACCACTCGCGATATGGTGAAACATCATCTCTACAGGAATTTTTAAAGAAGAATAAAATTGTATGTATTTCTGATGTCGATACTCGAGCGCTTGTCAGTTATATAAGAGACAATGGTTTTATGAATGCTGTCATAAGTACTCAATCTAATCCAGATGTTGAAAAACTTAAATCTCAACTCAAAGAGATACCATCAATGGCAGGTCTTGAGCTTGCATCAAATGTTTCTACAAAACAGCCTTATTTTTATGGTAATGAAATTTCAAAATATAAAGTTGCTGTTTTGGATTTAGGTGTTAAAAGAAATATTTTAAGAAACCTATCACAAAGAAATTGTTATTTAAAGGTGTTTCCACATTCTTCCTCATTTAAAAAAATGAGCGATTGGGGTCCTGATGCATATTTTATTTCTAATGGGCCTGGAGATCCTGAGCCTTTGAAAAATGCTATAAATATCACAAAACAAATTTTGAAATCTGGAAAACCTCTATTTGGAATATGCTTAGGTCATCAGGTAATTGCATTAGCAAATGGTATAAAAACTTATAAGATGAAAAATGGCCATAGAGGTATTAACCATCCTGTTATAAATTTAAAAACCGGTAAAGGTGAGATTACATCTCAAAACCATGGATTCGCCATTGATAAAAAAGATGCAGAAAAAAATAAGAATATTGAGGTAACACACATGCACTTAAATGATAATACAGTAGCAGGAATTAAGATAAAAAATAAAAAATGTTTCTCAGTTCAATATCATCCTGAGGCAAGTGCAGGGCCTCATGACTCATCATATTTATTTGACGACTTTGTCTCAATGTTTAAGTAAAATGGAAGTAATAAAAGAAATTAAAGCAAGACAAATTTTTGACTCGAGGGGTAATCCTACTGTAGAGGTTGATGTAATCACATCTAGCAATCACAAAGGAAGAGCTGCTGTGCCATCTGGTGCATCAACTGGAAAAAAAGAAGCAATAGAACTGAGAGATGGTGGGTCTGATTATGTGGGAAAAGGTGTTTTAAATGCTGTTGCCAATATTAATAACATAATTGCAAAAAAATTAATTGGATTTGATGTTCATGATCAAAGTGGTATTGATACATTGATGATTGATTTAGACGGTACAAATAATAAGTCTAAGCTTGGTGCTAACTCAATTTTGGGAGTCTCTTTAGCGTGTGCGCAAGCATCAAGTAATGTACAAAACAAATTTTTATATGAGAATATTGGGGGTAGTAATGTACGTGAATTACCTGTTCCTATGATAAATATTATTAATGGTGGTTCTCATTCAGATGCTCCGATTGCTTTCCAAGAGTTTATGATCATGCCAGTAGGTGCGCATACTTTCTCACATTCTCTCAAAATTGCCTCTGAGATATTTCATAATTTAAAATCCATTCTTTCATCAAGAAATTTAAGTACAGCAGTTGGAGATGAAGGTGGTTTTGCGCCAAAATTGTCTGGAACGGAGGATGCTATCGAAACAATTTTACATTCAATTGAAAAATCTGGTTATAAGCCTGGTATTGATGTTTTTCTTGCATTAGATTGTGCATCATCTGAGTTTTATAGAGATGGTTTATACGATTATTCTACCTTTCAACCCAATAACCCATTGAAGTTAACATCTACAGAACAATCCCACTACTTAGATAAATTAATAGATTCATACCCTATTATTTCAATTGAAGATGGAATGGATGAAAACGATTGGGATGGTTGGAAGACTTCTACAATTCAATCAGGTGCCAAATGCCAGTTAGTTGGAGATGACCTTTTTGTTACAAATGAAAAAATTTTGAAAGATGGAATCGATAATGGTATCGCAAATTCTATTTTGATTAAAGTTAACCAAATTGGTACGCTGACAGAAACAATAAACGCTGTCAAACTTGCACAAAAAAATAATTACTCAACAGTAATGTCACACAGATCAGGTGAAACTGAAGATTGTACTATAGCTGATCTTTCAGTTGCCTTAAATACACGTCAAATCAAAACTGGTTCTATGTCTAGATCTGATAGAATGGCCAAGTACAATCAACTGCTTAGAATTGAAGAAAGGTTGGGTAAGAATGCTGTTTTCCCAGGCAAAGATGCCTTCAGTTTTTAATTTAACAACCCTTTTTCTTAACTTTGCAATATGAAAAAAGCTAAATTAACATTTGAAGGAAAAGCTATTGAATTGGATGTCATTATAGGTTCAGAAAATGAAATTGGTATTGATATAAGCAGATTGAAAACAGATAGTGGCTTTATTACGCTTGACCCAGGTTTCAAGAATACAGGGTCATGTGAAAGTAAGGTAACTTTCCTAGATGGCGATAATGGAATATTAAGATACAGAGGCTACTCAATTGAAGATTTGGCTAACAATGCAGATTTTTTAGAAGTTTCACATCTATTAATCTATGGTGAACTTCCAACAAAAAAACAGTATAAAAAATTACTTGTCGATATTCAAGAGAGGTCAGTTTTGGATGAAGATGTAAAAAAAATATTAGAAACTTTTCCAAGGTCAGCACACCCAATGGGAATGTTATCTAGCCTAACTAGCTCACTTGTTGCATTTGATCCCTCATCTGTCGATGTAACGAACGAAGAGGAAATGTATGATGCGTTTTTAAACCTTTTGGCAAAAATTCCGATTCTTGTAGCATGGGTATTTAGACGAAGAAGGGGTTTGCCGCTCGAGTATGGAGACTTTAGTCAAGGTTACGTTGAAAATATTACAAAGATGATGTTCAAAATGCCCAATAAAAAGTATGTTGAAAATAAAGTTGTTGTAAATGCAATTAATAAACTGCTGATTTTGCATGCAGACCACGAACAAAATTGTTCAACATCTACTGTGAGAATCGTTGGTTCCTCTCAAGCTGGATTATTTGCATCTATATCATCTGGAATATCCGCTCTGTGGGGTAGACTCCATGGCGGTGCAAATCAAGCTGTGCTTGAAATGTTAGAATCCATTCGAAATAATGGTGGCGACATAAGTGCATACATTAATAAAGCAAAAGATAAAAACGATACATTTAGGTTAATGGGGTTTGGACACAGAGTTTATAAAAATTTTGATCCAAGAGCAAAAATTATAAAAAAAGCTGCACATGAAGTTTTACATGACTTAGGCATTAATGATCCTATATTAGATATAGCTAAAAACCTTGAAATAGAAGCCTCAAAAGATCAATACTTTATCGATCGAAAACTGTATCCAAATGTTGATTTTTATTCTGGAATTATATACAAGGCACTTAACATACCTAATGAGATGTTTACTGTAATGTTTGCATTAGGTAGACTTCCTGGATGGATTGCTCATTGGAGAGAAATGCGAACAAAAAAAGAACCAATTGGTAGACCAAGGCAAATTTATACTGGAGAAAAATTAAGAGAATTTATCAGTATTGATAAAAGATAAATTCTTAGCATGATAATAACAGAATACTTAACTCAAAAACTTCAGGAGTATGTTTCTGAAAAGTACTCAATTAGTGATTTTAATTTTGAAATTATTAAAACTAAGAAGGAATTTGATGGTTTTTATACAGTTGTTTTATTCCCATTAATTCCAAGAATTAAAAAATCTCCAAAGGAAATTTCGTCTGAAATTGTTAATTTCATCAATACTGAAAAATTTATTATCAGTTCACATAATGTAATTCAGGGTTTTTTGAATTTAAATTTTACAAGTGAGTACTTAATTAATACACTCAAAAATATTAACCCAACTCAAGAATGCAAGCCTAATAATGAATTAAAAATTATTGAATTTTGCTCTCCAAATACAAATAAGCCCCTTCATCTTGGCCACATAAGAAATATTTTATTGGGAGATTCAGTTTCCAAAATACTTGATTATTCCGGATATGAGATTCATAAAACGCAAATAATTAACGACAGAGGAATTCATATTTGTAAATCAATGATTGCATGGATGAAATTTGGTAATAATGGAGATCCTACTAAAAATAAAACTAAGGGTGACCATTATGTTGGTGATTACTATGTGAAATTCAATCAAGAATATGAAAATCAAGTGACGAACCTCATTAAAAATGGGAAAGATAAAAAGTACGCCGAGGAAAATGCCCCAATCCTTAAAGATTCACAAAATCTACTGAGAAAATGGGAAAAAAAAGATGATGAAGTGATTAAAGTTTGGAAAAAAATGAATTCATGGGTTATAGATGGTTTCAATGAAACTTTAGAAAAGTTAGATGTGGTATTTGACTCTGAATATTTCGAAAGTGAAACTTATTTAATAGGTAAAGAAATCGTTGAAAAGGGCTTAAAAAGTGGTCTTTTTTTTAAAAAACAAGATAATTCTGTTTGGGTCGACCTAACTGCTGAAGGTCTTGATGAAAAAATTCTAATCAGGTCTGATGGTACATCAGTTTACATGACACAAGATTTAGGCACAGCCTACCTGAGGTACCAAAATAATCCGAAATTGAGTGGAATGATTTATACCACTGGAAATGAGCAAGATTATCATTTTAAGGTTTTATTTAAAATTTTAGATAAGCTTAATTATAATTGGGCTAATAAACTTCAGCATTTAAGCTACGGTATGGTTGATCTACCCTCAGGTAAAATGAAAAGTAGGGAAGGCTCAGTGGTTGATGCAGACGAGTTAATTTCTTCAATGATTGATAAAGCTAAAGTTATTTCAGATACGCTAGGTAAGATTAATGATTTGGTTGATTCTGAAAAAAAACAATTATATAAAACTATTGCATTAGGTGCGCTTAAATATCATATACTTAAAGTGGATCCCAAAAAGAAAATATTATTTAATCCAGAGGAATCTATTGACTTTAATGGTAATACAGGTCCTTTCATTCAATATACTTACGCAAGGATTAAATCAATTTTAAGTAAAAATTGTAATACTACATATGAATTTAATGAGTTGAAATTAGCCCAAAAAGAGAAAGAACTAATTATTTTATTGTGTGAGTTTAAAAATATATTGAACAACTCAGTAAAAACACTAAATCCATCACTTATAGCAAATCATATTTATGAAGTTGTTAAATTGTATAATTCGTACTATCAAACGCACACTATTTTGGGTAATAAAAATATAAATTCATTTAGAGTATATCTTTCTGAAAAAGTTGCAATACAAATTGAGAAATCAATGGGTTTGTTGGGGATTTCAGTACCAAATAGAATGTAAAAAAAAACCACCTCATTTCTGAGGTGGTCATTAACAAAGGTTAGTTGTTAAATTATTTAGCTACTGCTAAGTTATAAATAACAAGGCCGAAACCAATCTTGTTGATAGCATCACCGATGTTGTAAATTAACTGCATAGATCCGTCTAAACCTCCGAAGAAACTTGAGTACCATCCTTCAGTTCCTGCCATATATCCAATTGGATAAATAGCCCAACCTACAAGAACGAACCATTTTAGAGCTGTAAAAGCTTCTAATACTGCACCACCTGCTTTGTTAGCAAGTTCACCAGCACTACCAAACCATAAAATATAACAGATAAAGAAATAAGCAGCACCTGAAACACCACCCCAAAAGGCAGCGTTACCTAGTCCAGCCTCACCTACATAACCTGTGACAAGCATTACAGTTGATAGGAAGATCATATTCCATAATAAACTTTTCTGTGCTCCTGCTTTTTGAAGAATTAAATAAAATTCAACACACATTAGTGGAACTGTTAAAATCCAATCCACATATCTAAAAGCTGTAACACCTTCATCACCCATAGCAGCATATGCATCTCTCATGTATAGGTAATGAACAGCAGCAATACCTGTAATCAAAGCTGATACAAGCATAGAATTTCTCCATTTTCCACCACCTGCATCTAGAGACAGTAGAAAGAATACTGAAGCAGCTCCCATGGCCATGGCACCGATCCAGAATGTAAATTCAGTAGGATTTGTAGGAACTACTACTTCTCCTGCTAAAAAAATATTAAATAAATTTTCCATAATAATTAATTATTTGTTTTAATGTGGCCCAAAATAGTAAAAATTATGTTAATAAGTAGAAATATGTCAAAAAAAAACTGTTTTTTATAAACATTTGACACTAAAAACTAGTTCTTTAAGGTAAATTATTAAACAAAAGAATTTTTCTGTATCATATTCATAATTAGGATATTACATGTAAAATATCAACATTTTTATATTTTAATTAACTTTAAGCAAATTAATTATTTCCACTTGACTAAAAATAATTACTCAGACAATCTATCATTTAAGTTGACAATGATTTTGAGTTTATTCTCTGTATTTGTAAGCAATCATCTAAATTCTGAATACTTTTATTTTGCTTGCTATGGTTTAATCTTAACTTTTGGTATTATTCACGGAGCTAACGATATTTTAATTTTATTAAAAGGAAAAAAACAGACTAAAAAGATAGTTATAAGAAGCACCGTAAAGTACTTGTCTATAGTTTTGTTAATATCTGTTCTTTTCTTTCTTTTTTCAGAGATTTCATTACTTTTTTTTGTCTTGTTTAGTGCATACCACTTTGGTGAACAACAGTGGACAATATTTGGAAGTAATCAATCCAAATCAATTTCACTATTTTACTTTTTCTTTGGACTTCTTATTTTTTCCATTCTATTTCTATTTAATCAAAGTGATGTTTCAAATATTGTTTTTGAAATAACTAAAATCCATATATCAGAAAATATTTATTCAGGAGGATTTATTTTTTCTTCTTTATGTACTTTGCTTCTTATAATTCTAAATTACCAAATTTTAAAAAAACAATTATTGCATCAGTTGGCTTTATTAGTGGTTATGTTGTTAGTGTTTTTTACTTATGAATTACTACCAGCTTTTGCTATTTATTTTGTTTTCTTTCACAGTATACCGTCAATAATAGAACAATCAGATTATCTTTTCGGTGATTCTACTAAAGCAGAAAATTTCAAAAAATTTTTGTTAAAAGGTGCTGTATATTGGTTATTAGCATTAGTTTTTTTGGTTGTTATGTATTTGATTTTAAAAAATAACATCGATTTTAGTCTCGCAATATTTTTCTCATTTCTAGCAGCAATTACTTTTCCACATGTTTTGGTTATTTATAAAATGAAAAGCGATATTCATTCCAAATAATATTAAATTTGAAATCTTATGTTTAATAATCTAACAGAAAAACTAAATAAAGCATTTCATACCTTAAAAGGTCACGGTAAAATAACTGAAATAAATGTTGCTGAAACGTTGAAAGAGGTAAGAAGAGCTCTATTAGATGCTGATGTTAGCTACAAAATTGCAAAGGATTTTACAAACTCTGTAAAAGAAAAAGCAATAGGTAGAAATGTATTGACAGACCTTCGACCCGGTCAGTTGATGGTCAAAATAGTCAAAGATGAACTAACTGAACTAATGGGGAGTGAAAATGTCGGTATTAATCTTTCAGATAATCCCTCAATAATTCTTTTAGCAGGTCTGCAAGGTTCTGGTAAAACAACTTTTGCAGGAAAACTAGCAAATTATTTAAAAAAGAAAAAAGGTAAAAACCCTCTGTTGGTTGCATGTGATGTTTATCGCCCTGCAGCCATTGAACAATTAAAAGTCTTGGGTAGTAGTATTGGTATTGAAGTTTATTCCGAGGAGGGAAATAATGATCCGATTGGCATAGCAAAAAAATCTCTCAATTACGCCAAAGAAAAAAAGAATAATATTATAATTATTGATACTGCTGGTAGATTGGCTGTTGATGAAAAATTGATGGTTGAAATTAGTAATATAAATGAATCGGTAAATCCCTCAGAAATTCTATTCGTTGTTGATTCAATGACTGGCCAGGACGCAGTGAATACTGCCAAAGCTTTTCATGATGTCTTAAACTTTGACGGAGTAGTTTTAACGAAATTAGATGGTGATACTAGGGGAGGAGCAGCACTCACAATTAAATCAGTGGTAAGCAAGCCAATAAAATTTGTTGGGATTGGTGAAAAACTTGACGCTCTTGATATTTTTTATCCTGAGAGAATGGCTGATCGAATTCTTGGTATGGGTGATGTTGTTTCATTAGTTGAAAAAGCTCAAGAAGTTTATGATGAGAAAAAAGCTAGAGAACTAAGTAAAAAAATTGCTAAGAACAAATTTGGATTTGATGATTTTCTCAATCAAATAAATCAAATAAAAAAAATGGGAAATTTAAAAGATACCATGAATATGATCCCTGGTATGAGTCAGATGAAAAATATTGACATTGACAATGATTCTTTTAAATACGTAGAAGCAATGATACATTCAATGACTCCTATTGAAAGAAGTAATCCAAAAATTATAGATCACAGCAGAAAAAAGCGAATTGCAAAAGGGGCTGGAAGGGATATATCAGAGCTAAATGCTTTATTAAAACAATTTGAGCAAATGTCAAAGATGATGAAAATGGTGCAGTCAGGAGGGGCCTCAAAGCTAATGAGCATGATGCAAAATTTTAAACAATAATATGATAATTTTAGACGGAAAAAAGACCAGCAATGATATTAAAAGTGAAATTGCTGAAGAGGTCAAAAAAATTACTGAATCCGGTAATCGCCCACCTCATCTTGCTGCGGTAATAGTTGGTAATGATGGTGCCAGTTTGACATATGTTGGAAGTAAAGTAAAAGCATGTGAAAAGGTTGGTTACGAGTCAACACTAATAAAATTACCAGACGAAACAACTGAAGATGAACTTTTAAATCAAGTTGAAGAATTAAATAAAAATGATTCTATTGATGGTTATATTGTTCAGTTACCTCTTCCCAGTCACATTGATACTCAAACTATATTAATGGCTGTAGATCCAGATAAAGATGTTGATGGTTTTCATCCTACAAATTTTGGCAAAATGTCTTTAAATTTGCCAACCTTTATTTCTGCAACTCCCTCTGGTATTATAGAACTTTTAAAAAGATACAAAGTACAAACTGAGGGAAAAAATACTGTAGTTTTAGGCAGATCTGATATTGTTGGTAAACCAATCAGTATATTGATGGGTCTTAAAACAAACCCAGGAAATTCAACTGTAACCTTAGCTCACAGTAGAACTTCTAATATTAAAAATTTAACTCTAGAAGCTGACATTATTATTTCTGCCCTTGGTATACCTAACTTTTTAAAAGAGGATATGCTAAAGAAGGGAGTTGTTGTTGTTGATGTTGGTATAACAAGAGTTCCAGATAATTCTGAAAAGGGTTACAAAATTGTTGGTGATGTGGACTATGAAAATGTTTCCAAAAAATGTAGTTATATTACACCCGTTCCAGGTGGCGTGGGACCAATGACTATTGCCATGTTACTAAAAAACAACTTAAAAGCTTTTAAAAACAAGCATTCTTCATGTTTTTAATCTATTTTGCAAAAATTTGATTAAAATCTTTGAAAGATTTGAATTCCAAAGCATTTCCTGAGGGATCCTTAAAAAACATTGTTGCTTGTTCACCAGGTTTGCCCTCAAATCTTACATACGGTTCAATTATAAAATTTATATCTTTTGTCCTTATTTGTTTTGAAAATTTTTGAAATGTTTTCCATTCTAAAACAACTCCAAAGTGTGGTATTGGTACATCCTTCCCATCAACAGAGTTTATATGCTTGTCATCTTCATTGATTTCTTTAAAGTGAATTACAAGTTGATGCCCAAAAAAATCAAAATCTACCCAATGTTCACTACTTCTTCCTTCTTTACAACCAAGTACATCTCTGTAAAATTCTCTACTTTTTTCCAGATTGCTAACAGGTATGGCCAAATGAAAAGGTGTTAATTTATTCACTTAAATAAAATTACTAATAATATTTCTTTAACTTAATTGTTTAGATGGAAATTGATAAAAATAATCTTCCTGTCATGGAAATGTTCTACTCATTACAAGGGGAAGGTCACCATTCAGGATCATCTGCATTTTTTATAAGAATTGGTGGTTGTGATGTTGGGTGTCATTGGTGTGATGTTAAAGATAGTTGGGATCATGGCAATCATAACATACTTAAAGTTTCTAAAATCATCCAAAATATCGATAAAAAAACAAAAATCGTTGTTGTATCAGGTGGTGAGCCCTTAATGTGGGATATGACAGAATTAACAAAAAAATTAAAAGAAAAAAATTTTAAAAGACACTTAGAAACATCAGGAGCTTACGATATTACGGGAAATTGGGACTGGATCTGTTTATCACCAAAAAAACAACAACTACCAAAAAAACACTTATATCAAATCGCTAATGAACTAAAAATTATAATCTATAACAATCACGATTTAGTATTTGCAACAGAGGAGTCCAAAAAGGTAAGTGATAATTGTAAATTATTTTTACAACCAGAGTGGGGAAAATTTGATAAAATAAAGGGTAAAGTAGTAGATTTTATAAAGACAAACCCAAGATGGAAATTATCTATGCAAACTCACAAGTTCTTAGGGATAGATTAAGTATTTTTTTCTGATTTTTTTAAAATTTTCTAAGTCTGTTTGCCAAGATGCGCGTATATCAACTTGATTCAAACCCATTTTTATTTGTTTTTCCAAATCAAAATTACCAGCAATTTCATGAAAACTATTTCCAAAAAAATTTTCTTTATCGTTTGATTCATTATATGAGTTTATAAGCCAATCAAGTCTAATTTTACTAAGGTATATAGTGTTTGAAAGATTATGTCCATAGCATAAAACACCATTATGTTTTGGGTATTTTGCTCCAACCATAGGAACAGGCTTAAAACTAAAGCTTTTATCTATCCAATCGGGATGACCAATAATTTGAAATTGAAGATTAGTCCCTCTGCCAATGCTCACAGGTGTTTGTTCAAAAAAACATAGTGATGGGTAAAGATTTATTGATTTTTCATTTGGTAGATTGGGTGAAGGTTTTTCTTTAAGTTTATATTTTTTTCTTCTATCATATCCAATCATCTCAATAATTTCAAGATCACAAACTACTTTATTTCTTAGCCATTTCTCACCATTTATCATGAGGGCATATTCGCCAATAGTCATTCCATACACAATTGGAACATTGTGCATCCCACGAAAACTTTTTGCATTATTCTCTAACACAGGACCGTCAATATAGTGGCCATTTGGATTAGGTCTGTCAAGAACAATAACTTTAATTCCGTTTTCAGCAGATGCTTCCATTATGTAATGAAGTGTTGATAAATATGTATAGAAACGAGCACCAACATCCTGAATATCAAAAATTATTAAATCTAATTCTGAAATATCATCCTGCGTAGGTTTTCTTGAATTTCCGTAAAGTGATACAATCGGAATTTTAGTCTTTAAATCGACTGAATTTTCAATTTTTTCTCCATTATCAACATCTCCTCTAAAGCCATGTTCTGGTGCAAAAATTCTTCCAATATCAATACCTCTGTTAATTAATGAATCAACCAGATGAATTGGTTTATTTACATAAAACTTTGATGTATGATTTGTAACCAAGCCAATTTTTTTATCGTTCAAAAACTTGATGTACTGGTCCGTTCTTTCAATACCATAGACTAATTTATTTTGACCATTTAAATTATTTGTGAGCAATAAAAAAAAAGTAATTTTGAAAAGAAAATTAAAAAAAGAAGGATTTGAATTTCGAACGATTTGTTGCATCAAAAATTTTAGGTTATAAAAGATATAAAAATAGTATTTCATCCCCTATTATAAAAATTTCGATTCTTTCAATAATCCTTGGAATAGTTGTAATGAATATATCCATGTCAATCGGTTTTGGCATTCAGAAAAATATTAACGAGAAGTTTTCAAATAATGTTGGTGATTTAATCATTACTAACTATGGTAATAATTTATTTGAAACTGGTGAACCAATAGATTTGAATACTTTAAACTTATCTAATTTTCAAACCCCAAATATTAAAGGTTTAAGCAAAGTTTCATACAACCCTGTTATATTTCCAAAAGATAATAGTTTTGAATTTTTAGTGTTTAAAGGATATGAAGACATGATTTCTAATGATCCTCCCAAATTAGATAATAATAATGTATCAGTTTCAAAATATTTTGCAAAGAGAAATAATGTGAAAGTGGGTGATGATCTTACTTTATTGTTTTTTACCAAAAAAAATAAATCTATCCCAAAGATTCGAAAGTTTAATATAAAATTTATTTACGATACAGGTATAAAAGAGTTTGACAGTAAAATAGTTTTTGGAAATTTTAACCAATCAATGCAAATAAACAACTGGAGCAACAATCATGCGGGTGGCATTGAAGTACGCTTGTCAAGTGATACCAATTTAGAATTAATTTACGAGTCTGTACCCTCAAACTATAAAATAACGTTTAATAGAGATAGGTTTGGAGAAATCTACAATTGGATTTCTCTGTTTGATTCAAATGTTTATTTGATAGTTTTTTTGATGATTATTGTTGGTGGAATAAATATGATTACCGCCCTTTTAATAACAGTTTTGGAAAAAAGAAAATTCATTGGTGTATTAAAAGTTTTAGGAGCTAGCAATTCGAGTGTAAGAAAAATATTTTTGATAAATGGAGCATATTTGATAATAAGGGGTTTAGTTATTGGAAATCTAATATCTTTTATGCTATTGTTTCTTCAACATCAATTTAATATAATTGAGTTAGACCCTACAGTTTACTATGTTAATAGCGTACCTGTCGATTTGAATTTTATTAATATTATATTATTAAATATCTCCGTGATCGTAACGTCATTTTTGATGTTAATTATCCCCTCACTTGTGGTTTCTAAATTAAATCCAACAACTACAATGAAATCTAGTTAAATGAAAATAAAAAACAACATTTTAGAAACTATTGGTAATACACCAATGATTAAGCTAAACAAAATTGTAAGTGGAATTTCAGCTCAGGTTTTTGCTAAAGTTGAATATTTTAATCCGGGTAATTCAGTAAAAGATAGAATGGCAATAAAAATGATTGAGGATGCTGAAATCTCAGGAAAGCTAAAGCCCGGCGGTACAATTGTGGAGGGAACATCAGGAAATACAGGTATGGGATTAGCACTTGGAGCTATAGTAAAAGGATATCGTCTAATTTGCGTAACTACAGATAAGCAGTCTAAGGAAAAAGTAGATATATTGAAAGCAGTAGGAGCGGAGGTTATAATATGTCCAACAAATGTTGAACCTGATGATGAAAATTCCTATTATTCTACATCTAGAAGGCTTAGCTCAGAAATAGAAAATTCTTGGTATGTTAATCAATATGATAATCTATCAAACTCAGAGGCTCATTATTTATCAACTGGTCCCGAAATTTGGGAACAAATGGGAGGTAGGATAGATCATTTTGTTGTTGGAGTCGGTACAGGAGGAACAATCTCAGGTGTGGGAAGATTTTTGAAAGAAAAAAATAATAAAATCAAAATTTGGGGTATTGACTCTTTTGGCTCAATATTTAAAAAATATCATGAAACAGGCGAGTTTGATAAAAATGAAATATATCCATACTTGACAGAGGGTATAGGAGAGGATATTCTGCCTGAAAATGTTGATTTTAAAATAATAGATCACTTTGAAAAAGTTACAGATGAAAATGCAGCTATATATGCACGAAGACTCGCTAAAAAAGAAGGTATTTTGGCGGGGTATTCATGTGGAGCAGCGATAGCTGGCTTACATCAACTAAAATCAAATTTTAAAAAAAATGAAAATGTTGTTGTTTTACTTCATGACTCTGGAACAAGATATATTGGAAAAGTTTATAATGATGAGTGGATGAAAAAACAGGGTTTTAAACTTGATTAATTTCTAAAAGTTTCCGACGGAAATTCAAATATACTTTCATAACCATCAACGCTAACTGATGTGACTGAAAAAAGATAATTATCTATAATTACATCGTCTAATGTGTAATTATTTACATTTCCAATATACTTACTGAATTGCCAGTGGGGAGAAGAGGTTTCTCTCCAGTATATTTTATATCCCTTGATGTTATCATCATTATTTTTATCCCACTTAAACTTGACCGAAGGTTCAACTATACCACCAATTGATAGATTCTTTGGAGGTGGGGGAGATGACCCTATTAATACAAGATTTATAATATTAACAGATGTTAAATTTTTAACATAATTAAAATCAACTCCCTCAATTACATCACCATATTTGATTCCATTTTCAATTCTGATATCTTGATGCTGTCTATTGTAATTCTCATTGGATTCCATTATTCTGACACCAGCAAAACCTAAATCATTAAAGGGTCTATGATGACCACCTCTACCAAAACGATCTAATCTGTAAATCATATTTGGCTTCATTTCAGGTATATATTTTTTTGTACTGCTGTAAATAAACCGGGCTAATTGTCTTGAATTACCGTCAATTTCACCTCCATAAAACCTCCTCATATATCTTTCTCGGTCTGTTTCATTTGCTGGCACGGGCTCAGAAAAAATTCTGAAACTTTTATTATCAATTATTCCATTAACACCTTCTATATTTCCAATCATATCATTGTTTAACACACCAATAATATCCCAATTATTCTTCTTTGCAAATTCAGCAAAACCTTGGCCTCCATATAAACCTTGCTCTTCCCCTGAAAGCCCAAGATATACAATTGAATTTTCAAATTTATATTTGGATAAAACTCTTGCCGCTTCAATTGTTCCTGCCATCCCAGATGCATTATCGTTAGCTCCAGGTGATTCTGATTCATAATCATTTGGGTCAGATACCCTACTATCAATATCACCACTCATGATGACATATCTATTTGGGTATTTATATCCCCTTTGAATGGCAACAACATTATTTATCCAAACATCTCTTATAAGCCTTATGTTATTTCTTTTAAAATAATTTTTTTGATAAAAAACCTCTAAACAGTTGTCGCATTCGGATGAGATTTTTTCAAATGAATTTTTAATCCATCTACGGGCGGCTCCAATCCCTCTGTACTTTGATATTGTATCACTTAAAGTATGTCTCGTACCAAAATTTGCAAGACTAATTATATCCTTTTCTAAGTTATCTTTGGAAACTTTTGAAATGATTTCGAAGACTAGATTATCAATTTTATCTTGAGAGTAATTTAATGAAAAGGAAAAAAATAATATAATAATTAAGGTTTTCTTTTGCATGATTAAAAACAATATCTATTTTCTGCTGAAACAATTTTTGATATTATTCTTTTGAGTTTAATTGGTTTAGGATATTCATAATATTTTGTAAATCTTTTTAGTCCCATTAGTAAAAACTTTTGTTCACTTCCCTCAGACAATGAGAATATCAGCTCTTTTGCTTTATTGGAAATCAATTCATTTGCTTCATAGAGATATAGTTGACTCATTGCTATTTGACCAATCTGAGAATCCTTACCAAATCTCTTACAATTCTTCTCAGTTCTCAGAATTGCAGACTCAGCCATATATATTTCAATTAAAACATCTGAAATTGCCAATAAGACCTCTTGCTCTTTTTCCAAATCCATTCCAAATTTTTTCATTCCTGCACCCGCAAGCATTAAAAAAACTTTTTTTAGGTTTTTTAGAACAATTTTTTCTTGATCAAAAATATTAACAAGTTCAGGGGTATCAAATGTTGGAACATCAGTTAGTTCATTAGCAACCTCCTCTGCTTTTTCAATCAAGTTTACGTGTCCTTTAAAAGCTTTTTTAATCAACATTCCAATTGTAACCATCCTGTTAATTTCATTTGTTCCTTCATAAATTCTAGCTATTCTTGCATCTCTCCATGCAGATTCCATTGGTGTATCTGTTGAATAACCCATACCCCCAAAGATTTGAATTCCTTGATCAGCACAATTTTGTGCATCCTCTGAAACCGCAACCTTTAGTATAGAGCATTCAATCGCATATTCTTCAACACCTCTTAACTCAGCGTCTTGGTGATTTTTACCATCACTTTTAAGATTTTCGATTCTATCCTCAATGTCTTTTGATGCTCTGTATGTAGCAGATTCACCTACATAAGTATCCATTGCCATTTTCGCAATTTTTTCTTGAATTGCACCAAACTCTATTATTTTTGTTTTAAACTGTTCCCTCTCATTGGCGTATTGAACTGAGGAAGTTACAATTCTTCTCTCAGCATCGAGACAAGCGGCTGCTAATTTAATTCTCCCAATATTTAAAGCATTCATGGCAATTTTAAAACCATTTCCTCTATCTGAGAGCATATTCTCGACAGGAACTTTAGTCTTGTTGAAAAAGATTTGTCTGGTGGATGAGGAGTGTATTCCTAACTTAGATTCCTCATTGCCAAGTTCAATTCCATTTTCAGGATTATTTTCAACAATGAAAGCGCTTATGTTTTTATCATTTTCAATTCTTGCAAAAACAGTTAGAATATCAGCAAATCCAGCGTTAGAAATCCACATTTTTTGTCCGGTAATAAAATAGAATTTACCATCATCAGAAAGTTCGGCTTTGGTTTTACCGTTATTGGCATCTGATCCAGCGCTGGGCTCAGTCAAACAATATGCACCAATATGCTCACCAGTTGCTAATTTTGGAATGTATTTTTTCTTTTGTTCTTCATTTCCATACAATAGAATTGGCATGGTTCCAATTCCTGTGTGAGCTCCAAATGCTGTTGATGTTGAACCAGAACTTCCAGAAAAATAATCACAAACAAGTACAGATGAGGTTAATGGCATTCCAAGACCACCATATTCCTCGGGAACTCCAACTCCCAAAAAACCTAGATTTCCTGCTTTTTCCATTACTTTCTCTGTTAACTCATAATTGTGCTTTTCAAATTCATGTTTTTTACTCCATATTTCCTTATCAGCGAATTCTTTGACTGCTTCTCTCATCATTTTTTGTTCATCATTAAAATCCTCAGGTGTAAATATTTCCTCACAATTAGTTTCTCGAACAATGAATTCACCTCCTCTTGTTAAAATTTTATTTTGTATGTCCATATTATATTATTTCAATTATTCCAGCAGCACCTTGTCCAGTACCTACACACATCGTAACCATGCCATATTTCAAATTTTTTGCTTTCATCTCGTGTATTAGCTGAACGGTCAATTTTGCACCTGAACATCCAAGAGGATGACCTAATGCGATTGCACCACCGTTTACATTTATTATATCGCTATTGAGCTTTAGCTCATTTATTACCGCAATTGATTGCGAAGCAAAAGCTTCGTTTAGTTCAATCAGTTCAATATCATTCATTTTTAAGCCTGATTGCTTCAAAACTTTTGGAATTGCTTTAACTGGTCCCATTCCCATAATTTTTGGAGGTAATCCAGCAACACTATAATTTGTAAGTTTAGCAATTGGATCAATTTTAATCTTTTTTAACATTTTTTCGCTAACTACCATTAGGAAAGATGCTCCATCACTCATCTGAGATGAATTTCCTGCAGTAACGCTACCATTAGCAGAGAAAACAGGTCTTAATTTAGCTAATACATCAAGATTTGTATCAGCTCTTGGTCCTTGATCTTGTTTAAAGATCTCTGATTTTGTTTGTTTTTTCAAATTCTCATCAAGATATGTTTCATCAACAGTAATAGGTACAATTTGAGAATCAAATTTTCCATCTTTTATTGCTTGGATTGCTTTCATGTGGGAGTTAAAGGAAAACACATCTTGATCCTCTCTCGATATATTGAAATCTTTGGCAACTTGCTCAGCAGTTAAACCCATACCCCAATAGTAATCTTCTTTCCCCTGAGAAACTGTATTGTAACTTGGTACAGGTTTATACCCTGTCATTGGTATATAACTCATACTTTCAACACCTCCAGCAATAATGCAGTCAGCCATTCCAGATTTGATTTTGGCACTTGCAATAGCCAAAGATTCTAATCCAGAAGCACAAAGTCTGTTTACAGTAACACCAGGAACATCTTCAATTTTTAGACCCATAAGTGAAATTAATCTCGCAACATTAAACCCTTGCTCAGCTTCAGGAACAGCATTACCTACAATTAAATCATCAATCCAATATTTATCAAAATCAGGAACTGAATTAATTAAAAATTCTATTGTTTCCGCAGCTAACTCATCGGGTCTTTTAAACTTAAAAAAACCTTTTGGTGCCTTTCCAACAGCTGTTCTGAATCCTTTAACTATATAAGCTTCTCTCATTCTAGTTTCTTAATGGTTTACCGTTTTTTAACATATACTGCATTCGTTCCAAAGTTTTTCTTTCTCCGCAGAGGGAAATAAAAGCTTCTCTCTCAAGTTCAAGTAAATATTGCTCAGAAACTTTTGTTGGTTGAGACAGATCACCACCACATAAAACATAAGCAATTTTATTTGCTATTTTTTTATCATGATCGGAGATATAATCCCCAGCCCTCAGTGAATCAACACCGACATAAAGCATACCTAAAGCTTGCTTACCTAGTACTTTGATATCATTCCTTTCGATCGGTTTTGTATATCCAGCATCAAATAAATTTAAAGCCTTTTGCTTTGCAATATTTATTTGATTTTTTTTGTTCATAACTGTTATATCTCTCCCTTTGATAAAGTAATCTAATTCATAACCTTCAAATCCTGATGTTGCTGTTTTTCCCATTCCAATATTCATAAAGTATTCTTGCAAGATGTTAACTTCAACATCATTTTTTTTGAATTTATCGGATGCACGCAAAATCATTTCCTTCATTCCACCCCCGCCAGGGAGTAATCCGATTCCAGCTTCAACCAAACCTATGTAGGTTTCACTGTAAGGTACTACTGCGTCACATTGTAGACATAATTCACACCCACCACCAAGAGTGTATCCGTGAGGTGCAGCAACAACTGGAATAGCAGAATATCTCAATCTCATCATCGTGTCTTGGAAAATTTTCATGACATGATTAAGCTCATCGTATTCTTGCTCAACCGATAGTAAAAAAATCATACTGATATCAGCGCCTGCTGAAAAGTGAGAACCCTCATTACCAATAACTAAGCCTTTGAAGTCTTTTTCCGCAATTTCAACACCTTTTTTTAGTGAGCTGATTATATTTTGATTGATAACATTCATTTTAGAAGAAAACTCAAGATTTACGATGTCACTTCCTATGTCATAAAGAGTGGCCTCTGAGTTTGACCAAACGACTTTATCTTCTAAAATATTTTTAAGTATTACAAAACCCTCTTGACCAGGTTTTGCTTTATATTTTTTTGATTTTAAGTCATAATATTGAACAATACCTTCAGATTTTTTGTAGAATTCATTATATCCATTAGATAACATGTCATCAATCCATTTAGCAGTTTCTAAACCATATACTTTCATCAACTCTTTACCCTCATTTATACCAATATAATTCCATATTTCGAACGGACCATCTTTCCATCCGAATCCAGCTTTCATTGCCTCATCAATACTAACAATTGAATCAGAAATTTCTGGAATTCTGTTTTGAATGTAGTGAAACATCCTCGAGAAATTTTCTTTGTAAAAATTAGATCCTTTATCATCACCACTGACTAAAAATTTAAATTTTTCATTGGATGCTTTAATTTTCCTTGCTTTAGAAAGAATATCAAAATTGACTTTTTTTTGTTCAACATATTCCATGGAATCAAAATCTAAGCGAAGTATCTTGGATTTCCCGCTATTATCTTTAATCTTCTTATAGAATCCTTTGCCTGTCTTGCTGCCTAATGCATTATTTTTAACCATTTTTTTTAAAAAATCAGGTTCTTTAAAAATTTCAATCGATTCATCATTTTTGCAAGAGTCATAAATTCCTTTTGATACGCTGATCAATGTATCAAGTCCAACAACATCTGCAGTTCTAAAAGTTGCTGATTTTGGTCTACCAATAATACTTCCTGTGAGTTTGTCAATTTCTTCAATGGTGTAATCTCCATTTTTAACCTGGTGAAACAGGCTTTGTATTCCAAAAGTCCCAATTCGATTTCCTATGAATGCAGGTGTATCTTTAGCCAAAATGGAGGTTTTACCTAAATATTTTTCACCATATTTTAATAAAAAACTAAGAAGATGTTTATCGCAATTAGGGCTAGGAATAACTTCGAATAAATTAAGGTAACGTGGAGGATTAAAAAAATGAGTAATCGCAAAATTTTTATTAAAATCATCTGATCTTCCTTTACTCATTAGTTTGATTGGTATTCCAGATGTATTTGAAGTTACTATTGTTCCAGGTGTTCTGTGCTTTTCAATCAAATCAAAAATCTTTTGTTTAATTTCCAGCTTTTCTACCACAACTTCGATAATCCAATCAGCACTTTTGATTTTACTTATGTCATCATCAAAATTTCCAAGTTTTATCCTTTTAACAAAGCTTTTCGAATAAATGGGAGAGGGTTTTGATTTAATACATTTGTTAAACATTTCATTAACAATCCTATTTTTTACAGCTTTTGAATCTAAACTTAACTTTTTTTGTTTTTCACTTTCGTTAAGTTCATTCGGGCAAATATCTAGTAGTAGTACTTCAACACCAATGTTGGCAAAATGGCACGCGATACCTGATCCCATTATTCCAGACCCCAAAACAGCTACTTTAGAGATATTTCTTTTCATTTAAATATTTGACCGTCTTTAATGGTTCCGTTAATTGACTTTAGAACTTCAAAAAAAATAGAAAGATTTTTTTCTCCAATTTTATTTAAAACAACCTTGTTGAATTTATTGCCATTCTTTTTTGAAATGGCTCTCAGTTCTTTCCCCTTTTTTGTTAATACAATAAAAACTCCTCTTTTATCATCTTTGTTTGGCACTCTTGAAATGAATCCAGCATTTTCCATCGATTTAAGAGTTCTACCCAAGCTTGTTGATTCAAGTCCCATTTTTGGACCAAGAGAGGTTGAGGGCGTTCCCTTGTTTGGATTTAAATTTAATAATACAACAGCTTGAGCAAGTGTTCCACCTGCTTTAACCGCCTGTTCATTATGCATTTTATATATTGATCTCCAAGTATATCTAATTTGATGTTCAACAAATTTTTCAGACATGCCTTTAATTTACAAAAAAAATACTATGCATGCATAGTATTTTTTTAATTTGTTTGGCTTATTGATGTAATATTGACCTAGTTGGATTTGAGCCACTCATAGGCGTTTTTGAAAGCTTGTATCCAAGGTGAAATAGTGTGACTGCTTTTATTTTTTGGATAAAATCCCCAGTTCCATGGAAATAATGATCGCTCTAGGTGAGGCATCATAGCAATATGTCTACCATCTTTATTTGCTAAAATTGCAGTATTGAAATCGGATCCATTTGGATTAGATGGAAATGAGTTTTTTGAATATTTACCAATTATATTATAATCAGTTTCTTCGCCAGGAAGAATGAATTTTCCTTCCCCATGAGCAGACCAAATCCCCAGGTTTGTATCCTCAAAGTTCTTAAACATTATTGAATTATTTTTTTCAATTTCAACAGATGTAAATACACATTCAAATTTACCTGAATCATTATGGTCCATGAATGTTTTACTTTTTGAATCGACAGTTATCAGACCAAGTTCCATGAATAGCTGACATCCGTTACAAACTCCCAATGATAAATTATTTTTTTTCGAGTAAAAGTTTTTAAGACTTTTTTTTGCTTTTTCATTGTATAAAAAAGTCCCTGCCCATCCTTTTGCAGATCCAAGAACATCAGAGTTTGAAAAACCTCCAACTGCAACCAAAAATTTTATATCGCTTAGGTCCTCTCTGCCTGACATTAAGTCTGTCATGTGGACATCTATAACATCAAAACCAGAAACATACATAGCATAAGCCATCTCTCTTTCTGAGTTACTACCTTTTTCTCTCAGAATTGCTGCTTTAATTTTATTATTATTGATTTTTTTAAATAAACCATCAAACCATTTTGGGAACTTAAATTTAAGCTGATTTGATTTTAAATTTGTATACCTTTTTTTAGCATATTCAGACCCACTTTGTATTGAATCTAGTGTTAGTGATTTATCAAACCATTTCTTTCTATAATCGTCAATATTCAAAGTATAATTTTTCTCATCTTTTTGAATTTTAATGTCATTTGAATTGACAGTTTTTCCTATGTTTAAAAACTTTATATTATTATCAATGAAATGGGATTCAATTGTCTTTTCAGCTTCTATCACTAGAGCATGGTTCTCTGCAAATAAAATTTTAATTAAATCATTTTCATCAAATTCATTTAAAAATAATTCTAAACCAATTCCGCTAGAAACAAACGACATTTCAAGAATTGTTGTGATTAATCCACCTGAGCTGACGTCATGACCTGAATATATTTTTTCATCAGTAATTAATTTTTGTATTACATTAAACACCTTTTTAAAATATTTTGCATTCAGTATATCATTTGATTTATTGCCAATTTTATTTTTTGATTGCATCAATGCAGAACCACCTAAATTGAGAACACAAGATGACATATCAATGTAATATATATTTGAGTTAAGTTTTTTAAAAAAGGGTTCCACACACTTACTCACATCACTGACTTCTGCAGTTGCAGAAATTATTACGGTGCCCGGTGAAAGAACTTCACCAGTTTTATACTTCTGCTTCATAGACATTGAATCCTTTCCAGTTGGAACATTAATACCAAGTTCAATACAAAAATCTGAGCATGCTTTAACAGCTGTGTAAAGCCTATTATTTTCACCAATGTTGTTTGCTGGCCACATCCAATTCGCAGACAGAGATACAGAATTAAGCCCGTTTTTTAACGGTGCCCAAATAATGTTTGTCAATGCTTCTCCAACCGAATTTCTTGATCCTGCAGCAGGATTGATTAAAGCTGTTGTTGGGGAGTGTCCAATTGAGGTTGCAATGCCATATTTAGACTCGTAATCTAAAGCCACCACTCCACAATTATTGAGCGGAAGTTGGTAAGGACCTGTACATTGCTGGAGTGCAACTTTTCCAGTTACACATCTATCAACTTTATTTGTAAGCCAATCTTTACATGAGACAGATTCTAATTTTAAAATTTTATCTAAATAGTCTTTGAGGTTCTGGGATTTGAATTCATGGTCACTAAAAACCATCTTTTCAGAATTATCTTTCATTATGGTTTTTGGTGAATTTCCAAAAAAATCATCAATTTCTAAGTCAATTGTATATTCATCTTTATCCCAAGATTTGACTTTGAATCTTTTATCCTCAGTAACTACTCCTACAACATAGTAGGGGGCATTTTCTCTCAAACATATTTGTTCAAGTTTACTAAGATATTTTCCTTCAATAACAATGCCCATTCTCTCCTGAGATTCATTGCCAATTATTTCCTTTTCGGATAGTGTTTTATCTCCAATTGGCAACTTATTTATGTCAATTAAACCACCAACATTTTCCACAAGTTCAGAAAGACAATTGAGGTGCCCTCCAGCACCATGATCATGAATTGATTTGATAAAATTTTCCTCAGACTCGACTATGGATCTAATTACGTTGAAAACTCTTTTCTGCATTTCTGGATTTGATCTCTGCACCGCATTAAGTTCTATACCAGAACTATACTCGCCTGTGTTTGTAGACGATACAGATGCACCACCCATTCCTATTCTATAATTATCCCCACCAAGTACAACTATTAAATCTCCTTTAGACAGCTTTGACTTTAATGCATATTCTTTTTTTCCATAACCAATTCCACCTGCCAGCATAACAACCTTATCATATCCCCATGATTTTCCATTTTCTTGATGTTCAAATGTAAATAGTGACCCTGCAATTAGAGGTTGTCCGAACTTATTACCAAAATCTGAGGCACCATTTGAGGCCTTGATTAATATTTCTCTAGGTTTTTGGTATAGCCATTCACGTTTTTTAAACCCAAATGTTGAATCATTAAATCTTGGATAGGGTGTCATATAAACAGCTGTACCTGCAAGGGGAATTGAACCTTGACCTCCAGCCATTCTGTCCCTTATCTCTCCACCCGATCCAGTGGCTGCTCCACTGAACGGTTCTACAGTGGTTGGAAAATTGTGAGTTTCTGCCTTTAAAGAAATTACAGACTTGAATTTAGACAACTTATATTCAGACTGTGTTTCGGCTTTTAAAGGTGCAAATTGTTGAATGACAGGTCCTTCAATTAATGCCACATTATCTTTGTAAGCAGACACCACACTATTTTTATTAAGTTTTGTTGTTTTCTTAATTAAATCAAAAAGTGACTCATCCATTTCTGTGTCGTCAATAATAAATCTTCCATTGAATATTTTGTGTCTGCAATGCTCAGAGTTAACTTGAGAAAAACCAAATACTTCAGAATCTGTTAGTTTCCTCCCAATTTTTTTAGATAGTGATTCAAGGTAAATTATTTCATCATCATTTAATGCAAGCCCCTCACTCAAATTATATTGATTAATATTATTAATGTTTAATCTTTTATCAGGATTTCTACTTATTTTGAATAATTCCTGATCCAATTTTAAATATTTTTCTGAAATCATATAATCAAACACATCATCTTCATAGGCAGGATTAAATAATTCAATCCTATCTATAAATTCAATACCCATATTTTTAGTTATTTCAACTGCATTAGTTGACCAGGGAGTTACCATTGTTTTTCGTGGGCCAATAAAAGTAGATTCAATGATTTTTGTTTTTAGAAACTTACTATTTCCAAACAACCATACTAATTTTTTTATATCATTTTGGGAAATGGGATTCTTACTATCAACGGCATAAATTTGGTTATTGTTGTTTCGAAAGAATGATATCATAAAGTATCACTCAAAAGTATGCTAAAAAATGAAAGAAATAATAAGCATATTGTGATGATTTTACTGTACTTCTAAAAAATTTATTAACAATTATTTATTATTTCTAGCCCTCGAAATCATAAGTTGTCTGAATTTAAACTCAACTGAGGGGAGTCTAACAAGATTTCCATTATCTATAATTTTGGAAAGTTCTGACATCATATTTTTTTTTAATTCTAAACTTTTTGAACCATTTTCATAAGTTTTTTGAATCAATTCTTTAATCTCAAAATCTTCAATTATTTTATTTTGAAGAAGTTTCCTGTTTGTCAATGTAATATCTCGGCTTAAGATTAGCCTTTGTGCGTCATATTTAGAATACACCTCCCAAAATTTTTTTTCAATATCTTCATTCAATTCTAATTCATTAAGAATAAACAATTTTTTTTCAGCATAGAATTTTTCTTGCGTCATTCTTTTTGCATCATCCTGAGCAGAAATACTTTGAAAAACAAAGAGAAATAATATTAATAAAATTCTAATCAATTGTTAAATAATCAAAATCGCTATCAAAACTAGACATAATTATCTGATTATCATAGTTTTGATATATGTAGTTTGAGGAATATCGGTTGATGATAATGTTTTGATTCATGTAATCAAAATTTTCCTCGAGAATATCATTGACTAAAAATGTTTCATCAACAAATTCTTTTTCAGTAAAAGTATTGAGAATTAATAAGATCATTAGACACATGGTCACTGTACTTGTAATTAGTAAATTTCTGTAAAAAGACCTTGATCTTTCTTTTTCAATAATTTTTTCGGAATCAATATTTTCAAAATAGTTTTGCGGAAAAGTAAAAACATTTTTTTTGAATTTTAATTTTTCTAAAATTTCAAAATCAATATTCTCAAAATATTTTTCGGGAACTTTAAATGAATTACTTTTTCTCATATAATTATGACAACAGATTTATTAAAAGGTTTGATTTTCAGATATTTCCTTTTTTATTTTATTTTTCGCAAGATGATATGATGTCTTTAAAGCACCAACTGATGTTCCAAGTATTTGGGATATTTCTTTAAACTTCAAATCATCATAATACTTCATTTGAAAAACTAACTTTTGTTTGGGAGGGAGTTTAGCGATTATTCCTTGTAGTTTAATGTCTAATTCATCGCCATCAAAATATGGATCTTGCCTCAAGTTATTAATCATTGTATTGTACATTATTTCTGAGCTAAAAAAATATTTTTTTTCTTTTGATTTTAAATAATTGATTGATTCGTTATAAGCAATTCTATACATCCATGTTGATAGTTTACTTTCTTCTTTGAATTTTTGAATTGATCTATAAATTTTTAAATATACATTTTGTAACACATCGTTTGTATCTTCATGATTTAACAATAATCTTCTGATTTGAAAGTATAGATTTTTTTTACTTTGATTAACCAATTCCCTGAAAGCATTATCTTTAGATTTGGAGTTTTTTAGTCTTTGTAATAACTCTTTTTCTTGCGCTGATATTAGAACTGATTTCTTTCGATTCATAAAATATTTATTAAAATCAACTTAAGGACTGTAATGATATTAAATTATTGTAAACCCCTTTTTTCTTTATTAAATCATCATGAGTACCTTGTTCAATAACTTTACCTTTATCCAAAACAACAATATTTTGGGCATTTTTAACAGTAGACAATCTATGTGCTATTACAATTGATGTTTTGTTATGCATAAGCTTTTTAAGTGCTTCTTGAACAAGTTTTTCAGATTTTGAATCAAGAGATGATGTAGCCTCATCTAAAATTAGGATTGGAGATTTTGAAATAATAGCACGAGCAATGGAAATTCGTTGCTTTTGTCCTCCTGAAAGGTTTGCACCATTGTCTGCTATTTTATGGTCCAACTTATTACTAAATTCATTAATAAAGTCAATGGCATTAGCAGTTTTAAGGGCTTCATACACCTCATCATCATCAATTTTTTTTCCTAACAATATATTATCTCTAATAGTGCCATTAAATAGGATAGATTCTTGACCAACAATTCCTATTAGTGATCGAACACTCCTCTTGCTGATTTTTTTTAGTTCAATTCCATCAATCAATATTTTACCAGATGAGTAATTATAAAACCTAGGTAAAAGATTTGCAAGGGTAGATTTTCCACTTCCTGATGGTCCAACTATTGCTAAGGTCTCTCCCTTTTTTATTTTTAGGTTAATATTTTTTAAAACCTCTGCTTCATCGTAAGTAAACGAAACATTTTTTATTTCAATTTTTTTATTAAAGGATTTAATATTTTCTAGATTTTGTAACTCAAATTCATTTTCTGAGTCGATAAGTTCATAAACCCTTTCGGCAGCAGCATTCCCTTTTTTTAAAGCATATAGTGCTTTACTAATTGATTTAGCAGGTGTCAATACCCCATATGCTAAGCCCATGTAAGTTATAAAAGCAGCAGGTTTTAAGTTCATGTCAATTAAAACTAATTTTCCTCCATACCAAAGCAAAACTCCGATCACTAATATTCCAAGAAATTCACTTAGAGGAGCTGCAATATTTTGTCGATTTACTAAGCTATTTGAATATTTAAAAAATTTTGAATTAGATTTAAGAAACTTTTTAGTAAAGAAGGTTTCTGAAACAAAAGCTTTAATTACACTAATTCCATTTAAGGTTTCCTCAGTTATCGATGTTAATTCACCTTGTTCTTTTTGAACAATTAAAGATCTTCTTCTTAATGTTTTACCTATGTAAGAAATAATAAATGCTGAAACTGGAATGAAAACGATTACAAATAAAGTGAGTTCCAAGCTAATTATAAACATTGCTGTTATTGTAAAAATTATGGATAAAGGATCTCTAATAAAAATTTCAATAATCGATAGGTAAGAATTTTGAACTTCAATGACATCTGAAGTTATTCTAGAAATAACATCACCTTTCTTATTTTTTGAAAAAAAACTCATTGGAAGAACAATTAGGCTTTCAAATATTTGTTTTCTAATAATTCTAATAACTCCATTTCTCATGATTGTTGAAAAGAAAAGAGCAAAATAATTGAAGACATTTTTTAAAAAAAACAAGAAAATAACAACAAACACAACAAATAAAATTGCTTTTTGATTGTCTTGTCCTGCAAATACAACAACTTGGTAATTTAACCAGTTTTCTAAAAAACTTCCCAAATTTAATGATGAATCAAAATCGGGTTTAACAATGGTTTGATTTGTACCATTAAATAATACCTCCAGCATTGGCATAAGAGAGAAAAATGCAATAGCACTAAAAAGAGCATACAAAGCACTGAATAAAATATTAAGAATAAACTCCTTCTTAAATAATTTTAAATTCTTTATTACTCTAGTAAAAAACATTTAAACTATATCCTTAATAAGTTCATTTAATTTCAACTCCAAATCATTGTTTACTTTAATGTAATTTTTTGCTGATTTTAAACTTGCACCCACACTAAAGTAATATTTTATTTTAGGTTCAGTTCCGCTTGGTCGTAAACAAACTGAAGTTTTGTCCTCACATTTGAGGATTATTAAGTTTGACTGAGGCAATTTAATTTTTTCTGATTTTTTTGTTTTAAAATTAAATTTCTTGCCCAGTAAATAATCTTCCACAATTAAGACATTACTATTGCCAATTTTTTTTGGAGGTTTCTTTCTTATATTATCAATAATAGAATTTATTTTTTTTCTTCCATCTAAACCAGTTAGCTTTTTTGTAACTAATTTTTCTTTGTAAAATCCATACTTAATGTAACAATCAATAAGTTGATTTAAAAAGGATTTATTTTTTTCTTTTACTTCATTAAGTATTTCACATATTAGTAGGCTTGAAGCGATTGCGTCTTTGTCTCTAACAAAATCACCAAATAAAAAACCATAACTTTCCTCACCTCCTGCGACAAAATCCTTTTCAGGAAAATCATTAATCATTTTACCAATCCATTTAAAACCAGTAAGAGAAAGCATTATTTCAACGTTGTTAAGCTTAGCTATCTTTTCAATCATTGGCGTTGAAACAACTGTTGATGCAATAAATGAATTTTTATGATTTATATTTTTTTTTAACAAATAGTCTAGCATTAATACCATTGTTTGATTGCCATTCAGTAAAATAAACTCATTGTTTTGTCTAATGGCAATTCCAAACCTGTCCGAGTCGGGGTCTGTTCCCACTACAATATCATAATTAAGTTTTTTTGCCAAACTAATACCAATAGATAGAGCTTCTGCTTCCTCAGGATTTGGGGATATAACCGTGGGAAAATTTCCATCGGGGATCATTTGTGACTCTACAGTTTTATATTCAAAACCGTAATCTTCTAGCAATGATGGAATCATTTTATAGGATGTGCCATGAATTGGTGTAAAAACAACTTTTAATTTTTTTTTCTCCTTTTTAATGTCAATTTTTTTGAGATAATCACCTAACTCTTTGAAATATTCTTTTTCAATTTCATTGTAGTTCGTGAGCTTTAAGTTTTTATTCGTCTGAAAATTTATATTAGCGTAATTAGTTCTAGATATTGAGCTCATTAATTTTTTATCGATTGGAGGAACAATTTGACCTCCATCTGACCAGTATACTTTATATCCATTATATTCAGGAGGATTGTGAGAAGCAGTTATCACGATACCACAAATACATGATAAGTTTCTGACCCCAAATGAAACAATGGGTGTTGGTTTGATTTCATCAAAAACATATGTTCTTATATTATTTGCATTAAAGATATCAGATACAACGTCACAAAGGTACTTGCCATTTTTTCTACTATCATAACCAATTATAACTTTAGGTTCTTTAATTTTTAAGTCATTAATAAAGTTGCATATTCCCTGAGTTGTTTTTCCCAAGCTATATTTATTTATCCTATTTGGCCCTATACCCATGATTCCTCTCATACCGCCGGTACCAAATTCTAAATCTTTGTGAAAAATATCATTAAACTCTGATCGATCAAGTTTTTCTTTAAGTCTGTAAACTTCTTTGGTCGTTTCTTTATCAAAAGGTTGGTTAGACCATACTTTAAAATTTTTTTCAGCTAAATTCACGATTGGTTATTTAGTTTTTTCAACTATTGAATAATTGTCATTATCTGTTTTAGATCTTAGTATTAATTCTCCTAGAAATCCAGCAATAAAAAAAATCAATCCCATTAACATTGTAACTAGTGAAATATAAAATAGAGGCCTTTCTGTTATCAATCTTCCAGTTTTGTTTAAAAAAAGCTTATCATAACCAATATAAATTGAAATAATCAATCCAATTACAACCATGATAGTTCCAATTAATCCAAAAAAGTGCATTGGTCTTTTACCAAATCTTTGAATAAACGACAATGTTACAAGATCTAAAAATCCTTTAATAAATCTGTCAGCGCCATATTTTGTTTTACCAAACTTTCTGGGGTGGTGTTTAACCTCTTTCTCAGAAATTTTAATAAAACCAGCATTTTTTGCAAGAACTGGAATATATCTATGCATTCCATCAGTAAGACTTATGTTTTTGATAACCTCAGATTTATATGCTTTTATTCCACAGTTGAAATCATTCAATTTAATTCCAGATGCTTTTCTTGCCGCCCAATTAAATAGTTTGGATGGTATGTTTTTAAAGATGATTGAGTCGTATCTCTTTTTTTTCCAACCAGAGACTAAATCTAAGTTTTGCTCAGTGATAATTTGAAAGAGTGGGTAAATTTCATTTGGATCGTCCTGCAAATCAGCATCCATTGTGATTACTGTATTTCCTTGAGCTCTTTTGAAACCTGCTAGGAGTGCCATAGATTTTCCATAATTTCTTTGAAACTTAAGTCCACATACACGATTATTGATAGATAAATCATTAATAATAGACCAGGAATTATCTGTGCTGCCATCGTCGATGTATATTATTTCAAAGTCAAGATTTTTTCCATTTAGTGAGTTTATTATGGCTTGATTAAGTTCATTTAGAGATTCAGATTCATTATACAACGGAATAACAATAGAAAGGTCCATTCTCAATTAAGATTTTTTTATAACCAAGCCCAAGAGTAAACTAAACATGAAGCCTACGAAAAGATTTGATACAATTGTAAATGGATATACCAAGTTTTTAGTCCATTCTAAATAACCAATAAACTCTTCTTTTGTCCAAAATTCTCCACTTTCAGGATTAGTCATCTGCTCTGGATTTTGTTCAATTGCAACTTCATATGCGATATTCCATGCAGTGTCCCAAAAAGTAGGTTCAATCACGTTTGTGAGCAATAAAAAATATAAAATAAAAACAAGCGCATTAAGTACAGATATTCCAGTACCTAACTTTAGAACAGTTTTTAAATCTATTATTCCCTTGTTTATTTTTTTATAGTTTATCCCACATGCCGTTATTCCACCAACTAAGATCAATAAACCTACAATATTTGAAGTTGTGTCGTTTTCATAGTGAGTGCCTAGAACTGCCTGCATTATTGAAAAAGATACAGTGAAAAATGCAGTATATAATCCAAACTTCTTTATCTCATTTTTGGTTGATATTGTTTTCATTTTTTGAATGTAAATTTATATAGAATTTATCTATTATTAATATTCATTGCATAAATTAAAAAAAAACTTATTTTTACTCACTCAATTAAAAAATGAAAAAAGGCATTCACCCAGATAATTACAGACTTGTAGCTTTTAAAGACATGTCCAATAATGATGTTTTTATTACTAAGTCAGCTGTTGAGACTAAGGATACAATAAAACACGATGGTGTAGATTATCCATTAGTCAAGTTAGAAATTTCAAGAACATCTCACCCATACTACACGGGTAAAACAAAACTTGTTGACACCGCCGGTAGAATAGATAAGTTTAAAAATAGATATGCTGGCTTGTCATTGAAAAAAAA
>CACMJT010000008.1 GCA_902614065.1 uncultured Bacteroidota bacterium | reverse complement strand
ATATGATTCTTTAAGTTTATAAAACATTTCAACAGATCTTTTACTGAGTTGTTTATGAGTAAGTGTTGAATTTTTTCCCTCAATCTCAGTCTTTTCAATGTTATTCGTCTCAACATAATTTAAAAATGTATCATCCATGTCATTTTCTAAAATATTTGCGAGCTCAATATCTTTTAGGGGATACATATCAAAATACTTTTGTGGAGCAATAAGCGGTGTATGGGGCCTTAAAAATCCAACTGCCAAAAAGAAAGGATTATCGTTATCCAATTTGGCTAACTCATTGATTTTATTTTCGGCCCATTGTGCATTGATTTCATCTGGGGTTAAATCTCTGTCATCTTCACTTACATATTTAAACTCTTTGTATCCCCTAGAACCTCCATAAGCCCAAGTAATTTTTTCACCATCCTCCACCATATTTGAAATATTTTTAAAAGGACCAAATGAACCATCAATTTGTCCAATTTCTGAGAATGGTTTTGCAACATCAGGGTGAGCGACTCCTCTTTTTCCCTTTTTACGAAGTCCTTTATATGCTACAGGTCCGTAGTCTGCTTCGTGCTCAAATTCAGACCATAGTTCTTGTTTATTGTGATGTAAAATTTTACCACTACCTACAACATAGTATCCATTCTCTCTAAATTTTTCCATGATTGTTTTGGTATTATTTAACACATCATTATTGAACCAGGGTTTTTGCCAAAAATTAGATGAATTATGCGGATATACACCTGTGATCATACTTGATCGAGATGGTCCACACATCGGATCATTTGAATATGCATTAGTAAAAGATACACCAGAATCAGCCAATTTTTTGATGTTTGGAGAAATTATCTGTGGATGCCCTTTTAGATCTTCATTATAATCATTTAAATCATCTGTCATGATTAAAACAATGTTTGGTTTAGTTTGTGTTTTAAAGTTGCATCCAAAAGCAAAAAATAAGGTGAGGATCAGTACTATGATTTTTGACATGAAGATTTAATATTTCAAATTCAATTTGTATCTTGATATTAGATAACCTAGTTCTCTAAACTATGAAAAAATTTTTTATTTTGATACTATCTCTTTTCGTTTTATCATGTTCCTCTGACAGTGGTGCTGGTGATGGTGACAACGGAGGAAACAATGGAGGAAACAATGGAGGAAACAATGGAGGAAATAACGGCGGAGGAAATAATTCTGATGATGATGGTTCAGACCCAGATGATTATACAGATTCAACCTCAGATGGGAATACTACATACTATATAAGTTTTAGCTCTGGTGATGATTCAAAAGATGGGAAAAGTGAGGAAAATGCTTTTAAAAATCTTGGAAAGATAAATAGTATAACCTTTAATGCGGGGGATATAATCAAATTTAAAAAAGGAGATACGTGGAAAGGTTATTTTAAAATACGTGGTTCCGGTTCTGAAAATAGTCATATAACTGTGGATAGTTATGGTTCTGGCAACCTTCCAATAATTGATGGAAATGGATATCAAGCCTCAATTTTTCTAGAAAATATTGAAAATATCACCGTCTCTAATGTTGAGCTAACCAATGAAGCGACACATAGAAAATCTGATGGTTCTGATAAGTTAATGCATAACTCTGATCGAACTGGAAAAGATGATAGATTTGGAATTCTGGTACTCCGATTTGGTGATGGAAAAGACATTTCAAATATCAATATTAAAAATGTAAAAATATCAAACGTATACCCCACACCCGGTGATGCAACCAAAGAACATCGAGGTTATGGGATAAGATTTGAGTCCTACAACGATAGTCAAAGAAATTACTACTCAAATATTGAAATTGATAATGTTGATATATCTCTTACTGGTCATTACGGCATTCATATTGTTAACAGAATGTCCCCAGCTAATTCAGAATTTTATCACAGAAATATTACAATTAAAAATTCAAAGTTTACGAATACTGGCGGATCTGGTATTGTTTTGGCAAGATGTAAAGACATTATAGTAGAAAATAATCATTTTAATGGATCAGGTTCTGATGAGGATAGCAGGATGTGGAATAGGGGAAGTGGTATGTGGACTTATACATGTAATGATGCACTTATTCAAGAAAATATTTTTGAGAATGCTTACGGACCACAGGATTCATATGGCGCTCACATTGACTGGGGATGCGAAAGGGTGGTGATGCAATACAATCTAAGTAGAAACAACTTTGGAGGTTTTGCAGAAATTTTGGGTGAAAATGAAATGTGTGGATATCGTTACAACATCAGTATTGCAGACGGAAAGAGAACAGGTCAACATCATGGAAATGTTTTTTGGATATCTGATTTTGCAGGGGAAAATAGGAGAGTTACATCCAATAATAACTTTATATACAATAATACTGTATTCATCCCCAGTATTAATGATGTCAACAATAACCCTATGAATCACCTTGAAATATTTTTCAGAGAAGCCGATTACACTTATGTCTATAATAATATTGTTTACGTTAGTGATCAAGCTAAGCTTACCATGGACATTAGAAATGACTCGGAACAATTCAATTCATTTCGTAACAATATGTATTACGGAAATGTTGTGATAGACTCAAATTATCCCTACAATCACGATCCTAGTGATTTATTGAGTACAGATCCACAATTTTCCAATACAGGAGGTAATTCTGCAAATGATTATAAATTAAAATCAGGAAGTCCTGCTTTTAAATCAGGATTTATCATAAATGGTAGCACAGATATAAAAAATTATATTCAAAATAATGGAGGCAGGGACTATTTTGGAAATACAGTTTCTAGCGATACAAAACCAAATGTTGGGGCATATAATGGTAATTAAATGAAAAGATTTTTATTAATCATTGCTTTAGTTTTTAGTTCATGCTCTCAAGTTCAATTCGGAGATAAAAATGATGCTGGATATAGTTATCACTTCAACTCAGTTACAGGGGATAATTCAAATCTTGGAACAAAAGAGAAACCTTTTAAAAGTCTTGATTTTTTAAATAATATTAAATTATCAAATGGTGATAAGATATTATTATCAAATGGTTCTACTTTTTTAAATACAATAGAGTTGATAAATGAAGATGGAATTGAAATCTCCAATTATGATTCTGAAGGAAATTCTGAACTACCAATTATAAATTCAAAAGGTAAAATTGCTGCTATTTTTATAGAAAACTCATCAAACATAAAAATCAGCAATGTTGAGATTACAGCAGATGGCGGTGGTCTAAATAAATATCTACATAAAAAATTAAAAACTGATTTAAGAGCGGGGATTTTATATATCGTTACTGATAAAAAATTGCACAGTGGTTTAGATATATTATCAGTCAACATCAGAGATGTTTTTTATGAAGATCCAGGGTATGAAAGAAATGAAAGTGAAGTTCGAACACCTAACGGAACAAAAAGCTATGGTTGGGGAATACGTATCCTAAATCTTTCTGAATTTGGAAACTTGGAGAACATATCAATAAAAAATTCACAATTCACTAATATTTCACATACTGCTATTCGCTTTATCGGTAAAAAAGAAAAACAATTTAAAAACCTTGAAATATTTGACAATATTGTTTTACGAACAGGTGGACCTGGAATGGTTTTTAACAGCACAAGAAATTTATTCGCTAGAGGAAATGATATCAACTATTCTGGTTCATTTGATGATAGTCGAAAGTGGGGAAGGGGGAGTGGACTTTGGACATGGGGGACCTCTAATGCTGTGATTTCTCAAAATAAATTTCAAAATGCAAATGGTCCAGCCGATTCAGCAGGATGTCATATTGATTTTAATTGTAATGATGTTATTGTTGAAAATAACTTGAGTAGAAACAATGCTGGTGGGTTTATTGAAATTTTAGGCAATAATTATAACTGTTCATATAGAAATAATATAAGCATCAATGATGGCCACAGAGTAAAGGGAAAAAATGGAGCTTTTCAAGAGGGAAAAACTTTTTGGTTGAGTGGTTACATAGGACGTGGACCAGAAAGAAACGGACCTTTTAACTCTTATATTTACGGAAACAGGGTTTATGTTGGTAAAGATATCACTCCAAAGATAGCAGTAGATAAAGCTTCTAAAGGAATTTATGTAGCCAATAATGTTTTCTATTTCGAAAATGATCCTGTCATGGTTTTGGGTGATCAGTATAAGCCAGATAAAGGAGGCGGCACTGAAATTATAAATGTTTTTTTTGAAAACAATATATTTTACAAAAATCATTGGCCTAAAGATGTTTTAATTCAACCAAAAAACAACATCATATTAACTGAAAATGATCTTAAAAAACAATTCTCTGGCTCGAACTCATATATTTCAAATCTTGAACAAAATTTAAAAGAGCACATGATATTTGATATCAACCGTTTTGATGCATCTTATATATTTGATGTTTTGGGATTTGAAAAAATTAAAATTAGTAAAATAAAAGAGGACCAAAAAGGTCTATGGCAAGGCTTTTAAAATGAAAATATCTGAGGTAATTCCATATGTTTTAACTGAGGAACTTGAAAAAGAGTTTTTCTTTTCACAATGGGAATACAGTAATCGTAAAATTTGTGTTGTTAAAATTATTTGTGAAAATGGATTGATTGGATGGGGAGAGGCATACGGACCTGCACCGGTTGTTAAAGAATGCATTGATTATATAAAGCAGAATATAATAGGAATGAATCCCTTAGAATCTGATGTGATTTGGTCGACGCTCTTCCGAAGAGTTCATGATTATGGTAGATCTGGAGTTTTTCTTTCCGCAATTAGTGCAATTGATGTTGCAATATGGGATATTAAAGGAAAGTACCACAAATTACCCATATCTAGCCTTCTAGGTGGTTCGTACAGAGAAAAAATAAGACCTTATGCAACTGGTCTTTATTTTTCAGATTCTAAAACCCTAACCAAAGATTTATGTGATGAAGCTATTGGATACGTAAATGATGGTTTCAAGTCAATTAAAATGAAAGTTGGATTAAACATAGATCATGATGAAAAAAATGTTAAGGCGGTTAGAGATGCAATAGGTTTTGATATTGAGCTTATGATTGATGCCAATCACGCATATTCATATGATGAGGCTTTAAAACTATCAAAACGATTGGAAAACATGGAAATCAAATGGTTTGAAGAGCCGCTGTCTCCTGAATTCTATAATCAATATTCAGATTTCAAGGCGAAGTCTCAAATACCAGTGGCAGCTGGAGAATGTGAATATTTGAGATATGGTTTTCAGAAGCTTTTGGACAAAAACTGTATTGATTTTTTGCAAATGGATATTTGTTCCTGTGGCGGTTTGACTGAGGCAAAACGAATAACGTCACTTTCATCTACCAAAGGTGTCAAAGTAATTCCTCACACATGGGGTTCAGGAATTGCATTTTTTGCAGCAATTAATTTTATATCAAATCTTGAACCCATTCCTGGAAGACTCTATCAAGACGATGCTTACATTGAATACGATAGGACCGAAAATAAAATTCGAGAAAATATCATAAAAAATAATATCTTGATGAAAGATGGATTTATAAAGACTAATACACTTCCTGGTTTAGGAATTGATGTTGATGAGAATTATTTAAATGAAATTAAAATTTAAAGATGAATTTTGGACAACTTAAAATGTATATTGACGGAGAATTAGTTTCCTCTGTAAATAATGTAACAAAAGAAATTTACAGTCCTTTAAATGATGAGAGGATTGCTACACTTTCATGGGCAAATAGTTTGGATTCTGAACGAGCTTTGAAATCAGCAGAGCAAGGATTTGATACTTGGTCAAAAACACCCGTTAAGAAAAGAAAAGAGTGGATGCTCTTATTGAAAGATAAAATTTTAGAAAAAGAAGAGATTTTAAGAAAATCAATTTCTTATGAAATGGGAAAACCGTATGGTGCTACCGCTGAAGATATAGAGTCAATCACTAACAGTTTAAAATATTACTCAGATATTGTTGAAGATTATCAAAAGGATAAAGAAATTATTGACCCTGATGGAACCCACAACCATCATTTAGTTTCAAAGCCAATTGGGGTTGTAGTTGCATATTTGGCATGGAATTTCCCATTGCTTAACGCAGGATTTAAGTTAGGCCCAGCTCTAGCATCTGGATGTAGTATTATTTTAAAGCCATCAGAGTTATCTCCAATATCGTTATACATTATTGGTGAAATTCTTAATGAAATTAATTTTCCAAAAGGGGTTGTGAATATTTTATGTGGAGAACCAAGTGAGGTTGCTACAACCTTATCAAAGAGTACTTTGCCAAAGCTAATTACAATGATTGGATCAACTGAAACTGCCAAAAGAGTTATATCAGACTCATCTACATCTATAAAAAAATACAGCATGGAACTTGGTGGAAATGCACCATTTATTGTTTTTGATGATGCAGATATTGAACTTGCATCAAATATTGGTGCTGCTATAAAATTTGGAAATTGTGGTCAAATATGCGTTGCAGCTAATCGATTTTTTGTTCACGAGAAAGTTTTTGATGAATTTATGGATAAAATGATTTCTAAAGCGAAGCAATTGAAAATAGGTTTCAATAAAGAACTCGATTTTGAAATTGGTCCAATGATCACAAACAAATCCAAAGAAAGAGTTTTGGGTTTAATTAAAAAGACAATTGAGAACGGTGGAAAACTTCAGTATGGTGGAAAATCACCCGAGGACTTAAGTCAAGGTAATTGGATTCAACCAACAGTAATTAGCGGGGTAACTGATAAAATGAGTATTTTTCATGAAGAGGTTTTTGGTCCTGTTGCTTCACTAATTTCTTTTAAAACCGAGGATGAGGTTATTAAGTCGGCGAATAATACTAAATATGGTTTAGCATCATACTTATTTACGAATAATAAAGAAAGAATTAATCGTTTTATCAATGAACTTGATTTTGGAGAAGTTCAAATAAATGGTATTAAGTATGATATTTATCTTCCACATGGTGGAATTAAGGAAAGTGGAGTTGGTCATGATTGCTCTGAGCTTGCACTTGATGATTACTTAATTAAAAAACGTATAACAATAACAAAACAATAATTATGGAACTTTTTTTACCTTTTTTACTTTTAATTTTTGCCAGTTTCTTTCAGGGAACTTTTGGCTTAGGAATGAAATACATGAATCCAATGTCATGGGAGTCTTGGTGGGTTATTCATGTTTTAGTTGCAATGATATTATTTCCAATGATATGGGCATACATTGCAATTCCTGATTTATTCGAAATTATATCGAGCTCTCCACGTGATGCAATTTTTTGGGCGATAGCACTAGGTTTTGCTTGGGGAGTAGGTGGTATTATGTTTGGGGTAAGTGTTCCATACATAGGTCTGTCACTGACGATGGGTATTGTAATGGGTCTTGCTGGATCAGCAGGTAGTCTTATTCCATTATTCCAAATTGAAAATGCAACTTCTCAACCATCATTCCCTTATATAATAGCCGGTTTAGTCATTTCATTAATTGGAGTTGCAATAACAGCGAAGGCAGGAATAGACAGAGATAAATTGATTGAAACCTCAAACAAGTCTAAAAATATAACTAAAGGAATTTTAATTGCTGTTACATGTGGTTTACTATCATCTTTACTTAATGTTGGATTTGCAAATGCCGCACCAGTAGCGCAAACAGCAATCGAATTTGGCGTTATTCCAAGAAATTCTAGCTTAGCCGCATGGGTAGTGGTGCTTTGGGGAGCTTTTTTGATGAACTTCGGATACTCTGTCTTTTTGCTATTTAGAAATAATTCTTGGAATACTTTCAGTATAAATAAATCACTAAATGCATATAAATGGGCAATTATAGCAGGTTTTTGTTGGTTTGCAGCACTTGGCGTTTATGGGCAGGGAGCAGCTTTGTTGGGTGAAATTGGACCAGTCATTGGTTGGCCAATTCTTCTTGGCTTATCTTTAATAATTAGTAATTTTTGGGCTTACAGGGCTGGAGAATGGAAAAATGCCAAAGGACCGTTTAATAAGCTCCTTGCTGGACTTGTAGTTTTAATAATATCTGCAATAGTTCTTGGACTTGGAAATTCAGTGTAATGGATAAAATCCTTGCCTATGGGGAAATAATGTTAAGAATTTCATCTGATGATGAAACAATAGATAACAATTATACTATTGGTTATGGTGGATGTGAGGCAAATGCTCTCAGTTTTTTAGGTCAAAGGAAACACAACTGTGAATTCTTGTCTTCATTCCCTGATAATTTTGTAGGTAGAGATATAGAGTTTTTTTTAAAATCATTCAACATAGACTGTAACCTTAATTTTGATGACAACAGGTTAGGTGTTTATTACACCATTCCAGGAAAAAATAATAATCCCACTAAAATTTCCTATGATCGTACCAATAGCAGTTTTTCCCTGTACACTGTTCCAAGAGCTGTTCTTTCAAACTCTATTAAAAAAGCAAAATATCTTCTAATCTCAGGAATAACACCAGCCTTATCAAGTCAGTGTCAAGAAAATATATTGAAGATGATAGAGTTAGCAAAGATTAATGATGTGAAAATTATTTATGATATAAACTACAGAAAAAATTTATGGTCTCTGAGTCAATGTAGAATATTTACACAAAAAATATTAAAAAGTGTTGATTTTCTATTCACCAGCTCGAACACACTGAGAGAAATTTTGGAAATTAATATAAGTTACAACAAAGATGATATTTTTGATGAGACCAAGAAAACTGTAAAGGAATTTCAAAAAGTTTACAAAATCCCCTTTGTTGCAATGACCATACGTAAACAAAATAAGTTAGCAGCACTAATTAACTCAAAATCTAACAATTATTTGAGTGAAGTGTATGATGTGAATCAAATTGATAGAGTGGGGACTGGAGATTCATTTCTTGGAGCTACTATGCATGGTGTAATCTCTGGATGGGATATTGAAAAAATTATTTCATTTTCTGCATCTTCTTTTGCAATAGCACATACTTTCAGAGGAGATGTTAATAAATTTAACGATACACAAATAAAAAACTTTATAAATACCAATGCTTGTTGATAATAAAATTCTTCCTGTTTTGGTTATACATGACCAAAAAAAAGCAATTGATTTAGCAAAATGCTTGTACGACTCAGGAATTAGAAATATTGAAATTGCCTTAAGAACTGATTCTGCAAAAAAATCTGTTGATAACATAGTTAATTCACAAATACCTATGAATGTAGGCATAGGAACAATTTTAACTGTTGATGATCTAATTTTTGCCAAACAGGTAGGAGCAAACTTTGGTCTTTCACCCTCTGCTGATGCCCCAATCATAAAAAAATCTATTGAATTAGACTTTAATTTCATTCCTGGAATTTCAACACCAACTGATATTTCATTGGTAATTAAATACGGAATTAATAAACTCAAATTTTTTCCTGCAGAAAATTTAGGAGGTATGGATTATTTAAATACAATAAATAGCCCCTTCAAACACCTAAATTTAAAATATGTAGTACTTGGTGGAATTAATCAAACTAATTTCATAAAATATATTAAATCCGATAATATAATTGGAGTTGGAGGATCATGGATTGCTGAAGAAAAACTGATCAAAAACAATAACTGGAATGAAATTTCTCTTAGGGCAAAAAAGTTTTTAGAACTATCTGTTTAAAGAAGAATGAAATTCGGTAAACAAAGATTTTAGTTCATCATTATCACGGGGGGAAATCTTGTTTTTTTTCATAAAAGTGTTGATTTCTTTTGCCATATTTTTGTTAAACATTGATATCAAAAAACTTTTTCTCCTCTCCACGTAGTTAAACCTATCTTTATAATATAAAAAAACAGAATTTTTTTTACGATACTTTGGGTCTGGTTTATCTTGAATACCAGGTGTATATTCAGGAAAATATATTTCAAGATAAGTATCAGCAAGTAGGGAAAAGTTATCATTAATTTCAATAACCTCGTAAAATTTATCGTTAATGGAAACAAACTCCTTATTAGCGAACACAACCTTTTTTATTTTATTTGGCAACAGTTTTAGAGTTTCAGTGCCATCAAAAATATCGAAAGTTTGTTCAAGTAAATTATAATTAGTAATCACATTTATAGGCGTTTCTTCCTCTGTTAATATCAAAGTAGCATTTGAGGGTTTATCAAAAAAATATTTATTTCCATCAATATTTATTCTGTTAGATTTGTAAGGCATTGATAGCTCTCTTTTGATGTATGATAAGTCTAAACCAATATCAGTGCTTATATTTCCAAATTCCGTAGTGGTAACCTGTGTGAAGATTACTGCAGGTATTAAGAATAAAAGAGAAAAAAATTTCATTTAATAAAGTATATCAATAAATAAGCCAAAGTATGTTATTTAATTATTTTCTCTTATCAGGGGTAATGTACAACATCTAAATAATCCACCGAGTTTTGAAATCTCAGAGAAGTCAAGTTTTTCAACATTCAAACCAATTTCATAAAACCAATTTGTTAATCTTTTAAATCTCTTATCTGTAATTACAGTTTTTTCACTGATTGAAAAGAAATTGCAATATAGTTTTGACATCTCATCTAGTGATACCTCAAAGATGTTTTCCTGGCCATAATATGATATTAAGAAATTAACTTCGATTTTATTTGCAAAAGCCTCTCTGCAAATAACAGCCTTATTTTTGGTAACTGGCTGAAAACAACAATCAAGATGAAGAGCATTTTTGGAGGGCTTAATTGATGATTTGATCAATTCGATTGGAAAGACTTCTTTATTTTTAACCAATTCCTTTAACGTTCTAATTGCTTTTTTATTGGTTCTAGCGGTGATTTGATTTTTGTAATCATCTTTATTGTAATACCCGATAAAAACATGGTCTTTGGTTACAATAACATCGCCTCCTTCAATGTGAGCACTCTTGGGCAGTTTTATTACATTTTTTATATTGCCTAGTATTGATTTTAATCCATTCAATTCCATTTCTCTATCAGGTAAAATTGATGATATAATAAGATTATCATCAATTACAAAAGCAAGATCTCGTGCAAAAATTTGATTAGTATCAACTATATCAAGTTCATGAACTTTAACACCATACTTAACTAATGTTTTTTTGAGTTTTGAAAGTTGACTTTGTAATCGAAATTTATTAGGATATGTTCCTTTCAAATAATTTAATAATGATGTTGGGTCGTATAGATCTCTAAAATTTAATGGGGATTTAAAATTGTATGAGTTACCAATTAAAACTTCCTTGAGTTTTGAAGTTTCGCTATTTATATTAAGATTCATATTACAGCTCTGAAAAACTTGTATCAATCAACTTAATCGCTTTTAATATTTGTTTTTTATTGATAATTAATGGAGGTGCGAATCTTATTTTATTTCCCTGAGTGGGTTTTGCTAAAACTCCATTGTCACGCATTTTTAATGATAATTGCCATGGGACTTTTGAGGTCTCTTCACAATCTAGAACAATAGCATTCAGTAAGCCTTTTCCTCTGATCTTTTTTATCAATTTGTACTTGGTTCTTAACTTTTCTAGATTCTCTCTAAATAAAATTCCCATTTCTGTTGCATTTTTAGATAAATTTTTAGTTAAAGCAAACTTTATTGATTCTTTTGCCACAACGGCCCCTAATGGATTTCCACCAAATGTTGAACCATGTTGTCCAACTTTTAAAACACCCATTATTTTTGAATCAGCAAGTACACCTGAGACTGGGTAAAACCCACCAGAAAGTGCTTTTCCCAAGATCACTATATCTGGTCTTACATCTTCATGGTCACACGCTAGTAATTTCCCAGTTCTACAAATCCCTGTTTGAATTTCATCTGCTATGAATAAAACATTGTATTTTTCGCATAACTTCTTTGATTTGATCAAATAACCATCATCCGGAACTACTACACCACCTTCGCCTTGAATTGGTTCAACTAAAAAACCTACAATATTTTTGTCTTTCTTAAAAACTTCATTCAATTTTTGGATATTATTGTACTCAATGATCTCAAAACCAACAGTTAACGGACCAAAATTTTCTTTACTTTCTTTACTTGATGAAAATGAAATAACTGTTGTTGTTCTTCCATGAAAATTACCATTACAAACAATAATTTTAGCCTTATTCTTTGCAACTTTTTTGACTTCATATCCCCATTTTCGACAAATTTTTAAAGCTGCTTCAACTGCTTCCGCTCCAGAATTCATGGGAAGCATTTTATCATATCCAAATACAGATGTGATGTACTCTAGAGAATTGCCAAGTTCATTATTGTAGAATGCTCGTGATGTTAGAGTTAGTTTTTTTGATTGTTTTAAAAAAGCATTTAAAATTTTTCGGTTGCAATGGCCTTGGTTTACAGCAGAGTAGGAGGATAGAAAATCAAAATATTTTTTTCCATGAACATCCCATACAAAAACTCCCTTTCCTTTTGAAAGTACAACAGGAAGAGGGTGGTAGGTGTTAGAACAAAACTTTTCCTCCTTTTTAATGTAAGAATTTTCTTTACTTGAGAGCACATATAAAAATAAATATTTAAGATGTTTTTTTTTATGATTTAATAATTAAGTAATTAACAAAAAAAACCTTATGTTATTACCATAAGGTTTTGAGCGGAGAGAGAGGGATTCGAACCCCCGGAGGTGTGACCCTCAATGGTTTTCAAGACCACCGCATTCGACCACTCTGCCATCTCTCCTTGGGCAGCAAATATAATTAACAATTTTTGATATTTAAGGAAAAAATACTTTATTACATTTATGTTAAAATTCTTGTGGATTTATTAATTGAAAATTTTTGGCATTATCCACTTTTGGTTTTGGTTGGATGTATTGTAGGGGTTATTAATACAATGGCTGGTGGTGGATCCCTCATAACTCTACCGATACTTATTTTTTTAGGCCTGCCATCCAATGTTGCAAACGGTACCAATAGGATAGGCCTGTTAATGACTGCCTTTTCTGCAAACATGGGTTATAGAAGTAAAGGAATTTTAACATCCCCTTTTAGTACTTATATTGGCCTCTTTGCTTTAATCGGGTCCCTGATTGGAGCACAAATTGCCATTGATATTGATGATAAGATTTTTAATAAAATTCTTTCAATTATAATGATAATCGTAATTCTGATAATACTGTTTAGTCCACAAATTTTAAAAGGTGATTTATATGAAAGGATAAAGGGAAAAAGTTTAATAGTATCATGTTTTGTTTTTTTTATAATTGGGATGTATGGTGGATTTGTTAATGCAGGAATAGGTTTTATTATCATGCTTTTCTTAAATCTTTATAATCGCATGAACTTAATAAGAGTAAATGCTACAAAATCTGCTGTAATCTTAATATATACAATTGGTGCGTTTTTAACATTTTTAATCAATGATCTTGTAAACTTTGGATATGGTCTTTCACTAGGATTTGGAACTCTTTTTGGGGCATGGTGGGCAAGTCGTTATAGTGTAAAAAAAGGCGAGGATATAGTAAGAATATTTCTTGTGATTTCCGTTATATTATTTTCTTTTAAGTTGTGGGTTTTCTAATATTTTATTCTTTCCACAATTTCAAGTCCATATCCACTTAAACCAACCCTCTTAACTTTACGTGTATTTGTTAGCAGTTTTATTTTTGTGATATCTAATTTATCTAAAATTTGAGCTCCTATTCCAAAATCTTTTAAGTCCATTTTTTTATTCAATGATGTTGACAGTGGTTTGTTAATGTCTTTATCCCCAAGCTTACTCAAGCTTTCAAGAACATCAATACTCTCATTACTCTGATTTATAAAAATAATTGACCCTGCTTTATTCTTTACTATTAAATTAATACATCTGTTCAGTTCATTATCACTTTCATTATGAATACTGGTTACAGAATTATTAATTGACTTAGTTGATATCATTCTGGTTAAAACGGGAGAATTTTTTTTCCATAAACCATGTGTTATTGCAAAATGAATTTTTTCAGAATTTATTTGGCTGAAGATATGTAGTTTAAAATTTTTATCTCTGATATTCAGTGATGTTTCATCAATTTTTTGAATTAAAGTATCATTCTTCATTCTATATGCTATCAAATCTTCAATTGAAATAATTTTTAAATTAAATTTTTTGGCAACTACCATTAATTCAGGCAATCTGGCCATTGAACCATCTTCGTTCATGATTTCACAGATGACGCCGGCAGGCAAAAACCCTGCTAAGCGTGCAAGATCCACTGCAGCTTCCGTATGTCCTGAACGTCTCAGAACACCTCCATCTTTAGCAACTAAAGGAAACACATGCCCTGGTCTATTTAATTCACCAGGTTTTGTTTTTGGGTTAACTAAAGCCTGTATTGTTTTTGATCTATCATCAGCCGATATCCCTGAGGTAACCCCATGCCCCTTCAAGTCAACAGAAACTGTAAAAGCTGTATCCATTATTTCGGTATTTTTTGTTACCATTGGTTGTAATGACAGTTTTTTACATCTTTTAGATGTCATTGGTACACAAACCAAACCTCTACCATTTTTAATCATAAAATTGACAATTTCTTTGGTTATTATTTGTGCTGGAAAAACAAAATCACCCTCGTTTTCTCTATTTTCATCGTCAACAACAATTAAAACCTTTCCTTTTTTAAAATCATTAATTGCTTCAGAGATGGTATTTAATTTAATTTTCATCTTTTTAACTTGAAGAAACTTACAATTTTTGAACTGAAAAATTCAATATTAAAAATTTCTTTGTCTTGGCTTGCCCTTCTAAACAAATAAATTGACAGAGGAAATATTACCAGTGTTGAAATTATACTTCCAAATGTTGCACTTATTGTGCCATCTTCAGCTGCATTTTTAGAAAAAGTCCCAATGAAGTGATAAATTAAGAAGACCATTAAAGCAAAAACAACGGGATAACCAAACCCACCTTTCCTTATTATAGCACCCAAAGATGAACCTAGTATAAACAAAATAAGAGGCGATATAGAAATAGCAAATTTTTCATAATAACTCAATTTATGTAGATTGATTAATTTATTTCTAACAAAAAAATTTGTCTTTTGGGTTGAAAGTGTTACCCTTTGGTTTTCAATATTTCGCTGAATGGATTTTAAAATGGGTATTTTATACCTGTCCTCAAAATCATTTAGTATGGTATTGTGGTTATTGATATCAATTTTATCAATATTTCCTGAACCTTTATAGCTTGTTTGAAAACTATATATTCCTGTTCTTTTATAAAAACTTTCACTAAAATTTTGATATTGTTGTGTGAGTTTTTTTTCGAGTGAATCAACGCTAAACTTGAGTTGTTTTATATTTTGCATGCGAAAAGTATTGTTATATTTCTCTTCGCTAAAATCAACTTCGTAAAACTTTTTTAAATCAAAAACTATAGTATGCTTATCAAATTTTATGGTTGTGTGAGGCTTAAACTCTTTATTATTGTTTCCCTCAGTCAGTATTTCCTCATATCTATATCCATCATTTAGATTGATATTTAAGACATCGAGAAACTCATCAAAAACTAGTTGACCACTTTTTGATTTTATAACAGTTAGGTTATCATTGTATTTGTTTGTTTTATGAATTATAACATCATTTAATTTGTTATTATCAGTTCCATATTTATCATCGACTTTTATATTCATGTTTCCCAAATTATTGAATATCCCCTCTGTTATTGCTAGAGTTGGTTTTACTTTTGCTAAATTTTTTCTAAGATTATAAGATTTAAATTCTGAAAAGGGTATCAGATTATTTGAAATAAAAAAAACGCAAAAACAGAGCACTGTATTAAATATCAACAAGCTTTTCATTGATCTAAACAAAGAAATTCCTGATGATTTAATTGCGGCAAATTCATAATTCTCTGCTAAATCACCAAAAGTCATAATTGATGCCAAAAGAACGGTTAGTGGTAATACTAGTGGTATCAGTTTTGGGCAATAAAAAATAATGAACTTAAATAATATCTCGGCATCTAGCTCCTTTCCAGCTAAATCGTCGATAAACATCCAAATAGTTTGAAAAATAAAAACAACCATTATGATGACAAAAAAACTAAGAAATTTTGTTAAGTAGGAATCTAAAATATATCTATCTAGAATCTTCATAGGAAATTTAAATAATAATCTTCATATGAGGACTTATCAAAGCCAATATTTAAAGTTTTATCGGTAAATTCAATGTTATTGATCAAAATAGTAGTTTTTGAATTGTTTCCTTTTGTGTTGAAAACTAATTTAAAAATATCATAATTTTTATCTAAGAAAAAGAGATAAGTTCTCTCTAAGTCTTCAATGTAAAACGAAACATGAATGTAATCATTTTTGTGTTCTATTGAACTGGAGTTAATTCTCTCTAGAAAATTTTTAAAAATATTGATTGGGTTCCAAAGATTATTGTCTGAATATTGTACTATGTTTATTTCTTTGGTACTGTGAATTATATTATAAATTTTCTCTCCGTCACTAATTACATCCATATTTTTGTGATTAATAATGTAGGATGAATTATTTCCAAAAATTTTTCCAGACTCTTCAATTATTTTAACATCTTCATCTGTGCTGTTCATTGACATAATTAGTTCGTAGTTAAGACTGTACGATTTGATTGACCCATACTTTTTTTTGATGTTTTCTAAATCATTTTGTGCCGAGGTAGACAAAAAAAATAGAGAAAAAATTAAAAAGTAATATTTTTTCATTTTAAATAATCATCTAAATCAATAAGATCCTTAACATTGACTGATCTAGCCTTACTTCCCTCAAATGGACCAACAATTCCTGCTGCTTCAAGTTGATCAATAATTCTTCCAGCTCGATTATATCCTAATTTCATTTTTCTTTGTAGTAAAGAAGCAGAACCTTGTTGTGCACTTACAATAATTTCTGCTGCTTCCTTAAACAATGGGTCTCTCTCAGAAATATCATTGTCAGAACTTATACTTGTTTCTTGGTCGATTATTTCTGGTAAAATATAAGGGGTTGTATAACCAATCTGATTACCAACAAATGCAACCATTTTTTCAATCTCTGGTGTATCTACAAATCCACATTGTAGTCTCGTTAAATCGCTTCCTTGTGAAAATAACATATCACCCCTACCAATTAGTTGTTCAGCCCCTGAAGAATCTAAGATTGTTCGTGAATCAATTTTACTTGTTACTCTAAATGAAATTCTAGCAGGAATATTAGCTTTTATTAGACCTGTAATGACATTTACAGATGGTCTTTGTGTAGCTAAAACTAAATGTATACCAACTGCTCTAGCCATCTGTGCCAGTCTTGCTATGTTTGTTTCAACCTCTTTACCTGTGGTCATAATCAGATCTGCAAATTCATCAATTATCAACACTAAATACGGAATGTACTTGTGACCGTCTCTAGGACTTAAAACTCTTTTTTTAAATTTTTGATTATATTCTTTAATGTTTCGGCATTTCGCATTTTTCAGCATTTCGTACCTGTTATCCATTTCTTTACACAATGACTTTAGTGTTTTTACTGCAATTTTACTGTCTGTAATAATCGAATCGTTAACCTCAGGTAGCTTTGCTAAATAATGTTTTTCGATTTTATTAAATAAAGTTAATTCAACTTTTTTAGGGTCAACAAGAACAAACTTTACATCTGCTGGATGTTTTTTGTAGATTATTGAGGTTAATATTGAATTAATTCCTACAGATTTTCCTTGACCAGTTGCTCCTGCAACAAGTAGGTGAGGCATTTTTGTTAAATCAACAACAAAAGTCTCATTACTTATTGTTTTTCCCAGTGCTAAGGGGATTTCCATCTCAGCATCTTGAAATTTTTTAGACGATAGTAATGACTTAATTGAAACTATTTTTGGTGACTCATTTGGAACTTCAATTCCAATTGTTCCCTTTCCTGGCATTGGCGCGATTATTCTAATGCCCAAAGCTGATAGCGATAGTGCTATATCATCCTCTAGATTTTTTATTTTTGATATTCTAACCCCAGCTTCAGGAACAATCTCATATAAAGTGACGGTTGGTCCGATAGTAGCCTTGATGCTCTTTATCTCAATCTTATAATTTAAAAGTGTTTCCTCAATCTTATTTTTATTTTTTGTAAGCTCGTTTTCATCTATTTTGATTGCCCCAGTGCTGTCGTGTTCAATTAATAAATCAATTTTTGGCTTTATAAAAGAACCTAGATCTAATTTTTGATCATAATCGGGTAGGTTATTAACATCAACAATTTCCTCTTGTTTCGATTCCTCAATTTCAATCTCAATTTTTGAATCCTGAGTGGGTGAATTTTCTTCAGAATTTTCATCAAGTTTTGAAAAATTTGAAATTGTAGGTTTTATTTCTTCATCTGTAATTATATTTTTATTAAAACTGACATTTTTAGAATTTTCTTTATCTACAGTAATTTTCTCATCATTATTAACTGTTTTTGTTTTTTTCAAACTTTCAAGAAAGTTTTTGAAGTTTATATTAAAATTTAAAATTATAAAAGAGAATAAAACGAATAGTAATAAAAGTATTAAACCCAAATCTCCTATGTACTCTAATAAGATAATATGAATCTCGTAACCAAATACACCACCAAAAATTTTGTTTTCTATAAGGTAGCTGAGTGAAATTGATGTCCATACACAAATAACCAAAGCATTAATTGAAATATCAATTAACTTTTTTGTAAAACTATTTACTAGCAGAGATAATCCGTAAAAACTTAAAAGTAAAGGAAAAACAAAAGATCCAATACCAAATCCTTTAAATATTAATAAGTTGGAAATAATAAGACCAATCTTTTTTCCAAAATTTTGAATGTCTTCAGTTGAACTTATAATCTCATCCAACTCAGACTGATCTACTTGCCAATTAAAAAGAAACGAAGTCATTGAGATAAAGACTAAAGCTGAAAAAAATATGAGAAAAATACCTGTGATAGTCTTGTATTTATTTTTGTTATCTGACATTAAACTTTTTTTATTTTAAATTTTAGATAAGCTACAGTCAAGGTTGTTATTGGACTTAACCAGTTAAAAATAGCGAAAATAAAATAGTCAAATACACCAACATTTAACACGCTCGACTGGTATGCTCCGCATGTATTCCATGGAATTAAGACAGAGGTTACAGTTCCGGAATCCTCGATTGTTCTACTTAAATTAACAGAGCTAAGACCTCTCTCTCTATATGATTCTGAATACATTTTTCCAGGAATTACAATTGATAAGTATTGATCCGATGCTGACAGGTTTACAGTTAAGCAACTGAAGACAGTATTTGCAAATAAACTAAAGGTTGATTTTGCATAATCTAGTAGTGTTGAACTTATCTTTTTTAAAGCACCTATTCCATCCATAGCACCACCAAAAACCATTGCACAAATCACTAACCACACAGTATCTAGCATGCCTGCCATGCCGCTGGAATATAAAAGCTCATCTAAAAAGTTGATATTAGTTTGAATGTTAGTATCGCCAACAATTGAGTTCATTATTACCATATACTCGTTAAGTTTTTGATCTGGGTTATTATTAATAATGGAATCTATTGTGTCACCTTGAAAAATTAAGGCAAAAAACGAAGCTGATAATGTTCCCAAAAAAAGTGCTATAACTGGGTTTATTTTTTTGATAATTAGTATAATTACAAATATGGGTACTAAAAAAAGAATTGGCGTAGTATTGAAAAAGTTTGGTATCAACTCAATGTAGCTTTGATTAGATATTTCATCATTAGGAAGATTAGTTAGGTTAAAAAGCAAAAAAAATATAAATGTGATAACTATGGTTGGAAATGTGGTAATCATCATGTATTTAATATGATCAAATAAGTTGGATTCAGTGACAGCAGCTGCAAGATTAGTAGTATCACTAAGTGGGGACATTTTATCCCCAAAATATGCCCCAGATATAACTGCTCCAGCAACCATTCCAGTATCAAAGCCCAAGACCTTTCCAATTCCTATTAATGCAATTCCTACAGTTGCTGAAGTTGACCAACTGCTCCCCGTGGCAAAAGATGTTAATGCACATATTATTATACAGGATGGAAGAAAAAAAGATGCATTAATAATTTTAAATCCATAATAAATCATTGAGGGAATAATTCCGCTAAGTAGCCAGGATCCTGCTAAAGAACCAACTAAAAGTAATATCAGTATAGGAGTACCTATAGATTCGATATTTTTGGAAATGGAATTAAAAATTGAGTTAATATTAATTTTATTTTTAACCCCAACCAAAATTGCTATAAATGCACCAGTAAGCAATATAAATTGATTTGAGCCTTCAAGTGCCGAATCACCGTAGAAAATGTAGACGTTTAAAAATAAAAGAAGAATTAAAAAAAATATTGGCAATACAGAGTCAAATAAACTTATTTTAGTAGCAATATTGGCGGTGTTTTTTTCCGTTTTCATTTGTTTGCTAATATATTCATAAAAAGCGACATTAATTGGCTGAATTTAAAGATATAAACGAATAAATATCTACCAACATTTAGTATTTTTGTTTTGTGAAAAATTATGATTTGGTTGTTATTGGTTCGGGACCAGGCGGTTATGTATGTGCGATTCGTGCATCTCAATTAGGAATTAAAACAGCTTTAATTGAAAAATATAAATCTCTTGGAGGAACATGCCTAAATGTAGGTTGTATTCCATCCAAGGCATTATTAGATTCATCTCATCATTACCATGATGTTGTGCATAACATTTCAAGTCATGGAATAAATGTTGAAGGTGCAATTTCTTTAGATTTTAAAAAAATGATAGATAGGAAAAACAATGTCGTTTCTCAGACTGTGAAGGGCATTGATTTTTTAATGAACAAAAACAACATTGATGTATACAATGGTTTTGCAAGTTTTGTTGACGATCATTTAATCAATATTGAAAACGATACAAATCAAAGAATTAAATTTGACAAATGTGTAATAGCGACTGGATCAAAACCTGCTACCTTGCCATTTATAAACATTGATAAGGAAAAAATAATAACATCCACGGAGGCTTTGTCACTCAATGAAATTCCTAAATCACTGACTATTATAGGAGCAGGTGTCATAGGTCTAGAGCTTGGTCAAGTATACAATAGACTAGGTTCAGAGGTTAATGTTATTGAATATTCAGATAAGATCACACCTTTTATGGACAATGATGTTTCTAAAGAATTACTTAAAATATTCAAAAAAGAAAAGATTAACTTTTACTTATCATCAAAAGTTTTTGATGTAAAGTCAAACGATAGTAATGTGATTGTTAAAGCTGAAAATAAGTCTGGAGAAATTTTAGAGTTTGTTTCAGATTATTGCCTAGTTTCAGTCGGAAGAAAACCCTATACCGAAAATTTATGTTTGAATTCGGTTGGTGTTGATACAGATAAGTCAGGAAGAATTATTATTGATAGACAATTTAAAACAACTAATAATAACATTTTTGCAATTGGTGATGTTGTTAATGGACCCATGTTGGCACACAAAGCTGAGGAGGAAGGGATAGCTGTTGCTGAAATTTTAAAAAATCATAAACCGCACATTGATTATAATTTAATTCCTAATGTAATTTACACCTGGCCAGAAGTTTCTAGTGTTGGTAAGACTGAGCAAGAACTTATTGAAGAAAAAATTAATTATAAAAAAGGAAATTTTCCCATGAGAGCTCTTGGTAGGTCAAGGGCAAGTAATGACTTAAGTGGTTTTGTAAAGATTTTAGCAGACAAAAAAACTGATGAGATACTTGGTGTCCACATAATAGGAGCAAGAGCAGCTGACCTAATTACGGAGGCTGTTACCGCGATGGAATTCAAAGCCTCATGTGAAGATATTGCTATGATGAGTCATCCACACCCTACATACTCTGAAGCACTTAAAGAAGCTGCTCTTGATGCCTTAGAGAACAGGCCTCTTCATATTTAGATTTTTAACGTTTCTAATATTTTTATATACTTAGGAATTGCTTCCCTTATTTCATCCAAAAAAACAAATTCATTGGCAGTATGGGACCTTACTGAGTCTCCTGGTCCAATCTTGACAGAATCACATTTGATTTTTGATTGGTCAGAAAGAGTTGGTGATCCATAGGTGTTTATGTTTAATTTTTTTGCAACATAATTAATTTGATGATTATTGTCAATTGCCTTACTGTTTAGTTCAAGATTTCTAGGCAGTATTTTACAGTCTACATTTTGCTGAAATATCTCCAAAATCTCTTTGTTTGAATATAAATCATTAACTCTTACATCAACAACCATTTTAACATTAGATGGAACAACATTATGTTGTTTACCCGCATTTATTTGAGTGATTGTTACTTTAACTTTTCCAAGAGTTTTGGAAACTTTATTAAAATCTAATGCGCTAATTTGATCAATTATTTTATTGATTTTTTGAATCGGATTGTTTGTATTAGGGTGGGCTGCATGGCTAGATGTTCCTTCAATTATCAAGTCAAAGACAATTAATCCCTTTTCAGCAATGGCAATTTCCATCTTTGTTGGTTCGCCGATGATTGCAAAATCAATCTTTGGTAGTTTTGGAATAACACTTTTTATTCCATTTTTTCCAGATTTTTCTTCCTCTGCTGAAGCTAAAAAAATCAGGTTATAATTTAAATTCTTGCAATTATAAAAAAACTTAAATGTAGAAAGAAGAGAAACTAATGATGCACCTGCATCATTACTTCCAAGACCATAAAGCTTTCCCTGATCGACAATTGGCTCATAAGGGTCGTTTGTGTAAGAATCGTTTGGTTCAACTGTATCGTGGTGTGAATTTAATAGAATATTAGGTTTTTCTTCGTCATAATACTTATTGTAGCAATAGATATTATTAACATGTCTTTTAAAAGGTATGGAGTTTTTGTTGAGCCAATTTTCTAATAATGTTGCAGTATTTTCCTCATGAAAAGAGAATGATTGTGTAGATATTAATTCTTTTAATAATTCAACAGACTCTAGGTAAAGTGATTCTTCATTCATTTTGAAATTCAAATATACCAATATCTTCATTTTATGTTAATTTTATATGGCAATAATGGATAGAAAAGAAAAAGTTTTTGTAGTTAAAAATATTAGTCATTTAAAAGAAAACCTTATGTTTTTATCAAAATCAAAAGAAAATGTTATTCTTCTTGATTCCAACAACAAAAAAAATGATTATGAATTTATCTTTTCTTACGGCAAAATCAGTGAGTTAAAAAGCTCAGATAATTCATTAGAAAAACTTGATAATTACATTAACCAGGTTAATGATTGGATTTTTGGGTTTATCTCATATGATTTAAAGGACGAAATCGAAGATTTTAATTCAAAAAATTTAAAATATTTTGAAGTTCCTAATTTGTCATTTTTTCAACCATCAACAATTTGGATTTTTGATGGAGTTATACTTAGAGCATTATACTTCGATGAAAAAGAATTATTAGAAGATTGGAGTGAGATTAATAAGATTCATATAAGATCAGATGAGAATAAAAATAATTTAAATGTAGAATTAAAAGGTAGGTTATCTAAAGAAGAGTATATTAAAAAAATAAAAAATATTAAAAACAGAATTAAAATTGGAGACACCTATGAACTAAATTTCTGTTTTGATTTTTTTAATGACAACACAAAAATTAATCCTGAAAATACTTTTAAAAAACTCAATAAACTTACCGAGTCACCAATGAGTGTATACTACAAAGACAAACATTTTCATATACTGTCCTCATCTCCTGAAAGGTTTATAAAAAGAAACAAGAAAACTATTATATCACAACCAATTAAAGGGACTAAAAAAAGAGGAAAAACTTTTAAGGAAGATTTGTTTCTTATTAATTCATTAAAGAACAGTATAAAAGAAAAATCTGAAAACCACATGATAGTTGATTTGGTTAGAAATGATTTATCAAGAATTGCTAAAAAGGGTTCAGTTAAAGTAACGGAACTTTCAAAAATTAACACCTATAAAAATATTCACCAAATGGTTTCTACAATTGAAGCTCAAATTGAAAATGAAGTATTTTTTTCAAAAATTTTAAAAAGTACTTTTCCCATGGGAAGTATGACAGGAGCTCCAAAAATAAAAACCATGAAAATTATTGATGAATTAGAAGAAACGTCGAGAGGAATTTATAGCGGTGCAATTGGCTATATTGACCCTAATAAAAATTTTGATTTTAATGTCGTAATTAGGACTATTATTTATGATGATGAACTTTCAAAAATATCAGTTAATGTAGGGAGTGGAATAACTTTCAAATCAGATCCAGAAGATGAGTATGAAGAATGCCTGACAAAAATTGATGCATTAAAAAAATCATTGTCATGAGTCAGTGCATTTTTGAAAATAATGTTTTAAAAAAAATAAAAGCCTTCAAGGAAAAAAAAATCCTTGTTTCCATGAGTGGAGGCTTGGATAGTACTGTACTTGCTTATTTGTTATTAAAAAATAATTTTAAAATTTCTGTGGCTCATGTTAACTATTCATTGAGAGGAAATGAAAGCTTGAAAAATGAAAAATTTGTAAGAGATTTCTGTAAATCAAATAAGTTGAAATTGCACCTAAAAAAAATTCGAAAAGGTAAATTAAATAAGTCCATACAAATAGAAGCTAGAAAAATTAGATACGATTGGTTTAAAAAAGTTTTAATCGATTTCAATTATGACTTAATTAGTACAGGTCATCATTTAGATGATAATATTGAAAATATTTTAATTGGTATGTTTAGGAATCCATCAAGAAATAATTTAACTCTTATTCCTGAGCAAAATAAAAATATATTAAGACCTTTCTTAAATGAAAAAAAGGATGATATAATTTCATACGCAAAAGCCAATAAGATTGATTTTAGCGTTGATTCAAGTAATTCTCAAGATTATTATTTAAGAAATCGAATAAGAAATATTTTAATTCCTGAAATTGAAAGAATTGATAAAAATTTTACAAAAAAAGTCTCTGACATTATTGAAGAAATAAGTTCTAATAAAATCGAATTTGAAATGGATAATTTGTTTATTCAAGAATTTGATTATACAAAGATCAATAAGCAGGACCTAGAAAATGAGAATACATTGAAATACTTTATTGAAAATTTGAAAAATTTTAATTTTTATAACAAGAAGGAAATTCTAAATTTTTTAATTGCAAAAACTGGAAAGAAAATCGTATCAAATACTCATACACTCCTCTCCGATAGAGAACTTTTCTTGATAAAGAGAAATAAATTTATTGACTCAAATGAATATGAATTAGAAATGGGTATCAATCAGAATCCCTTCATAATAAAATTAGAGATGTCAGATGAAGCAAAAAAGCCGAATTCTAGAGAAGTGTGTTTGTATAGTGACATAAAACTTCCATTGATAGTCAGAAGACCAAAGATTGGGGATACCTTCTATCCATACGGTATGAAGGGAAAAAAGAAGCTATCTAAATTTTTTAAAGACAAAAAAATGTCGATTTTTGCCAAACAAAATCAGTGGGTGTTGTCGAGCAGAGATGATATTTTATGGATAATTGGCGAAAGAGCAGACAATAGGTTTATAAAAACAAAAGGTAAATGTCTAAAAATTTCTATCTAAGTATATTTTTTGGTTTTTTTTTCAATGTAATCCTAGGTCAAAATCCGATTGAGTGGATAACAAGTACTGAAAAAATAAATGATAGCACGTATAATCTAACCACAACCGCTAAAATTGAAAACAATTGGAGACTGTATTCTCAGTACAATGAAGAGGGTGGGGCAATTTTAACCGAGTTTATTTTTTCAGATTCTTTGATCATAAAAAATTATTCAAAAGTTATTGAACCTGAACCCATTACAAAGTTTGATCCAGTCTTTAATTTAGACCAATCATACTTCGTTAATCAAGTTGCCTTCAATCAAAGGATTGTGTTATCTAATAATGATGTAGATTTCGTAAATCAAACTGTATATTATCAGGTTTGTGATGATAGGGTGTGTATTTTTCAGGAACAAGAATTAATGTTTAACCTCAGTGGGGTTTCCAATCTGAACAAAACAGTTTTTGATTATAATTCTGTTAAAAGTGAATTAGTCATTAATTTCAACAATAAGGAACTAATTTCATCAGGTCAAGATATTTCTTCAAGTTATATTTCCAATAATTACCTAAACTTATTTATTCTTGGTTTTTTGGGCGGTGTTTTGGCTCTACTAACACCCTGTGTCTTTCCTATGATTCCATTGACTGTTTCTTTTTTCTCTTCCAAGGGAAGTTCAGGAAAATTTCTAAGCGTAATGTATGGCTTGTTTATTATTTTTATTTACCTAAGTTTAAGTTTGCCATTCTACTTTATTGAAAATATTAACCCTCAAATTTTTAATCAGATCTCAACAAGTCCTATATTGAATTTCTTATTCTTTTTGGTCTTCATATTGTTTGCACTATCATTATTTGGTTTATTTGAAATCACATTACCAAGTTCATGGACAAATAAAATAGACAACGCATCAAATATTTCTACGGGAATGATTTCCACATTCTTTATGGCATTAACACTATGTTTAGTTTCATTTTCTTGTACTGGACCTATCTTGGGTTCTCTTTTGGTTGGTAGCATTACATCACAATCTGGTGCTTTAGATTTAACATTTGGAATGCTTGGCTTCGGCGTTTCTCTAGCATTACCTTTCACCTTTCTGGCAATTTCACCAAATTCATTAAAAGTTTTACCTAAATCAGGAATATGGTTAAGTAGAGTTAAAGTTATTTTGGGATTTATTGAGTTAGCATTAGCATTTAAGTTTTTATCTAATGCTGATTTAATTCTTGAGCTCGGTCTACTTAAAAGAGAAGTATTTATCATTATTTGGATTTTAATTTCGCTTTCATGCTTAATTTATTTAATCAATTCATTAAGATTTAAAAGATCTCTAATCCTATACCTATTAATTGCGTTTTTTAGTTATTCAACCATAAATTTATCTTTAGGTGTTAAAGAAAAAAGTAGTTATAAGCTAGCCTTGCTAAGTGGTCTCCTTCCACCTACATTTTATACAGTTTATGAAAACAATAATGGATGTCCACTCGGTTTAAATTGTTTCAAAGATTTTGAAAAAGGCTTATTAGAATCTAGATATACAAACAAACCAATGCTCATTGATTTTACTGGATGGGCTTGTGCAAATTGTAGAAGAGTGGAAGAAAATACCTGGTCAAAAAATGATATTTACAATATGATTAATGATGAGTTTATTTTGATCTCACTCTATGTTGATGACAGATCAAAATTGTTAAATAATAAGAACATAAATCTCACAGATAAAAATGGAAATGTTAAAATACTCGAAAATGAAGGTGAAAAATGGTCAGCTTTCCAAACTTTAAATTTTAATATTAATTCTCAACCATACTATGTTTTAGTATCACCGTCACTAGATATTTTAAATTCACCAATTCAATACACCGATACCCAAACATACAGAGATTGGCTTAAGGAAGGATTGGACAATTTTAAAGATAATAATTAATTACACCTTACTTTTTAAAATATATTTCATCAAATGGTACTCTAATTTGATCACCATATATTCCTTTTTCATCTCTTATACCACAACTAATTATCATATTAATTTCAGCTGACCTTGGAAGTGATAGAGTCTTCTTAACTCTGAGTGAATCAAAACCTTCCATTGGACAGGTGTCATATCCATTTGATCTCATGCTCAACATAAAATTTTGAGCAGCTAAAGCACTACTTTTGTGAGCAACAACTCTCATGTCAGATTTTGTTACTTGTCTGTAAATAGGTCTGAACAAACCAATAATCAAGGCATTAAAATATCTAAAAAGACCTATAATTCCATAGAATTCTTTGTAAACTGTTGGTATTAAATACTTGTAGTATTTAATTGCAATACTTCTGTTTTTGAGATGTTTATCATTTAACTTTAAATTTCTTGCCTTTATTTTACTTAAGTTGAACAACCTTCTTTTATTCCACAAGTCTTTTCTTGTAACAACAACTACAAATTGACTTGCAGTACGAGCTGCAGGTTGATTAAAACAGGCATAAGATATTTTTTTCATTAATTTTTTTGAGGTTACATGATAAAACTCCCACAACTGAAGATTGCTACTGTTTGGGGCTAAGGAAGCGTGTAAAATACAGTCCTTAACAACATCATCACTTATGTCAATAGCTTTAAACTTTCGGACAGACCTTCTACTCCTAACGATCTTATCAAATTCTTTTTTCACTAAATTGAAATGTATTTAATTAGTTTTTTAGTTAACTTAAAAATTATAGAATTCTCACTCAATTTATATTTAAATTTTAGATCAAAAATATTAGATTTTATTATATATGGTTTGAAATGACTGAAAGTTTTGAATGTTTCGTATCCATGATATTTTCCCATTCCTGAATTACCAATTCCTCCGAAAGGAAGGTTTTTATTTACAATTTGTCCAATCGTATCATTAATCGCACCTCCTCCGAATGAATAATTATTGATTAATTTTTTTCCAAATTTTTTATTATTGGTAAATACATAAAACGCTAATGGATTTTTTGATCTTTGCAGTATGTTATCAAGTTCATCATCAGATCCATATGTCATTATCGGAAGTATTGGTCCAAATATCTCATCATCTAAAATTTTATCTTGAGCTGAAGAAACCTCAACAATAGTTGGTTCAAAATATTTAGTGCTTTTTTCAAATTTCCCCCCATGAATGATTTTGCTGTTATTTAGTAGTTTGGATAGTCTATCTACATGATATTCGCTAATAATATTTGAATAAAAAGGACTGTTTTTCGGATTGTTACCATAGATTGATTTGATATTTCTTACCAAGGAATTGATAAATAATTCTTTAATATTTTCATGTATTGCTAAAAAATTTGGAGCAATACATGTCTGACCACAGTTTAAAAATTTTCCAAAAACTATTCTTTTTGATGCAATTTCAATTGAGACGTTTTTATCAATTATACATGGATTTTTTCCACCAAGCTCAAGTGTAACAGGAGTTAGTGTTTTTGCTGCCTTTAAAGCAACAACTCTTCCAATCTCTGTACTTCCCGTAAAAAAAATATAATCCCATTTTAGATTTAGTAAGTATTTTCCAATTTCGGGTCCTCCATTAATAACATCTACATGTCCTCTTTCAAATGATTCATTAATTATTTTTTCTAGAATATTGGATGTGTTAGGCGAATGTTCAGATGGTTTTAAAACAACTGTATTTCCCGCGGATACAGCACCAATGATTGGAGATATTGATAGTTGAAATGGATAATTCCAAGGGGAAATGTTCAATGTAACTCCGTATGGTGTTGGTAGAATAAAATCTGAGGAGAAAAAATTTAATAATGAGGAAGAAACACGTTTTCTTTTTGTCCATTTCTTGGTGTTTTTAATAAAATAATTTAATTCATTATATATAATTGCAATTTCAGACATGTAAGATTCTGCATAACTTTTACCCAGATCCATTTCTAAAGCAATTATTATTTTTTCTTCATTTTTTGAAATAACACTCTTTAATTTCTTTAAAGACTCAATTCTTTTTTTTGGATTAATCGTTTTCTTCGATTCAAAAAATTGCCTTTGAATATTAAAAATATTTTGACAAATCTTATTTTTAGTCATTATATTGAATTAATTAATCAATATAATAAGATAATTTCTACTTTTTATATGATAAATACTATATTTACTACATGCTCCATTTATATGGAGTTTTTTTTTAGCAAATGGAACTTAACAAGTATAGTAAAGTAATTACAAAAAAGGGGTCTCAACCAGCAGCTCAAGCTATGCTTCATGCTATCGGATTGAAAAAAGAAGATTTTGATAAACCATTTGTAGGTATTGCCAGCACAGGCTATGAAGGAAATCCATGTAATATGCATCTCAATGATTTATCCTATCAAATAAAAAATGAAATAGATAAAGCGAAAGCTGTTCCATTAATTTTCAACACGATTGGTATTAGTGATGGTATTTCAATGGGAACATCGGGAATGAAGTACTCACTTCCCTCAAGAGAAATAATTGCAGACTCAATTGAATCCGTTGTTAATGGTATGTCATATGACTCTTTAATTACAGTTGTAGGTTGTGATAAAAATATGCCAGGTGCCTTGATGGCTATGATTAGGCTAAATAGACCTTCAATTTTGGTTTATGGAGGCACAATATCTCCCGGTTGTTACAAAGGTAAAAAATTGGATGTGGTATCTGCCTTTGAGGCTTGGGGAGAAAAAGTATCAGGTAAAATATCAGATTTAGATTATGAAAATATAATAAGCAATGCCTGTCCAGGCCCAGGAGCTTGTGGAGGAATGTATACTGCTAATACCATGTCATCTGCAATTGAGGCTATGGGAATGTCACTGCCGTATAACTCATCAAATCCAGCAGTTAGTAAGGATAAATCAAATGAAAAGAAGATAATTGCAAGCTCAATCTTAAATTTAATTAGAAATGATATAAAGCCCAGTGATATAATTACTAAAAAATCAATTGAAAATGCTGTAAGATTAATAACTGTTTTGGGAGGATCAACAAATGCCGTATTACATATTTTAGCAATCTGCAAAACAGCAAATATTGACTTCGGAATTGATGATTTTCAAAAGATATCTAACGAAACACCATTTCTTGGAAACTTAAAGCCAAGCGGAAAATATCTTATGGAAGATTTACATGATATTGGTGGTGTACCAGCTGTGTTAAAGTTCATGTTGGATAATAATATGTTAAATGGAGATTGTTTAACAGTAACTGGAAAAACAATAGCTCAAAATCTCAAGGATGTTTCAAAATTTGATTCGAACCAAGATATCATAATGCCTTTAGAAAAACCAATAAAAGAATCAGGTCATATTAGAATTTTATATGGAAATATTGCTTCTCATGGATCAGTTGCAAAAATCACCGGAAAAGAAGGTTTTGTTTTTGAAGGTGTAGCAAGGGTTTTTGATTGTGAAGATGATGCAAATGATGCAATTTCCATTGGAAAAATAAAAAAAGGAGATGTTATAGTTATAAGATATGAGGGTCCAAAAGGTGGTCCAGGTATGCCAGAAATGCTAAAACCAACATCAGCTATAATGGGTGCGGGTCTTGGAAATGATGTCGCATTAATTACCGACGGTAGGTTTTCAGGGGGTACTCATGGATTTGTTGTTGGACATATTTCACCTGAGGCTGCTGAGGGAGGTATGATTGCATTTATTAAGGACGGTGACATTATTGTTATTGACGCGATAAAAAATGAAATTAATGTAAAATTGAATAAAAATGAACTTGATTCAAGAAAAAAAGAGTGGATAAAACCTGAATTAAAATATAAATCCGGTATTTTGTATAAATACTCCAAACTTGTATCAAGTGCATCTAAAGGATGTATCACTGATTAATATGAAAAAAATTTCAGGTGCAGAAGCAATTATTAGATGTTTAATATCCGAGGATGTTGACGTTTTATTTGGATATCCGGGGGGCGCAATAATGCCTGTATATGACGAGCTTTATAAATTTCAAAAAGATATAAATCATATTCTTGTCAGACATGAACAAGGTGCAACACATGCAGCTCAGGGTTATGCCAGGTCCTCTGGAAAGGTTGGTGTTGCCATAGCAACATCTGGTCCTGGTGCAACAAATTTAGTTACTGGAATTGCAGATGCTCAAATTGATTCAACTCCAATGGTATGCATAACAGGACAAGTTGCATCTTATCTGCTCGGTTCTGATGCATTTCAAGAAACTGATATTATAGGTATATCAACACCTGTTACAAAATGGAACTACCAGATTACAAAAGCATCTGAAATAAGTGAGATTATATCAAAAGCTTTCTTTATAGCTAGAACGGGAAGACCTGGACCAGTTTTGATAGATATTACTAAAGATGCACAATTTGATATGATTGAAAATTTTGAGTATAAAAAATGTGAAAATATTCGCAGTTACTCACCAATACCTCCTATTAATAAATCTACAATTTCTGATGCTGGAAAATTAATTAATGAGTCAAAAAAACCTCTTATTGTTTGGGGTCAAGGTGTAATACTGGGAAATGCAGAGTCTGAATTTAAAGATTTTGTTGAAAAAACTGGAATACCTGCAGCATGGACAATTCTTGGTGTCTCGGCAATTTCTACGAATCATAAACTTAATGTTGGAATGGTTGGTATGCATGGAAATTATGGTCCAAATGTTCTAACCAACGATTGTGATCTATTGATTGCAATTGGGATGAGATTTGATGATAGAGTCACTGGAGATTTAAAAACATATGCAAAACAAGCTCAAATTATTCATTTTGAAATTGACCCCGCAGAGGTTGATAAAAATGTTAAAGTTGACATTGCTGTTATTGGGGATGTAAAGCAGACGCTAAAAGAAATTTTACCACATGTAAATAAAAGTAGTCATAACTCATGGGTACGTAAGTTCAGAGAATTAAACAAAATTGAGTTTGATAAGGTTATTGATAAAGAATATAATAAGCAAAGCGGAGGTTTAAGTATGGCAGAAGTTATTAAGTCAATCAATGAAAACACTGAAGGTAATTCTATTCTAGTGACAGATGTCGGTCAACACCAAATGATTGCATGTAGATATATGAACTTTAACAAATCTAAATCTAACATTACATCTGGTGGACTAGGCACAATGGGTTTTGCACTTCCTGCAGCACTTGGCGCAAAAATTGGAGATCCTGGAAGAGAGGTTATTGCTGTGATTGGTGATGGAGGATTTCAAATGACCATTCAAGAACTTGGAACGATTTTTCAAACCTCATATTCTGTAAAAATTGTTATTTTAAATAATGAATACCTTGGAATGGTAAGACAATGGCAACAATTATTTTTTGATAAGCGGTATGCATCAACGGAAATGACTAATCCTGATTTTGTAACTATAGCCAAAGGATATTTTATTGAATCAAAACGAGTATCACACAGAAAAGAACTTAATTCATCAATAAAGCAAATGCTATCTCATGATGGACCTTATCTCTTGGAAGTGTGTGTTGAAAAAGAAGAGAATGTTTTTCCAATGATTCCCTCAGGCTCATCAGTATCCGATATTAGACTAGAATAAATGAAAAAAACAACATACACAATTTCGATCTATACTGAAAATAATGTAGGATTGCTCAATAGAGTCTCGGCTATTTTTTTGAAAAGGCATATTAATATTGTAAGTATAACATCATCAGAGTCTGAAATCCCTGATATTTTTAGATTTGTAATTGTAGTAAATATTAGTAAAGAACAAGTTGTAAAAGTTGTTAAGCAAATAGAAAAACAAATTGAAGTTATTTCAGTTTTTTACCACACAGATAAACAAACTATATTTTTGGAAACAGCACTATACAAAGTAAAATCAAGTTCACTATTTGAGGAAAAGCAAATTCAAAATATGATAAAAGATAGCAGAGCAAATATTGTAACTGTAAAACCTGATTATTTTGTAATCGAAAAAACAGGGTGGAGACTAGAAACAGAAGATTTATATCAAAAATTAAAGCCCTACGGATTGTTACAATTTGTGAGATCAGGAAGAATATCAGTAAGTAAGAAGTCTATGGACATTAGTAGAATTTTAAACAGTAAATAGTAATGAATAATTATTATAATAATTTAAGTGAATTAGAAAAAAAGGAGCAATTAGCAAAATGTAGATTTATGAAAGAGACGGAATTTTCCGATGGTGTAAATGCTTTACTCTATAAAAAGATTGTAATAATTGGTTGTGGTGCTCAGGGCTTAAACCAAGGTTTGAACATGAGAGATTCAGGACTTGATATTTCTTTTGCCTTGAGACAATCCTCTATTAAAAATCAATCCATTTCATACAAAAATGCAATTAAAAATAATTTTATTGTTGACACGTATGAGAAACTTATTCCTGATGCAGACCTGGTTATAAATTTAACCCCTGATAAAAATCATACTCAAGTTGTCAAATCGGCTATGCCGTTAATGAAAAGAAATTCAATTTTGTCTTATTCTCATGGTTTTAATATTGTTGAAGAGGGGATTTCTGTAAGAAAAGATATAACTGTAATAATGGTTGCACCTAAATGTCCTGGAACTGAGGTTAGAGAGGAATTTATGAGAGGTTTTGGTGTTCCAACATTGATTGCTGTTCACCCTGAAAATGATCCACAACGTATTGGTTTAGATATAGCTAAAGCATATACAGTTGCAACAGGTGGTCACAAAGCTGGCGTTTTGGAATCATCATTTGTTGCTGAGGTAAAATCTGACCTGATGGGTGAGCAAACCATTTTGTGTGGTGTATTACAATCTGGCTCAATTTTAATTTATAACAAAATGATTGAGTTAGGATACAAATCAGATTTCAGTGTCAAGTTAATTCAAAATGGTTGGGAAACAATAACTGAGGAACTTAAACACAATGGTATTACTGGGATGATGAATAGATTAGATGATTCATCCAGAAATGTTGCTCACAAACTGTCAGAAAAACTTAAAAAAATAATGACTCCATTGTTTAATAAACATATGTCAAATATACTCGATGGAAGTTTTTCAGATGATATGATGAATGACTGGGAAAATAATGACATTAAGCTTTTGAATTGGAGAGAAGAAACAGGTAAAACAAAATTTGAATTAAATACTGCTGGTACAATGAATATTTCAAATCAGGAATATTTTGATAAAGGAATTCTAATGATTTCTTTTGTTAAATCTGGTGTTGAATTAGCATTTGAGACAATGGTTAAAAATGGTATTATTGATGAATCAGCATATTACGAATCATTACATGAACTTCCTCTAATTGCAAACCTTGTATCAAGAAAGAAACTTTATGAAATGAATAGAATTATCTCAGATACTGCTGAATATGGTTGTTATTTATTTAACAATTCATGTATTCCTTTACTAACAGAATTTATGAGAGAAATTGAAAATAACCATATTGGATCAAAAAACTCAGCTCCATTTGATAAAAAAGAATTGGATCTATATGACAGATCAACAAAGAACCATCCAATCGAAAAAATTGGTAAAATACTACGTAATAACATGAAAAACATGAAGAAACTCGTTTAGTATTAGTAAATTATATCAAATAACTGGCATTATTCTTGATTCTTTAAACAAAACAACTAAAATGGGAAATTCGATACCTAAAAAGTTCGATATCAAAGAACCAATCAATCACAAAACATATCTAATAGATGGTATAATTGATGATTGGAAAGGTGATTACAGTGAAGTACACTCAACCATATTTTCAGACAAAAAAAATATCCCACATAAATTAATTGGTTATACTCCAAAAATGGATGAAAATTATGCCTTAAAAGCTTTAGATGCCGCTGACAAGGCATATAAAAATGGTACAGGTAAATGGCCCACAATGAAAGTTTATGAAAGAATTAATTGTATGCAAAAATTTGTTGATTTAATGAAACTTCAAAGAGATGAGGTTGTTAAATTATTAATGTGGGAGATTGGAAAAAATTTAAATGATTCCCAAAAAGAGTTTGATAGAACTGTTGATTACATCAATGAAACAATTAAAGAGTATAAAAAAATAGATAGAGATGGAGCAATATTTCAGAACAATTCTGGTGTAAGAGCTTTAATAAGGAGAGGTCCACTTGGAGTTGTATTATGTCTTGGTCCATATAATTATCCACTTAATGAAACTTTTGCACTTCTTATTCCTGCTATCATAATGGGAAATACAGCAATATTTAAACCTGCAAAACATGGTGTATTATTAATTGCTCCGCTGTTAGATGCTTTTCAACAATCATTTCCGCCTGGAGTTGTAAATATTGTTTTTGGAAGAGGAAGAGAAATAGCTTCTCCAATAATGAAAACAGGAAAGATAAATGTACTTGCCCTTATTGGGCACAGTAGCTCTGCTATATCTCTACAAGATTTACACCCACAAAAAAATAGATTAAGATTGGTTTTAGGTTTAGAGGCTAAAAATCCTGCTATTATATTGGACGATGCTGATTTAGACTTATCAGTAAATGAGTGTATAAATGGGGCCTTATCATTTAATGGTCAAAGATGTACTGCACTTAAAATTATTTATGTTCATGAAAAAATAAAAGAAAAATTTTTAAATCAATTTTGTAAAAAAATAGATGATTTAAAACTAGGCTTACCTTGGGAAAACACATTGTTAACCCCTTTACCGGAGCCTCATAAACCTAAGTATATTATTGATTTGATTGAAGATGCTAAGAAAAAAGGAGCGAAAGTTCTAAACAAAAGGGGAGGAGAGGTAACCAATAATTTTGTTTTTCCTGCTGTTTTATACCCCGCTAATGAAGAAATGAGAGTTTACAAAGAAGAACAATTTGGTCCAGTTATCCCTGTTATATCATTCGATAAAATTGATGTTCCTATTTCTTTTATGGCAGGTTCGAATTACGGTCAACAGGTCAGTTTATTTGGGAAATCTGAAAAAAAATTGGGTCCATTGATTGACTCAATGGTAAACTTGGTTTGTAGGGTTAATCTTAATAGTTCCTGTCAAAGGGGGCCAGATGTATTCCCTTTCACTGGCAGAAAAGACTCTGCTGTTGCAACTTTAAGTGTTCATGATGCACTTAGATCTTTTTCAATTAGAACCTTTGTAGCCTCAAAAGACAATGAGGTTAATAAAGAGATTCTCAGAAAATTAATTGACAATAAGGAATCAAATTTTGTAAGAACGGATTATTATTTATAATAAGTTCTAATTAAGCATTATTGGCATTACCAGCATTATGATATCTTCATTATCATCATTACTTATGCTTGGTGAAATTATTCCAGCTCTGCTTGGTGATGAAAGTTCAAGTTTTATTGAATCTGAGCTTAGATTTGAAAGCATTTCCACAATAAATTTAGAATTAAAGCCAATAGAAATATCTGATCCGTTATAATTGCAATCAAGTGTTTCCTCAGATTTGTTATTAAAATCTATATCCTCGGCTTTGATCACTAGTTTATTGCCTTTTATATCAAGTTTAACCTGATTAGTTGATTTACTAGAAAAAATTGAGGACCTTTTTGCTGCCTGTAAAAACTGATTCCTGTCAATTTCAAGAACATTTGGGTTTTCTTTTGGAATTACAGCATCATAATTTGGGTATTTTCCATCAATTAGTCTACAAACTAATTTAAAATTTGAAAAGTTAAATATTGCGTTAGTTTTATTATATAAAACATTGGTTTTTGACTGTTGATCTTGAAGAATATTTTTAAGAATGTTCAATGGCTTATTTGGTACTATAAACTCTATTGATTGATCTGATTTCACATCTTTCCTCTCATATTTTACCAATTTGTGTGCATCAGTAGCTACAAAACAAGATGAATCAGAACTGATTTGAAAAAAAACGCCTGACATAACAGGTCTGAGATCGTCGTTACCTGAGGCAAAGATTGTTGAGTTTATGATCTTTAAAAGAGTCGCTGATTCAAAACTTATCGTAGATGCTTCCTCAACATTTAGTGGTTTCGGATAGTCAGAACCATCATAATATGATAACGAATATTGACCGTTAGTGGAATTTATTTCAAGAATATTGTTTTCCAAAATAGAAAATGTGAGTGGTTGATCTGGTAAAGATCTGATTATATCAATTAACAGTTTTGCTGGAATTGCAATATTCGATTTAATTGACGATTCTATTGAAATATTTGATGTCAATGATGTTTCTAGATCTGAAGAGGTTATAAAAAGATCTTTATTTTCTATTTCAAATAAAAAACAATCAAGAATGGGTAGGGTGTTGTTGTTGTTTAATATTGAACCTAAAACTTGTAAATTTTTTAGTAAACTTTCAGAGGAAATTATAAACTTCATATTGTAAAATAAATATATTGTAAAAGACTTTTATAATGAAATTAATTTTAATAAAATTCTAGGAACTTATAAACTTTACAGAAATACTATCCCCATAGGCCAACCCAAATAAACTACCTGCACCCCCACTGATTTTTGGGTCACTTTTATATATACATAGAGTTAAGTTTCCAGAGGAGTTGAATAGCGCGATTTTTTTTCCATCTTCTTCCCTGTATTCTTTTTTTATTCCGTAATTAATTGCATCATTAAATGAGTCATAAATTTTATTAAACTTTATGTTTTTAGCATTTATTTCAAAACTTCTACCATTCGAGAATTTTATAAAAAAATCTTTGGTAATATTTGAAATAACATTTCCATAGTTATCTACATATATTACGTGCCCTACAATTGTGTCATTAGAGTGAGTTTTAATATTCAAATGAGTGAATTCCTTCAATTTTATTATTTCCTTTCCTAGCAAGTTGATATTACCTCCTCTTTTTATATGAGCAGCAGCTTTAACGAATGTTCGAATAGATGAAAAACTTACATCTTTATTGAATGTAATTTCAATATTTTTTTCTGGTTTTATTTCGTTTGATAACAAAGAAATGAAGCCATTATCAGCGGTTATAAAATAATGGTTATCAAAATGTGATACGACTAAAGATTGTTCGGGATTGTGTTGAGCATCAACATCAATAATATGTATGGTATTTCGTGGAAAATTTGAATATGATCTTTTCATTATGTATGCAGCTTCAACGATATTAAAAGGAGAAATTTCATGGCTAATGTCAATAATTGACGTTGTGGATAATTCACTAAGCAATAATCCTTTGGCTTTTGCTATTTTAGAACCTCTAGTTCCATAGTCCGACAAAAGGGTAATTATAGACATTATAATATTAAGATAATATTCTTTTTTATAAATTTACTTAATAAGAATTTATTAAAAATCTTTTGGAAAAATTTGAATATTATATTAAGGATCTTCATCCATCAGATTTTTTTAATTCTGAGATCGATATCCTTAAATCTCTAAAAAAGGTATATAAAAAAATTAAAATCACACCGAGAGGTGATAAGCTTCTGCTTGAAGGTGAAAACACTGATATTCTCAAGCTTTGTGTTGTTTTGGATTCATTAATTTATTTTTTAAAACAAAATGAAAATTTAAATGAATCAAATTTAAATCAAATTATTAAGGGAAAAGGGGATAAACTTTTAAAACCTGAATCTGGAAGAGTAATTCTTTTTGGAACAAACAAAAAGAAAATAAAAGCTCATACACTTAACCAAATTAAAATAATTGAAGCTTTTGAAAATAATGATATGGTATTTGCAATTGGACCAGCTGGAACCGGAAAAACATATACCGGAGTTGCACTAGCTGTCAAAGCTTTAAAAGACAAAGATGTAAAAAGAATTATTTTAACTAGACCTGCTGTTGAGGCAGGTGAAAACCTAGGTTTTTTACCTGGTGATCTTAAAGACAAACTTGACCCTTACATGCAGCCACTTTACGATGCCTTAAAGGAAATGATTCAAATTGAAAAGCTTGATGACTACATTAAAAGAGGAATTATTGAAATAGCACCACTTGCATACATGAGAGGGAGAACATTAGATAATGCTTTTGTAATTCTTGATGAGGCTCAAAATACTACAGAAAATCAGATGAAAATGTTTTTGACAAGAATGGGAAAAAAAGCAAAATTTATGATAACAGGAGATCCAGGTCAAATTGATTTACCTAGTAGTTCAATGTCAGGACTAAAACAAGCTAATATTTTACTTCAAAAAATTGATGGAATTGATATTATTTATCTAGACGGTAGCGATGTTATTAGACATAAACTGGTCAGAAGTATTATTGACGCGTATAACACGAAATAATATAAATGCAAACTGTAATTACTAAAACAGATTATAATTTTAAGGATCTTAAATCAAAATATGAGGGTAAAGTAAGGGATGTTTATACACTGAATAATAATAATATAATAGTTATTGCTACGGATAGGATTTCAGCTTTTGATGTAATAATGCCAAGAGGAATAAAATACAAGGGTCAAATTTTAAATCAGATCGCTGTTGAGATGCTTAACAAGACAACAGATATTGTAAAAAATTGGTTAATATCTTCCCCTGATCCTAATGTGTCATACGGAAAAAAATGTAAACCTTTAAAAATTGAAATGGTTGTTAGAGGGTATTTATCTGGTCATTCATATAGATTATATAAATCAGGTCTAAGAAATATTTGTGGTAATATTATTCCTGAAAAAATGAATGAAAATGATAAATTTAATGAGCCGATTGTTACTCCCACAACAAAAGCTGATATTGGAAATCATGACCAAGATGTTAGTCCAAGTGAAATTTTATCAAGCAACTTATTGGATAAAGACACTTACGATAAACTACACTTTATATCTATAGAGCTTTTCAAAAGAGGCACACAAATTGCCAAAAATTCTGGATTAATTTTGGTAGATACAAAATATGAATTTGGTTTAGATTCTGAAAATAATATTTTATTGATTGATGAAATTCATACTCCAGATTCCTCAAGATACTTTTATTCAGATTTATATGACTATCATCAGGCCAATAAATTAAAACAGAAACAACTATCGAAAGAGTTTTTTCGTGAGTGGTTAATGGAGAATGATTTTCAAGGCCTAGAAGGACAAAATATCCCAAATATTTCAGATCAAACAGTAGAATTAATTTCCAATAGATACATCGAACTTTATGAAAAGCTCATGAATAAAAAATTTGTTAAAGATTCTACAATAGATGTTGATGAAAGAATTAAATCAAATTTGTCAAATTTTTTATAATACTCTTTTTATATCATCAATAGAATTATTTGGATTAAACCAAATATGTTTACCATTATTATTTAACCAAGTAATTTGTTTTTTTGCAAACCTTCTGGTATTTCTTTTTATATGCTCTACAGCATCAACTTTACTTACTTTACCGTCCAAATAATTAAATAATTCTTTATATCCTACTGTATTCAAGGTATTTAAATGTGAATATTTGTGTAATTGTTCTGCCTCATCCAACAATCCATTATTGAACATTATATCAACTCTTTCGTTTATTAAATTATGAATATTTTTTCTCTCATCATTTAAAGCTATAGAAACATGATTATATTTTGAATGATGTTTTTTCCCCAAAAATGAAGAGTATGGTTTTTTTGATTGAATTGATACCTCCAATGCTCTAATTACTCTCCTGTGATTATTTTTGTCAACCATTTCTAAGTATATAGGATCAATTTTTTTTAGAAGATTTAAGATGTATTCTTTACCTTTTTTTTGATAATCATGATTAAGTTTATGTCTTAATTCATTAGGAATATTTGGCATTTCGTCTAATTCCTTTATTATTGAATTTAAAAATAGAAAAGAACCACCAACTAGAATTATATTGTCGTATTTTTTGAACAATTTATCAATACAACTTTTAGCATCAATTGAAAAATCATAAACTGTATAATTGTCAAATATTGACTTGTTGTGAATAAAGTGATGTTTTACCTGAGATAGTTCATGATTGGAGGGTGGGGCAGTCCCTATTTTCATTTCTTTATAAAATTGTCTTGAATCAAAAGAAATGATTTCCGTATTTAAAAAAAGGGCTAATTCGATAGCTTTTTTAGTTTTACCAATAGCAGTTGGACCAGAAATACTAATTAGTTTTTTCAAAGCTTCTAATTATTTTAAATAATTCAGATGTTGCTTTTGCATCATCATATGCTCTATGATGGTTTTTAAGCTCAATATTAAAGTGATTACAGATTTTTTTTAATTTATAGGACTCTAAACCAGGGAAAATCTTTTTTGACATCTCGATTGTGCAAAGAGTTTTAGCTTCATAATCTATTCCAATAATCTTGAATTCATTTTTAAGAACCCTGTAATCATATTCAACATTATGACCAACTATAACTTTATTTTTTAATAGTTTTTTGATTTCTTTTGCATGATCTTTAAAAGTTTTACAACTTTTCAATTCTTTTTCTTTAATTCCGGTTAATTTTTGTACAAAATAGTCTACTTTTTTTTGAGGGTTTATTAATGACTGAAAAGTTTCAATTATCTCATTTCCATCATAAATCAGAATACCAATTTCAATGATTTTCTCCTCGTTGTATTTACCACCTGATGTTTCTGTATCAATAATTGCAAACATTTAATTGAATATTGCTGAACCCAATCTAATCATATTGGAATTGTATTTTAAAGCCAATAAATAATCTCCACTCATTCCCATAGACAAATATTTTAGATTAGTCATTTTTGAATATTTATTGTATAAACTCGATAAAAGTGAAAATTCAGACTCTACTTGTGAAATATTGTCAGTGAAAGTTGCCATACCCATCAAACCTAAAATATTAATATTTCTGTATTTATTAGATAAATAATTTTTAAAAACATTATCCAATTCATCAGTCAAAAATCCATATTTACTAACATCTTTTGAAATTTTTACTTGAATTAATATATCTGTTTTTAGTTTCTTCTTTATGGACTCATTATTGATTTGATCTAAAAGTCTTAATGAATCAACTGAATGTATTAAATGAATAAATTCAATTATATCCTTAACCTTGTTTCTTTGGAGGTGACCAATCATATGCCAATTAATATCCTTTGGAAGCTTATTATGTTTTACTATTAAATCTTGAACTCTATTTTCTCCAAAGTCTTTGTGATTTAAATTATAAACACTCAGTATTTCCTCGCTTGTACTTCTTTTGGAAACAGCTATAGTTTTAACATTATCTCCATTTTTATTTCTTAAATTTCTGAAATCTTCAATCATTTTTCATGTCATTTAATATTAAGAAAGCAACCTTTAAGGCTTCAAGTCCACTTTTAAAACAAACGTCCGGTTTTGTTTTGTTTTTTATTGAATTGAAAAAGTTGTTATGTTCTTCTTCAATTGCATTTGTATCTTTCTTGTCATAGTTAACTATACTAATTTCCTTTAGAATTCCTTCAGAGTTTCGGAGGGTTAGGGAATATTTATTCTTTCTATCATAGTCAACAATTTTTACTTGTTCAGATTTTCCCTCATCAAAATTTATTGATATGTATGAATCTGGCTGAAAAATTCTCATTTTTCTCATTTTTTTTAAAGATATTCTACTTGCAGTAAGATTGGCTACACATCCATTTTCGAATTCGATTCTAGCATTTACAATATCAGGACTATCACTAATTACCTTAGTCCCATTGGCATTAACTTTCTTAATTGGTGATTCAATAACTGATAATATAATATCAATGTCATGAATCATAAGATCTAATACAACTGAAACATCAGTTCCTCTTTCTGGATAGTGTGATAATCGATGAGCTTCGATAAACATTGGATTGATTATTTTTTTAACATTTGAGAAAGCTGAATTAAATCTTTCAACATGACCCACTTGTCCAACTAATCCAAATTCATCTACTAATAAAGTTAGTTCTTCAGCTTCTTGGATTGTAGATGTAATAGGTTTTTCAATAAAAACATGTTTTTTTTGTTGAAGAAAAAACTTTGCCAATGTGTAGTGAGACGTAGTTGGTGTTGCTATAATTACAGCATTGATTTGATTACTCAGTTCATTTATATCTTCAAATCTTCTGATATTATATTGTTGTCTTATTTCAGTCGCCCTTTTATCATCATTATCGAAAAATCCTATTAGATCAAAATTTTTTGAAGCGTTCAGAAGTTTAATATGAATACCCCCAAGATGACCACAACCAACAACTCCTATTCTTATCATTATTCCAAATTTACAATCTATATTAAATTTGCATATAATTGATTTAATAATTTTATGAACGATTCCCCCAAAAATAAAGGATTGAGAAAAAAATTAGTCTTAGAACTAATAAAAAAAGGAATTAAAGATGAAAACCTTCTAAAATCCATCAATCTAATTCCAAGGCATTTATTCTTACATCAAGATTTTGAAAATTTTGCATATGTTGACAAGCCATTTCCAATTGGTTTTGAACAAACGATTTCTCAACCATATACTGTTGCTTTTCAGACACAGGCACTCGAAATCAAAGCAGGAAACAAAGTTCTTGAAATTGGAAGTGGTTCTGGGTACCAGACATCAATCCTTGTCTCAATGAAAGCAGAAGTTTATTCAATTGAAAGAATATATGAACTTTACAAAAAATCTAAAAGAATTCTTTCAATACTAAATTTAATGCCTAGAAAAATCATTTGGGAGGATGGCTATTTAGGTTTAAAGAAAGACGCCCCATTTGATAAAATATTGATAGCGGCAGCCTGTGCAGAAATACCAATGAATTTAGTAAAACAGCTCAAAGTCGGAGGAAAAATGATTATTCCAATTGGTAATCAAAAAAATCAAATAATGAATTTGATTACAAGAATTTCAAAAAATAAAATAAAAAAAATTGAGATGGGCAATTTTTTATTCGTTCCAATGCTCACAAATAAAATTTAAGACTTAAGCTTCCTTTTTAAATTGATTTTATTTTCTCTTTCTTTGATGGTATTTCTTTTATCATAAAGTTTTTTTCCTTTAGCTATTGATATTTCAATTTTAGCTATACCATTGTCATTTGTAAAAATTTTTGTTGGAATTACCGTAGAGCCAACTTGATTGGTTTCTGATTGAATTTTCTTTAACTCAAACTTATTTAATAGTAATTTAATTTTGGAAGAAGATTTTTTTTCGGTATAAAGATTACCAAAAACAATATTAAAAACATATAATTCATTGTTAATAAAATTACAGTAGGAGTTTTCAATAACTATTTTTTTTGCTTTGATAGTCTTGATTTGCAAACCTGTTAGAGCAAGGCCAGCAACATACTTTTTTTTTAAAATATATTTAAAGCTTGCTTTTTTATTTACTATGACAATTTTCCCTTGCACTAGGCAAAGTTAATAAGTATCTTTATATACTAATACAATATCAATGATTCAGGACAATAAAATTTTTGATTTAATTAATAAAGAACGTAAAAGACAAACTGTTGGAATTGAACTTATTGCCTCAGAGAATTTTGTTAGTGAAAATGTTTTAAATGCCTGTGGTTCAGTGCTGACAAATAAATACGCTGAAGGATATCCTGAAAAAAGATATTATGGTGGATGTGAAGTTGTAGATGAGATAGAGACATTGGCAATTGAAAGAGCTAAAAAACTTTTTGGTGCTGAGTATGCAAATGTACAACCTCATTCTGGAAGTCAGGCAAATGCATCAGTATTTCACGCTTTTCTTAATCCTGGTGATAAATTATTGGGTTTTGACTTATCTCATGGTGGTCATTTAACACATGGATCGAGTGTAAATTTCTCGGGTAAAATTTACAAATCATCATTCTATGGAGTAGAAAGAGAAAGTGGTCTTCTTAATTATGAAAATATATTGAAGATTGCAAAAAAAGAAAAGCCCAACATGATTATTGCTGGAGCTTCCGCATACTCAAGAGATATAAATTTTGAAAAATTTCGTGAAATTGCAGATGAGGTAGGGGCATTTCTTCTTGCAGACATTTCACACCCCTCAGGTCTGATAGCTAAAAAGTTTTTAAGCGATCCAATGCCTCATTGTCATGTCGTTACAACTACAACACATAAAACATTAAGAGGTGCCAGAGGAGGACTTATCATGATTGGAAAAGATTATGAAAATCCATTTGGTTTAAAATTTAAAAATGGAAATTTAAAAATGATGTCAAAATTAGTTGATTTGGCAGTTTTTCCTGGAAATCAAGGTGGCCCATTAGAACATGTAATTGCTGCAAAAGCGATAGGTTTTGGGGAAGCACTTGATGATAGTTTCTATAATTATATTGAAAGGGTTAAAAACAATGCTTCGACAATGTGTAATGAATTTATATCAAGAGGATATAATGTGGTTTCGAATGGAACTGATAACCACCTAATGTTGATAGATCTAAGGAATAAAAATATCACTGGAAAAGATGCTGAAAGTGCATTAGTAAAAGCTGATATCACTGCTAATAAAAATATGGTGCCTTACGATGATAAATCACCCTTTATAACATCTGGAATTAGATTTGGCACACCCGCAATAACCACTAGAGGATTAGTTGAATCTGATATAAAAAATGTTGTAGAAATGATTGATAAAGTCATATTAAATCATGATAATGAAAGCGTTTTGAACGAAGTAAAAAAAGACGTAAACCAGATGATGAGCGATAGACCGCTTTTTAATCCTTAATAATCTTCACCTCAAATACCTTATTCCATTTTTTTCCAGTAATAAAAAAAGTATTTCTTGATTTATTGTAAGCAATTCCATTAAGAACATCAAGGTCTGGGTGCTTTTTAACCTTATTCCTAAGTCCATTAAAATTAATCAAACCCAATACCTTTCCATTATTTTTATCAATTTTCAAGACAACATCTTTATTGGATTGATATGTATTTGCATAAATGATGTTATCTACAATTTCAAGTTCATTTATATTTTTAATTTTTCGATTATTTGTAACTACCTCAAAAAAATCAATTTCCTTAAAAGATTCAGGATTTATTACTCTAATTTTTGATGATCCATCTGATAAATAAAGAAATTCACCATCATTTGCGAGCCCCCAACCTTCAGTATTTTTATCGTAATTAAAAGAATTTTTGAGATCTAAGGTATTTGGATCATATATAAAACCAATTTTATTTTTCCAAGTTAATTGGATTAGATTATCATTTATAATTGTAAGACCTTCTCCAAAATATTTATTTTCCAAATATTTTTTTTCCAAAACTCTATTATTCAGAATATCTATTTTATTAATTGTAGAATAACCATTTAAGCCTGTACTTTCATAAAGGACCCCATTATAAAACTCCAAGCCTTGTGTATATGAAGTTATATCATGCGGAAATTCATTAATAATTTCATAACTATATAATTTTGGAGTTATATTACTATATACTTCTATACTTTTCTTTCCGGTTATTGTCAAACCATCAATATTTACTCGAGCTTTTATCGTATTGGTTCCTAATTTTGAATTATCTAAAGAAAATCTTTTATTAGTTTCCTTGTCATTGTAGTAATATGCAATTTTTTCATTATCAATTGTAAGCCCATCTATAGTGGATTTAAGATTAATTTCTGAATTATTTGTATAGATTTTATCGTTTGATATTATATCAATATTGAGGGAATATCTAGTCTTTTGATCACAAGAATAAAAAAATATAATGATTAATAATAAACGTATCATCGAATCATTAAAATTAAATATTATTAAACATTTATTAAAACATACTTATATTTGTTTTGGGCAGGGCTTATGCAACCAGCTCCTATTTAATCCCCCAGGGTGGGAACACAGCAAGGGTAGATGGTCGTAGCGGTGTGATATAAGTTACTTGCCCTTTTTTTCATGAACAAAGTAATTCTCATCACAGGTGCATCGTCAGGAATAGGAAAATCAATAGGAAATTATCTAACAGAAAACGGACATACAGTATACGGAACCAGCAGGAATCCAAAAAAATATCCAAAGTCACAGTTTACACTAGTTAAATCTGATGTAAAAAAAATCAGTGATATTAATGATCTAATAAATCATGTTAAAATAAACGAAGGAAAAATAGATGTTTTGATTAACAATGCAGGTATTGGTTACACCGGACCAATTGAAGAGTCTAAAATTCAAGATATAGAATCCTTGTTCAGTACAAATTTTTTTGGACCTATCGAAATGATAAAAAAAACATTGCCCTTAATGAGAGAAAATAACGGTGGATTAATTATTAATATAACATCCATCGCAGGATACATAGGATTACCATTCAGAGGCATTTTTTGTGCGTCTAAAAGTGCACTAGAAATATTAACGGAATCACTACGTACAGAGATAAAAGATCATGGAATAAAAGTTGTGAATGTTGCCCCAGGTGACGTCAAAACAGATGTTGTTTCAAGAAGAATAGACTCTTTTAATGATAGGAATTCTATTTATTTTAAAAAATATTACAAGACATGGAAGGGTATGAATGAAGATGTTGAAGTTGGAGGAATAGATCCTATAAAAGTTTCAAAACTTATTCTTAAAATTATAAATAAAAAAAACCCAAAAATTCACTATGTAGTTGGTAAACCATTGCAAAAATTTTCAATAATTTTGAAGAAAATATTACCTGACTTAGTTTTTGAAAAAATCTTGAATAAATTTAACGGACTATAAATGAAATTTTTTATTGACACTGCCAATATATATGAAATTAAAGAAGCTCAAAATTTTGGAATTTTGGATGGTGTGACAACAAATCCATCCCTCATGGCAAAAGAAAAAATAAAAGGAGAAAAAAATATTATAGAACATTACAAAAAAATTTGTTCTGTGGTAGATGGAGATGTTTCAGCTGAAGTTATATCAACGGATCTGGATGGTATTATAAGTGAAGGGGAAAAATTAAGTCAACTAGATCAAAAAATTGTTGTGAAAGTACCGATGATAAAGAATGGAATAAAAGCTATTAAACATTTTTCATCCAAAAATATTAAAACCAATTGTACTCTAATATTCTCCGCTGGACAGGCTCTAATTGCTGCTAAGGCTGGTGCTACATATGTTTCTCCATTTATTGGAAGGTTGGATGATATTTCCACTGATGGTTTGAATATTATTTCTGATATCAGAAAAATTTTCGATAATTACAATATAAATACTCAAATTTTGGCAGCTTCCATAAGATCACCACTTCATATAATTAGTTGCGCAAAAATTGGCTCAGATGTTATTACATCTCCTTTAAATTCAATTTTAAAACTATTTGAACATCCGCTAACAGATATTGGACTAAAGAAATTTTTAGATGACCACTATAGTGTAAACAAAAAATGATTTATGATTAGTACCAGCAACTTATCAATCCAATTTGGAAAAAGAATTTTATTTGATGAAGTTAATGTAACTTTCAAAAAAGGTAATTGTTACGGTATTATTGGTGCGAATGGCGCAGGAAAATCTACTTTTTTAAAGGTTCTCTCTGGTGAAATTCAACCCAATAGTGGATCTGTTAATATTGAACCAGGAAATAGATTATCAATTCTAGAGCAAAATCAAAATGCTTATGATGATTATACTGTTTTAGACAGTACGATCATGGGAAATTCGCCACTTTATAAAATTAAAAAGGAAATGGATTTCCTCTATTCCAAGGAAAACTTCACAGATGAAGATGGAATCAAGGTCGGAGAACTTCAAAATAAGTATGAGGAAATGGATGGATGGAATGCTGATAGTGAAGCTGCATCCTTACTTTCTCAGTTGGGTGTAGAAGAGAGTCTTCACTACACAAAACTTTCAGAAATAGATTTAAAATTGAAAGTAAGAGTTTTATTGGCACAATCCCTTTTTGGCAACCCAGATATACTAATAATGGACGAGCCTACAAATAATTTAGATTTTGAAACCATAAAATGGCTTCAACATTTTTTGTCAAATTATGAAAACACTGTTATTGTTGTTTCACATGATAGGTATTTTCTAGACTCAGTTTGTACTCACATTTCTGATATTGACTATGGAAAAATATCACATTACTCTGGAAATTATACTTTTTGGTATGAATCAAGTCAATTAGCTCTAAAACAGAGGGCTCAACAAAACAAAAAAGCAGAAGAAAAGAAGAAAGAATTAGAAGAATTTATAGCAAGATTTAGCGCCAATGTAGCAAAATCAAAACAAGCTACATCAAGGAAAAAGATGATTGAAAAATTAAATATTGAAGATATTAAACCCTCATCAAGAAGATATCCAGGAATAATTTTTGAAATTGAACGAAGTTTAGGAGATCAGATACTTAATATTGAATCGTTGAACACTTCATTAATTAATGATTTTAGTACTATTATTAATAATGGTGATAAGGTCATTTTTTACTCCAAAAACCCAAAAATCGTCGACTCCTTTTACAATGAAATTTTATTAATGAATGAAAGCGTTAAGTGGGGTACGACAGTTTCTAAATCTTATATCCCTGAAAATTATGATAGTTTTTTTGAAAAAAATTTAAGTTTGGTTGACTGGTTAAGACAATGGTCAAAAAATGATGAGGAAAGGGAAGAGGTTTATATAAGAGGTTTTTTGGGTAAAATGCTTTTCAGTGGAGAGGAAGCTTTAAAATCATGTACAGTACTTTCAGGGGGAGAGAAAGTAAGATGTATGTTATCAAAAATGATGATGGAGAAATCAAATTTTTTAATATTAAATGAACCAACTAATCACTTGGACTTGGAGAGTATCACAGCTCTAAATAATTCTCTAATCAACTTTAAAGGAAATATTTTCCTAACAACGCAAGATTTTCAATTTGCAAATTCTGTGGGGAATAGAGTAATCGAAATTGGAACAAAAGGGTATATTGACAAATTGATGAACTTTGGAGAGTATTTAAATAACGATAAAGTAAAAATTCTTCGAGAGAAAATATATTAATCGCGTAAACTAGCATTAAAGTTTTTTTCTAAACTAGCAACTATTTTTTTTGAGATTTTTTGAATGTTTTTTTCGTTTAATGTCCTTTCATCCGAATTTAACATCACTGAGATTGAAATTGATTTTTTAGATTTTTCAATTTTACCATCTTTGAAGATGTCAAATAATTTCACCTCTTTAATTAATTTATCGTTAATTGAAAGTATGCAGTCTTCAATACTCTTGTAACTTACTTCATTATTAAGAACAAAAGAGAAATCTCTCTTGACTGTTGGAAATTTTGATATTTTATCAACGTTAAAATAGCTGTTATTAATATTTTTGAAAAGGAGAGTTGTGTCAATTTTAGCACAGAAAATGTCCTTGGAGATTGAGATTTCATTACTTAACGATTCATCTATACTTATTATTGATGCTATCTCTTTATTACTTTTCTTAAAAACAATACCGTTATCTATAATTTCTTCACTGAAGTTTAAATTAAATTTTTCAAAAATATTCCTAACAATATTTTTTAAATAAAAAAAGTTAGATGTTAATTTCTGATGTAGCCAATTGCTGTTGACTAAATCTCCGCACATCACAATCGTCAATTTTTTATTTTGTTCATAATTTCCATTCTTTTTATGATAAGTTGAACCAAATTCAAAAAAATTATTTGTTATAGATTTTCTATTTATGTTGTATTCAATTGTTTTGAGAATACCACCTGTAAGATCTGTTCTCATAACAGAAATATCTTTGCTAATTGAATTCATTAGATTTATAGACATATCATTGTTAATGTTATTTTCTTTTACTAAAGAATTATTCATTACTTCATTAAATCCCATATTACAAAGAAAGCTCGCTATTAAGTTATTATAGTACGATTCATTTTTTTGATTTTTAATTACAGAAATATTCATTTTATTGGAAGTTTTAATATTATTATAACCGTAAATTCTTAAAACTTCTTCAATTACATCACATTCTCTTGTTACATCATGTCTGTAATTAGGAATGGTAATTCCTGCACTAGTATCATTTATGGAATTTATTTTAAAATCTAGGAGATTTAAAATTGATTTTATTTCAAGTTTGTCAATATCAACTCCAATAATTTTATTAAAATTTTCAAAATTTATAGAAATATTTTTTTCTTCAATTTTATTTGGATAATCGTCAATGATATTAGATATAATTTCAGCATTGTAATATTCTTTTAACAATGAAGCTGCTCTTTTTAAAGCATATTCCGTCATATTAATATCAGCCCCTCTTTCAAACCTGTATGATGAGTCTGATGATATTCCAGATTTCTTTGAAGATTTTCTAATTCCAACAGGGTCAAAATAAGCAGATTCTAGAAGGATTGAAGTTGTTTCATCAGAGACTGAATGATGTGACCCACCCATAATTCCTGCCAAGCACATTGGTTCATCTGAATCACAAATGAATAGATCATCACTGGAATAGTGTTTTGTTTCTTCATCAAGCGTTTTAAACTTTGATTCATTCTTAATTTTTTTTATTTCAATTTTTGTTGTTTTAATTTTTTCTAAATCATATGCATGCAATGGTTGGCCTAACTCATGCATCACATAATTTGTAATATCAACAACATTATTGATGGGTTTGACATCTATAGCTGTAAGCTTATTGAAAATATCAGGATGAGAATTTGATATAGATATGTTTTTAATTACTAACCCACAAAACCTTTTACATGCTGATGAGTCAACTATATTGATTGTTAAACTTGTGTTTATGCCTTGTGTAGTATAATTTGAAATGGATGGTGTAATTAAATCAATTTTTATTTTTTTTCTATGTGAAATAGCAGCTCTTAGGTCTCTGGCAACGCCGTAATGGCTCAGTGCATCTGATCTGTTTGGTGTAATACCAATTTCAAAAATTTTATCTCTATATGGCTTTATGGTTTTTGAATAGTCACTTCCAATCTTTACATTATTATCTAGATTAATGATACCCTCATGATTATTGCTTAATCCAATTTCAAACTCAGAAACAATCATACCATGACTTTCTATTCCTCTAATTTTTGCCTTTTTAATTTTTATTTTTTCGTTTTTATTTGTGTATAATGTTGAGCCAACCGTTGCTACAACAACTTTTTGGTTTGTTTCGACATTTGGTGCTCCACAAATAATATTAAGCTTTTTACTACCAATATCAACTTCAGTTAACTTAAGTTTGTCAGCATTGGGATGTTTTTCACATTTGGTAATTTGTCCAACAATTAATTGAGATAAATCAGTTTGTGGTGCAGAATTATAATCTTCTATCCCCTCGACTTCAAGACCAATATCTGTCAACAAATCAGATGTTTGGTCAATAGTAAGTTTTTGGTTGAGGAGTTCTTTTATCCAGTTAAAAGAGATTTTCATCACTCAAATATACAATTAACAAGCAAATTTATTAACCAATATTACTCCAAGATTTATTGTGATGAAATTCAAGTAATTCTTCTTTAATTAGAATATTATTGTTAAGCTTTAATTTTGGATCAATCTCTATTATTCTCTTGACTTCCTTTTTTGCCAAATCAAAAATTTTTACATCATCAGTTAAGTCTGCAAGTTTAAAATCAATTAGACCACTCTGCTTTGTCCCTAAAAGATCGCCTGGTCCACGTAGTTTTAAGTCTATCTCAGATATTTTAAAACCATCATTTGTAGAAACCATTGCCTTAATTCTTGTTTGAGCATCTGCACTTAAAATGCCTTTTGTCATTAAGATGCAATAACTGTCATATTCACCTCTACCAACTCTGCCTCGAAGTTGGTGAAGCTGAGATAATCCAAATCTTTCTGCATTCTCAATAACCATTACTGAAGCGTTAGGAACATTAACGCCAACTTCTATTACAGTTGTAGATACTAAAATATTTGTTTTTCCTTTAACAAATCTTTCCATCTCAAATTCCTTGTTTTCATTTTTCATTTTTCCATGCAAAACTCCAATTGAATAGTTTTTAGTGTTGAAATACCTGGAAATACTTTCTAATCCATCTTCTAAATTTTTTAAATCTATCTTTTTAGATTCCTCTATTAATGGATAAACCACATAAATTTGTCTGCCAATTTTAATTTGATCTTCCATAAACTTAAAAAGTCTGAGTCTTTTCGAGTCATTCATGTTAATTGTCTTAATTATCTTTCTTCCAGGTGGGAGTTCATCAATTATGGAAACGTCTAAATCTCCATACATACTCATTGTTAGCGTTCTTGGAATAGGGGTAGCGGTCATGATTAAAATATGTGGTGAAGGATTATTTTTTTTCCAAATTTCTGCTCGTTGTTTTACTCCAAATCTATGTTGTTCATCAATCACCGCAAAGCCTAAATTTTTAAAAATCACATTTTCTTCAAAAATTGCATGTGTTCCAATTAAAATGTTTATTTCTCCATTCTCTAAATCTTGAAATAGCCTCTTTCTCTCTGATTTTTTTGTTGAGCCAGTTAATAATTTAATGTCGAGGTTAAGACCATTTAGATGTTTACTAAAACTGTCAAAATGTTGTAGTGCTAAAATTTCTGTCGGTGCAACTAAACAACACTGATAAGAATTATCAATAGCAATCAACATTGCCATAAGTGAAACAATTGTTTTACCGGAGCCAACATCACCTTGTAATAGCCTTGTCATTTGATTACCACTTCTAAAATCATTTCTTATTTCTTTTAGCACACTTTTTTGGGCATTTGTAAGTTCAAAATTTAAATTATTTTTATAAAATGTGTTGAATGTCAAGTCAACCTTGGGAAAGAAAAAACTTTTTTTTGATTTAATTTTATTTTTTTTTAAGTGAAAAATTAGTTGATTAAAGAAAATTTCTTCAAATTTTAATCTGAAAATTGCTTTTTTTTGAAGATTAAAATCAGTTGGAAAATGTATATTAAAGTAAGCAGAGTATTTAGATACAAGTTTATTTCTTTTATCAATATCTTCATTTAGACTATCCTTAATTTTATCTTTTAGTTCATGCAATATTTCCCCTATAATTTTAATAAAGAAGTTATTGGATATTCCTGAGTTCGCAGTTCTTTCAGAGCTTCTATATATTGGTTTTATTCTAACTCTACTTTTATTCTTAAGCCCTTTTAATTGTTCAATTTCTGGATGAATCATCGAAGGTATGTTTTTGAACCAACTGACCTTTCCAAATAACACAACTTTTTGATTGTGATTGATTGATTTTTCTATCCATTTGAGTCCTTTAAACCATAAAACCTTTATAACTCTATCTCCGTCAAAAAACAAACCCTCTAATCGAAACTTTTTATTGCTTTCAACGTATTTAATACTTTTAAAATTACCAACTATTTGTACATAAGAATTATTATCTATTAAATCTTGAATTTTGTAAAATTTAGTTTTATCAACATATCTAAATGGAAAAAAATTCAGAATGTCATAACAATTTTTTAATCCAAATTCTTCATTCAATATTTTTGATCGATTCTTTCCAATTCCTTTGATAAATTGCAGAGGAGTATGTAGGTCAATTTCTTTCACTCCTCAAATTTAATTTATTAACTTTAAAAGTATATTTCATGATTATATATTTTGAATAATTATTTAGAAAACCTCAACGAGGAACAAAGAAAGCCCGTATTACATACTGAAGGTCCATTAATGGTTATTGCAGGTGCAGGATCAGGAAAAACAAGAGTTTTAACTTATAAAATTATTCATTTATTAAAAAAAGGGGTAAGTCCATTTAATATTCTCGCATTGACATTTACAAATAAGGCCGCAAAAGAGATGAAGGAAAGAATTTCAAAATTAACCAATGATAACCAAGCAAAATCAATTTGGATGGGGACATTTCACTCGGTTTTTGCAAGAATTTTAAGGTCAGAGTCCGAACTAATAGGATATCCACCAAACTTTACTATTTATGATTCTTATGATTCAGAAAAGCTTATTTCAAATATCATAAAAGAAATGAATCTTAATAAAGATTTTTATAAAGCAAAAGGCATTAAGAACAGAGTTTCCTCCCTTAAAAATAGTTTTATTACACCAAAAAATTATTTTAATCAACCTGAACTTATAGAATCAGATAAATTAGCCAATAGGATTCAATTTGGTGAGATTTATAGAAACTATGTAAACAGGTGTTTTAAATCAGCAGTTATGGACTTTGATGATCTATTATTAAAGACTAATCAGCTTCTAAATTCAAGTCCAGAAACATTAATTAAATACCAAAAAATATTTAAGTATATACTGGTGGATGAATATCAAGACACAAATTATTCGCAGTATTTGATAATAAAATCATTAGCTGACCGATATCAAAATCTATGTGTTGTTGGAGATGATTCCCAAAGTATATATAGCTTTAGAGGTGCAAATATTGATAACATTCTAAACTTCAAAAAAAACTATCCTGAGTGTACTACCTATAAGCTTGAGCAAAATTATAGATCATCAAAAAATATTGTTGAGGGTGCAAATTCCTTGATTAAAAAAAATAAGTTTAAAATTGATAAAAACATATGGACACTTAATGATTCAGGATCCAAAATAATTTTAAACAGATCTCAAAATGACAACGATGAGGGTCGTTTTGTGGCTTCAAATATCTTTGAGGAAAAAAATAATCATCAGTTAAATAATGGTTCATTTGCAGTTTTATATCGCACAAATGCACAATCTAGATCAATAGAAGATGCTTTAAGAAAAATAAATATTGATTATCAGGTTTTTGGTGGATTATCATTTTATCAAAGAAAAGAAATCAAAGACGTGACTGCTTACTTGAGATTGGTTGTTAACAGTAACGATGAGGAAAGTTTTAGAAGAATTGTAAATTTTCCACCTAGGGGAATTGGGCTAAAAACATTGGAAAAATTATTGATTATTTCTGAGAGAGAAAATATAAGCATGTATGATACAATAAATATAATTGATAAATATCCAAAGCTTTTTAACAAAGGAGTGATGGGAAGAATCACTGACTTTAGAAATTTAATAGAAAGCTTGAAAATTGAATCAAAAACAAAAAATGCTGATTACGTTTTAACGAATGTTATAAATGGAAGTGGAATTATTGATTTTTATAGAAACGAAGGTTCAGTTGAATCCATAAATAGAATCGAGAATATAGAGGAACTTAGAAGTGGAATAAATGATTTTATATTAGAACAAAAAGAATTGGCTGATGGGGATACTTCAATTACAAGATATCTACAAGATATTTCACTTTACTCTGAGACTGACAAAAGTTTCAGTTCAGATAGAGTTTCATTAATGACAATTCATATGGCTAAAGGACTCGAATTTAATGTCGTGTATGTTGTAGGAATTGAGGAAAATTTATTTCCATCAATACTAAGTTTAAATTGTTCCGAAGATTTAGAGGAAGAAAGAAGATTGTTTTACGTAGCAATGACTAGAGCTAAAGATAAACTTATTCTGAGTCATTGTGATTTCAGATTTAAATGGGGAAACATAATTGAATGCGAGCCTAGTAGATTTATAGACGAAGTCGATATAGAATACATTGAAAAAAATAATTTTAAAGAGGAATTTAAACCAACAATTGACAATAATATTTCAAGAATTAGAAAACTTAGAAAGAGGGGTTTTGTAAATGTGAATAAAGTTGATAATAATAATTCACCAATCATTAATATTGTTGTTAATGATATTGTTGAACATCAAAGATTTGGGTTGGGATTAGTCGAAAAAATTGAAGGAGATATTCAAAATAAAAAAGCAACAATAAATTTTAAAATTGGAGGAAGAAAAACAATATTGCTAAAATTTGCAAAACTTAAAATAAAAAAGGGGACCTGATCCCCTTTTTTAAAATATATGAGCAACTTATTAATTTGAGGCTGCTTTCATTCCTTGCTCAATCAAATCATAAAACTGATCTAACTTTGGAAGTACTACAATCCTTGTTCTTCTGTTTTTTGCACGCCCCTCACTTGTGTCGTTATCTGCAATTGGTACATAAAAGCTTCTTCCGGCGGCTGTCATTCTTTCCGGTGGAACACCAAAGTCATTTTGTAATATCCTAACTATTGACGTTGCTCTTTTTACACTTAAATCCCAGTTATCTAATAAAACCTCATTTTGAATTGGTACATCATCAGTATGACCTTCAACCATAAATTCAATTTCAGGCTTGTCGAGAACAACTTGAGCAACTTTTTCTAAAACCCCCCTAGCTCTGTCTGAAACATAGGTACTACCACTATTAAAGAGAAGCTTATCAGAAATTGAAATGAAGACAACACCTTTTTCAACATTAACCTCAATATCACTATCATTAATATCAATGAAGGCTCCTTTCAGGCTTGTTACTAATGCTAATGTTACAGAGTCTCGTCTTGTAACTGCATCTTGCATGGTTCTTATTACTAAATCTTTTTCCTTTAAACTTTCTAACGATTTTTCTAAGTTTTCAGCTCCCTTTTGGGATAGGGTTGTTAAATTACCCATGTTGTTAATTAAATCCTGATTATTTGCTTTCAAAAAAGCAACCTGTTCCTGTAGTGCTTTTTCATTTGCCTCTGCTGTAGCCTTTTCATCTAAGCAGGTGTTTAATTTAACAGTTGCAGCGTTTAACAAATTTAAATTGTTTTGGTTTTTAGATTCTAACTCAGCGTATTTCTTCTGAGAAACACAAGAGGATAATAGAATAAAAATTATTAGGGTAAAATATTTATAGTACATAGCTTCTTTTATTATTAAAATTAACAAAAATTATTCCATGATAAAACTTCTAGGATTCAAATTATTAAAATGATGAAAAGCTTTTTCTTTGCATCAAATAATAATTTATTAATAATGAAAAGCAATAATAGTAATTATCAACTTTTTCATTCTTTGCTCTCTTTTTTATGATTGAAAAAAAATTCAAGATAAAATAAGCATAAGCACGTAAAATAGAGTAGGAGAGCTTTGGTTTTAACTTTAGAAATGATACCATGACAATAAATGAATCAGATATTAACCTAAAAAACAGAACAATAAATAAGAATTTTGAAGGAACATTTTTTATTAACATCAACAGTGAATTTCTAAAATTTAGATAATATTTCTTTGGCGAATTGTAGTTCAACGTACCTGCTCCAATATGGAATACTTTTGCTTTTCCAATACTAATTATTTTATTGTTGACATACTCATTTTTTAATCTCCAACAAAAATCAATTTCCTCCATGTGAGCAAAGAATTCATCATCAAAACCATTAAGTTTTGTAAATATTTTTTTTCTTACTACAAAACAACATCCAGATGCCCAGAATACTTCTCTTGTTGTATTGTATTTATTACAATTTTCTAAATTCTTTACAACCCTTCCACGACAAAATGGATAGCCAAAAAAATCAATAAATCCACCTGATGCCCCCGCATACTCGTATTTCTCTTTATTATTATAATCGATAATACTGGGCTGAGCAACACTAACTTCATTGTTTTTTTCGAAGACTCTGATGATATCAAGAAATGATTTTTGATCCAAAAAAACAGCATCATTATTTAGAAAAAATATTAAATCCTCATTAATGTGCTTTACTGCTTCGTTATATCCCCCAGCGTATCCTAAATTCTTTTCCAAACGAATTATTTTAACATCTGGAAATTTTGTTTTAACAAATTCTATCGAACCATCATTTGAATTATTATCAATGATATACGTTTTTGTATTTGGAGTGTTTTTAATATTTTCTTTCAAAAAAAGCTTTAGAAGATTTAAACCGTTATAATTTAAAATTGCCAATGCACTTGTCATAAGTCCGAATATTTAGGTAAACTTTTTATCTGTTTGATGTCCTTATTATGACAATCCAATGCTATTGTATGGCATCCATTGGTTACCATCAAATATTTTGATTTTAATTTTTGATTATATATTAAAATTTGATCAATCACTTTTGAATTTATTTTGATTTTAGATGATTTACATTCAATAAGTATAGCAATTTTTCCATGTCTATCATGCACAATTACATCAAATCTTTTTTTCAGTCCAGTATCAATTAAAAATCCTTTTTCAGATGAGATATGAGATATTGGAATTTCAAGTTCACTAATTAAATAATTGATGGTTATTTGTCTAACTTTTTCCTCCTCTGTTAATAGAATATATTTTTTTCTTATTATATCATAAATATATTTTTTATCTTTTTTTGTGACTATATTAAATTTGAATTTGTTAAGCTCCATCAATGATTAAAAGTACAAAGGATTTTCTTCAAGTCTTAAAAAATATAGATAAGAATAATCTTAAACCAGTTTATATAATCAACAGTGAACAGTCGTATATAATTGAGGAATTTATAAAAAAATTTAAATCAATTATCCCAGATGAACTAAAGCCCTTTAATCAATTTATTTTTTATGAGCATGACTCTAAAGTTGAGGATATTGCATCAATCGCTAACAATTATCCGCTTGCAGGCGATTTACAAATTATAATTATTAAGGGTGGTGATAAAATAATTAGTAAGTTGGATTTACTTAAAAAACATATTGAAAACTCCTCAAGTCATTGTTCAATTTTGCTATGTCTAAATGGTAAAAAAATAGATAAGAGAAAGAAAATATTGAAACAAATTATTGATTTTGGGGGATTAATTGAAGTTCAAAAAATATATGAGAACCAACTTTCTGATTGGATAATACATATCGGAAATTCAAATGATCTTAATTTTAACTATGAAATTGTTGAAATTATTAAAGAAAGGACAGGAAATAATCTAAGTAAAATATCAAATGAAATAAAAAAAATCTCTATGATGAGCAAAAAGGATATTTCAACTAAAGAACTTGTTTATAAATTTTATGGAATCAATAATGAGTATAATATATTCGAACTACAAAAAGAATTAGGCAATAAAAACTATGATAAAGCTTTTAGAATTTCGAAATATTTTTCCGAAAACAGTAAAAAATACCCGCCACAGTTAATTTTTGCATCCTTACACAATTATTTTCTAAATCTCTTTCAAGTCAAATCAAATTTAAAACTCAGCTTTAATGAAATTTCAAAACTAACAGGCATATATCAGGAATTTATCTTAAATGATTACAGAAAGGTTTCTGTAAATTATTCTTTAAAGGAAATTGTCAACATTCTCGGGACGATAAAGAATTATGACGGAAAATCAAAAGGATTAATGAAAGATAAATATTTTGACGCTGAGCTTTTACAATTTATTTCTGAGATCAAGACCTGAAATTTAATGGATATCTATTTGGATCATATTCATTCATAACATTATAAATCCCTTCAAAAATGTCATCTAATGAGGGTTTAGAGAAATAATCACCATCACTTCCATAAGGGGGGCGATGATCCCTTGAAGTAATTGTTTTTGGTTTTGAATCTAAGAATTCATACCCATTCTGATCTTCTATAATTTTCTTAAGAATAAATGCACTAGCTCCTCCATTGTAATCTTCATCAACAATAATAAGTTTATTTGTTTTTTTAAGGCTAGATATAATTTGATTGTCCGTGTCAAATGGAATTAGTGTTTGCACATCAATTAAATCAACTGAAATGCCGTGTGATTTTAACTCGATACATGCTTTTTCAACAATCCTGAGCGTAGACCCATATGAAACTACAGTAATGTCTTCACCATTTTGGATATATTCAACAACACCCAGAGGAACTCTAAATTCACCCAAATTACTTGGCATCTTTTCCTTTAATCTATAAGAATTAAGTGGCTCAATAATCAAACTAGGTTCATTACAATCGAGTAATGTATTATACATACCGGCAGCTTGAGTCATATTTCTTGGAACCAAAATTCGAACACCTTTTATTGAGTTTAGTAGCATTCCCATTGGCGACCCAGAGTGCCATATACCTTCTAATCTATGACCTCTTGTTCTTATAATTAGTGGTGAAATCTGTCTACCTACTGTCCTGTAAGTCATTGTAGCCAAATCATCGGATATTATTTGCAGTGCAAAAATGAGATAATCGAGGTATTGTATTTCTGCTATTGGGCGAAAACCTCTCATTGCCAAACCAATACCTTCGCCAACTATGGATGCCTCTCTAATTCCTCTATCATCTACTCTGCTCTTGGTCCATTTTTTTTGAAGCCCCTCTAGTCCTTGATTAACATCGCCAATTTTTCCTGTATCTTCTCCGAAAAAAATTAAATTAGGTTCTTTTGACATTAGGTAATCAAAATTATCCCTTAGTATCAATCTCCCATCTACCATTTTGGAGTCATCATTATATTCAGGAGGAACTGGAACAACACTTTTGTAATTATTTTTCGACTCATTGTAAAGATGAGAACTGTAGAAAGGCTGAGTGTTTTTTTTATAGTCAGAAACCCAATTGTTAATTTTTTCAAAAAAATCAGAGCTATTTTCTAATCTTAATGATCTTCGAGCAGCACTCATAACATCTTTTCTGCCTAAATCTTTTAATCTCAGAAGGGAATTGGCAATTTCTGCTAAATCCTTTGATTTATATTGATGAACCAATGACTTAATGAGTTTAATAAAAGAATCTCTTTCAACAATAATATCTTTTTGAAAATCATCCCATGCTGCTTTTTTTTCAGATTTAACAAACTCAATACAATCTTTTTCTATCTGTTCTATTTTATTTAAATCTGAAAGATTATTATCAAGTATCCACTCTCTCATCTTTCTATTACAATCATATTTCATTTCCCATTCCAGCCTAGATTTATTTTTATAACGCTCATGAGAACCAGAGGTTGAATGTCCAATTGGTTGAGTCAAATTCTTTACATGAATTAGAATTGGAATATGATTTTCTCTGCAAAAGTTACTGCTGTGCTCATAAATTTGGATCAGAGATTGATAATCCCATCCGTCAACAGTATAAATTTCAAAACCTTTATTCAATTTATCTCTTTTAAAACCATGTAAAGCTTTTGAAATACTTGATTTTGTTGTTTGATAAGAATTATTTACGGAAATACCATATTCATCATCCCAAACACTAATGACCATAGGAACTTGATGAACACCAGCTGCGTTAAAAACTTCAAAAAAAGGCCCCTCACTTGTACTGGCGTTTCCAATCGTTCCCCATGCAACTTCGTTGCCATTATTCGAAAAATTTTCTGAGTTGAAACTACCTTCACGGTATAATTTGGATGCCATTGCTAAACCTAATAATCTTGGCATTTGTCCTGATGTTGGTGATATGTCAGCTGAAGAATTATATTTTTGGGTTGAATCAATAAAATTTCCTTTCTCATCGATATAGTTGGTCATAAAATGAGAACCCATTTGTCTTCCACCTGACATAGGTTCTTTTTTTAAATCAGTGTTTGCATATAAGGCAGAAAAAATTTGTTGAACAGAAATTTCATTCAAAGCCAACATAAAAGTTTGATCCCTGTAATATCCAGATCTATGATCACCTCTTCGAAATGCCTTAGCCATTGCAATTTGTGGTAGTTCTTTGCCATCTCCAAATATCCCAAATTTTGCTTTTCCACTCAGAACTTCTTTTCTTCCAAGTAAACTTGTTTCACGACTTATTACAATGGTCTTGTAGTCATTTAAAATTTCCTTTTTAAAATCATTGAAAGTAATTGATTTAGTAAGTGATTTATCTTTCATAGAAACAGAAATTCAAAAATAGTGAATTTTAAAACCATCGACGAGTAAATAATCTTGATAAATTTTGGTAATCCAAAGTTAAAACAAACCTGATGTCTTTTAAATAATTTGGCTCATTCGGGTGAAATCCCATTGAAGATTGAATGGGCAAATAAAGTTCCAAATAATCTTCAATAAAATTTAAACGAAGTCCCGTGTCATAGCCATTTTGTAGACTAACGTTTTTATTTTTAAATAAACCAAAATCGCCATAGAACTCAACCCATTTCCAAATCGTGATTCCAGTATTTAGCACAAGTAAAAAGTCGTTGGCATAATCAGGGTTAATTCTTGATTTAAATGCACCATCTTGACGAACATATTGTTGTGATAAAAAGCCACTTGATTCAGATCTAGCTAAAAGAGAATTATTCAAAAGGAAATCAGAGGATTTATGAATATTAAAATTGATTTTATCATTACTTGTATTATTTTTTAAAAATTTACCCCCAAAAATTCTAATACTGAATTGTTTGTAATCTGAGAAATAATTTCTGTAATATAATGTTATTGAGTTTTTTATAAAATCTCCACTGAATTGAATATTATAATTAAAAGATTTAGTTTTTTTTGCCCCAGGGTTCGCCTTTGTGAAACTTAAGCTATAAACATTGTTGATTCTCTCATTTTGGCTTATATCTGGTCTATCAATGAAATAATACCTAAAACGCAGACTTGTAAATTTATTTGACTTTATATCAGAATCTCTTTTGAGGTATAAAACAGATGGTGTAAATTTTTTGTACCTAAAATTTTCATCATAATGAAAACTGGATGCTGATAAAAAATAATTTAAACTAATATTTTTTTTAATAAAATCTCTGTAACTAAAGCTTACTGCACCTGTTAGTTTATTTTTTTTTAAACCGAAATAGGGTGAGAGCATGAAGGTGAAAGGTTTTGAGATTGGAGACCTATTGGTAAAAGTCAATCCTGGCAATAAACCATCGTAAAAATTATAGCCAAGTTGTGGTCTATAATATATTTGATTTTCTGTTTTTGATTCAATGTCTGTATAAAAACGTAGCTTGGTTTTTTTTCTTTTACTATCAAAATTTATGTAGTTGTTTTTGGAATTGATATCTACAAGTAAATTATCAGGATCTATAATTATTTTTTTTAGATCATTTTCATAGGTCAAATCGATATCATCTTTGTAATTCAAGTGAAGAAAGTTAAAAATTGAGTCGTTTTTAAATACTTTTTTTATGGGGATTGGAATTTGTATTTTTTCTTTTGATTTATCTAGAATTGATACTTTATTCTTATTGATTTCAATTTTATAATCCAATAACTCTGAAAAATTTATAAAATGATCAAAAAACCAATCTAAATTTTCACTTGTGTTTCTTTTAAAAACATCTTTTAACTGATCATTGTTTTTGAATAATAATTGATCATTTAATAGAATCTTAAAAGTTTTATGAATTAAATCCTCATCATATAATTCTAACAACTTAAATGCATTCAATGATTTAGCGGGATTAATTAATCTGTAGTTAATTCGGGTAAGATTATTCGATGGTTCTGATATCTTTTGATCAAGTCTTAATCTTTTTATATAGAGTTGTGAAATATTAAATATTTCACTCATTTTCTCATTTGATATTTGATGGTTTTTGATTAGAAAGATGTTTGATAAACTGCCTATTAATTCACTATCTGCATGATATTTTTGAATATACTTTTCGAGATAATAAAATTCCATGCCAGATCTAACCCAGTAGTATTTCCTGTCGTTAAAATTTATAGAATTCCTTAAAAAATCTCTTAGGATTACTTTAAATAAATTGATTTCATTTATGGTATTTTGATTAAAAACCTTTAAATAGGAGGGAATATCCGAATAAGGATATAGTGAATGTTCTTTAAAGTATCTTTTTGTTAATAAGATTTTTGAATTGGAATAATTATCAAAATTTTCAGAGAGAAATGTATTTATTCTTTTAAAACTTTCATTTTTAATTGATACAATTTTTTTTTCGTTAGTAACAATATTGAAATGTTCATTTTTTATCATTTCAAACTCATTATTCTTATAAATAAAGAAAGAAAGGTCCTTAAGTTTGCTACAATTAAAATTTATAATTTTTCTATCACCAACGATACTTTGAGAATCAATACAGTTGGTGTGGAAAATATATTTTGATGGAATTGTAACATCCATGGATATAACATCGGATGTATTAAATTGATCATCAAAATTAAGATTAGAATCTCTTTCAAAAGATCCATTTACAAATGGTGTTACTCTGAGTAAAAAATTTTTAATGGTGTACGCTTTGTTACTTGAATAACCATAATCATTCATTTTTGAATTTGGAAAAACTAATCTGTAATTAATATCTACTTCAATTTTTTGATTTTTTTCTAATTCATTTTTTAAAAATATTTTTATTAAATCAGGATTTTCAGTGGTCCTTTCCCAACTAAGGTTTGAAAAACTGGTAGTTATTTTATTAATTATGGTAAATCCTTTCTCTTTTTTGTCTGACTTAATCAATGCTAAATTGTATTCTTCGTAGAGTTTCTTGGATAGGGGAGTATCATTGGAAGAGTAAGCATTATTCCAATCATAAAGAATCAAGTGATTTAACTTATTTTCAGAATTATTATGAAAAATAATTTTTTGCTCTAAATCCATGTAATTTGCATCAGGATGTAAAGAGGATTTAATTTCGTAGTAATTTTGTGTAAAAACCTTGTTTAAACACATTAATAAAATTACTATTGATAAAAAACGCAAGTGTTAAAAATTTGGGGAAAAACTTTTTTGATTATAAAAATCATTCAATATATCTATAATTTCGTCCTCAGAATCCACTAACTCAAACAAAAACATTTCATTTGATGAAACATTTTTAAAATCATTACAAACCTTGTTTTTTAACCAATCTATACATCCATTCCAAAATTCACTTCCAACTAGAATAACTGGAAATTTTTGAATTTTTTTAGTTTGAATTAATGTCAATGCTTCAAACAATTCATCTAAAGTACCAAAACCACCTGGCATAACTATAAAAGCTTGCGCGTATCTAACGAACATAACCTTTCTAACAAAAAAGTAATCAAAATCAATAAGTTTATCTGAGTCTATAAACTCATTATGTGTTTGCTCAAAAGGTAAATCAATGTTTAATCCGACAGAAATTCCACCTGCTTGTTGAGCACCTTTGTTTGCAGCTTCCATAATCCCTGGACCACCACCCGTGATAACACCGAGACCCATACCAACAATTTTCTTTGCGATCTTTACTGTTTGTTTATAAAAAGGATCATCTTCTTGGGTTCTAGCTGATCCAAATATTGACACGCAAGGACCTAATTCAGATAATTTTTCATATCCTTCCACAAGTTCTCCCATAATTTTAAAAACAGACCATGAATCGTGAGATTTTTCTATCCAGTTTTGTTTATTCATTAACTTAAATTTAACTCCTTTTTAAATATGTTTGATGTTGGTGAATCAGCATTTTTCAACATTTCTTTCAAATCTCCTTGAAATATTACCTTACCACCATTTTTTCCTCCACCTGGACCCAACTCAACAAAATGATCCACAATTTTCAATACATCAGTGTTGTGTTCAATTATAATAATTGTATTGCCTTTTTCTGAGAGTTTTATTATAATCTTCATTAATTGATCAATATCTGCGAAATGCAGTCCAGTTGTAGGCTCATCAAATATGTATAGAGTCTTTCCAGTATCTCTTTTAGATAATTCAGTTGCTAACTTTATTCTCTGAGCCTCACCACCGGAGAGGGTAGTAGATTGTTGACCTAATCTAATATATCCAAGTCCAACTTCAATTAGAACCTTTAGTTTTGATAGAATTTTTGGATAATTTTTAAAAACAACTGCAGCGTCTGAAATTGTCATATTTAATATGTCAGAGATTGAATTATTATTTAGCTTAACAGTCAGTGTTTCTTTATTAAATCTTTTCCCATTACATACCTCACAATCAACATAGATATCTGGTAAAAAATTCATTTCAATTTTCTTCATTCCTGCACCCTGACATTCCTCACATCTTCCTCCCTTAACGTTAAAACTAAATCTGCCAGCTTTATATCCTCTTATTTGTGACTCAGGTAGCTTAGCAAACATTTCTCTGATCAATCCGTACAGACCAGTATAAGTAGCAGGATTACTCCTTGGGGTTCTTCCAATTGGAGATTGATTTATCTGGATTACTTTATCAATATTATTTATTCCACTAATATTTGAATAGGGTAGGTTTTCAATTGTTGAGCTATAAAAAGCCCTGCTTAATATAGGATACAATGTTTTGTTAATTAAAGATGATTTACCACTTCCAGACAATCCACATATACCAATGATTTTTCCTAAGGGAATGGATAACTCCACATTTTTTAGGTTATTTCCTGTACACCCTGACAAAATCAACTTTCCATCACTCTTAGTTTTAAAAAAACTAGATCTTGATATTTCTTGTTTATTAAAAAGGTAATCTGAAGTAATTGAACTAATTTTTTTAATATTGTTTGTTTTACCATTAAAAACTATTTCACCTCCCTTTTCACCTGCTCCTGGACCCAAATCAATTAAATGATCAGATTGAAGCATTATTTCCCTATCGTGTTCAACAACAATTACAGTATTCCCTAGATCCCTAAGTTTTTTTAATGATTTAATTAGTTTTAGATTATCTATTTGATGTAAACCAATGGATGGTTCATCAAGAATATACAGAACATCTTGCAAACGTGAACCAATTTGAGTGGCAAGACGTATTCGTTGAGACTCCCCCCCAGATAGAGATCTTGTTTCTCTTCCTATTGAAAGATAATTAAGACCAACATCTCTTATGAACTCGACTCTTTTTTTTATTTCAGTAATAATTTCTTGACATATTTTAAGTTTTTTTTCAGAAATCTTTGTATTCAATAATTTGATCCAATCGTATAACTCATCAAAATCCATCTTACTAATTTCAGTGATATCTTTATGATCAATTTTAAAATGTTTTACATTTTCATTTAAACGAGAGGCAGAGCATTTTTCACATTCAATTGTCCTCATGAATTTTTTTGACCATGTTTTTATTTTTTTACTAAAGGCATTTGAGTATTGATTTAAAATAAAGTTAATTATGCCCTCAAAATCAATTTCATAAGTTCGTGTTAGACCTAGTGATTTTGAAACAACATTAAATTTCTCCTTACCACCATTTAGAATGATTTCCATGGCTTCGTCAGGAATTTTATTAATAGGGTCTTTTAGATCAAAATCATATTTGTTGGCAATATTTTCTAACTGTTTAAAAATCCAAGTATTTTGAAATGTACCCAATGCTCTAATTCCACCATTGTATATAGATTTATTATAATCGGGGATAAGTAAGTTCATATCAACTATGTTTTTGACACCAAGTCCAGAGCAATCTTTACACATTCCTTTTGGGGAATTAAAAGAAAAAGAATTTGGTTCAGGTTTGTCAAAAGATATTCCAGTTTCTGGACAAACTAAATTTTTACTGTAGTAGTTTAGTTTATTATAATCATCGATGATAAGAATAGAGTCGTCACCTTGAGATAAAGCTATTTCAACAGACTCTTCAAGTCTTTTCAAAGAAGTTTTTTCAACATTAACCGTTAGTTTATCAATCAGTAAATCAATATCATGGACTTTGTAACGATCTAATTCCATACCTTCTTTAATATCTTGTATTTCATTGTCAACACGGACCTTTGTAAAACCTTGTTTTCTCAGATTAAAAAACAATTCTCTGTAGTGACCTTTTCTAGATTTTATAATAGGAGAATAAATAGAAATTTTTTTATTTTGATACTTAGATGTAATTAAGTGCAGAATTTGATCATTGGAAAAGTTTACCATTTTTTTTCCTGTTTTAGGACTATAAGCGTCCGAAACTCTTGAGTATAATAGTCTTAAAAAATCATAAATTTCAGTTGTCGTACCAACTGTTGATCTTGGGTTTTTGGTTGTGGTTTTTTGTTCAATCGCTATGACAGGGGAGAGGCCATCAATTTTATCAACATCTGGTTTCTTCAAACCACCAATGTACTGTCTTGCATAAGCTGAAAAAGTTTCAATATATCTTCTCTGCGCTTCAGAATATATTGTATCAAAGGCAAGTGAAGACTTACCACTTCCCGAAACACCGGTAATTACAACCAATTTGTTTCTTGGAATATTTAAATCAATATTCTTTAAATTATGAACCCTGCATCCTGTTATTGAAATATATTCCTGCATAAAAATAATCTTTCAATATAATGATAAAAAAGGCTTTTCTTGTTTAAAAAATTGCCAAAAATGAAGTATTGAATTAGTATATTTGATGTCGATGGTACTCATCAAATCAATTTCTGGAATTAGAGGAACACTTGGAGATGATGAAAACAGTCTGAATCCTAACAATCTGTCTAGATTTGTTCACGCATTTTCACTTTTCAAAAGAAAAAAAAATAGAAATAAAAAAATAACCATAGCTGTTGGAAGGGATGGAAGAGAATCGGGTCAAACATTTATTAAGATTGTCAATAAAACTCTTTCAATTTGTGGAATTCATGTCGTCAATATTGATCTAACGACCACGCCAACTGCTCAGTTGGTTATAATTAAAAAAAAATTATCGGGTGGAATAATGCTCACAGCGAGTCATAATCCAAAAAACTGGAATGCATTAAAGTTTTTTAATGATAAAGGTGAGTTTTTAAGCGAACATGATGTAAAAGAAATTCTTGATATAGAAAGTAATAATTTAACTCCTCAAATCAATAATACTGATTTAGGTAAAATAAATGATCTTAAAGACTCATTTAGACTTCACATTGATGAAATTCTAAATTTAAAACATGTTAAGCCACAAAAAATCAGAGATAAAAAATTTAAAATTGTCGTTGATGGTATAAATTCCAGCGGTGGAATTATTATTCCAATGTTGCTTGATATCTTGAATGCTGAAGTAATAAAAATAAATTGTGTTCCTGATGGTAATTTTGCTCATGACCCCGAACCTTTAGATAAAAATCTAAGTGAATTAAAAAAAGAAGTTCTAGTACATAATGCTGATCTTGGTATTGCAGTGGATCCGGATGTTGATAGATTGGTGTTTGTTTCAGAGAAAGGTGAAACACTTGGAGAGGAAAACACATTAATTTCTTGTGCTGATTATATTTTATCAAAAGAGAGTGGACCAGCGGTGACAAATTTATCTTCATCAATGGGTTTAAGAGATGTGTGTACAAAATATAATGTTGAATGTTTTTCGTCAAAAGTTGGTGAAATTAATGTTGTAGAAAAAATGAAAGCTGTCAATGCGATAATTGGTGGAGAGGGTAATGGTGGGATTATTTATCCTGAATGTCACTATGGAAGAGATGCACTTGTTGGAGTGGGTCTTTTACTAACTTCCCTAGCATTAAAAGATAAATCAATCTCTAAAGTGTTTGAAGAACTTCCAAAATATCACATGCTTAAAGAAAAAATTAATATTGATGCTAACCTAAACTTTAATGAGATTAAAATTAAATTAAAATCAGCATTTCAAAATTATTCATTTAATGAGACTGATGGTTTAAAAATTGAGAATAAATCTTCTTGGATTCACGTTAGGAAATCCAATACTGAACCAATTATTCGAATATACATAGAGTCTAAACAAGCAGAGATCTCAAAATCAATGTTTAATTCAGTTAAAAAAGCATTAAGTTAAACTTGATTTTTCATGTTTAAATCTCCTGTGCGTCCAAAAATAAAACGAGGGATTTGTTTTAATTTGATTCTCAACCATTTTTTTATAGATTTCAGTTATTTCCTTATCTTTTAATTGTAAAGGGTTATCTGCAATTAATTTAAATTCCATTTGATATTTACCTCTTTTGACCTTCTTCATTTCACCAAAAACTACAGGAATATTTAATTCTTTAGCTAATCTTTCCGAACCAGTAAAAAATAGAGTTTCAACTCCTAAAAAATTAGTCCAATAATTGATGGTTCTTATTTGAGGAGATTGATCAGCTGCAAGTCCATAAATATAATTGTTTTTAGTCTTTTCAAGTTTTATTATTTCATTAACTGAATCTGTCCTTGGAACTAATTTAATTCCGTGTTTGGATCTTGATTTATAAACAATATTATTGAAGACTTTATCTTTGAGGGGTGTGTATATTGCAACAACCTTGTGTTTAAAAAAATAATCTAGGGTTGTGCACCATTCAAAACCTCCATAATGTGATGCCATTAATATTACACTTTTGTTTTCTTTATAATAACCATCAATCAGCTCTTTATTTTTGAGAACAAATTTTTTGGCAATCTGCTTTTTGCTCATTTGGTCTAATTTGATCATTTCAAGAAACACATCAGAGAAGTGTGTGTAGAACTCATTAACAACAGAGGAAATTTGTTTTTCAGAAAGGTTTAGGTTGGTTTTTTTAATGTTTTGATATACGATACTTTTTCTGTATCGAATAATATTCTTGAGAATGTAAGCAACAAAATCTGAAATCAAATAAATGAGCGGAAAGGGTAGTAAACCTATTAACTTAAATAAAGATTTGATAAATACATGTTTTATGAATTTCAAATCCTTAATTTAAATTATTCAATTGTGAATTAAGAATGAACTCAAGCTCTTCAGTTTTAATATCTTTTGCAATAATTTTTCTTTCTTGATTTACAAGAAAATTACTTGGAATTCCAACATCTCCTCTTATGTTATATAGTTTAACTATTGGACCATTAAAATATTCAAGGTTTGATATGTGAATCCAAGAGTCAATACCATCAACCTCAATTGCTTTCATCCAAGCGTCTCTGCTTACATCTAGAGACACACCTAATATTATAAAATCATCATTGCTGAATGATTTCATTAGATTAGTCAAACCAGGATTTTCAACACGACAAGGTTCACACCATGAAGCCCAAAAGTCAATTAAAATATATTTGGATTTGATTTGATTAAGGGATATAATTTCACCATCAATTCCAGGACCTGAAAATTTAGGTGCAAATGAGCCAATGTTTGGAGATTCTATGTTACTCAGTTTATAATTGTCGATAATATTTCTAACGGAGACATAAGGATTGGTATTTTCTAAAGTTTTATCAAAGGAATTTAGTATGCTATCTGCTTTATCGTAGTCTATTGATCTCTCAAATATCATTCTTTGAAGAATTAATGCTGAAATGTATGATTCTTTTCTGTTATTCATAAATAAAAATTCGTAGTCTACCAATTTACTTCTCATGTCAATGAATTGTTCCTCCAAATCATAAATTAAAACTGAGTCACCTAACCTAAGAGATTGATTAATTTCAATTTGAATATTATTTAGTTCCGATGTGTAGGGTTGAGTTTGACTTAAATAATCTGTCCAATCTTTATTTGATTTTGTTCCAGTTATTTTTGAACTTCTTAATGAGTCTTTATATACATCAATTTTGATATTACCAGGTTCAAGAACAAAGGGTATATTTCCTGTAATTTTTTCAAAAAATAAATAATGCATTTCTGGAAAATTGATGGAATCTGAAAATTTAAATTCACCGCTTACGACAGTTGATGAATCAATTAAAACTGGACGATTATCTTTCATCTGAACCAAAAATACTTTATCATCATCATTTAAGTTAACATTCCCAGTTAATGAATACTTATTTGGTTTTGAACAAGAGAGAATAAAAAATATTATAATAATTAGGTATCTCATCGACGGCAAATTTATGAATATTAATTAAATGTAATAACTTTATTGTATAGAAGAATTAATTGATTGAATAACGATTTTAAAAAACAATTAATATCAATAATTGGCGCAAAAAACCTTTTATTAAATGATTGGGAAAAGAAACCTTTTTCTGATGGTTGGAGATATGGCTCAGGAACAGCTCTAGCTGTAGTAAAACCAGGAAATCTTACTGAACTTTGGAAAGTTCTTGATTTATGTGTTAAAAATGACTTGATTATTATTATGCAGGCTGCGAATACTGGCTTAACTGGGGGATCAACTCCATATGGAAGTGATTATGACCGAGAAGTTATAATTATCAACACGCTCAGAATTGATAAGATTCATCTATTAAATAATGGAAATGAAATATTAGCTTTAGCAGGAAGTACACTTTATGATCTTGAAAAAAAACTCTTGCCTTTAGGCAGGGAACCTCACTCAGTAATTGGTTCAACATCAATCGGAGCATCAATTGTTGGTGGTGTCTGCAACAATTCAGGCGGTTCTTTGGTAAAAAGAGGCCCAGCATACACTGAAATGTCCCTTTATGCAAAAATTGATAAAAACGGTAAGTTATTGCTTATTAATGATCTTGACATTGATTTAGGTAAAAGTCCTGAGGAAATTCTTAATAACCTTGAGAATAAATGTTTTGGTAAAAAAGACCTTTTAAAATCAAAAAAAGTATCATCAAACGAAACGTACGAAAAATTGGTAAGAAATGTTAATTCAACAAAACCGGCTCGATTTAACTCAGATCCAAAACTTCTCTATGGTGCGTCTGGATCTGCTGGAAAAGTTGCTGTTTTTGCAGTTAGACTTAAAACATATCCATCAGCAAAAAGAAATCAAGTTTTCTATGTAGGCGCAAACCACCCTGATACATTTTGGAAAATCAGGAAAGATGTTTTAAAAAATTTTAAATGTCTCCCTGTTTCAGGAGATTATATGCACAAGGATTGTTATGATGCTGCAAAAAAATATAGCAAGGACACTTTTATTGTTCTAGAAAAATTGGGAACTAAATTCTTGCCAACACTTTTTGAATTAAAAAGAAAAGTAGACTTGTTATCCAAAAATATTGCTATACTTCCTTCAAATCTATCAGATAGAATTATGCAATTTCTAAGTCTTTTTTGGCCAAATCATCTTCCAAAAAGAATTGAAAAATTTAGAAAACGATTTGATCATCATTGGATAATTGAAATGTCAGATGAAGGAATCGATGAGGCTAGAGATTATTTTAAAAAGTTTTTCAAAAACTCAGAGGGTGATTTTTTTGAATGCAACGAAAAAGAGGGAAAAAAAGCAATCCTACATAGGTTTACTGCAGCAAGTGCATTTGGAAGATATTCGAAGATTCATGAAAATAAAATTGGAGGGCAAATGTCTATGGATATTGCTTTCCCAAGAAATGAAAAGAACTGGTTTGAAAAGTTACCACCTGACCTTGAGGATAGCTTTGAATTAAAATTTTACTATGGGCACTTATTTTGTCACGTACTTCACCAAAACTACATTATTAAAAAAGGTTTAGATCCAAAAAAAATTAAAGAGAAAATGTTTGAGATTTATGATAGGAGGGGGGCAGAATATCCATCAGAACATAATGTTGGACATGAATATGTTGCAAAAAAAGATTTACTTAATTTTTATAAAGAACTAGATCCTACCAATACTTTTAATTCTGGAATTGGATTTAGTAGTAAAAATAAGTTTTGGAAATAAAGATTATTATGTCTTAAAATTTAAACTTATTTTTGAACTTTCATGGGGAATTCTTTTGGCAAAATATTTAAACTTACAACTTTCGGGGAATCTCATGGACCATGTATAGGTGGAATTATAGATGGCTGTCCCTCAAATATAAAAATTGATAAAAGTATAATTCAGCACGATTTGGATAGACGAAAACCTGGTCAATCTAAAATTGTAACCCAAAGAAAAGAGGACGATCAAGTAGAGATTTTGTCTGGGATATTTGAGGGAAAGACAACTGGAACACCAATTGGATTCATGATTAAAAATAAGGATCAAAAATCAAAAGATTATGATCATTTAAAAGATATTTACCGACCCTCTCACGCTGATTTTGTGTATGAAAAAAAGTATGGCAACAGAGATTACAGAGGGGGTGGAAGAAGTTCGGCAAGGGAAACTGCATGTAGGGTAGTAGCTGGTTCAATTGCCAAACAAATCTTAAAAAATATTAAAATAACAGCATTTGTGAAATCAGTAGGTTCTGTTTCTTTAAATGGATCTTACAAGGATTACAATTTAAAAGATGCTGAAAATAATATAGTGAGATGTCCTGATAAAAGTGTTGCAAAAAAAATGGAGAAATTAATTATTGAAACAAGGAAAAGAGGGGATACAATCGGTGGCGTTGTTTCATGCGTAATAACAGGTACACCCGTTGGACTTGGTGAACCTGTTTTTGATAAACTTCACGCTGAGCTTGGAAAAGCAATGCTTTCTATTAATGCTGTTAAAGGTTTTGAATTTGGCAGTGGTTTTAATGGAACTAAAATGTGTGGAAGTGAACATAACGACCAATTTGATAGCATGGGAAAAACTGTAACAAACTTTTCTGGAGGAATTCAAGGGGGAATTAGTAATGGTATGGATATATTCTTTAATGTTGCCTTTAAACCTGTTGCAACAATTATGAAATCACAAAAAACTATCAACAAAGATGGGGATGAGAAAGAGATGAAAGGCAAGGGTAGGCATGACCCATGTGTGGTGCCAAGAGCTGTTCCCATAGTAGAGTCAATGGCTGCGCTTGTAATTCTTGATAATTTATTATTAAACAATAAAAAAGAAATTTAATGTCACTTCATATAAAAATTATAATAGGGATGGTTGTTGGTGTTCTGTTTGGGTTCCTAATGAGCACATATAATGGTGGAACAATTTTAGTAACAAATTGGATTAAACCTTTTGGAACTATTTTCATCAATTCACTTAAGCTTATTGCCATTCCATTAATTCTTGCATCCTTGATAAAAGGAATATCTGACCTAAAAGACATATCTAAACTTTCATCAATGGGTACAAAAACAATTACAACATATCTTTTAACTACAATTTGTGCTGTATGTATTGGATTATCGGTTGTAAATATTGTTAGGCCAGGTGAAAGTGTAACTGAAAAAACAAGAACAGAGCTAATAGAGGCTTATTCATCAGATGCCGAAGAAAAAAGAAAAATTGCAAGTGACCAAAAATCACAAGGTCCTCTTCAGCCCTTAATTGATTTAGTTCCTTCCAATATAGTGAGCGCAGCGTCAAATAATAAAAATATGTTACAGGTTATATTCTTTGCAATTTTATTTGGAATTTCTATGATTATGATCCCTGAAAACAAATCAAAACCACTAAAATTATTTTTTGATTCACTAAATGATGTTGTTTTAAAAATAATTGATCTGATAATGCTTTGTGCACCTTACGGAGTGTTTGCTTTATTAGCTACCCTTGTTGCTGAAGCTCCCAATACCGATCTTTTGACTGGCTTAATACTATATTCTCTGACCTTGATATTGGGACTGGTCATTTTACTACTTTTTTATCTACTAATCGTGAAAATATTAACTGGAAAATCACCCTTGTATTTTCTAAGAGGTATTCTTCCAGCACAATTAGTTGCATTTTCAACAAGCTCAAGTGCTGCAACACTTCCTGTAACAATGGATAGGGTTACCAATCACTTGAAAGTGGAGGAGGAGGTTTCTAGTTTTGTTCTTCCTATTGGGGCAACCATAAATATGGACGGAACAGCAGTATACCAAGCAGTTGCTGCTGTATTTATTGCACAAACTTTTGGGTTAGAATTATCTCTTGTTGATCAGCTTGGTATAATTTCAACAGCAACTTTAGCCTCGATTGGAGCAGCTGCAGTTCCAAGTGCAGGAATTGTTATGCTTGTTATAGTTTTGGCACAGGCTGGAATTCCAGAGGCAGGACTAGCATTAATATTTGCAGTAGACCGTCCCCTTGATATGTGTAGAACAGTTATAAATGTTAGTGGAGATGCTACTGTATCAATGATTGTCTCTAAACTTCAACGCAATAAAACTTGAGCGTAAGGATTTCAGAACCTTGGAAGAAACTTTTAAAAAGTGAATTTAATTCTGATTATTTTCTAGATATCATTAATAAAACAAAAGAAGAGTATAATAACTTCAAATGTTTTCCTAAAGGAAAAAATATTTTTAGAGCTTTTGATTCATGTCCCTTAGAAAAATTAAAAGTCATAATTATTGGTCAAGATCCCTATCACGGAGATAATCAAGCTAATGGTCTATGTTTTTCTGTTGAAAATGAAATTGAAAACCCGCCTTCTTTGGTTAATATTTTCAAAGAATTGGATACAAATTATGGGGAATTAAGATTGAAAAGTGATTTATCAGATTGGGCTGATCAAGGCGTCCTCTTACTAAATTCTGTATTGACAGTTAGAAAAAGATTTCCTGGAAGTCATAAATATATTGGTTGGGAAAAATTCACCGACAATGTCATTAACATAATTTCAAAAGAGAAGAAAGGATTGGTTTTTATGCTATGGGGAAACTATGCAAAAAGCAAAGAAAAGTTTATTAATGATAATAATCATTTAATTTTAAGGTCAGGGCATCCCTCACCATTAAGTGCAAACAAGGGATATTGGTTTGGTAATAGTCATTTTAAAAAATGTAATGAGTTTTTAATTAAAAGCAATTCCATCCCTGTTAATTGGATATAATTTTGTAAATTAAAAGTAAAAAATGAAAAAATTTTTCCAATTCAGCGGTACAATTAATGGTACTACATATCTTCTAAGACTCCTCTTTACAATACTTATGTCTATCCCTCTCTTGGTAATTTCAATGACGGGGCTTAGTACAGCCGTACTCGGATACCTTGGTTATGACCTTGAAGAAGCAGCAACATTTGGGCCTCAAGAACAACAAGAGATGGGAGAAAAACTTGGAATGGCAATGGTTGAAAATCCCAGTGAGGTGATGAGTGGACTAATTTCAAATATTAGCGGAGGTATTATCATAGCATTTATAGTTTTTTTAATCCCAGTAGTATGGTTTTATTGGGCTACATGCTATAAGAGAATTTCTGCTCTATTTCCATCGACTGCTTTTAAAGTTTTTATTGGATTTATTGTAATCGAAGCAGTATTGGATATTCTTCCGATAGCTGTTGGTGGACCAACGATAACAGTCTTTTCAGCTCTCGTAGGTCTTGGAATTTTTATATTTCTTTTAAGTAAAAATTCAACAATTGGAGAGCATGATGGGTAATCCATGGGATGTCTCCAAGTCCTTCTTGCAATAATTTTTCCTCCTCTCGCAGTTCTGGAGAAAGGATGTGGATCAATTACTATTGTTTTTATACTTACTTGCTGTGGTTGGGTTCCAGGTGTAATAGCTGCTCTAATAATTTTAAATAAAAACGAACCTGTTAAAAACTAAATATTATTAACCTCCAATTCTTTTAACTGAGTGTCCTTGTGACTCAAGAATTGATATGATTTTTTCTCTTTTATCTCCTTGAAAATATATCTCATTTTTTTTAACACTTCCACCTATACCAAGCTTGTTTTTTATTGGTTTAGCAAGGTTTTTTAGATCCTCTTTGTTTAAACCCGAAAAGCCTTTCAAAATTATTACTGGTACACCAGCTCTTCCCTTAACAGAATAATGTGCCTCAAGATTTTGTTTTGAAAAACTATTATCAATCTCAAATGGTTTTTTTGTTTTAAATCCATCGGGCATTAAAGTACCCAATTCCTCTAATGAATTTAGTTTTTTCATTTAAAGAACTCCAATATCTCTAAGTCTTTGAATTAAAAATTCGTGAGCTGTTATATCCTCGTATTTTTTTGGATTATTTTCATCAATACAAGAATCTAATACATTCAAACTCATTGTTCCGATTGGGTGAAGGAAGAAAGGAATTGAATATCTTGATTTCTTCCACAGCTCTTTTGGTGGGTTGATAACCTTGTGAATGGTTGATTTTAGCTTGTTGTTGGTATATCGGGAGAGCATATCTCCAACATTAATTACAATTTCATCATCTTTTGCAATTGCATCGATCCATTCGCCATCATTTGTTAGAACTTGTAAACCTCTTCCTTGAGCTCCCATCAATAGAGTAATTAAATTAATGTCTCCATGTGCAGCAGCTCTTTCTGCACCTTTGGGTTTGGTCTGTATTGGGGGATAGTGGATTGGTCTTAAAATACTATTTCCTTTTTTTACATATTTATCAAAGTGATCTTCTTCCAAATCTAAATACAGTGAGATAGCTCTTAAAACATAAATTGCAGTCTTTTCTAGAGATTGAAATACCTTTTTACCAATATCATTAAATTTTGGCAACTCAGTAACTATTTGATTCTTGGGATAGTTAAACTTTGTGTATTCATCATCATCTAGGTATTGCCCAAAATGCCAAAACTCCTTTAAATCACCATGTTTTTTTCCTTTTGCATGTTCTTTGCCAAATGAAGTATAACCTCTCTGACCGTCGAATCCATCAAGTTCGTATTTTGCTTTTATATCTTCTGGTAAATCAAAAAATTCTTTAATAGAGGAGTAAACTTCTTTAATATCATTATCGTCAAGAAAATGACCTTTTAATGCAACAAAACCTATTTCATTATAGGCCTTTCCTAGTTTATTTACAAAAGCTTTTTTTTTATCAATATCATTTGATAAAAAATCATTTAGGTCAACAGAGGGGATATTTTTCATTAATTAAAAATTTAATTTTGTGTATTTCATGTTAAAAGCTTCGGCAACAGCTTGGTAAACAACATCACCTCTGACAATATTCAAACCTTTTTTTAAAGGATTATTTTCAATACAAGCCTGTTTCCATCCTTTGTTTGCAATTTCTATTGCATAGTTGATAGTTGCATTTGTTAAACCTTCGGTTGAGGTCATAGGAACAGCACCAGGCATATTTGCCACTGAATAGTGAAGAACATCATCAATAATGTAGGTTGGATCACTGTGGGTAGTTGGTTTTGTTGTTTCAAAACACCCACCTTGATCAACTGCAACATCGACCAAAACAGTCCCTTTCTCCAAATCTTTTAACATTTCTTTTGTGATCAAATTTGGCGCTTTCGCTCCTGGAAGTAACACTGCACCAATCACTAAATGTGCATTTTTGATACACTCTTTAATATTGTAATGATTTGAAAATTTTGTTTTAACATTTTTTGGCATGATATCGTCCAACTCGCGAAGTCTTTCTAGGCTTATGTCTAATATTGTCACATCTGCACCTAAACCTGAAAGCATTTTTGCAGACTGTGTTCCAACAACTCCACCACCAATTACTACAGCTTTCGCAGGACTGACACCAGGAACACCACCTAGTAGTATACCACATCCCTTCTGATGCTTTTCAAGAAATTTTGCACCTTGTTGCGCTGCCATTCTCCCAGCTACTTCAGACATCGGTGTAAGTAGGGGGAGTGTACCGTCTGCGTTCTCAACAGTTTCGTAAGCTATGCAGATTGAATTGCTGTCAATCATGGCTTGGGTCAGCTCCTTAGATGAGGCAAAATGAAAAAAAGTGTAAATGATTTGACCTTCTTTAATTAACGAATATTCTTTCTTCAAGGGTTCTTTAACTTTGATAATCATCTCAGAAACATCATAAACTTCTTCAATTGTTTTTAAAATTTTTGCCCCAACGAATCTGTAATCATCATCTGAAAATCTACTGCCTAATCCCGCACCAGACTGTACAAAAACATCATGCTTATTTTTAACCAATGTTAGAACGCCAGATGGTGTCATTCCGACACGATGTTCACTATCTTTAATCTCTTTGGGAATTCCGATTTTCATTTTTTAAAATTATGAATATTAATTAAATAGAGATTTATCAATTGACGGAAACATTTTCAATGCATTTTCAAAGTATATTTTCTTTAAAACATTGTCTGGCAAATCCAATCCATACAATCTCCAAAGACCATGTCTTTTTCGAAAATATTCTATATACTCATCGCTTGTTTCTAAAACTCTGAAATATATGTAATACTCATCCATTTTATAGATATCCTTGCCAAAAAGAATTCTGTCTTGGTAATCGATAAAAAACTTTCTGGCGGTTTTTGGTTGTCTTCCAAGTTCATTGATCACCGCTCCGAATTCAACATATACATTTTGTAATTCATCAAGCAAATTTGATAATCTATTTAGGTCGTTGGCATACCATCCAAAATGAGCATTTATAAAAGTTGTTTTTGGATGTTTTCTAAACATATTGTGTTGTTCCTTCATCACCTTTTCAAAAGAAGGATATTGATCACCAACTCGAAAACTATTTGGCTTTTCACGTGCATGAAGCCATCTTTCATTAAATTTATCTATTGGGTCAAAAAATGCCTTAGGTTCACCAGAGTGTATAAGTACCGGAATTCCTAACTTCGCACATTCTTCCCATATAAAAGATAATCTATCATCGTCTACAGTAACTCTCTTTCCTTTTGAGTCCTTCAAGTTTAAGCCTACGTTTTTATAAACTTTCAATCCAATTGCACCCTTGTTTACAGCTTCGTTGATTAGAAGGGTAGTTGTATTTTTAAAATCATCATTATCTATTCCATTAAAATTGATGTTAAAAAAAACTCCAAATCTTTTTGGAAAATTATTCTTTACATTTCTAATTGAACTTTCCAAATTCTTCTCCATTAAACCCTGTTTTCCAAAAAATGTAGCCAATCCAGAACCACTAAGATTTATCAAGTATGCCATATTCAAACTATCCATCTCAGAAACTAGCTTTGATAAATCTTGAATGGGCATATCCCAGTGATGGCTATGAACATCAATAAATGGAAATTTTGATTTGTATACTTTATTTTCGTTTACGACAAGGGTAGATATTGGAGAATAATCTCCGATATCCATTAAGTTATTTTTGTTCTGTATGGATATAATTACGTTATAGGAAATTCCAGATATTATTAAAAAAACAAGAAAAATTATTAAGATATAACCAATTGTTTTTCTAAAAGATTTAGATCTCATATTATCTAAAAGGGATAATAATCTTGGAAAGGTCCCATTTTATTGAAATGTAGTTGAAAATGGAATCCTTTTCAAAATCAATAGTAAGTTGTTCAACTTCATTTAGTAGATTAATTACTGGAACTTTAACAGAAATAATGTCGTCTGAACTATCAGGTCTATTAGCTCCAAAATAATTAATATTTGTGTTGAAAAAAACCTCCCATTCATTTTCACTAGGAATAGAGAAAATTGAATATTCTCCAGATGAGAGTAGTTTCCCATTGATTTCAATATCTCGGCTGTTTTTAATAAATGTATGCTTGTTAGCTCCAGTTCTCCAATACTTTCCATAGGGAACAAGTGCAGTGTCAGATTCCTTTCCGAAGATTAATCGATCTTTTTTAAACGGTCTGCTATAAGTGATTGAAATTGTTGAATCATCATTTTGTACTGTTTCTAAAGGACTGACAGGGTTATTTATTATATAAACAATATATAAAGTGGATATTATGACGAGGGAGAGTAGTATAATGATAATTTTACGAATCATAGTTATTTAGATATAATTTAACATAATATATATTATGGTTCATTTACAGTTTATTTATCTTTACTGCATTCATGCCTTTTTCTCCCTTAACTAAGTCGAACTCCACCTTATCACCAACATCAAGTTGATCAGGACATTCACTAAAATGAAAAAAATATGAATCTTGAGTCTCAGTATTCTTTATAAAACCAAAACCTTTTTCAGTATCATAAAAACTAACCTTACCTGAAACTTTCTCATCAGAATCAATTTTTTTTGATGTACTTATTTGAATTGACTCAAGATTAACTTCTTCTTTTTCCTCAGGGTCAGGAGGCGTATCCCTAAAGTTTCCTAAATGATCCACATAAACAAACTCATCCTGTTTTAACTCACCTCTAGCTCTGGCTTCTCTGCGAGCTTGCATTTTTTTTCGTTTTTCCTCTCTTTTTTTTGCCTTATTCTTCTCTCTTTCTAACTTATTAAAGGTTTGTTGGGATTTTGCCATAAGTTTTAGTTATATGTTTTATTCTGTTTTAAATGTGTAAATATTAGAAAAACTACTGTTTGTACCATCGGATGATCTAATTCTCCAATAGTAAGTAGATCCTCCATCTAAAACCACATCGATTGTTTTAACATTTAGATCTGTTAGTTCGCTGGGCGGAGTTTGTTTTCCATCAACTTTATCAACATACAGGGTAAATGTTAGTTGATCACCTTGATCAGGGTCTGATCCATCCCATTCAAAAGTAACTTTACCCTCTGAGGATCTTCCCACGGTAGAACCCGATTTGGGTGATTTTAAGTCGGCTGGAAAAGGCGCATAGTTCTTAGGACCAAGACCAGCTAAATAAAATTTCCAAGTCGAACTAGTTCCTGTTTGTGTAGTCTGACTATTTTTTGATATAATTTTCCATGAATAAGGCTCACCTTTATCAAGCGTAACAGTTGTTGTTGTCGTTGTTATTCCTGATACATTTTGCATGGAGTTTGTATTTAAATTTTTTACCTCCAAATCATATGAGTTCGTTGAACTTGATGATTGCCAAGTAAATGTTACATTACTTTGAGTATCAGAAATACTAGACCCAGTTTCACAAACAGTATTATTTGCGGGGCTAGTTAGCGTCGGATTTCCAGGTGGAGTTGGTGCTGGTGGTGGATCTCCTCCACCACTGTCTCCATCACCCCCTCCTCCTCCACAAGAAATTATAAATAACGAGAGGGTAA
>CACMJT010000007.1 GCA_902614065.1 uncultured Bacteroidota bacterium | reverse complement strand
AAACCCTTTGCAATGCAGAGGGTTTTTTTTTGAATCACCCTCAAAATATTATCGTAAATTGAAACTACACACTTAAAAGATGATTGTTAAGAAGAAAATAAATAAAAGTGAAAGCCTAATTTATTTAAAAAATGTCAACAAGTTTTTAGTTGTTAGCAATCGGAATTTGAAACTGATTCAAGCGTATTCAAATAAATCTACAAATGATTTTAAAATTTATTTGAAAAAAAACTTTCCTAAAAATGCTAACAATATTGAAAAGGACATAAATAAGCTATTTACAGTTGAAAGGAAATCAATTGATAATCACAAAATAAAATTTAAAAAACCAAAAAAAATATTTCAGTTTAATTTTAAAGTTGAAAATAATTATTATAGTATTGAATATAATGATGGAAAAATAATATCAGCAGTTTTAGGTCTTCTAAATCACCTCCAGTGTGATTCTAAAAATTTAAGTGAAAAAATTTATGTCTATTCATCAGATAAATATTGTTTATTAAAACTTAACAATAGTAGATTAGTTTTTAAAAGGGAAGAAAGTCACATTCTTTCAGGAAGAATAATTTCACATATAACCTCCAACCTTCACCAAATTAAATACAAGAGTTGGACAGGTTTTTTACATGGTACTACTATTTCTAAGGGAGATAAAGGAGTAATTATTATGGGTAAATCTGGGAGTGGAAAAACCTTGTCTTCATCAATTTTATTAAAAAATGGTTTTGATCTAGTTTGTGATGATATGTCACCACTTACAAGAGAGGGTAAAATTGGACACTTTCCCAATGCTATGTCAGTGAAGCCTAGTGGTTATAAAAAAATTCAACAATTATTGAATAATAGTTTTCACGTTTGTGAAACAACAGGACCTAAGGGCCCTACCAAATATATTTACCCAAAGAATAATGTCCCCAAAAAAAAACTAATACCATGTCAAAAAATAATCAAGATTAGTTTTAAAATGAATTCAAATCTCAAAATCAGTAAAATCGAGAATAAAGATTTATTGATACATTTTTTAGATGATTCTTTCATAAATATGAATAATGTGGCAGCCAAATCATTTATAAACTGGTATTTGAATTGTGAATGTTTTGAAATAAGTTATTCCAAAGACAATGATCTTGTTGCAGCTATTAATGAGATAATATAGGAGAGCTTATTTTAAGAAATTGAGCCAATGCCGAGAGTTGAACTCGGGACCTTTTCCTTACCAAGGAAACGCTCTACCCCTGAGCTACATCGGCTTTTATTGAGCGGAAGACCGGGTTCGAACCGGCGACATTCAGCTTGGAAGGCTGACGCTCTACCAACTGAGCTACTTCCGCTTGATAGAGTTTTGTGGGGAGAGCAGGATTCGAACCTGCGAAGGTATAAACCAACAGATTTACAGTCTGTCCTCGTTGGCCGCTTGAGTATCTCCCCTAAAGAGCCGATGGAGGGACTCGAACCCACGACCTGCTGATTACAAATCAGCTGCTCTAGCCAGCTGAGCTACATCGGCGATTTAGGACTGCAAATGTATATAATTTAATCGAAAAAATTTAACTTTAATGTTTAGTTAATTTTTGTTCAACTTTTCTATAAATTACCAAAATGCCAAAAATAAAATTTGAAAATGGTGCTGTTTTTTTAGACCAAATTCCTGAATTTGAAAATGTAGAAACAACCCAACTTGAAAAAGACTATTTGAAAGTTATTTACACAAACCTATTCTTTACTTTTTCAATAGTCTCTATCATACTAATTATCATAGTAGCTAGTTTCGAACTATACAACAAGGGAATTTTTTTTGAAATTTCTTTAGGACTGTATTTTATTTTCTGGTTACTTATAATTATTTATTACATAATGAGTTTCAAAAGAAGAAGCTACGTTTTTAGAGATCATGATGTAATTTATAAGTATGGAGTCATTTACCACACCAATGTATTAATCCCATTTAATCGAATTCAACATATTGCCCTTCATCAAGGACTTTTTTCTAGGATGTATGGTTTGGCTTCCCTTCAATTTTATACAGCTGGAGGAGCAACTACTGATATCAATATAAAAGGTTTAAAACTTGAAACAGCTCAAAATTTCAAAACTTTTGTTTCGGAAAAAATTGAAAAAATTGACAAAAAGTGAATAAAGAAATAATTGATAAGTATTCCGTTTACAGAAAGCAGTCTAAAGTTGGTGCTTTGGTTTTTTTGTTCGACTCAATCAGAAAGAATGCTGTAAACTTCCTATTTATTCTTGTTCCCACTGGTTTTGATTTATTGGTATTTGTTATTGTATCTCTTGTATTTGTATTCTTTTTGTCCATATATGCTTACATCCAATATTATTATTTCGAATATAGTTTTGACTTTGAAAAATCTGAATTTTTAGTAAAAAAGGGGTGGTTAAAGAAAACAAAGTTATCTGTACCATTTGAAAAAATTCAACAGGTAAACATAAATCAAAATATAATTCATAAGGTTTTCAGCCTATATGAAATTCAAATGGACACAGCGGGTTCAAAAGATACTGAGGTTGATATTAAAGCAGTTTCAAGGGAAGTTGCAGAGGATTTCAAACAAATTTCAGAGACAATTAAAAAAATTACTTCAAAAAATATTGATGATAGTATAGATATTAAAAAATCAGGTGAGTCATTAGAAATTGATTTGCTTACACTGGTTAAAACAGGCTTGACATCACGGTATTTTGAGACACTTGGAGCAATAATCGCTTTATTTTTTGCCGGGCTTGCCATGTTGAATGATTTAGAAATTGATTATGCACCTGCAGTTGTCGATTTTTATTATGAAACTGATTTTAATTTATTAGCCGTTTCTATCATCACATTTGTTGCAATATATATAGTTTTGATGGTCAATCTTTGTCTTACTCTAATTAAATATTATGGGTATAAAGCTTTTAAAAAATTACAAAATCTAGAAGTAAAGTATGGTTTGATTCAAACAAAGTCTATTCTTTTATCTCCAATTAAAGTACAGGAATTTCGTTCCACACAAAACTGGATTCAAAAGAAGATCAATCTGCGCAACGTAAGAATTAGTCAAGCTTCAAGTATGCATGTAGCTGCCCCAAACAGAAGAAATATTGTAGATGTCCCTGGATGTTCAAATGAACAAATGGATAAATTATTTGATATAATTTATGACAATAAGGTTGATGGTGAGATTGCTGTTAGACCCAGTATTAGAAAATTTTTAATTAACCTTTCTTTTTTTGCAATACTCCCAACAATCATATTTATTATTTTATATGAAAATGTATCATTCTTAAACAACACGTACTTTTTAAATTTTTGCATATTTTATTTTATTATTTCAGCATTCGCAGCGTGGAGATTTTACAAAAACAGTATACTTTACTACTCCAAAAATTTCATCAGAATTCAATCAGGATTTTGGGATATTAAAACCAAAACGATCGAAAGTTATAAAATCCAGTCTGTTATGCTTTATCAAGCTTTTTGGCACAAGAAATTTAATTTGGGTAGCATAATATTACTCACTGCAGGTGGTATGTCATACATTACAACATGTAATTATGAAATATTAAAAAAAATAACAAATAATGTGATGTATAATGTTGAGACATCCAAAAAAAGGTGGATGTAATTAAATTTCTCTGGGATGACTTTTCCTATAATCACTAATTATTTTTGGCATCTTTATTTTTGTATAAATTTGAGTTGATGACAAAGAACTGTGACCAAGAATCTCCTTAATAGAATTAATATCCGCTCCGTTATTCAAAAGATGTGTAGCAAATGTATGTCTAAGAACATGAGGACTAAGTTTAACTTTCGTAGAAACTTTTCTGAAGTATCGATTTATAATTCTATAAACAGTTGACTTGCTTATCTTACCACCATCCTTCGAGAAAAAAAGGTATTTAGAACTATTTTTCGATAAGTATTTTTGAATTGAATTTTTTAAGGTTGGTAAAATAGGTACTAGTCTTTCTTTATTTCTTTTACCTTTTACTTTTATCAACTGATTTTCAAAATTAATATCGGAAACTTTTATATTAATTAACTCCTCTCGTCGAATTCCAGTTGAATATAACACTTCAATTACCAACTGATCTCTGTCATTAATTCCATCATTTTTGAAGTTTTGAAAAATTTTTTCAATTTCTTTCTCTGTAAAGGGTTCTACTATCTTACTCTTGGTCTTTAAATTCCTATGACCTTTTAGTGGAGATTTATTAATACTACCTGTCCTAATTAAAAAGTTAAAATATGATTTTAATGAAGATATTTTTCTATTTATTGTTATTGGAGATATTCTTTTTTCAGATAATTCAACAATCCATTGTCTGATGAACGAGTAATTTAAATCATTGTTTATTGGAGTACTATTTTTTTTTAAAAAGGTTAAAAAACCCTGAACATCGTTTTTATATGACTCTAAGGTATTAACAGAGTATTTCTTCTCAAAACTCAAATAGTCTAAATATTTATCGAGATACATAGAATACAAAATGTATCAGACAAAAATAATGATTATAAAATTTTATTGGTTAGCTAAATCTTTAAGTCTTTGTACGTGGGCAGCTTTGATGAGTTTATCACGATGTCTGACAGAGGGCTTTGTGTAAGCCTGTCTTTCACGTAATGATTTTAATTTACCTGTACGGTCAAACTTTCTCTTAAATCTCTTAAGAGCTTTATCAATACTTTCCCCTTCTTTTACTGGTATAATTAGCATGTGCTTTATTGTTTAGCGCAGCAAATATAACATTTATGAGGAAATATTAGATTTATTTAGATAAAATTTTTCTAGAGATAACCAGCTTTTGAATTTCACTTGTACCCTCTCCTATTGTACATAGCTTGGAGTCCCTTAAAAACTTTTCAACAGGAAAGTCTTTAATGTACCCATAACCTCCAAAAATTTGAACGGAATCATTTGCAACTTTTACGCAAAGTTCTGATGAGTGGAGTTTACACATCGCACTTAACTTGGTTACAGGCTCGGAGGCCATAATTGCATCACAAGCTTTTTCAGTCAAAAGCTCTGAGGCTTGAATTTCTGTAGCCATTTCAGCTAATTTAAATGATATGGCCTGAAAAGAGCTAATAGATTTCCCAAATTGAACCCTTTCTTGTGAATACTTTAATGCTGATTTGTAGGCACCATTAGCAATTCCTAAAGACAAGGCAGCAATCGAAATTCTTCCTCCATCCAAAATTTTCATTGATTGTTTAAATCCATCTCCAACCTCTCCAAGTCTGTTGGAGTCATCAATGATACAGTCTGAAAAAATCATTTCAGCTGTTTCGGATGCTCTCATTCCCAATTTATTCTCTTTTTTACCGGAGCTTAGGCCAATATTACCTCTTTCGATAATAAAAGCTGTCGAATTATTTTTCTCACCAACAGGTCCAGTTCTAAAAATAGCAACGGCTAAATCACCAGATTTACCATGAGTTATAAAATTTTTAGTACCATTTAAAATCCATTTATTTCCCTTTTTTACAGCTGTTGATGCCATTTTGCCGGAGTCAGATCCAGTGTTGGGCTCTGTTAATGCCCAAGCACCTATCATTTTACCAGAGGCTAGCAGTTTTAAGTATTTTTTATGTTGGTCACTTGAACCAAACTTAAGTATATGATTAGTACACAATGAGTTATGAGCAGCTATTGACAAACCGATTGAGGGATCAACCCTAGAAATCTCATCAATGATAGCTACATATTCGTGATAACCGAGTCCTGAGCCTCCAAATTCCTCTGGAACTAAAATACCCATAAAACCATACTCACCAGCTTTTTGTAAAACCTCTTTGGGAAAATGTTGACTTTCATCCCAATCCATCACATAAGGCTTAATGTATTGCAATGCAAAATCTCTTGCACTTTCACGAATTAAACTAATTGAACTTTGAACTCTTGTTTTAGTACTAATACTCATATCACAAATTTTACAAATTGAATGCCAAATTAAACTTTAGCTTCTTTAATTACACTTAAATATTTGTTTAATTGTTCTCTAACAACCGGGAATAAGAAATAAAGACCAATCATATTAGGGAAGACCATTGCAAAAATCATTGCGTCGGAGAAGGCCCAAATTGAATTCATGCTTGCAGCAGAACCAATAACTATGAAAGCTAAAAACATAAGTTTATAGACCATATCAGCTAATTTACCCTTTCCAAAAAGATATTTCCATGACTGTATTCCGTAATATGACCATGAAATCATTGTAGAAACAGCAAATAATACGACTGCGGTAGTTAAAAAATATTCAGAGCCGGGGATGTACTGATCAAATGCTTTAGCGGTAATTCCTGCTCCCTCATATAAAACACCATCAATCATTACTCCACCTTCACCCCCATACATGAATGCACCTGAAAAATTAAAAATAATTATTACCAATGCAGTCATTGTACAAATAACCACAGTATCAATAAAAGGTTCCAATAAAGCTACCAAACCCTCAGATGCAGCATATTTTGTCTTAACAGCAGAATGTGCGATTGAAGCGGATCCCGCACCGGCTTCATTTGAAAATGCAGCTCTTTGGAAACCAATCATTAAAACGCTAATTGTTGAACCAACTCCAATTGCAGTTGGATTAAATGCTTCCGTTATTATTAATTTAAAGGCATCATCGATAAAACTAAAGTTAGATCCTATTATGTACAAACAGGCTATTATGTAGAGAAGAGCCATAAATGGTACTACTTTTTCAGTAACTGAAGCAATTCTTTTTATACCACCAATTATAATAATTCCAACTAAAATTGCTAGAATTAAACCGATCATTGCTCCTGCAAATGTAGAATCATAACCTAAAAGATCCTTTAATACAATTGCGGCTTGATTGGATTGGGCGGCATTACCACCACCAAAAGATCCACCAATGCAACAAATGGCAAAGATTACAGCCGCAACTTTACCCAATTTTTCAAAACCTCTCTCTTTTAATCCTTTAGTTAAATAATACATTGGTCCACCATAAACTACTCCATCCTTGTCAACATCACGATAGTGAACACCAAGAGTACATTCAACAAATTTTGTTGACATACCAATTAAACCACATACAATCATCCAAAAGGTAGCCCCAGGACCGCCAAGTGCGATTGCTAATGCCACACCTGCAATATTTCCATTTCCTACCGTACCTGAAACTGCAGTAGCAAGTGCTTGGAAGTGAGATACCTCACCATCCTTACTGTCTGATTCTGTTTTTTCTAAATTGTCATACTTACCTCTTACTACATTGATTGCTGTAACGAAGTATCTAATGTTAGGGAAAAGAAAAACTAATGTGAAAAATAAAGCACTACCAACTAGCAGATAAATGACAAAAGGGCGATCCCAAATGGGAAAAAAAACCAATCCACTAAATATATCTGAGATGGGTTGAAATGCTTCGTCAATACGTTGATCCAATCCCTTTTCTTGTGATAAAATGGAATAATTAATTAAATTAAGAAGTTGGGCAATTATGTAATTCATAAATAATAATTTTAGAGATCAAATACTGAAGTTCTTTTCGAATATAACATATCTTTTAATTTCATCCAAAAAGCAAGTATAAGATAAACTAGAAAACCTAAACCAAAACTAAAAAAACTGCTGTAGATAAAAAAAAGCCGAACATCTTTTGACTTGATTCCCAAAAAATCTGCAAGTCTTGAGCAAACCCTAAAACCGTACTTCTCAAAAAAATATCTTAGTTTATTTGATTGTTTCATTTCCTTTTTTAATCCAGTCCTCTATCCCACCATCAAGATTAAATAATTTATTGAATCCATATTGATGCATAATTTCACATGCCATTTGACTTCTTTTACCTGATTTACAATAAATAAAATATGATTTTGTTCGATCTAAATCATTAATTTTTTTCATAAAACTGGGGGGGTCATAAATATCGATGTTAAGGGAATTTGGAATGTGAGATTCCGTGTGTTCATTTGATGTTCTAACATCCAAACAAATTGAATTAGAATCGTCAGATAACCTTTTTTTCCATGTTTGAGTATCTAAATTGTTATTCATCTTTCTATTGACCTTGTAATTTTATAAAAATAAATTTTAATATGAAAATAAATGAAAAATAACTATATTTGATGTGTGAAAATTTTATTAAAAAATATCTGGTGGCAAGTTAGTTAAAACTAGCGCAGCATTGATTTTTTTTTTAATTTTTAATTGTGGACTTGTCAATGTGGCAAGTCTTTTTTTTTATGTACAGATTTAATGCAAATATCAAAAAATTAATTGTGGATACTGATACACCTGTCAGCATCTATTTAAAAATTCGTGATTATTATCCTAACTCAATTCTTTTAGAAAGTAGTGATTATGGGGCAAAAGACAACAGCTACGCCTATATATGTTGCAATCCTATAGCTGAATTCAATGTAAAAAATAATGTTATTACAACATCATTTCCTGATAAGAAACAACAAAAAAAATCTATTGATAAAAATTGTGACTTACTCTCTGAATTAAAATTATTTATGCAAAAATTTGATTTAAAATGTGAAATAGATTCCAGCAATGAGTTCATAACAAAGGCAATATTTGGATATCAAAGCTACAGCTCGGTTGAGTATTTTGAAAAAATAGAATTTAGAAATTCATATGAGGGTGATGAAATTCCAGTGATGAATTACCGGCTTTACGAAAACATTATTGTGATTAACACATTTAATAATGAAGCACATGTCATTTCATACAATACTGACACTAATACAATTGATAAAATAAAAAACCTAATAAGGTCTAAAAAAACTAATCAGTACAAGTTTAAAACAAAAGGCAAATTAGAATCAAATGTTAATGATGAAGTCTATAAAAAAATGGTTGAGAAGGGCATTAAACATTGTATGAGGGGTGATGTTTTTCAAATAGTTTTATCAAGAAAATTTTATCAAGGTTTCAGTGGAGATGAGTTTATGGTTTACAGACATTTAAGGTCTATTAACCCTTCACCCTATTTATTTTACTTTGATTATGGCAGCTTTAAAATATTCGGAAGTTCTCCAGAAGCACAATTAGTTATTAATAAAAATAAAGCTGAAATACATCCCATTGCGGGAACTTTCAAAAGAACTGGGAATGATGCAGAAGATAAAATAAAAGCAATAAAATTATTTGAGGACAACAAAGAAAATAGTGAGCACATGATGCTAGTTGACCTAGCAAGGAATGACCTTAGCAGATCATGTACTAATGTTGCAGTGGAGAAGGACAGAGAAATACAATTTTATTCCCATGTAATTCACTTAGTCTCTAAAGTCACTGGAAAACTAAAATATGACAACAATAAAATAATTGGTGAAACCTTTCCTGCTGGAACACTTACTGGTGCCCCTAAGCACATGGCAATGCAACTTATAGAAAAATATGAAAGTTCAAAAAGGTCATTTTACGGAGGAGCAATTGGTTTTATCGGTTTTGATTATAGTTATAATCATGCTATAATTATTAGATCTTTTTTAAGCAAAAACAAAAAATTATTTTTTCAAGCCGGAGCTGGCATTGTATCCAAATCATCAAAAATAAACGAATTGAATGAGGTTAATAATAAGATCAGGGCTTTGAAAAAATCAATAGAGCAAGCAGAGAAATATGAAGAATAAAGTATTAGTTATTGACAATTATGACTCTTTTACGTATAACTTGGTTCACTACATGGAAGACCTTGATTTTGATGTAACCGTTGTAAGAAATGATGAATTTTCAATGGATTTCGTAGAAAATTTTGATAAAATATTAATTTCTCCAGGACCTGGTATTCCAGATGAAGCCGGTCAAACCAAAGAATTAATTAAAAGGTTTTTTTCAAAAAAGAGTATCATGGGAGTTTGCCTAGGCCATCAAGCAATTGGAGAAGTTTTTGGTGGAAAACTTAAGAATTTAGATAATGTTTTTCATGGTGTTGCAACAGAAATTGAAATAATTTCAGAGGACAAATTGTTTAATGGTATTCCAAAAAAAATTAAAGTAGGTAGATATCACTCTTGGGTTGTTGAAAAATTAAATAAAAATTTAGAAGTTTTGGCTCATGATGTTGATGGAAATATAATGGCTTTAAGACATAAGGATCATAAAGTTTGGGGCGTACAATTTCATCCTGAATCTATATTGACAGAGTTCGGAAAAGATATTTTGAAAAACTGGTTAGAATTACAATGAAAAAGATATTAGAAAAGTTATTTGATCACAATTATTTGGAATACGAGGAATCAAAAAAAGTTCTTAAAGAAATCTCCTCAAAAAAATACAATAACAGTCAAGTTGCATCGTTCTTGACAGTGTTCAAGATGAGGAATCCATCTGTTCAAGAGATTGAAGGTTTTCGGGATGCGTTATTAGACTTGTGTGTCAAAATAGATTTAAGTTCAGATTTTGAAACAATCGATTTATGTGGAACTGGGGGAGATGGAAAAAATACATTTAATATATCGACTATTTCCTCTTTTGTAGTGGCAGGTGCAGGATATAAAGTTACAAAACATGGTAATTATGGAGTTTCATCTAGTTGCGGATCTAGTGATGTTTTGCAACAACTGGGTATCAAGTTATCAAATGATGATGGTTACTTAAAAAAATGTTTGGATAAAGGAAATTTTTGCTATTTACACGCGCCACTTTTTCATCCTGCAATGAAAAATGTTGCAGGTGTAAGAAAAGAACTAGAATTTAAAACATTCTTTAACATATTGGGTCCATTGGTAAATCCTTTACAACCCAAAAATCAACTATGTGGAGTTTACAACCTTGAAATCTCGAGGTTATATGGCTATGTTTTTGAAAACTCCAAAAAAAATTATTCCATACTGTATTCTTTGGACGGATATGATGAGATTTCATTAACTAGTGATTTTATGAAAATTTCAAGAAATGATTCTACAATAAATTCACCTGATTATTTTGGGTTTAATAAAATTAATCCTGATGAAATAAAGGGCGGCGAATCGATTGAAGACTCAGCATCCATTTTTACAAAAATTCTTGAAAACAAGGCAACGAAAAGTCAAACTGATGTTGTGCTAGCAAATTCTGCAATTGCAATACAAACAATAACAAACAAAACAATTGATGAATGTCTGTCTATTGCAAGACAATCAATAGATTCAGGAAGCGCACTAAATTGTTTAAAAAGAATTCAGCTTTTAGGTAAATGAATATACTGTCGAAAATAGTAGCAATTAAAAAACAGGAAATCACTCAGAAAAAAAAAGTTAGATGTCTTGATGAAATTAAATCTTCTGAAAATTTCAACAGGAAAACTCATTCACTTTCACAAAAAATTAAGGAGGGTGAAATTTCAATTATTGCTGAACATAAGAGAAAATCACCCTCAAAAAAAGAAATAAATTTTAAAACCCCAAGCGAGCAAATAATAACGGGATATGAAAAAAATGGAGCAACTGCAATTTCAATTCTGACTGAAAAAAATTTTTTTTCTGGTTCAGAAAATGATTTAATTCTAGCCCGAAAACTAACCAATCTACCAATCCTAAGGAAGGATTTTATAGTTGACGAATATCAAATATTTGAATCAAAATATTTGGGAGCTGACGCAATATTATTAATTGCAACCTGCTTAAACAAAAATGAAATTATTAAATTTTCACATCTCGCTAAACAGCAAGACTTAGATGTTTTGGTTGAAATTCATTCAAAGGATGAGCTAGAGAAGGTTTGTATTGATAGTGTTGATATAATTGGAGTTAACAATAGAAATTTAAAAGATTTTTCAGTTAACATAGAAAACAGTATCGATATTGGTAAAGAAATACCTGATTCATTTGTCAAAATTTCCGAAAGTGGTTTATATAATTCTGAAGAATTAAAAAGGTTAATTGAGTTTGGTTATGATGGATTTTTAATTGGGGAATTATTTATGAGGGAAAGTGATCCAGGTGATGAATTGAGTAAACTGATAAATCAAATAAAAGGTGAAGATTAAAGTTTGTGGATTAAATAATAAAACAGACTTATTGAGTCTAAGTCAACTGAATATTGATTTTTTTGGTTTTATTTTTTATAAGAAATCTCCAAGATTTTTTTTAGACAATCCTGTTGATCTAAATAAAGAATTAAACAGTGTGGGTGTTTTTGTAAATGAATCAATAAAGAAAGTTACAAATGTTGTAGAGTCACTATCGCTAAAGTATGTACAATTACATGGAGATGAAGATGTGAACTATTGTAATCAAATTCAAAAGAAATGTAAGGTTATAAAAGCATTTAGAGTTGATAAAGAAATTAATATTGATTTAATTAGGAAATATTACAACTGTTGTGATTTGATTCTTTTCGATACTTTCACAAAAAAATATGGTGGAAGCGGAAAAAAATTTGATTGGGATCTTTTAATGAATTCTAAAATTGAAAAAAATTTTATATTAAGTGGTGGCATCAATTTTGACGACATTGAAAAAATAAATTATTTAAAATCAAAAAGTAGTTTTTTTTATGGGGTTGATATAAATAGCAAATTCGAATTTGAGCCTGGGAAAAAGGATATTAAAAAAATAGAAGAATTTTTAAAAAACATAATATGATAAATTACAATGTAGATAAAAAAGGTTTTTACGGAGACTTTGGTGGAGCATTTGTCCCTGAAATGCTTTATCCCAATTTAAATGAATTGACTTTGAATTATGTCAGAATTTCAAAATCAAAATCATTTAAGAAAAAATTTAATCAATTATTAAAAGATTATGTTGGTCGACCAACCCCTCTTTATTTTGCACAATCACTCTCTGAGAAATTCAAATGTAAAGTATATTTGAAAAGAGAAGATCTGTGTCACACAGGAGCGCACAAGATTAATAATACAATAGGTCAAATTCTCCTTGCCAAAGAACTAGGGAAAAAGAGAATCATTGCTGAAACTGGAGCAGGCCAACATGGTGTTGCGACTGCAACTGTATGTGCATTACTTGGTTTTAAGTGCATTATTTATATGGGAGAAGTTGATATAAAAAGACAATCCCCTAACGTTGCTCGAATGAAAATGTTAGGTGCAGAGGTCAGGCCAGCAAAATCTGGAAGCAGAACATTAAAAGATGCAACAAATGAAGCAATAAGAGATTGGATTAGCAATCCAGTTGATACGCATTATATAATTGGATCTGTTGTTGGTCCTCACCCTTTTCCAGATATGGTTGCTAGATTTCAATCAGTCATTGGCTATGAAACTGTTAATCAACTTAATGAATTAGAAAATAAATCTAAACCTGATTACGTTATAGCATGTGTGGGGGGTGGTAGTAATGCAGCAGGAATATTTTACCCATTTCTTAATGATGAAGATGTTAAGATAATTTGTGTTGAAGCTGCTGGGAAAGGAGTTAATACTGGGAAAAGTGCAGCAACATCAATTCTTGGAAAAGAGGGTATAATTCATGGTTCAAAGACATTACTAATGCAAACAAATGATGGTCAAATTACTGAACCTTACTCCATTTCAGCAGGCCTTGACTACCCAGGTATTGGTCCAATGCACGCCAATCTTTATAAAAGTGGTAGAGGGGAATTTATCTCAGTAACAGATAAGAAAGCAATGGAGTGGGGATTGTTACTTTCACAAATGGAAGGAATTATACCAGCTATTGAAACAGCACATGCATTTGCCATTTTGGATCAAAAAAAATTCAAGAAGAATGATATCATTGTATTTAACTGCTCAGGTAGAGGTGATAAAGACTTAGATACTTTTATTGAATATTTCAAATTATGAAACATCTAACATCACTTATATTTTGTCTAACACTATTTTTTTTCTCATGTGATGATAAAAAAGTAGTCTACAATAGTGAAGATCTAAATGTATTATTTATTATGACAGATGACCTAAACTGTGACTTAGGGTCATATGGTCATCCTCAAGTTTTGAGTCCTAATATTGATAAATTAGCAGAAAATGGAATGTTATTTTTAAATGCTCACAATCAATTTCCATTATGTGGTCCATCTAGAACTTCCCTGATGACAGGAATGTATTCAAACCAAACAAAACATACTAAGCTAGATGTAGATGTTCGTCAAACAATACCTGATGTTGTTACTCTAGGTCAACGTTTTAAACAAAGAGGCTATACCTCAGTGAGAATAGGTAAAATATATCATTATGGTAATCCTGGAACTATAGGCACCTCTGGGGCACAAGATGATATTAGTACCTGGACATACACAATCAATCCTTACGGACGAGATAAGGAAGAAGAGTATAAAATAAATACTCTTAAACCTAGGCAATACGGTGGAACATTAAGCTGGCTAGCTGCTGATGGGTTAGACGAGGAACAAACAGATGGTATTGGTGCTTCAGAAGCCATTGAACAATTAGAAAAGTTTTCAAAAAATGGAAAAAAGTTTTTTTTAGCAGTTGGAATGTATAAACCTCATACACCATTTGTTGCCCCAAAAAAATATTTTGATATGTATGATCAAAATGAAATGGAAATACCTTACTCAGGTAGTTCGGATGAATATCTCAACACACTTCCTGAACCAGCTCAAGCCTCAGTAAGATGGAAGAAAGACCAGATTAAACTAAATAACCCTGAACATAATCAACTTGCTAAGGAAATCAAGGAGGCTTATTATGCAACAACAACATTTGTTGATGCTCAAATTGGAAGAATATTAAAGAAACTAAAAAAAACTGGCCTTGATAAAAATACTATTGTTGTTTTTACATCGGACCATGGATATCATTTGGGTGAACATGGTCATTGGCAAAAACAAACCTTATTTGAAAACTCAACTAGAGTCCCGTTAATATTTTCTGGACCAAAAGTTCCAATTGGATTAGTCTCTAATTCACCTGTTGAACTCATTGACATATATCCAACATTGACAGACCTTACTAAAATTGAAACCCCATCTCATGTTGTTGGGAAAAGTTTAGTGCCCATATTTAAAGAAAATGATTTTAAAGTTAGGGAAAGTGCACTTACAAGATGGAAGGCCTCTCAACATAAAAAAAAATTTGAAGGATACAGTATAAAAACCGAAAGATATAGACTTACAATGTGGGGCGAGAATGGCAGTGATGGTTTTGAGCTTTACGACCACCAAAATGACCCAGAAGAATTGATCAATCTTGCAAATACGATTGAAAATAAATTAATATTGGATTCGTTGAAAGATCATATCAAATTTCGAGTTAGTGATGCAATGAAAATACCACCTGGGTTAGGACGTCAATTTGAAGAAAGACCATTGCATAAGGAGGTAAACTATACGCCCGGGGATATTCACAATATTGAGGGGAAAAGAATTTATATTAAACCATCTGATGAATAGAATTAATAAAGTTTTTCAAAAAGATGGAACTATTATGTCCATATATTTTACTGCAGGTTTTCCAGCAAAAAATGATACCCTCTCAATCATTAAAGAACTAGATTCTGCCGGTGTTGAAATGATTGAAATAGGGCTTCCTTTTAGTGACCCTCTTGCTGACGGGCCAACAATTCAAAATAGCTCAACTATTGCATTAAAAAATGGAATGAATACGATTATATTATTTGAGCAATTAAAGAATTTGAGAAAAATGACAGATGTTCCAGTTGTTATTATGGGCTATTTCAATCCGATATTACAATTTGGAATTGAAAAGTTTTGTGAGTCATGCAAAGAAGTAGGAATTGATGGTCTAATCATTCCAGATCTTCCAGTAGATATTTATAATGATAAGTATCAAAAAATTTTTAAAAGTTATGGATTACTAAACATGTTTTTAATAACACCACAAACATCAGAAAAAAGAATAAAGTATATAGATGGAATTTCAGAAGGCTTTATCTATATGGTTAGCAGTTATAATGTAACAGGTGCTATTAAATCATTTGATTCATTCCAAAAAAAATATTTTAAAAGAATAAATGAAATGAATTTAAACTCCCCACTTTTAGTTGGATTTGGCATTAGCAATAAAAATACTTTCATTGATGCTGGTAAATACAGTCGAGGAGCAATTATCGGTTCTGCTTATATTAATTGGATTTCTAAAAATGGTATTTACAAAACCTCTGAGTTTATAAAAAGCCTGAGAGACTGACTACCTAGTAAAAACAGGTTGATTTCTGTCTTTTGTCTCATTTTCATTAAACATATATCCTCCGTAATTAAATGACAACAAATTATCATAACTAGTAATTAGATTATCAGCAATATAACGAACCATCATTCCTCTGGCCTTTTTTGCATAGAAGGAAATTATTTTGAGTTTTCCATTTTTGAAATCTTTAAAAATAGGTGAAATTATTTCTGAGTTAATTTTAGATTTATCAATGGCTGAAAAGTATTCATTACTCGCCAAATTCAATAAAAATTCAGATGAAAGTAATTCGTCAGATAAAAATTTTGTTACATCATTTGACCAATATTCATATAGGTTTGAAGAACCATTAACACTGATTTTTGTTCCCATTTCAAGTCGGTAAGGTTGAATCAAATCCAATGGTTTTAAAACTCCATATAAGCCAGAAATAATTCTAAGTTTATTTTGTAAAAAATCAATTTTTTTATTGTCTAGTGTTTTTACATCTAATCCATCATAAACATCTCCATTGAATGCAAAAATTGCAGGTCTTGAATTATCATCATTTTGATTTTCAGAAAATTCTAAATTTCGTTTCCAATTTAACTCGGAAAGCTTTTCAGAAATAGATTGTAACTTCATTAAATCACTGGGTGATTTCTTCTTTAAAATCGAGTTTATAGCTAAGGTTTTTTCTAAAAATTTAGGGTTTGAAAAATTCTTAGTATTAAGTTCACTATCAAAATCTAAGGACTTGGCTGGTGATATAATAATTTTCATTTTCTAAAATTAAATATTTTTTGAATAATTTTTCCACTTTTCATAGCATAATAGAAAGTCATTTGGAAGTTCAGATTCAAAAAATATTTTTTTTCCATTTTCAGGGTGATTAAAACCCAACGTCTTGGCGTGAAGTGCTTGTCTAGGTAGAAGTTTGAATGCATTTTCTACAAATTGCTTGTACTTTGAAAAAATTGTACCCTTCAAAATTCTATCTCCACCGTATCTATTGTCATTAAATATTGGATGACCTATGTGCTTCATATGAGCTCTGATTTGGTGAGTTCGTCCAGTTTCTAATTCACACTCGATTAAGGAAACATACCCAAGATCATCAAGCACTTTGTAATGTGTTATTGATCTTTTACCAATTGTTGAGTCTTCAGGAACTGACATAATCATTCTGTTTTTTTTATCTCTTGCCAGTGTTTCATCAACGGTCCCACTTTTATTTTTCAAGCTTCCCCAAACCAAAGCAACATATTTTCTTTGTATTGTTTTTGATATAAATTGTTGCGAAAGATTGGTTAATGCTTTGGAGGTTTTAGCCACAACTAATAAACCGCTTGTATCTTTATCAATTCTATGAACAAGACCAGGTCTACCATCTACATTTTTAGGAAGATTTTCGAAATGATGTACAAGCCCATTTAATAAAGTTCCACTGTAGTTGCCATGTCCTGGATGAACAACTAAATTTGGTGGTTTATTTACAATAATTATGTGATCATCCTCATAGACAAAATCCAACTCTATTTTTTCTGCAATTACTAGATTTTCATAGGGTGGATGATGGAACATAACCTTGACATTATCATTTGGTTTGACTTTGTAATTTTGTTTTACAGCTTTATTATTAACAATAATGAACCCTTCCTTTGCTGCTTGCTGAATCTTATTTCGAGTGGCATTTTCAATTCTATTCATCAAAAATTTATCAACCCTCAGTGGGTTTTGACCAACATCAGCCATAAAGGAAAAATGTTCGAATAAATCGTCAAAAGAATCTTGAATATTTGGGCTATTTGTTTCCATTTCCAAGAACTAAGTCAATTTTGGATTTCTTTGGAATTAATTGTCCTGATTTGATTGTAGAATCGTTAAACTTTACCTCCAGAACTACATCTTTACCAATATTATCCACATACTTAATACTCCCCATCTCTAGGTCAAGAGCATTGATTTGTGATATAGCAGCTCTCTTGGTTAACTGAATTAAATCTGGAAATATTACATTTGAAAAATCCGATGGATTAATAGTCAAATATATTTTTCTATTCTTTTTAACTTCTTTATCCTTAAAGGGAGTTTGACTAACTACTGTGTTGGGGCTGATTGCAGGGTCATAAAAAATAGAATCAGAAACCTCAAAGTTTAGTTTCTTCTTGCTCATTATCTTTTCTACTTCAGATATATTTAATCCATATAAGTCCGGAACTTTGATGTAATTAGTTTGTCCAGTATAGAAGAATAAAAAAATAATTGAAATCAATGTAATTAATGCAAAAATAACAACAGAAATAAAGACTTGTTTTATGAAGATTCTGCTATATAAAAATTTCATAGGTTATAAGAGCAAATATATATAAATAAGTATCTTTAAAATGAGTAGTAAATTAAAAAAATTGAAAAAAAATATAGCTGTTTTAATGGGAGGTTATTCTGATGAGTTTGAAATTTCAATTAAAAGTGGAAATAATATTCTTAAAAATATCGATACAAAATTATTTAACCCCTACGCTGTAATTATCAAAAAAAATAATTGGAAAGTAATAAATGAGGGAAACGAGTATTCAATTAATGAAAGTGATTTTAGCTTTAAAATTGGTAAAAATAAAATTCAATTTAATGTGGTTTTCAATATTATTCATGGAACGCCTGGTGAAGATGGTCTCATTCAAAAATATTTTGAAAGTATTAATATTCCCTACACGGGCCCTAACTCAAATAATGCTAGAATAACTTTTAACAAAAATGAATGCATTGATTTTGCAAAAAATCTAGGTATAAGTTGTGCCAAATCAATTTTCATCAGCAATAATCAAGAAGTTGATTTTAATGTTTTTAGCAAAATGCAGTTTCCACTTTTTGTAAAAACAAATAATTCAGGAAGTAGTTTTGGAGTAACCAAGGTTAAAAATAAAGAAGAACTTAAAATAAATATTGAAAATTTAATTGGATTAGGAAATGGAATTTTAGTTGAGGAAACATTGAATGGCGTTGAGGTTTCAGTTGGATTGATGGAGTATAAAGGTGAAATCAAAGTTTTTGGTATTACTGAAATAATAACAGAAAACGATTTTTTTGATTATGAAGCTAAATATCTAGGTAAAAGCAATGAAATAACTCCTGCAAAAATACCCAATAAAATTAGTGATAATGTGAAAAGATGTGCCAAGCTTATTTATGAAAATCTTAGATTATCTGGTTTTGCGAGAATAGACTTTATAATTGTTAATGATATTCCATTTTTTTTGGAATTGAATTCAATCCCAGGAATGAGTGATGAAAGTATTTTCCCAAAACAAGTAAGACTTTCCAATCTAAAGCTAAAAGATTTGGTATCATACATGATTAGCAACGCTATAAATAATTAAATTTGTAAATGTGAAAAGAGCCATTTTCCCTGGAACATTCGATCCATTTACTTTGGGACACTTTGATATTTTAAAGAGAAGTAAGCTATTATTTGATGAAATTATTGTTGGAATTGGTAAAAATAGTGAGAAGAAGACCATGTTTTCATTGAAAGAGAGAGTAGAATTTATCGAAAAAGTTGTCAAAGATGACAACAAAATCAAAGTAATGAGCTATGATGGATTAACAATTGATTTCTGTGAAAAGGTAGATGCAAAATTTATCGTCAGAGGAGTAAGAAATACTGGTGACTTTGAATTTGAAAAAGCCATTGCAAGAACAAATAGATTTCTATCCAAAATTGAAACAATTTTCATACTAACCTCAGCAAAAACATCATTTATTAGTAGCAGTATAGTCAGAGATTTGATTAATAATGATGGAGACTACAGCAAATTGGTTCCTAAATCTATTTATGATTTTGTTTTAAAAAATCACTCAAAATAATGGAAATGTTATTGTAAGTTCTTTTCTTTAGCTTTTTTACATCTTCAATAGTCTTCCACTTTACAGATTTTATTCCTTCCTTAATTTGAGGTTTCAATTTTCCTTTAAAATTTGATGACATTAAAAACCATGATGTTTCTTTAAGGAAATATTTTCTTTTGTTTCTTACAATGTGAAAGGTATTTGAAAAATATTTGTCAATTTTGAGATTCTCTATCCCAGTTTCTTCCATGACCTCTCGAATTGCAGTTTCTCTAATTGTTTCTCCCTTTTCAGCTTTTCCTTTGGGCAAATCCCACTTACCCCGTCTGTATATAAATAAAACTTGACTATTTTGATTTGAAACAATGCCACCAGAGGCAAAAATTACCTTAATCTTGGATTTAAAAACCTTTAATAAATCAGATTTATTGGTATGATATAAAAAAATTTTTTTATGGCTTCTTACTTTTTTTAATATTTCATCTAAGCTTATGCTCACCAGTAAGAAGGTGTTTTCCTCATTCAAATACTTATTTTTTGATGTTAAAATAATTGAAAGCTTATTAATAAAAACTTTATACATTTGTTATGTGATTTTGGATGAAGACATTGCAAAAAAAACTTCAGAACTACTACTACAAATTAATGCAATAAAATTCAATCACAAAAATCCTTTTACATGGGCCTCTGGTTGGAAATCACCAATTTATTGTGACAATAGAATAATTTTATCATATCCGGAAATTCGAAAATATATTTCCAAACAACTTTCTGAAATTATTTCAAATAAATTTCCTGAAACTGAATTGATAGCTGGAGTTGCTACTGGTGCCATTGGAATTGGAATGTTAGTTGCTCATGAGCTCAGCAAACCTTTTATATATGTTAGATCAAATCCAAAAGGTCATGGAAGAAAAAATATGATTGAAGGATATTTTCATGAAAGTTCAAAGGTTGTGGTAATTGAAGATTTAATAAGCACTGGTAGTAGCAGTCTGAAAGCGTGTAATTCCTTGAAAAATGAGGGTCTAAATTTACAAGGTATGGTCAGTATTTTTAATTATGATTTCGAATTATCAAAAAATAATTTTTTAAAAAATAATGTGGAGTATTTTTCACTGTCGTCTTTCACACACCTATTAAATTACGCAAAAGAAAAAAAGTTCTTTAACCGTGAGGAGTTAGATCACATTCTAAGCTGGAAAGAGGATCCTTCAAATTGGGGATAACAAATGGAAATTATTAAAGAGATTGGACATATAAATTGTAGTAATAGATCACTCACTAATTTTTTTAGTGATATAAATAATTACAAAGAAGTTTTTTCTAATGAAGTCTCAAGTTTTGAGATTTTGAATGAAAATGTATTTGAGATTAAAATTGGAAGTTTTCCAAAAATATCACTAACTCACTCAAAATCTAATAAAAATTCATTTTCACTGAAATCCAACTCTAACAATTTTGAATTTGAAATATTAATAAATCCATCGGAAATTAGCAGTAAAAGTAGTCGCTGTCAAATAATTTTTAATGCTAATTTTTCTATGATGATAGAGATGATGGCAAAAAAACCTCTGGAGAATTTCCTAACAAACATTGCAAAAAAAATAGAAAAACTAGAGTTATAAAATTAATTTGATTTGTTCTTTATCATAATGCTTAACTTGATTGTCTGATTCAACACTCAACATGTAGTTCTCTGTAATTCCTAAAATGATACCTTCAACAACTTTTTCCTCAATAGTAAATTTTCTTTTTTCTCTCATACCAAACAAATGATAGCAAAATTTCTCAATTAACTTATCCTTTGAAACATTCGATATTATATCATCAAACGAAGAAAATTTGTCAACAAATTGCTTAGATATCATATGCAGATTAAAACTTTTATTCTTTAAAATTTTCATTGAGGTTGCTTCCTTTATCACATCAAAATCTGTTTGATTTACATTCAAACCGATGCCAATAATAAGATCATTAATTTTATTTTTAACCATAGTGGTTTCAATTAATATACCTGCAATTTTTCTATTTCCTGACATAATGTCGTTAGGCCATTTAATTTTTAAATCAGTAATGTCATAAGATTTTAAAACCTCTAAAACAGTTAAAGTTGTACATAAATTTATTTTTAATAATGTATATTCAGATGGTTTATCAACTCCATAATAAAAAGAAATACAGGTATTTTTATAGGGTTCAGTTATCCACTTTTTTCCTCTCTGACCTTTGCCATTTGTCTGGTTGAAAGAATAAACTGCTAATGAATTTTGGCTAAAAAAAGATTTGTTTAATTTTATGTATTCATTAGTTGAATCGATGGCATTAAGTTTGATTAATTTCATCATGCAGTATTTAAATGCAAATTAAAAATAAAACAGTTAAAAATATTATAAAGGGAATTGAAAATGTCAAGGGAGAAAATATAAATATTATAGACTTTACAAAGCTCGAAAATGTTGATTTTAAGTATTTTATTATTTGTGATTGCCAATCCAATATTCAAGTCAATGCAATTTCAAACTCGGTGAAGAAAACTGTAAGTAAAGAATTAAAAGAAAAACCCTTCAATATTGAAGGATTAGAAAATAAAAATTGGGTTTTGATGGATTATATTGATGTGATTGTTCATATTTTTAAAAAAGAATTTAGAGAAATATACGAGCTGGAAAAACTCTGGGGAGATGCAGAAATAATTAATATATAATAATGGAGAAGAAAAAAAATAAACTTGATAACCAAAACAATTCAAACTATTGGATTTATGGATTAATAATTTCAATATTCATAATATTTTCCTATTTCGGGAATTCTAACAATTTCAGCTCTGTCAAGAAAATTAATATAACCACATTTGAAAAATATCTGAACTCAGGTGACATTTCAAACGTCATAATCATAAATAAAACTTTGGCTGAAATAACTTTATCCGAAGGTGCACTTGTAAGTGATGTTCACAGACAAGTTTCCAAATCAAATTTTCTAGGACAAAAAAATACCTTGGGTCCTCACTACACATGTGAAGTTGGTGATTTAGAACTTTTTCAACGTAAACTTGAAAATGCTCAAAATAGTGGGCTGGTAATAGGCTATGAATTTAGAACTGTTGAAAACAAATGGTTAGATGTTCTGTTAGGCTTATTACCACTCATAATATTGATTGGCTTATGGATTTATTTTATGAGAAGAATGGCCGGTGGCGGAGCTGGTGGTGCTGGCTCACAAATTTTTAGCATAGGAAAATCTAAAGCTAAGTTGTTTGATCAAAAAAGTGATATTAAGGTTAGTTTTAAAGATGTTGCTGGTCTTGAGGGTGCTAAGGAGGAAGTTAAAGAAATTGTAGATTTTCTTAAAAACCCCACAAAATATACCAAACTTGGAGGTAAAATACCAAAAGGTGCACTATTAGTCGGACTACCCGGAACAGGAAAGACCCTTTTAGCAAAGGCGGTTGCTGGAGAAGCGAAAGTTCCTTTTTTCTCACTTTCAGGATCTGATTTTGTTGAAATGTTTGTTGGTGTTGGTGCATCCCGTGTGAGGGATCTTTTTAAGCAAGCAAAGGATAAATCTCCATCTATAATTTTTATAGATGAAATTGACGCGATTGGTAGGGCAAGAGGAAAAAACAATATTACAGGATCAAATGATGAGAGAGAAAATACGTTAAACCAGTTGCTAACTGAAATGGATGGTTTTGGCACAAATACCAATGTCATTGTGATGGCTGCAACAAATAGAGCTGATGTGCTTGATAAAGCACTCATGAGAGCTGGAAGGTTTGATAGACAAATTTATGTGGATTTACCAGACGTCAGAGAACGAAAAGAAATATTTGATGTTCACCTGAAACCACTAAAAATGGCCAGCAATCTTGATGTTGATTTCTTAGCCAAACAGACACCTGGTTTTTCAGGAGCTGATATTGCTAATGTGTGCAATGAGGCCGCGCTAATAGCAGCTAGAAAGTCTAAGAAGTCTGTCGGCAGGCAAGATTTTCTTGATGCAGTTGACAGAATTGTTGGTGGGCTAGAAAAGAAAAATAAAATTATCTCACCCAAAGAAAAAGAAACCATTGCGTATCATGAAGCTGGTCACGCAACGGTTAGCTGGATGCTGGAACACGCTGCACCTTTGGTGAAAGTTACAATTGTTCCTAGAGGAAGATCTCTTGGTGCTGCTTGGTACTTACCTGAAGAAAGACAGATAGTTAGAACTGAGCAAATTCTTGATGAAATGTGTGCTGCCCTTGGAGGAAGAGCTGCTGAAAAAATTATTTTCAATAAAATCTCAACGGGTGCTTTGAGTGATTTGGAGAAAGTAACTAAACAAGCCCGATCAATGGTAACTGTATATGGACTGAATGATAAAATTGGTAATCTGACTTATTATGACTCTAGTGGCCAAAATGAATATGGATTCACTAAACCGTACAGTGATACAACTGCACAAGTTATTGATAAAGAAATTTCCAATATTATTGAGGCACAATTTAAAAGGGCTTTATCTCTCCTAAAAAAACACAAAAAGAAACTGATTAAACTTGCTGATTATTTGCTTGAAAAAGAAGTGATTTTTAAAGAGGATTTAATCAGAATTTTTGGAGAAAGACCTTTTAAGGAAATTCCAGTAAAAAAATAAACTCAATAATTTTTATTGATTTTGTGAGTCTATAAATTTATCTTTATGGTAAATCATCTTTTTGAAAAATTTTTTTTCCTCACTTTTTAATAAGAATACATCAAAAAATGATGATGATAAGCAAGAAGAATATAAATACCTTCCAAAAAAAGATGAGCTTGTTGAAAATAAGTTCACCCTCAACTTTAGCAATAATGGCGGTAAGTTTCTTTATGCCTCTAATTTAGCTGAATCAACAGATTACTTTTCTAAGATAATTGAGGAAAATAATTGGTCCGAATCTAGCATATTATGTTTTAATGAGAACATTATTGATCAATATATTTCTGATTTTGAGTACAATACAAATAAAGCAAATTTAAACTCTGTTATATTCATCACTGATTGTGAGTTTTTGGTTGCAAAGGATGGTAGTATTTTGGTTAGTGCCAATCAAATAGAATCACATAAAATAAAAGATTTACCAAACAACATAATTGTACTTGCAAAAACAAGTCAATTGTCTCAAACTGTAAGTAAGGGTTTAGAGGGAATTAGGTATAAATATTCAAATAACTTACCATCCAATATTACATCAATTAAAAACTTCAAAAGAGGTAAAGATGAAGATTTAAACTTTTTAACTTACGGTAGTAGTGCAAAAAATCTATATCTAATTCTTTTAGAAAATCTGTAATGAAAGACTTAAGGTCAAGATCTATATCATCCATTTTTTATGTTCTTGTTATGTTGTCATCCTTGATTCATCCGGTTAGTTTTATGATTGTTATGTATATATCTGCAATAATTGTTTTAGCTGAATACGGAAAAGTGTTGAGAAAAGATCCTGAATACTTAAATTTTCTTAAAAGATGGAATCAAGATTACAGTCCATTTATGAGCACTGAATTTTTTCCAATATTTATGGTTAGTATGTTTGGGTTACTGCCACTAATTGGTCCTGGACTGAGTCTCCCTAATATTGAGGAAGCTGATGTGATTTACTACATATTAATAATCCTTTATTTAATTTTTTATCCGTTTCTTTTACTCTTTCTTATTTCCAAAAGAAAATTTTACGGCAATAATGCCAGTAAGGCTTGGCCAATGTTTTTATTAACATTATCTCTCATTATATTAGTCTCCTCCCCTTTTCTTAATATTGAATTCAAAAAATTTCAGATTTATATGATTGCCTACTTAGTACTCATATGGGGAATAGATTCCGCGGGATATTTTGTTGGATTAAAATTTGGAAAAAATAAATTATATGAGTCTGTTTCTCCCAAAAAAACGATTGAAGGTGTATATGGATCAATTATTTTTACGTTTATTTTTGGATTCTATTTGAGTCAGTTCTTACAAATTGAAACTTTATTAGTAATGGCCTCATCTTTAATGATTTGTTTTTTTGCAATAATCGGAGACTTAATTCAATCCAAAATAAAAAGGCAATTAAAAATAAAGGATTTTGGAAATTGGATTAAGGGTCATGGTGGTTTATTCGATCGATTAGATAGCATAATTTTTTCATTCCCATTTTTTTACTTAATTATAATAATTTTTGAAAATGTTTCATAAAGAAGGTCACACAATAATTTTAATTTTTCTAACTGCCGTAATTGGAGATATATTATTGTTAGAATATTTTTTAGATGACGGTTTTTTAAAAATTTTTTTACAACTACTGTCTCTATCCATTTTGGTACTTATTTTACAGTTTTTTAGAAATCCAAAGAGAAAAACAAAACTGAATAAAAATCACATAATCTCCCCTGTTGATGGCAAAGTTGTAAATATTGAAAGGGTATATGAAAAGGAATATTTTAAAGATGAAAGAATTATAATTTCTATTTTTATGTCTCCACTTAATGTTCATGTAACAAGATATCCAATTAGTGGAGTAATTAACTACAGTAAATATCATCCCGGTGAATACTTAGTAGCATGGCATCCAAAATCATCGGAAAAAAATGAAAGAACAACAATAGTTGTTGAAAATAAAATTTTTGGTGAAATTTTATACAGACAAATTGCTGGTGCGGTTGCTAGGAGAATAGTAAACTATGCTGAGGTTGGTCAAAAGGTAGTTCAAGGTGAGGATGCCGGATTTATTAAGTTTGGGTCAAGGGTAGATGTTTTTGTTCCAGTAGATAGGAAAATTAACGTAAAATTAAACCAGCAGTTAAAAGGCGGTGAGGATGTTATTGTTGAGTCTTAATTATTTTGTTTTTTAATGCTTTCTTCCAGAATTTTAATTTTTGATTTTACATCCTCGAGTTTTTTTCTTTCTTTTTGAATAACCTCCTTTGGAGCATTTGAAACGAAATTTTCATTTGATAACTTTTTTTCCAGAATATTTTTAAAGCCTAGGTTATAATTTAATTCTTCTTTCAATTTATCAACATCTATTTCATTAAAAATTTTATTTTTTTGATCTACGACATAAACGTATTTACCAACTATAAAGGAAGTTTCCGAATCTGTACCTTTTAATTGTTTTTTAATTAAATCACAATTAGTCAGTTTCTTAACAATCCCAATCTGATTATCCATCAAATCATTCTCAAAATAAATTTTTAAATCATCTTTGAAAGAGAGCGTATTTTGTTTTTTAAAGTGTCTGATTTTTGAAACAATTTCAATTGAATAATTAACATTTTCTATGATTTCTGAGTCAAATTTTATTGATTCTGGCCAATTTGATTTTATAATATTGAAATTTTTACTAGAGACAATTTGGTTAATAATTTCTGATGTTATAAAAGGCATAAATGGGTGTAATAAAGTCAATAATTTTTCTAGAAAAGTAAGGGTTGAGCGTTTAAGTTTTTTTGAAACTCCTTTTCCAAATTCTGGCTTTATAATTTCTAAATAAATTGAACAAAAGTCATCCCAAAAAAGTTTGTAAAGAGTCATTAACGCCTCTGATATTTTAAAATTTTTAAATGACTCATTAATTGAGAGGACTTTCATATTCAAATTTTCATTAAACCATTTGATTGCAAATTCATTGTGAGATTTACTTTTCTGACTGTCATCAATTTTCAAACCATCAATTAGCCTAAATGCATTCCAAATTTTATTGGAAAAATTTTTACCTTGATTACATAAAGTTTCATCAAATAGTAAATCATTTCCTGCAGGAGCACAAAACAACAAACCGACTCGAACTCCATCGGCACCATATTTTTTTATAAGAATCTCTGGATCAGGTGAATTGCCTAGTTGTTTCGACATTTTTCTACCTTTTTTATCTCTAACTAAGCCAGTAAAATAAACATTCCTAAAAGGGATATCTTGACGTAAATAATTTCCAGAAATAATCATTCGAGCTACCCAAAAAAATATAATATCTGGTCCTGTAACGAGGTCAGAAGTGGGGTAATAATATTCGATTTCAGAGTTATTCGGGTTTCTTACACCATCAAAAACACTAATTGGCCATAACCAAGAGGAAAACCATGTATCGAGAACATCTTCATCTTGGACAATTTCATCTGAATTTAGGTCTTTAATTTTATATTTTTCCTCAAAAAGCTTTATGGCTTCAGAACCAGACAAGCAAACAACATATTTTGATTTGTCTTCTTTTAAATAAAAAACAGGAATCCTATGACCCCAATATAATTGACGAGAAATATTCCAATCTCTAATATTTTCAAGCCAATTTTTATAGGTTTTTACATATTTTTTAGGATAAAATTGAATATCTCCATTTAAAACCAAATCTAATGCCGGATTTGATAATTTTTTCATTCTGACAAACCATTGTGTAGAAAGTTTTGGTTCAACTACACAACTAGTTCTTTCTGATAAAGCAATGTTGTGGGTATAATCATCTGCCCTATCCAATAATCCTTTTTCATCAAGCTCAGTAATTATTTTTTTTCTAACTGAAAATCTATCTAATGATTTATAATGCATTCCATAATCATTAAGAGAAGCATCATCGTTGAAAATATCTATTATATCTAAATTATTTCTTATACCTATTTCAAAATCTTTCTCGCTATGTGCAGGAGTTACTTTAAGACAACCTGTTCCGAATTCTGAATCAACACTTTTGTCACCTATAATTGGAACAACTCTGTTAACTAATGGAACTATCAATTTTTTTCCAACAAGTTTTTTGTATCTCTTATCATTAGGATTTACTGCAACAGCAGTGTCTCCAAAAATTGTTTCGGGTCTTGTTGTAGCAACCAATATAAATTCTTCTGAGCTTTCTAGTTTATATTTTAAGTAAAAGAGTTTTGCTGTTTTTTCTTTGTAAATAACTTCTTCATTGGATAGGGTAGTTTTTGCTTCAGGATCCCAATTAACAATTTTTTTATCTCTGTATAAATAACCATCATCATAAAGTTTAAGAAACATATTTTGAACAGATTCATACATGTCCTTATCTAGAGTAAACTTTGTTCTTGACCAGTCACATGAACAACCGATTTTTTTGAGCTGATTTAGAATTATTCCACCATGTTTATTTGTCCAATCCCATGCATGTTCTAAAAACTCATCTCTAGTTAATTCATGTTTTTTTATGCCAATTTCTTTGAGCTTATTAACAACCTTAGCCTCAGTTGCTATAGAGGCATGGTCTGTTCCTGGGACCCAACATGCGTTATATCCACTTAATCTAGCTTTTCTTATTAAAATATCTTGAATTGTGTTATTCAACATGTGACCCATGTGTAAAATTCCTGTAACATTGGGTGGGGGAATGAGAATAGTATAGGGAGTCTTTTCGTTTGGTTCAGATTTAAAAAAATCTTCCTTTTCCCATTTAACTAACCATTTATTTTCAATTATTAATGGATCGTAAATTTTTGCAATTCCCATTTAAATATTTTAAGCAAAAGTAACTAACTACAGAGAATTATTAAAAGTATAGCTATTTTTTTGTAAAAGAGTTAAATTTGTATAAATTCAAATTATATGAAAATCACTCTAAAATTAACAACATTAATTTTCTGCTTCTTTTCAGTTTTAAATCTAGCACAGGAAAAACAAGCTGAAATTAAATTTGAAACAAATTCTATTGATTATGGACAAATCGATTATGATTCTGATGGAACCAGAGTTTTTAAATTTAAAAACGTTGGTGATGCACCACTAATATTTACTAGGATTTCTTCATCATGTGGGTGTACTATCCCTAAAAAACCCGAAAAACCAATTGAACCTGGTGCTGAAGGTCAAATTGAAGTTAATTACGATACAAGTAGAGTTGGGATTTTTCGAAAAGCAGTGACTGTAAATTCAAATGCAAAAACTGCAACAGTGATTTTAAGAATTATGGGCGAAGTTTTGGAAGAAGAAGAAGATGAGGAAGATAAAGGAAAAGTGAATTAGTCAATACCTATTTTAATCATAGTTTTTTGAAAAAAAATATTTCTTTAAAATCATACAATTCCTTTGGAGTTGATGTGATTTCCAGAGAGTTTCATGAAGTTAGTTCTGAAGAAGAAGTAATAAAAACACTGAAATCATTAAAAAATAAAAAGGTTTTTATTCTCGGGGGAGGTACGAATATTTTATTTACAGATAATGTTCAAATCCCTGTAATTAATGTAAAAATCAAGGGGATGAAAATTATTTCAGAAAACAATAATTATGTTAGTATTTCAATCGGAGCTGGTGAAATATGGGATGATTTTGTGAAATGGGCAATCTCTAAAAATTTTGGTGGGGCTGAAAATTTAATATCAATTCCTGGATTTGTAGGAGGTGCACCTATTCAGAATATTGGTGCCTATGGTGTTGAAATTAAAGATATTTTTGTCTCTTGCTCGGGATATTTTCTTGATACAATAGAGAAAAAGAAATTTGAACTTAATGATTGTCAATTTTCTTATCGATCCTCAATTTTTAAAAAGTCATTAAGAAATAAGTTTATCATAACAGAAGTTGTTCTCCAATTATCAAAAACCAATCATAAGATTAGTAAATCATACAAGAGCATAAATGATGCTCTAAATAAGAAAAAAATTCATAACCCTACCATAAAAGATATTGCAAGAATAGTTAGTAAGATCAGAGAAAACAAATTACCTAACCCATCCTTAATTGGTAATTCGGGTAGTTTTTTTAAAAATCCAATCGTTTCAATTGAACTACTTAATAAACTGAAGCAAAAATTTTCAAAATTGGTTTATTTCAAAGAGAGTGTGTCAAAATATAAATTGTCGGCAGCATGGCTAATTGAAAATTGTAATTTTAAAAACATTGAAGAAAAAAATGTTGGAGTGTATAAGGATCAAGCATTGGTAATAATAAATTTAGGTAATGCCACAGGAAAGGATATACTTTTATTTTCCGAAAAAATAAAATCAACAGTATTAGAAAAATTTGATATATTGCTCGAAGAAGAGGTTAACATCATTTAATTCATGGAAGTATTTTTTATATCAATCATTTTGCTATCTCTTGCATTTATAGGAATATCCGTGAAAATAATTTTTAAGAAAGATGGTAAGTTTTCTGGAACATGTGCATCAAATAACCCTTTTCTAAACAAGGAGGGAAAGCCATGTGGTTTATGTGGGAAACTTCCTGAAGAAAATGAATGTAAGAGATCTGATTTAAATTTGAATTAACCAAAATGAATTCAAATTCAGGTCAAAACAATACTCCTTTCAATAAGTTGTTAAATGATAATTGGGATTATGTCTTTAACTATATATTAAAAAAGACCTCTGATGACTACATTGCAGAGGAAATTACAATTCAAACATTTTCAAAAGCATTTCAAAAAATTAAACTATATGATAAAAAGTTTTCATTCAAAACTTGGTTAATATCAATTGCAAAGAACACTTATGCTGATCAGTTAAGAAAAAAGAAAACGATAATTGATAATTATGAAAATATTGAAAAGCATAATTATACGAGTAGCCCTGAGGAGGATTTTATTGAAAAAGAGAGTTATGACGAGTTAAAGGAAAAAATAAATCAATTAAAACCCAACTATAAAGAAGTTTTAAAATACAGGTATTTTGATGATTTATCAATTAAAGAAATTTCTAAAAAACTTAACCAACCAATCAGTACTATAAAGATTAAAATTTTTAGAGCAAAAAAACTTTTGATAGAAAAGATTAAGAATAATGATTGATCAAATCAAAAAACTAGGACCTGGTTTATTGTTTGCTGGAGCTGCAATTGGAGTTTCTCATCTTGTACAATCAACAAAGGCAGGTGCAGAATTTGGTTTTGGACTAATTTGGGCATTGATATTGTGTAATTTTTTCAAATACCCTTTCTTTTTATTTGGAACCAAATACGCTTTTTCAACAGGTGAAACCCTACTACATGGTTACAAAAAAATTGGAGATTACGTACTGTACATTTATTTACTACTTTCTATTGTTACAATTTTTACAATTCAAGCGGCAGTAACTATTGTAACAGCAGGTTTAGCAGTTGAACTATTCGGTTTCAATAATAATATTGCCATAATGGCATCAATAATCTTAATTCTTTGCATTATAATTCTTACAGTTGGGAAATATAAATTACTTGATAACTTTATAAAAATAGTAATCCTAATATTAGCTTTATCTACACTATTTGCAGTGGGGTATGCAACCAACAATAATGTCGTAGAACTTAACTTTAATCAAATATTTCCAGATGAAGTTTCAGGGATAATTTTTTTGGCTGCTTTCATGGGTTGGATGCCTGCTCCTCTTGATGTTTCTATTTGGCAATCTATATGGACAAAGGAAAAATTAAATCTTAACAATAAAATCAAATATAAATCAGCATTATTTGATTTTAACGTCGGATACATTTCAACTGTATTTCTTGGATTGTGTTTCGTTGCACTTGGTGCTTTTGTAATGTTCGGATCAGGACAAACATTCTCTAATAATGGGTCAGAGTTTGCCAATCAACTGATTAAATTATATACAGCTAATCTTGGTGAAAATGTTAAAATTTTTATATCGGTTGCAGCATTCACAACAATGTTGAGCACTACAATTACATGCTTAGATGCATCGCCACGAGCGATGAGCCAAACACTACAATTATTAAACCATAAAAAAATTAGCGGATATAATACTTGGATTTTGATTATATCCATAGTAACAATGATAATTTTTGTGTTTTTTGAATCGGAGATGGGTACTTTAATTAAAATAGCAACTATTCTATCTTTTATAACTGCGCCCATTTATGCAATTATGAATTATTCACTTGTTAACAGTGGTTATATGCCTAAAAAATTTAAACTTTCAAGAACAATGAAATTTTACTCAATATCAGGCATCATTTTTTTAACAATATTTTCAATTTGGTACATAACTTTAATTTAAAATTCTATTATATAATCATATATTTGTATTCGTTTAAATTAAAACGCATTGAGTACAAAAATTTTAGAAAAAAAAATTAAAGGAAATTGGACTAAGGTTGATATTAGTAAAACTAATAAAACTCTAGAACAACGTAAATCAGACTTCAAAAAAAAACCAGATTGGATTAGAGTAAAATTACCCACTGGAAAAAAATACTCTGAAATTAGAGGTCTTGTTGATAAGTATAAGCTAAATACTATTTGTTCATCTGGAAGTTGTCCCAACATGGGCGAGTGCTGGGGGGAAGGTACTGCTACATTTATGATTTTAGGAAATATTTGCACTAGGTCATGTGGATTTTGTGGTGTAAAAACTGGTAAACCTGAATCAGTTGATTGGGAAGAGCCTGAAAAAGTCGCCAAATCCATTTCTGTAATGAAAATTAAACACGCGGTCATAACATCTGTAGATCGAGATGATTTGCAAGACCAAGGCTCAATAATTTGGGCTGAAACTGTTAAGAGTATAAGAAGGCTCAGCCCAGGAACTACAATGGAAACCCTTATACCAGATTTTCAAGGTGTTGAAAGACATCTTGATAGAATAATTGAAGCTAATCCTGAAGTTATTTCTCATAATATTGAAACAGTAAGAAGATTAACCCGTGAGGTAAGAATTCAGGCTAAATACGATAGAAGCATGGCTGTACTTAAGTACTTGAAAGATAACGGTGCAAGAAGAACTAAATCTGGAATAATGCTTGGTTTGGGTGAAACTGAATCTGAGGTTTTAGAGACCCTTCGTGATCTTAGAAATGCAAAGGTTGACGTCGTTACTATTGGTCAATATTTACAACCCAGCAAAAGGCATTTGCCAGTTAAAGAATTTATTGAACCAACAAAATTTAATTTTTATAAAGAGTTCGCTAAAGATTTAGGTTTTATACATGTGGAAAGTGGTCCTCTAGTCAGATCCTCATACAAAGCAAAAAAACACATTAATTAAGACTAAACTTTTCAGAAATTAATCCTACCAAATCATTTGATTTTCCAAAGAAATCTATTTTAATATCTATATAAAATAAGTTGTTTGAGTCATGCAATGAGATAATTTTAAAGTAATCCTTTTTTGTAGTTAAAATTATTTTATTTCCACTTGACTTTATGATTTCTTTAATATCATTTTGATTGTAAATATGATGATCATTATACCTAATATGATTGAATTTATATTTTTTTGATTTTAAATATCTTATTAATGGTTGACTATCAGCAATTCCAGTTACTAATACGAAGTCACTTTCTAATACAGAAATATGAACATCGTTTTTTCCTTTTAAAATATCTTCATAATGAACTTTGCTAAAAAAAATTCGTTGATGATCTAGTGGATTGATTTTTTTTATAATCTTTTCTTTTTGTGTAGAAGTTAGGTTATTTGGACATTTGGTCACAATAATTACGTTTGCTCTTTCATAACCAATTCTTGGCTCGCGTAAGTTTCCAAATGGAAAAATAAAATCATTATAAAATGGCTGCTCAAATTTTGTTAGCAGTATATTAAGATCACATTTTATTTTTCTGTGTTGCATTGCGTCATCAAGTATTATTAAACCGATATCATTGAATTTTTTTGAGATTCTATCCAAAGCATAGGATCGATTTTCAGAGGAAAAAACATTTATATTTTTAAAAGATTTTTTAATCATAAAGTTTTCATCACCTACATCATTGACATCTGCATCATCCAAAACTTCTATAAAACCCATAGTTTTTCTTTTGTAACCCCTGCTTAATACTGATATATTTATTTTTTTTGATAATCTTTCAATTAAAAATTTGACTAGCGGTGTTTTCCCAGTCCCACCCAAAGATAAATTCCCAATACAAATTGTATTTATTTTAGGTTGATATACTTTAAAAAAATTATTTGCATACAAAAAACTCCTAATTAGCTGAAAGAGATAATTTAATACAGCAACTGGAAAGAGTATTTTTCTGAGTAACATACATAGGCGAAAATATAAATTTTATATTTGATAAAAAATTTGATGTTACTATCAGAAATTATTGAAATATTAGAGGATTGGTGCCCTGCAAGTGATGCCGAGGACTTTGATAATGTTGGACTCTTGGTTGGTGATCAAGAGTCTGAGATTAAAAAGGGTATAATAACTCTTGATATAACTGATGATGTAATAGATGAGTGTATTTCCTGTGAGTCAAACCTAATTATTAGTTTTCATCCTTTATTCATAATTGATCCCAAGACAGAAATAACTGACACTAGGGTCAATGACATTATAATCAAGTGTGTTAAAAATGACATTAATGTATACTGCATTCATACCAATTTAGACAATAATAGGGATGGTACTAGCTACCAACTTGGTGAAATCCTAAAATTAAAAAACCAAAAAATACTTATCAGTAATGATTGTAACAGTTTAAAAGGGATGGGAAGTATTGGTTTTATGGAAAAATCAATGATGGATTATGATTTTATAAGTTTTTTAAAGGAAAAATTTGATTTAAAATATTTGAGACACTCTAATTTATTAAATAAAAAAATTAAAAAAGTAGCTTTGGTTGCGGGGTCAGGAAGTTTTGCCATTGAAAATGCAATTTTTGAGAAAGCTGATTGCTTTATTTCATCAGACTTCAAATACCATGATTTTTTCAAGCCCAATAAAAAAATTTTAATTGTTGATATTGGACATTACGAGAGTGAAACACACATAAAAGAGACTATTTTAAATCATCTTAACAAAAAAATTCCTAAGTTTGCGTGCATTATTGCAAAAAGTAAAACTAATCCTGTAAATTATTTTTAATATGGCTAAAAAAGTTGAATATTCAGTTGAAGAAAAATTAAGAGCAATGTATGATTTGCAATTGATTGATTCTCGTATAGATAAAATTAGAAGTGTCAGGGGTGAATTACCTTTGGAAGTTGAAGACTTAGAAGATGAAGTAGAGGGTTTAGATTTCAGAATTAATAAAATAAATGAAGAACTGAGTGAAGTTGAGAACGGTATTAAAGAAAAACAAAATAAGATAGAAGAATCTAAAGCCATGATCACTAAATACAACGATCAACAAAAGAATGTTAGAAATAATAGAGCTTTTGAATCTTTAAGTAAAGAGATTGAGTTTCAGGAGTTAGAAATACAGTACAGTGAAAAACAAATCAATGAGTTAAAGGCAGAAATTGAAGAAAAGAAAGAGAAATTAGAAGAAACAACTACGCTTAAAGATGAAAGAAAGGCTCACTTAGATCACAAAAAAGATGAGTTGAATAGCATAATGAAAGAAACTGAGAAAGAGGAAAGTGCTCTCATGAAAAAGTCTGAAGAGTTTGAAAAAAAAATTGATGATTCCCTACTCATCTCATATAAAAAAATTCGTTCGAGTGTTAAAAATGGTCTTGCAATTGTCCCTGTTGAAAGGGGCGCATCGGCAGGTTCATTCTTTGTAATTCCTCCTCAAGTTCAACTTGACATAGCATCAAGAAAAAAATTCATTACCGATGAGTATAGTGGAAGAATATTGGTTGATAAAGATTTAGCTGAGGATGAGGAGAAAAAAATGGAAAAAATATTCAATTCTATCTAACAACAAAAGCTTTACTTAGTGTAGGGCCACCAACCAGATTAATTCTGTAGAAATATTGTCCAGCTGATAATTTTCCGTTTTTGTTGTGGCTAATAGAGAACTCATGCTCTCCCCTTATTAAATCACCACTAAAAATTGTGTTAACATGTCTACCGAGTATATCAAACGTTTTTATATTGACCTTATGAGTTTGTTGAATCCTTAAATTTAAATTCACCCTTTGATCATAATTTGAATAAATTGGTGCATGATAATTGAGTAAGGAATTGTAATCAACAACATCTGAATCCTGACATCCAAAGCCTAATCCAAGTAAATCATACTCATTTCCTAGCATTGCCGCATTTATAAAGTTTGAATCACCGCACAACCAATCTGTTAATACGGTTTGATAAATAGATCTAAAATCAATTGTATTATACATATTCCCTCTCCTATTCAAATTGGATAAACTTGGATGACTTCCAATAAAACCACTGCCTCTTAAAGGTGAGCCAAACAGCATCACTGGAGCGGCTGAACCATGGTCCGTACCTTCGGACCCATTTTCACTGACTCTTCTTCCAAATTCAGAAAAGGTCATTGACAATACTTTTGAATCGAAGCCATCCTCTGCCAAATCATCATAAAATGATTTAACAGCAGATGATAAACTGGATAATAGATATTGATGTGTTAGGGCTTGATTTCCGTGTGTATCAAAACCACCAATTGAAACCATGTAAATTTTTGAACCCAGACCACCCTTAATCAGTTTAGCAACTAGCCTTAATTGTCTATCTAAACCCTCATCAGTTTCATATCCACTATAATCTGTTGAAGATTTGAATGCATCATTAATAACTTTTGCATAATCATATGTTGTATTACTTACTCTTCTCAAAAACTCTAACTGATCACCGTGAGTGCAATCAGGTAAATTTTGAGTTGAGTAGAATTCTCCTCTCTCAGCAACTCTCTCGAGTCTTGACTCATTAGCCACAGCAAAGGCATAATTTCTTGATGCGCCATTAAAAATTAAATTAGCATTACTTCCAATTTGAACGGCAACAGGTTTTTCAGGTGGATTTGTTGTATAGTCAAAGTATTTTTCATCGTAATACCTGCCAAGCCATCCAGATGAAACCATATCACTTTTATTTGTTGATCCAGTAGCCCAATAGTCTGATGAGGTAAAATGTGATAAATTTTGACCCTCATATCCAACACCATTGACTATTCTCATTTTTCCATTTTCCCAAAAACCCGATAAATTACTCATATGATCGGGCATCGAAAAATCATCATTCAACCTAATCAAATTATTTTTCGGAATATGAATTGATGGTCTTTTGGAAACATATGTATCATAATCATAAACTGGGATAATTGTATTTAATCCATCGTTACCACCTTTAAGTCTTATTAAGACCAACACCCGATCGGACAAGGAATCAGATAAAGCGTTAGTTAAAAAATTAGAATTTAGGACTGAGATATTTGTATTTCCAAGAGAAATAGAACCTGCACCTGCTATACCTAAAACTTTGAGAAACCCTCTCCTATCCCATCTCGAGTGTTCTTCTCTATGCTTTTTAGAATCTAAGTAATTTTTTTTACTCATTTCAATTGATATTCAGGAAGTTTCACAAAAAACAACAGTAATGCATAAACTTGGTTTGGTGCATAGCTTTCGTTCAGGGTCCATCCCCCTCCATTAAAATAATCGTCTGGCACATCTCCTTTGAAGGCAGCCAAGGCATCATTCAACTCATCATCCATCAAATTATAATTACAAAACATGTATTTATTAATTTTTTTAACAATTTCAACAGGATTGGTTTCTTCAATTCCAACAATACTAATCGCATAATTTCTAAATTGTTCTTTATTCTTAATCCAATACCTTGACAATAAATAGTCAGAAAATTCCCATCTCATTGGTAAAGTCCCAGTGGAAATCCAGTCATGATTTTCTTGCCAACCTGCTACATCAATTGGGTTTAATATTTCTTGACCCATATCACTACACCTAGCTCTTAGATAATTATTTAAGTTATCACTAAAATTATCTGGTTTTTCAAAGTCAAACTCCTTTTCAATGAAAACCATCAGGTCTACCGGACTTTTAATTAAAACATTGCTTGAAAAAGAGTTGAAAAAGTGTTCGCTTTTAAAAAGCTTTCTATAAAGTGGCTCCAACTCAAAGTTATTATTGATAAAATATAGAGCTAATTCATCAACAATGGCTTCATTTACATCTGGACTTACAAAATGTTTGTATAATTTTCTAACAATAAAATTTGAAATTAAGTCACTTTTTTCTTCAAATAAAATATTTATCACGTCATCATAATTCCAGTTTCCCTTTCTTCCAAAAATGGTTTTTTCTCCATTATCAAACCTGTTAGGATTGAAATAAATTGGTCCTCCATCCTGTCTGTTGTTATATCCTGTCAAAGCCCTTGCAGTTTCGGTTATGTCATCTTGAGTGTATCCGTTACCCTCACCCAATGTAAACAATTCATAAAGTTCTCTTGCATAGTTTTCGTTTGGGGCATTATTTCTGTTTTCATATCCATTCAAATACATTAGCATAGCATCATCCAACCCTATAACAGAAACAAAATTTTTGAAATTTCCTAAGACATTAGATTGTAAATTGTTGTAATATCTAAATGTATATGCTGGATGATTGTACATGTAATACTCAGTTACAAAATGATTGCTCCAAAACAATGTTAATCGATCACGCATGTCATTATTTAAAAAATCTTGAAATACAATTTTTTGATGGTTTCTGTAGAATGGACCTCTATTACCTCCAGCATTTCTAAAATCAGTATTTGTCCAATGCGCCCAACCAGGATCGGGTGTTGGAGGTAAATTTTTGGCATTATCAATTAATTCGTCGATCAGCTCAGATGGTGTAAGAGACAATTTTGAAGCAATATCCGAGTGCTTTATTCCAAAACCTAGTCTCCTGAAAACAAGCAAAACTTTGGAAATATCCCATGGATTATTATCTGTTGGGACAAAAGTAGATAACGTACCGTTATTACAACTCACAACCATACTTCAAATATCTGAATTTTTTTTTAATTATTAATTAATCCGTGAGTTGTTTAAATATGAAGTCAACAATACCAATTACTTCTTTACTTTCAATACCTAGCTCTGGGGCAAAGACATAATTTTCTATTGAAAGTGAATCAGCCCTTTGCTTTAAATATTTTGCGTGTATTGGATGATGATTAAAACTGGATAGTGATTTTGGTACCATATCACCATAATTAGCAACTAAAATAGGTGGGTCAGATGAATCCATGAAATCAAAATAGTCGATAGCCTCTTGATACTTTTCGAGCTTATAATTTACTAACCATTTATCCACATCCATTCCTGGGTACTTCAAGAACCGTTTTATCATAAAATCAAACATTTTGTCGGGCATATTTATCATTTTTTTCCAGTTGTGACTATTGAATGAGTGAGCACCATTTATGGAAATAATTCCCTGAACTCGAGTGGATTCTCTCAGAACTTTATTCTCACTTTTTAAATCAGCCATATCATCAGATAGTCCTAGCCAGAGTACGGAGTTAGCACCTGAGGATACGCCCCAAATGACCACTCTATTTTTATCTAAGTTAAATTTATCATGGTTATGTTTTAAAAACTGTAAAGCTAACTTTGCATCATTGAGTGATGAAATTAAGCCGTTTTCATTATTTAGAAAAGTATAGTTTATAGTAGCAAATGCAATTTTGTTATTTAAAATTTCATTGACTCTTCCAATGTTATTTTTTCTGTAGGAGTTTTCTTTTTTTCCACCTTTGTATCCACCTCCGTGTAAGTATATGACTAGAGGTGTTTTTGAATTTGACCTTGGGATTAAAAGATCTAGTTTGTTTCTTTCATTTTTTCCATATTCAATATTTTGGTAAAATGTAATATTACCTTGACTTATTAGTGAGTCAATTATGGTATTGTTGCTTTGGGCTAAAGTAAAAGCAAACGATAATAAAAAAAGTAATGTTGAATAAAAATTTGAAATCATTATACTTTTAAATTTATAAATTTAAAAAGTGTTTAAGAAAGTATTTATATTAATTCTAAGCATAGTAAGCTTAACTTATCTGTTTTTTTTTAGTGGTTTTTTTTCACTTAATTTAAATCCACCTCAAAGCGAAAGTTTATTTTTTGCCACTAAAATTTATTTATTTTCTGCTTTAACTTGTTTCTTAATTGGTGAAATTACTAAGAATTACAGTCAAATTGATAAAATATGGAGCATCATACCAATTGTTTACGTATGGTATTTTACAATTCAGTCTGATTTTGATTCAAGAATGCTTTTGATGTCAACTTTAGTTTCGATCTGGGGAGTCAGACTTACTTTGAATTTTGCTAGAAGAGGAGGTTATAGCATATATTTTTGGAGGGGTGAAGAGGATTATCGCTGGAAGATATTAAGAAAGAAAACCCCCTGGTTAAAACGACAACTTAATTGGTCTCTTTTTAATTTATTTTTTATTTGTTTTTATCAAATGGGGCTAATTTTTTTATTCACTCTTCCAATTTTAGCTGCTTGGACAGGTGGAAATGAGATAAGTTTTTTTGATTATTTAATTGGTTTTTTAATGCTTCTGTTTATAATTCTTGAAACAATTTCAGATCAACAGCAATATAATTTTCAAACCTCAAAATATGAGAAAATTAAGTCAAAGTCTGAATTAGCAGGAGATTATAAAAAAGGTTTTTTGACAAGTGGGCTATGGTCTTATTCAAGACATCCCAACTTTACTTGTGAACAAATAATTTGGATTATTTTTTATCTGTTTAGTATTTCTGCTACTGGTGAAATTCTAAACTGGTCTATTGCAGGTTGTATTCTATTGGTGATTCTATTTTACAATAGTGCGAAATTTAGTGAAGAAATAAGTGCAGCCAAGTATCCCAAATACAAAGAATACCAAATGAATGTACCAATGTTTTTGGGTAGATTTAAATCTAACTGGAAAGACTAATGAAAAATAAAATTGTTGGTATAAAAATTATTATACAAAAGATATCAAAATACCTATGTACTTTCTCAAGAGAGTGCCAAAAAGCAATCAATATCAATGGAGCTTGAAAAAACATTCTAACCAATGCTTTGTTCTTAGAAATTTCATAAACTGATTGCGCTTCCAAAGATTGAAAAAGGAAAATATTTGCCGGAAAGACTAAAATTAAAAGAAAGATTAATCCAATTGCACCAAATTTTCTTGATTTTTTAAAAAGCAATGAGACACCAAAAATAATTTCAAACAAGCCTGAAATGTAAACAAGGAATAGATGATAAGGAAGATAGTCTGGGACAATGACTAAAAAAAAGTCAGGATTTATAAAATGACCAATTCCTACGTTGATGTAAAATATTGCCATAACGTAAATAGTAATTAGTTTAAATTTAAAGGCTAATTTGTCTTTATTTTCAAAAAACATAATTCTTATATTTAAAAGAATGAATTTTAAAAGTAGTTTATATATTTTAATTGCTTTTCTTTTTTTTACTCAAATAGTATCTACCCAAAATATTATAATTGAGGGTTCAGTTGTGGATGAGTTTGATTATGAAGTTCCCTTCGCAGCTGTAGGTATCTTAAAAAAAAATATTGGAACTACATCAACGATGGAAGGTACATTTTCTTTCTTAGTAACCAAAAATGAACTCAACGACATTCTTGAAATATCTTCCATAGGATTTGAAACAATAAAAATTAATGTTCAAGATTTTATTAATAGCAGAGACAAAAAAATAATTTTAAAAGAAAAGCTAACAGCACTTGATGAGGTGGTTGTGAAAACCCCCATAAATTACATTAATCAAGCTATTAAATCTTTGAAAATAAATACAATTAGTAAGTCTCATCAACTCAATATTCTATACAGAAGATGGGATGTCGAGGAAAACAAATGTCGTTTTTTTATAGAACACTTCATTAAGGCAATTGATCAAGGACCAAACTCAAATATTGTGAGAGCAAGTGTTGAAAATATAAGAAAATCATCAGATTACAGATTTGTAAAAAACCAATCGCAATTTCATCCATTGAGATACACGGAATGGAGTAATCCACTCAGAAAAGGAGTTAGGACCAAAAGTTATAAATGGAAGAAAATTGGTAATTCATCATATGATGGAGAAGATGTTTTAATTTTTGAGGGAATAGACAAAGAGAATGCAAAAATAACGATGTATATAGGCTACGAATCATTTAAAATTTTCAGACTCGAGTATGAAAGAGATCCAAAAGTTGGTAAATACGCGAATAGCATTTGGATTTATAAAAAGAACAGTGTAGGTAAACTATATTTAAGCTATATGACCAGAGAGTGGGTTGGTGCTCGACGTCTTCCTGAAAATGTTAAAAAAACCATGATTAATTCTGGTCAAAAAGTCAAGGAGTTTTATCCAGTTTCATTTAGACACGAACTATTCGTTACAAAACTTATTGAAGATAAATCAAAATTTGATAGTTTTTTTGATATGGAGCAAAAAGATATGTCTTTATATAAAGTGCCTTATAACAAGTTTTTTTGGGAAAATTTTAGTGTACCACCTGAGACAAAAGTTTACAAGGATAATATCAAGGAATTGGAATCACTTTATGGTGTTCCAATTCAAACACAATTTCTTTACTCTAATTAGAATTTACAAATAAAAAATCCTTTGATTACTGTTTACTTAGAACTAAGCTTTTTGCTTCACCAAAGGATTATGAATTGTGGGCGCTGAGGGATTCGAACCCCCGACCCCTTGGGTGTAAACCAAGTGCTCTGAACCAACTGAGCTAAGCGCCCTAAGGAAGGCCAAATATAATATAATTATGTATACTAGTATAAGTCAGAAAAAAGAAAAGTTGAGCCTGTAACCAGAATAGTATCACTTTCGTTAGAATCTTTAACAGCAGCACTCAAAGCATTACTTACATTATCATGAAAAGAATAGTTTAACCCCCTTTTTGAAACTTCATTTTCGATTTTGTCCATTGACATGCTCCGTTTGGATGGGACAGGGCAAAAATAATATCTAAAACTTGTCGGAAAAATTTCAAAAATATTATGCTGATCTTTTTTTTCTAATGTTCCGAAAACCACTTTTGATGATTTTTCTAAATTTAATATGGATATGGTTAGAGCTGAAATATTATGTCCTGCATCAAATATAATTTTGGGTTTTTTCCCAATCAAATCCCACCTACCATAAATCTTTGTATTTTCTTTAACATTCAGAATTCCTTTTTCAATATCTTTCTTTTCAATTCCAAGCTTCAGAGTGTCTAAAGCTTTCAGAGCAAGTGAAATATTCTTTTGGATAAAAGGACCAGTTAAATCACTTTTGTATTCTTGTGACATTTTTGAAAAGTAAATTGGAGCAGATTTTTTATATGCTTCAATCTTGAGTAAATTTCTGATTTTTTCATTTTTTTCTCCAATCACAATAGGCTTATTGTGTTTAATTATTCCTGCTTTTTCCATGGCAATTTCTTCTAAACTATTACCTAAAAATTCTTTGTGATCGTAACCGATATTTGTTATTAAGGATACAACTGGCTCTACAACATTTGTTGCATCTAACCTACCACCCAAGCCAACCTCAATTATTGCATAATCAAGCATATTTTTTGAAAAATAATCTACTGCCATCGCAAATGAAATTTCAAAGCATGTGAGACCTAAACTTTCAATTTTAAAGTGGTTATTCATGATAAATTCTCTAACAAAATCTCTATCAATAAAATCTTTTCCAATTCGAATTCTTTCACGAAAATCTTTAATGTGGGGAGATGTAAAAGCGCCTATTTTAAATCCTGACTCTTGTAATACAGATGAAATAACGGAGCACGTAGAACCCTTTCCATTTGTTCCACCAACATGAATAATCTTTAAGTTTGATTGTGGATTATTTAAGTAAGAAAGAAAGGCTTTTATTCCATCTAACTTAAATTCATAATTTTTATTTTCCCTGTCAAAGGATAATGGAATAGTGTTGAGCCATTCTATGGACTCTTCATAATTCATTACAAGACAAAATCTCTAAGAAAAATAAAAGTTAAGAAACCGGCTATATAACCAATAAATGCTAAAAAAGCTATTTTCTTGAGATACCACATGAAATCAATTTTTTCCATTCCCATCGCAACAACACCTGCGGCTGATCCAATAATAATCATACTTCCACCAGTACCTGCAGCATAAGCTATTCCATGCCAAAGGGGATCATCAGCTGCTTCACCAAACATTCCCATAGATGCTGCAACTAGTGGAACATTATCAATGGCTGCAGAAAGAAAGCCTAATACAAAAATTACAATATCCAGGCCTTTAAATAAAAACCAATCAACATTTTCAAATGTTAGAACCATTGTTTGACCAACTTCAAAGACAATTCCCAAAGCTTCTAAACCACCAACGGCCATTAGTATTCCCAAGAAGAATAGAATACTGGGCATTTCAATTTTAGTTAGTGCGTGGTGTACAGGGCTATGGTGTACATGATTTGCAGGTTTTGGTAAGAGATAATTGTATATTTCTCCAATTGTAGCAACGAAAGCTAGGGACAACATCATACCCACATATGGCGGTAAACCAGTTGCAACTTTAAAAAATGGGACAAATAATATTGACAACAAACCTATTATTAAAATTTTAGAGCCAAATTTGTTTTCAGATTCAGTGGAAACCATTGGGTTTATCTCACCTTGAAATACTTTATATTTTGACACAACGTATGTAGGTATGAGCATACATACAAGTGACGGAATTATCAAATATTTTAACAAAGCGATTGGAGTAACCTTTTTCCCAATCCAAAGCATTGTTGTTGTAATATCTCCAATTGGAGACCATGCACCGCCTGCATTTGCAGCAACAATGATCATACCTGCATACCAGAGTTTTAAATTTCTATCATTGAGTAGTTTCTGTAGAATCGTTATTAAAACAATAGTGGCTGTAAGGTTATCAATTATAGCCGATAAAAAGAAGGCAAGGAAACATATAATCCAGAGTATTTTAATTTTACTTTTTGTTTTTATAAGTCTTTTTATAGTTGAAAAGCCGTTAAAAAAATCTATAATTTCTACAATGGTCATTGCTCCAATTAAAAATATAAGGATCTCTGCTGTGTGACCTAAAAAATAGTTGATAACCTTCTCAAGCTTATTGGGAACCAAACTTTTTGTTGCAGGGTCTATGTCGTAAACAGTCATTCCAAAAAATGAGATAATTGCCCATATGAGAGCCATCATTACAAGAGCAGGAACTAATTTGTCTATCTTTAAAGTGTGTTCAAAGGCAATTGCCAAATAACCAAGTACAAATACTACTATAATTGCTGTTTCCATTTAATTTCTTTGTTTATGAATTCTCAATAATCGAACCAAAATATGTAAAAAAAATAAAATTTGTAGGCATATTTTGAAAAGTTAATATTAATTGAAGATTGGATTGATTATTGATTCATATTAATTTCTATTGAATTAATTAATAAATAAATTAGTTGATTCCCAGTAATTTGAGTTTTGAAAGAACAAGGTCTATATAATCCATTATTTGAACATGAAAATTGTGGTGCTGGCTTTATATGTAGTTTGGAGGGGAAAAAGACTAATGATATAATCTCTAAAGCATTAAATATATTAACTTGTCTTGAACACAGAGGGGCAGTAAGCTCTGATGGTAGAACAGGAGATGGAGCTGGTATACTGATTGAAATACCAGATGTTTTTTTTAAAAAAGAGTGCAAATTTAATCTTCCCGAATTTAAAGACTATGCAGTTGGAATGGTATTTCTTCCCCCCAAAAAAAATCAATTAAACTACTGTGTTGATATTTTTGAAGAAGAAATAAAAAGACAGGGATTAAATATTCTTGGCTGGAGAGATGTTCCAGTTAATTCAAAAGTTGTTGGCGTAATTGCCTCACAATCACAACCCAATATCAAACAGGTTTTTGTTGGAAAAAATGATCCAAATCAAACTGAAAAAGATTTCTTGCTAAGGCTCTACATCGCAAGAAAAATATCTGAAAATAGAATTTATCAATCTAAATTATCCCAAAGAAGTTTTTTCTATTTCTCAAGTTTACACAACAAAACAATTATCTATAAGGGATTATTAATCCCAGATGACATTGAAAGATTTTATATTGACTTGAAAAATCCAATGTTAGTAACTAGACTTGCTTTAGTTCATCAAAGATTTTCAACCAATACCTTTCCAACATGGGATCTTGCACAGCCCTTTAGATACATGTGTCATAATGGTGAAATTAATACCTTAAAAGGTAATATTAACAGAATGATTTCCCGACAAGAGTTAATGGATTCTGAGTTGATTGATAAAGAAGATTTAGAAAAAATTTTTCCAATAATTTTACCTGGAAAATCTGACTCAGCCTCGATGGATATGGTATTAGAGCTTCTACTTATGACAGGTAGGAGTTTACCGGAGGTAATGATGATACTTGTGCCTGAGGCATGGGAAAAACACAAGACCATGTCTTCATCAAAAAAAGCATTCTACCAATTCAATAGTTGTTTAATGGAGCCATGGGACGGGCCTGCATCAATTCCGTTCACTGATGGTGATTATATCGGTGCACTATTGGACAGAAATGGACTAAGACCATCACGATATTCAGTTACTCATGATGGGTATGTTATTATGTCATCTGAAACTGGGGTTGTGGATATTGAGCCAGAAAATATTAAAATGCACGGTAGACTAGAGCCTGGTAAAATGTTTTTAGTTAATATGAATAAGGGTAGAATTGTTGAAGACGATGAAATAAAAAACTCTATTGTAAAAAAGTATCCGTACAGTAAATGGGTAAAATCAAATATTTTGCCACTTGGCAAAATACCATACAGAGTTAAGAAATCACCAAAAGAAAAGCTAAACTTTGAAACTAGATTAAAAGTTTTTGGATACACCAAAGAGGATTTTAAAACAATTATTTTACCAATGTGTAATAATGGTAAAGAAGCCATTGGGTCGATGGGAACTGATACACCACTTGCAGTTTTATCCAAAAAACCACAACTCATTTACAATTATTTTAAACAACTTTTTGCACAAGTTACCAATCCCCCACTCGATGGAATTAGGGAAGAAATCATAACAGACACAAGTTTATCATTAGGCAGTGATTATAATATTTTCGATTTAATTCCTGATCATGCAAAAAAGCTCAAAATCAATAATCCAATTATTTCAAACGATGATCTTGAAAAGATAAAATTTATCGATCATGAAGACTTTAAAGCCTGCTCAATTAATGCCAATTACGAAATTAGCAAAGGTCACAATGGGCTTGAAAAAGCTCTTGATATGATTGTAGATAAGGTTGAGAAAAAAGTTGACAATAATCACAATATTATTATTCTTAGTGACAGGAAAACTTCAAAAAAACATGCTCCTATACCAATTCTTTTAGTTTGCTCCTATGTTCATCACAGTCTAATCAAAAGAAAAAAACGTTCAAAATTTGGAATTGTTATTGAATCTGCTGAACCGAGAGAACCTCATCATTTTTCGATGCTTTTTGGTTATGGGGCAAGTGCAATTAATCCATACATGGTCAATGAAATTATAGAATATCACCACAAACTTGGATTTTTGAATGAGCAAAAACTTGATAAATCAATAGACAACTTCAATAAAGCCATCGCAAAAGGAATTTTGAAAGTTATGAACAAGATCGGGATTTCTACACTTCATTCATACAGAGGAGCGCAAATTTTTGAAGCACTGGGATTAAGACAAAAATTTGTTAATAAGTACTTCAATAACACACCATCTAGAATTGAAGGTGCAGGCCTATACGTTTTAGAAAAAGAAGTATCATCTAGAATGGATTATGCATTAAACAGCGAAAAAGATATATCAAGTATGAAAACGGGTGGCGACTATAGATGGAGAAGAGATGGAGAAGCACATATGCTGAATCCATTTACAATATCAAAACTGCAACAAGCAGTAAGGGAAGAAAAATATGAAACTTACAAATCATATGCTGAAAAAATAAATAAGCAAAGTGAACAATTCATGACCATAAGAGGGCTTTTAAAATTTGAAGAGTTTGACCCAATTTCAATTGAAGAGGTTGAGCCATGGACAGAAATTGTAAAAAGATTTAAAACCGGAGCAATGTCGTACGGTTCAATTAGTAAAGAAGCCCATGAGAACTTAGCTATTGCAATGAACAGAATTGGCGGCAAAAGTAATTCAGGTGAGGGTGGTGAAGATTCAAATAGATTTAAAAAATTAAACAATGGAGATTCAAAGAACAGTTCTATAAAACAAGTTGCTTCCGGGAGGTTTGGCGTTAGCTCAAATTATTTAACCAACGCTTCTGAAATTCAGATTAAAATGGCTCAAGGTGCTAAACCAGGTGAAGGAGGACAACTTCCAGGACCAAAGGTCAATCCCTTAATTGCAAAGGTTAGGAATTCCACTCCATACGTAGGTTTAATTTCGCCACCACCACATCACGATATATATTCAATTGAAGATTTGGCACAACTTATTTACGATCTCAAAAATGCGAACAGAAAAGCAAGAATTAATGTAAAATTGGTTTCTGAGGTTGGTGTAGGAACAATTGCTGCTGGTGTTGCAAAAGCAAAGGCAGATGTAATATTAATTTCGGGATACGATGGTGGTACCGGAGCTTCACCACTCACATCATTGAAGCATGCAGGATTACCGTGGGAACTAGGAATTGCAGAAGCTCAGCAGACTCTTGTGTTAAATGATTTAAGAGGCAGGGTTGTCATAGAATGTGATGGACAAATGAAGACTGGTAGAGATGTAGCCATTGCATGTCTTTTGGGTGCTGAAGAATTTGGATTTTCAACAGCTCCACTTGTTGCGTCAGGCTGCATAATGATGAGGGCTTGCCATCTAAATACATGTCCTGTTGGAATTGCAACACAAGATCCAGAATTAAGAAAAAATTTCAAAGGTAAACCTGAGCATGTCATAAATTTCATGTATTTCGTAGCACAAGAATTAAGAGAAATTATGGCGAATTTAGGTTTTAGAACAATTGATGAGATGGTGGGTCAAAGCCAAAAACTTGTTATGACTGATGCTGTAGAATTTTACAAGGCAAAAGGATTAGATCTTTCAAAAGTATTGTATAAGCCTGATGTTGATGAAAATATTCCAGTTAGAAACGTATCAAAACAAGAACATAACCTTTCTTCAGTGATTGATTTTAAGATTTTAAAAAGTTCTAGACTAGCTATTGAAAAGAAAATCAAAATGAGTCTGGATTACACAATTAAAAATACAGATCGAACTGTCGGTGCTATTTTAAGTAATGAGATTTCTAAGAAATACGGTGAAAAAGGATTACCAAAAGGGACATTAAAACTAAACTTTACGGGTGCTGCCGGACAGAGCTTTGGAGCATTTGGAACTAAAGGGCTTGAAATGAAAATTGAGGGAAATACAAATGACTATTTTGGAAAAGGCCTCTCAGGTGCGACTTTAATTGTCAAAGTACCAAAAAAATCTACTTTTAAATCTAATGAAAATATAATTACAGGAAATGTAGCTCTCTATGGTGCGACCTCTGGTGAAGCCTACATCAATGGTATAGCTGGAGAAAGATTTTGCGTTAGAAACTCTGGTGCTACAGCGGTTGTTGAAGGAGTTGGTGATCACGGATGTGAATATATGACGGGTGGTATAGCATTAATCTTAGGTAAAATTGGAAGAAATTTTGCTGCAGGGATGAGTGGTGGTATAGCATATATATTTAAATCAAATAATAAGTTTAGAAGTGATAATTTTAATATGGAGATGATCGAATTTGAAAAACTTGATAAACAAGACTATGATATCATCAAAGATCTTCTAGAAAAACACTACTCATATACACAGAGTAGTATTGCTGAAAAAATAATTTTAAACTGGAATAAGTCGAGGAATATGTTTGTAAAAGTAATGCCAATTGAGTATAAAGCAGCTCTCGAAAAGATGGCCCAGTCCAAAATAAATGAAATAATTAACTAACTGTGGGTAAACTTAGAGGTTTTGTAGAGTTTGATAGGGTTAACGAGAATTATATTCCTGTTGAAAAAAGAATAAAAAATTTCAAGGAATTCACAATTAAACCCAAAGATGACGAACTAGTAAAACAAGGTGGAAGATGTATGGATTGTGGAGTACCATTTTGTCACAGTGGTTGCCCACTTGGCAATTTAATCCCAGACTTTAATGATGCAGTTTACAACAGAGATTGGAAAGATGCTCTTAAAATTTTACATTCGACCAATAATTTCCCAGAATTTACAGGGAGATTATGTCCTGCACCATGTGAATCAGCCTGTGTACTTGGACTTATAAATCCTCCTGTATCTATTGAGCTAATAGAAAAATATATTATTGAAAGGGGATTTAAAGAGGGTTGGATCCAGCCAATAAAACCAAAGAAAAGAACCGGCAAAAAAATAGCTATTGTTGGCTCAGGTCCAGCAGGCCTCGCGGCTGCACAACAATTAAATAGAGCAGGTCATATTGTAACTGTTTATGAAAGGGATTCTAGAGTTGGTGGTCTACTTAGATATGGTATTCCCGATTTCAAACTTGAAAAATCTATTATTGATAGAAGAGTTGAAATTTTAAGTCTTGAAGGAATTAAATTCAAAACCAATGTTGAAGTTGGAATTGATATACCAATTAAAAAATTAAAAAAAGAAAATGATGTAGTTTTATTGTGTGGTGGTGCAACAGTAATGAGGAGTTTACCAATTCCTGGTCATGAACTATGTGGAGTTGTTCAAGCGATGCATTTTTTAAAGAAGCAAAACCAAGTTATTAGTGAAAATTTTAGAGAAGTTGATGAACTAAATGCCAAAAATAAAAATGTTATTGTAATTGGAGGTGGTGACACGGGATCCGATTGTATTGGCACATCTAACAGACAAGGTGCAAAATCAGTTGTAAATTTTGAAATTTTACCAAAACCAAGTAAAGAACGTAGTGATGAAAATCCTTGGCCATATTGGCCATTTACACTTAAAACTAGCTCATCTCACGAAGAGGGAAGTAAAAGACAATGGTCAATTTTAACAAAAGAGTTTATAAATGATGGTAATGGAAATGTAAAGGCATTAAAAACAATTGATGTTGAGTGGATAAAAAAACCAAATGAGAAGGCGAAATTAGTTGAGATTGAGGGGTCAGAAAAAATATGGCCCTGTGATCTAGTACTATTAGCTCTTGGATTTACAGGTCCTGATAATAAAATAATCAATAATCTCAAATTAAACGCTGATAATTTTTCAAAACCATTAACAAAGAAATATCAAACTTCGGATAAAAAAGTTTTTGCTGCCGGTGATTTGAGAAGAGGACAATCTTTGATTGTATGGGCTATTTCTGAAGGTAGAGAAGCAGCATATGAAATTGATAAATTCTTAATGGGATCGACGGAACTTTCATCTAAAATTCATGGAGATTTACCATCAGTTGAATAAATTCCACTTGAATCCAAATCTCACACCAAAATCTCTATAAACACTTTCTGGAGTTGAATAAAAATTATTTCCTGTAAAAGATGAATTTATATGTTCAGCAATTATAAAAATTTTTGTTTGTCTAATTTTGGCATTAAAGAAAAAATCAAATAGTGGGAAACTACCAATTTTTTTCTGATTCTGAATGTGAAAATCTGAAATTAGGGGATTATATTCATTTGCAAAATATTTTGAAAAGATTTTAAAATTTAATCCTGTCTGAATTGCTAAAGTGTTTCTGAAAATTCTTTCACTGAAAAAAAGTGTATTTCTCGACATAAATTTTGGTAGGTTTAAAATATCTTCATTTTGGTTGATTATTTGATAAATAATTGAATTATCTAGGGTCCACTTACCAAAATCAAATGACTTCTCAAGTTTTAAACTAGAATATTTAATTTTTCCTTCATATTGATTTAATATGGGGGCCATTATTTCTTGTGAGTCTTGATCTGTCGATACGTAAAAAAAATTATCAATAATTGAGTGATTAAAATTAATATTTCCAAAAACAGAATTTGATATTTGTAGATTGATTGATTTATTTTCAACCAATTTTAAAGATTGCGTCCAATTAATTTTGTCGTATCCACTTATAAAATTCTCATAAATAAATCCTGGATGTTTTTGTGTAAGTGACAACGAAATGGTAAACCAATTATTTTTAGAAAATTCTCTTTTAAGTTTGGCAATAAAATTATTCCCCAACTGATCGCCGTTTATTTTTTGCTCTAAATCAATGGATAAATCAAAATTATAAAGGTTTTTGAATGCCTTTATTGAAAACGAGCTGAAGTTTTTTGAAAAAACTTTATTATCCATCCCACTTTCGACTTTAAAATAATTAAGATTATAATTATTCAATTGTAAATGCAATCTGTCAAAAAATAAATTATCCTTAGTTAAACCAAAACGGTTTGACAATGTCCTCAGTTTGTAATGATCAATGAGATTGTTATTTCCAGAAATTAGATTCCCATAATAAAACGATGCGTTGTCTTGACTATACCTGTTGTTGGTTGTTTCAAAATCAAAGACATGATAGATCTCAAAAGAATTATTGTTTTTATTGATAAGTGAAAAGTTATTTTTTAAATAAAAGATTCTCTGTTGGTAATTATTTTTTGCATCCTCAAATTTTACATTTAGTTTGGATCTTTCATCAAAAATCGGATCCTCAGATTCAAAATTTTCAATTGACGAAGAAGTGAGACCACCATTTTCATTCCTTTCAAAACTTTGACTTAAATAAAAAAACCTTGTACTTATTTTTTCACCATTAAAATTCAATGTTGTTCTAAACTGTTTAGAACCAAACAAACTATTTTGATAGTTACCTAGTGATCTTAAGGCCTTAAACCCAATAGAAAAATTCAAGTCTTGGTTTAAATTACTCGTGAAATAGGCATCTGTCAGTTGTCCTTGAGAATACACGGACTTAAAAAAAAGTTCTGTCAAAGGATAGGCAACCTTACTAAACAAAACATCCTCCCTGTTAATTAACATGACATCATTAGCTGAATAACCCAACTTAGGAATATTGTCATTGGGAATCTCGTATGTCAATTTATTATAGAACCTCCCAACGTTATTTGCTTTGAGTAAATGAAAATCATCTTTCTTTAAGAAGTTGAATGAATAATGATTTTTAATTGACAATGTTGTATCTAATATTATTGTATCATTCTCTTCATTGAAGAATTGAAGTTTAGAAGTATCAAATTTGAAATATTTTGACTTGACAGTATCAACAGGGTTATCAATTAGGTTCTGCTCAAGATTTATGGTTGTATCGTCTTGTGAAAAGGAAAAAATTGAGAAAACTAAAAATAAAATTGTTAATTGTTTCTTCATTAATTTGTCTAAAGTTATTGATTTAATAGCATTTATGATTTAAATTGATTATATGTTGAGTCTTTATGACAATAAAAAAATAGTGTGCGGAGTCGATGAGGCAGGAAGAGGATCACTTGCAGGTCCTGTTACAGCAGCAGCTGTAATTTTGCCCAAAAATTATAAAAATTCATTTATTAAAGACTCAAAAAAAATAAATCATACAGAAAGAAATAATTTATATGATGAGATATTAAAAAGTTGTGTTGCATATTCCATCATCAGTATTGAAGCAAAAAAAATTGATGAAATTAATATATTAAATGCAACTTACTTAGCAATGAATCTTGCTATTGAAAAACTTAAAATTAAGCCTAATAAAATAATTATTGATGGTAATAGGTTTAAATCAAAGAAAAAAATAGATTTTGAGTGTATAGTTGGAGGAGATGACAAATACATAAGTATTGCAGCAGCATCAATTTTAGCAAAAGTAAAAAGAGATGAAATTATGTGTAAACTTAGTACTCAATTTCCAATGTATGAATGGAAAAAAAATAAAGGTTATGGGACTGAAAAGCACAAAGAAATGATTTACAAATATGGTCGTTGCGAATATCATAGAATGACATTTAATATTAAAAATAAACAGTTGAAATTGACAATCTAACTTTTTAATTTTGAAAAATAAATGAATAGGTTATATATTCTTCTGGTTGTGTTAATCACTTCTTGCTCAAGTGAGCTAGAAAAGAGTTTGATCATTGATAAAATTCCAGATGATCCAGTTTTGACAATTTCGATTAAAGAATTTGAAAATGTTAATTTTCAAACATTAGAATTTATCTCTGAATCAGTTGATTTTGATTTTTCATCAATTAATAATTATAGCTCTAAGGGGGAAGTTTTAATAAGTTTTCATTATACTTCAAAAAATAAATTAGATCATTTTTTAGTACAGGATTTTCCTGATACATTATCAAATAAATTCCATGACTCCGTCAAATATGGTAACCATAACATCTACATCGATAAAAATTCTAATTATGTGATGCGCAAAAATAATTTTTTGTTTCTATCAAAAAATAAACTTTTGATTGAAAATGTTATTAGAAACTCAACTTATGGTTCAAACTTAGAGTTTGAAAAATTTAGAAACCTTTATCAAAATAAATCGAAAAATATTTCTTTGATTGTCAAAGAAAACTATGAAGGGTTGATGTTTATGGATATTCCACAAAGTGTAAAAAGGTTTTCGAACTTGATGCAGTACGAATTTGATGTATTAAATGATGAAATTAATGTTTTGGGATTTGCAAAAAGTGATGAAAAAAGAAAAATTCAATTTTTAAATAATTTAAAAAAATCAAGCACAGATTTTTTTGATATAATTCCAGAGAATTTCTCAAAACTTAAAAGAATTTCATTTGAATATAACGAGGTCAAAGAAAACTTAAACGCAGTCATTCAAGATGAATCAATAATTAATTATGAAATTGATTCCATATATCAGAATGTCTCTGAAGTTGGTGAGTTAGTAATTGAGAATGACACCCTATTTCTTCTCAATTTTGATGGTTCTAACGAAATTAATTCAATTGAATCAATTAAAGGAAGTCAATTTTACAGAGGCCAAGAAATTAGAGAATTGTCAAAAAATAAACTAAAAATTGATCTTTTGAGTTTTCATGAATTTGAAAAATTTAAATACTTTACAAAATTTGAAAATCTGGTTGTGTTTGGAAAAAATGAAAATGAAATTGAAAATATTATTTTGAATTATAAAAATAATTTAACTCTTTCAAATCAAAATCAATTTGAAAAATTTAGAAAAAAAATTCCATCTAAAAGCGTAAAATTTACTTTGTATAAAAATGATGAGGATTTAAGCAATGCATACATATATAGTGCTGAAGAAATTAGCGACAATCTTGCTTATTTTTCTTTATTTACCAGTCCTAGTAAAAACAAGGAAATAACAAATAAACTTGAATTAGTTTCAAAAACTAAGCATTCTCAAAATATTGTCGTTAAACCAACATTAGTTAAGAATCACAGAACAAATGATTTAAATATTATTTTTCAAGATTTAGATAATGAACTAATCCTAACCAATTTGAACGGCAATAAAATTTGGTCGAAAAAATTTGAATCAAGGATTATAAGTGATATTTATCAGATCGATATGTATAAAAATGGTAGACTACAATTTGTTTTTCTTACCTATGAATATCTATACATACTTGATGTAAAAGGAAACATTGTTAAAAAAACCGCTAATAAGGAAAATACCTCTAAAAAATATTTGTCTGTTTTTGATTATGATAAAAATAAAAATTACAGATTGGTTGTTCAGGAAGGAAAAACTGTATCGATGTATGACTCAAAACTCAGTGTTGTTAAAGGTTATAAGGCAACTAGATCCAAAAAGACAATTGCTAACAAAATGGATCATATAAGAATTTTAAATAAAGATTTTCTTATTCAATATTATGAGGACAAAACTTTCACAATATACGACAGAAGGGGAAGAGAAAGAATTAAATTACCTAAGGAATTAAAGTACCAATCAACTGTTTTTAAGCACAATAACAAACTTATCTTCCAAGGTGAAGAAAATGAGATAATTAGGATTGATATCTCTGGAGAAATATCATACCAACCTTACAATGAAAATATAATTGGGTTGGTCTCAAAGCAAGATATATTAGCTATACATACTGAGGATAAAATAATAGTAAATCAAAATGAATTTAATATTCCTTATGGAAATTATACAACCCCTAAGATATATCAAAATTACATTTCAACACTAAATCTCGACACAAAGGAACTTTACCTATTTAGTGAGAGTAAAAAAATTGAACGTTTCCCGATTTTTTCATCAAATTTATATGACTTTTCAACTAGAGCAAAACAAACAGTTTTAGTTGTAGTTGGTGATCAAGATGAACTGCTTTATTATAATGTGGATTAATTACTAGTTTTTAAATTCTTTTTCAAATTGCTTCACAAGTTCTTGTATAACTTCCTCTGTATTTAACTCAAGGCCAATTTCTTTACTCATTGAGGTTACAGCTTTGTCTTTCAATCCACAAGGTATAATACCCTCAAAATAAGACAAATCTGTATTAACATTTAATGCCAAACCGTGTTTGGTAACCCATCTACTTGCTTTAATTCCCAGGGCGCAGATTTTTCTCTCATTTAAGGTACCCTTATCAATCCATACACCAGTGTGATCCTCACTTCCCATTGAAGCAATTCCAAACTTTTTTAGTGTTTTGACAACGATGAATTCAAGTGTCCTAAGATATTTATGTATATCAGTAAAAAAATTTTCTAAATCAAATATTGGATAGCAAACGACTTGACCAGGGCCATGATATGTGATGTCTCCTCCCCTTCCAATTTTTTTAAGCTGAATTCCCTTTTGTTTGAGTGAATTTTCATTTAATAATAGATTCTTTAAATCTCCACTCTTTCCAATCGTATAAACGTGATTATGCTCAACAAATAAAAGATAATTTGGGGTTAAAAGAGAGGTTTTATTTTTTCTATTATTTAACTTGATATTGCAAATTTTATCGTGATAATAATTTTGTATTTCTAATGCTTCATTGTAATCTTTGAAACCTAGTTTTTTTATTTCAATTTCTTTATTGATTTTCAACACCACTAATTTGATAGTATAAAAATAAAAAACATAAGCATTAAGTACATCTTATATTATTATATTTGACTTGCATGTCAAATTTTTCTGAACAAGAGCTCGTAAGAAGAGAAAAGCTGAAAAAAATTATTGATTTGGGTATTAATCCCTACCCTGCTGAAACTTTTCCAGTAAGTCACTTGGCTGTTGAAATTAAAGAAAACTTTAAAGAAGGTAAAGATGTTAAAATTGCAGGAAGAGTCATGTCAAGAAGGATACAGGGAAAAGCAAGTTTTGCAGAAATACAAGACAGTAGTGGAAAAATTCAAGTTTATTTCAACAGAGACGAAATATGCACTTCAGAGGATAAATCGAAATACAATGAACTTTATAAAAAACTTCTTGATATTGGAGATTTTTTAGGTATCGAGGGGGTTCTTTTCAAAACCCAAGTTGGTGAAATGACCATAATGGTAAAAGACTTTAAATTACTATCCAAATCTCTAAAACCTCTACCACTTCCTAAAGAAGATAGTGAGGGGAAAAAGTATGACGAATTTAATGATCCAGAGCAACGATACAGACAAAGATATGTTGACTTAGTTGTAAACAGTGAAGTAAAAGAAACATTTGTCAAAAGATCTAAAATCATTAGCTCAATTAGAAGATTCTTAGAGAAACTTAACTTTATGGAAGTAGAGACACCTATCTTACAACCTATCCCTGGTGGTGCTGCTGCAAAGCCTTTTGTAACTCATCATAACTCTTTAAATATTCCTCTTTACATGAGAATAGCCAATGAACTTTATTTAAAAAGACTAATTGTTGGTGGATTCGATGGGGTATTTGAATTTGCAAAAGATTTTAGGAATGAAGGGATGGATAGAACTCACAACCCAGAATTTACGAACCTCGAATTTTACGTAGCTTATAAAGACTACAATTGGATGATGGATTTAACTGAAAAATTATTAGAAAATACTGTTACTGAATTATATGGCGTGAGTGATGTGATTTATGGTGCTAATAAGATAGACTTTAAAGGTCCTTACAAAAGAATTCCAATACTTGAAGCAATTAAAAATGAAACTGGAATAGATGTTGAAAAATTAAATGACATCGAATTATCAGAAAAAGCAAAAAATATTGGTATTCAGGTTGATTCCACAATGGGAAGAGGAAAAATAATAGATTCAATTTTTGGGGATAAATGTGAGTCAAGTTTTATACAACCAACTTTTATTATTGACTATCCAAAAGAAATGAGTCCCCTAACAAAACAACACAGAAATAAAGCAAACCTTACAGAAAGATTTGAGCTATTGATAAATGGAAGTGAAATTGCTAATGCATATTCAGAATTAAATGATCCTATTGATCAACTTGAAAGATTTGAAGATCAATTAAAACTATCTGAAAAAGGTGATGATGAAGCGATGTTCATAGATCATGATTTTATTCGATCTCTTGAATATGGAATGCCTCCAACATCTGGAATTGGTTTTGGAATTGACCGTTTAGTTATGTTGTTAACAAATCATAAATCTATCCAAGAAGTTATATTTTTTCCACAAATGAGACCTGAAAAAAATGAGGTAAAATTGAATGATGAGGAAAGAAAAGTTTTTGACTTTATGAAAAAAAATAAAAAAGTTGAAATTGAAGAGTTAAAAAATTACGCAGAGCTAAGTAATAAAAAATGGGACAAAACAATAAAGTCTCTTACAAAAAATAAACTACTAAAAGTATTCAAAAATGACTCTGGCATTTTTGTTGAATTAACTTAAAAAATCTAAAATATGAAAAGAATTATCCATCTATTTTTATTAGTCTTTATACTAGTACCCAGTAAAAATTTAAATTCTCAGGACGACAAAAAATCTAAACCTAATTCTAAGGATAAAACTAAAAGTTTTGCATCAATAGTTTCAGAAGCAACTAAGGACGAAGGTTTATTTAATGTTTATAAAAAAGAAGAGAAATATTATTTTGAAATTCCTGATTCACTAATCGGCAGAGAAATGTTAATGGTTACCAGGGTTGCAAAAATGTCTGTTTCAATTCCACTTACACAACACAAACTAAATGAACAGGTTTTGAGATGGGATAAGAAAGGTAAATATTTTTTATTAAGGGAAAACTCATATGTAAATTTTGCAAATGATTCACTGCCAATTAGTGAAGCTGTTGTAAATTCTAACTTTGAGCCGATACTTTTTAAATTTAAAATAGAAGCCAGCAATGATTCTCTAAATACAAGCCTAATTGATGTAACTAGTCTTTTTAACTCTGATGTAAAACCACTCGGTTATCCTCAAAGAAGTAGAAAGTCTAGAAAAATATCTAGTCTTGACACTAAACTTTCGTACATAGAGTCCATTAAATCTTATCCAAAAAATATTGAGGCAAGACATGTTAAGACTTACAGGTCATCTGAGACCGAGAGTGGAACAGTTTCCATGGAAATTAATAATTCAATGGTTATTTTACCCAAAATTCCAATGAAAAGAAGGTATTTTGATGAGAGAGTAGGGTGGTTTACAAATAGTCAAACTGATTACGGTATTGACAATCAAGAAGCAAAAACCCTTAAATATTTAAAAAGGTGGAGATTAGAAGTTAAAGATGAGGATATAGAAAAATTTGAAGCTGGTGAATTGGTTGAACCAAAAAAACCAATTGTTTACTACATAGACCCTGCGACCCCAAAAAAATGGAGAAAATACATAAAACAGGGAGTTGAAGATTGGCAAGTTGCATTTGAAGCTGCTGGATTTAAAAATGCTATTCTAGCCAAGGATCCACCAACAAAAGAAGAAGATCCTGATTGGAGTCCTGAGGATGTAAGATACTCAGTAATAAGATATTTAGCCTCCCCTATTCTAAATGCAAATGGACCAAGCACATCTGATCCCAGATCTGGTGAAATTATCGAATCAGATATTAATTGGTATCATAATGTGATGAAATTATTAAGGAATTGGTTTTTTATTCAAACCAGTGTCATAAATGAAAATGTTCGCAGCCCTGAATTTGACAATGAGACAATGGGAAGAGCTATTAGATTTGTATCTGCGCATGAGGTAGGTCATACTATAGGACTTCCTCACAATTTTGGAAGCAGTAGTGCGTATCCTGTTGATTCAATTCGGTCAAAAACGTTTACAAAGAAATTCGGAATTGCTCCATCGATAATGGATTATGCTAGATTCAATTACATTGCACAGCCAGGTGATGAGGGTGTATCGCTTGTGATTGATGTAGGACCATACGACAAATACTCAACTATGTGGGGATATAAACCAATTCTTAACAAAACGGCGGAGGAAGAGAAAGTAATACTAAACAAATGGATAACTGAAAGAGCTGATGATCTTATGTTTAGATTTGGTAGTTCAAGTATCGATCCAAGCTCTCAAACTGAAGATTTAGGAAATGACGCGATTAAGGCCAGTAATTATGGAATAGCAAACCTAAAAAGAATAGTTCCAAATCTAATTGAATGGACAACAGAAGATGGTGAAAATTATGATGAGCTACAATATCTTTATGGTCAAGTTTTGTCACAATTTAGAAGATACTTAGGGCATGTATCTACAAATGTCGGTGGTGTTTATCAGTATTACAAAACATCCGATCAAGAGGGAGCTGTTTACACTCATGTTGAAAAAAGTCATCAAAAAAACTGTATAAAATTCCTCAACAAAAACTTATTTGAAACTCCAACATGGATGATTGATAAAAACATATTAGATAAAATTCAGTTTGCGGGTGCTGTGGATCAAGTTAGAGGACTTCAATCAAGCTATCTTAATAGAATTCTTGATTTTGGAAGACTAGCTAGAGTAATTGAAAATGAAGCGTTGAATGGTTCAGAGGCTTACTCATTGGACGAGTTAATGTCAGATTTAAAGAATGGTATTTTTAGTGAATTAAAAAACAATTCAAATATTGATATTTACAGACGAAATATTCAAAGAGCCTTTATTCAAAGATTAGGATATTTGATGAAAGAAAATCAAAGTATTCCTTCATTCTTTAGATCATCATCGAGCATTACCAGGGTTAAAGTTGATGAGTCAGATATTAGGTCTTCTACTTTAGGTGTTTTGATGGATTTGAGACGTGAGTTAAACAAAGCTCAAAAAAAATATTCATCAAACAAGTCTGTTAAAAATCACTCAATGTATTGCGTAGGATTAATAAATAACATTTTAAAAGGTTAAATTTTAATCTTTGTATTTTATTTCTTGACCAATACTAATCTGGTTGTCTTTTAGATTATTAATTTTCATAATCTTTTCTATAGATACGTTATATTTTTTAGAAATAGAATATAAAGTATCCCCTCTTTCAACAGTATGAACATCTTTTAATTCCTTTGATTTTTTTCGTTTCATCGGTTTTTTTGAACCATCAAATTTCCAAAGATCGTTTTCTTCAATAGTTCTAATTAATTTTTTTGGATAATTTGGGTCTGTTGCATAACCTGCTTTCTTCAAACCATTTGCCCACTCAACATAATTGTTTTTAGGAAGTCTGAAAAGAAAAGAGTAGCGTCCTCTGGTTGTTAAAAATTCTGAATGGTCTTTATAGCTTTCTATTGGTGAATTGTACTTTCTAAAACATTCGCCTTTTTCATCATCATCATGATACACTCTTTTACCTCTCCATTCTTGGTGGCATTTAATTCCAAAATGATTATTTGATTTTAATGCTAAATTGCTTGAACCTGAGGCTGACTCTACCATTCCTTGTGCTAGAATAATACTAGCTGGAATTTTATATTTTTTCATTTGTTGTATAGCTAAATCAGAGTATGTTTTTATATACCATTTTTTTCTCTCCTCATAGCTAAGATTCTTGATGAATTTTTCATACTGATTTGAATTAGCATTTGGCTTTTTGGTTATTGACCTTTTTATATTGAGTGGTGCTTTAAGAATTTTTCCAGGCAGCTTCAATAGGCTACATGAAGATATTAAAAAGGAAAAAATTAAAATTAAGTAGATTTTACTGCCAACTTTCACATATCAAAATTATTAATAAGTTTTTAATGAAAGTTTTTTAGGCATAATTATTGTAATTTTATTGTATATGAGGTATAGTTTATTTCTAATTTCTTTTTTATTAATTTCATGTGGTTCTGTAAGAGTTGCATATGATTATGACTCTGATTCAGATTTTTCATCATACAAAACCTATGCTTTTTCAAAAGAGCAAATCGAAAATCTTGAAATATCTGATATTGATAAGAAAAGAATATTAAGCTCTGTTGAAAGTTACCTAAATTCCAAAGGCTATAACTTTTCAAAAAATCCCGATCTAATTATTTCCATTGATACAAAAGCTAAAGAAAATGTTTACATCAACCGATATAGTAACTACGATTATATGGGTTGGTATTACCCTTACTACAGTTATGGATCGGGAACATATAAACCTTTTACTAAGGTTGTTGGTCTTCTGTACATTGATATCGTCGATTCCAAAACAGGTAAGTTAATTTGGCAAGGAAGCGGTTCAGGGTCTTTGTCTGCTAACAAGCTCACAAGAGATCAATTAATTTCCAATTTTGTATTCAGAGTGATGGAATCTTATCCTCCAATGGATAATTAAAAGGTATCTTTTAGTTTTGATATAATTAATTCTATTTCATCTGTTTTAGGTCCTGACCCAGCTGCAAACTTTACTTGGCCTCCACCACTACCGCCAATAGAATTACAAATACTTTTAATAATTTCTGATGCAGATATATTTGAAGTTTCAACAACAGATTCTGAAACCGAAGAAAAAATGCTAAATCTATTATTTGATTCAGTTATTAATATTATGATATGATTTTCTAATTTTCTGGCAAGGCCTAAGCATAATGACTTTACAAAAGATGGCTCCAAGTTTAATTTTTTGAACAAAAAATTAAATGAATTAATTTTTTCTGTTTGATTCAACCATAAATCGATATAAAAGTCAATTAATTTTATTTGACTTAATTTAAGATCCTTTGATATTTGACTATTCTGGTCTTTAATATTTTTGATAGAGTCAATTAAATTTGATTTGCTTGACAACATATTTGATATATCTTTAATTTCTTTGTTTTTTCCTCTAAGATATTCCAAGGCTGAAGGGCCAGAAATAGCCTCAATTCTCCTAATTCCAGATGCAATAGAGCTTTCAGAGATTATAACAAAGTTTCTGATTTGAATTGTGTTTTTAACATGTGTTCCTCCACATAATTCATAGGAATTTCCAAATTTTACAGATCGAACAATCTTACCATATTTTTCGTTAAACAATGCAACAACCCCTTTTTTTACAGCATCTTCATAATTTTCGCTTCTATTTTCAATCAAGTCAATTGATTCATCAATTTTATTATTAACAAACTCCTCAATTTCGTTCAATTCAGTTTCCTCTATTTTTTTAAAGTGAGAAAAATCAAATCTTAAATATTTGTCCGAAACCATTGAACCCTTTTGCTCAACGTGATTACCGAGTACTTCTCTTAATGCTTGATTCAACAAATGTGTTGCAGTGTGATTGGTTGAACATTTTTTTCTAACGTTAATATCAATATAAGCTGTCAATTCCGATTTAGGCTCAAACTCTTCGGAATCAACAAAATGAAAAATTTCATTGTTTTCTTTTTTGGTATCAAACACTTTAAATCTTTTTCCATCATTTAGTTCAAAAAATCCAGAATCTCCAATTTGACCACCTCCCTCTGGATAAAAAGGTGTTTCATGCAAAACCACTTGAAAAAATTTTTTGTCTTTATTAAATACTTTTCTGTACTTATTTATTTTAGTTTTTAATGATACTTTATCATATCCTCTAAAAATACTTGAAGCAGTTTTGTTAATAACAACCCAGTCCTCAGTTTTCATATCAGAAGCAGATCTTGATCTTGATTTTTGCTTTTCCAGTTCTGATTCATATTCATTTTCATTAAAACTTAAATTTTTTTCTTTTAAGATTAATGATGTCAAATCCACAGGAAAGCCATAAGTATCATACAATTCAAAAATCACTTTTCCTGAAACTATATTTGATTTCAAATTACTTGTAATAGAATCAAGTCTCAGTATACCCTCAGAAAGGGTTTTTAAAAAAGAAGATTCTTCTTCTTTTACTATTGTTTTCACAAGTTCTTTGTTTTTAGCAATCTCAGGAAAAAAATCAGAAAACTGTTCTGATAGTGGATCAACCAATTTATAAATGAAAGGATCCTTCATTTTTAAAAATGTATATCCATATCTAACAGCCCTTCTTAATATTCTTCTTATGACATATCCAGGTCCACTATTTCCAGGGATTTGTCCATCACAAATACAAAAAGCAACAGCCCTGATATGATCTGAAACCACTCTCATAGCTACATCAGCTTTTAGATTTGAACCATATTTCTTATTTGAAAGTGACTCAATAGTTTTAATTAATGGTGAGAAAATATCAGTATCGTAATTTGATTCTTTTTTTTGAATCACGCGAACAAGTCTCTCAAACCCCATTCCCGTATCTATGTGTTTTTGAGGAAGTTCAACTAAATCACCATTAGACATTCGGTTGAACTGTATAAATACTAAATTCCAAAGCTCTATAACATTCGGATGATCCATATTAACCAAATCCTTTCCTGGAATTTTAGATTTTTCAGAATCAGACCTTAAGTCAATATGTATTTCTGAGCAAGGGCCACATGGACCAGTATCACCCATCTCCCAAAAATTGTCTTTTTTACCACCAAGAATAATTTTTTCATTAGGAACTATTTTAGACCACATATCATAAGCTTCGTTATCTTTTGAGAGTTTATCTTTTTTATCTCCTTCAAAAACAGAAACATATAAATCATCTGAATTAAATCCATAAGTTTTTGTAAGTAGTTCATAACTCCAATTAATGATTTCTTCCTTAAAATAATCACCAAAACTCCAATTACCCAACATTTCAAACATAGTATGGTGGTAATGATCTATACCAACTTCCTCTAAATCATTATGTTTTCCAGAAACTCTCAAACATTTTTGAGAGTTGACAACACGTTTTAAAGTATTATCATTTTTTTCACCAAGAAAAATACTTTTAAATTGATTCATTCCTGCATTAGTAAACATTAAGCTTGGATCATTTTTTGCAACAATAGGTGAAGAAGGGACAACTGAGTGATCTTTATCTTTAAAAAAGTTGATAAATTTTTCTCTTATTTCAGATGCTTTCATTCAGGTGTTGTTAATAAATAGAATTTTTATATTTACAAAGTAAAAAAATAAATACCTAGTACTCAACCAAAAGTAAATTTTTTATGAGTAAGTCAAAATATTATTACGACAAAGAATCACTATCCTATAAAAAAATCAGTGCATCTAGGAAAGAAAGGTTTTTAAGTGCATTATCTTTTATTTTAACATCATTTTTCTTTGGAACCATCACACTTCTCATCATTATAAATACTCCAGCAATAAACACCCCAACTGAACTTTCTCAATCTAGAGAATTAAAAAATTATGAAATTCAAATTGGGCTTCTAAATAAAAAGTTAGAGCAACTTGAAATGGTACTAGATAATATTGAAGAGAGAGATAATAATATATACAGAGTTTTATTTGAAGTTAATCCAATTGATGAGGATATCAGAAAAGCTGGTTTTGGAGGTGTTAACAGGTATAATCAACTTGAAGGATTTGAAAACTCAGATATTATAATTGAAACAACTAAAAAGCTTGAAATTTTGACAAAACAACTAGTTATTCAATCCAAATCACTTGATGAAATTGAAAAACTTGTAAAAGATAAACAAGAAATGCTTGCAGCAATTCCATCAATACAGCCAATAAGAAACGATGATATGACAAGAATTGCCTCAGGATTTGGTATGAGAACTGATCCCTTTGACAAATCACGTAAAATGCATCAAGGACTTGATTTTTCTGCGCCCAGAAACACCCCAATCTATGCTGCATCAAACGGAACAATTACTAGAGCAGACAGCAGGTCCTCAGGTTACGGAAAACATATCAGAATCAACCATGGATATGGTTACCAAACAATATACGCTCATCTAGATTCATATAATGTAAAAAGAGGCCAAAGAGTGAAAAAAGGGGATGTGATTGGTTATGTTGGAAATACAGGAAGATCCAAGGGCTTTCATCTTCATTATGAAGTTTTAAAGGATGGTAAAAGAGTAAACCCAGTGAATTATTTTTATGGAAATCTAACTGCTGATGAGTTTGATGAAATTTTAAAAATAGCAAGTCAAGAGAATCAGTCATTAGATTAATATGAATTTAGATTTACCTGAAAAATTATATTACAGCATAGGAGAGATTGCTGAGGCTTTTGGCGTGAAAACATCTTTGCTAAGGTTCTGGGAGAAAGAGTTTGAATTATTAAAACCAAAAAAAAATCTCAAAGGAACAAGGCGCTATAGCAGAGTAGATATTGAGAATATTGATCTAATATACAGTTTGGTAAAAAAAAGAGGCTTTACTATAGATGGTGCCAAAGAAAAAATTAAAAACGATTCTGACAAAATCAATGTTCTAAAAAAACTTGAAAAATTAAAAAGCACATTGGAAGATATTAGAAAAGAATTATAATTATTTTTTTCTAAAGTATATCGTAATTGGAACTCCTTCAAAGTCGTAAAGATTTCTAATTTTATTTTCTATAAATCTTTTATAAGGATCCTTAACGTATTTTGGTAAGTTACAATAGAAAACAAATTGAGGATAATAGCCTGGCAACTGATTACAAAACTTAATTTTTACAAACTTTCCTTTATTTGATGGCGGTGGATTTTTCGAAATTATTTCCAATAAATCATCATTAAGTTTACTAGTTTTTATCTTTCTAGATCTATTCTCATACACTTTTATTGCAAGTTCTAAAGCTTTAAAAATTCTTTGTTTTTTTAAAGTTGATATAAAAATTATCGGTACATCAACGAAGGGTTCTATCTCCAATTTTATTTTTTTCTCATAATCTTTAGTTGATATATTATTTTTATCAACTAAATCCCACTTATTAACAAGTATTACAACACCTTTATTTCTTCTGTGAGCTAACCAAAAAATATTTTTAATTTGACTATCAAAACTTCTGGTTGCGTCAATCATGAGTAAACTGACATCACTTTTTTCAATTGACTTGATTGATCTAACAACAGAATAAAATTCAAGATCATTATTAATTTTAGATTTTTTCCTAATACCTGCTGTATCAACAAGATTAAAATCAAATCCATATTTATTATATCGAGTATCAATACTATCCCTAGTTGTTCCAGGTTCGTCTTTTACAATATTTCTTTCTTCGCCAATTAATGAGTTGATAAAAGATGATTTACCAGCATTTGGTCTACCAACTACAGCAAAAGATGGTATTTGTATCTCAGATAATTCACTATTGTGTGTAAAATCTTTAACTAGTTCATCAAGAAAATCTCCAGTTCCAAGACCATTAATTGCAGAAAGAGAATAAATTTTTTCAAAGCCAAGTGAATAAAATTCCAATGAATCCTTGATCATCGTGTTTTTGTCTACTTTATTAACAACTAAAAAAACACTCTTATCAGTTTTATGTAAAATTTTTGCAATTTCTTGGTCGGAAGAGTTAATTCCATCTAAAACATCTACAACAAAAATTACTGAATCACACTCCTCAATTGCTATCATTACTTGATCATCAATCTCTTTTTCATAGCTGTCACTACCTCCTTTAACGTAGCCCCCAGTATCAATAATTGTAAAAGTTTTACCATTCCAGTCTGATATTGAATAGTGACGATCTCTTGTAACTCCACTGTAGGAATCAACAATCGCTTGATTGCTTTTAGCCAAGCGATTAAATAAAGTTGACTTTCCAACATTTGGTCTTCCTACTATTGCAACTATTTTATTCATATTTAGTTATATCCAAAATTTTTGAGTTGGTGTACTTTCTTCCTCCAGTCTTTTACAACCTTTACATTTATCTCTAAAAAAACTTTTTGATTAAAAAATTTTTCAAGTTCAATTCTTGATTGTGATGCCAAATTTTTTAACGATAAACCCTTATTCCCAATAATAATTGCCTTTTGAGAATTTCTCTCAACAATTATTGAACTGGAAATACGAAAGATTTTGTTTCTATACTTAAATTTTTCTGTAACAACCTCGGATGAATAAGGAATTTCCTCCTTAAAATTTTTGAATATTTTTTCCCTTATGATTTCATTCACAAAAAACCTCTCTGATTTATCGGTCCATTGTTCTTCGGGAAAATATTTTGGTCCTTTAGGAAGTAATTTGACAATCCTTTCTTTTAAATTTTCAATATTAAAGTTTTTTAAAGCTGAAACCGTCCAAATCTCTGCATTACAAAATTCTTTACTCCAGCTTTTTGAAACATCTTCTAAAATTTGTTGATCTACTTTATCAATTTTATTTAGAACAATGATCAGGGGAACCTTAATTTTTTTCAATTTGTCATTTAAATCATCGTAATCAATAGACTTTGAACTTAAATCAACCACATATAATATGATATCACCATCTGCTATTGATTCTTTTACCTTTTTGTTCATATACTCATGAACAATATTAGCAGGTTTTGTAAAACCTGGATTATCGGTAAATATTAATTGGTAATCATCAGTATTTTCAATCCCGAGTATTTTATGTCTAGTTGTTTGAGCTTTCTCTGTTATAATTGATAATTTATCATTCAAAAAGGAATTTATCAATGTTGACTTTCCTGCATTTGGATACCCAATAATATTTACGAAACCTGATTTAAACACGTGGCAAATTTAACTTCTTCAGGGTAATCCTCAAGATTTTTTGTAATAAAATCAAAAAATTGTAAATTCGTCCTCCATTTCGCGGGATAGAGCAGTAGGTAGCTCGTCGGGCTCATAACCCGAAGGTCGCAGGTTCGAGTCCTGCTCCCGCTACTAAAACAATAAAACGGTTATACTAATATATAGTTAACCGTTTTTTTATTTTTGAATATGGCTAAATCATGGAAAGAGAAATTTTTTTCAATAAAGAATTTTGAAATAAAGACGATCCAAAAGAATTTTTGGGGTCATGTTGCTGGTTCGAAAATGTTAATACCCACACCTTTAATTATTCAAGAATATATCAATCATATTGAATCAGGTAAAATTTCAGAAGTTAAAATTATGAGAAATGACTTGGCAATTGAATATGGTGCAGATTTTACTTGCCCAATGACTACTGGTATTTTTTTGAGAATAGTGGCTGAATATAATTATGAAAATTTGAGCAAGAAGGGAACTGAAATATCTCCATTCTGGAGAATAATAGACCCCAATAGTAGACTTTCTGATAGACTCTCATTTGATAAAAAAATTATTATAAATAAAAGAAATGAAGAAATTCAATGTTAATTCAAATTACTTAGAATAAAATATATAGACATCATTGTCAACTCAAAATCTCTGGGTGTGATACTGATGTTCGATATTTCGAATGAGTTATCTACCAAAGCCCTTGAAATTAAGGGCTTTTTTTGTTTTATTCCTTTGACTGAAATACTTGATAATATTATGTCATAAGCGCAGTCTTTAGTAATTTTACAGTAATTAATTTTCTATGGTATTTGATTTAGAAATGATTAAAAATATTTATTCCTCAATGAAGGAAAAAGTTGATCGTGCTAAAAGCATATGCAAACACCCATTAACCCTTTCAGAAAAAATTCTTTATTCTCATTTGTGGTCAAACATTGAGAAACCATTTGAAAGAGGAGTTGATTATGTAGATTTCGCGCCAGACAGAATTGCTTGCCAAGATGCGACCGCTCAAATGGCCTTGTTACAGTTCATGCAAGCGGGTAAAAAAAAGGTTGCTGTACCAACCACAGTTCACTGTGATCATCTTATTCAAGCAAAAATAGGTGCAACAACTGACCTTCAACAAGCAATTAATACAAGTAATGAAGTTTTTAATTTTTTGGAATCTGTTTCCAATAAATACGGGATTGGTTTCTGGAAACCGGGCGCTGGGATTATTCATCAAGTTGTTCTTGAAAATTATGCTTTTCCCGGTGGTATGATGATTGGTACTGACTCGCATACTGTGAATGCTGGTGGTCTTGGTATGGTTGCAATTGGTGTTGGAGGTGCTGATGCTGTTGATGTTATGGCAGGAATGGCTTGGGAATTAAAATTTCCAAAACTAATTGGAGTGAAACTTACAGGAAAACTTTCTGGATGGACATCAGCAAAAGATGTTATTTTAAAAGTTGCAGGAATCCTTACGGTTAAGGGTGGAACCGGTGCTATTATTGAATATTTTGGTCCTGGTGCTGAAAATTTATCATGCACTGGTAAAGGTACTATTTGTAATATGGGAGCTGAAGTAGGAGCAACTACATCAACTTTTGGTTATGACAGATCCATGGAAAAATACTTAAGAGCCACTGGAAGAAGTGAAGTTGCTGATGAGGCTAACAATATTAAAGATTATTTAACAGGTGACCCTGAGGTATATGAAAAACCTGAAAAATATTTTGATCAAGTTATAGAAATAAATCTATCAGAACTTGAACCTCATATTAACGGTCCTTTTTCACCTGATATTGCAACTCCAATCAGTAAAATGAAAGATGTTCTAAAAGAAAATGATTGGCCAAGAAAAATTGATTGGGGATTAATAGGATCATGTACAAATTCCTCTTATGAGGATCTTTCAAGAGCATCATCCATTGCAAATCAGGCGCTAAATAAAAATCTTTCTACCAAAGCTTTTTTTGGAATTAATCCAGGCTCGGAGCAAGTCAGATTTACAGCTGAAAGAGATGGTTTTTTAGAAATTTTTGAAAAACTAGATGCCAAAATTTTTACAAATGCATGTGGCCCTTGTATTGGGCAGTGGGCAAGGAAAGGTGCGGAAAAAGAAGAAAAGAACTCAATAATCCACTCTTTCAATAGAAATTTTGCTAAAAGAGCAGATGGTAATCCTAATACTCACGCATTTGTAGCATCACCCGAAATTGTTGCTGCTATTGCAATTTCAGGGGACTTGGCTTTTAATCCACAAAATGATATTTTGACTAACGACAAGGGTGAAGAAGTGATGCTTGATGAACCAAAAGGATGGGAATTACCACCTGATGGATTTGATGTGGATGATAACGGTTATATAGAACCAATAGAGGATGGATCTAATGTTGAGGTTGTTATAAATCCTGACTCAAAAAGACTCGAAAAATTAACACCCTTTGAACCTTGGGACGGGAAAAATATTTTAGGAGCAAAACTTTTAATTAAAGCTTTTGGTAAATGTACAACAGATCATATTTCAATGGCAGGTCCTTGGTTGAGGTATAGAGGTCATTTGGATAATATATCAAACAATTGTCTAATAGGCGCAGTGAATGCTTTTAATAAAAAAACAAATTTAATTAAGAATCAAATAGATTCTGAATATGGAAGTGTTCCTGATATTCAAAGAGAGTACAAAAAGAATAAAATTGATACCGTTGTAGTTGGCGATCATAACTATGGTGAAGGTTCATCAAGAGAACATGCAGCAATGGAACCAAGACATCTTGGCGTTAAAGTTGTAATAGTAAAATCATTTGCTAGAATTCATGAAACCAACTTAAAAAAACAAGGCATGCTTGCTCTTACCTTTGATGATGAAAATGATTATGATTTAATTAAGGAAGATGATACATTCAATTTCATTGATTTAGAAAAATTCTCACCAAACAAGCAAATCTCAATTGAACTTGTACACTCAAACGGAAAAGTTGATATTATAAAAACCAATCATACTTACAACGAACAACAAATAGAATGGTACAAGGAAGGTTCAGCTCTAAACCTAATAAAAAAAGGGGCATAAAGCCCCTTTTTAGATCTATATTTTTTTATTTATTGGAGTTTTAAGAAAATATCTCCTCTATCAAAAAATTCATAAATAACGGTTTGTAATCCAGATTCATCAAATTCACTAACTGAGTAATATTTAGTTGAAAATTCTGTCCCACTAGCTTTATGATTGTACTTCCATACACCATATGCTCTTACAGAACCGTTTGGTAAATAAAGAGAATCATCAACTCCTGGGAAGTATTGTCTTTCAGTAAATTTAAAATTTTCAAATTCTGAATGCCAACCTTTCATTCCCAAGACATAATCATCCTTTGAAAGAGAGTCAACATGAGGAGGATTCCATATTAAATCATCACTTACTAAAGCGAATAAACCCTCTAAATCACCAGACTCAAAAGAATCAAATCCTTTGTCAGCCAATTCTTTATTTTTTTCAAATTTTTCAATACCACTCACAAATTGATTAGCACCATCAATTTTTGCTTTATCATCATCAGATGCACAAGCAATAAATAAGAATATTGAGAATATAAAAAGTGTTTTTTTCATAATTTATTATTTAAATTTTTAGAGTTTATTCTGAAGCAGCCAATGAAGCCTCAATTACAGCAGTGGCATCAACAGAATCAAAGAACTGATAAACTGTCTCCACTTGACCACTGTCATTCCAAATATAAGCAATGTGAACTGGAGTAGACAAAGCCTCACCTGTTTTGATGGATGTACCATTCAATGTAAACCATGCTTGTGTTACAGAAACAGGTTTATTAGCTGGTCCAGCTGGATAATCTGTAGACTCTATCCATGCACCAATATCCACTCCACCTTCTTCTTGTGACCATGATATTGATATATCTTCAAAAATTGAATGTTCAAGCTCGTGTATAGACCTAGCTTCTCCAGCTGAAACTGATTCATCACTATTTATGTAAATCTCAGCATCATCTGCAAAAATTGACATCATTGAATCAATATCACCATCGACATAATATTGTATATGTTCTCTGATTGTATTTGATTTTTCATCATCAAATGTTACTTGAACACCTGTTGATGCACAGCCAATAAATAAGGCTGCTGTAAATAATAATATAAAATTTTTCATAATTTAATTTTGACTTGATTTAAGATAGTTTTCAATCTGAACTTGCATACCATGATAATCCATATAATCACTAAATCCATATATTTTTCCTTCCTCATTAAAATTGATTAATCCATACCATTTATTTCCACCCTCAGCTCCTGATTCTGTGTGCTTCCACTTCCAAACACCATATACCCTTAATCCACTTGGATCATCAGTTGGGGTTGCACTTGAATATAAAGATCCAGACCAAAAGGCAGTATTAGCATCTGCACTAAGAGCTGGACCTAGATTAGGGCCCTCCCCCTCCAAAAACTGTACATAATCGAAAGTTTCAATATAACCTTTCAATGCCTCAACAAAGCCATCATATCCAATAGTCTCTCCACCGTTATATACTGGGGGACTCCACTGAATATCATCAGAAATAACGCTCATTGTCAATTCTAAATCCTTTTTGCTAATCCCTTCAGTGAATGTTCTGAAAGACTGTATTTGCTGTTCAAATTTTGCTTGATTTTCCTCAGATACTCCATTATTTACAGGTGATTCGCATGAAATAATGAGTACTAAAGAAAATATAAATAATATTCTTTTCATTTTTTTAAGTTAATTAACTAAAATATAAAATTAATCTGGAATACCTCTAGAAATTATCTGATTAATGTGAAGGCGCCATTTTTTTCAATCAAATTTCCTGTGTATGTAGTGGCAGAAACTTGATAGAAGAAGTTTCCATTTTCAGCTTTTTTCCCATTTATTGTTCCATCCCAGCCTATCATTTCATTTTCTGTTGAATCCTCGTAATAAATAAGTGTTCCCCAGGTATCATACACAGTTAGTCTGATGCTTGTAATTCCATAGTAGACTGGTCTGAATGTTTCATTTATATTGTCAAGATTTGGAGTAAAAGCATTTGGTATAACCATTTCATAATCATCTCCTATATATAGAGTTTTAGTAATTGAGTATGAGCAACCTAAAATAAATTCAACAGTAAGTGTTACATCATACCATCCCCGAGCTGAATATGTATGTGTTGGGTTTTCTTCAGTTGATGTATTTCCGTCTCCAAAATTCCAGAGCAAAGAAAAATACTCTTCAGTTGATTGGTTTGTGAAAGTGATAGGATCATTGATTGATAATCCACCATAAGTTGTAAAATAAAATGATGTATAATCAAATTCCGGATAACCAATCTCAGGTAAACTCACATTAAAAATCAATGACTCGCTACAACCAAGAAAGTCAGTGACAGTAACTTCGTATGAACCTTCAATATTTGTATCCATTATTTCACCATTTGTTCCTGTAACAACACCATTGGACCATGCTATTGTGTATGGTGCAACCCCACCAGAAACTGAAACACTACTTTTTTGGAAGACTTCTCTTGTATCACAAATTGCAAATAATTCTGTATCTAAAATAACCTGTAAATCGTCCTGCCTTGTTATTTCAAATTCTTTTTCAGAACTACAACCATTGGAGTCTGTGACAGTAACTAAATAATTGTTTGCAGGGACATTTGTAAGATCTTCAGTTGTTGAGCCGTTAGACCATAAGAAAGTGTATGGGGCTGTCCCACCAGCAACTTGCAAATCAATTGAACCGCTATTGGGTTCAATACAATCAATTGCATTTGTGATTATTCCAGTAATTTCGATTTCTTGAGGCTCAATAATTGTGAAGTCTCGTTCAATAGTACATGACGATTCATCCGTAATTAATACTGAGTAAACTCCAGGAGATAAATTGTTTCTATTTACACCAGCAGTCGAGTCATCATTCCACTGAACATTTACATTTCCAACACCACCAACAAAATTTAATTCAATACTTCCGTCATTTGCTCCAAAGCAGCTGATTTGGGTTATCACTGGATCTACATCAAATAATTCAGCATTTGCAATAACAATATTAACTGTTTCCTCACATTCATTTGCATCTTTAACTATGACAGAATATGTTCCTGCGGCAAGATTATCTCTTGAGCTTCCATTTCCTAAATCGCTCCAGGTATATGTATAAGGTGATACTCCACCTGATGCAGTTACAGTTATGGTACCGTCATTAGAGTTGTAGCAACTCAGGTCTGTTTTATCAAATGATAATAATAAATCTGCTGGCTCAGTAATCTCAACTGGTGGCAATGTTGCACTACATTGATTAGAATCTGTTACAGTTAAGGTATATGTTCCAGCAGGGATATTTGATAAGTTTCCTGAGTTAAAAACATTCCCAATATCTCTGTTATAAGTATTTCCAAAATTATCAACCCATACGTAATTGTAAGGTTGTGTTCCACCAGATACAGTAACAGATATTTTTCCGGTACTATCTCCGAAACATAAAACATTTTGAACTTCATCAAGTGTGATGTCTAGTTCTCCAGGCGATCTGATCGTGTAATTATACTCCAGAGTTGTACATGAGTCAGATAGAATCAATTTATAATCACCAGGACTTAGTCCAGATTGGTCTTGCTGACCTTGAATCAGTCCGCTTCCGTTAGTGGTTGACCAATCGTATGTGTAAACACCTGTACCATCAGTCACTGAGATTTCAATTGCTCCATCATCATCTCCAAAACACGTAATATCTTGTTTTCTATCCAATACATAATTCAATGGTTGCGCCTGTGTTAGAGTAAAGGATTGAGTTGCAGTACAATTGTTCTCGTCTGTGACAGAAACCGTGTACGTTCCTGGACCCAACCCAGATTGGTCTTCCTCACCTTGAATTAAACCGCTTCCGTCCGTTGTTGACCATACGTAGGTATAATTTGCATTTCCTGCAACATTACCTCCGGAAACTGTGATATCAATTGAACCATCTTTGTCAGTCTGACAACCAACATTAAAATTACCATATGTTGATAAAACAGCTGTAACAATTAGAGGAGTTTCAGGCTGAGTAATTTCTTTAATACCTGTTGTAGTAGAATTTCCGTTACCATCAGTAACTGTTATCTGATACTTACCAGCTACCAGCCCTGTAAAGGTGTAAGTCAGCAAATCAATATTGTCAACTCTGTTTAGATAGGGATCACCAGTGTAAGTAGTACCAAAGATTTCATAAGTGTATGGTCCAACAGAAGCTTGATCGATATCAATTTTAATTTTTCCTGTGTTTCCTTCAAAACATGCAATATTTGAGACAACACTATTGTCAATCGAAATCAGCAAAGCAGTCGGTTCTTCTAATGTGTAAGTTTTTGTAACAGAGCATCCGTTTGAATCAGTAACAACAACTGTATATGTGCCAGCAGAAAGACCACTCTGATCTTTTTGATTTATAGCCAGGCCACTCCCATCATTTGTCGACCATTGGTAAGTAAAACTGTTTGTACCGCCAACTACATTCAATACTATAGTACCATCACTCCCACCTGAGGTGCTAATTTGATAACCACTGTAGTCAGATATATTTTCAGTAATTGTAATTTCTGTTGGCTCATCTAATACAATCTCTTGCTGAATACTACATCCATTATCATCACTCACAATTAAATTATAAGTTCCTGCAGTAAGACCATTTTGATTCAATGAACTTAAATCAAGACCTGAACCGTCACTTGTAGACCATGAGAATGTATAGTCAGAATTATTTGTTGTTCCTCCAGCAAGTGAAATGTTTATTGAACCATCGCTAGAATCCAGACAACTTACATTAAAGCCATTATAATCAGAGACTTGATAGTCTATTGTGATTGCATCAGGCTGAGAGATTGTTAATGGGAGTTCTTTAAAACAACTATTTCTATCTGTTACTCTTATTGTGTACACCCCAGCTTTAACAGTATTAAACACAGCATCCAAATCGGATACAACTAATGAACTTGAACTCAAGGAAACAGGCTGATTGTTGTAATCATTTCCAAACAACCTAAACACATAAGGACCGACAGATGCCTGACTAACATCGACTTGGATGTTTGCATTTCCATCATAACAACCTATTGCTGATAAAACTGATGAAGTGATTAATAATTCATCTGGTTCAGAAATAGTAAATGTCTGATCTGAAATACAACCGTTTGCATCGGTTACATTTACTTGGTATGTTCCAGGTGATAAGTCTGATATATCTTGTAAGGAACTGCTGTAAAGAGCATCACCTGTTTTTGTCCAAGAATAGACATAAGGACTGGTTCCTCCAGAAACTGAAAGGTCAATTGATCCATCATCTGCACCATTACAAGTAATTTCAAAACCGTTGTGTGAAGATTTAGTTCCAGAGGCAACCAATAGCGCTGGTTCAGTAACCGTATATTGTTCTGAAGTTGAACATCCATTAGCATCTGTTATTGTAACGGTATATGTTCCAGGTGCTAAGTTGGATAAATCCTCAGAAGATGCTCCATTAGACCACTGAAATGTGTAAGCTCCTGTACCACCTGAAACTACTAGATCAATTGAGCCATCATCAGCTCCAAAACAAGAAATGTTTTGAATGGTAGAGCTATCAATTGTAAGTGGAGCATCAGGTTGTGTAAGGTTAATGTTTTCCTCAGCCAATTGACAACCATTAGCATCAGTTACAGAAACTGTGTAAGTTCCTGCCTTTACCACAAATGTTGTACTTAGATTATTGACATCTGACAGTGTTACACCTACTGGTGTAATTGTATTGTTGTTAAAGTCCGTACCGCTTATTCTAAATACATATGGACCATCAGATTGTTTTGTAATCTCAGCTTTTATTGACCCGTCATCACCATAACATAATATTTCTGTTAAAATAGACGCCTGCATCTCAAGGGTATCGGGTTCTTCAATTGTAAATGATCTAGAAATCGAACAATCATTGGCATCTGTGATCGTAACATTATATGTTCCGGGTGATAAGTCACTCAAATCCTCAGTTGATGCAGAATATGAGGCATCACCTGATTTGGTCCAAGAATAAGTAAATGGGGACGTTCCGCCGGCAACAACTAAATTAATAGCACCATCATCATCACCCTTACATGTAATACCTTTTATCGTTGATTGAGCAGTTGTTATTGGATCAGGTTCAGTAATTTCAAACTCCTGAAAACTTCTCTCACACAAAATTGTTTTAGAGCTATCATAAGGATCATTCGCAACAGTTTCTCCAACTGTCAATCGATATTTACCAGCAGGAAGGTTATTAAAACATGTTTGATAGCCATCTTGATTTCCACTGCTATCAAAGTGATTGGTTACACTGCCTGAACTATATCCTTGTCCTGTTGTTAAATTTAAAAGTGTAAAAGAGTATGGAGCTCCCCAGGCATCTGTGTTAATTGAATTACCATCCCACGGCTCAGTCCAACCACCACTAGCTTTGAAACATAATTTACCATTTGTATCTCCGTGACATGCTAATTGATCGACTGCACCATCCAAAAGACTTGCAGTAATCGGGACTGACTTTTCAATCGTGATTTGTTTTTCCTCAGTACATCCATTGGCATCTTCAAAATAAAAAGTATATGTACCCTCAGGTAGTCCAAGAATTTCTATGGCTAAATCTACAACTCCGTAATCAAAAGGAGGTCCTCCACCCTGATTGGATGAATAATTCGACTGTCCAGTATTTGTACCATTACTTCTTATTATATCACCATTAGCATTTGTTAGACTCCATTTAATTTGTCCATCTAAATCACCACCTTGAAATACTTGAGCACCTTTAATTTGTACCACTACTCGTCCACTGTTATCATCAAAACATTGAAATCCTTCGAAAAGGATATCTACTGAAAATGTGTATGCATCACGAATATCAATCAGGTAATTTTCAATGACCTGACCACAACTATCTGTAATATCTGCCTGATATTGTCCAATATCAAGATCTAAATTCCAAGTATTGCTATCTTGTGTATTTTCATAAATTGGACCGGCATCTTTTTCATTCAATCTGTAAACTTTAATCGTATAAGGTGAACAAGCAGATTGATTATTTCCATCGATAGTTTCACTTACAGATAGGATAAATCGACTAACACAGGCGTTCCAAATACCATTTCCGATTTTAAATTTATCTCTTATGTATAGAGTAAGATTTACATTACCAAGATTCGAGATCTCAGTACCTGTATTTTTATCAAAAACTCTTATTCTTATGGTAAAAGTATTATTTGGGTTTTCAGAACCTGTACAATATTTAAATGTTTTACCATCTGAAGACAATTCACTTCCTGGTGAGGGTAAATTGGTAATTTCAAAATCCCAATTATCAGGTATGGGTTGATAATTGTTTCCGTCACCCAAATCATATCCGTAGTAGTTTCCATTTTGATCTTGGAATGACATCATGTTTAAATCAATTGTAATATTGATACACTCATTATTGCCAATAAAATAAACAACGTTTTTTGTCGCATCAGAATCATACGTTCGGTTTTGGCTAATATTGTTAACCTGAGATTGAATATTCAAAGAGAACATAAAACTCAAAAGAGTAAAAATTATTAACGATATGTTTCTAAAATTCTTCATTTCTATTACATGCATTCGCACGGATTAGGTCCTCTATTTCCAAAGAGTGAATCAAACTTATATGAAATTGAAATTTCAAAAACTCCCTTTGTATTCCTCAATTCACTTACATTTAAGTCATATGAATAACCAAACCTAAATCTGTTGAAATCCATATTTCCAACTATATTAAATGATGTCAACTTATGAGATCTACCAGTAACATCTGTTGGAGCAACAACACCAAAAACTCCCAAGCTAAAATCATTATATTTAACTCTAGTTCCAATGTCAAATCGGTCATAATTGCCCTGTCTCATGTAATTTAAATCAATATTTAAATCCAAATCTTCACGAATGCTCCTGTTACTCAAATCCCATTTATAACCACCATGAACAGACAGGAAGTGATCCAATTTAATTGTACCATCACCAGTAAATGATATTTTTGGGTTAGTAAGATGTTTCAAGCTAGCTCCAAACCATATATTTTCAGTGTAAAATAGTATGCCAGCTGACATATCAAAAAAGGATAAACTATCATTTAAAAGAATTGGGTCATTTGAGTTAGCATTTATTATTCCTTGAAAAATTAAAATTTGATCTTCTAATAAATAATCAAAAGTATAATCCTTCACACCCAAACCTACAGTAAGACTTGGATTAAAAAACCATTCATTGGATAATTTTAAATGGTGAGCATAATTTAAATTGACCTGAGTAAAATTATACCTTGTCACACTTTCATGATGATTCATGATGTTTAACCCTAAACCTATTCCAGTTTCAGCATCATCACCAAAGTAATTATCAATAAAGAAAAATTGTGAATTTAAGCCGTAATTTAAGCCAAACCATTGGGTTCTGTTTATAATGCCAACCTTAGTTCCTTTAGAAAAGCCTGTAAATGATGGATTTAAATAATCTGGAATATTGTAAAACTGTGTAAAGACTGGATCTTGGGAATAAGATTTATAGCATAGACATGTTGCTAAGAATAAAAGAGAAAAAACTTTGGCAATATTGGACTTCATGAGTTATCATTATTAATAACCCCACATATCAATTTCAAAATCTAGAATTTCTTTCTTGATTCTTTCGGATTCCATCACGATTCTAGTTTGCCATTGAGCATATGATTCATTATCTCTTTGTCTAATATAATCTCTAATTTCTCTATCACCATATACATTATCATATTTGTATATATAGGAGCTGAATCTTCTATTAATAAGAAGTTCATCAAATGAGATTCTGTTATTGTTGTTTTTATCATTAAAAACTAAATGATCATCTAAAATCTCTCTAATAGATGGGTACCAGATCCAAAAATATCCTGTCTCAGTTTCTTCACCATCTACAGATGTCTTTAAATCTTTCCCATATGGCTGGATTGCTAATAATCGGTACCTAAGCTCTGCATGGATTTTATCAAAATACCAAACACCTTTAATAACATAACCAAAAATATCCGCGGATGAGGCAACTTCCCTTGGGACAAATGATTCTGGAACGTATTTGGATTTGTATATATCAGAAATATTATAATTTTTAAAAACTTTTGCTTCTAGGTCAGTGCTATCTTTGCCAATTATTCTTGATGCCTCAGTGAAATTATCATTGTTAGAGTCATAAACTTCACTTATTTTTCCATTTTCAATATTTTCTCTTATTACTCTCCAAAGTGATTTTCTTGTATCATCGTATTTAGTGTCATTTACTGGGAATAGTAGAGGAAAATTTAACCTTTCATTAAGATCAATAAATTCGTAAACGACTTTAGACCAAAGAATATCTTTGTCGTCAACATATTCATAGTCTAAAAATTCACTGACTTCTTTACTTTCTGAGGAGTCACCAATTTCAGAGGGATTTTTAGCATTCAATAGGTTTGCTTGACCAAATGATACATTCGCAATAAAAAACAGTAAAATGAGTAAAAAAACTTTTTTCATGTTATCTAAGAGTTAAAACGAATGGTTCAACAACAGTTGGTGATTTAAAATCTCCATCTATTTTTTCTGCATCTAAAATAGTAATTACAACACTTGTGCCAGAGCTTGCAGCATCGATATCTGCTAAGGCTGAAGCATTAGTATTGACCCTATCTCCAACTATATCTCTTGTGTTGAAGTTTCCGACTTTGATTTGAAATCTCTTAACATTGATAGCATAATCATAAAGGAAAGATGGTGGTTTTTCTCCTCTGATCTGACCGAACTTTAAATTGTTCTTCGATATACCATCTGTATTTACAAAACTTTCCACCCCAGTAAAAACCGATCCTCTTCCTGGCGGAGCTTCTGCAACGTCAAAGGGTACTACACTTCTAACAGTTTCGTCATTAGCTCTTCCTGATACTATGACATCCATACTAGTGACACCAGCGTCAGGTGCAGCGTAATATTTTCCGTTTTGTTTAATTACTTGTCCATTATTGGCAGAAACATTAATGGAAGTTAAGTCTGCCACACCTGGGAATGCGACTTTTATTTCATTTCTTAGACCTATATAGAATACCTGCATATTGATTGGTGATACAACAGCCTCATTAGGTTTAGGTATGACATAAAATTGGGTATCAACTAAAAGACTATCGGTATTTCCATTGTTGTCAAAAAATAAGTATCCAAATAACTTCTTAATTCCTGGCGATGAAAATCTTTTGTTGAGTTTAATCTTACCATCGACAACTTCAAATTCTGAATCTCTTAAGCTAATGTTATCAACTTTTAAATCAACTCTGTCAGGTTTAAAACTAGAGTCAGTATTTCCAACCACAACCTTAGCGTCAACAACGCTGTTTGTATAGTAGGCTTGTCTGTCAGTTTCCAACAATGTACTTTTTGAGTCAAAACTAAGCTGACGATCTTTAGTCTTACTTACAAGAGCGTTTAAAATTTCATATTCTACAGATCTAATGTCTGATTGAATCTTAGTGATTTTAGCTAGCGAAGCAACTAATGGGAATTTCTCATAGTTATAATAAATCCAATCTTCCTTAATTCCATCTCGATTAACAACTTGATCATCATCAGGATAATCAAATCTCAGTGACAAATTGGACAATGCAGCAGAAAAACCATAATTGGATTGAACAGTTCTAGCATCTCTTTGTTTAATTGAATCCAAAACGGTTTCAACTTTACCTGAAAACCCTTTGAAGTAATCAATGAACTGTTGCCCCTTTTCAGTCACGCCATCATTGATAAAAAACATTTCATCTAAATAATTACTTTTATCCATGACTTGATAATCTCTTCTTTGACTGATTTTTTCCTCTCCGTTTTCATCAAGATATTCAACATCAATCATATAATTATTTTCATCCATTCCAATTAAAGAATCTTTCATGTTCTGAAGAAAATCAAAATACTCATCAGTAGCAGCTTTCAACTTAGGCAACTCCTCATTTGGAATTTTATAGTAATCCTGATTGCTATTTTGATCGATAATGGTGTAAGCATTATCTATAGAAATTTTAAGCTCGGTAGTGGACTTCTCCATATCCTCACTTAATATGCCTAAGGTAGCCAAAACCTCTTTACTTATTTGTAGAGCAAGCATGGCAATAAACACGAGGTACATCATGTTTATCATTTTCTGACGAGATTGTTGACTTCTCGTTTGTGTTCCTGAAGATCCTGCCATTTTTATTTGTTCATTGCGCCAAGCATAGCTTCATACTTAGCATTCAACTCTTTGATTGTATTTTTCATTTTCTCTAACTCTTCACCAATTCCTTCGGGGATGTCCAATGCATTGGTCGCAGAATTTACTTGAGATAATGATTTTCCTAAGTTTTGATACAATTTATTGATTTCCTCAATACTTGAACTTGCTAATGAGAGACCATCACTAACCGATTGCGCATTGGATGACAAATCAGAGGGTACTGAAATTGATTGTGCAGCTTTAGACGCAGAGGATAAATTAGCATTTAAGCTATTTAAACCTTTGACAGTTCCATCTACTGCTTTTTGTAGTGCAGCAGTTTCAACAGCGATTGTACTTACTGCATCTTCCTCCTCAGCTCCAGGTGATGAAAGAAAATAACCTTGTATCCCCGATAGAGTAAATATTATTGCCTCAGTTGACAGTCCTGCAATAAGCCAAGTATTAGCTGAAAAAATTAGCGATGCATTGATAATCTTTAATAATGCACCAATAATTACAACTGCGGCTCCCACACCGAAGAATAATTCCATGTAATTGTCGGGTATAAATTGTTTTTTCATAGTTCTTAATTTTTAGTTTATAGTTTTAATTAAAATATTTTATTTGGGTTTTGTTCGAAACCTACATCTTCACCAAGATAACTTTGGACTGTTCGAAAACCTATGTATGACCTTTTCGTATTTTGGTACTCATAATCTCTCGTAGATACCTTTAAAAAATGAGCTACATCTTTCCATGATCCACCTCTTACTACTTTTTGATTATTTGTTTTAGACCCTTCAACATTAGGGTTTAAACCGGCAACTAGGTCAGTTGCATCTTTTTCATAATTAGAGTCAGTCCATTCTGCTACATTACCTGACATGTTGTATAATCCAAAATCATTTGGCCAATAAGACTCTACTTCAGCCGTATATAAAATTTGGTCAGCTGCATAATCACCTCTTTCAGGTTTAAAATTAGCAAGAAAACAACCCTTTTCATCATATGTGTAGGGTCCACCCCATGGAAACTCCGCTCTTTCAATACCTCCTCTTGCTGCATACTCCCACTCTGCTTCCGTAGGTAGCCTAAATTCACTAACTAATTGAATATTTTTTCTAGCCTTTCTTTGATTTTGATTTTTATAAAAAGTTCTCCAGTGTGCAAAGGCTTTGGCTTGTTCCCAGGAAACACCTACAACAGGATATTCATTGTAAGCATCATGCCAGAAATAGTCATTATGCATAGGCTCATTATAACTAAATGCAAAATCTTTGTACCAAACAGTTGTATCGGGGTAAACCTCAATATTTTTAAATTCAGACCATTTATTTTGGTCAACATTAAATTCCCTGTAACTGTAAACAATTCGTTTTGTTTTGAAAGCTCTTAGTCCATTCGGAGTTTTGTCAGCAGGAACCATGAAACCCTCAAAACCACCAAGTGAATCATTGGTTTTGATGTAATCTTTGGCCTCTCCTTTTTCATTAATTGGACTTGGTAAATTTTCGTAAAATCCTGATGTTTCTGCACCTGAACCACCCTCAAGAACGGCTGCGTAATTAGAATCTACATAGTCTTCATAATCCCAATGTAATTCTGCATCCCAATTGAGTTTGTAGGTAAATTTATTATCAATATCTAAAAAACCTAAAGCATTCTGCTCCAAATATTCCTGGTAAGCAGTTTTTTCTTCGTCATCAGATTGTGATAACTTAGCGATAGGCATATAATCCCATAATGGATCCTCTTCATTAAATTCGTCACCAATTTTTTCGTATGCTGCTCTTGCAAGTTCATCTCTAACAACTGAGTCTCTAACCCAATTAACAAATTGTCTGTATTCACTATTAGAAATCTCCGTTTCATCCATGTAAAATGCTTTGAGTGAAACTGTTTTCAGTGTTGGGTTTTGATCCATGTAAGCATTCGGGTTAGAGGGACCCATGACAAATGAGCCGGAAGGTATTAAAACCATTCCTTGAGGTTTATTTGGAAAAAATTTTGATGCTTTGACTCCAACTAAATCACCTCTATCATCCTTTGAGCAGGACAACATAAGAAATATAAATGTTATAAATAATAAGGTCTTTTTCATACTATATTATAGATACAATATCAAAAATTGGACCCTAAAATAATACTTTTGATTTAATTTTAGCTTATTTTATTTTTTATTCTCAATAAAATCCTGTCTGACAAAATAGAGTTTTTTGACAATATGTAATCATCTTCAACACACGGAATATATGATTTTTCCATCTGTACAATGTTAATATTTTCTATGCTTACCCACCATCTGTTTGTTATTGAACTTTTAACGAATTTCAAATCATGATTGTTGACCGTAACATTATATATGACAAAGTTTTCTGAATTAAGATCTACATTTTCATCAATAACATTATTCATACCATCAATTGCATACCATATACCCTCAGAAATTAATGATGAAATCGAAGAAGATTGATAAGAAGAAGAAAAGGAAATTAAATCTAAATTACTAGATAAACCCGCAAACCTACTTAGAGTACAGAACTCATATGAGGATAATCCGTTTGTGAATACATGAGAATTATTTATGTCACCAGACTTTACTGCACGAATATTAATATCCATCAAATTTGAATTTCTGAAAATTGGTTCAGTATTGGCTACTTTGTTTTTTATTTTACCCAAGCTGTACGTTTCAAACAACATGTTTTTAAAGAGATCAATTTCATCGGTACTATTGATATGCTTTTGATAAGCAACACAAGAAAATTCACCAAGTTTGCAATTATCATCATCTAAAATTTTTCTTATTAATGAATTATCGGGAACCTTATTGTCAACTGATACTATGTTTACTAAATTATTATTTTGTTTAGATGCGTGGTAAAAATCAAATAGTAGGTTATTGCCAAGGTTTATAACTAATACTTTTACTTTTAAAATTGATAATTGATTTAAAATTTCATTAATAGCAAACTGGCTATCAGAGTGTTGATTTCCTTTATTGAAAATACCAAGATCTAATATCTTTAAATTCCAGCCTCCATTGGATAAACTGTATATTTTTTTTCTAATCTTTTTGGTAAAATCTGAAAAATTTTCTTGATCAATTTGTAAATCATTAATTGAAAAAATTGCTAGGTCAAATGATTGATCTAAATCAAAATCGTCAATTCCATTGATAACAATATTTCTACCAAGCGAATTATTGTTTAGTTCATTTACAAATACTTTAAAATCAGATAGAGAAATGAAGTAATCTTTTATCAATATTATTATTTTTTTCTAAAATAACTTTTTGCAGTCTTTAGGTCAATAGAATCAACATCAATATCTTTTGAAATTGGAATTTTAGATTTTCCTTTAATAATATAAATTTTTCCCCATCTTCCTTTTTCTATTGAGATTTTCTCAGAATCCCAGACTTTTAATATTTTTTCAGCGTCCTTGGCCTTTTTTTCAACAATCAATTTTATGCAATCATCCTCGGAAAGATTTTCAAAATCATAGTTTTTATTTACATTAATGAAGATACCATTCCACTTTATATATGGTCCAAACCTTCCCTTTCCTTTTGTCACATCAAAACCTTCATAATTAGTTATTGGTTTGTTTTCTTTCAACTTATTTATTATTAGTTCAACAGATTTTTCAATTGAAATTGTGAATGGAGAAAATCCTTGGGGAATTGATATAAAAGTGTTTTGAAATTTTATATAGGGACCATATCTTCCAATGTTAGAAATAACATCTTCACCTTCATATTCCCCGACCTTAAATGGAAGTTCGAATAACTTTAATGCATCTTTAATTGTTAAACTACTAATCTGTTGATCAGGCAATAAGCTAGCAAAAAGTGGTTTTTCTTCATCATCGACCTTTCCAATTTGAACCATTGGACCAAACTTACCCAATTTAACGCTAACTTGTCTTCCAGTTTTTGGATCAATTCCTAATATTCTTTCCCCAGTTTCTCTCTTGGCATTTTTCTCAACTTCAGATACTCTATGAC
>CACMJT010000006.1 GCA_902614065.1 uncultured Bacteroidota bacterium | reverse complement strand
GATTCTCTACCGTTTTTGGAACTACCGACACCTTTTTTATGAGCCATTTCTTATTATTTTTTTGTTTTACTATTGGTTTTTGTTGCCTTTGCTTTTGGTTTTTCTTCCTTGGGCTTGGTGGCCACTTTGGCCTTGGCAGCAGACTTTTCGTTCACCTTCTCAATGATAATCTCTGTCATTTGTTGTCTATGTCCATTTTTAACCTTATAACCCTTTCGTCTCTTTTTTTTGAAAACAATAACTTTTTTATCCTTAAAATGCTTAACAATTTTTGCTTCAACAGATGCTCCAACTACTAATGGATTACCAATTTTAGTATCTTTTCCATTATCAACCATCAAAACATCATCAAATTTAACTTTAGCACCCTCTTTTTCTTGAAGTTTATCAACAAAAAGCTTAGTGTCTTTCTCAACACTATATTGTTTTCCAGAAATTTTAACTATTGCATTCATCTTATAGCGGGGCAAATATAATTAAATCCGAATAATTTGAACAAAAAATATTTATTATTTAAAAAGACAACTTTCATGGTTAAAAATTGGTTAAATTGGTTGTATGAAAAACATATTATCACTTTTTGCTTTACTATTTTTAATCAATTCTTACAATCAAGTTGAAGTTTCACCGTCTGAAGTTATATCTAAATATATTGAGGCAACTGGGGGAAAAGAGAAGTTAGAGTCCGTTGAATCTATAATGATGGTAGGTGATTTTGAAATTCCTCAAGCACCATTCAAGCCATCCGTTATAATTAAGCAGCAAAACCCAAATAAAACATCTCTTGAAATGAACGCTCCAGAGATGGGAACAATAATGAAACAAAAATTTAATGGTGAAACGGGATATATGGAGCAAATGGGCCAAAACATTCCATTTAGTGAAGATCAGATAAACAGTTCCAAATCAAAGAAGGGAATTTTTGAGGAACTTTATTATGATTCATCACAATTGCAAGTTGTTGGATACACTACAATAGGTGGCAATGATTTGGTGAAAATTAAAATTGATGATAAAACCATAAAATATTACGATATCAATTCTGGTCTTCTTGAGAGGAGTGAAGAAACTACCTTGGTCGAAGGTAACTCAATAACCACGACAAGAAAATTTTCAGATTATACAGATGTTGATGGAATTTTATATCCTTTTAAAACCGAAATTATAAACGGGATGCAAACCATTACGATTGAATTTGAAGAAATTAAATTCAACGAACCCTTCACTGAAAGTGATTTTAAATAGTTTTCTGTTTATTATTGACTAAATAAACACCTGAAAGAATAATTATAGTGGCTACGTACTGTTTGAGACTAAGAACTTCACCATCAATTACTCCCCAAAAAATCGCCACGATAGGCATTAAATATGTCACCGCAGAAGCAAACAAGGGTGATGCTAACTTAACAAACCTATTAAAGAGTGTTTGAGCAATAGCACTGCTGAACAAAGCCAGTAAGAAAACAAATACTATTGATTCATAAATATTGGATTGACCCAATTTCAAGGCAAAAAAATCAGAATAAAATAATACCAAGATGGCAGGAGGTAGGATTGACAGAAAAATTCCTGCTGTAACTGCTGAGGGTGATATTTCTGTTAAGTAAGTCTTTATTAAGTTTACTGATGCTCCATAACCAACTGTTGTAAAAAAAATAAAAATTGAAAAGTAAACATTGTAATTTGGGGAAATTCCTCCATTATATAATAAAAGTATCCCACCAAAAAAAGCAACAACCAAGCCCACAACTTGTTTAATAGTAAAGGTCAGGCTGAAAAAAATTATTCCAATTATTAAAGTATTGATCGGAGTCAAAGTAGTTATGATTGATGCTAGACCACTTTCAATTTCAGTTTGCCCAAAACTTACTAAATAAACTGGAAAGAATGTGCCTATATATGCAGTCAAAATGATCCACTTCCAACTTTTTTTTGGGATTTCTTTAAGGGATGAGTATGAATAAATCGAAATTACAATAGCAGTAAAGATAATTCTTAGACTTCCAACTTGAAGTGGTGTTAACCCAACTAAACTTTTTTTAATTAATATAAATGAACTTCCCCAAATTACAGAAAGTATCAATAAAAGAATCCACTTTTTATTATTGTTTGTCATTTATTCCACTCAAAGTTTTCAATAAGTTTTCTAACATCAGCTCTTATGTAATTAATATAGGGTAGTAAAGAGTCATAGTTTGGTTCAGTGTTGAAAAACAAACTTCCTGCCAAAAAATTGGATGTGGAGTCGGTCAAATAAAAATGAAGATTGCTGGGCGCATTCCCAACATAGTTAAACATTCTGCTATAAACTAAAATTTGGTCATCAGTGTATTCGCTTACTTTAACTTCAGTTATATTGGCGGAATTCTCAATTATTCTCTCATCAAAAACCTTAATAATGTCTGGAAAATTATTATTGATATTAATAGAGCTAAAGAAAATTTTAGCATTTAAATTATCGTAAACAATATTGAAATTACAATTGTCTAGATATTCAATTCTGGCAATTTTATTTTTTGAAAAACTGTACTTGCATTCAGTTGTAAATGAATTGTGGGATGGTGCACTAAACTCAGGTGCAAAAAATGCACTTTGTTTTGGTGTTATTGTTGAATCGCAAGAAAACAAAACTAAAAAAATCCAAAAAATTCTCATTTTTTAAGATTATTTAATAGAGGACTCAAAGTTTTGAAATTAACTTTAAAAGGGCAGATCATCTGTATTGTCGGATGAAGCCATTGAATCTTGAGTAGTGGTAGGTGGATTCATTGGTGGTTCATTAACCGCTGGGCTGGACAAATCATTTTTATTAGAAAGAAAGTTAAACTCCGAAACGTGAACCTCGGTTGAATATCTTTGAACTCCATCATCACCCTTCCACTTTCTGGTCTTTAATTTACCTTCAACATAAACCTTATCCCCCTTTTTTAAATATTTTGCACAAATTTCTGCAGCTTTATTCTTAACGACTATATTATGCCATTCAGTATTAACAACTTTTTCTCCAGTTTGTTTGTTGTTGTAGCTTTCATTCGTTGCAATCGGGAATCTACCCAAACATCCCCCATCATCAAAATTCACCATTTTAACATCATCTCCAAGGTTTCCAATTAACATTACTTTGTTTAATGATCCACTCATAACTCAAATATAATAAAACATCATCATACAAAATCATCTAAAATAACTTTTAATGGTTTAGGAAAAGGTATTTTACTTAAACTTTTATAATCATACATTTTATTATTATTATGTCTAACCTCAACCAAATAAAAATTCATTTTTAAATCCATGTGAGATAACTTATGTACAATGGATTTATGGAATTTCAATTTATTAGAATTAAAAGTAAATTTTTTTGACAAGCTTCTAACAATCATACTTTTTGTTATTGGCATTTGATCATCTTTAATTAAAAAAAACTCAAATAAATTTTTCCAAATTCCTTTATCAGTTCTTTTATTTAAATAAATTTTATTGTCATCAGAAATGATTATTACGTAGTTCATTTCTTTTCTAGGAGATTTAATTTTATGTGATTTTATTGGATAATTTTTAACTGTATTTGAAAGATATGCTTGACATTCTAAAGAAAAAATACAACTTTGACATAAGAATTTTTTAGGCTTACATACGGTAGAACCAAAATCCATAATAGCCTCATTAAAGTCACCGGGGTTTTCGACAGAAATTTTTTCATTTAAATATTTTTTGATCCGTTTTTTTGTTTTTAAAGAGTCGATTGATTCTTCAATTTTTAGTAGTCTTGAAATGAATCTCAATACATTTCCGTCGACAACAGCTTGTTTTTCATTATTACAAATTGAACTTATCGCTGAAGCTGTATAATCACCAACACCAGGTAACTTAATTAACGACAAGTAATCTTTTGGAAAAACACCACCATGATTTAGCAAAACTTGTTTTGCCGCTTTATGCATATTTAATGCTCTTGAATAATAACCCAAGCCTTCCCATATTTTTAAGAGTTGCTGTTGGTTAGATTTAGCAAGTAATTTTACATCTGGATATTTTTTAATAAAACTGTGGTAATATTTTATTCCCGTTTCAATTCTAGTTTGTTGTAAAATAATTTCAGAAACCCAAACCAAGTAAGGATCTTTAGTTTTTCGCCAAGGAAGATCTCTTTTATTGCTTAAGAACCATTTTATCAACTTGTCTGAAAGATTTATGTCAGAAATTGATTGTACCAAAAAAAATATATTAAAAATTTATATGAGAATATAAATTTATATATTTGGCAATCAAAAATTTTAAAAAATTCAAATAAAAATGACGAAAGCAGAATTAGTTACAAAGATATCTTCAAATCTAGGACTTGAAAAAAATGAAGTACTTGCAACAGTTGAGGATTTTATGGAAGAAGTTAAAAATTCATTGAGTGAAGGTGAAAATGTTTATTTGAGAGGTTTTGGAAGTTTTATTGTTAAAAAAAGAGCAGAAAAAACAGGTAGAAATATTTCAAAAAATGTTACTATAAAAATTCCTGCTCATTCAATACCATCATTTAAACCAGCAAAAATTTTTGTTGAAGATGTAAAAAATAACAACTAACTTATGCCTAGCGGAAAAAAAAGAAAAAGACACAAGGTTGCTACTCACAAAAGAAAAAAAAGAAGTAGAGCCAACAGACACAAGAAAAAGTAAAAAAAGTCTGTACGATCATTGACATTTAGAGCTTACACAATACAAGCTCGATAAAAAAAGTTTAACTAAAATTATTAATTGTGAATAAAGAATTAATTGTAAGATCAATTAATTCAGCTGTTGATTATGCTCTTTTACAAGAAGGTAGACTCATTGAACTACAAAGAGAAAAGGACAATAATAAGTTTGGGGTTGGTGATATTTTTATTTCTAATGTAAAGAAAACAATCTCAGGTTTAAATGCATCCTTTGTTAATGTTGGTTATGAAAAAGATGCTTTTCTTCATTATCATGATTTAGGACCAAGAGTTAAGTCTCTTATTAAATTTACCAACTTAGTGAGTGATGGAAAAATCACTAATTACTCTCTTGAAAAATTTAAATTTGAAAAAGAAATTGAAAAACAAGGTAAGATTGATGATGTAATAAAAGCAAATCAAAACCTATTAGTTCAAATAATAAAAGAACCTATTTCTACGAAAGGTCCAAGGATCAGTTCCGAGCTCTCATTTGCAGGTCGATTTTTAGTACTTATTCCCTTCTCTAATAGAATTTCTGTTTCTCAAAAAATTAGAAGCAAAGATGAAAGGAATAGACTAAAAGATTTGATTGAAGAATTCAGGCCTAAAGGTTTTGGTGTTATAATCAGAACTGTGGCTCAAGGAAAAAAAACAGCTGAATTAAGTAAGGACTTACAGGGTTTATACAATCAATGGATAAATCTCTGTAAAAAAATTAATGGTTCGAAAGTACCCTCACGAATCCTGAGCGAATTAAACAGAGGATCCTCTATACTCAGAGATGTTTTCGACGAAAAATTTAAAGGTGTGTATTGTAATGACAAAAGTTTATGTTACGAGCTTAAGGACTATATTGAACAAATTGCTCCTGATAAAAACTCAATTGTTAAATATTATAAATCTGATACTCCAATATTTGAACATTTCAGTATTGAACGTCAAATAAAGTCAGCATTTGGAAGAACAGTTTCAATGAGCAAGGGTGCTTACCTGATTATTGAACATACTGAAGCCCTTCATGTTGTTGATGTTAATAGTGGAAATCGTTCCAACAAAAGTTCTAATCAAGAAGAAACAGCATTAGAAGTAAATTTAATTGCTGCATCTGAAATTGCAAGACAGTTAAGGCTCAGAGATATGGGCGGAATAATTGTTTTAGATTTTATCGATATGATTAAAGTGGAGAATAGAAAAAAATTGTTTGACCATTTCAAATCTGAAATGGAATCAGACAGAGCAAAACACAAAATTCTACCAATAAGTAAAATAGGATTGATACAAATGACCAGACAGAGGGTAAGACCCGAAATGAATATTACTACGAAGGAAAATAACCCCAATAGTAATGGAAAAATTGAAGCTCCTATTGTTATTATAGATAAGATTAATAATTCCATAGAAAAAATTCTCAGAAATAAACACATTTCAAAAAAGAATCTTAAGTTGCATTTACACCCATTTATAGCGGCTTACATAACTAAAGGTTTAATTTCTATGAGAGTAAAGTGGTTTTTTAAGTACAAGCAATGGATCAAAGTGATACCTAGGGATTCTTATACTTACTTACACTACAGATTTTTCAACATTAAAGGAAAGATTAATCATCACTAAAAAGCGGCTTATGCCGCTTTTTTTTTTATATTATTTCTAATGAATAAGTATTTGAGTATTCCAGAACTTCGCAGAAAAGGAGAATATTATTGTTCATACCAAGAAAGATGTCACGCAGAAGTTTATAAAAAACTAAAAACGTATACGTCATCAAATACAGATATTAACGAAGTAATTGGCAAACTAATTGCTGATGACTTCTTGAACGAAACACGTTTTTCAGAAAGCTTTGTTAGAGGAAAATTCAAAAACAAAAACTGGGGTAAAATTAGATTGATTTTGGAATTAAAAAAGAGATCGATATCAAAAAAGAATATTGAAATTGCTATGAAACAAATCAATCAGAATATTTACGAAGCTAAGTTTAAAGAACGTTTTAATTTTTTAATCGAAAAATTTAAAAATGAAAAGAAAATAATAATGAAGAAAAAAATTTTTGATTATTTTAACTACAGAGGATGGGAACATGAAATTATTTACAATGAAATCAATAAACTTTAAACTCTTTTTTTTAGTAGCTGTTTTTTTTATTTACAGTTTTGGAAAAAATGAAGTTGATCTAATTGTCATCAATGCCAAAATATATACGGTTGATAATAATTTTTCAATTGCAAAATCAATGGCTATAAAAAATGGGCAAATAATAGATATAGATGTCAAAAATTTAGACTCAAAATATACTTCAACTAAAATTGTTGATTTAAATGGAGAAACCATCATACCTGGAATTATTGACTCACATTGTCATTTTTATAATCTTGGTCTTGATCAGCAAGTTGTTGACCTTAGAGATACTAACTCTTTTGATGAGATTATTCAAAGATTAAAAAACTATGAATTAAATAATGAAACTGACGTAATACTTGGTAGAGGCTGGGATCAAAATGATTGGGCTAAAAAAAAATTTCCAATAAATACAAAACTTAATGAGGAATTTAAAGATAAGTTGGTTGTTCTTGAAAGGATTGATGGACATGCATATATTGTAAATGATAATGTTCTTAAACTAGCTGGAATTGATAAAAACACATTAGTTCGTGGGGGTCTTGTTCTGTTAAAAGACAACAGACCAACTGGCGTCTTGATTGATGGTCCTATGGCATTGGTTGATAAAGTTTTACCTGAGAAGACATTGAACGAAAAAATTGATGCACTAAAACAAGCTGAAGAAATTTGTTTTAGTTATGGTTTAACAACTGTTGATGACGCAGGCTTAAGCACCAATATAACATCTATCATTGATAGTTTACACAAGTCTAACGACCTGAAAATTAAAATTTATGCGATGATAAGTGTTTCCAAAAAAAATATTGAAAAATTTAAAAAAGAAGGAATATATAAATCCAAAAAACTCAATATTCGATCATTCAAGGTTTATGGAGATGGAGCATTAGGTTCAAGAGGTGCTGTGTTGAAAAGTCCATATTGTGATGATCCTCACAATTATGGAATTCTTAGAACAAGTGCGGAAGATTTAAAGTTTTATGCAAAAGAGATTGCCAAAATGGGTTTTCAAATGAATACTCATGCTATCGGAGATTCTACTGTTTCTGTTCTATTAAATGAATATAAAAAAATTCTTAAGGATATTGATGACCCTCGCTGGAGAATCGAACATTCTCAAGTTGTTGACATTAACGAATTTGAGTTGTATAATGAAAAAATTTTACCATCCATTCAACCTACACACGCAACAAGTGATATGTACTGGGCATATGATAGATTAGGTTCAAGAATAAAAGGAGCATATGCCTTCAAAGATTTACTAAATTCATCCAGTAGAGTAGCTCTAGGGACTGATTTTCCTGTTGAAAAAGTAAATCCATTTCATACGTTTTACAGTTCAGTTGAGCGTAAGGACCTAAACGGTTATCCAGAAAATGGATTCCAAATGGAAAATTCACTAACAAGAGAAGAAACGCTGAAAGGTATGACTATATGGGGAGCTTATTTTAATTTTGAGGAACATGAAAAAGGAAGTTTAGAAGTTGGGAAAAGTGCAGATTTTATTGTTTTAAATCAAAATATAATGGAAGTAGAAGCAGACTTAATTCCAAATACAGAAGTAATACAAACCTATATTGACGGTGAACTTGTTTACTCGAAGTAATTAATAAATCCAAATAAAAAATTTCTTCCAGGCATGGGGACCAGATTGGTTTCTGAGTATGACTCGTCAAATATATTGTTTAAAGAAAAAAATAAATAACCTTTGCTTCCAAGACTATACTTAATATTTGTATCTACAACTGAGTGGTTTGACTTGTCTGACCTTTCCCCATACTTAAGCATCAAATTTTGTGATAATCTTTTAGAGTAATTCAAAAATATTCTTGATGTTAATTGGTGTTTGAGTGAATTGATTGAGTAACGAGAAAAATTGATATCATTAACATAAGAATCATCAAAAAGATATGTGTAACCAATTCTTAATACTTTTGCATAGCTTAAGTCAACATCAAAACCTTTTGTATCCAGATTCCTAATGTTTGTAGCTCTCCACTTTTCGGTTTCATTTTCTTTAACATAGTCGATTATGTTTGTAGACTTTCTTTGAAAAAAGGAAGATGATAGTTGAATTTTCTCATTTTCAAATTTAAAACCCAGTTCATTACTTACAGCATGTTCAGGGTCTAAATCAGGATTTCCAATAGTGTTTCGGTCAGAATAATAAAGATCCGTGTAGGTTGGAATTCTATAAGTTTTTCCAAAATTTGCATACAATTTGGATTTCTCTGAAAGGTGATACCCTAAATCTATACCAGGAAAGAAATGAAAAGACAAATCCGAAAAATATGAGACAGAAAATCCTGGAGAAACAATAAGTTTATCATCTAACAAATGAAATGTATGGTCAAAATAAACTGTTGATGTAAATCTTTTATGGGAACCTAAATTATTGCTTGAGATGTAAGACTGTGAATTATCAATACCAAAATTCGAAAAACTTCCTGAATTATAAAACTTAATGAAGTTTAAATCAAAATAAATCTTGTTTGAGATATGTAAGTTTCTATATATTTCGGGATTATCTCGAATGTAGACATATTCATCTTGATTTCTTCTCCAATATAGTTTTGGTTTTACAATCAATTTTTCTTTTTTAAATTTTGTAGATACTCCAAAAAAACTTGATTGTGTTTCCTCATATTGATCAATTGCCTCTGGGCTAGCATAAAAGCCATTTGCGCCAAACTTTTTCTCCGTAAATCCGGAGATGATATCTATGGATCCATTTTTAGATTTTATATTATTTTTCATAAAAATAAAATCGTTTTTAAAGTCTGTATTGTATCTGTAACCATCAGATTTAGTCTTATGAAATGATATCAATGAATTGAATTTATCTTCAATGCTAGTTCTCATCCTTATGGAATAGTTAAGTTGGTCGTATGAGCCGTATGAGATGTCTTTAGCATAAATCTTGACAAATTTATTTTTGGATTTTTTAAGGGTTTTTGTTATAATATTAATTGCACCACTGAATGCATTTTGTCCAAAAATTCTGGCAGCAGGTCCTTTTATAATTTCAATTCTTTCAATTAACTGAACCGGTAAAAGTAAATTTAGTGTGTGATGACCTGTTTGAATATCATCCATTTTCATTCCATCAATTAAAAGTAATGTTTGATCAAAACCACCTCCTCTAATGTATAAGTCAGCTTGTGTACCCGAAACTCCTCTTCTTCTTACATCAATTCCTGTGAGTAGTTGTAATAACTCCGTAACATCTCTTGCTCCAATCTCCTCAATGGTTTTTGAATCAATTAGTTGAATTGACCTAAAATTTTTACTAAAAGGAATATTAATTTTTGAGTCTGAAACAACAACCTCGTCAAGCTGCTGAGTAGTTTGGGAACTAATCGTTAGCGAAATAAAGATTAGTATTAGAATTAGTTTTTCTTTCAAAAAATAAAAAATTAATCAACCAAAATAATTAACTTATTTTTTTTCATTTCTACTACTCCAGATTTTATCTCCAATGATGCCTTTCCATTTGAAAAATTTAAAAAATCACTTTCTGGATTATTATCAACTCCATCAATCAGAATTTTACCTTTCTTTAAGGTAGATACGATTGGTGCATGATTATTTAATACTTGGAAATGACCCTCAGAGCCAGGCAAATGGACTGATTTTGCATCACCACTAAAAATGGTTTTTTCTGGACTTACAATTTCTAATTGCATATTATTATTTGGATTCTGCAATCATTTTTTCTCCAGCCTCGATTGCTTCCTCAATAGTTCCTTTCAAATTAAATGCAGCTTCAGGAATATGATCCAATTCTCCATCCATAATCATGTTAAAGCCCTTAATTGTATCTTTTATGTCAACAAGGACACCAGGTATTCCGGTAAACTGCTCAGCTACATGGAATGGTTGAGATAAAAATCTTTGTACTCTCCTAGCTCTCGAAACGGTTAATTTGTCCTCTTCTGATAATTCTTCCATACCAAGAATTGCAATTATATCCTGCAGTTCTTTATATTTTTGAAGCATTTCCTTAACTCGTTGAGCGCAATTATAATGATCATCACCAAGAATTTCAGGTGTTAGAATCCTTGATGTTGAATCTAATGGATCAACAGCTGGATAAATACCTAACTCGGCAATTTTTCTTGATAAAACGGTAGTTGCATCAAGGTGAGAAAATGTTGTAGCTGGAGCTGGGTCAGTTAAATCATCAGCAGGAACATAAACAGCTTGAACTGATGTAATTGAACCTTTTTTTGTCGATGTAATTCTTTCTTGCATGGCGCCCATCTCAGTAGCTAAAGTGGGTTGATACCCAACAGCAGAGGGCATACGACCTAATAATGCAGAAACCTCAGAACCGGCTTGAGTGAACCTAAAAATATTGTCAACAAAAAATAGAACATCTTTTCCTTGCCCATCATCACTACCATCTCTAAAATATTCTGCCACTGTTAGTCCTGAGAGTGCGACTCTTGCTCTTGCACCAGGTGGCTCATTCATTTGTCCAAAAACAAACGTAGCTTTTGATTTTTCCAAAGCTTTTTCATCAACTTTACTCAGATCCCATCCACCATTTTCCATAGACTCCATAAATTCTTTTCCATAATTAATAATTCCGGACTCAAGCATCTCTCTAAGTAAATCATTTCCCTCGCGAGTTCTTTCACCAACACCTGCAAAAACAGAAAGACCACCGTGGCCCTTAGCGATATTGTTAATGAGTTCTTGAATTAAAACTGTTTTTCCAACACCGGCACCTCCAAAAAGTCCAATTTTACCACCTTTTGCGTAAGGTTCTATTAAATCAATAACTTTTATACCAGTAAATAAAACCTCAGTGGAGGTAGACAACTGATCAAAAGCAGGAGCTTCTCTGTGAATGGGCAAGCCAGATTTACCTTTTTTGGGTAAATTTTTCATTCCATCAATGGAATCACCCATAACATTGAAAAGTCTTCCGTATATTTCTTTTCCTGTAGGCATCTGGATAGGACTTCCAGTTGAAACAACGTCTTGGCCTCTTTGAAGTCCATCAGTCGAATCCATGGAAATGGTTCTTACCATATCCTCTCCAACATGGGATTGAACTTCTAAGACAAGTGTAGACCCATCATCTTTACTAACTTCGAGTGAATCATAAATATTAGGAAGAACTGTCGATGTTGTATCAAAAGAAACATCAACTACAGGTCCAATGATCTGAGAAACTTTACCAAATTTTTGTGACATAACGCATTTTGAATTTTAGGATATACAAATATAATCCAAACTTGTATTTTATCTGAATAAAAAAAGGCGCTTGAAAAGCGCCTTTATTAACATTATTTGTTGATATGTTACGGATTTAAGGTAAACTTAATATAATATTGACTACCAATCAGTCCAGTGTAAGGTATACTGGCATAATCGTCACCAGTTAAGTTAACTGCTCCAACCTTAATTACACTTTGTAGTTCAGGCACATCGAAACTCATGGATGCATTGAATATCCAGTTTGCTGGAATAATACCATCAGCAAAAGTGGATTCATACAAGAATGAATTGTGATAGCTGGCAGAAACATTAAATCCAATATTATCTCCAATCTCAGTCGAACCTAATGATAATCTTCCTCTAACCTTAGGGGTATTGAACGAAGTCTCGTAATTTGGATCAATATTGCTTCTATCCATTTCATTGTATGCGAACTTTGCTCCAAAGTCGAACTTGCCAAATATTTTAGCATCTAATCCAATATCTAATCCCATAGTACTTACAACCTCATCAGTGTTGTTGTCAACGGCATAAATTGCAACGTCATTAGCTGCAACTGCAGCCAAAGCAGAACCATTAGCTACACTTCCATAAAAAGGAACTATAACATTTTTAGAGGCAATGAAGTTTTGATACTTTGACCAGTTGGCATTGATATCAATAGAAAGTCTTTTACCATTATACCTATATCCAACTTCCCTAGACTGAACGTATTCTGGCTCAACATTATCTAATTCAGCAACCTCAATAGTACCTGCTAACAACTGCTCAGCTTTGTAAGAATTATTCATAACCATATCACCAGTTACAGTGTATGATCCAGTAAATGTGTTGTGCTGGTATCTAAATCTTTCAACACTGTCAGGTGAAGATCCAAATAATACAACTGGAAAACCACCTTGAGTACCACTTCCCAGTCCAATGTACATATCTTGCATTGTTGGTGTTCTCATGGCTGTTTGATATGAAACTCTCAAGTTATGATTTGGAGCAATGTCAATCAAAGCACCAACTCTTGGTGTGAAACTACCATCATAATTTTGTGCTTTATCATATCTTAAGGCACCATTTAAACTAATAGCACCATCAAATATATCTTTTTGTACACTCGCGAAAATTCCAGTCTCATTTGTTTTGATTGGGCCGTCATAATCTGTAAAAAGTGTTCCGTTAGATCTTAAAACATATTCTCTGAATGAACCACCAACAACCATATTAAAACCTTCAACAAGATCACTTACATCATAACTCGCTTCAAAACTGTTAGAAATTGTATTGTCTAATACCACAGCACCACCATCCGCTATAGGTGTCCTTGTAATTCGATCATAAGCTTCATTAAATGCTGTGCTTCCAGGAACAAGCATGTTGGCATTAGCCGCTGTTCTTCCTGCAGCGTGTGCATTAAAGTTCATACCTGGTGTGACCCAAGTATCATACATACTTGTGTCTCCATAAAATAAAATACCTACAAGCATATTATTAATAGCAGCTAGAGGGTCAGGATTAATTTGTCCGGCTAATGTTTGAAAATAGGAGTTGAAGTATCCGCCAAACCAACCTAAAGCACCACCAGGCTGAGCAGCAAATAAGTTACCACCTAGGGCATCCATCTGTGTTGTATTACCAGAACTCTCAATTGTTTTATAAGCTCTAGCTGTAAAATTTTTGGTCTTATACTCCAACTTATGTTGTTGAATACCAAAATTCACCATTTTGAATCTAGCATTTCCCTGAAGAAGCGTATTACCTCGACCTTGGTTAAAAACATAAATAAGCTCTGAGTTACCATTAAATCTATAGTGACCAGCAACATTGAACTTAAAGTTAGATGCTTCCCCTCTAGGATCAAGAGCCATTTCTGTATATCCGGAAGTCATAATTTCTTGTGTTCCAAAGTAGTTGGGAGCAAATGCATTAAACAATGAAGCATAATAGCTTGTGGTAGCTGCAGGTATTCCAAATTGTGCACCTAAGCCAGGTAAAACAAGGCCTGTAAAGATATCCGTCATGTTCCAAGTAGTGGATTGCTCTCCATAAACATTATAACCATCGTATGTTGGGAATAATGAGGGATCAGCATTTTGTAATGTTCCAGGGATAAAAGGAACTGGATTATTTTTGTCTGAATAATCAGCAGCCGCCCAATCCTTACCTTTTACATATCCAAGGGTTGCTTTTACGGCAAACTTGTCATTAAAAGCGTGAGCAAAACGCATCCCAAAATCAAAATAATGATTATCACCGGCTACATCTTGAGATGTTACACCTTGTGTAACGTAAGCACTGAAACCTTGAAAATCGAATGGATTTTTTGTATTCATCACTAAGATTCCCTTGTAAGCATTGGGTCCATACAGTGCAGATGATGCACCAGGGAGGAACTCAATTTTATAAAGATCTAATTCGTTTACCCCTGCCAAGTTACCAGCAGAGAAATTTAAACCAGGGGCTTCATTGTTCATTCCGTCAACAAGCTGAACAAAACCTTCATTCCATGCAGTTGAAAAACCTCTGGCATTTAAAGTTTGATTGATGATACCTGTTGAAATGACTTGAACACCCTTAAGTTGTTCTAAACTTTGGTAGAAATCTGCTCCTGTAGATGCAGCAATATCTTTGAAATCAAATCTTTCAATCGTAACTGGAGATTCAAATAGACTTTGCGCAGTTCTAGACGCGGATAATACTACCTCATCAAGTAAATTCTCGGAATCACTCAATGTAACAGTAAAAGATGCATCAGAGGCATTTACTGTTATAGTAGTTGTTTCAAATCCAATACTGGAAACAGTTAAACTAAATGGTGGAGTTGCGTCTACACCAATAGAAAACTCACCGTTAAAGTCAGCTACTGCACCAGTTGTTGAGTCAAAAACAACATTAGCACCAGGTATTGGGGTGTTATTACTATCAACAACCACACCTGTTACATTAGTTTGTGCGAGGATGAATGTACTTAGCAATACAAACATCATAGACAAAATATTTCTCATATTTTTAAATTTAATATTAGTCGTTTATATTCTGTAAATATAAAAGATTTTTGCAAAAGTAATATTTTTGAGCATCTATAACAGAGAATTCGTTAAAAAAATACCTTGTATTCTTAGAATAAGTAAAAGATAAACCCTAGTCTAAATTGTTTTAAATCGCTGATATCATTGTTTGTATCATGAACAAAAAAGGAATCTATTGACTGGTAAAGGCTGATGTTCCAGGTGTTATAGCCAATATTTAAAGTTATCCCCAGTTGATCCTTATTTACTGGAAGACCATCAATTTCAAGATTCGAGCTGTTATCATCAAAAGTATATTTAGAATTAACAACTCTTGAATATCTTAAACCAGAGTAAATTCTCCAAAATTTATAGCTATCTGCTGTTGAATTCCTCCATCTGATTTCAAAAGGTATATGAAATTCTGTAAAATTATATCTGTTAATTTTTATGGAACCAACATTCTGGATAAACTCAAGGTTTGAATTATTTAACTTTAAATTGTTATTTAATGAATTGTGGGCTAATCCCAATCCAATACCCAGTGCAAACTTTCCATTTTTACTGACGGGAATATCCTTTACAAAACCATAGTTTATTGAGTAAGAGAATTTATTTTCCTTAAAATCCTGAACTTTTCCTCCTAATGAGTTGTAGGCTAATCCTAAGTAAAATTGATCTTCAAAATATCTTTGCTTTTCTTGTGAAAATAAACCAAGGGATATGAACAGAGTTAAAAATAAGGTAAAAACTCTTTTAATCATAGGACAGTTTTGATAAAGATAAAAAAAGAATGGTGGAGGTGATTATTGATTTTGCGAGTAATCGCCAATTCTAGTGGTATAGTTGATTTTAAGAGCATTAACTTTTCTGAGCTCCTGTTTAATATCACTAATTAAACCCATTTTTGTCTCACCATCTACCTTGAGGGCAGTTGTTAATACATTTTGAAGTTCTTCTCTTTTGGCAGCTCTCTCAGCTAAGACATAAGCTCCTACGTCAGCTACCGTTGCAAACTTGTCATTAAGTTGGATTCTTGGTTGATCACCATACTTATCTTGATATCTGGAGCTTGGCTTACCAGCATATATATAAATTACACGATCTTTTTTATCTAATTTTTGCACCTGATCTGCAGCAGGTAATGTATTTTGAATAAGTAAGGTATTATCTCTCAGAACTGTAGCAACCATAAAAAAGAAAAGGAGCATGAAAACAATATCAGGTAAAGATGCTGTTGAAATCTTTGGTAACTCACCACTCCCTTTTTTCTTGAATTTAGACATAATTAACTTGTTTTATTTGGTTCTGCTTCAGACAATTTCATTGGAAACATCAATTTTATAACAGATATTTTTTCCTTTAACTTTTCTTTGACTGATTTATCAGTTCTGGGATCGGAATATTTCTTATCAGCCTCAACATAGCTCATGTTTTCCTCTGGGTACAACCTTGTAAACTCTCTATTTCTTAGTTGATTATAAGCAGCAACTAATTCATTTTGAACTGAAATGTAGACCTTATAATCAGTTTCTCTATCATTCTTCAAAGAAATGATAGCTTTGTCAGGGTTATCTGACGATGAACGGTCTCTTTCACCTTGACAGTAATCACAAGCTTCTTCTGCCAGTCCACCACCATTATCTAAAAAAGCTACAGCTTCTTTTCTTAAATCACGAAGATCCATCAACTCTTCTTCAACAAGTATCTGATTGTTTTTGTTAACTACGACAGTAAAAATATTTCTTTCTTTAATTATTGGAGGATCAATGATTTCCTCCATGGGAGGAAGCTTTCTATTTATACCAGAGTCTGTTTCAATCGTAGTTGTAACAAGAAAGAAAATCAATAGCAAAAACGCAATATCTGCCATTGAGCCAGCATTAACTTCAGGTGCCGATCTTCTTGCCATATTTTATTTTTTAAATAATTTACTTACAGAATTATAGACCATTAAACCGCCAGCAATTAAAACTAAAAAATAAAAAGTCTTAATTCCAGTTTCAACGAGTCTAGAGCCGGTAGCTGATAACATTTTTCCATCTCCCATTGGAGTTTCAACTCCAGATGAAAAAACAAAAGCAATGACAATCACCAATAGAAAAGAACCGATTGACATTCCAAACTTTTTAAGTTTGGATTTATCTGAAGCAATGTTCTTTAGAGAAAAAACAAGGGTTGATAAGGTTACTACAGAAAGAACTATTATTGCCAACCATATCATGTAGGAGACAAATCCATAACTCCCCTGCATTGCATTGGCTTCTATTGAATCATCACCTTGAAATATTAAAATGAATAGGAACAACAAACCTAATAAGCCGAGTGTCCAAGAAACTATGTTGGTTATTTTTTGAATATTCATATTGAATTATTTCTTATGAGATACTAATATATCAATCAATGTAATTGAGGCATCTTCCATATCATTGACGATACTATCAATTTTAGCTACAATATAATTGTAAAATATCTGTAATATGATGGCTACAATCAAACCAAATACAGTTGTAAGAAGTGCGACTTTAATACCACCGGCAACTAATGAAGGTTGCATATCACCAGCTGCTTGAATTTTATCAAAAGCTTGGATCATACCAATAACGGTACCCATGAAACCAAGCATAGGTGCCAAGGCTATGAAGAGTGAAATCCATGATACATTTTTTTCAAGTTGTCCCATTTGAACGCCACCGTAGGCAACTACAGCTTTTTCAGCACTTTCGACACCTTCTCCAGCTCTATCGAGACCTTGATAAAAAATTGAGGCAACAGGACCAGGTGTGTTTCTACAAATTTCTTTTGCAGAGTCTACTCCACCAGAATTTAAAGCTGATTCTATATCCTCAACCAATTTCTCAGTGTTGGTAGTCGCAAAATTTAAATAAATAATCCTTTCAATTGCGATGGCAAGACCCAAAATGAGACAAGCTAAAACAATACCCATAAATCCTGGACCACCTTCAATGAATCTATTTTTTAATTCTTGAGTAAATCCAACAGATGGGGCTTCAGCCACAGTCATTTGAGGCTCCTCTTGAATCTCCTCTGCTGGAGCTTCAACAACCTCAACCTCTTCTTCTTGTTCTTGATTTAAATTTGCATGCATTTGTTGAGGTAAAAAGTAAATCAATCCAAATGCAAAGGCTATAGTTAGTAATTTTTTCATTTTAATTTTATTATAGTTTTTTGGAAGGCTAAATATATAGAAAAAACTTATAATCACAAATCAAAATCGATTAAGTGTTAGGCTTTTAAGTTGCAGAGAGGAAGGGATTCGAACCCTCGATACGCTATTAACGTATACACGCTTTCCAAGCGTGCGCCTTAAGCCACTCGGCCACCTCTCTAAGTATTCTGGGCATCGAAATTAAAAATTTTGTATGAATTCAAACTTGTTTGTCTAATAATTTGATCCATTTTCATATCATAAATTTCACTTAGTTTTTCCACTACGTGAATTATGTATGAACTTTCGTTTCTTTTGCCTCTGTATGGGACTGGTGCTAGATAAGGTGAATCTGTTTCAAGAACTATATTTTTTAAACTAATCTTATTTAGGAATTGATCAATTTTACCATTTTTAAATGTTACTACGCCACCAATCCCTAAACTAAAATCGAGATTTATAATTCTTTGCGCATCTTCATAAGTACCTGTAAAACAATGAAAGATTCCTCTCAGGTTTTTATTTTTTTTCTTTTCTAAAATATCGATAACATCATTATATGCATCTCTGCAATGAATGATTATTGGTAGGTTTTTTTTTAAAGCCAGATCAATTTGCATTTCAAAAGCCTCAATTTGCTGTTTGTAAAATTCTGTACTCCAATATTTATCCAAACCAATTTCACCAATAGCAACAAAGTTATTTTGACTAATCTGATTTTTAACAAATTTAAGTTCTTGGTGATAGTTTTTATCAACATATACAGGGTGTAAACCAAGCATCAAGAAAATATTTTTTGGATATTTTTTTTTGCACTTAACCATTTTACTGTAATAAATTGATGAAATGGAAGGGAAAACAAATTTAGAAATGTTATTTGCAAAAGAACGCTGGATAGTGTCATCAAAATCATGATCAAATTGATCCAAATACAGGTGCGTATGAGTATCTATAATTTCCATAAAATCAAAGTTATTTAATTTAGCATTAATTATTTTCAAGATGGGAGTTGAAAAAATAAATAATTATCAATCAAAAAAATTTGAAATTCTTAAATCAGGTCACTTAGTTACTGATTCTTTAGTAAATGGAGTATCTGCAAAACTAATAATTGACACTGGAGCCTCAAATTCTTGTATTGATTCAAACAGTGTTGAAAAATTTAAAATTAAAATTGAAAATTATGACGAGCAAGCATCAAGTGCTACAGAAAAGATAAAAAAAATGTACATATCAAAAGAAAATTCAATAGATATCGTCGGTTTCAGTATTGAAAATTTAAAACTATTTGTTTTTGACATGAACCATATTAACGAAACCCTCAAGGAAAATGAATCTATTAAAATTCATGGAATAATTGGAAATGACATCATGAGCAAACATGAAGCAATTGTAAGCTTTTCAGAGAAAAAAATTTATTTGAAATTAGATCTCTAAAGATTTTTTCAAATTATTATTCATTAATATTTCTATTGGATTTTCTAAAGCCTCTTTTATTTTAAGTAAAAATCCAACTGATTCTTTTCCGTCAATTATCCTGTGGTCATAACTCAATGCCAAGTACATCATTGGATGTATTTCAACTTTACCTTTGACTGCAATTGGTCTTTCGATAATATTGTGCATTCCTAAAATGGAGGATTGAGGAGGATTAAGAATTGGAGTTGACAACATCGATCCGAACACACCTCCATTTGAAATGGTGAAGGTTCCGCCTTCCATATCTTCAATAGACATTTCACCATCTCTTGCTTTTATTGCCAAGCGCTTTATTTCTTTTTCAATACCACTAAAAGTGAGCTTATCAGCATTTCTAACTACAGGGACTAGTAGACCCTTTGGACCTGAAACAGCAATGCTAATATCATAAAAATCAAAGCTGAGTTTGTGATCCTCATCAATCATTGAGTGGACATCAGGAAATTCCTTAAGCGCGTTAACAACAGCTTTTGTAAAAAAGCTCATAAAACCTAAACTAACTCCGTGTTTTTCTTTAAATATTTCCTTGTATTTTTTTCTTATTTCAAAAATTGAACTCATGTTGACCTCATTGAACGTCGTCAGCATAGCAGTTAGGTTTTTTACTGCGACTAATCTCTGGGAAAGCTTTCTTCTCAACATTGATAATTTCTTACGCTCTGTTTTTCTGCCTTTGGATATCAAACTTTCATCAATTTTTGGCAATGCCTTTAGGGCATCTTCCTTGGTAATTCTTCCACCTCTTCCTGAACCAATCACATCAAGTGGATTTATTCCCTTTTCACTTAGAATTTTGGATGCAGCCGGGGATGGAGAAGAATTTTTGGCTTTTTCAGAAATGATTTTCTCCGGATTAGATTGAGGCTCTATAATTTTATCATCTTTTACTGGAATAGTGGGTTCTGTATGCTTTTTGGCTGATTTTTTAACTGATGTATCAATATGGCAAACGATATTTCCAACAGGCACTACATCGCCTTCGCTTGCTTTTAATGTTATAACTCCCGACTCCTCAGCAGGCAAGTCAAGTGTTGCTTTATCAGAATCAACCTCAGCAATGGTTTGGTCTTTTTCAACATAATCACCATCAGCTACTAGCCATTGTGCTATTTCAACCTCAGAAATAGACTCACCTGGTGACGGGACTTTCATTTCAAGTATCATTCTAATCGGATATTATTGCTCTTTCAATTTCACTATTGCTTTTTAAAATCAAGAAGGAAGATATGGCATAAAAAGCATTTTTATTATTATAACCTGGTGTTCCTACAAAATCATTCGTCCAATTCTCAAAGTCATACTCGTAATTCATAGTTTTATTAGAAACATCACTATCAAATTTATCAATTCTTACAGGAACAGTCATTCCTGGACACCAACCCGCTCTATCTGGTGCCCAATTCCCACCTTGATTATTAATCGGATTTTGAGAACAACCAATTGGCCCCATGTAATGACTAAAAAGATTAGAGTTATCTATCTTAATTTTGTGTGTTCTAAAACACCATTCAGCACATGCTCTTCCATCAGAATCAGCAGGTGTCGCATGTCCCCAACCAGTTACTATGGTTCGTATGTGAGCACTTTCAATATTGCCTCCAATTTGAAGAGACTTAATCAAATCAAACTTTTCTAAATCAATTTCAGTATTGCCGTTTAACCCACCGTAAGGTACACCTCCTAATGAGTTTCCATTATACTGAATAATTCTAGAAACTTTGTAGTATTTGTAATCCGGCGTGCCGGGAGTATAATCAAACTCGAGCGACACAATCCATCCAGAACTAACCCAAGTCTCAACAAAAATCCTAAGCTCAACATTGCCCTCCAATAGACTTTTAAAGTCTGTTACATCAAACTCAAGTCCTCTTGTAAGCGCATTATTATCAACACCGTAAGGTGTAATGTGACGACCTATCTCAAACCACTCATTAGTAGTTTTATCTTTAACCATGATATTGGCATATCTGTCCCACGGATCACAACCGCCTGACGGACAATCCAAACGTAAATACATTTTGATCATTTCTATATCACTAACATCATTATGTAAATCAAAACTTTGAACTGATGATTGACCATGTCCTCCGCCCCATGCAATTCTTTGGTTTGAGAAAGTTCTGTAATTATACCTCAATCGAGTTCCTTTTCCCCCTAAAAGCACATTTGCATTTCCAGCTCCTGGACTTTGAAATAAAATATTTCCATTCAAGTTTCCTAGCTCAGATGGAGAAAATCTTACAAAAATATTACTGGAGGAAGAACCACTAATTGATAAAGAACTTGAAAAATTTATATTGTCTGAGGATATTTCAAAATCACCAGTTGTAGTAATTGTAATGTTAGAATCCAAGTTGTTGGGGTTCACATTAACTGTTTGAGCCGCAGAGTTTTTGGTAATCATTGTATCAGAAAAATCAATTGAGGATGGATTAACGATTATTGATTTGTTGGGAATATTTTCACCTCCAGAATCTCCTCCATCTTTACTGCAATAAATAAATACAAAAGCTAATATTACAAGAATTGAGGAATTAATTATTTTTGGATTTACATATTTAAACATCACAAATTATTTTTTAAAATTATCTTTTTTTTCATCAAATACATAGTCAATGACTTGCTTGTGTCTTCTTTTAAACCTCACTGCACTACCAGATGCTGGAGAACTGTAAAATCTTCTGGACGCAACTCTAAATGATTTTGCAAAATCCAAATGCATTAATATATGTCCCCATGCACCCATGTTTCTTGGTTCTTCTTGAGCCCAAACAACGTCCTTTGCATTGTATTTATCCATTAGTTTTTTAATTGACTTGACTGGGAGTGGAAACAATTGTTCTATTCTAACGATCGCAACATTTTTTATCTTATTCTTTTCCCTATAATCAATTAAATCATAAAAAAACTTACCGCTACAAAAGACCAATTTTTCAGGATTTTCAATATTTTCATCATCTATTAATGGGTTAAACTGACCATTAATTAAATCATTTTTTGATGAAATAACTTTTGGATGTCTTAGTAGGCTTTTGGGTGTCATCAAAACCAATGGCTTCCTATATTTTGTAACAATCTGTCTCCTCAAAAGATGAAATAAGTTTGCTGGGGTTGTGCAATTTGCAACAAACATATTGTCTTTAGCACAAAGTTGAAGGTATCTTTCTAATCTGGCGGATGAGTGTTCTGCACCCTGTCCCTCATATCCATGGGGCAGCATCAATATCAATCCATTTTGAAGTTTCCATTTGTCCTCTGCTGAAGACAGGTATTGGTCTATCATTATTTGGGCTCCGTTACTGAAATCTCCAAATTGTGCTTCCCATATTGTCAATGTTTGAGGTGAAGCAAGTGCATAACCATATTCATAACCCATAACACCGTATTCTGATAATGATGAATTATATATTTGAAACAAACCCTGATTTTCTGAAATATTATTTAATGGAATGTATTCTTCTTCTGATTTTTCTTTTTTAAGAATTGCATGTCTGTGTGAAAAGGTTCCCCTTTCAACATCTTGTCCCGAAATTCTAACATTATAACCTTCGTTTAACACAGTACCATAAGCAAGTGTTTCAGCTATCGCCCAATCAATCCTATCTTTATCAAAATACATTGTCTTTCTATCTGTCATTAATTTTGAAACTTTTCTTAAATATTGATCTGGATTATCAAGCTCAAACAAACTCTTGGCTACTTTGTCCAAATCTTTTTTACTGACAGAGGTATCAACTTTTTTCATCATGTCAGATTGCTTAACAGAGTAAAATCCATTCCATTCATGTTCCATGAAGGGTGTTATGATTGCATTTTTTTCTTTTTTGGAATCTACAAGATCTGAATCCAATTCATCAGCGTATTTATTCTCCATTTTCTTTAATTCAGAGTCTGTAATAACGTTTTCTGAGATTAACTTTTGAGCATAGATTTCCTTGACAGATGGGTGATTAGCAATGGACTTATAAAGTTTTGGTTGAGTAAATCTTGGTTCATCGCCCTCGTTATGACCGTATTTTCTATAACCCAATAAATCTATAAAAACATCTCTTTTATATTTCATTCTGTACTCCAAAGCAAAATTTGAAGCATGTACAACAGCTTCAGCATCATCAGCATTTACATGTAATATTGGACATAAATTTGCTTTACCCACATCAGTACAATAAGTAGATGAACGCCCATCAATATAATTGGTAGTGAAACCTATCTGATTATTTACAACTATGTGAATGGTTCCACCAGTTTTAAAGCCCTTTAGCCGCTCCATTTGAACAACTTCATATACTACACCTTGACCAGCAATTGCTGCATCACCATGTATTATTACTGGCAAAACATTCTCAATGTTTTCTTTGTGATACTTGTCTTGCTTAGCTCGTGTTATTCCTTGTACTACAGGACCAACTGATTCTAGGTGAGAAGGATTTGGAGCCAAGTTAATGTATACATTAATCCCTGAATCTGATTTTCTTTTGGAGGTCCAACCCAAGTGATACTTCACATCCCCGTCAAAAATTTGTTCCTCATAATCCTTACCCACAAATTCACTAAATATTTCTTTTGCAGGTTTACCAAAAATATTTGATAAAGTATTCAACCTTCCTCTGTGAGCCATTCCAACAACAAATTCTTTAACCCCCTTCAAAGCAGCACTTTCGAAAATAGAATCAAGTGCAGGAATTAAGGACTCTCCACCCTCTAAAGAAAATCTTTTTTGCCCAACAAACTTTTTTTGAAGAAAACTTTCAAAGCTTGAAGCCTCTATCAATTTCTTTAGAATTTGTTTCTTCTTATCAACATCAAACTCAGGATGATTGTCGTTTTTATTTAGAAAACTTTGAATCCACTTAATTCTCTCTGGTGTTCTGATGTACATGTATTCAATACCGATGGAATCACAATAAATTCTTTCTAAATGAATCAAGATGTTTTCAAGACTTGAGTTACCAATTCCAATAATTTCCCCGGCATTAAATGTTGATTGTAAATCTTCATTAGAAAGACCAAAATTTTCTAAATCCAATGTTGGTACATATTTTCTTCTTTCTCTCACTGGATTTGTTTTTGTAAAAAGGTGCCCTCTTGTTCTATAGGCATTGATCAATTCAACAACCCTAAACTCTTTGAGAATGTTTTCTGGTATTAAGAAATCTTCATTTTTTGATTTCTTATCAATACCAAATTCAAAACCTTGAAAAAATGCTCTCCAACTGGGTTCTACTGAACCAGGATCTAAAAGATATTCATTGTACAATTCTGCAAAGAATGCTGTGTGCGCAGTATTTAAAAAAGAGTAAGGATCCATATAATCCAATTACATAATAAAATTACAACTTATCCCGATATTTTCATCACTTATCTTCCGTAATCATCATTAATTCTTACAATGTCATCTTCATCTGAGGGATTATCCTTTTCTGTATGCTGCCAAATCTCAGCGATTACTGCCCAATCATCCAATCCAATCAATCTATGTCTCTGTTCTTTTTTTAGTTTAATTTGATCTCCCTGTCTTAGCTGAATCATTTCTTTTTCAAAATCTGTATCACTAACCACCACTCCAACAGTTCCTCTGTATACACTCCAAATTTCCTCTCTTCTAAAATGATATTGCCATGATAATCTTGACTTAGATTTCACCATTAGAATCTTTGGGCTTAATTTTCCTGATATTTTAAGGTCACTCACGTCAATTCCATTAAAAAAACTATTGGAAAAATTCTGAGCCTGACTTTCATCAATCACTAAGAATCCGCCCCAAGGTCGTTCAAAATCTTTATCAACAACTTTAAAGCCTTTCGACTCAATTTCCTCCAAAGTTTTTTCCATAAAAACCATAAAATAAAATTACTGAAATTTTAATACACTATTATTTGATAAAGCTATAAATCCATATTAAATTTAATAGAATGTTTGCACTGGTTGATTGTAATAATTTTTATGTTTCATGCGAAAGAGTTTTTGACCCTACTCTTAATGGAAAGCCAGTTGTAGTTTTATCAAATAACGATGGGTGTGCAATATCAAGAAGTAATGAAGCTAAGAAACTTGGTATTCCAATGGGCGCACCGGCTTTCAAATATGAAAAAGTTTTCAGAAACAATAATGTGAAAATATTTTCATCCAACTTTCCCCTTTACGGGGACATGAGTAGTAGAGTGATGAATATCCTGTCCTCTTACACTCCTAATATTGAAATATATAGTATCGATGAAGCTTTTTTAGAGTTTAAGGGATTTCAAGAATATGACTTAGAAGTCTACTGCAAAGAAATACAGAAAAGGGTTCTTAAATGGACGGGAATACCCATAAGTATAGGTATAGCACCCACGAAAGCCTTGGCCAAAGTAGCAAATAGAATTTCAAAAAAGTTTCCAAAAAAAACTAAGGGTGTTTATATGATCAAATCAGATAAAAATAGAATTAAAGCATTAAAATGGTTAGAAATTGAAAATGTTTGGGGAATAGGATTTAGACATTCAAAGAAACTGAGAAGTTTTGAAATAAATAATGCTTATGATTTTGTATCTCTTAACGATGATTGGGTAAGAAAACAAATGAGTGTTGTGGGATTAAGACTTAAAAAAGAATTGGAAGGTGAATCTGTCCTATACCTAGAAGAAAATCGATCACCTAAAAAAGCAATTGCTACAACCCGAAGTTTTGAAGGTACGATTACAGATTTTGAGAAAATAAAGGAAAGGATATCAACTTTTGCAGTGTGCTGCGCAGAAAAGTTAAGACTGCAGAAAAGTACATGTAATGCAGTTTATGTTTTTGTGCGAAGTAATAAGTTTCAAAAAAATAAACCTCAATATAGGAACGGGATACTTATGACAATACCGTTTGCAACAAACTCCAATATGGTAATAAGCAAATATGCAACTGAAGGGTTAAAAAAGATATTTAGGCCTGGTTTTAATTATAAAAAATCAGGTGTAATTGTAATGGCAATCAACTCAATTAAAAACTATCAAACAAATTTATTTGAAAATGAAAATCCTAAGCACAGGAAACTCATGAAAACCATTGACTATATTCAAAAAAAAGATGGGCAAAGTAAAATAAAGCTAGCAAGTCAAGACCTTAAAAAAAGATGGAAAATGAAACAAGAAAGATTAAGTAATCTCTATACTACAAAAATCAATGATATAATAGAAGTAAAATGAAAAAAAATAAACTAAACTTCTTTCAACCAAAGGAAGAAAAAAACTTAGGTCAATGGTTAATGGAACAAGGGATATCAGCGGGATTTCCATCGCCTGCAGACGATTTTAAGGAAATTAGAATAAGCTTAGACAAAGAACTAGTAAAAAATGGTGATGCTACTTTTTACGCGAAAGTAAGCGGAGATTCCATGATAAATGCAGGACTGAGCGATGGAGATTTAATTGTGATTGACCGCAGTTTAGATCCACAGCACAATAAAATAGCAGTTTGTTTTATTGATGGCGATTTTACAGTAAAAAGAATTATTAAGAAGGGGGCGGATTTATATTTGAAGCCTGAAAATAAAAACTACAAGCCTATAAAAATTGATGAAGAAAACGAGTTACAAATTTGGGGAATTGTAACCTACGTGATAAAATCACTTTGATACTTTTGATTCAAAAAATTTAAAGTAGAGAAAAATCATGTAGGCAAGAATAATCAAAATAGTTGCAATAAGATTGACACCTTCAAATAAAATCGATGACAAATCAATTTCCCAAATAAAAAAAGAAACTCCAAAACCAAAAACAAGAACTGAAATTGACAACAATGATATTAAAATGGAAGCTTTTACATGGCTGTAGCCTTTGTCTATTAGCTTGTGGTGCAAATGCCTTCTGTCAGGGAGGAATGGAGAGTTTCCAGATTTTGCTCTCAAAATGTAAACTCTTAACGTATCAGTCAGAGGGTAAATCAATAATAAAACAGCAATTAAAGATCTATTTACCCAGTTATCAGTTATTATTTGATTTTCAGAGTGAAGAATTGAAAAAATAAAATACGTAATTATCGATCCAATTAAAAGAGAACCAAAATCACCTAAAAAAACTTTTTTTTCTGTTTTGTAATTAAAAATTAGAAATCCAATTAAAGCACCAATTAAAGTCAATGAATAAGACAACATAGATTCTTTATTGACAGCGAAAGTGTAAATATTAGTATCAGTAAAATATATTATAACTGAAATTGCAACAAAAAACTTCAGTGAAATCAAGCCTGTTAATCCATCAATTCCGTCAATAAGATTTAGTGAATTGGTAATTACTAGAAATACAAACAAAGAAATTATGTATGATGTTAGTTCTGATATTGCATAAACTCCAAAAATTCCATGAAAATTATTAATGTAAACATCGCTTTGAATTAAAATTATTCCCGCAAAAATTTGTAAGGCAAATTTTTCAACATAATAAACATCAAAAAGGTCATCAAAAAAACCAATCAAGGCTACGAAACAACAAGCAATCAAAGAGAATAAATTAATATCTAAATCTAAAAAAGCACGACCTATACCATAACAAAAACATAATGTTAAAAAAAGAGATAGACCGCCAGATCTTGTAGCTTTTTCATTGTGGGATGATCTCGTATTTACGGGGTCAAATAATTTTCTTTTGGAGTAAAAGTCTTGAAGATAACCATTAAAGAAGGCCGAAGTTATTAATCCAATAATTAAAAAAAATAAAAACACTTTTTGGTTGTTTCCTTGCTAAATTATTAAATATATTTAAGTAATTAATCAAAAATATGTTCAACATATTTAGAAAAAGTAAACCAAAATTATCCGAGATTATTCCTAATGGTTTTATTGATATTCACTCTCACGTTTTACCAGGAATAGATGATGGAGCAAAAGATGTTAATGAAGCTATGACTTTGATTTCCAATATGAAAAAATTAGGTTTTTCCAAAGTTATAGGGACTCCACATGTATATCCTGGTTTGTATGAAAATAATAAGGATTCTATTAAAAAAAGTTTCGAATCCCTAATTAAATATCAAAATTCATTTAAAATAGAAGTTGACTACGGCGCTGAATATATGATTGATAGACAACTTATAAAATTAGCCGAAAAAAAAAATATTATTACTATCAATGATGATTATATATTGATAGAAATTGGGTTCATTGCCGCTCCCATGGATCTTTATGATATTATTTTTCAAGTCAAGTTAATGGGCTATAAAATTATTATAGCTCATCCGGAGAGATATATCTTTTACTTTAATAATTTTAGCGAATACTTTAAATTAAAAGATGTTGGTTGTTTTTTTCAATTAAATTTAACATCACTTGTTGGACACTACGGAGAAAAAGTATCAAAAATCAGTGATAAACTTATAAAAAATAATTTAATAGAATTTGTAGGAAGCGATGTACACAACTTGCGGCACATTAATTTTTTTGATAAAAAATTAAAAATAAAAAACATTAAACAGATAGAAAAAACTTTAGAGAGAAATAACTTATTTGAATGATATTATCTAATCCTTATCCTCTAAATATCCATAGCCATAACCATAATTATAACCATATTTATAATCGTATTGATAGCCATATTGATAGGAATATCTGTACCCGTATGCTCTACTTATACCAACGGAATTTAAAACCATATTTAAATTTGGCAGTTTTTTCTGATTATAACTTTCAAGGATAAAATCTGTTAGGTTAGTTTGACTATAATTTGATCTAATTACATAAACGGTGGTGTCAACATATTTAGATATTTCAAAAGTATCTGAAACAAGAAGACATGGAGCAGAATCTATAATAATATGGTCATAAAGTTTTTTTGCATCATTAATTAAACCAATAAACTTCACAGAATTAAGTAGTTCAGTAGGATTAGGTGGAATTGATCCTGATAGTAATATATCTATTCCATTTTTTTTATGTAATATTTTTTTCCAATTAATATCATCTTTAAATATATAATTAGATAATCCAATTTGATCTTTATCAATTTCTAGATATTTATGAATTTGGGGGTTTCTTAAATCCGATCCTATCAATAATATTTTTTTCTTTTTGTTAGTTAAAGCGGCTGCCAAATTGACTGAACAAAGTGTTTTACCCTCGCCCTTTACTGACGAAGTCACTAATATTACTTTATTTTTATTATCATCAATATTTGAATATTCAAGGTTAGCTGCAAGCATTCTGAAAGATTCATCGAGAGGACTTCTGGTATCAGATCTCATAATTTCGTTTAAATTATTTTTTGAAATAAAAGGGATTTCTCCAACAATGGGTATTTCAGGCAATAATTCATTTAAATGTTCTCGAGTGTGAATTTTATCATCAAACAGAAACCATATGTATAAAGCAAGTGTGGGAACTAAAATAGAGGATGTAATTGAAATTAAATAGATTAGTGGAATTCTAGGTGATATGGGTATTTTATTTGACCTAGCAGCGTCTATAATTTTTATTGATGGTTTTATAACCGCAAGATTAATACTTGCCTCCTCTTTTTTTTGCAGTAATAATAAAAATAATGCTTCTTTTATTTCCAATTCTCTATTTATTGAGCGTAATATTTTTTCGCTATCTGGGATACTACTGTAAAACCTAGAAAATTCTTTTTCTTTACCCTCTAAGTTCTTTATTGTTCGATTAAGATTAAGTTCAAAATTTTTAACAGATTTATAAATGTTATTAATGAGATTTTCAATTTGTATATCGATATTCTTAATTACCTGATTATTAATTCCTGCAGATTGTGAAAACTTATTTCTCTGGATTATAAGCTTGTTATACTCTGAAACTAATGAATTAATTTCTGCATCATTTATACCAATATTTGATGGCATCAAACTAGAGGTGTCAGTTTTTAAAACTTCTTTTAATAATTCTAAAAGATCTTTTTGAGATTTTGCTTCAAATAATTCAGCATCATAAATGAATTTTTGTTCAATATTTATACCTGCATCAGTTGAAACATCAATTAAATTATTTGATTCTTTAAAATTTTTCTTATCATTTTCAATCACTTCTAACTCCGATCTTAAAACAACAGATCTTTCATTGACAAAATCAACTGTTCTACTGTACTCTAATTGTCTATCTTCAATTCCATCTAAATCAAATTCTCGGTTAAGTGTATTTATATACTCCTTAGATATAATAATATTTTGGTGGTCGTGAGTAATAAGCAATTGATCACTGTCTTTACCAACCTGTGATATATTTACTTGAGTTCGAAATCTGGTGACTGTTCTTTCAAAGTTGTCAAAAATTAAAATTTTATTAACCTTCTCATTAAGGAAATCCCTTATTTCAAGTTGAAATGGTAAAGGGTGTTCGGTATTTTTTGTAGATTTTCCATCAAACAAAAAAGTATTCAATAAATTATCATACTCATCATACTCATTGATAATTAAATTATTATTATCAACCTCTAAATCATATTTTAAGAGCTTAGTAATCAAATCTGTATCTACTCTAAATTCAATATCATAATCTTTGAACCAATTATTTTTATGATTTTCAAAATCATTAAATATACCTTGAGAAAAATACCTAATATTAGAATTTAATTCAGAACAAACTTGTTTGTGAAGATTGTAGGATGTTAACACTCCAATCTCATTTTCAAGATTAATAAGGGAACGATTAAAAATTGTCATTGCAGTTGGTAAAGCCATTTCAGAGTCTTGTGCCTTATCTATTACTTGAATAGTTGATGAAGTTTTGTAGATATAATCAGAATAACGAATAACTAAAAATGCGATAACAATAAATGCAACGAGTGAGATTAAATAAAAAGGCCAGAAAGAAAAATATTTTAAAAACAATTTCCTTTCTAAAGCATTTTGTTTATCGTTTAAGGAATTATTCATTATAAATAGTTAAGTTTTTATCTCGTTGTAACAATTATTGTTGATAAAATAAATGATAAGAGACTTATAAGGGTACCCGAATTACCAATAACACCAGCGTTTTTGACTCTAGTTGTATTAGGGTTAACTATAATTACATCACCAGATATTATCTGAAAATAATCTTCCTTCAACAGATTTTTTTTTGTTAAATCAATTGAATAGACCTTTTTGTTATTATCTGATTGTCTTATTAATTTAATATCCTTCCTTTCGCCATTTATTGTTAAATCTCCAGCAATTCCCAAAGCTTCTAAAATATTTAAATTATTTTCTATGAAGGAATAATTTCCAGGCTTATTAACTTCTCCTAAGACAGTAAAATTTAGATTTAAAAACTTTACATCGATATGCGGATTGACCAACTCACCACTTTCAACTAATAATTTAATTAATTTTTCAGAAAGCTCATATTTTGTTAAACCAGAAACTTTAACCTTTCCAAGCCTTGGGTAACTAATAAAACCGAAATTATCAACTTGATAACCCATTAAAATCATACTTTCTCTGTCATTAGTTAGTGCATTGTAAGTCCCTCTATTATTAAAATTTGTGGAGATTTCTGGGTCAGCAGTGGAAACATCAATTTTTAAGATGTCATCAACTCTGATAATTTGTTCTTGATAATTTACCTTAAATTCTTCCGTACTTTTTAAATCTTGGAAGTAAATAATATTCTTTTTAGATGAGCAAGAACATAAAAGAGCAATTAAAAAGGCAAACAGAAAATTTCTAAAATTCATATCTAAAAATGAAAGCAAATCTAATAAATATATTTTTATCTTTAAATCCTGCTAAATTAATTTGAGTTCGTGAAAGAAAAAAGTTTAATTGTAAGAATTCTATTATCTGAAAATAAAATTAGTAGAGCAGATTTTGTTGGCATAAATTTCGAAAGATTTGTAAAAATAAGTACAAGTCATTTGATTCTACCAGCCTTGTATTTAAAAATTAAAACAAAAAAAATTACAAAGTATTTTCCAGAAGATTTGTTACAGTTTATGAAAAATATTTATGAGGAAAATCTCAAAAGAAATAAACATATTCAAGTTGAGGTGAAATTCATTAATCAAATTTTTAAAAAAAACTCTATAGAATTTGTTTTTTTGAAAGGCGCCGCAATGTTAATTGATAATTACTTTAGCGAAATTGGTGAAAGAATGATAGGGGATATTGATATATTAGTATCAAAGACGGATAGCTCAAAAGCTTTTAAAATTCTCTCAAATCACGGTTATAATATTTTTCCAGAATATGATTTTTTTCCACACAGATCAAAAAAACATTTAAAAAGACAAGTAAATAAAGAAAAAATATTCGCAGTTGAAATACACTATAGTCTTCTTAGAAATAAAAATGAACTGCTAGACTCAAATAAAATATTAAGCAACTTAAAAAAAGTTGACTCATTGCCTGTACCAAACTCATTATCATTATTTTATCATTGCATTTATAATCAAGAAATTAATGATAAAGGTTTTTTATTAATGAATTTTAATTACAGAAGCCTGTATGACCATAAACTTATTTATGATCGAAATAAATTTGAGTTTGATCAAATGAATAATGATAAATTCGTAAGTAGTTTTTATTTCAAGTTAAATAAAATAATGGGACACCAAAATTTATATTTCGATTATAATAAGTCAATTTTTTTTAGATTGAGGTTTTATCTTAAAAATAATTTTAAAAAATTTAATTTTATTGATAATTTAATATACACCCAGTTATATTATTTGAGATTTCGTCCTGAGCAATTTATTAAGTTTCTTAATGATAAAACTTACAGAAATTATATTTTCAAAAAGCTATTTAATTATTAAAAAACTTGTAAATTATTTTACTGTATGAATCAATAACATGCTTATTTGAATAATAAGCTAAAACCCTTTTTCTTGAATTTTCCCCCATTTTTAGTCTTTCATATTCAGTCATATTTATCATTTTTTTTACAGCAACAAAAAGAGATTTTGAGGAGTAAGGTTTGACCAAAAATCCATTGTAACCATCCTTAACTATATCATTACAGCCAGGCACATTAGTAGCAATCAAAGGCATTCTCATAGATGAAGCTTCGATCAAGGACTTTGATAAACCCTCTCTGTAGGAAGGCAAAATTACCACGTCATTATTCTCGAGTAGTTTTTTTATTTTATGAACTTTACCAAGATATTTAATGTTTTCTTTTAAATGTTTGGTCAATTCTTTTTGAGAAATAGATGTTTTATTATTACAATTAATTTCACCAACTAAAAAAAAATTGATTCTGGGGTAAATTTCAGTGATTTTTTTTGCCATTTCTAGGTATTCAAAAACTCCTTTATCTTTAATTATTCGACCAACAAATAAGAAATTTTTTGCTTTGTTATTATTTCTTTTAAAATTAAATACATCCGTATCAACTCCAGACCCTGGTACTATTGATGAGTTTTGTTGGTTTACTATTTTTTTTGATAAAAAAATATTTCGGTCATAGTTGTTTTGAAAAAAAATATGGTAATTTTTAAAAAAAGAAATTTTATATAAAAGAAAACTAAGTTTCGTGACCCAATTCTTCTTTATAAAAGTAGTACCTAGACCACTTACATTTGAAATTATGGGTATTCCTAAAATTTTTGATGTTAAAGAAGCATAAATATTTGGTTTAATAGTGTAACTCAATATCAAATCAGGTTTTAGTGCATTAAAATATTTATAATAATTATAGCAGAGTGATAAGTCTTCATAAATATTGATACCTTTTTGGTTAATCTTGATTTCAAAATGTTTGATTCCCTTTTTAGTTAAAATTTGAGTATAATCATCAATTGGAGATAATACAACTATATCAAATTTTTCACTGAGTTGAAAAATTAAGTCAAGTCTAAAATTATAAATATTCCATGATGAATTACTGGTTATCAATATTTTTTTCATTTTATTCCGTAAATAAAAAGATTAAAAAAATATTGAAAAATAGTTGGATGTGTATATTGTTTTGAAACTATAATATTTTGATTATTTGAAAAATTATTTTTTTGTTTATGTTTTTGTCTAATAAAATTGTTCAATAAAACAAGTCCAGCATATAATTGCAATACTGGATAAGTTTCAAAATTGTCACCGCTATTTATTGAAATTCTTGCTTGATCAATTATTTGACCTGTATCAATACCAGAATCAATATAATGTAAAGTAACACCACATCTGTCTAAGTCTTTATTTACTAATGCCCAGTAAGCCCCATGAACACCTCTGTAGTTTGGAGTTATACCAGTATGAATATTAATAATTTTTTTTGGAAAGTTTTTAATTATATTTTCTTTAACTATGTCAGAACCAGATAGTAAAATGTAATTTGGATTAAAGTTTTTAGAAATTTTGATAAACTTTGAAGAATTAATTGAAGCTAAGTGAATTATTTTCTTTTTATTTATTTCAGTTGTATTTAAATTATATATTTTTCTGTAATTATTAATTTTTTTTTTTGATAAAGGTTTCAATATAATATTTGAAAATATTATAAAAACTAGTTGACCGATTGTTCCAAAAAATCCAAATAATTTAATTTTTCTTTTTATTAAAAAAATTGTTTTTTTTCTTTGTTCAATAATAACTTTTACATCTAGTCCTTTCTCTAATAAATAATTATAAATAATCCTAGTACTAAATGAGTTTTTACCAACCAAAAGAATCCTCATAAAAATTGATTTAGAATTTTAATATATCACACATATTAGCTGACTTAAAATTATAAATACTATTTAACTTTTTGTAGTGCGAGATTATTAAATCTAAATTTTTAAAGTTTTCACTAATATTTTTCCCGAAATTATGAGGATGCCACCACAAATGATATACTTTATTATTTTTTGCTGCATATGACATTTCGTTTTTAATAATTTTAATTTTTCTATTTTCTAAGAAAGATAGTTGTGGATTAAATGGTCTTAAAAATCTTGAGGCTGGTACATTGAGAGGAGAGGAATTTCTATCAATTTCATTAAGTAATGGCGCGGAAATATTAAAATAAGAATTAGCCAGTCTTATCAGTCTTTTAAAAGCAGATTGATTTGAAGAGGGCTTAAAAATGTAACTATTTAAATTCCCTCTAAAAGATTTTAAGTTTAAATTTTTACATGCTTTTAAAATATCATCTGAATATTGATTTCTTGGAAAAACTATACTGTTAATCTGGATATTATTTTTTTTGGCGATTTTTAATGCAAGATCTAAATCTGTTACGAAATCTTTAGTTTTGGCTCCTGGTTCTAGTGTATAAAAATGTGAAAAAGTGTGCGTTGCTATCTCTTGACCTTTACAACTGTAAATTTTTTTTATTAAATCTGGAGCGAAGTAAAATTCATTATTTACATTTTTAATATTATTTATTTTTAAATAATTATTTAAGTTTTGATTTTTATATTTTGGATATTCAATTTTTACATTATTTAAAAAACTTATCAGCTCTTCTTTATTTGCAAAGAACAGAAAACCAACTGTAGCCCAAGTTGCGCTAATATCATTTTTTAAGAAAATGTTCAATAATTTTTCAACTACAAATCGAGTATTTTTTAAGTTTTCAAAGTAATTATTAATTGTTTTTTTTTCACTTACACCCCAAAATAATTCAAAGTCGAGTGAAATAATAAATTTACCAGATTTCATAATTTCATGTAAATATTTTTGTACCATTTTTGAAAACAGTAATATGGCCAAAGTTTAAATGTTGAATCATCAATTGAATTAATGTGATTATTAACCAATGAATTAATATATGTGTAATTAAAAATCCCTTGTTTTTCTATAAAACTCCTTTCCGAAAATCGTAATAATTCGCTTTTTAAATTAGTTCTCAACCAATTTCCAACGGGAACACCAAATCCTTGTTTTGGCAAATTAAAGAAGTTTTCTGGAAAAAATTCTTTAAACGATTCTTTTAATATAAACTTCTTATTACCATTTTTAATTAGAAAACCAGAGGGTATAGAGTTTGTGAAATCTAGAATTTTTGTCGATAGAAAAGGTGATCTGCATTCTAACGAATTTAGCATACTTGTTCTGTCTACTTTAACTAACATATCCCCCTCCAAACAAACTAATAAATCTATTGCTCTCATTTCAGATAAAGATGATTTAAATTTTTTTCTGGAAATTTTTTTATAATATTCAAAAATATCAATTGAAGGATTTTCAATTAATAGATTATTTAATTCATCTTCTTTAAAACCAAGCGATATAATATTCCAATAAAAATTTTTTTCATAATTAATTGAATTTAAAACTTTTTTCATTTTAAAAATAAAACCTCTATTATCAACTTTTAACCTTAGATGTTTGTTTGAGAAGTGTTTAAAATACTTATGCAAATTTTTTGGTATAAATCTGGTGTAAAACTTATTAATATCACTCATGTAATATCTGTTGTAACCACCAAACATTTCATCTCCACCATCACCTGTAAGAGCCACTTTAACATATTTTTTTGTCTCTTTTGATAAAATAAATGTTGCTAGTGAGGAGGCATCAGCAAAAGGTTCATCAAAATTCAGTATTATCTGATCTATGTGTTTTTTTACAGAATTTTCATTGACAATAAATTTGTGATGATTACTATTAATCAACTTAGAAACTAGATCGGATTTTTCAGTTTCATCATATGATTTATTTTCAAATCCAATTGAAAAAGTGTCAATTTTTTTTGATGAATTTTGTGCCATACACAATGAAATAATTGATGAATCAACTCCACCTGAAAGAAAAGAACCTAATGGAACATCTGCTAAGGATCTGGTCGCAACAGTTTCTCTAACAAGACTTTTTGTTCTATTTATTAATTGTTTAAAATTATTAGAATTTGAGTAATCATTAATTGACTTTTTTATACTACTAATTTTTTGAGACCCACTTGAAATATCATATGTCAAGTAAGAATTGGGGGATAATTTTTTTACTTCGTTATAAATTGTAAAGGGAGCCGGTATAAAGTTTAAACAAAAAAACAGTCTTACTGCATTTGTTGATATTGTATTTTTACCTTTGTATTTGATGATTGATTTAAGCTCAGAGCCCCACACCAATGAACCATCAATATTTTTATAGTACAAAGGTTTTTCTCCAAAATAATCTCTTACAAGAAAAATTTTCTTACTTGTTTTATCATAAATACTAAAGGCAAACATACCATCGAGCATCTTAAAGCTTTCTTCACCATAATGTTCATATAATCGAATTATAACTTCAGTATCACTGTTTGAAATAAATTTAATTTTTTTTTTAATCAAGTTATTTTTTAACTCTTTGTAATTGTATATTTCTCCATTGAAAACAATAACTTTTGATTTATCATGAGAAAAAATTGGTTGAATACCATTTTTTATATCAATAATTGACAGTCTTCTCATTGCCATTGCAATAGAATAATTGGATTTTTCAATGAATATACCATCATCGTCTGGCCCTCTGTGAATAATTAAATTATTCATTTTATTTATTTCAATAGCAATATTATTATTGATGTATGGATTATAAATCCCATTTATTCCGCACATAATATTTTATTTATTTTGTTTTCCCAAAAATTAAAAACATGATCATGATTATGTTCACTTAAAACGTATTTGTATCCAGATTCTGCAATATTATCTCTCCTTTTTGGTTTCATAGATATTATCTCTGTCAATTTTTTGGCCAGATCTATACTGTCTCCAGGCAAAAAAGTAAATCCACATTTAGCTTCGTCCATTATAATTCTACATCCTGGAACATCGGAGCAAACTACAGGCAGCTTTGAAGCCATAGCCTCTAAAATTACATTTGGTGTACCCTCCCATTTTGTAGATAAAACCAAAACATCTGAATTGCTTAATAGGTAGCGCGAATCAGCCACAAAGCCGTGTAAGATTACCTCATTTTCAATATTTAAATCTTTTATCATCTTGATTGGCCAGTTTTGTCCATGTAGATGTCCAACTACATTCAATGAAATTTTATATCCTTTACTTTTTAATATTTTTATTGAATTAAATAAAGTTGGATAATCTTTTTGGTCCCTAAAATGGGCAATACTAATTATTTTAAAAATTTTATTACTTGTTTTAATTCTTGAAAAATTTTTAACATCAATAGCATTTTTAATTAGTACTGATTTATTTTTATCAGTCAGTTTTTCGTCAAGGAATTTTTCCAATGATATTTTTGAATTAAAGGTGGTTAAATCATCAATTCTGTAAGTGAACTTATAAAACAACCTATATATTAAAGAAATTTTATTAACTCTAACCGATGTAATTAATTTTTTTCCAGTTAAAAACTTTAAAAATCTTGAAATAATATTTGAGGCAAACATAAATGATATTATGATATCTACTTTATTTGATTTAATTACATTCAATAATTTAAAAAAACCCAAACCGTATGAAAAATTAATTAAAACATGCTTCAATCCAAATTTTTTTAATATTTCTTCGAAATCATTTTCTTTATAAATAGATATGATTAATATTTCATACCCTTTTTGATTTAAATAAATTGCCAACTTTAGCATTTGATTTTCTGCACCACCCTTTATCAATGAGGTAATAAAAAAACATATTTTATAATTCATCTCTCATTCTTGTAAAATCCAAATTCCTGATACCACTTAGAAAGAATATATAATCTCCATATGTATGCAGCATAGTTGTGTTTACCTAACATATGTTTATAAAGCATTTTTTTAAATTTTATAACGTCAAGATTTGGAACTATATTTAAAAAATCGTCAGAAAGATTTGATTCAATTTCGGTTCTAAGCTCGTTTCTAATCCAGGATCTAATTGGTACTCCAAATCCCTTTTTTGGTTGATTAAAATATTTTTTGGGGATATATTCCTCTAAAATATCTTTTATTATTTTTTTACGGTTTCCATTATTAAATCTAAATTTTAAAGGTAGTGTTCTTGCAAATTCAATAATTCTATAATCTAAAAACGGACTCCTTACTTCAACAGAATATGCCATACTAGCTCTATCAACCTTAACATTACTATCAGCTTCTAACCACATTTTGATATTTAAATCAGCACACATCTGATAAATATTTGATGAAGACATATGGTACTTATATTTTTTAATCCAAGCATTATCTTTAATTTTAGTTAATCTGTTTAAACCAATAAAAATTTCAGGTATAAAGTCTTTAATATTTTTGAGACGTAATATAAGTTTTAATGGCTCAGTTCTTCCTTTAAATATGAATGGTAGTACAAAAAAACTTAAAAATTTTCTCAGGAATTGAGGAATAAAAAAAATAATTTTAAGCCTTCTTAACCACTCAAAGTGATTATAACCAAAAAAACTTTCATCACCACCATCTCCAGAAAGTGCAACTGTCACCTTCTTTTTTGTATACTTATTCAGAACTAATGATGGTAACGCAGAATTGTCAGCAAATGGTTCATCAAATGATCTAAAGTATGATTTAAATAATTCTAAAATATTTTCTGATTTACATCTTAAATGATTGTGATCAGTTGATAATATTTCAGCAAATTTATTAGCCACCTTACTCTCATCGAAATCTTTTTCATCAAATCCTACTGTAAATGTTTTTATTTTTGTTTTTGAAATTTTTTGAGCGATACTTGTAACTAGAGCAGAATCGATACCACCGGATAAAAATGTACCAATAGGAACATCTGAATTTAATCTTATTTTTACAGCATCAATTAAAAGGTTGTGTAAAGTTGATTTAGCTTTATCATAGGACAAATTAGTAATTATTGGTTTGTGTAAATCCCAGTATGATGAATTTGAAATTGTATTTTTTCTTAAATCAATTTCAAGAATATGTCCTGCACCCAACTTATTAATGTCCTGAAAAATTGACATCGGTGAAGGTATATATCCGCAATCTAAGTATACTGATATAGCTTTATTTGATAGTTTTTTTTTGTCAGAAATGGGTTTTAGTTGACTACATATTTCAAAGATTCCATCTTTCCAATAGTAGTAAAATGGTTTTACGCCAAGTCTATCTCTATAGCAATAAATTTTTTTTGTTTTTCGATCAAAAATTGAAATTGCAAACATTCCATTCATTTTTTTAATGAAATGTGGTCCCCATTGATGAAAGCTTTTTATAATTACCTCCGTATCACTGGTTGTCTTAAAATTATAACCCAAGATTTTCAACTCTTTCTTTATATCTTTATAATTATAAATTTCACCATTGAATACGATAGTAAGATTATTAAAATGCATAGGTTGATTTGATCTTTTATCAAGATCCAAAATTTTTAAACGTAAATGCCCGAAAATTAAGCCATCGGATTTATAAATAGATTTATTATCAGGTCCCCTAAACTGCATAAAGTCCAATTTCTTACTAATTTCTTTGTCTTTGTATTTAATATTTGTTAGGTAAATCCCACACATAAGGTTTAATTAAATTAATAGGTTTTCAAAGAGTGTTCTGTAACTATCTAAAATTATTTTTTGACCAAATCTTTTTCTAATATCTAAACTAATTTTTTTCCTGTCAAAATTGATATTTTTTTTTTCAAAGAAATCATTTAAGTTTTTTCTAAACTCATTATCATTTTTAACTAAAAAACCATTAAATCCATGCTTAATAATTTCTTTAGTCCCCCCCGGAACATTGTACGCTAGCACTGGTGTTCCAACGATACAACTATCAAGAACTGCATTAGGAAATCCTTCAACATAAGATCCCTGTAGGAAAAGATCAGACTTTTTTAAATGATATAAAATTTCATTGGTTTGTTCTAAAAAGACAACCTTATCCAACAATTTTTTTGATTCAAGTAGTTTATTGATTTCAGATTTGTGATGTCCTTGGCCTACAATTTTGTAAATAAAATTAAATTTTTTTAATTGTGATAAATTCTCAATAATTCTCAAATATCCTTTCTCAGGACTTAATCTGCCAACAGTAATTAAATTTATAGATTTATTGATTTTTACATTTAAGTTGAAGTTAGAATTACTAAAATAAACAACAGGGTTATTGATGACAACTAACTTTTTAGATGAAATATTATAATTTTTTATTAAATCACTTTTCATGTCTTCTGATTGACAAATTATTTTAATAAAATTCGGATATAGTAATTTTATTAGATAATCCTGAATCTTACTATTTGTAGTATACGTTTTCATACTAGTTATAACACTTGACTCCCTACAAATAAATTTGATATCTCTAAGAAAAATTGAAATGAAAGCAAAAATTATGTTAATGTGAGTAAAAGATGAAAAAATAACTTTTGGTTTATTTTTAAAAACATATTTTAAAATGCTTGGAATGGAAAATAAGAGTCTAGTTTTATTTAAAAAGATTGTATTTGTATTAAAATTAAATACAGCATCTTTTTTAAAACCAATAACCATTAATGTAATTTCATAATCTTTAATAGCTAGTTTTGAGGATATAAAAGAAACTATTTTTTGTGTACCTCCCCATTTTAAATCAGGTAAAACAAAAAGTATTTTATTTTTTTTTAATTTCAAAGACCTAAATCTAAAATTTCAACCAAATTTCCTATAACATAATCATCTTCAACAAAATAGTTAACAATGAAAACATTTGAAAATGTGGAACCAATACCCATAACTGGAAATAAGGTTCTAATACATTGATAAGCAATAATTAAAATTAAAATTGGTCTCATATAAAAAAATCCTTTGATATAGTTTTTCATTTGAAAATTGTTAATTGAACTATTTAGAATTAAGTAGTAAATAAACAATACTAGCCAATTATTAATTACAAAAAACCTGTCGAATGAATGTATGTTGGAGAACAAATTGATTGTAATCGTAAAAAGAAAAGTAAAAACAATCAAACGTTTAATTTCCTTATTTAAATGAATTATGCTCTTGTGTTTTAAATACAATATAATAAGTAATAAATTAAAGAATATGTAAAAAAACATTTCAATTAAATAAAAAATCCTGCCCCCAGTAAGAGACTCACCAGACTTTTCAAAAGCATATAATTCAAATTTGTATAAAAATATATCGGGAATAAAATTATAAAAATAGGATGCCACTGTAATGCTGTCAAGTAGAAAGATTGCAGCGAAGCTAAACAAATACATAAGAAACAATTTGAACAAATTAATTTGTAGCAGTTTTTGTGAAAAATAGTAAATTAAGCAAACTCCTATGACGAAGAAAAATGAAAAATGAGTTAATGGTGCTAATATAAGAAGCGGTAATCTTCGGGTTTTATTTTCATAAATGTATGGGATAATGGCGTATAAAAAAATTTGTGTTGCAAAATAAAAATCAAAACCATTTATAAACCAAATGGGTATCAAAAAAAAGAGAGTAATCACAATCCATTTGTTAATGTAGAAATTATGATTGGTTGATTTTGAATATATGTAATAAAGATTTCTTGATAAAAAATAACCGTAAAAAATTGCATAAACCATTAACAAGATGTGATAATTTGAAGAAAAAGATGCAACTACATTTGAAATTATTCTTTCAACTATCTCTATGTTATAGGAGTTTAGATAAATATCTGAAATAATATCACCAGTTTTTTCGTTTAAAAATTGTCTATCCAAAAAATTTTGAACATATCTTCTTGCATCACCCACGTAATTACTTTTTACTTGAAAACAATAACCAAAATATATAAAGAACAGCCACAAAACATTTTTCGTGTGTTTATTACCCAAATCATTAAAGCCGTAATACAGCGACAAAATTGGTGATATAAGAAAAATATAAAAACCTAAAAATTTATTTCTCATTAATTTTATCTAACAAATTATCTACCATCCACGCATAAGGATTAAATTTTCCAGAATGAAATTTTAAACTTTTCTCCCAATAGCCAACACAATTATTATAGAAAGATGGATTAAAACCAAAGCTTATTTCAACAACTAGAGGTTTATTATTTTCATATATGAAATCGAAAGCGGTACATTGTGAGTCTAATTTATCATTCATAGTAAAGGCAGTTTTTATAATATTTTCAGGTATACTATGTCTTGAATAATCAATATAACCACTTCCACTAGCTCGAAAATCATTTTTTCTCACATATCTTTTAATTGCAAAAGCTTTGTCACAAACTACTATTACTCTTATATCAAAATTATTGTTTGGAATAAAATCTTGTACATAAAAATAACACTTCTCTCTAAATGACATTCTAGCAAAATTTGTAGAAAAAAAGTAGTAATAAAGTCCACCTAAAACACTTTTTATTGATCCACCCCCATATATTAATTTTTTTATTCTTTCTTTTAAACCCTCTGCTCTATTGTATTGTTCGAAACCAGAACTAAAAGCTTTATTTATTAAAGATATCGCTTGGTATTTATTTGCAATTTTTTTCACATTTTCAGACCCTGCTCCTGATCTTAATTTAAAAACTTTGGGGAATGTAGAGCTATTTGCCCAATTAATAGCTTCTTCTTTATTGTAAAAAATATAAGTTTTTACATGAGGAATTTTTAAAGATTCTAGTAAATACTTTTGTCCAATCTTATCATCAAAATACCATGATGTTTTAAAATTTGGAAAAACATGAATTCCTGAATGTTCAATTGCGTATAATAATTCTTTTGCAAAAATTTTATCTCTGTAATCTCCATGATTGTGATGCCACATAAGTGAATGACAATCTTTCAAATCATTTACAATGCTTGATGAATAGCAATTCACAACTTTAAAAGGAATTCTTTTTTCTTTTAAATATTCAATCCATAATTTGGAAAACCCAGTTAAAGGATCATCATGAACTGCTATTTTAAATTTTTTATCCATTTTGTTAAAACATGATTTGAGATATCATTATGTGATTCACATCTCAATAGATTCAAGTGTAATGCAATAGCTTTTTTGCTGAGAAAAAAGAATCTAAGTTTAAATAAAATTTTTCTTAATAATTCTATCCTTACATGGTTTATTGGAGACCAATTTGACAGATATTCAATATATTTTTTTTCAACAAAATCATTCCACCTATTATTCAATTCCTTATCATTTTTAATTATAGAACTCAAGATATTAAAATTTCTTAAAAAATATTTTTGATTATTATCGTCAGCAACCTTTATCGAATAATCATCGGGGTTCACCAGACAAAAAATTGGCTTGGCTTTTATGATTTTTTCAGAATTTAACTCTAAATCTAAAACTACTCCTTTATACCATTCTTCATTTTTAGATGCTTTAGTAAATAAAAAATTTCCAATTCCATAAAAAATGTACTTTTCTTTATATAATTCATATCCTGATACACAATGAGAGTGATGACATACAACTAAATCAGCTCCTTGTTCTACAAGATATCTCATATTTTTCTTTAAATTGGGGCTGGGCAAATCATAATATTCGTGTCCTCCGTGAAAAATAAGAAAAACATAATCTGAACCTTTTTTTTCATTTTTTATGATTCTCGAATTTTCAATAATATCAAATGGATGAGAACCCCAATCATTCGATAATGCACTGGACCACTCATTTTCAGCGACGTTAATTATTGATATCTTTAATTTTCCATAAGAAAATTTGAATGTACTCATAGAATCTTTTAAACCTCTTCCAACTCCTACATATTCATATCCATTGTCTTCACAAAATTTAACAGTATCCGATATACCTTTCTGACCATAATCCTTGATATGATTATTTGCTAAGGTTAATAAATCAATATTAAGATGGTCAAGGATATTTTTAGTTGATTCTCCATGACCTTTTAGATGAGGGCCTGTTTTTACAATTTTTTTATTATTAGAATCCTTTAAAATTGGGCATTCAAGGTTTAAAATATTATATGTATCTTTTTTAAAAAGATTTAAAAGACTTTTATCAATAAGTTTTAAATCAAAGCAATTATTAATTACAATATCTCCTCCAATTCTAATTTTTATACTTTCCATACTTTATATAATTATATTCATCTATAATTTTTTTTGTTTGACTGATTCTCTTGAACTTAGAAACTCCATTAAATTTAAAACCAAAATTATTGTTTTTATTATGCCAATCATTTATGCATTTTTTTATAAAAATTGTAATTTGAGCCGGTTTGTTTATTAGCTTTCCACAATCATATTTTTTTAAAAAATTTGCTATTTCACCAAATTCATAACCCTGAGCTAAAATAGGTCTTTTTGCCCCAACATATTCGAATATTTTTGCTGTCAATGTTGCTTTTGCCAATACGTTGTTCCATGCAAGTAATAAAAGAATATTTGAATTTTTTTGAATTACATTTATTTTATCTTTATCAATCTTTGAAAATATACTCACTCTATCCTCAATTCTATATTTTTTTATTAAGGGATTTAATACTTTTTTAAGATTGGAACCATAAAATTGTATATTAATTTTATTATAAAAAATATAATTCTCATCCTTTAAACTTTTAATAGCTTCAAATAATTTACTTGGATCTCTTTTATCTCCGTATATTGATCCAGTATGTACAATTGTAAATTTTTTAGATTTTTTATTTTTTAATTTGTAGTCAGATTCGTCAAAACCATTATAAACAACTAATGTTTTTTTTCTATGAATTTTTTCAAAATCACTTGCCATTGTTTTACTGATAGTAATTATTCTATTGGCATTTTTCAAAATATACTTCTCATACTTTCGTTCAAAATAGGTATGTAATATATTTTTTGGATTATAAGGATTTTGAGTCCAAGGGTCTCTAAATTCAGCAAACCATATTATTTTTTTCTTTCTTGCAATTGCACTTGCAATAATTGCACTTGAGGGTGGGCTTGATGATGAATAAATGAAATCTATTTTATATTTATTTATTAGTAATAGAGATTTCTTAATTGCAGGTTTTCTCCAAAATTGTCTGCGAAGTTCTGGCAATCTTGTTGTTCCAAAAGGAATTAAGTATTTTAAAACTTTACCAATAATCTTAAAAAAAAAATTTTTATTATTTAACATTTTATTTATAAAAACATATGGATCAAACCAATCAACATAATGTATATTTTCAATTGGGATTTCTAAATTAGATTTTGTTTCTAAAAATCCTGATTTAGCAGTAATTACAATTGGATTGAAACCGAGTTCAATCAAATTTTTTGTGATTTTTGAAACCCTAATTGATCCAGGATAGTTAAGAGGAGGATAAGCAAATGATATGATTAAAACATTTTTTTTAGACATGATCTAGCTTGCTTCGAATAAGCCTATCTGCCATTAGATAGGTCCATTCTTGACCCATTAATGGTTTAGAAATAATTTTTTCTTTTATTAGATTTTTTTGACTGGATATAATCATTTCCTTGACATTTTTTGAATTTAACCATCTACGAATTGGTGGCATATACCCAACTTTATCTTTTCTCCAAATTATTTGATTTGGAAGTTTTTTTTCAAAAGATTTTCTAATAATAAATTTAGTCCAGCCCTCGAATATTTTGAATTCACTGGGTAACTTGAAGATAAATTCTACAAGTTCGTGTGATAAAAAAGGAAGTCTTACCTCTAACGAATTTGCCATTGAGTTTTTATCAGCGTATCTAAGTAAATCTCTAAGTCCAACCTGTGTTGTGGATAGAAGTAAAGACTCATTTAAATTCTTCCTTAGGCTGTATGGGTGATTTGCTCTATTTATATTTCCAAAAAAATCTGGGTTAATACTACTTTTATTTTTGTTGTGAAGGTTTAAGTTTCTAAAATAATTTACCAACTTTGGAAAAAAAGCCTCTAAAATCAAATTTAAATTTAAATTATTTACCCCTAAATCAGAATTTTTCTTAATTAGCGTCTTGTAATTTCTATAGTTAAATACATTTTGTCTAATTTTTTCAATCATATAGAATTTAAAGAAACCATGGTAACCAGCTGCTATTTCATCAGCTCCTTGTCCATCTAATAATACAGTAACATTATTTTCTTTTGCCAATTTCATTATTTCGTGCTGAACAATTATGCCCGGAGATATGAATGGGCCCTCTTGCACAGAAAACATATAATCCAGTTTTTTTTCGATTAATGACTCATTTGTCCATAAAAAATGAGGTTGAACCGAACTCATTTGATTAATTACGGAATTCATGTAGACACCCTCGTCTCGCTCGAAATTCTTAAATCTAGCAGAAAAGGTTTTTTGCTTTAAATTTTGAGTTTTAAGTTGATCAATTGTATAAACAATTGCAGAAGAATCCAGACCACCCGAAAGACTAGAGCCAACAGGAACATCTGACCTAAGCCTCCTTTCAACAGAAATTTTAAATTTTTCATTAAAAATATCAATTGCATCATCTATAGAAATATTTAGTTTAGAATCTAAATTAATCTTCCAATATTTAGAATTCTCAATAATTTCACCATTCTTATTAATTACTATAAAATTTGCAGGTGATAACTCATTTACATTTTCATAAAAAGTTTTGTCTTTATTACTGACCGAGTTAGTTGTATTGAAAATAAGATAATTGTATAATTTTTCATTATTAATTTTTCTATCAATACCAGCTACAAATAACGCTTTTATTTCTGATGCAAAAATAAATTGTGAGTTCGTGAATGAATAATAAAAAGGTTTTTCACCAAATCTATCACGAGCACAAAAAAGATGTTTTTTTTTATCATCCCAAATTGCAAAAGCAAACATGCCATCAAGCAATTTTAGACAATCACTACCAAACTCAATATAACACTTTAATAAAACTTCTGTATCACTGTCAGAATTAAACTTCCAACCAATTTTTTTTAATTTACTTTTTAATTCTAAATAATTATATATTTCTCCATTAAATGTGATTGTATATCTATCCAATAAAGTCATAGGTTGACTTGCATTTTTTGTTAAATCAATTATTGATAATCGTCTATGACCCAGTATGAGATTTGATTCCTTGTTTTGAAAAACTCCAAAACCATCTGGGCCTCGGTGAGTCATTTTATTTGTTATGAGTCCCATAAGAGATTTATTAAGTTTTTTACCTTTAAAATCTAATATTCCAGCGATACCACACATATTATTTTTTTATAAAATTTATAATATTATTCAGTTTGGTGCCAAAATAAGGCATTTTTGTAAAAACTTGATTAAGTATTCCTATTTCAACTAATGAAAATCTTATAATAATAATTCCAGTTATAAATAAATAAGAGAATAGTTTGTATACAATATTAATTTCTTCAAAAAATGAGAAAACAATTGCCAAAATAAAAAATGATGTTACGTAGATAAAAGAGGTTTTTAATAATAAATTGAAATCAAAAAAATCCAAAACATTTTTATTTATGATTTTAGATGATAATATCATTGAGGATAATGCAATAAAAAAAATTGAGATTAAGGTTGCAAGTGCTGCTCCAACTGAGCCAAAATTTATTATGAAAAAATAATTTAAAATCAAATTAAGTATAAAAGCAATTAGATATATATAAAGCATTTTATTAGCATTTTTAGAAACAACAAAAATATCTTCGTAATCGTTAATCCTAAACAATAGTATAAGACTGTATACAGCAAAAATTGAAGAGCTATCTTTGTAAGTGGAGGAAAGATATGTTATAATAATATCTTCGCTGTAGAAAATAAAGAATATTAAAATTGGGAAAATTATTGCAAAGGAATTATTAATAACTCTTTTCTTTAGAAATAAAATTTTATTGTAATCTTCATTATAAAATAAGTTTGAAATACTAGGTAAAACAATTGCAGATATTGAAGAATATAACGTTGCTAAAAAAGGTATTTCGAAGGCCCCATTTCGATATATTGCATAGTCACTTACACTCATTGTTGAGCTAATCATAAAACTATCAGTTGACTTAAACATAACTCCTAAAATTGAGGTCAAACCAAGAGGAAGACCATATTTCAACTGTTCTAAAGCTAGGTTAAGTTTAAATTTTTTTGAAGAAAAACTAAATATTTTTTTGGAGAAATAAATACCTATGGAAAATTGTAAAAATGAAATAAATAATAAGAAATAAAATATTGCTAAAATTGAATTTAAAATTTGAATTGCAATAATTATCAACAATATTTTTAAAATATTTGTAAAAACAGCAATTTTTGCTACGAGAGAAACTTTATCAAAAAAAATTAAAGAAGCATTAACTGTTAGATAAGCAATTGAAAATGGAACAGAAAGTATATAAATTAATAGTAAAGGTTCTATGTTTTGATTATCAAATAGATTTGAGGTAAACCCAACTAGGGGAAGAAAAATAAGAATGGCAAAAATTCCAGAAAGAACCGCAACATATAAATTTGATATAAAGACTTCATTATTATCTTGTTTAGGATCTGAAAAATATGTGTAAATAATTTTACCCAAACCAAATGAAAAGCCTACAAAAACAATATTAACTATTAATAATGTCTGACCATATGTGCCGTAGTCCTCAACTGATAATGCTCTTGATAAATAGGGAAGGAATATAAAACTCAGAAAAGTATTAATTCCTTGAACTAAAATTAACACTAAAATTTTTAATGTTTTATTCTTCATCTATGATTAAAAATCCAAAATTGCATGAATAATTTTAGCAGCAGTATTTCCATCCCCATATAAATCATTAGAAAATTCAATTTTATTTAACATTTTGGTTTCAATTAATTTATAAAAAAACTTTTCCTCTACGTTTATGAGAGTGTTATAACCTAGCTCCACTAATTCAGACCACTCGGTTTCGTTCCTCAACGTAAAGCATTGCTTTTTAAAGAAATATGCTTCTTTTTGTAAACCACCACTATCTGTAATAACACAACTTGCATTTTCAATCAGTTTAAGCATATCAACATAACCTACAGGGTTTATTAATTCAACTTTAGTTTTAATTTTAAACTTTTTTATATACTTTTTTGTTCTGGGATGAAGAGGAATTTTTACTTTAATTCTTTTATTTAAAAGATCTATATTTTTAAATATATTTTTTAATTTGGATTCAATATCGGTATTTTCAGCCCTGTGTAGAGTCATTAAAATATAATCTTCTTCTGTGGGATTAATGTTTGAAAATTCTTTAAAATATTTTGCTGAATCATACATTATGTCTCCCACATCGTAAAATTTACAATTAAAACTTAAATATCCCTCAGACTTAAGATTATTCATTGCTGTCTTTGTTGAGCAAAACAGTAAGCTGCTCACTCTATCAGTAAGTATTCTATTTATTTCCTCAGGCATATCCGTATTAAAAGACCTTAAGCCAGCCTCAACATGGATTACTTTGATTTTTAATTTTATTGCAGCTATAGCACCTGCAAGCGTAGAGTTTGTATCACCATAAACTAGTAACCAGTTCGGATTCTCTTCAATTAATATTTTTTCAATTCCTGCAATCATTTTACCTGTCATCATTCCATGACTTAGATTGTTAATATTCAGATTATACTTTGGTTTTGGAATATGCATTTGATTAAAAAAAATATCACTCATATTTTTATCAAAATGCTGTCCAGTATGTACTAATACTTCCTTAATATTTTTATGCTTTTTAATCTCTCTGCTCAGAGACGCAGCTTTTATAAATTGAGGTCTCGCACCAATTATAGTTACAATTTTTATCACTTAGTATTTTCGAAAGGATGGTTTGATAATGATTTTTTTGCAAAATTGTGATAGGAGCCATTCAGTCCTACTGGTTTCATAGTTCTAATTTGACTGACAATTTCAATAGCGGGTCTAGCTTCGGAAAGTCCGTATCCATTACCTGAAATTATTTTTCTGTAGACTGTTGTGTGTAAATCTGTAAATCCATCACTAAACTCCAAATCCTTTCCGTCAATTTTAATAGATCGATAAGTTCTTTGACCAGTTGATTTTATTTGTGGTGGAATTAAGTCTTCGTTTATTGATAAAAACCAACGCACTCTAGCACGCTTAAATTCTAAAAATCCAGCTGCTCTATCATGTGTATGAATATGTACGACGTTGCTAATTAAATCTCCAAAAATCCAATTTAACATGTCAAAAAAATGTACTCCTATATTAGTTGCAATTCCCCCAGATTTTGTTTTATCACCCTTCCATGATGTATAATACCAATTACCCCTTGATGTTAAATAGGTAAGATCAACGTCATAAATCTTATTTGGGTCAGAGCTATCAATTTTTTTCTTTAGATCAATTATAGTTTTATGCTCTCTTAATTGTAAAATGTTATAAATTTTTCTCCCAGAAATTTCTTCAATTTTTGAAAGTGAATCTAGATTCCAAGGGTTTAAAACCAATGGTTTTTCGCAAATTGCATCAGCACCATGTCTAAGTGCAAATCTTATGTGAGAATCATGAAGATAGTTAGGGGTACATATTGAGACATAATCTAAATGTATTGCTTTATCAAATCTTAGTTTTGATACATATCTATCAAACCTTTCAAACTCAGTAAAAAAATCAGCATTTGGAAAATAACTATCCATTACTCCAACACTATCAAAAGGGTCAAGTGCGGTGATCAAATTACTATTTGTTTCCTTGATTGCTTTCAAATGTCTCGGAGCAATATACCCTGAAGCCCCTATTAATGCGAATTGTTTCATTTAAAATAATTTTTAAAATCTTTTTGAAAATCCTCAATGGTTTCATAAGGAGATTTATAATAGTATGGTGTTTTAATATTTATTTTTACACCTTGTCTGTTAATTGTTTTATCTATTGCTTGGGTTATCATTGAAATTTGTGATTTGTATAGCTTTTCATTTATTTCAAAAATCGAATCCGAGGAACTTAAATCTAATTTTTTTTTAAATAAAATTATTCCAGAATCGATTTTTTCATCAATTAGGTGAGCAGTAACAACTTGAGGGTGATTAAATTTTATGGCCCTAAGGGAGGAGTTTAGTCCTCTTATTTTTGGAATATCTCCAGGATGAAAATTTATAATCCCTTTTTTGAATAGTTTAATTATTCTACTATTTATTATTCTCGCGCCTGCAATCAATCCAATTTCAGGTTTTAATTTTTTTAAAATTTCAAAACACTCATCAGAGTTATGATCAACCCTATGATATTTGATTTTCAATTTTTCACATAAAAAATGTGGTTGATAAATAGGTTTAATTGAAATCTTTGTTTTAAACTTTGGGCTACTAACATTTAATTTTTTCCAGCTAGTTCCAATTACTGCGCTAATTTTAATATTATTTAAATGACAAAAAATAATAAATTCTTCCGTTTTTCTGTGAGGAAAGTCGTATGCAAAAATTATCATTATAACCTGTATTTTACATGATGTGGCAAAAAACTTTTTAAGTCATAAATAAAACCTTTCGGAGTTTTTAAATCTTCGTAGTTTAATTTTAAGAACTCTTTATGAGCCACACACAAAATAATTGCATCAAATTTATTTTTACTAGATAAATTATGAATTAACAACTTTTTATGGTGCATTATTTCATTTTCATTTACCCAAGGATCATATAAAGAAATATTTAAATCCGTATTGCTTAATTCATTAATTATATCAAAAACTTTAGAGTTTCTAAGGTCTGGACAATTTTCTTTGAATGTTAAACCAAGTAAAAGAACTTTTGCACCATCAATCTTACCTCTTTCAGCTTTTATAAAACTTAATAACTGATTTGCTACGTACTTACCCATAGAATCATTTAGTTTTCTTCCAGAGAGAATAATATTTGGGTTATACCCCACATCTATAGCTTTTTGTGCTAAATAATAAGGATCTACACCAATGCAATGTCCTCCAACTAATCCGGGTTTAAAATTTAAAAAATTCCATTTAGTACCGGCAGCCTCAAGAACATCATTTGTATCTATATTAAGAATGTTAAATATTTTAGCTAACTCATTGATAAAAGCAATATTGATATCTCTTTGAGAGTTTTCAATTACTTTTGCTGCCTCAGCGACCCTAATGGATTTTGCCATATATGTACCGGCATCAATAATTGATTTATATAGATTGTCCACAATGACAGCTGATTCATAATTAGATGCTGATGTAATTTTTAATATTTTAGTCAATGTTTTTTCTTTATCACCAGGATTAATTCTTTCTGGCGAATATCCCACAAAAAAATCTTTGTTAAGTTTTAATCCTGTTATATTTTCAATTATGGGCACACAAATTTCTTCCGTAGCCCCTGGGTAAACAGTACTTTCATAGATTATGATATTATTTTTTGAAATTAATTTTGATACTGCCTTAGTTGCTTTTTTAATTGCTGAAAAATCAGGTTGTTTTTCTGAATTTATTGGAGTTGGAACAGTAATTATATATATGTTACATGGCTCAAGTTCTGAGATATTAGTTGTTAACTCTAAACCTAAAAAATTATTTTTCTTATAATCTAAAATTACATCTCTAAGATCATTAGATCCAACCTCTAATGTCTTATCTTCATATTTTTCTAACTGATTAACTCTTTCTTTATTAACATCAAATCCAATGGTTTTATACTTTTTTGCAAACTCAACACTTAATGGTAAACCAACATAACCTAAGCCAACTATTGCAATACGATAATTTTTAATTTTCACTATTTAAAGTTTTTATTGTACAAAAAGAAATAATAATCAAAATATTTAACCATATGGTTTATAATAATCAATGTACCAATCAATAAAACGATCAATTCCATCTTTTATGCTTGTTGAGGGCTGATAATTATAATCTTTAATTAGTTGATCAACATTTGCCCAGGTTTTTGATACATCACCTGGTTGAATGGGAAGCATGTTTTTCTTAGCAATTTTTCCAAGCTTTTTTTCAATATTACTTATAAAATCTAATAATTCAACTGTATTATTATTTCCAATATTATATATGTTATAATCTTGTTTTTTTTCTTTAATTATAATTTTAAATATTCCCTCAACAATGTCATCTATGTATGTAAAATCTCTTTGCATTTTTCCAAAGTTATAAACATCTATAGCTTTTCCATCAATTATTGCTTTGGTAAATAAAAATAATGCCATGTCAGGGCGACCCCAAGGTCCATATACAGTGAAAAACCTTAACCCCGTAGTTGGTAATTCGTATAAATGACTGTATGTATGAGCCATTAGCTCATTACTTTTTTTGGTTGCCGCATACAAACTTATTGGGTTATCAACATTATGTTTAACTGAAAATGGAATTTTCTTATTTAAACCATATACACTAGAGCTAGACGCGTAAATTAAGTGATTAATTTTATTATATCTACAACACTCTAAAATATTTAAAAAACCTAAAATATTACTATTTAAATATGCATGAGGATTAGTTAAACTATATCTTACACCAGCTTGAGCGGCAAGATTACAAACTATATCAAATTTTTCATTTTTAAACAATTCCATTAGAGTTTTCTTATCCTCTAAGTTTGCTCTAATAAATTTAAAAGATTGAAATTTAGAAATTTGATTATTTCTTTTAGCTTCAGTAATATCAATCCCTAATTTTTTTAAACGATCTAATTTTAAATTTGGATCATAATAGTCATTAATGTTATCAAGGCCAACAACTAAAAAGCCCTGACTAATAAGTTTTTTTGATAAATGGAAACCAATAAAGCCAGCAGCACCAGTTACAAGAATTTTTTTCATATCATAAACTTAATGCCCTTCCGATATTATCTTCCCAGTCTTTTTCTGGTCTAACTTTAATATTTGTCTTCCATCCACCCTCAATTGTATTTAGATCAATATTATTATTTTTTGCGAATAAGATTATAGCATTTACATCTTTTGGAAAACACGTCCCACCATAGCCTAGCTTTCCATCATGACCCGGAACATCTAAATGACTATCACCGATTCTACCATCTGATGCAAAACCGTAAAGTGCATCTTCCCAAGAAGCACCAATTTTGTCAGATAAGAGTTTAAATTCATTCATAATTGATACTTTGGTCGCTAAAAATGAATTATTCATATATTTTATAAGCTCGGCAGTTTTCGCATCAGTTTCGATCACATTCTTATTCTTAAATCTTTTCTGAAATAGTAACCTTACAAAACCTGTCAATTTTTTTTCCCCCCCTAAAATAATTCTTGACTGGGTTAACATATCAATTTTTGCAGTTCTTTCAGTTAAAAATTCTGGTGAAAAAATAATTTTTAGTTTCTTGTATTTAGAAATTAAGTTATCAGTAGTTCCAGGTAAAACTGTAGATTTTATTATGTATATAGGTCCTAATTTAGCTTTTTCAAATACTTTATTTATGTATGATAAATCTTGTTGGCCATTCTTGAACATTGGTGTTGGTACAGAAACGAAAACATAATCACATTCATGAACCTGATCCAAAGAGTGACTTGAACGATCTGGTGAAATATCATAAATTCTTAATTCAGAAACGGTTGAAAAAGCAAATGCCTGTGCTTCACCAACAAAACCATTACCAATAATACCAACTTTAAATTTATCCATTATTAATATTTATAATTGTCAGACTTGAAAGGACCCGATATATTTACATTGATATATTTTGCCTGATCATCTGTTAATTTTTCAAGCTCAATGTCTAAAGCTTTGAGATGTAAATAGGCGACTTTTTCATCAAGTTTCTTAGGTAATGTGTAAACTTTATTTTCATAATGATATTTATTAGTCCAAAGTTCTATTTGTGCCAAAACCTGATTAGTAAAGGAATTACTCATGACAAAGCTTGGGTGTCCAGTAGCACAACCTAGGTTAACTAACCTACCCTCAGCAAGAATTATAATATCCTTTTCAAAAATTTCATACTTATCTACCTGAGGTTTAATTTCCAATTTCGTATGTCCATGATTTGAATCTAGCCATTCCATGTCAATCTCGTTATCAAAATGACCGATATTACAAACAACGGCTTTATCCTTCATTTTTATAAAGTGTCTTTTTGTAACAATATTCTTGTTACCAGTTGCAGTAACAATTATATCCATTTCAGAAATTATATTATCAAGTTTTTTTACCTGAAAGCCATCCATAGCAGCTTGTAATGCACAAATTGGATCAATTTCCGTAATAGTTACGATACACTTTGCAGCTGCAAAAGATGCTGCTGTTCCCTTGCCCACATCTCCATATCCACAAACTACAACTTTTTTTCCAGCTAACATCAGGTCTGTTGCCCTTCTAACTGCATCAACAGCTGATTCTCTACAGCCAAACTTATTATCAAACTTTGCCTTGGTAACAGAGTCATTGACATTAATTGCAGGCAGAATTAAAGTACCTTTTTTTTGTCTTTCATGAAGTCTCAAAACACCAGTCGTTGTTTCTTCGGTTATCCCTTTAATGTTGTTAGCTAACTCTGGATAATTATCGAGGACTAAATTTGTTAAATCACCTCCATCATCTAAAATCATATTAAGTGGTTTTTTTTCATCACCAAAAAAAAGAGTTTGCTCTATACACCAATTAAATTCTTCTTCACTCATTCCCTTCCAGGCAAATACTGGAATACCAGATTTTGCAATTGCCGCTGCAGCGTGATCCTGAGTGGAAAAAATATTACATGAACTCCACCTAACATCTGCACCAAGTTCAACTAATGTTTCTATCAAAACAGCAGTCTGTATAGTCATATGCAGGCATCCAGCTATTCTTGCACCCATTAATGGCTTTGATTTTGAATATTCTTGTCTTAGGGCCATTAATCCAGGCATTTCTGATTCGGCCAGTTTTATTTCATTTCGTCCCCACTCTGCCAATCCTATATCTTTTATTTTATACTCAGGTAAGGTTTCTATTTTTAATTTACTTTTCATCTGTAGAATTTTTTAAAAATTTGAGTTAGCAAATCTACATAATCTAACTTTTCCCATGTGAATAATTCTGTATTTATTTTATTAAAGTTTTTGTGAATAAATGAATAATCTTTAATTAGCTTATTTGGCTTTCTTCCAAAATGTCCATAAGCTGCAGTTTCGGTGTATATGGGTGATTTTAATTTCAATCTTTCGATTATTCCATATGGTGTTAGGTCAATTTTATCTTTTAAAATTAATGAAATTTTGTCGTCGGAGATTGTTAAATTACTAGTACCATACGTATTAGTGTATATGCTGAGTGGTTTAGATTTTCCAATCGCATAGCTTATTTGAATCAAACATTCAGAAGCAATTCCTGCCGCCACAATATTTTTTGCCAAATGTCGAGCTGCATAAGCAGCACTTCTGTCAACTTTACTCGGATCCTTACCCGAGAAAGCCCCTCCACCATGACCTCCTTTTCCACCATATGTGTCAACTATAATTTTTCTTCCAGTCAAACCCGTATCACCATATGGTCCTCCTACAACAAATTTTCCAGTTGGATTGATAAAATATTTTATGCCATCATCAGAAAGAAGCTGTGAGTATTGTAAATTATATTTTTTTATCCTTGGTATTAATATTTTTTTGATATCATCCTTTATTTTTTTAAGCATATTTTCATCGCTATCAAAATCTTCATGTTGAGTGGACAAAACAATCGATATTATTTTTTTTGGTCTATTCTGTTTATCGTATTGGATAGTTACTTGACACTTTGAATCTGGTCTTAAGTATGACATAGTATTTCCGTCTTTTCTAATCAAAGCTAACTCAGCCAATATTTTGTGTGATAAATCTAAGGTCATGGGAATATATTCTTTTGTTTCATTAACAGCGTAACCGAACATAATACCTTGGTCACCAGCTCCTTGTAATTTTGGTTCTTTAGTCTCAATGCCAATCGCAATGTCCGGAGACTGTTCATTTATGTAAGTTAGAATCCCACAAGATTTATAATCAAATTTAAGTTCACTCTTATCGTAACCAATATTTTTAATCTGTTCTCGAACAACTTTTTCAATATCGACATAGGCTTGTGAACTAACCTCACCAGAAATTATAACTTGTCCAGTCGTGACCATAACTTCACAAGCAACTTTAGAATTTTTATCAAGCACTAAAAAGGCATCTAAAATTGCATCACTAATCTGATCTGCAATTTTGTCTGGATGCCCTTCACTAACCGATTCTGATGTAAAAATATAAGACATATTTAATAGCTTCGCTAGTGTAAGTTACATTGTAAAATACACATGGCTTTAATTTTAATTTAACTTATGCTGTTTCCAGCATTAATTTGTAACCCAAGTCCTTCAAACTAACCCAGATTTTATTTTTTGATATTTTATCAATTGTACCTAATCTATCACCAAAACTCGTAATGCCAATTGTTGAACCAACTTTTGGATCTTTAATATTATTTTTTGATAAATTTTGTTTTAAAATTTTAACTTCAAAATCTCTGACAATCGATCTTTTACCTAACCAAAACATATATCTTAAAACACTTTTTGAATAGAAAACTTTATTTAATTCTTTTTCACCTATTCTTACAAGCACCATTGATGATAAAACAGGTTTTTCAATTTTTTTCTTTCTATCACTCCAAACCCTATACTCTGTGCGCGTTGGACAGTATGCATTAATACCAATGTCTAATAGATCTTTTTCTACCTTTTTTTCGTGTCTTGGCTTAGTATGTAAAACGTACCAGTTCATTTATTTTTGATAAAGAATTATGTTTTTTTTGGGTATTTCAGTATTCAATTCAAATACAACGTCTCTTTTAATTTTATCTCTAATTTTAACTTTAAGGTTTTTTAAGTATTTATCATCTATTTCTTTTCCAATTATAATGATACTAATCGTACCAGTATCTAAGCCTTTAGCGTAATCACCGATAAGCACAATTTTATGAACTTCTCCAATTCTTGAAATAATTGTTTCAACAATATCCTCAATTCCCAAATGTTGTCTTACTATTTTTTGTAATACTTTAAACATGGGGTGTATCTTGTTGGCTTGGTATATAATTTTATTGTCTTTTTTTTGTTTTAGTAGGTATCCTGATTCTGATAAATTATTTAGTTCCTTTCTTATAGAGTTTGTTGACTCATTAAATTCTGTAGCTAGACCGTTTAAATAACCTTTGTTTGAGGCGCCTATAAAAAACTTTATAAGCATTCTTAATCTTGTCTTTGATGTAATTAAAGCCTCTAACATAACAAGTAACAAAAGTACTAAAAAAATTGAGTAATAAAAGTACTTAGTGATATTTTATTTAAAATGGATAAATTAGCAATAATGAAAGGCATTATACTAGCAGGTGGTAGTGGTACTCGATTGTATCCACTTACAAAAGGACAATCTAAACAATTATTAGCTATTCATGATAAGCCAATGATTTACTATCCATTGTCAGTCTTGATGCTTGCAGGTATAAAGGAAATTTTAATTATTTCAACCCCTAGAGATTTACCAAATTTCAAAAGACTTCTTGGAACAGGATCAAGCATTGGGATTAAATTGCAATACGCTGAACAGAAAAAACCAAAGGGTATAGCTGAGGCATTTATTATTGGTGAAAAATTTGTTGGGAATAAACCTGTCTGTTTGATCCTTGGTGACAATATTTTTTATGGTAGCGGTTTTACTAAAATTCTTCAAAATAGTGTTTCAGAATTAATCAAAAACAAAAAAGCTAAAGTTTTTGGCTTTTATGTAAAAAATCCCTCAAGATATGGGGTTGTGGAATATAAAGATGATAATGTAATTTCAATTAAGGAAAAGCCTTTAAAACCAAAGAGTAATTATGCAGTTGTTGGATTATATTTTTACCCTCCGAACGTTGTAGAAATAGCAAAAAAAACAAAACCAAGTCAAAGGGGTGAACTTGAAATAACGTCCATAAATACAGAGTATCTAAAAAAAGAAGAATTAAAGGTTGAACTATTAGACAAAAGCTTTACATGGCTGGATTCAGGAACTCACGAGTCTATGCTTGAAGCTTCTAATTTTATCCATACAATTGAAAAAAGAACAGGACTTAAAATTGCTTGTATAGAAGAAATTGCATTTAAATTGGGTTATATAAATCGTCAGCAATTTGGAGAATTAATTAAATCAATTGGTAAAAACCAATATGGAAGTTATTTAGAAGGTATCTTAAATGGAATTTAAAAAATTTGACATTGAAGGCCCTATACTCTGCAAGCCGAAAATCATAAAAGACGAAAGAGGATTTTTTGCAGAAATTTTTAGAAAAGATCTTCTAGAAGATTTCTTAAATGCAAAATTTAATTTTTGTCAAAGCAATTTATCAAAAAGTAAAAAAGGTGTTTTGAGAGGGCTTCATTTTCAAACATATCCCTATGCTCAAACAAAACTAGTTAGCGTTTACAAAGGTGAAATTTTAGATTTGATTGTTGATATTAGACAGGGATCAAAGACATACGGAAAAGGAATACAAATTATTTTAAATGATATAAACCATTACCAATTATTAGTTCCTAAAGGGTTTGCTCACGGTTTTTTGGTATTAAGTGATAGTGCAGAAGTTCATTATCAAGTAGATAATTATTACAGTAAGGATTGTGATCACGGAATAAATTCACTTGATCCAAAACTTAATTTTGATCTGCAAGCTTATTGTGATAAAATTATTAGGAGTAAAAAAGATTCTATTTCTCCGAATCTAGAGGAATCACCAAAATTTAGATTTCATCGATGATAACACTTGTTACTGGGTCAAATGGACAGTTGGGTAAAACAATTCAATCTATCATAAAAAATAATTCTCAATTTATCTTTACTGATATTAATAGCTTAGATATAACTAAAAAAGAAAAAATTGAATCAGTAATTATAAACCAAGACATAAACTGTATTGTTAACTGCGCAGCCTACACTGATGTTGATGGTGCTGAAATCGAAAAGGAAAAAGCTGATGCATTAAACAGCAATGCTATTAAAAATTTAGTCGAGATTTCTGAAACTTACAAACTAAGATTGATTCATATATCAACAGACTATGTATATAATGGAATTAATAAATCAGCAATTTCGGAATATGAGCATGTTAATCCCCAAAATTACTACGGGGTTTCAAAGTTAAATGGTGAAAAACATATAGAAAATTCAATTTCGGAATCAATTGTCATTAGAACATCATGGCTTTATTCATCATTTGGTAGAAATTTTGTAAAAACTATTATTGAAAAATCAAAAAGTAAGGATTTATTAAAAATTGTTGGAGATCAATACGGGTGTCCAACTAATGCTAACGATTTAGCCAATGCTATAATAGAAATTATAAAATCCAAAGAAAGATTTGATAAAGAATCTAAAATTTATAATTTTTCAAACCTTGGCTATACATCATGGTTTGAATTTGCAAAAGTTATATTAAAAGAGGCTAACATTAAATGCAATTTAGAAGAAATTAAGACAAATGAAATTAATCAATTGTCTAAAAGACCTAAATTTGCAATTACTGATAAAACAAAAATAATATCGGCGTTTAATTTAAAAATACCCTATTGGAAAGAATCTCTAATGAAATTTCTTAAAAATATTTAATGAAGAAAATTTTAATAACAGGTGGAGCTGGATTCATTGGGGCACACGTCGTTAAACACTTCGTGAAAGAATACTCAGAACATCAGATAATCAACCTTGATTGTTTAACGTATGCTGCAGAACCAAAAAACATCGTTGATATTGAATCTTTCGATAATTATAAATTTTTAAAAATTAATATCAATAATGCTGAAGATGTTGATGATGTTTTTAAAAAATACGATATAACTCATGTAATACATTTGGCTGCTGAGTCGCATGTTGACAGATCAATTGATAACTCTATTGATTTTGCTTTAACTAATGTAATTGGCACTGTTAACTTATTAAATGCAGCTAAAAATAATTGGATTGGAAAAAGAGATCATTTATTTTATCACATTTCTACTGACGAAGTGTACGGATCGTTGGGCTTAAATGGATCTTTTAAAGAAACTACAAAGTATGATCCTAAGTCGCCTTATTCAGCATCAAAAGCATCTTCCGATCATTTTGTAAGATCTTATTTTAATACTCATAATCTGCCAGTAGTTATATCTAATTGCTCTAACAATTATGGACCATATCAAAATGAAGAGAAATTCATACCAACTGTTATAAAATCACTAATCGAGAGAAGGCCTATTCCAATTTATGGAAAGGGTAAAAATATCCGAGATTGGTTATATGTAAACGATCATGTTTTGGCAATTGAAAAGATTTTTAATAATGGACGTGTTGGGGAAACATATAATATCGGTGGTGGATATGAAATATCAAATTTAGATTTAGTTTATAAAATTATAGAAATGTATGTTGATTTATATCCAAATGATTTCAATTATAATAATCTAATATCTTTTGTAGATGATAGAAAGGGTCATGATTTTAGGTATTCAATTGATTCAAGTAAAATACGATCCGAACTCGATTGGTCACCAAAAATGAAATTTGAAGAGGGAATTAAAAGAACCATCAACTGGTTTAAAAAATAAAAAATAGTAATATTATTTGTTTTTGTAAGGGTTAAAATTATAATTTATCATTAGACCTCCCCTGTAGGCTACAAACTCCCCGCTTCTGTTAAAGGTTCTCCAATTATCCGTAATATCAATTCTGTTGTCCTCTCTATATGCCTTATAGTTTGACATCGAATATCCACCTCCAATAAAAGCTTCCAAAGATATTCTCTGACTAAGTCTTTTTTTATATCCAATGGTTAATCCATAAAAGGCAACTCTTCCAGATTGATACGTATCATTATCGTAATTTCCACCACCATAGGGGTCATATATTATGGCAAAATTTGGTTTTTTTAAAGTAAACATTCCATATCCAATGTGAGGGCCAATAAAAACCCCACTTAAATCATTTCTTTTATAAAATCTGTATTCTAAAAATGTTTGGTTAATATGTAGTGGAGTTTTAGAATTATTTAATTTATTCCAAAAAGATGCTAGAACATCCAACTGTAAGCTGTTTTTTTGACCAGTTTGAATCTCGACTCCAACATTTGGTATCAAACCTAATGATGTCAATACATTTGCTTTAGCTTCTAACTGAGGGTACAGTTCAATTGCGAAAAAAATAAACGTAAAAACTAAACCGTATTTTTTAAATTTTCTCAGCTTAAATTGAATTAAAAAAAGATCTTACCGCTTCAATTATCTTCTCCTGTTGAGAATTTTCCTTTTCTGAATGAATTGGAAGTGAGAAAACAGAGTTGCATAGTTTCTCAATATTATCTAAGGAAAAATTTTCAGGGACATAGCTTGAAAATGCTTCTTGCCTGTAGAGCGGAACTGGATAATAAATCATAGCAGGAATTTCTTTTTCTGTTAGATATTTTATCAATTTATCTCTGTAATCAGTAGAGGTTTTTAATGTATATTGGTGAAATACATGAGTTGAGTTTGGTGATCTAAAAGGTATACTTAAATGTTCTACATCACCAAAACCAATATCATAAGTTTTGGCCATTTTTTCCCTGTTTGAATTGTACTGATCCAGGTATTTTAATTTCACATTTAGTATTGCAGCTTGGATGGAATCAAGTCTCGAATTACAACCCGTAACCTTGTGATAATACCTTTTGTTTTGACCATGATTTGCAATCATTTTCATTTTTTCTGCGAGATTGTCATCATTGGTGAACATAGCTCCACCGTCACCATAACAGCCTAAATTTTTTGATGGAAAGAAAGATGTCGTTCCGATGTGACCAATTGTACCTGTTTTTTTTATTTCACCATTTGAGAATTTGTAGTTGGAACCAATAGCCTGAGCATTATCCTCTATAACAAATAAATCATGCTTTTTGGCTAAAATTAAAATCTCCTCCATGTTTGTAGATTGACCAAATAAATGTACCGGAACAATGGCTTTAGTTTTTGAAGTTATTAAAGGTTCAATGTGTTCAACACACATGTTGAAAGTGTTTTCATCAACATCAGCCATTACTGGTTTTAGCCCCAATAAAGCAACAACCTCAGCAGTTGCAACATATGTAAAAGATGGGCAAATTACCTCATCTCCAGGTTTTAAATTGCAGGACATTAAAGCGATTTGTAATGCATCTGTTCCATTTGCGCATGGGATTACATGTTTACATCCCAAATATTTAGAAAGATTTGATGAAAACTCATGTACTTTCGGGCCATTAATATACTTTGTTGATGAAATTGTATCTAGAACTTCTCTATCGATTTGGGTCTTTATTTTTAAGTATTGACTTTTGAGGTCAACCATTTGTATATTACTCATTTATAGTAAAGCAATTAATTTCATTCATCAAATATAGTTAATAGGATATAAAGTATGTATTTGTACTTCGGGTGGGAATCGAACCCACACTCTGTTGCCAGAACTGGATTTTGAATCCAGCGCGTCTACCAATTCCGCCACCGAAGCAAAGGGAGCCAAATTTATAAAAACTTTTAGTTTCTAGGACTTTATATCAAATAATTATTAAATTTGAGCCCCAAAAAAAATGGCTGGTCAAAATCCAATAGTAAAAATCTTTTCTTGTAGTCAAAGTATTGATTTGGCATCAAAAATTGCTAAGCATTATGGGCTAGATTTGGGTAATGTTGATTTTTCTCACTACAGCGATGGTGAATATCAACCGTCTTTCGAAGAATCAGTTAGAGGAGCGAGACTATTCATAATAGGGTCTACCCACCCCAGTACAGATAATTTAATGGAAATGTTACTTATGATAGATGCTGCTAAGAGATCTTCTGCTAGACATATTACTGCTGTTATGCCCTATTTTGGTTGGGCAAGACAAGACAGAAAAGACAAACCAAGGGTTCCTATAGGAGCTAAATTGGTTGCAAATTTGCTTGTCGCTGCTGGTGCAACTAGAATAATTACTATGGATTTGCATGCTGATCAAATTCAAGGCTTTTTTGAAAAACCAGTTGATCATTTATATGCTTCCACAATTTTTATTCCATACATAGATTCTTTAAAATTGGAGGAACTTACTATTGCATCACCGGATATGGGTGGTTCAAAAAGAGCTTATGCATACTCTAGATTTTTAGAAAGCAATGTTGTTGTATGTTATAAACAAAGAAAAAAAGCGAATATTATATCTCATATGGAATTAATCGGTGATGTAACTGATAAAAATGTTATAATTGTAGACGATATGGTTGACACCGCTGGTACACTGACAAAAGCTGCGAACTTGATGGTTGAAAGAGGAGCCAAATCTGTACGGGCCATTGCAACTCACGCACTTCTTTCAGGGGATGCATATGAAAAAATAGAAAAATCCAAACTTAAAGAATTAATTATAACTGACTCTATTCCCCAGAAAAAGACATCAAAAAAAATTAAAGTATTGACATGTTCGAAATTATTTGCTGATGTAATGCAAAATGTCAATAATAATAAATCAATAAACTCATTTTTTATAAAATAAATTACAATGAAATCAATAACAATAAATGGATCTAAAAGAGAAACCGTAGGGAAGTCATCGACCAAAGCTCTACGTAATGCTGGAAAGGTTCCTTGCGTTGTATACGGAGGAGAAAAACCTATTCACTTTTCAGCAGATGAATTAAGCTTTTCAAAACAAGTGTATACACCTGACGCGCATACAGTAGTTATTGAACTTGAGAATGAAAATAAAATTAATGCAGTAATACAAGATATTCAATTTCACCCCGTAAGTGAAAAAATTCTTCACATTGACTTTTTTGAGGTCTTTGATGATAAAGAAGTCAAAATGATTATCCCTGTAAAATTTGAAGGTAATTCCCCAGGTGTTCGACTACAAGGTGGTATTTTATCTAAAAATAAAAGAAAGCTTTTTGTAAAAGCTTTACCCAAAAATTTACCTGATTTTATAAAAGCTGATATATCAACTCTTAATCTTAATGACAAAATCACAATAGAAGATTTAAAAGATGAAAATTATTCTTTCATTCATCCGGATAATATGGTTGTTTGTCAAGTCAAGATGTCTAGAGCATCCATGTCACTCGAAACAGAGACTGAGGAAGAAGAAGGAGAGGAAGGAGAGGAGGGTTCTACAGAATCTGAATCCAAATCTGATGCATCAACTGAATCGGGTGAAGCTAAAGAGGAGAAAAAAGAGGATTCTTAATCTTTCATTTGTTTTCTTTTGGCATATGCTTTTATATTTTTGTTTAGGTGAAAAATTTATTTAAATTTTTTTTTAATCAAAAAAAAGAATTTGACATGAACAAGTTTCTTGTTGTAGGACTTGGAAATCCAGAAGATGACTATAGCGGGACAAGACATAATATTGGTTTCGATATTGTTAATCACTTGTCTAAATCTAGAAATGTAGTTATGTCTGAAGATCGGTATGGATTTTTGGGAAAATTAAAATACTCTGGAAAATCTATACACATTCTGAAGCCAAATACTTACATGAACTTGAGCGGCAATCCAACTAAATACTGGCTTAACAAGTTAAAGATTAAACCCTCAAATCTTATTGTGATAGTTGATGATTTAAATTTAGATTTTGGAAAATCTAGAATTAGACCATCTGGAAAAGATGGTGGTCATAATGGACTAAAAAGTATAATTGAAAAAATAAATACTGAAAATTTTATTCGACTTCGGTTTGGTATTGGGAACAATTTTCAGACTGGTAAACAAATTGATTATGTTCTTGGAAAATGGTCCTCAGTTGAAAATAATAGTTTAGAAGACCTAATAAACAATAATAGTGAAATGATCCTTCATATTGTAAAGCACGGAGTTGAAAATACAATGAATAAATACAACTAATTGATTACAACAAAAAATATAGAAAACTCAAACTCAGCCACCCCTGCAATATTAACCATAGGAACTTTTGACGGGGTTCATCTAGGACATAAAAAAATCATAAAAAAATTGGTCAAATCGGCAAAAGAAAAGAAACTGAGATCTTGTATTTTAACTTTCTTTCCTCATCCCAGAAATTTTTTGTCAAAATCTAATGACTTAAAGATGATTAACACAATAAGAGAGAAGAAAGAAATTTTGGACGAATTAGGCGTTGATGAATTGATTATTCAAGAATTTAATGATAAGTTTTCTAACCTAAGTGCAAATGAGTTCATTAGACATCTATTAAAGTTTTGTAAAATAAAAGAAATTATTGTCGGATTCAATCACAAATTTGGAAAAGACAGAGAAGCTGGTATTGATGAATTAAAAGTTTATGGAAAAAAGTATGGCTTTGATGTTCTTGAGATTGATGCATTTGATATCAATCAGATTAATATCAGTTCTACCAAAATTCGTAATGCTATTGGGGCGGGTGAAGTAGAGCTTTGCAACGAATATCTCGGCTATAATTTTTCAATTGATGGTAATATAGTCAAAGGGAAGTCTATAGGGAAAAAAATTGGGTTTCCAACAGCAAATATAAGAGTTGAAGAAAATTACAAAATCCTACCAAAAAATGGGGTCTATTTTGTGAGTTGCAAGATTAAGAATATTCAAAAAAATGGAATGATGAATATAGGATTTAACCCAACCTTTGGCAATAAAAAATTAACCATTGAAGTCAATATTTTTGATTTTAATCAGGACGTGTATGGCGAAAATATCAAGATAGAATTTATCAAATTTATTAGAAATGAAATCAAGTTTCAGAATATTGATGAACTCATTAAGCAAATAAAAATTGATAGAGAAACTTGTAAAAGTTACATGAATTCAACATATAATAACTAGTTTTATAATATGCTTATTGTATCTGACTTAATTAATAATGGGATAGAAATTATTGAGAGTTTAAAAAAGAGAAATAAAGATTTTTCTAAAGAAATTCATTTAATTATTGATCTTGATAAAAAAAGAAGAAATACTCAATCAAAACTTGATGAATTGCTTTCCCAACAAAACAAACTTTCAAAAAAAATTGGTGAATATTTTCAGTCTGGAGACCATGCTTCTGGAAATCAATTAAAAAAAGAAGTCGAAGCGTTAAAGCCTGACCAAAAAAAATTAGAGGAAGATTTAAATAAAATAAAAGTAGACTTATTTGAGAATTTAAATAATGTTCCAAACGTTCCACACGAACTAGTTCGAAAAGGTAAAAATGAAGAAGATAACGAGATTATCTATCAATCGGATGACATTGACAAACTATCACCCAAAGCAAAGCCACATTGGGAATTAGCTTCTGATTATAATCTGATTAGTTTTGAACTTGGAAATAAAATTTCCGGATCAGGATTTCCTGCATACATAGACAAAGGTGCTAAGCTGGAAAGATCACTTATAAACTTTTTTCTAGATTATAACATTAAAGGTGGTTATACAGAGGTTCAACCCCCAATATTAATTAACGAGAGTTCAGGTCATGGAACTGGTCAATTGCCAGATAAGGAAGGTCAAATGTATAAAATTGAAAATGAAAACCTTTACTTAATACCTACTGCTGAAGTCCCAATAACAAATTTTTATAGAAACAAAACAATCAGTAAAAATAGTCTTCCAATAATGCTTACAGGTTACACACCTTGTTTTAGGAGAGAAGCAGGAAGTTATGGTTCAGATGTCAGGGGATTGAACAGATTGCATCAATTTGATAAAGTTGAAATAGTTAGAATTGAAGAGCCAAGTAAATCTTATGAGGTTTTAGATGAAATGGTTGAGCATGTGAAAAATCTACTCCTTGAACTTAAACTTCCGTTCAGGATTGTTCGCCTTTGTGGTGGAGATTTAGGTTTTACCTCTGCTTTAACATATGATTTTGAAGTCTATTCAATGGGGCAAAATAAATGGCTTGAAGTAAGCTCTGTATCAAATTTTGAAAGTTTCCAATCAAATAGATTAAATCTTAAAATTGACCTTGGGGATAAGAAAAAAAATTATGCACACACACTTAATGGAAGCTCTTTAGCACTTCCAAGGATTGTTGCATGTATTTTAGAAAATTTTCAAGAAAAAGATCATATAAATATTCCTGAAAAACTTCATAAATACACTGGTTTTAAACAAATAAAGTGATCTTTTGATTCCATTTAAGCCAAAAAAAAAGTTCGGACAAAATTTTTTAAATGATGAAAATCTTTGTTCTAAGATTGCATCATATGTTAACCCCACGAATTGTAAATCTTTAATTGAAGTTGGACCGGGTCTAGGTTTCCTTACAAGGAAGCTTTTAGATATAAATATCGATGAAAAGAATTTTATTGAAATAGATAAAGATTGTATAGATTATCTACAAAAATCAATACCTGAAATAAGTACCAGCATTATAAATGATGATTTTCTGAAAATCAATTTAAAAAGCTTTAAAGCACCATTAATAATCGTTGGGAATTTTCCGTATAATATCTCTAATCAAATATTATTTAAAATTTATGAAAATAGAAGTATTGTACAATCAATGGTTGGTATGTTTCAATTTGAAGTTGCGGAGAGAATTTGTAGTAAAGCTGGTTCAAAAAAATATGGAATTCTATCCGTGCTTATTCAGGCTTATTTTGATGTGGAAATGAAAATCAAAATTAAGCCTAAAAGTTTTTACCCAAGTCCAAAAGTTGATTCTGCAGTAATTAAAATTGTTAAGAATTGTGAACAATTGGACTGTGACGAAGGGCTATTTAAAAAGATTGTGAAAACTACTTTTAATCTTAGAAGAAAAAAAATAAGAAATAGTCTAAAGACATTAAATTATTCACAGATTAAATTTGATAGTCCTATCTTTGACAAAAGACCTGAACAGTTGGAGGTTTTAGATTTTATCAATTTAACTAATTTGTTGAATAATGAAAACATTTGAACTATCAAAAGAACTAATTGACAATATTTCAGATTTAATTCTTAACAAGAATAATAAAGAAATTAAGAAAATTGTTAAAACCCTACACTACGCAGATTTAGCAGAATTGATTAATGAGTTAAAATTTGATGAAAGTCTTTATTTGCTCAAATTAATTGATAGTGATAAAACTTCCGATGTACTTACTGAACTTGATGATGATTTAAGAGAAAGGGTTTTAAAAGAATTTTCTGAAAAGGAAATTGCCGGAGAAATTAAGGAATTAGATAGTGATGATGCTGTTGATATTCTTTCAGAACTTTCTGAGGAAAAGAAAGAAAAGGTTATCTCTTTAATCAAGGATGAGAACATAACGGAAAACATTAGAGAACTTCTAAATTATGATGAAGACACTGCTGGAGGATTAATGGCTAAAGAACTTATAAGTGTAAATGAAAATTGGAGCGTACTAAAATGTTTAAGAGAAATTAGAAAACAAGCAAAAGACATTACAAGAGTTCACTCTATTTACGTTTTAAATAAAAAAGAAGAACTCATTGGAAGGCTATCATTAAAGGATTTGATTATGTCTCCATCAAAAAAGAAAATTAAGCAAATTTATATACCTAAGGTTGATTATGTAAATGTTAATGACAGTGCTGAGGACGTTGCTAAATTGATGAGGAAATATGATCTGGAGGCAATTCCCGTCATTAATGATGACAGACAATTACTGGGCAGAATTACAATAGATGATATCGTTGATTTTATCAAAGATGAGGCTGAGGAAGATTATTTATTGGCTGCCGGAGTATCCAACGATGTTGAAGCAGATGATTCAATATTCGAACTATCAAAAGCAAGACTACCTTGGCTAATTTTAGGGCTTTTCGGTGGACTTGGCAGCGTATTTATACTAGAAAGTTTTGAAGAGATTATGGCTTCTGAATCACTAAGAGCATTATTTTTCTACACACCATTAATTGCTGCAATGGCTGGTAATGTTGGTGTACAATCTTCAGCCATTGTTGTTCAAGGATTAGCAAATGACCTTATCAAAGGGAGTGTTTTAAAAAGACTGGTAAAGGAAGTAAGTTTGACCATTTTAAATGGAATTATATTGAGTTTTTTAATTATTGGTTTTGGACAAATTGTAAATCAACCAATCGAAATGAGCCTAACAATTAGTGTGTCTATGATTTTTGTAATTATTGTTGCTGCTCTCATTGGAACAGCAGTACCAATCATACTTGATAAATTAGATATAGACCCTGCAATTGCTACTGGACCATTCATCACTACAGGAAATGATGTTATAGGTATTTTACTCTTTTTCTACACAGCTAAAATAATCTTAGGTTTTTAAGACAATGAAAATTCTACATCTAGATAGTAATCATGATATGATTTATGACGAACTATCTGCGCTAGGGATTGAAAATCATATTGATTTGAAATCTACCAAAAGTGAAATAGAAAATATAATAAGTAATTATCATGGTATTGTTTTAAGAAGCAGAATCACAATTGATAAAGGTTTCATTGAAAAAGCCATTAATTTAAAATTCATTGCAAGAGTGGGGTCTGGAACTGAAAATATTGATTGCGAATATTTAAAGGAAAAAAAAATTGAACTAATATCCTCAGGCGAGGGCAATTCAAATGCAGTCGGTGAACATGCATTAGGATTGCTTCTCAGTTTATCTAAAAAAATTACAAAATCAAACATCGAGATGAAAAATGGGTTAAGAAAAAGAGAAGAAAATAGAGGTTTTGAAATTGAAGGAAAAACAATAGGCCTAATTGGCTATGGAAAAACAGGGAAGAGCTTTGCCAAGAAACTTTCAGGGTTTAATTGCAATATTATATTCATTGATATAAAAAGAAATTTAGAAGATAATTATGCAAGGGAAGTCAAAATTAATGAGCTTAAAGAAACTTCAGATATTATCAGTCTTCATACAAATTTGAACCAATCCAGCCATCATATTATTGATAAACAATTTATTGATGATTGTAAAAAGTCATTTTATCTTATTAATACTGCAAGAGGAGAGTGTGTTAGTAATGACGATTTAATACGTGGACTAGAAAGTGGTAAAATTTTAGGTGTGGGGTTAGATGTCTTGGAAAATGAAAATAAAGATTTTAAGGGAATGTCAGATGATCAAAACCTTGATAAGTTAAAAAAAATTGAAAATGTTATTTTAACTCCCCACATAGCTGGATGGTCCAATGAGAGTAAAATTAAGTTGGCTCAAATAATAGTTGATAAAATCAAAGAGTTTTTAGGTTTATAACTTTTATTAATAGCTTGAAATTAATTCTTAAAAATTAATTTCACTGTCTTTTCAGACCTTTGTTCAAGCAACAATTTCTTTCCTTTACTTACTATTTTAATTGCTTGTTCATCAAAATGTCTAATTGTGTAAAGTGAAATATTTTTATATACCTCTATTTTAAATTTACCCTCAAGACTTTTAATCAAATTATCAATTTGATTATACTTATCAAACAAGCAAATAGAAAAACTAATGGCCGAATTTTGAATAATATCGACTTTCATTTTAAACTCATCAATTTTCTTAAATATGTGACTAAGATTTTTATCAATCGCAAAGGAAAAGTCTAGAGAAAAAATCTTTATAAAGATCATATTATTTTTAAAAATATAGCAAGGTACTTTAGGGCTTAAATCGAGGTTTTTGTTTATTTCCGTACCTTTTTGATTGGGCTTTTCAAAGGATTTAACATAGAGTGGAATTTCTTTCTTTTGCACAGGTTGTAATGTTTTGGGATGAATTACTGATGCGCCATAAAAAGCAAGTTCTATTGCTTCAGAATAAGATATATTTTTAATCAACTTCGTATTCTTAAAATACTTTGGGTCACCATTAAGTAAGCCTTCAACATCCTTCCAAATTGTTAGTGACTCTGCATTGATCGCGTATGCAAAAATAGCCGCACTATAATCTGATCCTTCTCTTCCCAATGTAACATTAAAATTATTTTTATCACTAGCTATGAAACCTTGGGTCAAGTTGAGTTGATTAATCTTTACATGACTTCTTATATTTTCATTTGTATTATCCCAAATTATGTTTCCTTCCCTGTATTTAGAATCTGTTTTTATACAATTCCTTGCATCTATAAAGTTTGGATTTAGTTTTTCCTCAATAAAGTAACTATTGATAATAAAAGTTGAAATAAGCTCACCATATGATACAACTTGATCATAAACAAAGGAATGATTGGGAGATTTATTATTTTTTAAAAATGAAACGATTTTTGTGATTAATTTTCTTAATCCAGAAAAGACATCGTGGTTTTTTGGAAATAGATCTAAACAAATTCCCTCGTGAAAGGTAAATATTTCATCCACCTTGAGTAAGTATTCCTGATTGTTTTCTAGATACATTTTTACCACCTCCTCCAGTGCATTTGTTGTTTTATCCATTGCAGATACTACGACAATCAAGTCATTAGTGTTGTATGAACTTATGATATTTAAAATATTTCTTATGCTTTCTGAATTTTTTACAGAAGCACCTCCAAACTTAAATACTTTCATTTTTAACAAATTTCTTAATAGAATTTTTATTCATGATAGTAACCCTCCAATCATTCAAAATTTCTCCTCCATTTCGTTTGTAGAAATTGATTGCATGATCATTCCAATTCAACACAACCCATTGAACTCTTTTTACTTTCTTATTGTAAGCATACTTAATAAACTCTGAAAACAAAGCATATCCAATGCCTTTTCCTCTAAATTTTTTTGTTACAATTAAGTCCTCCAAATGTAAAACATTTCCTTTCCAAGTTGAATATCTTGGATAGAACAAAGCCATGCCAACAACCTTTGATTCGAACTCAGCTACAAAACATTTAAAACTCTTTTTTTTTCCAAAACCATCTTTCACTAGCTCGTCTTGGCTAATCTCAACCTCATCAGGTTCTTTCTCAAATAATGCAAGCTCTTTAATTAGGCTCAAGACATCACTCATGTCATATTGATTGGCTTTTCTAATTATAAAGTTCATTTTAATTACAAAGCTAATTGAATCCTAATAAAAACATAATTTTAAGAAAACTTCAATATAATAAGCAGATTTTGTTACATATGTAACTTAGTCTTTTTATATTCGCTGTGCTTTTCATGGATTTTCCAACTGATGAATAAAATTGATGAAAACAAATTTGATTCTAAAGAAATTAAGGTATCAATTTTTGATAACCTGTTAAATTCTATTGCCCAAAATAAAAGTAATATCAAAGTAAAAGGAATTTCAGGATCTTCAATTTCTGTTTTAATCCATAAACTATTTAAAAAATTAGATAGGCCTATTTTTTATTTAACCAATGACAGTGAAAAATCGTCATATATATACACAGATTTAGATGATACTATTGAAAAAGGACTTAATTATTTTCCGTCGAGATTTAGAAAAAATTCAAATAAGGTAGAGGATAAAAGCAATATTCTTAGCAGAACTAAAATACTGAACGAAATATATCAAAATAAAAAACAAGTTTGTATTTTTTCAACGAACTCTATAACGGAAAAGGTCCCAGATTTAAAAAAAATTTCCAAAAAAAATCTTGATTTAAAGAAGGGTGATAAGCTCAATCTTATGGAATTTATTGAGCATCTATTTGAACTTGATTTTACAAAAAAAGATTTTGTTCATGAACCCGGTGAATTTTCATCAAGAGGAAATATTCTAGATATTTTTTCTTTTTCCAATACTGATCCAATAAGAATTGAATTTGATGATGATTTAATTGACAGCATAAGGGAGTTTGATATAAATACTCAACTATCGTTAAATAATTTAAATTCTATAAAGTTAGCACCAAATATATTTAGTGACAAAAATGAAAGTTTTTTTAAACTATTAAATAAAGATTCTATATTAATTATAGATGATTTTAACACAGTTCAAGAGTCGATTTCAGAAAACAATAAAGTAGAAGAAAACAGTATTAGTAAAAATGAGTTTTTAAGTTCTATTGAAAAATTTCAAAAAATTTTGATAAGTGAATATGAAAATAAAGTTGATATAACTTTCAAAACAGGTCCACAACCAGCATTTAATAAAAGAATGGAATTATTAAATGAAAATTTAAATGAGATGTGGGCCAAAGGCTTTAAAATAAACTTGTATTATACAAACGAAAGCCAAAAAGAAAGACTGCAACAACTTCTTTTAAAATACAAACAGAATTATGAGTTGAAACTTATTAAAAAATCTTTATTTGAAGGGTTTGTTGATCATGACGAAAAAAAAATATTCTACTCTGACCATCAAATTTTCAATAGGTTTCATAAATATAAAATTTCCAAAGTTTACTCGAAAATAAAAACTGTTGACATAGATGAGATAAACAAAATAAGAGTTGATGATTATGTGACGCATATCGATCATGGAATTGGTATTTATAAAGGTCTTACAAAAATTGAAAATAATGGAAAAAAACAAGAAGTTATTAAGCTATCTTATGGCGAGGGTGATGTAATTTATCTTAGTATTCACCTCTTTCACAAAATATCAAAATTTAACAGCAAAGATGGTTCTAAACCAAGAATATATAAGTTAGGTTCAGGTGCTTGGGATAGGATAAAGAGTAAAGCAAAAACAAAAATAAAAGAGCTTGCATTTGATCTCATTAAGGCCTATGCTAAAAGAAAAATTTCTAAAGGTTTTAGATACAAAAAAGATAGTTGGCTTCAAAATGAGTTAGAAGCCTCTTTTTTATTTGTTGAGACTGAAGATCAAATAAAGGCAAATAAACATGTTAAATTTGACATGGAATCTGAAAATCCCATGGATCGTTTAATTTGTGGGGATGTTGGTTTTGGTAAAACTGAAATTGCAATAAGAGCAGCATTTAAAGCTATTGACAATGGAAAGCAGGTAGCTTTCCTCGTACCAACAACCATACTGGCATTTCAACATTATAAAACATTTAAAAAACGGTTTGAAAATTTTCCAGTTTCATTTGACTACCTAAACAGATTCAGATCAAATTCTGATAAAAAAAATATACTTGAAAATTTAAAATCTGGAAAACTAGACTTAATTGTTGGTACTCACCAGTTAGTCAATGAAAAAGTATTTTACAATAATCTGGGCTTGTTAATCGTTGATGAAGAACAAAAGTTTGGAGTAAATGTAAAAGAAAGAATCAGATCCATGAAGGAAAATATTGATGTTTTAACTTTGACAGCAACCCCTATTCCAAGAACACTTCAATATAGTCTTATGTCTGCGAGAGACTTATCAATAATAAATACACCTCCTTTGAATAGAGTACCGATCCAAACCGAGATTATTCGTTTTGAAAAAAAAATAATTCGTGAAGCAATATTGTACGAGCTACAGAGAGGTGGGCAAATATTTTTTGTTCATAATAAAATTGAAAATATTGTTGATTTCGGGGAGTTACTAAAACGTCTTGTCCCAGAAGCAATTATTAAAATTGCACACAGTAAAATTGGTGGAAATAAGTTGGAAAAAATCATGCTAGAATTTATAAATAATGAATTCGATGTTTTAGTTTCAACTACAATAATTGAAAGTGGTTTAGATGTTCCCAATGCAAATACAATTTTTATTAATAATGCACAAAATTTTGGCTTAAGTGACTTACACCAAATGAGAGGAAGAGTTGGAAGGAGTAATAAAAATGCCTATTGCTATTTTATTACACCTGAATCAAGATTGTTAACTGATGAAGCAAAAAAAAGGATAAACGCTATCAATCAATATAATCAGTTAGGAGCAGGTTTTAATATTGCCATGAAGGATTTAGAAATTAGAGGTGCAGGAAATTTGTTGGGTGGTGAACAAAGTGGGTTTATAAATGATATTGGATTTGATACATATCAAAAAATTTTAAATGAAGCTGTAGATGAGCTAAAAACAAATGAATTTAAAAAAGTATTTAGTACAAAAGCTGAAGGTTTTAGAAGCATCAAGGAAGTGATAATTGACACGGATTATGAGATATTATTTCCAAATTCGTATATCCCACAAATTGATGAACGATTGTCGCTATATAAAGAGCTTGCAAAGATTGAGAATGATAATGATCTTCATTCATTTAAAAATAGAATTATTGATAGGTTTGGTGATATTCCTAATGAATCTGAAGACTTGATCAACAGTGTAAAATTAAAATGGGTTGCGCGCAACATTGGATTTGAAAAAATTGTTTTAAAAAATAAAAAAATGATCTGCTATTTTATTTCAGATAAAAATCATGAATATTTTAAATCTGATATTTTTATCAGTGTTTTAAAAACCATCAACGAAAACCCTGGCTGTAAGCTCAAAGAAAAAAATAAACTTTATGTTGTTTTTGAAAATATAAATTCAATAAATGAGGCATTAAAAAATTTAAATATTTTTTAGGCTATTAATCACTGAGAATGCATTATCAACCTCTCCCTCAGAAACCAAAATTGTGAATTCATTTGATGTTGAAATTACCTGTGAGATATTTATTCCGTCCCATGAAAGTTTCTGAAAAACATAATAATAAATACCTGGGACAGAAACGTTTTCTTGTGGTAATTTGAAGGATATAGCTGATAATTTATCCGTCTTTTTGATAAGGGTTTCTCCTTGAAAATTTTCTTCAACCAAAGTTCTTAGACTTTCACTTACAACAATGTTGCACTCATCAACTCCTCTTGAAGAAGAGTAAAAGTTATTATTAGTGTTTTTAAGATTTTTCAAAACCTCTGCTTGCTTAATCATAAGAGATTCCGAAACTTTAAAATTATAGTCTGTCAAGTTTGACCTAACAGTAATATCTCCAATATTTTTTATTACTCTAACAATCTTCTGAGTATGCTGAAATTCAAGGTTAACAGAAAGTCTGTTTAGTGCCATAACAATGGCTCCATGATTTACATTTTTTCTTAAAACTTCCTCAATATCAGGCTTAATAATTCTTGAAAGAGAGGTTAAATTTATTATTCCATCAGATAGGGCAGAACTTAAAAAGGGTTTTGACTTTATGTACTCACTAACAACACTAGAAATAGTTTTCAAAATATAATGTTTTAAAAATCACAAACAATTACAAAAATAACACATTAATAAACATGGAACATCATGGTTAAATTGATTATTTTTGAGATGAATGGAAAAAAACCAAAGGTTTACTATAACCTCTGCCCTTCCTTACACTAATGGACCGATTCACATTGGGCACTTGGCAGGAGCTTATTTACCAGCGGATATTTATGCTAGATATAAACGTCTGTGTGAGAATGATGTTGCTTTTATTTGTGGGAGTGATGAACACGGTGTCGCAATATCAATCAAAGCAAAACAAGAGGGTAGTTCTGTTAAATCAATAATTGATAAATATCACAATCTTATTAAAGACACCTTCCAGGAGTTTGGAATTTCTTTCGATAATTATTCTAGAACATCAAATGCTATCCATCACGAAACATCAAAACAGTTTTTTAGAAAATTGGATCAGGATAATTGCTTTGAAATTAAAAATACCCAACAACTTTACGATGAGAATGAAGAACAATTTTTAGCAGACCGCTTTATAGAGGGTGAGTGTCCAAAATGTGGATTTGAAAAAGCATATGGAGACCAATGTGAAAATTGTGGAGCATCATTAAGCCCAGATGATTTGATTAATCCAAAATCTAAATTAAGTGGTTCAAAACCAGTACTTAAAGAAACAAAACATTGGTATTTACCGCTAGGTAATTATGAGGATTTTTTGAATAAATGGATAATAGAGGGGAAAAAAGGAATATGGAAACCCAATGTCTATGGCCAAGTAAAATCATGGATAGACCAAGGGCTTGAATCTAGAGCAATTTCTAGGGATTTAGACTGGGGAATTCCAATCCCAAGAGATGATGCAAAGGGGAAAGTTATGTATGTATGGTTTGATGCCCCCATAGGTTATATTTCATCAACTAAAGAGTGGGCAAAGAGAGAAAGTAAAAATTGGGAAGACTACTGGAAAAAATCAGACACTAAACTGATACATTTTATCGGAAAAGATAATATTGTTTTTCACTGCATTATTTTTCCTTCAATATTGGAAGCACATGGTGAATTCATTTTACCAGAAAATGTTCCCGCAAATGAATTTTTAAATTTAGAGGGAAGAAAAATATCAACCTCAAATAATTGGGCAATATGGCTTCACGAATATTTAAACGATTTTAAAGACATGCAAGATTCTTTGAGATATACTCTAACCGTAAATTCACCTGAAAGTAAAGACAATGATTTTACATGGAAGGATTTTCAAAGCAGAAACAACAATGAGTTAGTAGCAATTCTTGGAAATTATATAAACAGGGTGTTTATTTTAACTGAAAAATATTTTAATAATGTAGTTCCTAAATATGAAGAAATTGATTCTAATCAAATAATTAAAATCTACGATTATGTATCATTAATCTCAAGTTCATTAGACAAGTTTAAATTTAGGGATGCTGTAAATCATTTGATTGACTTAGCAAGAACAGGTAATAAATACTTAGCTGATAAAGAACCATGGAAACTGTATAAGGAAAATAATATTAAAGAGGTGGAACAAATTCTTTACATCTCACTAGAAACATGTGCATTAATTTCTATTCTTTCTGAACCTTTTATTCCTAATTCGGCAAAAAAAATAAGAGATATTATGGATATAAATTTGGTAAACTGGACTAGGTTAAAATCTACAAATCAAATTATTCAGCCAGGTCATAAAATAAAAAAATCCAATTTAATATTTAGAAAAATTGAGGATGATGAAATTGAAAATCAATTAAGAAAACTAAATTCCAATATCAAAGGTTAATTTCTTTTACTCTTACATTTAATTGGTAAGCAAGCGCATTAAATGAAAGTATTATTTTTTTAATATCATCCTTATACTCTTCAGTATTAAACTCCGTTTCATCGGATAGAGAAATTTTTTCAACAAATGTTTTTAAAACTTTAGTCCTTCCAATTATGGGTGGTGTATTGAAGGGATCTGGAATTTCATCAATTTCAATATTCTCTAATTGATCGTTAAGTGAGGAGATCAATATCCTGTGGTTGGTATCTTCGTTGTATGTTTCATTTAATAGTTCAGAGAAACTTAGAAACTCAGACCACTTTTCAAACTCTGAATTATATAAATTATCTAATTGTACTATTTCAGGAATAATGTTTTGGTCAAAAAAAGACTTAAATGCAACTTCACTTATATTTTCAGTTACAACGTTTGTTTTGGTTTCATTTTTACAGGAAAACAATAACAGAACGAAACAAAAGAAAGTATACCTCAAAGTCAATTTTTGAGTAAAATTACGTTTTTATTATAATCCGTAACCAATATCAAATAGCAGATTATCTTTCTGCGCATTAGAGCCATCCTCGGTATTAATCGGCCATGGGAATGATAATTTTCCTTTTGAAATAAAGTCACCAAAAAGAATATCAGATACACCATCACCTTCTGTGCCAGGTAACCAAATAGCCGCAAAAGCATCCCATTGATCAATGTGATCAGCAACATTCAAGGGTCTACCAGAAATTAAAAGAACGGCAACCTTAAACCCTTTGTCTTTTAATGATTTGATGAGAGAAATATCATCGTTATTTAAATCTAAGTTCTCTTTGTCTCCAAACCATTCTGTATAAGGGTCTTCACCAATTACAACTACAGCAATATTGTCAGGGTTAGGAACAACATCTGAGCCGTCTTCGCTGTAAATAATTTCTGTTGATTCGGAAACAGTTTTCTTTATGCCATCAAGAATTGTTGTACCAACAGTAATATCACCTTGACCACCCTGCCATTCAATCGACCAACCACCACATTGCATTCCAAGGTTATCAGCGCCTTTTCCAGCAACAACCAACGTTTGCAAATCCTTTGATAAAGGAAGTATATTGTCATCCTTTAAAACTACTACGCTCTCTCTGACAGCTTGCCTACCAACAGACCTGTGTTCAGCAGATCCTATCAGGGTTAAGTTCTCGTTACTGACGAGAGGATTATCCATCAATCCATTTCTTATCTTAACTTTTAATATTCTAGACACTGCATCATCAATCCTTGACATTGGTATTAGACCTTCTTCAACGTTTTCTTTCAATAACTTGATAAACTTTTTATATGGTTGACCCTGACCGGATACCATAACCATGTCAATACCAGCATTGATAGAAATCTCAATATCCGATTTATAATCACCCGGTATTTCATCTATGCCCTGCCAGTCAGAAATGACAAAACCTGTAAAACCCATTTCATCTTTTAAAATATCCGTCAATAACTCCCTGCTTCCATGACATTTAACACCATTCCAGCTGTTGTAAGAAGCCATAATTGTTTGAACATCTGCATCAATTGCCTCTTGATACTTTGGCAATAACTTTTCTTTTAGCTCATCAATTGTTAAGACGGTATTTCCTCTGTCAACCAGACCATTCATACCTGTTCCATATTCAGTGTTACCATCTCCAACAAAATGTTTGGCGCAAGCAATCACTTTTTTCCCATTCATGTTTGCAACACTTTGATAACCCGACACTGCGGCAGCTCCAAGATTTGCAACTAAACTCGGATCGCTTGAGAACCCTTCATAAGTTCTGCCCCATCTATAATCTTCAGGTGATGATAAACATGGAGCAAATGTCCAATCAATTCCAGTAGCAGCAACTTCGATAGAGGTTATTTCTGAAACCTTATGAACTAGTTCCGGATTATTTGTTGCACCCAAACCAATATTATGAGGAAAAATTACTGCACCATATACATTATTATGACCATGAACAGCATCAATTCCGTAAACTAAAGGAATACCTAATCTCGATTTAAGAGCTTCGGACTGATATTTATTATACATATCTAACCAAGCTTGAGGCTCATTGACATCAGGATGAGATCCACCACCACTGAGCAATGAACCTATGTGATAAGTAGATAAATCTGTGATTGTATCAAGAAATCTTTGATCAATTTGTGTCATTTGACCAACTTTTTCTTCCAAAGTCATCATGTTTAAAATTTCATTTGCTCTTGATGAAATTTCACTTTCTGAAATTTTATTGGTTTTTTGAAAATCACAAGAAAAATTGATGATGGATAATGTTAGTAATAGAATTTTAAAGTATCTCATATTTTTAAATTTATTGGTAAACTCGGACATAGTCAACTTCCATTATATCCGAAACAAAACTATCAGGGACTGAGCCACCAAAAGTACCTCCCATAGCAATATTTAGGATTAAAAAGAAATCCCAATTGAATGGCAAGGCACAAGCATTACCAACTATGTGATAAGGTTTGTCGTTTACATAAAAAGTAATGGCTTTTTCATTCCAGACAACAGAATATATATTAAAAGCTGTTGAAACATTTGTATACTCATTTGTTTCACCCCCATCACCGCTGCCGTGTTTATCTGGATGATGCACGGTTCCTTGTATTTTGTTTAATCTATTTCCAGCGTGCTCCATGATGTCAATTTCTCCACATTTAGGCCAATCAATATCGTCATAATTGGAGCCCAGTAACCAAAGTGCTGGCCAGGTACCTTTTTTCCCAGGTAGCTTTGCTCTGATGTCTACACGACCATATGTAAAGTCAAATTTACCGTTTGACTTAATTCTCCCTGATGTGAAACTCTTGCCGTTATAACTTTCCCTCTTGGCAATAATTTTTAATTTTCCATCTTCAACAATAACATTTTCAAGTCTATCCGTTGTAGCTTGTAATTCTTCATTATACCATTGATTTCTTACTTCGTATACCCACTTGTTACTGTCAATTTTCCCATTGTAATTAAACTCTTCTTGCCAAATTAGATTGGTATACAAATCTTTAGAAGGAGTAGTTGAAACCTCTTGATCAGTTAGCCATATGTACCATGCTCTGTTTTGATCATCAACCGTTCTTACAAATAAGTTATTATCATCGTAACATTCAATCGTGAACTCGTGTTGACCAACAAAAAATCCAACAAAACCTTTGTCTTGAAACATTAATTTATTCTCGTCATTTTCTTTTGAAACAGAGAAAGTGGTTTGATAATTTGCCAAACTGTATTTTTCAATCTCATTGGAACTATTTATAGGTTGACCAGTATTCCCAAAAGTTTGATTCAGATAATTAGCTTTACCGAAGACGTCTCCATTTGTTTCATGGATGTATGTTCCATCGGATTTAAAAATAAACTTATCATCATAAAAACCTGCATTTGATTTAGAGAAGGCAGAAGCTTCCCACCATGTTGAATACTTAAATTGTTTATCCCCATTTGAAAAATGAGCATCATAAGCGGCGTTCACTTTCCATGATTTTTGACTTCCACCAGACAGCAACTTAACAAGATCCGCATCCATAGGAGGTGTTACATAAACCTCTATTGTTTTGGATGTGCTTACAAAATGATTTGTTGAAGAATATGCCAATACGTTAACATTGTAAGTGTTGGTTCCCGCATCTGTATACGTATATTCGACACTTCCAGATGAACTTTCTTCAGAATCACCTGTTCCGAATCGGAAACTAAAGTTAACAGCATTATTGGCTGATGCGGTAAATCTTACAACACCTGAACCATCACCACTTGGGTTATTTGAATCCAAGCCAACAATTTCTACGGATAATGTTAAATTAGAAGGTGTAATTTTATCGGGCTCATTAGTGTTGGTTGCATCATCATTTGACTCACCAGAGCATGATAAGATTAGAAATACAAATAAAATTAAATTGGACAAACTATGTTTCAATCGTTAAATATTTAAAAAAAGAGCCAAGGAAATCCAAAGCTCTTTTTCTCTCAGTTATAAAAATAACTATAAACTACTCATTATTAATAATACCATGCCATGAATTTCCATCAAACCCAATGGTTGTATATCTAATTCTAGTATCAGATCTTTCCCAGATGAAAAACTCTTGATTCCCAACATAGAATCCTAGGAACCCTTTACCAGAGAATATTATTTTTTCTCCAGGATAGATTTCTTGACCAGCAGAAGTATCTTCATACTTACCATCTTGATTCCAGTCCCATCTTGCTGTGAAAGGAACAATAGTGAACTCCACTTCATAGTTTTCATATGGATAAAATTCATATTCATAATTTGGATCACCCGTGCTTGTAGCTCCTCTGTCACCTCCTAAGTCTGCTTTCATTGGCTCTTCTTTTCCAAAAATAGCTCCATCAGGACCAACATTGAAAGAAAACTTTCCTTTACCAGCATCAGCATCCCAGTCAGAGAAAGTGTAACGATCATCATATATAGCTGTATTTACTTTGGCTAATGGATCAGCTGACCACCACCAAGGAATTGGAGCTCCCCAATTGGCAGCATTCGCAGAATTATCTGCATTTAAACCAGCAGCTACACCAAGGTGACCTTTTTCATCTTTACTCATTTTCCATGTACCCGTTGTTAGAGCAGCAATCAGTTCTGCAGGGGGAACATAAGAAACCAATACATCTACAGTGATATTTTGGGATGAAGTAGTCCCACCTGCACCCATTGCGATTGCAGAAATGGTGTAAGAGTTGACCCCAAGCGATGTAAACGTATAGGTAATTTTACCGTCGGCTTTCACAGTTTCAGCACCACCGTTTACAAATTTATAAGAAATTGCATTATCAGCAGTAACTGTGAATTCAACCTCACCACTACCATCACCGTTTGGATTGTCGGCATCTTGACCAACAACATTTGCGGTAATTTGAACATTTGATGGCGCAATAATTTCACCAAAAGAATGTTCATCGCTTTCAGCGAAGCTATCAATCTCACAGCTTGTAATAAAGATTACAATTGTCAGAGACATTAAAGTTTTAAAAATTATATCTAGTTTTTTCATATTAATAAATTTTTATCTGTGAATAAATACATTATCGATGTAGGCCTTAACCGAATCATTATTATTTTCTCCATTGAACTGAACCAGCATTCTTGTGAACTCAGTTGCAGAGCTTTGATCAGAAAAGTCAAATGTTAATCTCTGCCATTTGTCTAATTCCACAGATTGCTCTTTAGTAATCTGCCCTTCCCATGGTCTTTCTTTGTTGCCATTTTGAAGTTTTAACCAAAGTTTATTGTCTTGACTTCCTGTTAAGTCAGCAGATGGCATGTAAACATCCAAAGTTACTTTATTTGCATTGGTTAAATCAAAACTGATTGAATTATCAGTTGCGAGGTAATATCGAATATTTGCATATTGCTGACCACCTTGATCATGATAAACAAGGACTTTATCAGATGAATTTATAGTTCCTTTGACAGGGTTATCTATAATTTGCATGTCCTCAACCTCTTTTTCCCACAGAGCAATATTCCCATTTCCTTCGAAATCATCATGCGATTGCGGAATTTCGTAATAGAAGTCATCTATGTATGCCGTAACATTGTCATTATTATTCTCACCATTGACTTGAAAAACAATTCTACTAAACTCTGTTGATGAGGATTTCTCAGAGAAATCAATGTATACATTGTTCCACTTATCAAGCTCTAACATGGTTGAAACGCCGTGCTGACCTTCCCAAGGTCTTTCTTTCGAACCATCTTGGAGTTTCAGCTCTACCTTATTATCTTGATTTCCTGTTAAGTCAGCAGATGGGATGTATATTTTAAATTTAAATATGTTGTTCGTACTTAAGTCAAACTTAGCTGAGTGATCTGCTCTCAAATCAAATCTGATATTTGCATACTGACCTCCTGTATCTTCATATTTTAAAACCTTTCCTGAACCATGAGGATTGTCTACAACAGACATTCCAACGGCATCATCTGCCCATGTGATACTCCCATTTCCTTCAAAATCATCAAATAATGGGTATAGTGGCAACTCATGAGTTCCTAGAACGATATCATCAATATGAAAGTCTAAAACTTTTCCATAAGTTGGGTTACACAATCCATACCAGTTACAATCTCCTGGATCTATAAAAAAGATCAATCTTTCGAATGAACCATTACCGTCCCAAGAATCATTATTATTTGGATATGCTTGATTTCCCCCCTCAAGCTCAGAAATATCAAAAGTTACGTCATGCCAACCTTTGCCAGTAATATTTTTAGATATCTCTATATATTCATTTTTGCTATTGTCACCAGGATCTACAATATTTTCAAGCTTCAACATCACCCTGTGAGTATCATCATTTGGTGAGTAAACCCTAACTGAAACTCTATTGTCAGCACCTGTTGCGATTTGTATTGGTACGTCCAAACTAATTTCTGCTGTATCCCACCAATCCTCTGTTGTAGTTAATTTTCCTGTATTATCGGATGAATCATCTGGATTGGTTGATAAAGCAAATGTCATTGCTGGATTTCCCTTTCCTTCAAATTTTTCTTCATTATCAAATTTAATTGGTAGCTCAACAGAGTTTTCTTTCCAGAAATAAATATTATCCAAAAATACATCCGCTTGAGCCCACTGATCAACACCTTCAAATTTAAATTGGAATAAATCACCAAGAGTAATTCCTTGACTTGTCCATTCTGTTAATGGAATATCAAAACTTGTCCATTGATCCTTAGTAAGCTCTTTTGCTACTGCGACCTCTCTTGGGTTAGCGTCACCAGGCTCTCTGATTAAAAATGTTTTTAATTGATTCAAATCAGCTGTCCAAGCATCAATGTGTAAATACTCCATTTTGGAAATATCAGTCTTGGCATACTGAACACCTTGATAACTAATTTTAGAATAGTGAGTGATTTTATCACCATTTAAATCTAGTTCAGCGTAACCACTACCTTGCCATTGCTGGCCCCAGTCAGGATTCATGTTCACATCAGCAACTGATGTGTAAGCATCACTGAAAACTGATATTACAGTAGCAGATGGTCTATCTGGTGGAGTTGGCGCAGATACTGTTGGCGCTAAAATTGCTGTAACTTCAAACTCTTGCGTGAGTTCTGTAGTTTCAATCGCTGCACCTTTAGCAACAACTCTTACAGTATACGTACCTGCTTCTGCATATTGATAAGAAAGTGTTTCTCCAATATTAGCAGTGGCAGGATCGGCACCAGCAATTCCAGGATGAAATTCAAACATTGTTGCATAGTCTGCTGTTGCAGTTACATTAACTTGCTTTGATACTGTTGCATCATTTTCAATAGTAAATACAAGGTTTTCAGGTGCTTTGAATGATACTGTTAAAGGAACTTCACCAACAGCGGTCAATCCATTCAAACCTGTTGCAGTAACTTTGACGGTATATGAACCTTCTGCATAAATGTGCTGAACGTTTCCACCATTATTTATAGTAGGTGAGGGTCTATTAGAACCATCCCCATAATCAATGATGAAACTGATAGCACCTTCACCACTCGGTGTTATGGTAACCAAACCAGTATTATCTTGAGTTACTTCAAAAGATGCAGATACGTTGGTTGGAGGAGCAACATTAGCAAAATCTGTGCTATCGCTAAAGTTCTCTTCACATCCTACGAATAGAAGTAAAACAAAAATTGAACAAAATAATTTATATATATTTTTCATGTTAATTGTATAATTTAAAAATTTAATAACCAGGGTTTTGAGTTAAATTCGAAACATCAATCTCAGTCTGAGGGATCGGAAAAACCTCATGTTTTCCTTCAACAAAACCTGAAATCTTATCTGCTGCTTGGCCTGTTCTTACGAGGTCAAAAAATCTGTGACCCTCACCAGCAAACTCCAGTCTTCTTTCATCCCAGATTTCTTGAGTCAATGCTGAGCCCGATGCACTACTGTCTTGAGAATTATTTCCATACGCTCTGAATCTGACACGGTTCAAATAATCTCTGGCTTTTACATCGTTACCACTCAAGTTATTTGCCTCAGCAGCCATAAGCAATACATCTGCATATCTTATATACCTGTAATTATTTTCATAATTCAACTCGGTTGTGTTCTTTGAATAACCTTGTCTTGGAATATATTTATTATTAAAGTATCCCGTGTGCTCATATCCTTCTTGGTAATCAGCTTGATTATCATCAGCCCATTTTACAATATCAAGAATTGATGCATCTCTTCTTTTGTCTCCTGACATGTAGGCTTTATGCAATTCATCTGTTGGAACATTAAAACTCCATCCTGATGAGTATGTAGGGCCACTGTATCCTCTGATGCCATGGTGAATAACGCCAAAGTTTCCTTCTGTGCTTTGTGGCATCCAACCCCAATTCCAGCCATTAGACTCTTTCGAATGTTGAATCTCAAAAACAGCCTCTGGCCCATTTTCACCACTAACTAGAAAAACACTTCCAGGGTCTGATGGAAGGGTATACAACCCAACTAATGGTTCTAAAATATTTGCTGCCTCAGCATATTTTTGTTGATATAGATATACTTTTCCTAAAAGAGCATGAGCAGTAAATGAAGTAGCTCTTCCATCTGTGCTCTTTTGAGCTGGCAAAGCAGAAATTGCCGAATTCAAGTCTGATTCTATCACAGCATAAACTTCAGATTTTGGCACTCTTGTTAATGTACCTGAATCTCCTGCTGTTAATCTACCATTTGTAAATAACGGCACATCACCATAAATTTTAACCAACTCAAAGTAGAAGAATGCTCTTAAAAAATGAACCTCTCCATACATTTCATCTTTTCTTGGAAAATCAATCAAGTCTTTATTCTCAATCATATAATTGGCTCTGTTAACACCTTCATACATGTATTGCCAAATTCTTGACAACTGATCATTAACAGGATTGTGAAGCATATCATCAATTTGCTGAAGTCCCAAAACATCAGATGCACTTTCGCCGCCACATAATGAGTTATCAGATGCAATTTCACCAATCATAAAGTTGTAAAGTGTCCATTGCAAGACATCATAGACACCTACTAATGCAGCTTCAAAATCTGCAGGTTTTTTAAAGTAATCATCCGCAACAATTTGATAATTCTCTGAAGCTTCGTAATCTACATAATCATCGCATCCTGTAAATAGAAATATTAATGATATAGATAAAATAAATTTGTTAATAGTTTTTTTCATTTTTTTATTATTAAAATTTAACATTTAAACCAACTGAAACAGTTCTAGGACTTGGGTAATTTCCTCTGTCAATACCTGTATCTAGAACCCCGTATGACATTTCTGGATCATAACCTGAGTAATCTGTAAATGTCATTAGGTTTTTACCTTGAAGATAAAGTCTTAATTCATCCAAAACACTTGAACTATCAAGGTTAAAGTTGTAACCTAACTGTACGTTTTTGATTTTAAAATAACTTCCATCCTCAACATATCTCGTTGATGGTCTGATGTTATTATTACCATCTACAAAACTTGCCCTTGGCTCTGTATTACTTGTACCAGGACCTGTCCATCTTGACAAAATACTGGCAGGCTTGTTCGTATAATTTAAGTTTCTTTCAAAACCTCTAAAAATGTCGTTTCCAAATGTGCCATAAGTGGTGACACTCAAATCAAAGTCATAGACCTTTAAATTTAAGTTCCATCCGATAGAAAAGTCCGCAAATGGATCACCAATTTTTGTTCTATCATCAGCATTGACAATACCATCACCATTGACATCAACATATCTTATGTCACCAGGTACTGCGTTCGGCTGATTTGCATGAGAATCAATTTCAGACTGATCTTGAAAAATTCCATCAGTTAGATATCCCCAAAATATTCCTGGAGATTCTCCCTCTTGAAATCTAACTAAATTATTGTAAGGGATTCCGTATCCTGCTCCCCAAATGTATTTATCACCATTGGCAATTTCTTTCACTAAGTTATCTGCTGTTGTAAAAGATACATTGGTGCTTAAAGATATGTTTTCGGAGAAATCATTTTGATATCCAAAATTTACATCTATACCTGATGTTTCTGTTTTACCAATATTCGCAGAAGGGTAAACAGGTGTTCCCAAGTACAGAGAAAGTGTTGGATTAAAAAGTAAATCATCCACTGTCTTTTGATAATAATCTACCGTCAAAGAAACTTTCGAGTCAAACATTCTCAAGTCAAAACCTATATTGGCTTGTACTTGATTTTCCCAAGAGACATCCAAGTTTGGTATTCCATCTAAAGCGGAACCTGTAATAATTTGACCTCCAAATGTATATTTTGGGAAAGTTGTTATTGTTCCAAATTGTGAACTCGCATTATCATTACCAACTGAACCATAACTTGCTCTAATTTTTAAGAAGTTGATTTGATCGACGTTGAAAAAATCTTCACTTGTCGCAACCCAACCTAATGAAGCTGATGGGAAAAATCCAAACTTATTATTTTGTCCAAAGTTTGTTGAACCATCTCTTCTTATTGTAAATGAAGCTAAGTACTTTTCATTATAGTCGTACTCAGCTCTTGCAAGATAAGAGACTCTTCTGCTTACATACTGCCAAGAACCAGATCGTTGCTCATCATCAGGTCCTGTTGCTGAAGCTAAATCAGCATATTCCCATGAATTAAAGGGGACTCCAACTTTACTACCGTTTACACTTCCACCTGAATTTTTACCAATTTGAAAACCGGCGAACACATTAATATTGTGTTGGTCAATGGAAAACCTGTAACTAGCATTTAAGTCGTAAGTATAACTAAAATGATGATCTTTATTCTCACTCACACTATTCCACGTTTGAGTGACTTCACCATCAGCATCAGTACTTGTAATAGGTGAAAGATCAGCATTGGCATTGGTAGCGTTGTGACCAACCCCATAAAACTGGTAAGGTGTAAAGCCTTTTCCATGTATATTAACATACGTGTAACCAATTCTGGATGTAATTTTTAAATCTTTCATCAAATCATATTGAAGCTCGATTTTACCAGATAATGTGTTGGTATTTCCCTCTCCATATGAATTGGAAATTTGAGCCATTGGGTTTTTAATTTCCTGCGTAATTGTATTGCTTATGGCGTAAGAACCATCATCAGCAAATACAGGAGTAGTCGGAGACATGTTTAACGCATTAAAAATTATATCCCCCAGCCCACTATCTTTCATGTTAGAGAATCGATTATTTACCTGTAAATTCAACTTACTAGATAGATCTGTATTAAAATTTGCTCTAAAAGTTGACCTGTTGAAATATTGTTTATCGTTTCCATAGATTAAACCTTCCTGACCGGTAAAACCAGCTGAAACATAATATGATGTTTTTTCAGATCCACCAGACGCTGAAATTGAGTGAGACACTATGGGAGCATCTGTTCTAAAAATTTCTTTCTGCCAATCCGTTCCCTTTCCAAGATTTGAGATATCTGGATAAATCAATGCTCCGCCAGAATTCACACTCATCTCGTTGAGAATTGCAGCATATTCAGTTGCATTTAAAACACCAATGGTCTTTTCAGGTGACTGCTGACCATAAGAAGTGTTAAATGAAAACTTAGCATCCTGATTTCTAGTTCCTGATTTTGTATTAATAACGATAACTCCATTACCCCCTCTAACACCATAAAGTGCAGTAGTAGATGCATCTTTCAGTACAGAGATACTTTTGATATCGTTTGGATCTAAGGCGTTCATATCATCCAAACTCAATGTGATACCATCAACAAGTACTAATGGAGCATTACCAGTGTATGAGGTAATTCCTCGAATGATAACATTAGGTTTTGCACCTGGCGCACCATTTGAAAACATATTAACACCGGGTAAACCTTGAAGGGCATCCTCCATTCTTACTGGTTTTAAACTTTGAACTTGCTCTTCTGAAACAGTTGAAACTGAACCTGAAATATTTGCAGCCTTCTGACTAACATAACCTAGGACTACAACTTCGTCAAGTGCATCAATATCTTCAACAAGAAATACATCAAATGTAGATGAATCTCCAACAGATATTTCCTGAGATTTGTATCCTATGTAAGAAAAAACAAGCACATCTCCTGATGAAACATCCTCAATAGAAAAATTCCCATCAAAATCAGTATTTGTTCCTTTCGTTGTATTTTTTACTACAACATTAACTCCTGGTAGTGGTTCATTAGTTTCAGAATCTGAAACAGAACCAGTTACCGTTCCATTTTGTGAAAGAAGCGGAATGCTACATAACACAAAAAGGATATATATAAAATGACTTTTCATAAAGATTTTTTAAGTTTTAATTGTTGTTCACTCACAAATTTTATAAAGCTACAGAGTAACTTAAATTGCATTTACGAAATTACAAAAATTTATTATGCGCGCATAGCAAATTGATAAAAAAAAGTATTAAAATTTGTTGATATCGCAAACATGAGGTAGATATGGTAATTATCTGGTAAATTTACAGAGTAGATTTATC
>CACMJT010000005.1 GCA_902614065.1 uncultured Bacteroidota bacterium | reverse complement strand
ATTCTTTCCAACATAGAATTAAACATTTTGGCTGTTGAAATTATTAAGTTTTCAAATCATTTTCAGGAGGAGGCAAATATCTTATTCATTTCAGATTTCAATAAAAAAATAAATAAAGAATTATTAGACAACCCGTCTCAGTATATTTATGAAAAGTTGAGTGTTAAATTCAAAGATTATTTTATTGACGAATTTCAAGATACCTCATTTTTACAGTGGCAAAATATTATCCCACTATCTACACACTCAATTCTAAATGAAGGAATTGACGAAGCCCATGGAAGTATGTTCCTTGTTGGAGATCCTAAGCAATCAATTTACAGATGGAGGGGGGCTAATCCTGAAATTTTTTCATCACTTAAAAAAACTTCTCCTTTTCATTTAAAGCCCGAGCTTGTATCTAAAAAAATTAATTTTAGGAGTAAAGAGCAAATTGTCAAATTTAATAATGAATTCTTCAAATTCATTTCATCAAAATTAAATATGTCAAGAGTTAATGATCTGTATGCAAATTTGGATCAGACTTCAAATAAAGCGCCAGGAGGTTTAACAACCATTACGTTAATGGATAAGCAAAACGAATATAAAGAACAAACCAAACTTAGTGTTCTGAAGATTGTAAATGATAAAATTAAAAAGGGTTATGAATACAAAGACATAGCGATTTTGTGTAGAAAAAACGACCAGTGTAGCGACATATCCTCATTTTTAATTGAGAATAAAATTGATGTTAAGTCCGACGAAATTTCTACATTTTCATCTATAAAAGAGGTCGAAATATTAGTAAGTTTTTTGGCATTAAAAACTGACCCCAAAAACAAAGACCACATCAAGGAAATTTTAAAATATTTTGCTCATGCAAGCAAAAATGATGAAAAGTATTCCTTTATTCAAAACAATATAAATAACAAAGTAGAATCAATCTTTTCTGATATACTGGGCTTAGATTTTATGTCTTTTTACAATTGTAGTGACTATGAGTCAGTGGTTTACCTAATAAACAACACCCAACTGTTTGATGCCAACCTTTTATATATTCAGTTTTTGATGGATGAAATCTTAAACCATGAATTATCAAACTATTATAAAAAAGAAAGTTTTTACACATATTGGAACAAGAAAAAAGAGAAATTAAAAGCCACATTTACAAATGAGACCAACTCCGTAAATGTTTTGACAATTCATAAAGCTAAGGGTATGGAATTTAAGGTTGTAATACTGCCCTTCTTTGATTTTAGCTTACAAAGATCAAACTTTAAGGTATGGATAGAATACGAATCCCCAAAAATAAAAACACCAATTTTCGTTGATTATAACAGTTCTTTGAAGTATTTCAATAGCTCATCTAAAATTGTGTACGAAGAAATAAATAACGAAATGATCTTGGACTCATTAAATCTTGTTTATGTCGCCCTTTCAAGAGCAATTAATGAGAATCATATTATTTCATATATACCACAAAACCCAAACTTTTCGAATGTAAGCGGAATTTGTCATTATTTTACTGGTCTAGAAACTTACTCCCATAATAGTAAGAACGCATTACTTTACAACTATCTTTGGGGATTGTCAACAAAAATTCTAAGCAAACCCTCTCCTTTGACCAAAAAATTAATAAAAAAGTTGACAAAGGTTGAGGTCAATGAATCCAAAAACCTTAAAAAACTTTTTAATAAATCTAAAAACACCTCGCATTTTGGAAGTCTGTTCCACGATATAATGTCGAAAATTGAAAGTAAAAATCAAATAGAAATTGTTCTTGATGAATTTTTTAACAGAGGGCTGATTTCAAATTCTAATAAGAGTAAGATAGCAAAAATGGTAAAATCAATTTTTGACGACAGAGAACTTACTCATTTTTTTGAAGGCAAAGAAAACGTGTATAATGAGAGAGAGATATATTTGACCAACAACAAGGTAATTAAACCAGATAAAATAATCTTTCATTCAAAAAAAGAACTCTCTATTTTAGATTACAAGACAGGAAAACCCAAAAAATCAGATGATATCCAAGTTGTCACCTATGTTTCCGAATTAGAAAAAAACTCCTATAAAGTTAGAGAGGCAAAATTAGTCTATGTAGGCGAAAAATTAGAAATAAAAGAATTAATCAAAAACAATGAGACTTAATTTAATGCGGTTAGAATTACCCTATTAAGAAGAAAATATTGAGGTATTTCATTGAAATTCATTAAGTTTGTGGCAAAATCGATTTAAAAACTACTAACATGAATAATTTCGTAAAAATATTTTTTGTCTTTTCAATGATCTTTTTTACAACTAAATCATTGTCTCAAGACAAGAATAATCCATGGCAAATTAGTGTGGGTACAAGTGCTGTAAATTTTTATGGTACTGCCCAAGAGGGTTTGTGTAATGGATGTAATGATTTATTTCAAGATTACTTTGAGGTGGATAAATATTGGAATATCCAAACTTTTTTCAGTACTGCTAGTATTGCTAGATATGCTGACAATGGGTTTTCTATTGGTATAAGAGCATCATTGAACAAATTTGATCAAATTGGTAATACCAATGCTATTCCTGGATATGTTGACGGTAAGGGCCCAGAAAAAACAATGATCACAACTGATTTATTTGTTTCTAAGGCTTTTCCTAAATTGACATTTTTTAAGTTTGCCCCTTTCCTTGAGGGAGGTGTTGGTCAAGCAAATGTTGATGATACACATGCTTATACTCTTAACGCTGGTATGGGTGTTGATTTTCCAATTGGAAACAAAGCCTTTATAAAGCTTAATACTGTATATAGAAAAGCTTTTGAAAATGATGGTGGTCCAAAGACCGTTTATTATGCACCCGGTGTGAACACACATTGGCAGCACAATGTGTCACTTGCTATCAACTTTGGCGGCAAAGACTCTGATGCAGATGGCATATACGATCAACATGATGATTGCCCTTTTGAACCTGGTTTAGAAGAATTTAATGGTTGTCCCGATTCTGACGGCGATGGAATTCCTGATAAAGACGATTCTTGTCCAACAACTGCTGGTATGGCAGAGTTTAACGGATGTGCTGACACAGACGGTGACGGTATTGCGGATCCTAATGACAAGTGTCCTGATGTTGCTGGCCTAGCCAAGTTTGGCGGATGTCCTGACACCGATGGTGACGGAATTGAAGATGCCAAAGATGCTTGTCCTGAAGTTGCTGGATTAAGAAGGTTTAGGGGTTGTGCCGACACAGATGGTGATGGCATTGCTGATCCAAAAGATAAATGCCCTAACGAAGCTGGTCCTGCTGACAACGATGGTTGTCCAAATCCAACTGAAGAGGCAATTGAGGCTTTAAATGAATTGGGCGCAACAGTCCAGTTTGAGTTAAATAAAGCGGATCTAAAGCCAGAAGCAATTGAACTTTTAATCAGTGTTTATGACATCATGACTAAATTTGGAAATACAAACTTTTCTATTGAGGGTCATACAGACACATCAGGGCCAAAGGCTTTCAACCAAAAACTTTCTGAAGATAGAGCTGAAAAAGTTAAGTCTCATCTTGTTGAAAAAGGTGTAGATGGTACAAGACTTTCTACAAAAGGTTTTGGTGAAGACAGCCCGAAGGTCTCTAACAATACAAGAGATGGAAGAATTACTAACAGAAGAGTAGAGTTTAAGGTTGTAGATTAGTTATTTTTCATCATAAAACAATCAAAAGAGCGCCTAAATTTTAGGCGCTTTTTTTATTTTTAATTAATAATGAATGACTTTTTTAAAAAAGCAATCGATAAATCTTTAGACATTGATTGTCTAGATAAAACTGTAATTGTCATTCCAAATAGGAGATCAAGAGGTTTTTTAAAACAGGTTATCCAAAATAGGTTAGAAAAAACATCAATATCACCTGAGATTTACAGCATTGACGACTTTATTGAACGAATTGCAGACATAAAGGAGTCTGAGAAAACAACAATCCTTTTCCACCTTTATGAAAGCTATATGGAGATCTCAAAAAATAAAGATTTTGAGAATTACAATTCATTTAGAAAGTGGGCAAATATTTTTCTAAAGGATTTAAATGATATTCAAATGTCAAGTAATGATTTTTCAGAGGTTTTCAATTACTTATTTGAAATCAAAAAAATAAATGCTATCAATCAAGAAGATGAATTAAAGCTTGAATTCTGGAAAATCCTACCGAAAATTGCCGAAATATTTATTCAAAAACTAAAACAAAACAATTGTGCAAACAAAGGATTGATTCACCAAGAGGCAGAAAAAAACATTGAATTTTACAGCAATGCGCATAAAAATTATAGATTTATGATTTTGGGATTAAACTCCCTCTCTAATATTGAAGCATATATTATAGAGTATCTTTTATCAAATAACAAAACCAATATTTTTTGGGATTGTGACAAGTCATTAGTAGACAATTCGATTGTTCAGTCAGGACATTTCTTTAGAAAATATATAAATAATTGGGATTATTATAAATCAAATATGTTTGACTTTCAGCACAATAATCTTCATCAAAAAAAAACTATTAATATATACCCTGCCACAAAAAATGTTAATCAGGTAAACATCATATCCAATATAATTTCAAGTACAAAAGGGAAAACAGCGATCATTCTTCCAAACAAAGACCTAATTCTTCCCATGATTAATGCTATTCCTAAAAAAGTTAAATCCTATAATTTATCACTTTCCTTTCCAATGGGTGAGATGCCACTATTAAAACTTTTTAACTCATTTTTTGAAATGTATAATGGAGGAGGCTCAAGCTTCTATTTTAAAGATGTTCTGAAAATAACAGAGAACAATATATTTAATTCAATATTCATAGATGAAAAAGACATTGAAATATTGAACAGTAAAATCAAAAGCTTAAATATAACATACCTATCTAAAAAATTTGTTAAGTCACTTAAGTTAAGCAAAATAGATGTGTTTTTTGAAATGACAAGTAAAAGTATTATTGATGATCTTTTGGGTTTTGCCGATCTGTGTGAAGAAAAGCTGGATATGGATACATACTATGACCAATTAGTCAGCTTACGAAAAGTATTATTCATAATTCAAAAATTTAAAAACCAATATAGCTTTGAAATTAGCTTAAGCTCATTAAAAGAAATCTTTAATGACATACTAAAAAACCAGAGTATAAATTTATACGGTGATCTAAATGCAGATCTTCAAATAATGGGGCTTTTGGAGTCAAGAGGACTAGAATTTGAAAACGTTATTTTTTGTTCTGCAAATGAGGGAATACTACCTAATAATAACTTTACAAACTCGTTACTTACTTATGATTTAAGAAAAAAATTTGATATACCTACAGTTGATGAGGCAGATGCAAGAGAAGCTTACGATTTTTATAGACTTTTATTCAAAGCAAAAAATATAAGTTTAATTTATAATTCTGTTAGCGAAGGAGTGAGCAGTAGTGAGAAAAGCAGATTCATATATCAGCTAGAGTTGCTTAAAAATGATAATTATAAAATAAATTATATCAACGCTCAGTATGAGATACCAGTTAATAAACCTGTTGACTACTCATTTCCTAAATCACAATCAGTCATCAAAAAGCTAAAAGAAATTGCAAGCTCTGGATTCTCCCCATCATCATTGTCAAGCTACATTGATGATCCTCTGGTTTTTTTTGACAAATATTTGTTAAGAACAGAGGAATATAAAAGCGTAAAAGAAAATCCCGAGGCATTAGGTATTGGTAGAATCTTTCATAATTCAATGCAAGATCTTTATGAACCCATGGTTGGAAAAACTTTAGATGAAAATAAATTAAATAAAATCAAGAAAACTCATGAAAAAATAATCAGTAATAGGTTTGAGCAGGAATATGGCAAAAATTTCATGAGAGGGAAAAACCTAATTGCGCTCGATGTTTTAAAGATGGCCATTACATCTTTAATTGATTTGGATATAAAAAAAATAAAAAGTGGTATTGAAATCAAGCTTGTCTCTCTTGAAAACCAAATATCAACATCTTTCACTACAAATAAATCTAAAATAAAATACAAATTAAAAGGGTTTGTCGACAGGGTTCAAACTGAAAATGGTCACCTTAAAATAATTGATTATAAAACTGGCGGAAGTTTAACCTCATCATCTCTATCATTTGAAGAATATGAAACAGTTTTTGAAAAAAACAAAAAAGAACTTTTTCAGTTGCTTTGTTATTCATTAATATATCTAAAATCAAATAAATCCATTAAGTCTGTCGAGCCAGGCTTAATACTTCTAAAGTCTATAAACTCAGGCACTAATGTTGTCAAACAAAAGATTTCACATAGAACATATAACTCTGTTTTTGATGAAAATAAACTTTTAGAATTTAAGCTTTTAGTTGATAATTTAGTTGAGGAAATTTTTGATAATAATTTAAATTTTGAATCAAATTAAATATTTGATGAATAATATTAAATTTGCTAACGCTAAGGTCCCATAGCTCAGTTGGTTAGAGTAGATGACTCATAATCATTTGGTCCTTGGTTCGAGCCCAAGTGGGACCACCCTTAAACCCTCTAAGTCCTTGACTATGAGGGTTTTTGTTTTTTGATTTTTTTGTCCGAACCTTTTTCCGAACCTAAATCCAAACCAAATTAATTATTTTTGAAAGTTGATGAACAGAAAATATTTTTATTATATAGTTTTTGGAGTTACATTTTTAACATTCGGATTGGTTCAAAATTACATCAGACCAAATTATGAAGGAGGAAATGACCTTATAATTTATTTTCTTGGAGTAATTCCCAACTTCCTTCCAGGTATTGGTCTTCCAAGTATGTTTTATGTAACCATTCCAGAGATTTTTAAACCTAATACATCTATTTACAGAAATAGATTAAAGTGGTCAATAATCATTTCTATGATTGGTCTAATTGGAAATGAATTCATAACAATTTATACTCCGGGAAGAGGAGTTTTTGATTGGAATGATATTGTATGGACAATTATTGGAGGAATAGTTTTTTATTTTCTACATATAACAATTCAAAACAATGGTTCTAAAAGAACCTGAACCGGGGTTGTAGTCAAAACATCTTGATTTTTGAGAAGGTTCGTAATACGAACCTAAAAGGTTCGGACTCCGAACCTCTTAAATCTAAAAAAGTAAGTATTTACGAAGGAAGAGTAACCTTCCTGTGAGGACAGGTGGGACCACCCTTAAAGCCCTTCTTTTAGAGGGACTTTTTGTTTAGTAGGAGCTTTCTAAATGTATAAATTTTTTGATGTGTTTTTATTTACTTCTATAAACCAAATAATAGGCATATCTTATTTCTTTAACTCTTCAATTGACAATGATCTAGCTGTTTCATAAGATTTCTTGATGTCATTAAGTAAACGCATGTACATGTTCGAATAATTTTGAGCTTGAGACAATAAACCGTAAAAACCATTTGATAAATAGTAGTCTGCATCAAAGTCAAATGTATTTAATGTTCTTGAGCCATAAAACTCACCATCGAATGAGTTGTAGCTGAATCTAATTCTAAATTTTTTTAAAATTTCGCCTCTGCTTACAATATTCCACTGATCAATTTCTTGTGATGTAGCGTAGTTCCTATCTTTTTGATGATTAAACATTTCTAACAGCAACCTTTTAAGTTCATTATTTTTAATTAATTCGAAAGTACCTGTAGATATTAATTGCTCAAATATCCCGTCTTTAGGAAAAAATGAAAAACCAACCTCAATATCCAGTATTGTACTAATTGCATCAAGATCGGAAAGATTTTTATGATTTAAATCTATGTCATTTAATATTTCAAGAATATTCTTTTCAGAATTCTGTAAGATTTTTAGCAATTCATCAATTTGAATCAAATCATCATCAAGACTTACAATTAAGTCTGCAACAAGTTCATTTTTTTTAATTACATCCTCATTACTTTTTCTTATGTCCTCAATAAAAAAAGAGATAAAAACACTCAGGATTATTATAAAACTTTGAAAAAAATATTTCAAATTATTTTTTATGTAATCATACTTTAAATTTTTAGAAACAGTTTTTTTTCTCACAATAAAAGGGACAAGTAGTTATAACAAAGCTAGGTATTTATTTAAAATTTAAGATAAGTTGCCTTTTTAAGACCAGCTGGAATTCCAAAATCAAATTCAATGGATCGGGCCATGAATAACCCATACATTTTATTTTGAGGATCAATCCAGAAATGCGTGTTGTGATATCCACTCCATCCGTATGATCCAACACCTGCACCTGTCCCATCAACATCTGGATTCTCTAATACACTAAATGTAAATCCAACGTAATAGCCTGCAAGATCCGGAAAAACACCAGGTTCATCAGGGTCTGGATAACCATTTGTATATTTTGATGTCATAATTTTAATACTTTCACTTGAGAGAATTCTTTCTTGATTGTAGACACCGTCGTTAACAAGCATTTCACAAAACCTTGAAAAATCATTCATAGTAGACACAAGGCCCTCACCCCCAAAATGCGCTTTATTATCTTCCCTGTATGAATAGCCATCTAATGCAATTGTATATCCATCTAAGTTGTAATCTGTTTGATTGAATACTGAGTTGGGCTTGATATTAACCCTTAATGGCTGTAGTCTTAAACGCTCATCATCCGTGAGATGAAATTTTGTTTCACTCATTCCAAGCTTATCAAAAATATTTTCTTTAAGAAAATTATAAAAGGTTTGGCCAGATATTACTTCAATTAATCTTCCTAAAATTGCCTGATTCAAACCATATGCATACATAGATCCAGGTTCAAATTCCAGTGGGTGTTTAGCCACAGCCTTAGAAAAAGCATCAAGGTTATTAAATCTTGAGGTATTTATGTAGGAAGGGTATAAACTATTGTGAGTACCAGTTAGCCAATTATCTCCATTATCTAAATAATAAATGTAGCCTGACCTGTGGGTTAAAATATCAACCACTTTAATCTCATTTTCACAATCATATATACCTTCAGAACCCTTACATTTGACGTCTTTAAACTCCGGAAGGTATTTGTGTAAAGGGTCGTCAAGTTGAAACATTCCTTTTTCATGTAAAATCATGGCGGCAACAGTAGTAACTGTTTTTGTCATAGAATGGATAGCAAAAATTGTATTTTCATCAATATTTCGATCACCAACAGCACCTGAATTTAAAACCTTATCGTATACAATTTCACCATCTTTATAGACTTTAAATACATTGGAACCTGTTTTTCCATCATTTATAAGTGATTGTTGATATTCAATTATTGGATCTTTCGTATTTGAATTACAACCAATAAAAAATATAATGTGGAGAAGTAGAAGCTTTTTCATAAATAAAAATTTAAAATAATTTACAAAAATTAATAATCTTAATGAAAGGGATCTAGTATTGAAGCTCAGAACTAAACCTATTTATTTACTATCCTTAATTTCAACAGATAATTTCACTTAAATTCTTTAAAAAAAGTGCAGTTTTTTAATAAACCCTTAATTTTTATAAACAATCTGATTTTAAAAAAAAAGTAATGTTAAATTTCGATAATTTAATGCATTCAAACAATAAACTATTTACAATGAAAAAATCAATTATTTATATTTTTATTATTAGTTGCTCTATTTCATTTGCTCAAAAAAAAGCAAATGGTAAAATATATATTGAGCACCCAGCCATTGAGATTGTCAATCAATTCAATGAAGCGTTTGTTAAAGGAGATTTAGATAAGATTAAAAGTCTAGTTGCTGATGGATTCGTGTGGAGAAACTCTACCATGAGAACTAGGCCCGGAACACTCCAACAATTGTTAGGAAGGTCAAATTACCTAAGCAAGAATATTGAAAACTTTGAGATTAAGCATTACGGAGGTTCCTATCCGGATGTCTTTGAGTATAAAAAAGATGGGATACTTGATGTTTCAACATACACTTGGATGACAGGATATGACAAGAATACTGGGGTGGAATTGAATATGCCAAGACATGCAAATTTTAGAATGACTAGTGATGGGGAAAAAATAGCCTACATGAGTATCATGGATGATCAAGTTTTATGGCGAAAAGCGTATGATGCTTATGAAACTAAAAAGAACGGGGTAATTTATAAAGATCACCCTTATGTCTCTAAAGTCAGATTATTAATTCAGTCGTATGAAACTATGGATCCTGAAAAAATTAAACCTCATTATCTACCATCGACTAGATTCTATGACGTAATGAATAGCGTGCCGTTTAATAAGTCAAAAAGCTTAGAGGAAGAGTTTAAAGATTTTAGTTCTTATGCAGAAGTATTGGAACTCACAGATATTCGAGAATATGGTTTCCCGGATGTTTTAGATTATGAAGGAGATGGCGCTGTTGTGATATCATGGTGGGAAATGGATTTTAAAAATAAAAAATCTGGAAATACTTCAACTATTATTCAGCATATAGTTCACCATTTTAATGAAGATGGAGAAATTAATAGAGAGGACTATTATTTTAACCCTGCTCAGCTTCCAAAATAAAATTTTATGAAGCAAAATAAAAGCCCCCTTACGATAGGGGGCTTTTATTTATTTTAATTAATTTGAGAATCAACAACTTTCTTAATAAACTCTCCAATTTTTGATGAATCAATCCACCTTGTAACAACAACCAAATTATGATCGGGAATAATAACAATAAAATTCCCTCCAAACCCAGCACCGTAATAAATATTTTCAGATAATCCATCCCATTTTCTTACACCCCTATTTAACCACCACATGTAACCGTATGATTCATTATTTTCGGAAGGCTGTTGAACTAGTTTTATCCATTCAGGGCTTAACAGCAACTCATTTTTCCATTTACCATTTCTTAGGAATAGCAATCCAAATCTTGCATGATCCAATGAGTTTATAAACATTCCACCGCCAAAATGACCACCTCCGCTGACAGAGCTAATTATTGCCCCGTTTAATAGTATTTTAGATTTTTCATAGCCGTACCAATTCCAACTTGACGAAGCTCCAATTGGATCCATTATTTCTTTTTTTAAAATATTAGGTAGAGGTTCTTGCAACACATTTAGTAGCGAAAATGAGAGCAAGTTTACCCTTACGTCGTTGTACTTGTATGCTTCACCAGGCCCAGGAATTTCTTGCGCTTTTAGCTCCTCAATACTTAAATTTCTAGGGGGTCTATCAGCCCAATCAAAAGTTCCAAATAAATTTCCTTTCCATTGAGACGATTGGTTTAGGAGGTGATGCCATGTAATTTTTTTATTATGTTCTGAGGAAAATTTTCCGTCTTTTATGTACTCTTCCAGTTTTTGGTCAAGACTCAACAATCCTTTTTGATATGCCAATCCTGCAACAGTTGACAGGTAGCTTTTGGTGACGCTAAATGTCATGTCAACTCTGCTTACATCACCCCATTTACCAATAATATAACCATCTTTAATTATTAGCCCATTTGGGCCTTTTCTAGGTTTTGTTGGGCCCTTTATTTCAAAACCCGGCTCATAACCGAATGCTGAAACAATAGCATCTCTTAAATTCCTGTTTACAGAATTTTCATTATCTATTGCAAACTGAATTGCCTCTTTGATTTTTTCATTTGAAAAACCCAATGATTCTGGTGCCCTTTGTTCCCAATCCAGACCAGGGTAATATAATTCCTGACAGTAAACGGAAGCACAAAAAAATATAAAAATAATGAAGCTTTTTTTGAGCATAACTTGGTTTATTTCGGATTATATTTTTTATAGACTAACTTTCCGTCCCACCAATCCATTGGCATGGGTTCTTCAATTTTTTCCCCTTTATTGTTTATTGTGTATCCTTTCCATTCTAGCTCTTTGACTTCAAAAATTTTATCTTCTTGTAAGCACTTGTTTAAAACTTTAGTAATTTGTTTCTCATTATAGCAAAAACCTCTAAACAGAAATTCACCACAGCATAATAAACGAAAATTTTCATCATCTGTTTCAGGATATTTGTCCTTGTAATCTTCGTAAAGACTATAAACTTTTGGACTGAGGTAATAATCACTACTAGGATCTAAAAAAAACATTTTAATTTCTAATTTGATTTAATTTAGTAATTAACTCATCCTTATTCATACTATCATCACTAGACAATGGAAGTTGGTTTTGTATCAGTAAATTTGGTCTTTCAAATTCATTCATCGACAGATTAAATAAAGCCTCTGACCCGTCTTCAAACTGTATGTATTTATGCGTGGAGTTTCTTATTGCATATTCATTATTTCCAAGTTCTGAGTAAATAAAGTCTCTTGTATTACTTGACGATTTAGAGTTAAAAAGGTCAACAAAACTTTGGCTGTCATGTACATTACTGTTTTCAATCCCACAAAGTTCTGCTACAGTAGAGTATAAGTCCGTGGTATTGATCAAAGAATCATCACTATCACTTGATCTAGTTACTTTATTTCCCGAAACAATCATTGGTACATTAATTCCACCCTTATACAAAGTTCCTTTAACTCGCCTTGGGTTGTATTGTTGGGCTACTTGATTTGGGGTCCCGTTATCCCCAATAAAAATAATTGTGGTATTGTTTACTACATCACTTCCAATGCTTTCAAGCAATCTGCCAATTTCAGTATCCATAGCCTCTATCATTGAAAAATAATACGGTAGAGGATTTTGTTCTATACTCACATTATCGCTAGGAAGTGCACCTTGGCTATGTAAATTTGTTGGAGCTAGGTGGAATGGTGTGTGAGGCGCGTTGAATGAAAGACAAAGAAACCAGGAACTATTCTGACTAGTAATCCAGTTAATGGCTTCGTCAGTAAAAACAGATGTTATGTATTGATTCACATTTGAGTTTTGTCCATTTTTTGATAAAGTCCAATTAAAATAATCTGATACACCCCCACCTAAAATACCCGCATAGTAATCAATCCCCATGTTATTTGGATGATTACGATCCGACGGTTTTCCAGACAAGTGCCATTTTCCTATAAACGCAGAGTTATAGTTAGTATTGTTCTTAAGATTTTTAAATATGGAAATCTCAGATGTTGACAACACATCATCAACTTTTAATACGGAGGTTCTGTATCCATACTTACCAGTTAAAATTGTACCTCGTGTTGGCGTACAAACAGGATTCGACCAAACATTATTAAACTTAATTCCAGCGTTAATTAGTTTTTGAATCGTAGGCATACTTGGTTTTTGATTCCCAATATTATATCCCACTGTTGAATCCAAACCTAGATCATCGGCTATAATCAGAAGAACATTGTTTTTAGATAGAGTTTGATTATCTCCATTGGTATTGTCAACCATATCTTCATTACTGCCACATCCCAAAGCCAAAAGCAAAATAAATAGGAGTAATATTTTATTGGTGTAAGGAATGGATTTGTATGACATTGTGATTAATTTCCTCAGGACATTTTTTTACAATATATAAATTTGAATTTACAGTATCATTAATCTGCTCGTAGTAATCTTCCTCAATTAATTCATTTACAAAACCAGGAATAGTGTTGCTGTGTCCAACCACCAGAATTATTTTCCCTTTTACTTTTTTCAAAAATGAGTCATAGTTGATATTTGATGGAGAATAAATGATTGGCTTAATTCCCTTGGATATGGATATAGGAAGAATTGTTTCTATTGTTCTGTTATAATTTGTAGAATATATAGCATCAATTTTATTGTTTTTAAAATATTCATTCCACAATAAAGATCTTTCTTTCCCATTTTCGTTTAGGTGTGGGTTTTTATTTAGTGGATCCGTTCTGTCTTTTTCAGCATGCCGAATTAAGTAAACTTCTGTACAGTTATTAACTGGATAATTACATGACAAAAAAAGTATCGTTAAGATTATTGTGAACCTCAAAATCTATTCTTCAAATCCCTCTTCCCAGTTACCATAAATTAGATTCGGAAATAAAATAAATTTTTCTCCAAAATCATCTTTATATTTTATTGTAGCATCCCATCTGCCTTGATTGTCTTTGCCAAAAAAGTCTTGGTGAAAATCACCAAGATTGTCTCCAAGCAGCAGTATGACCTCATAATCACTCAATTCATTTCTTCTAGGTTCTTTATCTCTAGAGTCAACCCTTAATAACATTTTTGTTGAATCATCAAAAGGAAACCCCAATTCTATTAGATTTTCCTTAGTTGGCTGATAGTTTTCCACCAACCTATTTGATAAATAAATGATCTCTACATTTTTTTTGGAGGCATAATTAAAAAACTCAATTGAGCCAGGCACTGCAGTAGCAATTTTTTTATTTACCCATGTTGACCAAAGGTCTTGATTGTAAGTTAAGTCCTCTTCAAGTAACATTTCATTAAATGGCGTATTGTTTAAAACAGTTTCATCTAAGTCTGCGACAATTGCGATAGGTTTATTGTGGTCCTTTAAAAGCTCTTTTTCAAGTTTTGCTCTTGCAATGTTATATGCTTGTATACAAAGAGCTTTGTATTCTGCTGATTGACTATGCCAATAAAGCGAATGCTCTTTTTTTGAAATTTTAGAGACACATCCAAAAACCAAGAAACTGAAAAAAATTAAAATTATGCGCATCTACTAAAATTATGAAAATATAAATTTAAAACAGCAAATACCTATATTTAAACTGTGATAAAATTAATCAACAAATACTCTTTTGTCTTTGGCTTGATTTTTTTGGTATTAGGTTTATATTTTTATCAAGAATTTAAATCTTTTTTAGCAGCCGTGATTTTTTTCTTGTTGGCTATAGGATTTTTTTATCGTGCATAATTTTTAATGGGGCATAATATTTGAATTTATTCATAAAAATATTTCTATGAATTCAAAAACAATACTAGCCACTTTTTTAGTAACATCCTTTATGATATCATTTTCGCAGTCCTATGAATCTCACAAATACGAAACCCTTTTCTCTGAAGATAACTTTGAGGTAAGAAATTATGAACCTGTCCTAAAAGCAAAAACTTATTCGGAAAAAGGTTCTAATGATAATTTTGGTAAGCTTTTTAGATATATATCTGGTTACAATGAGAAGAATCAAAAAATTTCTATGACTACTCCAGTATACATGAAACAAGAAAATGAAAAATCCATGATGGAATTTGTATTGCCATCAAAATTCAGTCTTGAAAATGTATCTCAACCTCTTTCTAATCAAGTGGAAATTTATAAGGACAAGGGAGGTTTATACGCATCAGTTCGTTATTCTGGTTATTCCAACAGCTCAAAAAGAAATAAGCATAGAAAAGTATTAATTCAAAAATTAAAGGAACTTGATATAAATCCTTTAGGAGATTTTCTCTATCTTTCATATGATAGCCCGTACAAGTTCTACAACCGTAGAAATGAGGTTGTCGTTGCAATAAAAGATTTTGAAAAAATTAATTAGAAATATTAGTATACTTTTCTTTTTAGCTTGTTTATCAACTTCATTTTCACAAGAAAAAGAGCTCTTTGACTTAATAGTTGTTGATGAAAATGCAACACCCCCGTTACTTCCAGAAAGAATGATTTTTACTCAAAGAATGTTGTGGGGGGAAAAGGGCTTGATGAGAAAGACGGGTATTTCTCCATTGACAATAGAAAATAGAGAAAAAGAGCTTAGGTTAAGAAGAACATTTTTAAAAACCCATCAGATTTTGGGTTACACCACTCTAGCTACCATGATTGCCCAAGGTATTATTGGAGGAAAATTATACAATGGTCAAAATGATTTGTATGAGACACATAAAACAATGGGCAAAATTGTTAATGCAGGATACTTTACCGGTGCTGCCTTGTCATTGTTTTCACCTCCTCCACTTACCAACAAAAAAACAAAAGGCTTTAGCTCTATAAAAGCGCATAAAATTTTAGCCAATATTCATTTTAGCGCTATGGTAATTACAAATGTTGTTGCTGACGACAACAGAAAAGCACACAAAGCTGCTGCTTACACTGCATTTGCTAGTTATGCTACAGCTGTCATTGTATTTAAGTTTTGATGATGAAAGTTTTAAAAACATTAGTGGTTTTTATTTTGAGTGTATTTAGTTTGACTGCTCAGGAGACACTAATGCTCAAAGCCGATCAGTCTTACATTAAGTATGACGCAAAACACGTACTACATGCTTGGGAAGGCATTAATGAAAATATAAAAGGAGTTATTGTAAAAGATCAAGAAATTGAAAAAATTGCTATTGCTGCTCAAGTTGTTGACTTTGATAGTGGAAATGCTGGTAGGGATGCACACTCATTGGAAGTTTTGGAGGCGCTTAAATTTCCAACAATTAAGTTTTACTCAGAAAAGATAAAAACACAGGGCGATGTATTGATATTAGATGGTGAGGTTGAATTTCATGGTCAAAAAAAATCAATTCTAGTATACTCAACCCTCAAAGATGATGAGGATTCAATAGTCATTAATGGTAAATTTAGATTGATTCCTAGTGAATTCTTAATCGAATTGCCATCATTTATGTTAGTGAAAATGGAAGACTTTTTAAATATACAATTTGAATTAAAATTCTAGATTCCTATTTGTTGGTTAATAAAAATTTAAAACTTAAAACGGCTAGTATTGAGCCAATTGTCGGAAACACTAAATAGTACCATAAAAAATAATGAGAAACCCCTTCACCTGTAACAAGGTCGATAATAGATGGTCCTAATGAAACAGCAGGATTAAAAACCGCACCCGAAACTGGACCAACAGAAAAAATACCAGCCATAACTGTTAATCCTATTGCTAGACCATAGAACGAATTTCCTTTTAGGTTTGGGTGTGTGGCAACATTTAGAATTACAAACACCAACAAGAATGTAAAGATTATTTCTGAAAAAAATATAGGATATATCGAATCACCCAAAACAGGTTGCACCAGCATATTGGACTTCATCAGATATATTGACAAAGCTGCCAATGTAGAACCCACAACTTGTGATATAAAATATTTAATGGAGTCTAGTGCAGAAATTTCTTTCTGAAGAAACATAGCAAGAGTTACTGCTGGATTATAGTGGGCACCAGAAATGTGAGCTCCACAGTATACCAAAACCATTAATCCAAAACCAACAGCAATTGGATTGCCTGACGAAAGACCAATAATTAAAACAAGAAAGTAAGTCCCAAACAGCTCTATAAATAATTTTTTCATCGAATTAAAGTTATTTAAAATGATGTAATTATGGAAAAGGACAAGCCTTTAAACTCAGGAACGTATCTGCAAACACCTCCGTAACACATCAAACCACCCCTTTGTTTTCCATAAGACAACATAAATTTGCTTGCATTTTTTGAAAAGGATAGTCCAAAATTTGAGTATGTAGGTTTATCCTCTAGCTCATTTTCATAATTTACTATACTATTGAAATATGCGGAAAAATTATAACTAAAATTATATTCCAAGCCGTAGCCAAACCAATTCTTTTTATCGTCTTCAGTGAAAAGGTGTTGAATTTCAAACCTCGCAGACTTTTCGCCATTAAGCTTGAGTGTATTGTCAAAGACTAACATTTTCGAATTGATCTCACCAACTTTTTCCTCTACAAATCTTTTGTTATAATACCTGTTTACAAAAAGAATAATATTATTAAAATTTTGTGACCATCTCTTCCTAATTTCTAAACTTTGCTCAGAAAAATATTTTTCGCCAAAACCTAAAAAATCCAAATCGTAATCTTCACTTTCATAATCATAATTTCCTTTAAGATTGTTCCATTTCGAAATATTTAAACTAATTTTTGCCCCATACTTCCCTCCTAGAAATGTTTCCTTTTTAATATTATAATAGGCATCCAATTGAAAACCAATTTCACCGGCTTTCATGAGTGAGGGATCTTGAAACGAAATATTTGGTTGTGATTGATAGACGTTAATATTGGTCAATAAATAGTCGTGTTGTTTGGTTAGGGCAGGCAAATAATTTAAGGTTGTTTCAAAAAAAGGACTTCCAAATTCAACTCTTTCGCTATAAAAACCCATATTTTCTAACCTTCTAAATGTAAAATCTAATCCTAATCCGTCCTTTATTAAACCTGCATTTACTTGATGTGCATTTCCACTCTTAATAAAGGTTTCAGAAACAACATTAAATTTCACAACGCCATCTTCAGATTTGTGAGCGTATTCATAATTAAGGTAAAAGTTATCTGAATTGTAATCAATTCTTGCAGAAAACGAATTTGTCAAATCCTCAAAGGGGTAACTAACGTAGTGAGGAGCTTCAAGCCTTCCCAAATAACTAAGACCAACCAGCAAATTGCTGTAAGAATCTTTTTTATCATACACAGTAAATTCTGAGTCAAAACCAAAAACTTTTCCTTCTGAAATGGTATTGGCTTTCTTTTGGTATCCACCAAGTAAAACAAGCCTTAGATTTTGTTTTTTGTAAGAACTTCTTAACCCCCAAAGAGAGTTATTAATACCCAATTGTCTGTCTTCCCAAGTTCTCAAAAGTATTCCACTACCAAATTGCTCATATATCGTTCCTGCTGTAAAATTGAAATTATTGGTATTGAAATTAATACTGAATGTTGAGACAAAAGTATCTTCCAGGAGATCTGAATAATTTTGCAATTGTTTTGGCAAATAAGTTTCGGTTTGCAAATCAAAAACCCACTTATTATTAAGGTTATATTTTAAATTTAAATATGTATTTGATGCAAATTTTTTATCATAGTCAGTAGATTCACTTTCTTGGTAATAAACCCCGTTTGATTCAAAAGAGCCATAAAAATAATTATTAGACTGTGCGAAGCTGCTGAATGTAAAAAGAAAAAAGACTAAAAATAAACTGAATTTATTCAACCTCATAATCTTTCAATTTCTCTAGAAGATCCAATTCTTCACCAGGAGCATAACCAACTCTTCTATGTAGAATTTCATTTTGTTTTGCAATTATTGTATGCGGAAGTCCAGAAATATTTAATGCTCTTTTTAAGTCATGGTTTTCATCTAGTAAAACATCAAATTTCCAGCTTTTGCCATTTACTAAGGGTCTAACTCTTCTCTTTGTTCTTGCATCATCAGTAGATATTGCATAAACTTTAAAGTTTAAATCTTTACTAAGTTCATCATAGACCTCATTGAGTGCATCAAGCTCATTTATACAAGGCACACACCAGGTCGCCCAAAATGATAAAATGTAATAACTATCATCACTAAGCTCTTTGCTCATAGTGGTGTATGTTCCTTTAAAAGTTTCAATTGGAATATTGGGAACAAATTTCTGAGAATGCAAGTTTATTGCACACAGCAGGCTGAAACCCAACAGAATAAGTTTTTTAAACATTTTTTAAATTTAATACTAATTTGTTAATTTAGCGAGCTATGAAAAAATTTTTACAGAGAAGCAGTTTTTTGTTTTTGCTACTAATACTGTCATGTAGTGGAAGTGATGAAAACGGCGGCGAAGATCAAACTAATCAATATATAGATTTATTTGTTTCAAGCACAGAAGGTTTTATTGGAGAAACAATTATTTTTACCGCCTTTGATCAAGATGGAAACAATGTTTCAGCATCTTCGGATTTTTATGTCAATGAAACTAAAATACCATCCAATACACACACCTTTAATACTATTGGAACATTTGATGTATATGCAAAATATGGTCAATTAACTTCTGAAACAAAAACAATTGAGATAATGCCAACACCAATTACATTTAAGCAAAATGTAGTTGTTGAAGATTTCACTGGTACTTGGTGTGGTTGGTGCCCAAGAGTCTCTGAAGCAGTTAGATTGTTAAAACAAGAGACGTCGGATGCCATAGTTGTTGCAATACACAATGGTGATGCCATGCAATTTTCTCAGGAGGGTGCTATAAGACAAGCTTTTAATGTAACAGGCTTCCCAACAGCACTCATCAATAGACAAGAAAGATGGGCCTCTCCACAACCATCAAATGTAGCCCAGGTTACAGGCAAGATGAGCGGTAAATCATACGCCTCAATTGCAATGGAATCTAGAGTAGAGGGGGATGGTTTATATCTAAATGTTAAAGTTAAAATGGGATATAGCTATGATTCAATGAAGCTTGCTGTTTACATGTTAGAGGATGGTCTTATTTACGATCAAAGAAATTTTACATCTTACTATGGTGGTGCAGATCCAATTAGAGATTTTGTTCACGATGATGTTTTGAGAAGATCATTGACCAATGTGTTTGGGGACAATATACCATCTGATGAAGTTGGTCATGGTAAAACATATAGCAGAGATTTTGAATATGCCATACCTGGCATGTATGATAAGTCAAAAATTAAATTGGTTGCTTTTGTAACTACTGGAGAAGATAGATCTATTGTAAATGTCAGGCAGTCAAAGCCTGGAGAAACACAGGATTTTCAACCTTTGGATGAATGACAAAATCCATTGATCTTCATGGGAAATCTCACGAAGATGCAATAATTTTAGTCGAGGAGTACCTTCTAATGAATTCATTTGATAATTCATTAGATCTTGAACTGATTACTGGGAATTCCCCGGTCCTTCAAAATAAAATAATTAACAATATTTTAAAAAAACATGAATTTAGTTACTACATTCCAAATCATAACCGAGGTGTCATGTATATCACAAATTCTAAAATAAATTAAAAACCTATGAAAAAAACTATCACTATCACTTTTGTATTAAGCTGTTTTCTAGCATTCTCCCAGACTACAAAAGAGTTTGTAGATAACGTAGTAAATGAGGTGGAAAATCACTCAAAATTAGAGCAGCTTGCTCATGAATTATTTGATGTTATTGGGCCAAGACTGGTCGGAACGCCCCAGATGAAACAAGCTCATGACTGGGCAATTGATAAGTATGAATCATGGGGAATAGAAGCCTTTAACCATGAGTGGGGTAAATGGAGAGGATGGGAAAGAGGAGTTACCCATGTTGATTTGATTGAACCTAGATTACGAACTTTGGCTGGAAGACAATTAGCGTGGAGTCCTTCCACTGGCAAAAAGGGTATTGAAGCAGAAGTTACTAGAATACCAATTGTTGAGAACAAAGAACAATTTAGCGAGTGGCTAGAAACAGTTAAAGGAAAATTTGTTTTAGTTAGTCAAAAAGAAATTACAGGAAGAACAGACTCGCAATGGGAGGAGTATGCAACCCAAGAATCATTTGAAAAAATGAAAAAAGAAAGAGAGAATTACCAAAATAAATGGTATAGAAGTCTGTCTAAGACTGGAGTTGGATACAGAGATTTAAATAAAACAATAGAAAATGCTGGAGCTGTTGGGTTAATTTCAAGTGAATGGTCTGAAGCTTTTGGCGCAAATAAAGTTTTTGATGCAGAGACCGAAAAAATACCAAATATTGATTTAAACTTAGAGGATTATACCATGCTTTACAGGCTTGTTGAAAATAACCACAACCCTGTTCTTAGGGTAATTGCAACATCTAAAGAACATGGAGATGTTCCAACCTTTAATACAATTGGAATGATTAAAGGAGTAGAAAAACCGAATGAATATGTGATACTTTCAGCACATTTTGATTCCTGGGATGGCGGGCAAGGAACAACTGATAATGGAACAGGCTCAATTGTTATGCTTGAAGCAATGAGAATATTAAAAAAATTATACCCCAATCCAAAAAGAACCATAATGGTGGGTCATTGGGGGTCTGAAGAACAAGGTCTAAACGGGTCACGAGCCTTTGTTGAAGATTATCCTGAAATAGTAGATAATATTCAAGCATTATTCAATCAGGATAATGGTACAGGAAGGGTCGTGGAGTTAAGCGGATCAGGTTTTTTACACTCATACGAATATCTGTCTAGGTGGCTTGCTCCAGTTCCAAGAGATGTTAGTAAGCACATAGAAACTGAATTTCCAGGCTCACCTGGAAATGGAGGAACTGATCATGCAAGTTTTGTTGCTGCTGGCGCTCCCGCATTTAACTTAAGCTCACTCGACTGGGCTTATTGGGACCATACCTGGCATACAAACCTAGATACTTATGATAAAATTGTTTTTGATGACCTCAAGAATAATGTAATTCTTTCTGTGGTTTTGGCTTACATGGCCAGTGAGGATAAAGAAAGAGCATCGAGAGAAAAAAGAGTTATGCCTAAAAGAATAAACCCTTTTACTGGCAGATCAATGGGGGGTTGGCCTCAGGTTAGAAAGCCTAATAGAGACGGGACATCAGGAAAATAGTTCTGTCATAAATCTCAAAAAAATCCAGGTTAGGACAATTGTCCATATCCACCACCTGTTTTTTACATACCAATCCATTTAATTGCTTTTGATTTTGGATTCTAATTTAGCAATAATTTTTCTGTGGTGATGGAAATGCATTTTTATAAACTGAAGAGTCATGTTGATATCAATTCTACCTGCGATTGGATGTCTTAAAATTCCTTTTTTTAAAATCGATTCATCCAATGTATTAACCAATTCTTCAAAAGATTTTCTTGATTTTATCCAAGTTTCTCTAAGTTTTTTTATTTCTATATTTTGAGGCATTGAATCATAGGTTATTTTAGGAGCTTTCATTTTTACACCTGTGAAAAATATGAGTTCTAATAATTTCATTTTAATTTTTGAAAAATAGCTCACATTAACTAAAGACTCAGGATAACTTGTTTTCTTTTTTATGTACTTTATTGTTATGAACTCAGTTAGCCATAAATGATATAAGTTTTCGGCGATTGACCATTTATTTTTATTTATCTTTTTATTTAAATCCTCATCAGTGTAAACAGAAAGTTTTCTAAACAAACCTTCTAAATCTTTATTAATGATTGTGAAACTACTCTCTTTAGACATTTAAATTAATTTTTTCAAAGTAGAAGCCTCTATGTTATGCCCACCTTCAAATAAATGGAAGTCGTAAACCAATCCGTAATTGGTTAATTTTTCTTTTTCATGCAAAATTTTCTCTTCGTTTATATATTCATCGTTTTTTCCTATTACATATTTCAATCCGAAATCATTCCATCTTGATTTATTACCCTCAGCAAGGCAATCATTTGGTAAATCACACCCCCACAATATCAATGAATTCAGTTTAAACTTATTATTGATGACCCACCTAGTAGCAGTGGGACCACCTTGTGAAAATCCAAGCACATTCAATTTAAAATCAAATTGGTCTAATTTAAGTGATGCATAAATTGAGTTGAGAAAGTTAATGTTATCTTGAATATCATCATGTCTTTCAACCTTGGTCATCCAGCTTGATCCCACCCTTGAATAATTATCTTTTAAATAAAACTTGTTGAGGGCTTCAGGTGCGACAATGACAGTTTCTTTATTAGCAATACATTCAAATTTTTTTATGAAATATTCAGGCAACATTCCATAACCATGTAAAACAATCCAAATATTTTTTGTCATACTACTTGGTTCGCCAATTTGAAAATAACGAGCGCTTTTGGTAGTTTGGATTTTAAACTTCTGGATCATTCAATATCTAAATTATAATTAATTTTACGAACATGATTAACAAAACAGAAATTGAGAAAGCTCAAAATTCATGGGGTAATGGTATTATTACAATTGGCAAATTAAAGGATAATCCTAAAGAATGTAGAATTTTTACTGTGAACTTTATAAGTAAGCACTATGATTTTGACTCTGGGGATGTTCAGTTTAAGCCTACAAAAGCCTCTGAAAAACAATTTAGAAATAATAATAAATCAGCGCTTTCATATTTTATAGGATCAGACAATGATTTTGCTGAAGACAAAGGTTTTGCACTAAACCCTTGGATTCAAGTAGAATTTGATAATTGCTCTATAAACATATATGATGATATTGCTACAGCAATGGGGAATTATTTTTTTACAGATCCTAGTGGGGAAAAGACTAAGGTTGAGTTTAGTTTTGTTTATAAAAAAAATAAGGAGGGTGAAATTAAAATAGTCCTTCACCACTCCTCAATTCCATTTAATCCTTAATTTTTATTCTTTAATTGGATCTGATTTTGCTGAAATCCAATTAATCAATTTACCATCTTCAATTTGGTACCATTCAATCCATACTTCGTCTTTTGGTGAGGTGAATTGAGCACTTATCCATTCTCCTCTTTCGTTTGGAGCTCCCTCCTCTGTCTTGGTTGGCTTTGTTGAAAAAGCATAATTTATTACCCAAGCCCACTCTTCTCCGTTTTCAACTGACTCTTGGTAATCGCTTTCAATTTTTTCAACAAATTCGTCACCATTTGTAGCAAATGTTCCGTCTTCAAAACGCAATGTTGCTTCATCAGCAATTAACCCCTTTAATGTTTCGTAATCTCTGCTTTGCCAAGCTGCATCAATTGTTTTAAATATTTCAATTGATTCATCAGACCCAAGCATAACTGACTGATCAGACCCCGTAATAAAACCACTTGTTGACTTTTCACATTCACAAGGTGTTGTTTGACAAGCAGAAAAAATAAAAAGTCCTGCTATTAAATAAATAATTTTTTTCATAATAAGATTTTTGAATTTGATATAATGAAGGTCTAAAAATTCTTAACCAATTCCAAGAAGATCCTTCACATCATTTTCCTCATTCTCAATTTCTGGTGTTATCACTTTAGAGCAGTCCAACTCTATGTTTAGCACTTCAGGCTCTGGAAAAGGATCCTTGGAAACGTTTAGTTCTTCATCTGCATAACATTTGTTCATAAAAAGCCCCCATATTGGCAGAGACATGGTTGCGCCCTGACCGTATGCAATTTCCTTAAAGTGAATGGATCTATCTTCACCACCAACCCATACGCCCGTTACAAGATTGGGTACCATTCCAATAAACCAGCCATCACTCTGATTTTGAGTAGTCCCAGTCTTACCCGCAATATCATTTTTAAATTCATATGGGTAGCCAGTAACAACATTATTGTAAACGTGGTTTCTTTCATCTTCAGCGATGTTATGGCGTAGTCTAGCTCCAGACCCAAACTTCGTTACACCTTCCAAAAGCTTTAATGTGACATAGGAGGATTCTTCGCTAATTACATCTTTTGTGTTAGGTTTGGATTGATAAATTATTGTTCCATTTTTATCTTCAATTTTTGTAACCATTACAGGTTCTACATAAATCCCTTTATTTGCAAAAGCGCCATAGGCACCTACCATTTCATAAACACTTAGGTCGGGTGTTCCTAAAGCAATTGCGGGTACATTTGGGATATTAGAACTGACCCCTAAGTTTCTAGCAAGATCAGCAACAGGTTTTGGGCCAACTTTATCAATTAACTGAGCACTTATTGTGTTTTTAGAATTTGCTAAAGCATTACTCAAAGTTCGCATTCCCCCATACTTATCGCTTGAGTTTGTCGGACACCATGGCTCAGGGTTTCCATATTTATAAGGCTCAATACAGTGAATTAAGTCCGGCAGCATATCACAAGGTGAAAGTTTTAATTGGTCGATTGCAGTAGCGTAGAGAAAAGGTTTAAAAGTAGAACCAATTTGTCTTTTACTAAGCATCACGTGATCATACTGAAAATGCCTATAATTAATTCCACCAACCCATGCCATGACATGACCATTTTTAGGATTCATGGACATCATGCCTGCCCTAAGAAAATGTTTATAATATCGAATAGAGTCTATTGGTGACATTATTGTATCAACATCACCATTCCATGAAAAAACTGTCATGTCAATAGCCTTATTAAACGACTCTTCAATTTCTTCATTGGTCATCCCTGAAAGTTTAGACTTCCTCCATCTTTCAGATCTTCTCATAGCTCTTTTCATAATAGTTTCTTCCTCCTCTTCTTCCAAATCCAAAAATGGAGCTGTTGACAATGTATCGTTTTGAATAAAAAACTCTTTTTGAAGGTTTATCATGTGTTCCTCCACAGACTCTTCTGCGTATTTCTGCATTTTGGAGTTTATGGTTGTATAAATTTTCAAACCATCCACATAAAGATTGTATTTTGTACTATCATTTTTAAAATTCTTGGATGTCCAGTCTTTCATAAAACCCCTTAAGTATGATCTAAAATATGTAGCAAGACCTTGTCTATGAGATTGAGGCGTATAATCTAAAGTAAGTGGCAGGGTTCTAAGCGAGTCTTCTTCTTTTTTTGTTATGTAGTTGTTTTTGCTCATCTGCATAAGAACTAAATTTCTTCTATTCTTTGTAATTTCGGGCCTCCTAATTGGATCATATAGGGATGAGTTTTGTAACATACCAATTAGCATTGCCGATTCTTCTACTTTTAAATCAATTGGCTCTTTCGAAAAATAAATGTTTGAGGCTGATTTTATTCCATCTCCATAGTAACCAAAATCATAAATGTTTAAATACATTGTCAATATTTCTTCTTTTGTATATTGTTTTTCTAAGCGAACTGCAATTACCCATTCTTTGATTTTTTGAGTTATAGCTTGAAAAATATTCCTTGACCTAACCCCAACAAAAAGTTGTCTTGCAAGTTGCTGTGTAATTGTACTAGCACCCCCTCTTTGATTTAAAAACACTATAGCCCTCAATGTAGCTTTTAAATCAATTCCAGGATGACTGTAAAATCTTTCATCCTCTATTGCTATTAATGCATTAATGGTCTCAGGGTTAATATCTTCATATTCAATAGGAGTTCTGTTATCATTAAAATAGTACTTCCCAAGAACTTTATTGTCAGATGAAATAATTTCAGAAGCAAAATTTGTTTTGGGGTTTTCAAGTTGACGAAAATCAGGCATTTCTCCAAAGTAGCCTATAGATGCTAGATAGAAGACACCATAAATGGATATTACTCCTGATGTAAATAATAACCAAAAAATAAAAACCTGAAACCTATATTTTTTCATTTGATTTATTAACTAATATCCCTACATCTAAGATACCCTCTAATTTCATAACAGGCCTTGTGCTGTCAATAAATCTTACAGCATGTGAAATTTCAACTGATGTTCTTTCATTGAGATTCATGTTTTTATGAATTGGAATTCTAAATGTTTTAATTCTCATTTGCCTAGATAATAAGCTTTTATTTTTTGAGTAATCAAATTTGAATGATATCGTGTCGGTGATTTTCAAATCGGGACTACTAATGTTCGACAGAAGATAAATATTTGAAAAAGGATAATCTTCATTCAATTTTAAAATTAAATAAATGTCAATTGGACTTTCATTAATTTCTAAACTTGCCTTTATAGGTTCATTTTTTAACCAAGCTCCCTTAGTTTCAATATGTGATGAATACAAAGTGTCTTCGTCCTTACAGCTTAAAATTAGAACAAAGAAGGTTATTAAAATAAAACTAAACCCTCTCACTTAAACGCCCTTTTTTAAAAAATCTAGTTCTATTTTTGTAGCCTTTTCTGATCTTTTTTTGTTTATCGACTGGAAGTGCGTAAATATCTTTACAAGAATTGCTACAGCAACCATCTAGCTCCTTATAACATTTTTCACACTGAATAAATAATACATGGCAAGCTTCATTATTGCAGTTGACATGTCTATCACATTCTTCTCCGCACACATGACATTTGGCAATAATTTCATTACTGATTCTTTCGCCAAGTCTGTTATCAAAAACAAAATTTTTACCTACAAATTTATTTTCAATACCAACCTCTTTAATCTGTCTTGCATATTCAATAATACCACCACTTAATTGAAAAACATTTTTAAAGCCATTTTTTTTCAAATAGGAACTTGCTTTTTCACACCTTATTCCACCAGTACAATACATCAGTATATTATTTTCTTTTGCATGTTTAAACTTCTTATATATCAATGGAAGAGAGTCTCTAAAGGTATCAACATCAGGGCAAACAGCTCCTTTAAAATGACCAACCTCACTTTCATAGTGGTTTCTCATATCAATTGTGATTGTTTCTGGTTTTTCTAATAGTTTATTAAAATCTTTAGCATTGACATGAGTTCCAGAATTATTCATATCATAATCTTTAGCCTTTAATCCGTCAGCTACAATTTTATCTTTTATTTTAATTTTTAGCTTTAAAAATGATTCATTATGGTGCTCTATACCTACGTTCAAACGAATATCTTTTAAAAAATAAATAGAATCTAAAAAACTTTTAAGTTCCCCCATCTTTTTACTAGGAATTGAAAGTTGGGAATTAATACCTTCACTGGAAACGTAAATTCTGCCTAAAATACTAAGATTGTTAAAGTTTGTGAAAAGGTAATTTCGGAAAACTTCAACATTTTTTATCCTGTGGTATTTATAAAAAGACAAAGTCAGTCTTTTTTCATTGGCCTTTTTTATAAGCGTTGCCCTTTCCTCATTACTAAGCTTGTTATACAGTTGCATTTTATCTAACAAATTATATACAAATGTAAGTTTTTAAATGATGTTTTTTAACAAATAAAATTGTACTTTTAATAACTAATATACCTCTTATGGCTTCAGATAAAGACTCTAAATTAAAAGCATTACAATTAACTCTAGATAGATTAGATAAAACATACGGTAAAGGAACTGTTATGAAAATGGGAGATGTTTCTGAATCAGAGATTGAAGTCATATCAACTGGTTCCTTAGGATTAGACTATGCTCTCGGCGTTGGAGGGTATCCAAAAGGTAGGGTGATTGAAATTTACGGACCCGAATCATCAGGAAAAACAACCTTGACCTTGCACGCAATTGCTGAGTGTCAAAAAGCTGGAGGCATAGCAGCATTTATTGATGCTGAACATGCGTTTGACAGATTTTATGCTCAAAATTTAGGTGTAAACATAAATGACTTGATAATATCCCAGCCTGATCACGGAGAACAAGCCTTAGAAATTACAGATAACCTAATAAGGTCAGGTGCGGTTGATATAATTGTGATTGATTCTGTTGCCGCATTAACTCCCAAAAGTGAGATTGAGGGTGAAATGGGTGATTCAAAAATGGGATTGCATGCAAGACTTATGTCTCAAGCTTTGAGAAAATTAACTTCAACAATTAGTAAAACAAACTGTACAGTATTTTTCATAAATCAGCTTAGAGAAAAAATTGGAATAATGTTTGGTAATCCTGAGACTACAACAGGCGGAAATGCTTTGAAGTTTTATGCATCTGTTCGCCTTGACATCAGGAGGTCTACACAACTTAAGGATTCCTCAGGAAATCCTCTGGGAAATAAAACTAGGGTAAAAGTTGTTAAGAATAAAGTTGCACCTCCTTTTAGAGTATGTGAGTTTGATATCATGTATGGAGAAGGAATTTCAAAAATGGGAGAGATCATTGATATTGGCTCCCAGTCTGGAATAATTGATAAAAGTGGGTCATGGTTCAGTTATGGAGACACTAAATTAGGTCAAGGCAGGGACTCAGTAAAAACATTATTGAAAGATAACCCTGAACTATGTGAGGAGTTGGAGAAAAAAATATCAGAAATTCTCAGCTCTGATAACTCTTAGCTAAATCTCTTTTTAAAATAGTATAAACATCTTTCTTAAGCTCATCTCTGTTTTTTTGTTCAAGGCCTTTTGTCTCAATAAAGTCGTGAAATTTTGCTCTAAGTTTGCCAGGTCCGCCAACAAAATAGTTGTATGCAAAAAAATATGGAAAACGTCTTTCGCAATCGTAAAAGGATAAAGGAACAATGGGGATTTGAAATTGTATAGCTAAGTTAAAGGCACCATTTTTAAACTCCCTTAGAACAACCCCTGGTTCAGGAACCCCACCTTCAGGAAAAATACATATGGACACACCTTTCTCAAGTCTTTTAATCGATTTGCTATATACATCTTTTCTGCTTTCTGGATTACCACGATCTACTAGTATACATACTTTGCTGTAGAAATAACCAAAAACAGGGATTTTATCTAACTCTTTTTTTCCAACAAATACAATTGGGTGTTCGCAACAATAAACCATTAGCATTACATCAATCATGCTTTTGTGATTTGCAACCACCATGTAACTTTTCCCTTTTTCTAGCTTCTTTTTGTTTTCCACAACTGGCCAAAACCCCATACCAAAAAGAATGATATTTGACCAAATATTTCTAGCCACCCAGTAAAATTGTGGGTAAAACCTTTCGCTGGAAGAAAATAATATCAACAGAGGAAATGTGGTTAATATTCCGATAAAGGCAAGAATGTAAAACCAAACATTCCATATACTTAATAAGATTATTTTAATAATTTTTAGCACATCTCAAATGTAACTATTTGTAATTAATGTTTTTAAAACTATTACTTTTGTTATAAATGGCAAGAATTTTAACAGGTGTTCAAAGTACAGGTACTCCTCACCTTGGAAACATTTTAGGAGCCATTATCCCTGCAATTGAATTGTCAAAAAAACACAGTGATTCATTTTTATTTATAGCTGATCTCCATTCTCTCACACAAATTAAAAATTCAACTGAGTTGAAACAAAACACATATTCGACCGCAGCTACATGGCTATCATTTGGATTAAATCCCAAAAAAACAGTTTTTTATAAACAGTCAGATATCCCAATAACTACTGAACTTGCCTGGATTCTATCATCCTATTTCCCATATCAGAGATTAACTCTTGCACATTCTTTTAAGGATAAATCAAAGGATTTAAAAAATGTTAATGCAGCATTATTTACTTACCCAATGCTTATGGCAGCAGACATTCTACTTTATGATGCCAACTATGTTCCTGTTGGAAAAGATCAAATGCAACACCTAGAAATCACTAGAAATGTAGCATCAAAGTTTAATAATTTACATGGTGATACTTTAATTATTCCCGAAGCTATAGTCAACGAGGATACTAAATTAATTATAGGAACTGATGGTCAAAAAATGAGTAAATCAAAAAATAATATCATAAATATTTTTCTTCCGAACAATAAATTGAAAAAACAAATAATGTCAATAAAGACAGATAGTTTGTCGGTTGAATCCCCCAAAAATCCAGATACATGTAATGTGTTTAAGCTTTACAGTTTAATTGGAAAAGAGGAAGATGTCAAACAAATGAAAGAAAGGTATAAGAACGGTGGCTATGGTTATGGAGAAGCCAAGGAAGAACTATTTAAACTAATAATACAAACCTATAATACGCAAAGAGAAAAATATAATTACTTGATGGATAATAAAAATGAAATGGACCAAATACTGATAGAGGGTTCAAAAAAGGCAAAAAAAGTTGCCGATCAAGTAATTAAAAGAGTTAAATCAAAACTTGGGATTTAACTAGTCATTTATCCAAAAAAATTTTAAATTTAATTGTGCAACTTTCAAAAGCAATAACGAGTTTACTATATCAACATGATTGTGTTACAATCCCTGACTTTGGAAGCTTCATAGTCAAGAAGTCGTCTGCAAAATATGTCGAAGCTGAAAACAAGTTTTACCCCCCCGGAAGATATATCTCATTTAATCCAATCATAAAGTCAAATGATGGATTACTAGCAAATTACATTTCAAGTAAAAAATCTATATCATACAATGAAGCCTTAAGAAAGATTGGTTTAAAAGTTATAAAATGGAAAAAAATCTTGAGTCAAGATACTCTATACATACAGGGTATTGGAGAATTCATTTTAAATGATTCAGAAAATCTCATTTTCACCGCAGATAAAAACTCAAATTTTTCAAAAGAAAGTTTTGGATTGAGACCGTTAAATGTTCAGACAACTGGCAATAGTGAATTGACTTACAATCAAAATACTTTGAAAAAATATAATTCTCTGAATAATCAGAAGAAAACATTAATCTTGCCAGCTCCATTGAGAAATGCAGCAATTTTTATTTTTCTTTTGGCAGGCGCATATTTTGTTAATTTAAATTATAAGGATTCAGTTTTCAAAAAAGAAATTGAACAAAATAAAATTGAAAGAGAAAACTCAATTACTCGGCTCGAAAAGGCAATTTTTAATTTAGGAGAAATTCCGGCATTGACGGTAAATATTGAGCGCAAAACGTCTGAAAATTTTCATATTATTGCAGGTGCATTTAGCTCATCTCTCAATGCTGATAAACTAGTTTCTGGGCTTATAAATAAGGGATATAAATCAACAAAATTTCCAAAAAATAAGGACGGACTCATCAGGGTTGCTTTTGGTTCATTTAACACTAAAGAGGATGCAGTCATTGCTTTAAGATCAATTAGAGACAATGAAAACAAGAACGCTTGGATTTTGACCATTAGCAACCAATAAAAGCGTAATTGATGAGCTTCAAAACACCTGAACAATCGAAAACTGTAATGACTGATCTAGTTTTACCAAGCGATACCAATGCCTTAAATCATCTTTTTGGTGGAGAGCTATTAGCTAGAATGGATAGGGCAGCAAGCATCTCTGCAGTTAAACACTCTGAAAATATTGTTGTTACAGCATCTATTAACAATGTATCTTTTGGAGAACCTGTTCCGCTTGGCAGTATATTGACAATTGAAGCAAAGGTATCAAGAGCTTTTTCAACCTCAATGGAGGTTTTTATTGATGTTTGGATTCAAAATAAAAAAAACAGGAAGAAATTAAAAGTTAATGAAGCAATCTACACTTTTGTTGCAGTAAATAAAAGAGGAAGACCCGTTAAAGTCCCTGATTTAAAGCCTGAAACTGATTTGGAAAAAAACAGATATGATTCTGCACTAAGAAGAAGACAACTAAGCCTTGTTTTGGCTGGTAAAATGAAAGCCAATGAAGCATCAGAATTAAAAGCAATTTTTGACTGATTTGAAGAACATAATTTTCCTCACATTACTTATTTTTTCTATACCATTAATTGCATATAATCAAGATAATTCAATATATAGTTTAAAAGTTTTAGGAGTCGTTCAAGACGGAGGCTTACCACATTTAGGATCTGACAGAATTTGTTGTGAAGATTATGAACAAAAGAGATATGTTACATCAATCATATTGATTAATAATGAAACTAACGAATCATATCTTTTTGATGCTTCACCCGACATCAATGAACAATTAAATTTTATGGGAAAAGGAATTAAAAAAAACTTAAAAGGAATTTTCTTAACTCATGCTCACATTGGGCACTATACCGGCTTAATGTACTTTGGAAGAGAGGCTTTGAATTCCAAATTAATGAATGTTTATGCAATGCCAAGAATGAAAAAATTTCTGGAACAAAATGGCCCATGGAGTCAGCTGGTGTCACTGGAAAATATTTCAATTACGGAGCTAAATAATAAATCAAATATTATAATTGATTCTAATGTTGTTGTTCAGCCTATTGAAGTTCCTCACAGAGCAGAATTTTCTGAAACTGTAGGCTATAAAATTTACGGTCCAAATAAGACAGCTCTTTTTATTCCTGATATTGATAAATGGTATTTGTGGGAAAAATCTATTGCTGATGAAATTGAAAAGGTTGATTATGCATTAATTGATGCAACTTTTTATGACTCCAAAGAGGTTAATTACAGAGACCTCTCTGAGATTCCCCATCCATTTGTTGTTGAAAGTATGGAACTTTTCGATTTGATGAAATATGAAGAAAGAAATAAAATATTTTTTATACATCTAAATCATACCAACCCATTACTCGATAAGGAAAGTGACCAATATAAATTTGTTAAAGAAAAAGGATATAATGTAGCTGAGGAGGGACTTAATTTAAAGCTTTAGACCATACAGGTCATATCCTCTCCACAGCAAAGAGGAGATTTTATTTTACCTTCACATTCAGGACAACTTGAAATTTGGACTTCCGATCCATCATCAACTGTAAGATATCCATTAACTAAAGGAACATCACATTTACCGCAAGTTGCGTTTACGGACATTCCACATTTTGAACATTCATAGGTATGATTCATGGTTTAATTTTTTTCTAATTTAGTGATTATGAGAAAATTTACATGCATCTTTTTTTTATTTTTCCTTCATTTAAGTTTTTCACAAAAAATTTTTTCGGTTAAATACAAGTCACAAGCAGATTTAAAAATCTTTGTTGTGGAATACAAGTCGCAAGCAGACTTATGCGTTTATAAAGTTGATTATAAATCCCAAGTAAAGGGAAATGAAGGTCTCTGGTACTTTGAAGATTATAAATCTCAAGCTGACAAAAAAATTTATTTTACAGATTATAAATCAGATAGTGATTTAACAATTTTCTTTGTTGACTACAAATCTCAAGCTGGTTGGGTAGACAAATCAAAAAAGCATTTGCTTTACTAGAATCTTTTACCAATTGAAAAACCACCTCTTCCAGTTCCGGTGGGTCTAAAAGAATCAATTTGAGGCCCACCTAATAATTGTTCAGGATCCTTAACAAACAAATATCTTCCAAAGCCTAAAGAAAGCTCGAAGGTCCAACCTTTCTTATTTACCCATTTTTGACCTATAGCCGCTCCTAAAGCAACATCAAAGAAATTTTCCTCCTCAACTTCAATGTATGGTTCAATATTCGGGTTGTTAAGGCCATAGTAATACTGAACCTCACTTTCGCCAAAACTAAACTTCGAAAATACTTCAGCAAAAAATCCACTCCCTCCATAATCTCTTTTATCAAAAAAGTAAAACCTGTAAAAAGGGGTTAAAGCAAAATTGTCTGACCAGCTTCTAGATGTATTGGTATCATTAAAATTTAAAAAAACATCAGCACCAAAGGATGAGTATGGATCGTTAATTTTTTCATATGTAATTTGCAATGCAGGTTGACTCAATATATCTAAGATATCCAGCTTTAATTCATTGGAGCCAATTTCGCTAAATAGGTCATCTATTTGTTTGTCATCTTTAACTATTCGGACCTCTTCAATAGTATTCTGGCCATACATATTGAAATAGCAGAGAAAAAATAATAATACTAGTTTTTTCATAATAATTAATTTCTACAAAATTCATCTCCAACATTAAAAGAGTTGTAAGTTTCTAAGTTGACTTCTGCATCAGCATAACCAATTCCACCACCTGGATTTTCATCTCCACCCCCTCCACTTTTTTCTACAATTATTACAAAATAATATTTTCCATCTTGAGTATATTTTTGAGTAATATCACCACATTCATCTATATCATCGCAGGAAAAAAACAAAATAAATAAAATGGGAAGTAAAATTTTTTTCATAAAATCTTTGAGTAAATTTATGAATAAATATTTCTTTTGCTCAATTTAAAAAACAAACATGTAAACGATACACGCATAACTTTTGATTCTCAAAAGCATGAGTACTTTGTTGATGGAAAAAGCATTAAGTATTCCGTGACAGGACTGATAGAAAAATTTTTTCCAAAATTTGATGCAGAGTATTGGTCGAATAAAAAAGCAAGAGAAAGAATTCAAATGGAAGATGGAAAGTTAACTCAGGAAAACATATCCGAAGTAAAAAAAGAAATTTTATTAGAATGGGAAAATAATAGAAAAGATGCTGCTGAAAAAGGCACAATTCTCCACGAAAAAATTGAAAACTTTTATAATAATGTTGAAGACATAATAGATGCGCCAGAGTTTACTTATTTTAAGCAATTTATAAGTAAATACCCCAATTTAAAACCTTATAAATCAGAATGGAGAATATTTGATGATAGTCTTTCAATAGCTGGATCTATTGACATGGTATATGAAAAAGATAATGGAGAACTTTTTTTATTTGATTGGAAAAGAAGTACTAAAATAGTAAATGGAGCTGGCCATTTGATTGAAAGTGATTTCGACTATGGCTTTGATGAGTTGTCTCATATTGCTGATAATAGCTACAATCGATATTCGCTACAGCTAAACCTGTATAAATACATTCTTGAGACTAATTATGGAAAAAAAATTAGCTCCATGAATCTTCTAATTTTACACCCCCACTTTCATACTTATTTCTACCTAAAAATACCTTTGCTCGAAAATGAAACAAAATTCTTAATTAAGGCAGCAAGAAATAAATTTATTTAAAAAAAGTCATCAACAATCTTGATACTAAACCAATTAGGAATATGGTAATAAAAAAAGTTATAGTTATCTCAAGGATTAGAATTAAAAGAATAATCCCACAAATAATTCGAATTGTGTTACCAGCTTTCTGTGGAAGGTATCCAAAAAAATATTTGTCAAAAAAATTCACTTGATTTGGTTAAATTACAAATTGAAATTATACAATGTGAATACTTTTTTCAAAAAATTACTTTTACTAATTCTAATATATAATAGCTCTTTCGGCCAGGTTGATTGTCCACCTTGTGAAATCATTGCAAATCCAGGTTTAGAAATAACAAAATCAAAAAGTAAATGGCCTGAATTAAAAAAAGATGGTCTAATTAGAATAAATAGCCTGACCAATATTTATTATGAAGGTGAAGATATATATTGGCCTCTTTGGAAAATATCAAACATATACAACACAGATTGGTGGACAAATGAAAATTCAGACCCATGGTCTTTAACCACGGATTGGAAGAACAACTACAAAAAACCAAATCATAATTTTAAGAAATGTGTAAATGATGAACTTAGATGGAAATGTGGATATTCATATACATTGAGGTTACCTAAAAATTTTGATGAAAACAAAAAATATCCACTAGTAGTTTATTTACATGGGAGTGTTCAAGAGTCTGCAAACTCATTAACGGGCAGAAAATGGAGTTTGAATAATTTCTATATGTCTGAAAATGATGAATATATAATTGCAGCCCCTACAAAGTTGGGTATCGACTGGAGTCCAAAAAAAATTAAGGATTTAGTTGAAGATATAAAAGGAAACATTAAAATTAATACTAATCGCATTTATTTGACTGGCTTAAGTATGGGAGGAAGAGGTACATTCATAGTTGCTTCTAGATTGCCAAATCTATTTGCTGCTATAATGCCATTAAGCCCACATCACAGACCATATTCTTATTTACCACTTGCTGATAAAGTTGATCATATCCCAACATTTATGCACCACAGTACTAATGACGCGACATCATCATTTTCATTAGCAAAAAAAATGTACAGTAAGCTTTCAGAAACTAATGAAAATATTGTTTTGGATGTTAAAAATTGGAATCATAGCGGATGGCATCTAATTTATAGAGATAAGGAAAAAATAGAGTGGTTATTATCTTGGAAAAAATAAATATCTTTAATAAATCGTGAGGCATTTATGTAACCAAATTATTTTATTTTTTTATTTATTTACGTTAACTAATTATTCTCAAGATTTAATTTCCTTTCATAACTCTGGGAATTTCCAATTGATTCAAAAACTTTCATTTTATGATATCAACATTAAAGGAACTCCTTTTATTTTTGAAGAATTTGTTACGGGTAAAATAGTATTTGAATCTGGAAAAAACATTGTTGGAGATTTTAGGATGGATTTATATACCCATAAAATCCAAACAAAAAATAATGATGGAAAAATATTCGAAATAAGTATTGATAATACCTTTGAATTAATAATTGGTGGAAAAAAGTATAGCTTTCACGAATTGGATTTGATCGAGACAAATAATTTTGTGATTCTTAGAGAGTGTTTAAAACTTGAAAATATTAGTCTTTATGAGTTTTACAATAAAGATTTGAAAAAACCCATCGAAGTAACAGGAAGCGCAGCTAATTCAGGATATGGAAAAACTGCTGATCCAGAATGGGTTGATCAATCTGCTTATATTATTTATTTCAAGAATAAATACTTTGAAGTTCCTAAAAACCATAAAAAAATGATCGGATTAAAAGTATTTAATGAAAAGGACTATACAAAGTTCAGAAAGGAAAATAAAATCAATTTAAAAAAAGAAGAAGATTTAAAGCAATTGATTACGTTTTTCAATTAATAGAATTAATGGGGATGTAGCTCAGCTGGCTAGAGCGCTTGACTGGCAGTCAAGAGGTCGTGGGTTCGAGTCCCATCTTCTCCACAAGTGTAGAAATAAGTCATGCAAGTTATTAGTCTAAGAGATTATAGAAATGAAGAGTTTTGGAATGTTTTAACGCACCTACTTGGTGTTATAATGTCGATAATAGGTATTCCTTTTTTATTCTATTTTAACAGCGATATTACTACCCTTAGTACTATCTCAGTTATATTATTCTCTTTGGGTTTATTGCTTGTATATTCATCCTCATCTGCCTATCATTATGTTATAAATACAAAAGTAAAAAAGCGACTTCAAGTCCTGGACCACATAAGCATATTCTATCTTATTTTAGGATCCTACGCCCCTGTATGTTTTATAACACTTTATGACTACTCAGGTATAAATATTTTTATTGCTGTATTAACGTTGTCAATAGTTGGAACTTTAAAAAAGTTATTCTTCGCGACTAAGTATGAATTTATCTCTCTCTTTTTTTACTTAGCAATGGGATGGTTAATAGTTTTTGATATTAACTCTCTGTTTAATTTGATCAATTTTAATGCTAAATTGTTGTTAATACTGGGTGGATTTTCTTACACTTTTGGTATTATATTCTACGCTTTTGATAAGATAAAATATTTCCATTCTATATGGCATTTATTTGTATTAGCGGGTTCAGTTTTACACTACTTTATGGTATTAATTTATATTATCTGAGCCTATACAATCCGCCATTATTTTAATAAACCTATTTTAATTTAAGAAAATAAGTTAAAATGAAAATGTCAATAAATCAAGAATTTGATTTAATAAATTCTGAAATTACATGCTCAATAATGATAGTTTCCCTTATCATATAATTTCCTAGACCAATATTATTTCTAAATGATATTGTTGCAACTGTTTTCATATTATTAGAAACATCTTTGATTGCAACCTTAACATACCTTTCTATTGCTCTATCAAACTCAAATAAATACCTTCCATTAACAATTAAGTTCCCAGCAATCGCAGCATTATTTTTTGATCCTTTTTCTATTTCTTTAAATTCATAAGTTCCAACATCTAACCCGGCAACAAACATTGCGTTTTCAAACTCAGAAATAACAAAATCCCAGTTTTCGTTGTAACCACCTATAACAAGATTAGCAATTTTTTCAGCAGCAGTTTCACTTAACTCTCTATCAACAAAGAACACAAATGTTTCATTTAAGTCAACACCACGATTTACAATTCTAAGCTCTAATTTTTTCAACCATTTTTCTTTCTTTTTTAATTCTTTCTTTGAATATTGTGCAGTTAATAATACTGGAAAAATAATTAAGAGAAGTAAAATTCTTTTTATTAGGAGTGTTTTTTTCATTAATTTTGGTTTTGTACAAATCTAATAAATTATATTATAAGTACTTATGATATAGATATTTATACTTAATATGTTTAAAAAATTTTTTGCAGTTTTTCTTTTCTTATCCTGTTTCTCAATTTTAGCCCAAACTAATTTTGACTCTAATAAAGCTAAAATTAAATATATAGAATCATTTAAAACGTGGAAGCATTTTGTTGACCATTTTCAAACTAAGGAACAAGTTGAATCTTTTTTTGGACCTTCTGCTGTATCGATGTCTCTAAGTAACGGTACTCCAATATCAAAAATTGAATTTAAGACAGTTAGTGGTAAAAATTTTACAGCTGGTGGTGTTCGAACTACTTCAAATTATGAAGGAATTCCTGACAGTAAAACACCCACTGAAAAAAATTATTTCTATGAGTCATATAAAAAATCATTTGTGCCACATCGAAATCAAATGCAGCCTATGAGTGAGGAAGAGTTTAATAAAAAAAACCCTAAAGGATTATCTAGGACATATTATTTTAGTGGTTTTAATACTTTCGAGATGTCAGTTGTTTTTTACTATTCAAAAAACAACCAAAATCTAATAGAAATGTGGGAAACTAGTCACAAGCTCAAAAACTTATCTGATAGTAGATTTTCAAAAAAAATAAAAAAACATTTTGAAAGTATGGAATCAGAATATGAATTTAAAGAGAAGAAGATTTATTAATTTTCTTTTAAAGAATTAAACTTTCATTTATCACTTTAAACTAATCAGTTAAGAATTTTAATTCAAATTTTTGATCTCAGAGTAATGATAAATTTTATTCCCTGAAACAATCTTTTTACATTCATTTACTATAGACTTAGCAACATCAACTGCTTTAATCGGTTTATATTCAGATTTCATTAAAAAAGAGAATATAGGCATAAATTTTTGAGCTATAATTTCACCAAATCTAAACTCATTTCTTTTTCCAAGAAGAAGAGATGGTCTGAAAATTAAGCAAGTTTTTAAACCAAGCTGCATAATTGAATTTTCAATCTCGCCTTTAAGCCCTAAATAAAAGTTTTTACTTTTTTCATTCGCACCAGCAGATGAAACAAAACAAAAAGAAGACGCTTGGTTAGTTTTACAAGCCTTAGCTATATTTAAAAGAATATCATAATCAACTTTTCTATATTCGGTTTTATTAAAGTTTACTTTTGATTGAGTTGTTCCAATTGATGCAATGATTATATTCCCTTTTTTTATAACTTTTTTATAGTCTTCAGGATTAGAAAAATCAATGATGTAATTTTTAATTTTTTTTGATTTTACATTAACTTTTTTCCTAGTGATTACATTTATTGCCTCATAATGATCGTCATCAATTAATAGTTTTAAAATTTCACCCCCAATTAGTCCGGTTGATCCAAATAAAGCAACAGTTCTTTTCATAGATTTAATGTAAATTTAAGAGATTAAGAATATTTATTTATGAAACCAAATCTTAAAAAAAACCTGCTAGCATTTTTAGGTATAATGTTGTTCAGCTCGGGTTTGTGTGTTTTTGGTGAAGCAATAATGTATAAATACGAATCCAGGGATTGGTTTTTAATTGGGACCGTTTCTTTGGTATTGATTAATTCAGGTCTAATCTTGATAATTAGTAATAAATAAACCTCTTATTTCTAGAAAGGCAGAAGTTCGTTTTTATTTACTTCTCCTTTAATTTTTAAGTAATCGCTATACTTATATCTTTTACCACGAAAGTATATTGAGTGAACCACCGGAATCTCAATTCTTGTTAATGCTTTGTCTCTCTTACTTAGTCTCATAAAAATTAAGTGGAAATTTCAAGATAATCATTTTTTGTTAAAAATGGATTACTAAAATAAAAAATCTATGTCTGTGTAAAAGGCGATCGAAGTATCACCATTATCTAAAATAAAACCAGGCTCTAGAGATGTTTTGCCTGAGCTTATATCAATATTGACAGAAGCAGTTTTTAGGTTATCAGACAAATCAACTTTATATTCTTTATCTCCTATTTTAATATATGCAGATACAATTTTCATACTTTTGCCACTAGATTGTTGGTCCCAGTATTTTTTTGCAGGAATATAGTCATCAATGCTATCTCTTAAATTTAAATTACTTTCTTTTGGCCAGCGTCTTAAGGTTATCTTATATTCACCTGATTTTTTGAAATCAACGTTGAATTTTCCTAACTCATACGGAATACCTTTTCTAATTACAGACTGATCCCAAGCTGTAATTGAATTTACTTGAACATCGTGAGCAGTTATTGTATTCGTAATATTTGGATATATATCAATGTATGAATATTTAAATTCTTTAGAGGCATCTTCCCACCAATCCTCATAAAATTTTTGCATTTCATTTGCAATATCTTTGTTTTCGTTTATAATATTATTTTTCTGTCCAGGATCTGTCTCTATGTTATATAGTTCATTCCCATTAACCAATCTCCAATTCCCATACATGACGCAGCTTTTCTTTCCTTTTTCTGGCCATAAATTTCTTTGAGTATCAGTAACCAACATCCTATCTGCTTCACTTTTGTTCATTACGTGCTTGCTTAGGTCAGCTCCATCAATCTTTTTTGTGAAATTGAAAGCAATTTTTGCAAAACTTAGCAATGTTGGCAGCATATCAACATGAGCTGACAATCCAGAGTAGTTATGACCACCAAAGAGACCTCCTTTTTTCCATTTTATTATAAATGGAACGCGGTGACCTCCATCATATTCACTTGTTTTGGTGCCTCTCATTCCCGCATTGAACCCTAACCATTTTTTGTCTTTTCTAGAATACTTATAACCATTTGAAGTCCCATTATCAGTTGTAAATATTATTATTGTATTATCTAATATTCCTAAATTTTCTACGTGTTGATGTAGTCTACCAAAGTTGTCATCAATGTTAGTGATCATTCCATAAAATCTTTTTTGGCTTTCCAATAAATCACTTTCATTTTCATACAATTCGTAATATTCTTTAGGAACATTAAACGGACTATGTGGAGCATTAAGACTCAAAAAACATAAAAAGGGATTTTCTTTGTTTTTATTTATAAATGAAATAGCCTCATCAAAAAAAACATCAGTGCAATATCCTTTACTCTGCTCTGGCTCACCGTTTCTAAAGTAAATATCATCCTGGTAGTTATTATTCCAATAATCTGGTGTTTGACCAACACCCCCGCCCTTGTGATAAAATGTCTCTTTAAAACCTCTTTGCTCTGGTAAAAAAGAGTAGTTATCTCCCAAGTGCCATTTTCCAAATAATCCTGTTTCATAACCAGCATCCAAGAAAACATCACCCATTGTAACTTCGTCCTGATTAAGTAGTGAGCAACCTGCATTGGTGTGCCAAACACCATTTCTTAAACAATTTCTCCCAGTTATAAATCCTGCTCTAGTAGGAGAACATGTAGTGCCTACATGATAATTGGTAAAATTCATTGACTCTGATGCAAATTGATCAAGGTTTGGGGTTTTAATTATTTCATTACCATTAAAACCGAGATCTCCATAACCTTGATCATCAGTCATGACAATTATAATATTTGGTTTTTCATTTATAGATTTTGAACAGGAAATTAATAACGCAAAGGTCAAAAACGATAGAGTAACTTTAATAATAGTCCGAGCTTGTTTTTTCATACAGTCCAAAGTTTATTTAAATTACTCACTTTTGATTCCAAAACTTAAATGGGTCACCAACCTTTTTCATTTCAGAGAATAGTAATTTTTCCATTTTTTGCAATCTGGATTTATACTTTGGATTTTCGGCTAGGTTAATTTGATTTTTCTTCGGTATATTTTTGGTAATTGCAATGACATCTTCATTTTGGTGTTCGATCAAAAGTTCATTTGGGTTTTTATTTAAATTAAAAAGTTGATTTACCTGTACTTTTCTTGGCATTGTAAAAGATCCATCCATAACATCATATTTAATTAATTTCCAGCTTCCCTTTTTGATTGATCTCATGCCTGGTTTGAAACCACCTGAATATGCACCATATAATACATTTCTAACCTTCTTCTTATTTCCTGTCAAAACTTTATTAAAACTTATGCCATCAACAGTTTCTGGAATTGTGATGCCAGCAATTTCACAAAGAGTTGGCAAAACATCAAGCAAATAAATATTTCCTTTTGCTTCTGTATTTTTTTTGATTTCAGGACCTGAAACAACGAATGGTATTTTCCAGCTGTGTTCATAAAGATTTTGTTTGCCCATCAACCCATGTTTCCCAATTGCAATACCATGATCAGACGTAAAAAATATATATGTATTTTCATATTCCCCAGACTCTTTTAGAGCTTCAAGCACTCTACCAATTTGAAAATCCATATCTTCAATGCAAGCAAAGTCTTTTCCTTTCTCATTACGAATGGTTAATTCAGATCTGCTTAAATATACACCCTCAACAGAATTTTCGTCTCTAATATCCGGGTCTCCGTAAGGAAAGGGATGTGATGGTAAATAATTAACTGGAACAGCGGGTGATTTAGAATTAATTTTTTTTGGAGGATCAGGATTAGATGCTCCGTATTTTTCTAATAGTTTTTTTTTCCCTCTTCTTGGATCATGCGGGTGTGAAAATCCTAAAAATACCATGAATGGTTTTTTGTTTAGTTCTGTTTTTCGTTTTTCAAAATATTCGATAACCTTATCAGCATGCCATTTGTTTCCATCTATGTCATTGTTTTCACGATTGGTCTTATCATACCTTTCATCAAATAATAAGTTTGCGCCTTCATAACTATTTCCTCTTTTCGAGGTTCTAAATGTATAATACCCATTCCTTTTAAAAACAGATGGCAAACTGTGGTACGATGGGTCTAATGAATCAATTTTTTTATAGTTTTTTTCAACATCGTGTACATAATTTAAAGGCGGGTAATTAACATTGAAACCTTGAGTCTCCCAAAGGTTTCTTCCCGTCATAAGCATAATTCTAGATGGAGTGCAGACAGCTGCCCTATAAGAACCCATGTGATAGGCTGAAGTTAGAGAGATTCCATCTTTTGATAACTTGTCAATTACTGGTGTATCGCATGATTTATCCCCATAAAAGTCAAGGGTTTCAGCATCCTGATCGTCAGAAATTATAAATAAAATATTAGGTCTTTTTTCAGTTTGACAGAAAACTAAAAAGCAAATAAAAAGGTTGAATATTCCTAATATAACTTTCATTATTGGTACTCTACAACCACTGCTACATGAGCTTTAAATTCGGGGATGCTTACATAACTTTTCCCATTAATTTTCTTAACCTTTAGTTTTTTGTAGCCGGGAACTGAGTATACTTTTTTTATATTCTCCTCTATATTCAGCTCAACGGTTGTATTATATATTGGCACTAAGTCTTCTATGACTTGTGCTCTTCCTCTTTGAATAGGAGTTGCATATAATAAGTGAGCCACATATCTGTTATGTTCAGGTTGATGTAACAAATTGATCCTTCCAGAGCTTTGTAAATTGGTACTTACCATTGGATTTGTATGTATCAAGTCTAGAATACTTTTGAATAAATCTCTATGAATTCTCGCTCCAGAACTGAAATACATAATATCTAAATTATGCGCCACATATATAATATTGTTTTTCTGAAAAACAGCAGTATGCTCAGAATTTTCTAATTTGTTTGGAGTATTTTGATGAGAAGAAAAGCTTGATGGAGTCCTACTAAAATAAGGTTCCTTAATGGATGCTAATATTTCTGCATCATTAGCTTTGAAACGAAGAGCTGCATTGTAATTTAAGAAAGGGCTTTCAACCAGATTTTCATTTTCAAGTTTTTTACTAATTACTGTGTAATCTATGTCAAAATTAGGTTGGCCCAAATACTCAGCGCCAATGTCAAACCATAAATCTTTATTAGATTTTAGAATTGATTTCCCCATAATTAAAAGTTTTCCTCCTCGCTCAGTAAACGAATTCAATCGATTAACAATTTTTTGATTTAATTGAGTGGCTGACGGAATTATAATTGTTTCTAGTTGTGACCAATCATCCATTCTATTGATTACATTAAAATTTACTTGATTTTCTAGCAGCATTCTTGCAGTTCCTTCCCCACTTCTTGCATTTAGAGGGCTGTAGTAACCAATTCTAGAAACGTGTTTTCCACCAATACCATAATCCTCAATCTTTTCGACATAATCGAAAGCATAACCAATATTTTTATAAGTATCCATATCCATTAATCCAGATGGATGTAGTTGATCACCAATATTAACATTAGCTCCAAAAGCAACCATCGATGCAGCTTCATACAATAGAGCATCTCTGTGTTTAAACCCACCAAACTCCCCCCAAGCTGAATGAAATTTACCACTCATTGCAACTATTTGTTTGCCATCTGAAGCAAAGAACTTTGACCTGAAAGGGAAAATATCATAACCGTCCCATGTCGTGGGGAGGTCTTCTAAATCTTGTTTCGTGTTGTAATCAAATAAATTGTATTTCAAATTATTCATTGCGTAAGGACTACCAGTAATTTTAGTAATCCCATTATAATAAATTGGAATATTGGGCTTGTGACTATGAATAAGTTTATTACATCTTTCCATAAATGATTTCATTTGATTGATAGAATAAGTTAAAACTGCTTTATCATCATTGATATCAATCCCATCTTCAATCATTAGCTTTTTATTTGCCTCGCTGTAGTTGGGAAATGCTTGTAATATGTCAAACCAAAAGCCATCAATATCATAATTCATACATATTTCTTCAACCTGTTTCAATATAAATTCATCATAACCATTGCTGGGCGCTAACAGTCGCCATGTGAAATTGGGAAGCCTATCATTTGGCCCTAATTTTTTTAAAACCTCTAATTTATTTGTTGTTCCGTTTTTATCTTTTAATATCCATTCAGGATGATCATCTGCATCTTTTTGTGACCATCCAACAGTAAAATACACCTGTGCTGTCACACCCATTTCATGACAAGCCTCAATTTGTTCTTTAAGTAAATCAAACTTTAGATGTGGATGTCTGGTTCCTATCTTGGTGTTGTAGTATGAGTAGCCATGGTGACCTTTGCCAAAAATATTTATTGAATTTACATTACCAATTTTCAAAGCTTTTTTAAACTGTTCTTTTGAAAAGTTTTCACCAATATTTTCAATCAAACCCGATGTGTGAAAATCCAAATGTATTTGTCTGGAACCTTCCTTAATTATTTGACCAACAGAAAGTATTGGTATAAGTAATAATAGAATTAGTTTTTTCATTTTTTAATGATTAAATGTGAAAATTTTTATTCGATTTTTACCCTTTTTTAATCTTTCAAAAGGCCCAACAGTTGGGTTATAATTTCTGTTTTGACCATTAATATCAACATCTATCGATATTGGTGAAGAGTCATTGTTTTCAAATGCTTCTTCGGATTGAAAAGCAGTACCCATCACTTTAGTTGTTATAAGTTCAGTATTCATTTCTTTGAAACTATTATCAATTTCTAGGTTTATAAACAATGCTTTACCCTCTCTTTCAATGGAGATTTTAGGAGAATAAGTTCTCCTTTCTAAACTAAACATTTCTCTATTAAAAGGAAGAGCCTTGTTATAATATAAGTTTGATGCAATATAAACTGGAAGTTTATGGTTCGCGTAATCATCAGGTCTGTTTCCTTTATACCAATAGTCTGTTGACAAAGGGTGTTCATTATATGCATCTAGTCCCGCATGAACTTTATCATATGATGGCCCCCGATATGGTTTTAGATTATGATTGAAAGTTAGAATGTTATTAAAATATCTATCGTCACCTGTTAGTATAGTCATTAGTCCCTTAACACTTGTTGAATGAGCAAAGTGGTAAGGGGTAAATCTATTTGGAACAGGTCTGAGTATAATTTTTCCTGTTATCAAATTATGCATATGAGCAGTACCCTGAGAAGCATTTAATATTGAGGTTTCCGACAACATGATATTATTGTCAACAATCATTGGTCCATGGTTGACCTCATTGAAAAAGTCCTCTTGCTCATTATTATAAAAAACATTTCCAGAAACTCGAGTTCCTTGAGATTGCCAATCAAGCCAAATTCCTCTGTAATTATCATGTATTAAATTATTTTTAATAAGAGCATCAATTGGAGCATGCAGTTTTATACCGCCTGTTTCATATCCAAAAAATTGCTTCTTTACATGAATGTTATAAATATGGTTGTTGTATATTTTAGTAGCGATTCCACCTAAATGTCCACTAATTCCAGTTTGTTCACAGTTTGTAATCGTATTATTTCTTATTATATGTGATCCAATTGTTTCCATAGACCAACCCAGTTCAAGGGCCTTAAAAACAACATCTCGTTCTCTTTGTGTACCGTGCTTAACCTTTAAATTTGTCCACTCATTATGTCCACTGGCTCTTTCTTTTCCTACACTTATTCCAGTACACTTAGAGTCTGTTATGAAGTTGTTTTCAATAATCCATCCTTTGCTCCAATAGGGACCGATTAATCCAACTTGTTCTGCAGTAGGTGGCGACCATTGAGTGGCAGCATGAGCCATTTTAAATCCACGAACAGTAATATAGTTGACTCCAGTTTTTTTTGGAAAAAAAACTGCTGGTCTAACATTTATTTCAACGGTCTCTACATTTGGATTTAGACCCTTAAAGTTTGCATAGATAATGGTCTTTTCATCATCACTTTTACAATACCATTGGTATTTGGAAGCCTCTTGATCTTTTGCCCTCTTCATTGGTTTTTCTTCCATAAGTTTTTGCACTGAATCATTTTCATATAACGCATTTCCGTTTAAGTATACTTCACCCAAATGATGATCTCTTCCATAGTCATTTATTAACCAATCTCCTTCTACGATTTCTTGATACGGGTTAAAGTCTCCAAATATTTGATTGTCTATTTCAACCATCCAAATATTTCCTTCATATTTTTTCCAACCCTTTATTATTTCAGAGCCTTTTATCCATACTTCTTCATCTTCTGCGGCTTGATATACTATTCTTTTGGTATTACTTGTACCACCATATGATGGGTCAATCCTTTCTCGGTAGATACCTTTGTGTACAGTTATAACGGATCCTGGTAATGCAATTTTTGCAGCTTTTGATATTGTTAAAAAAGGCTTGTCTTTAGTACCAGGATTAGAATCATCTCCGTTTTTTGCTACATGATAATCTTGAGTAAGTATAAGGTTTGAAAAAAATAATAAGGATATGTATAAAATATTTTTCATAATTATTCTTGAATAGCTACTCCATCAGCCAAAAATGATAATGTGATTTTTGGCTTTTTGATTTTCATAATTTCCTCATTATTTTTACCCGCGTCTTCGGCATAATGTCGCAGTTGAGCAACACTTAACGTATCAACTGAAAGAAATCCATTAATAATTGCTGAACTACCCTCCACACCTTTTTTAGGGACAAAAAATCCGTAATCCTTAAATCTAACAAGAACAGTGTCATTTGCAACCAGCATATTCATCCAGCAACCTTTCATAGGACAGGTTGATATAATTTCCCCCTTAACTTTAATTCTACTTAAAGATGGCTTCAATGAAATACCAATATTTTCAATATCAAAACTAAATTCCTCTCCGTAGAATTTGCTTCCATCATTTTGAGAATAAACAGAGATTAATGATAAAACCAAAAAGAGATTCAGAAAAATTCTGAAGTCCATTTTAAATATTTTTAATGTATTAATCTACAACAGGTTTCGTAAATTGATTAACTCTCACAATTTTACCTCCAGAAATTCTGTAAGCTTCCTGATATCTCATTCTAACAGGTCCATCAGCTGTATCGTAAGTAACGGAATCCCAATTTATCACCCATTCATGACCTTCTTCAGATATAATTGGAAAATTTACACCAACATTGTAATCTCTTAAATTGGCATCTTTATAACCTGCAAGAAGTTCTTTAAAGTTATCAATTCCACTAACAGTTGAACCATCGCCCATATACATTACTATGGTATCAGAAATGAATTCATTTACTCTTTCAAACTCACCATCAAGAAGTGTTTTGTGTAAATTTTGAACTAGCAGTACATTTTCTTGATTGCCCATTTTCCAATCTTTTTGATAGCTAGGTTCAAATGGAAAATCTAGCTGAGTTGTAGGTTCCTGTTTTGTTGTTTCACATGAGATTAGAACTAAAATCAACATTAAAAATATTTTTTTCATAAATAAATTTTTTAAATTAACTAAACTAAATATAGGTTAGAATAGATAATTATGAAAACGATTTTCAAAATATTAATCTTGGTTGTTTCTCTAGCTGTTTTAAGTGCATGGACTTGGAGATTGAATATGCCTTCATTATATAGAGGAGGAGATGCTTTAAATATGATTGAGGAGTTTCAGGCTTATGGTCTTAATCAAACAACAATGGTTGTAGTTGGGATATTTAAAGTCACATGTGCAATCATACTTTTGATTGGCTTAAAGGTTAGAAGATTTGTAACCCCTGCTGCATTTATTATGGGTCTATTCATGATAGCTGCTGTCTACTTTCATATAAGTATTAGTGACCCTTTAGTTCCAACATTACCTTCCGCATTAATGCTAATTTCATGCGCTACCATAATTGTGCTTGATAAAAAAACAGAAGAAATCTAATTTTTTTTTGGTTCTCTAAATTTTTTTAATGTTGACTCTTTTTTTAAGTAGAGAGGATGTTTTGGTGTGCCATTTTTATTGATGTTAAAGCATAATGGACTTTTTACAATATTGTTGAGCCACTTTGGTTCATTTTCCGTTGCTCCCCACCCATAAATTATTGTTTTATGCCCAGCAACTAGTTCTGCGATCAATTTTTTATTTTTTGCAGAAGTTTCTCTTTTCTTTTCATATAATTTATTTCTAATCGGTGTTATTAGCGTGTATAAATTAACAACATTAAAACCACCGTATCCTAGATTTTTAGAAATTGTTATTAATCTCCTGATTGTAGGATCATTGTCTATATGATTTCCTTTTGATGGATTTAATAATATATAAAGTACTTGTTCGTTTTCAGACCATTTTCGAGATAAATAATATCTATGTTTTTTGTCTTTTGAAAATTCAGCAAATTTTAACACAATATTTTAAAAATTTTTCAGTCTTAATGTATTCAATATTACTAATATGTTAAATATCATTAATGATTTTAAAATTAAATTGTATTAATTGGCAAAATATTTAACTTGCTATTAATCAATTTTAATATTATGAAAAATATAATTTGTTTTTTTCTTTTTTTCGTTATTTCCTTTTCTTACTCTCAACCAAATGAAGGTGAGATTGTTAGATTTGAGTTTGTTAAAGTTGAAAAAGGAGATATAGAAGAATTTGAAATTTTTATGACGGATTTTGTTGGAAAAGTTGCATCAAAAGCTGTTGAAAATGGAAAGCTTGAAAATTGGATTTTAAGGAGAGTTAACCAATCTTCCCAGTATAATTCACAATTTAGTCATATGATTATATGGGTAGTACCAAAAAATACTCCAACTTGGGCTGAAACTTGGGATGCAACATACCCTGGTTTGTCCGCAGATTCTAGATCGTGGGCCTGGTCAAAAGGACAAGAGTTATATGAGACAGTGTATAACGCACGTTGTACTTATATAACAGGTTTTAATCATACTGGTGATAAAGTAAATAATATCGCAACCTTTAATTTAATCAAGGCTAATAATATTAATGCTTATTCAGAATTTGAAAAAAACATGAAAAAAACTCTTGAAAAACATGCGCCTAGCCTCAAAGGCTGGCATGTGCTCTCTAGAAACGGTTCAGTCACCCGATCTGAAAATGCTTGGAATTTTCTAACCATTGATACTTTTGAAAGCATGGCAGATGCAAATAAAGTTTGGTGGTCTGAAATACCTCAAAAGATTAATGAAAGCAACATAAAAAAATATGGAAGTGCATCAGATTTGAGAGTAATTCAACATAGGGTTGTTACTAGACTTTTATTTGATGCCAAGAATGGAAAATTCGAAAATTAATTTATAAACTATGAAAAAACTATATATACTAATGATAGCTACAGCTTTTTTAAGCTGTGAAACACAAACAATTGAAGTTGAAAAGTCTGCAGGTATGGCTAACAATGATGGTGAAAAGTATGTTTTTGGTTCTGATGAAGATTCAAAAATTGCTATTGACTTGGTTTTAGCTTATGCAGATAAAGATACAGATGCCATGTATGAAATGATGGCAGATACTGTTAGGTATGCACCCCCGTCTGGAGGATTAATGGTTAACAGCAGAGAAGATGTCCCTGGAATTGTCATGCAATTACATTCGCCTTATGATTCTATAAAAAGAACAGTATGGAATGCCGTTCCACTGAAAAGGGAAGGTTCTGATGTAACAAGAGTTACTGTTGCTTTTTTAGAGGATCGATATCTAAACGACGGAACCCAAGAAAAAGTCAGAATAATTGACAGAATTTTTATCAGAGATGGAAAGATATTTCGTATTCATCAATGGGATGCAAAAATGGAATAACTTTAAATTTTAAACTATGAAAAAATTATTACTACTATTCTTACTCCCTTTCATTTCATGCGATATGAGTTCCACTGGTGTTGTTGCAGTTGTTATGTCAGATGATGATGTCGAGTATTATTCAGAAACAGATGTTGAAGATGAATTAACAGAAACAATATTAGAATTAGCTGAAGATTATACAAAAGCAGATTTTGAGGATGCAAAAGAATATTACGCCGATGATGCAAAAGTATTTTTCAATAGCACAGAGGTCACTGGAAAAGACAACATATTTGATGGATGGACATATGAGCACGAGGTTTTTTCTGACATAACCATAACAGACGAATATGCTCATACAAACTATTTTACAGATGGCAGAATATGGACTAATTATTGGTTCACATGGAGCGGTACTGGAAACTTTACTGGTGAAAGACTGGTTATAAAAGGACACTTTGATTACGAATGGAAAGATGGTAAAATTGTTCAAGCATTAGGTTTTTTTGCTGATGAACAATTTAACAAGGAGTATGCTGCAGCTATGGCAGCTTCTGAATAGGTTTAATTAAAATAAATTCAAAATAGTCTTACTAAAATCCTGGTATTTACCAGGATTTTTTAATTTAATAACATGAAGAAAATTTTTTTACTAATGTGTTTTTTAGGGGTTGCAGCCCCATATTATTTTCTATTTAAATTTTTAGAATTTAAAAATTGGGAATGGTCTTTGTCTGAATTTTTTGCAGATGCAAATGTAAATTTCGCATCATCCATGCTTTCAGCTGATTTGGGTGTTGCAGCTATGTCTTTTTTTATTTTTATCATTTATGCATTCAAAAATCAACCTTTAAAACTCTTGAAATATACTGCTTGTATGTTTTTGGTTGGATTCTCACTGGCTATGCCAGTATTTTTATATGATAATTATAAAAAATTTAAAATCAGTTCTGTTTAAACTTATTGTTTTTCTAAGTATACAGAAGTTGATGGATATGCGAAATCACTGTTGTGTTTTTTGACAATTTCAATGATTTTATAATTAATATCCTGTTTGGTATCAACCAATAATTTCCAATCAGGGCTATTAACAAAATAAAGAACCATTACATCTAAAGAGCTTGCTCCAAACTCTAAAAATCTAACAACCCCATCTTGGTTAGTATTTGGGTGATCATTAATTAATTGTTGAATATCAGCCACAATCTTTTTGATTTGATCTACACTTGTATCATAAGTCAAACCAATATCAGTTTTTACTTTTCTAACAGGCTTCAAGCTTAAATTATCAAGCTCGGTATTGATCAAATTCTTGTTTGGAACAGTAACCAAACTCTTGTCAAAAGTTCTAATCCTCGTACTTCGAAAGCCTACTTTTTCCACAACTCCGGTAATCCCACCTATTGTTATAATATCCCCAACTGTGAAGGGTTTGTCAAAGAATATTGTAAAGGAACCAAGTAAGTTTTCAAGACTTTCTTTAGATGCCAATGCCACAGCAACACCACCTATACCAAGACCAGCAGCTAGTGCAGTTATATCAATTCCAAAAATATTTCCCAGAATAATCAAAACACCAAATATTACAACCAGAACTTTTCCGATCTCTATTGCAAAAGGTATTAATTGATCATCAACTTTACTTTCAGTTTTAGCTGCCCTTTGACTTAACCTTAAACCAACATACTCCACTGATTGTAAGATTATATATATTACACTTGCTACTAATAGAAGTAAAAAACCCTTTTCAAATACCATTCGTAATCCAAATTCATCAGCACTTACAAGGCCCAATGAATCAGGAATGCTCAACATATTAAATGCCATGTAGATTATGACTAGAAAAAGAAAATAAGTAATTGGTTTTTTAAGAAGGTTATCAAATTCAGATTTACCCTCTTTATTATTGCTGTTACCGACAATTTTAAATAAGAATTTTCTAATGTAAGAACTTATTAGCCCTTTGAAGATAATACCAAATACAATAATTGAAATTGATATAATGTAATTCTTTAGGGTATTTCCAAAAAACTCTGTACTTAAAAACTCTAGATTTTCCATTTGCTAGACAAAAATAGGTAATTATTGAGAATAAGGTGAAAAACTCAAATCCATGAAGCATGCTAACTCAAAATCAGAATGAGATAACCCCCCCAAATCATGCGTAAATAATTCAACATCAATTTGGTTATAAACATTTGTCCATTTTGGATGGTGATTCAAATCTTTACATTTTTCAGAAACTATTTTCATAAAATCAAACGCATCATTAAAAGTTATAAACTTAAACTTTGCAAAAAGTATATTATCCTTTAACACCCAATTTTTAGATAATAATTTTAGTTTTTTTTCAACTTCACTTTTGCTTAATTTTTTCACTGATTTAATTTAAATGAGATTGTTGTACCATAAGATGTAGTAACGTATTTTTCCTTGAACTTTGCAGGCTGAAAAGAAGGTAATTTGATCATAATTCTATAGGCTTCATCTTCTAAAATTCTACTGTCACCAATTGTTCTAAAGTTTGTATACAATCCGTTCGATGTCATATCAAATTGTATAAATACATCTCCTTCCTCTCCTTTTTTTATTGCACGCTTTGGATATTTAAAGTTCTTGACGATGTGATCTTCAATAAATTTTATAAAACACAACTTTTTATTTTCTTTATCTTCACAGCCTTTAAATAGTGGTGGTACCTCAACCTCATCAAAGCCCAACTCTCTTGGAATTTGGTATTTAATAGAAACCAAAAAAGTTTTCTCTACAGCAATATTATCCTTTTTGGCAGGAATCGCATTCGGCAGTGATTCAATTACTTTTTTTGCTGAATCATTAAATAGATTTTTGGCAAGATTTAGTGATTCTCTCTCAAAAAAACTAACTCCAACTACACTCGAATTTGGAATCACATTAGTTATATTACCATTAACATCAATGTCAAATTTTACTTTTACTATTGCTTCTATATCATTATCCCACGCCTGTTTTGGATAATTAAAGTTGTTTTGAATATGCTCGTCAACTGTTTCATTAAAGCAATCTTTATGAAATTTATCAGGTAGCAATTCACAAACAGGAAATATTGGAAAAGTTTCTGTTAAATCCGTTGAGTTTTGGGCATAGTTGTTGATTATTACTAGAAAAAAAATAAAAATAAAGTTTTTCATTGTTATCAAAATTATAACATAAAATAGAACAAAAAAAAATTAAAAGATGTCAAGACATTTATCGTTTAGATCAGGAAACCCAGCTTTAAATAAAAATACCTTCAAGAATCTGCAACGAACCAGTACAAATTCTTTTGTCAATAATCAGACAATGACCATCAAGGGAACTGTTGATAAAACAGCAATTTCTTTGGTTTTGTTAATTATTGCAGGTTATTACTCATACACAATTACTTCCCCAACATTGATGATAGGAGGTTTTATTGCAGGTTTCATTACAGCATTAATTACAATATTTAACAAGAAGTCTGCTCCAATTACCGCTCCACTATATGCAATATTCGAGGGTTTAGCCCTTGGTGGTGTTTCATATATGTATGCTCAACAGTTTGAAGGTATTGTTCTCAACGCTGTTAGTTTGACTGCATTAATATTATTGTCATTGCTTATGGCCTACAGGTCAGGTCTAATAAAACCCACAGAAAATTTTAAACTCGGTGTTGTTGCTGCTACAGGAGGTATATTTTTGATATATTTAATCTCTTTCATAGGCAGTTTTTTCGGAATGGATTTGGCTTTACTAAATCCAGCCAATGGTTCAATGTTTAGTATTATTTTTTCTTTAATTGTTATTTTAATTGCAAGCTTAAATTTGGTTTTGGACTTTGATTTCATTGAGGAGGCGTCAGAAAATGGGGCTCCCAAGTACATGGAATGGTATGCAGCCTTTGGGCTTATGGTCACTCTTGTTTGGTTGTATTTGGAGATTCTAAGACTATTAGCGAAAATCAATTCTAGAGATTAATTTTAACTTTTTTATAAAGAAAAAAAGTTCCATCTAATGCATATTTTTCCTATATATGCAAAAAAAAACTTTGAATACATATTTTAGATTTATTCTCCTTTTCTCTATCTATATTTCAGCGCAATCAGAACACAAAATATATGAAAAACCAAGACTTGTTGTAGGAATTGTTGTTGATCAGATGAAATATGAGTACATCCCAAAGTTCTGGAACAAATATGGGGATAATGGCTTTAAAAAACTTGTAAATCAAGGTTTCAATGCAAAGAATGCACATTATAGTTATGCTGTTACATCAACAGCTCCAGGACATGCAACAGTAGTAACAGGAACAACACCAAATTATCATGGAATTGTTGGAAATGAATGGTTCAATCCCTTACTAAGTAAAGAAATATATTGTGTCGATGATTTTTTGCAAAAGTCAGTTGGAACTTTGTCAGATGAAGGTCAAAAATCTCCAAAAAACTTACAAACAACTACAATCTCAGATGAAAATAGAATATCATCAAACTTTAAAGCAAAAACATTTAGTGTTGCCTTGAAAGATAGATCAGCTGTATTGTCTGGAGGGCATACCTCAAAAATGTCCTACTGGTTTAATGCAAAAAATGAAGGCAAGTTTATTACAAGCTCATATTATATGAATGAACTTCCTGAATGGGTTAAACGATTTAATGAAAGAAAAAATATTCAAAAATATATTTCTAACTGGGATACTTATTATGATATTAAACAATACGATGAAAGTGGCCCTGATTTGAACGAACATGAAATAAAATATCTTGGTAAAAATAACTCAACATTTCCTTATGATTTAAAAAAAATATCTGAAACTAAAAATGGTAAAATTAATTATGATGTTATAAAGTATTCACCATTTGGTAATGATATTATAAAGGATTTTGCATTAAATGCTATCGAGCATGAAAATTTAGGCAAAGATGAAACAACAGATTTTCTTCATATTGGATTTTCATCCGCAGACCATCTTGGACACAGGTTTGGATCAAATTCCGTTGAAGTGTTGGACATGTACATTAGACTTGATAAGAACATTGAAGATATCCTTAATTACCTAGATAAAAACGTTGGTGAAAAAAATTATATCGTCTACTTAACATCTGACCATGGCATTACTCATGTTCCGTCTTATTTATCCGAAAATAAAGTACCATTTAATCAGTTATATTCAATGAATGTTTTCAATGAGGAGCTTAAAAAATATATTAAAGATGTTTCAAACTACAATGTGTATTTAAATAAAGATAGAATTGATGAGTCAGGGTATTCACATGATGAAATTAAAGCACTGATTAAAAATGAACTAAAAAAAGAACCTTGGGTATATGATGTTTATGATTTTGCTCAATTAGATGAAGCAGTCTCTTATTCAGAAGATTATGGCATAAATATGATATATTACAACAGTCATCCAGACCTGAGGGGTGATTTAGCATTCTTTTTAAAACCATTATGGCACAAAAAGTCTTCAAACGCCTCCAATCACGGTACTGGCAGGACCTATGATACACATGTTCCTCTGATATTCTATGGAAAAGGAATTAGAAATGGTTCATCTAATAAAAAAATTTATGTTAGAGATATTGCCCCCACTTTGTCTGTAATTTTAGGAATCAATTTTACTGCATTATCAACAGGAAGTCCAATAATTTCTGCAATCAAATAAGTATCTTAACATTATGAAAAACATTGAACTTGCTTCAATTGATCAAATTGACTTGATAATGAAAATTATTAAGGCCTGTACAAGACACATGATTGATAATGGTATTTTTCAATGGAACGATAAATATCCAACAAAACAATCATTTATTGATGATATAAATAATAATGATCTATTTGTGCTAAAACTTGAAAATAAAATCATAGGTTGTGTTTGCGCCTCTTTTGATATGGACGAGTTTTACAAACAGATTGTTTGGGAAACCTCATCAAAAAAAAATATTTATCTGCACAGACTTGCAATTCACCCCGACTACCAAGGACAAGGTTTTGCAAAATTTGTTATGGAATATATTGAAAATTATGCAAAAGAAAATGGTTGTCTGTCTGTAAGGCTCGACACATTTAGTTTAAACAAAAAAAATAATTATTTGTATTCTAAACTTGGATATAAAAAATTAGGTAAAATTTATTTTAGAGATCAAAGTGACATGCCGTTTAACTGTTATGAAAAGTTGTTATAACTGATTGTTTATTTTTGTAATATATAAATGGAAACAATTACCTTACAAGAAAATAAAAAAATCTATTTTTCATCAGACAACCACCTTGGACTACCTGGAAAAGTAAAATCCTCAAAAAGAGAAAAAATATTTATTAAATGGTTGGATACTATAAAGAATGATGCACAAGTAATTTTCTTGCTTGGCGATTTATTTGATTTTTGGTTTGAGTTTAAAAAAGTAGTTCCAAAGGGTTATACCAGACTCTTTGGAAAGTTGGCAGAGTTAACAGACGCAGGTGTTAAAATTTATTTTTTTGTTGGCAATCATGATGCATGGATGAGAAATTATTTTAAAAAGGAACTTGGTATCGATGTTTTTTTTGAGCCCAAAAAGTTTAAAATAAATTCAAAAAAATTTTTTATCGGTCATGGAGATGGTTTGGGGCCAGGTGATTATGGTTATAAATTTTTAAAATTGATTTTTAGAAACTCATTTTTTAAATTTCTCTTTTCATGTATTCACCCTGATATATCAATTAGAATTGGAGAATACTTATCTAGAAAAAATAGTGTTATCTCGGGAAAGGAAATAAAATTTGAAAGTAACGAAAAAGAATTACTCTTTAATTATTGTAAAAAAATATTAAAGTCCGATCATTATAATTATTTTGTCTTCGGTCATCGACACCTGCCCTTAAAAATAAATCTTGGAAATAATTCAGAATACTATAATTGTGGGGATTGGTTCAATCATTATTCCTATTTAGACTTTACTAACTCTGAGCTAACTTTAAAGTACTTCAACCCTGAAATTTGATAGAGAATAAGAAAATTTTTTATGAAAATTCAATTGTTGTTGGGGCTGTCATTAATAACGGTTCTGCAATAATTGTAAATGAATTTTTAGATGAGTTGTGTTTTCTTGCTGAAACAGCTGGTGGAAAAGTTTTAAGAAGGTTTATTCAAAAGTTAGAGAAACCAAATCCAAAAACATTTATTGGATCTGGGAAAATCCAAGAAATTCAGTTTTTTATAAAAAATAATGATATTAGTTCGGTAATCTTTGACGATGAGTTATCACCTAGTCAGCAATTAAATTTAGAGAAGATTTTTCGTTGTAAAATAATAGATAGAACAGGATTAATTCTTGATATTTTCGCTCAAAGAGCTAAAACCAGTTACGCCAAAACTCAAGTTCAATTGGCCCAATACGAATATTTAATGCCACGACTAAAAGGTCTGTGGACACACTTGGAAAGACAAAAAGGTGGTATAGGAATGAGGGGGCCAGGTGAAACAGAAATTGAAACAGATAGAAGGATTGTACGCGATAAGGTATCACTATTAAAGAAAAAGTTATCGACTATCGATAAGCAGATGTCTGTGCAAAGAGGAAATAGAGGAAAATTGGTTAGGGTAGCGTTAGTAGGTTACACGAATGTTGGGAAATCAACCTTAATGAATCAAATTTCTAAGTCAAAGGTTTTCGCTGAAGATAAACTATTTGCAACATTAGATACAACAGTTCGGAAGGTTGTTATTGAAAATTTACCTTTTTTACTATCGGATACTGTTGGTTTTATAAGAAAGCTTCCAACACAGCTCATAGAGTCCTTTAAAAGCACATTGTCTGAAATTGAAGAGTCAGACATATTGTTACACATTGTTGATGTATCGCACCCAAACTATCAACAACATATTGATTCGGTTGATGTCATTTTAAATGAAATCAATTGTGGAGATAAAGAGACCATAATTGTTTTTAACAAAGTTGATAAATTAAAAAATATGCCTTTGAAAAACAGTAAAACCAAGATTTATATTTCTGCTATAGAAAAATTGAATTTTGATTTTTTAAAAAATACTTTATATGAAAAAGTCAGTAAAATTCATGAAAAAAGATTTCCATATAATAATTACCTCTATCCAAAAATCGAGAGCTAAAAGTTCAAGCTCAAACCAATGCCCATTACTTGCCTAACTTGAAGTCTTTTGACTGCATTATTATCATAAATAAATTGTAATATTAAATCTGTGGTCAAATATTTATTTACCTTGAGGGAGGTATTGATTGTGTAGTCTAAGTCAATATTTTCCGGATTTTCAAGATAATCTGAATACAGACTTAATCGGTTTGTTATAAATACATTTTCAAGAAATTCAAACTTATAATAAGACCGAATTGATGATCCAAGTTCAAATCTACTCGTAGATCCTTTTTTTACACCAAAATATTCTTGACCTTCATTCAATTTTTCGGTAAAAAATTTATTTACCAAAATCAGCCTGCCCGTTATTGGTGCAAAGTTCACCCAAAAATCTTTATTTTTTTCCCAGTATAATCCAACACCAATTTGGAAATAGCCCGGTGATAAAAATCTAGTTCTTTCAATTCTTTCCTCTTCTCCGCTTGAGGCAGTCCTAAACCGATAACCTTTTGTCCATTGCGTTTTAAAATTTATGAAGCTGGAATAGCTTAGGTCACCAATGTTGGATGATGAAAATTTTTTACCAATTAATGAGTTAATTTCTAATTTATCATCCGTCTTTTTTAAAAACTTACTTCCCCCGTTACTGTTTAGTCCATATGCAGTTATAATCTTTGTATCCCAATTCCACCCGTTGTTCTCATAATTTAAATCATAATTAATTTTTATAGTTCCCGAAACACTGGTCTGTCCACCTGCTGTCCAATAACTATAGCTAGATTGGTTACCCAGAAACGTAAATTTTCCTGATTTTTCCCAATTTGTATTTATTGAGTCAGTTATTTTTTCTTGTGAATAGGAGTTAAGAGTCAAGCTAATTAGTAAAAGAAAACTTAAAACCCTCATTTTTTTTTAAAAATCGGAACTGATGAGCACGCTTCACCATACATTATACTTGAAACAACACCTTGAATTTTTTGAATTAATTGTGAATAAATAAATTTATTAAACTGCTCATCAGCACATCCTTTAATTATAATAGGCTTATTAGAAACAGAATCCAAATCAAAATTTGTAATTTTTTCATTTATCAAATATTCCTTGTAAGATCGTTCATCTCCAATAAAGTTATCTACACCCGCCTTGGTCAATTCAGAACTTACTAACATAAATGCCCAATCAGGAATAATGGCTGAATTTGAACAGATAATTGATACTTTTTTACCTTTCAGATTAGTCCAATTAAATCCTTTTACTCTTTCTCTAAAATCTTTCTCAATTAGGACCAGGCCATCTTTTAGCCATGGTTTAATATCGAAATTTTCAAATGAAAAATCTGTAATAAAGTCATTAAAGTCAATGGTTATAAGCTTACTTTCAGAAACCCTATTTTTTATTTCAAACGTCATTTATAAAAAACCAAGTTCTAATTTTGCTTCTTCACTCATCAGGTCTTTAGACCATGGTGGATCAAAAGTCATTTCAATCTCAACTTCATTTACTTGGGGAATTTCTTTAATCTTATTTTTTACTTCCTCTGGAAGTGAGTCTGCAACTGGGCAATTAGGAGTAGTTAATGTCATTAAAACCTTAACATCATTACTCTCATTCAGAAAGACATCATAGATTAATCCAAGTTCATATATATCAACTGGTATTTCGGGATCATAAACAGTTTTTAAAACTTTTACAACTTGGTCACCTAGTTTTTTTGGGTCAATTTTTTCAGTCATAATTTAGGATTTACTAAACGCAAGGGCATAAAATTTAATTTGTTTATACATTGAAGACAAGCCATTTGCTCTATTAGGTGATAGGTGCTCTTTTAATCCTATTTTTTCAATAAAACCCATATCGGAATCAAGTATTTCCTGAGGCTTTCTATTATTAAAAACATTCAATAGAATAGAGATTATACCTTTTGTAATTATTGCCTCGCTATCAGCTAAAAAGTTAATTTTTCCGTTAATCATTTCAGCATGTAACCATACTTTACTCTGACACCCCTTTATTAAATTATCTTCACTTTTTAGATTATCGCTCATAAATTCTAAATCCTTGGACAGCTCAATGATGTACTCATACTTTTGGGTCCAATCATCAAAAAATAAAAAATTATCAATTATATCTTTTTGAGCATTTTCAATGGTCATAGTATAAAGTTATAAATTAACTTAACATAGATTTTACTTTCTTCAATGCCTCGAAGAGGTCATCTATCTCTTGAAAAGTATTGATAAACGAAAAAGATGCCCTTACTGTACCATCTACACCAAAATGATCCATTATTGGTTGAGCACAATGCTGTCCCGTTCTAACAGCAATACCGAATTTATCCAATAGAGCCCCAATGTCATATGAATGAATACCTTCAATATTAAATGATATCACAGAGGTTTTATTTTTAGATTCACCATAAATTTTTAAACCTTCTATTTGTTTAAGTTTAGAATTTGCATAATCAAGCAAATCATTTTCATAATTTTCTATTTTTTCTAATCCTATTTCATTCAAATAATCTAATGCTCTACCAAAAGCGATAACACCAGAAATATTTGGTGTTCCTGCCTCAAATTTGTGAGGGAGATCTGCATAGGTTGTTTTTGAAAAAGTCACATCTGAAATCATTTCTCCACCACCCATAAGAGGCTCCATCCTATGCAATAACTCCTTTTTTCCATAGAGAAAACCAACACCAGTTGGCCCACAAAGTTTGTGAGCTGAGGCTGTAAAAAAATCAACATTTAGTTTTTGTAAATCTATTTTGAAATGAGCAGCACTTTGTGCACCATCAATTAAAACATATGCTCCTTTTTCATGAGACATATTTATTATTTTCTCAATAGGATTAATTAGCCCCAAAGCATTAGAAACATGGTTTAAGAAAACAACTTTTGTTTTGAGTGAAAGGATGTTTGCAAACTCATCCATATCTAATTCTCCATTTTCCATTAGTGGAATAACTTTTAATTTCGCTCCACTAGATTCAATCATCATTTGCCACGGGACAATATTGGAATGATGTTCAAGTCCTGAGACAATAATCTCATCATCTTTTGTTAATATTTTACTGAACCCATTAGAAACAATATTTATTGAGTGAGTTGTGCCTGATGTAAAAATTACTTCCTCGCTGTATTTTATATTAAAGTGATCTTTTACCTTATTCCTTGCATCTTCATAAGCACTAGTGGCCTCATCACTTAATGAATGTACCCCTCTATGAATGTTGGAGTTATATTTCTCATAATAATCTTTGATGCAATCAATCACACAAATTGGGGTTTGAGATGTAGCAGCATTGTCAAAATAGATCAAAGGCTTGTTATTGATTTTCTTTGACAAGATTGGAAAATCTTGTCTAATTTTTTCGACATTAAAACTTAGATTCATAACTCAAAGCCAAGATTAACACCAATCTTATCAGCGATAATCTTTTTTATTTTCGATTTTAAAACTTGCATCTTCACATTTTCCAAAACATTATTTGCAAATGCATATGTAAGAAGTCCTTTTGCATCATTTTCATTGATTCCCCTTGCTTTTAAATAAAATAGAGCCTCCTTATCAAGTTGTCCTATTGTACATCCGTGTGAGCATTTCACATCGTCAGCAAATATTTCAAGTTGAGGTTTAGTATTTACTGTCGCATTATCACCAATTATAAGATTGTTATTTTGTTGAAAAGCATTAATTTTTTGAGCAATTTTATCTACCACCACTCGGCCATTGAATACACCAGTAGACTTATCATCATAAATCCCTTTATACTCTTGATAGCTTTCACAATTTGGGTTTGCATGATGAACCAAGGTATGATGATCTGTATGTTGATTAGTGCCAAGGATTGTAACACCCTTTAGAATGGAATTAACATTAGTTCCGTTTTGATAAAAATTTAAATTATTACGAACAATATTACCTCCAAAAGAAAATGTATGACAACTTACTTCACTATTGCTTTTTTGATCAATGTAAGTGTTATCAATAATCGATGAAGTTTCAACATCATTTTGGATTTTGTAATAATCTAGGTTTGAATTTTCATTAATATGAATTTCAGTTAAAGAGTTCGTTAGGGGATCAATAAAGTCATCTGCGTTATTTACAGATGATTCTTGTTTCCCTGTTAAAGAATAGTGACTCTCAATTATTTGGGCCTTTGAATTCTTTTCAAGAACTACTAAACTTCTTGGCTGAAGCATTAAAGATGATTCACCACCTGAATTTATATGAACAATTTCAACAGGTTTATCAAGAACTACATTTTTTGGTACGTGAACATATGCACCTTCTTTTGAAAATGAACTATTTAAAAGACTGAATGACTCTTTACTATTTACTAGCTTATTGTAGTATTTAGAAATAACATCATTATATTTTTCTTTTTCTAGAACAGAAGATAAAATACAAACATCGGCTTCTTCGTGAGTTGTGTCCGACCAAAGAGGATCAAATATTCCATCTATAAAAACAAGTTTGTAGGATTCAATTCCATTTAAAAAGAAGTCTTTTACCTTATCAAATTCAATGAGGTGTCTTTTCTTATTAAATAAAGTCAGTTTTTCATTTAAAATTTTTTTGACTGGAGTATATTTCCAATATTCATCTTTTGAATTTGGAAATCCAATTTTTTCAAATTCTTTTATCGATTGTGATCTTATTTTATGAACATTTGACATTATGTCTGTATCAAGTTCAAATGCTAAAAATGAGGAAACAAGTTTTTCTTTTAGTGACATATTAAAAATTAAATCCAATCATAGCCTTTTTCTTCCAGCTCAAGAGCTAAAGATTTATCTCCAGATTTTGTGATTTTTCCGTCTTGAAGAACATGTACGAAGTCTGGCAGAATATAGTCTAAAAGTCTTTGATAGTGTGTAATTATTATGATTGCATTATCGTCATTTTTAAGTTTATTCACACCATTTGCAACAATTTTTAAAGCATCAATGTCGAGTCCAGAGTCAGTCTCATCAAGTATTGCTAGACTAGGCTCTAACATTGCCATCTGGAAAATTTCATTCCTTTTCTTCTCTCCACCAGAGAATCCTTCATTCAAAGACCTAGACAGAAATTTTGAATCAATTTCTAATAACTTCGATTTTTCTCTAATTTTTTTTAACATATCTCCAGCAGGCATTTCTTTTTCACCTCTAGCTTTTAGGTTTGAATTAATGGCTGTTTTGATAAAGTTTGTTACGGTAATTCCTGGTATTTCAACAGGATACTGAAATGACATAAAAATTCCCTTATTTGCTCTTTCTTCTGCTGAAAGATCTTCAATATTTTCATCATTATAAAAAATATTTCCTTTAACAACTTCATAGTCTTCACTTCCTGCGATGACAGATGAAAGAGTACTCTTTCCGGAACCATTTGGCCCCATTATAGCATGAATTTCACCGGGCTTAACATCTAATGATAATCCCTTAAGAATTTCTTTATCATCAATACTAACATGCAAATTTTCGATTTTTAACATAAAAAAAATTTTTAACCAACGGAACCTTCCAAAGATATCTCTAATAATTTTTGTGCTTCAACAGCAAATTCCATTGGCAGTTTGTTTAGAACTTCTTTACTAAATCCATTAACAATTAATGCGATAGCCTTCTCTGTATCAATTCCTCTTTGATTGCAATAAAAGATTTGATCTTCACCGATTTTACTTGTTGTCGCTTCATGTTCGATTTGAGCTGATTTATTTTTTGCTTCAATGTATGGGAACGTATGTGCTCCACAATTATTCCCCATCAGAAGGGAATCACATTGTGAGAAGTTCCTTGCATTAGACGCTCTTTTACCGATTTGAACAAGTCCCCTGTAGCTATTTTGTGATTTTCCAGCAGAAATACCTTTGGAAATAATGGTACTTTTTGTGTTTTTTCCGATGTGAATCATCTTGGTACCCGTGTCTGCTTGTTGATAGTTGTTGGTTACGGCGATTGAATAAAATTCTCCAATACTATTATCACCTCTTAAAATGCAAGATGGATATTTCCATGTAACAGCTGAGCCAGTTTCTACTTGGGTCCAAGAAATTTTTGAGTTGGTATTACATAATCCTCTCTTGGTTACAAAATTGTAAACCCCACCTTTTCCCTGTTTATTTCCAGGATACCAATTTTGAACAGTTGAGTATTTTATTTCAGCATTATCCATCGCAATTAGTTCCACGACAGCCGCATGAAGTTGATTCTCATCTCTACTTGGGGCAGTACATCCTTCTAAATAACTAACATAACTTCCCTCATCTGCAATCACTAAAGTTCTTTCAAACTGACCAGTACCCGCTTGATTAATTCTAAAGTAAGTTGATAATTCCATTGGGCACTTGACACCTTTTGGTATGTAACAAAATGACCCATCAGAAAAAACTGCGGAATTCAGTGCAGCATAATAATTGTCCTTTCTGGGTATAACTTTGCCAATATATTTTTTTACTAATTCAGGGTAATCTTTAATTGCTTCGGAAATCGAACAAAAAATTATACCCTTTTTTGCTAGTGTTTCTCTAAATGTAGTTGCAACCGAGACCGAGTCCATTACTATATCAACAGCAACTCCAGCTAATTTTTTTTGTTCTTCAATTGAAATACCAAGTTTGTTAAATGTTTTGATTAGTTCTGGGTCAACTTCATCTAGGCTTTTATACTTATTAGTTTTTGGTGCTGAGAAATAAGAAATAGCTTGAAAATCAGGCTTTTTATATTTTACATTATGCCAGTTTGGCTCCTCCATATCCTTCCAAGAAGAATAAGCTTCTAGTCTCCACTGAGTCATCCATTCAGGTTCATTCTTTTTTTTAGAAATAGCCTTGACTATATCTTCGTTTAATCCAACTGGAAACGTTTCAGAGTCAATATCGGTTGTGAAACCATATTGATATTCTTGACTTTCTAACTCTTTTTTTAATTCTTCTTCTGTGTATGCCATTTTTAATTACTTATAATGAAAAGCTTTCTCCGCAGCCGCATGTTCTATTTGCATTTGGATTATTAAAAACAAACCCTTTTCCATTTAATCCTCCATGGTATTCAAGTGTTGTTCCAACCAAATACAAAAAACTTTTTTTATCCACGGCAATTTTTATACCATTATTTTCAAAAACTTTATCATCTTCACCTGAAAGCTTATCAAATCTCATTTCATATGATAATCCGGAGCAACCACCACTTTTAACACCAACACGAATAAAATCTTTTGATGGATTAAAACCATCTAATTTCATTAGCTTATTGACTTCATCTCTTGCAGTTTCAGCTACCTTAATCATATTTTGCAAATATAATCCTTTAAAAAATATTTATTAATCTAAATTTGAAGTAATCTTCATTCAAAATATGGGCCATAAAAACAAAGAAACTGACAAAAAAAATTTAAAATTAACTGAACTCTCATCAGTTGGTGAATTTGGCTTTATCGAACACATAAAAAAGAATGTCAAGATATATAATGAGTCTACTATAGTTGGAATTGGAGACGACTCTGCTGTTATAAAAAATTCAAATTTGTATTCTTTGATATCTACTGATATGTTGGTAGAGGGGGTACATTTTGATTTGTCTTATTTTCCTCTAAAGCACTTAGGATATAAAGCTGTCGTCAGTAATATTTCAGATATATGTGCAATGAATGGAATTTGTAAACAGATTACCATTTCAATTGCAGTTTCAAACAGATTTAAACTAGAAACTTTAAATGAACTTTATGAAGGAATTAACCTTGCTTGCAAAAGATATAAAGTTGATTTGGTAGGTGGAGACACCACTTCATCACAAAAGGGTTTAATAATCTCTGTCACCGCAATGGGTGTTGTAGATGACAAAAAAATATGTCAAAGATCTGGAGCTAAAAATAATGACTTAATTATTGTTTCCGGAAAGTTAGGTTTATCTTATCTTGGATTGCAAGTTCTTGAAAGAGAAAAACAAGTTTTTTTAGTAAATCCAAACAGCAAACCCGATTTAGAGCCATACAAGGAACTGGTTGAGCGTCAATTAAAACCTGAAGCCAGAACTGATTTAATTGACTTTTTAGATAAGAACTCAATTGTTCCTACTTCTATGATTGATGTAAGCGATGGCCTCTCATCTGAGATAATTCACTTATGCAATAGTTCAGATAAGGGATGTGTTTTATATTCGGATAAAATATACAAAGACCAAATGCTTTTGAAAGTATGTGAAGAGTTTAACTTAGATCCCATTTCCGTTATTATGTCCGGAGGTGAGGATTACGAAATCATGTTTACTATTTCTTCAGAAGATTACGAAAAGCTTATCGAAGGCCAAAAAGATTTACATGTAATAGGACACATCACAAATGATAAAAAAACTTATCTAGACTTAGGGAATGGATCGAAATCTGAAATCAAATCTATGGGATGGAAATCATTTTGAATTCATTAAATCTTCAATATGTTCAATTTCAATAGGAATATTTTCCATTAGGTTGGTTGGTTCTCCATTTTCATTTATTACTACATCGTCCTCTAATCTAATTCCAAAGTCTTCTTCCTGTATATATATTCCGGGTTCAACAGTCAAAACCATATTTTTGTCCATAGGCATTTTTAAATCACAGTAGTCATGAGTATCTAGACCTAAATGATGAGAAGTTCCATGGCTAAAATATTTTTTATACGCTGGTGTTTTTTTTGTTTCGTTTTGAATGTCAGACTTGTCTAACAATTTAATTTTTAGAAGTTCAGATGTCATAATTTTACCAACCTCTATGTGGTAATCATGCCATAATATGCCTGGCCTTAGCAATTTTGTTGCTGCATTTTTTACATTTAAAACAGCATTATAAATAGTTTTTTGTCTTTCACTAAATCTACCATTAACAGGTACTGTCCTTGTCATGTCACTTGAATAGTTCGCATATTCAGCTGCCACATCCATCAACACTATTTCACCATCTAAACACTGCTTGTTGTTGTATCCATAATGTAAAAAATTTGAATTTCTTCCCGAGGCGATAATAGGAGTGTAAGCAAATCTTCTAGATCTATTTCTTAAAAATTCGTGAGAAAATTCAGCTTCAATTTCATACTCCCAAACACCAGGTTTAATAAAAGTTAAAACTCTCTCAAAGCCCTTTTTAGTTATTTCGCATGCATTTTTTATTAACTCTATTTCGATTTGATCCTTAACAGACCTTTGTTTCTGTAGTATTGGATTACTTTTTTTGAATTTAAGCCCACCTATATTTTTTAACCTCTTGATAAACCTGTCTTCTCTTGTTTGAGTTTGAACATTTTGTCTGTAATGTTCATTGGTATTTATGTAGACGAAATCAGCTTGGGATAATACTTCTTTGAGAATATCTTCAAATTCACCAAGCCAGAAAATATTGTTAATACCTGAAATGTTCTTAGCTTGTTCTTTTGTTAGTTTTTCACCCTCCCAATGAGTTATGTATTCATTCGTTTCTCTTAAAAACAACATTTCTTTATATTCTATATCTTTCGAGTCAGGAAATAGGACCAATAAGCTTTCTTCTTGATCAATCCCACTTAAATAAAAAATATCTCTGTGTTGATCAAATGGAAGGGTTGAGTCAGCGCTTATTGGATATATGTCATTCGAATTAAAAAATGCAATACTTTTTCTTTCTAGTTTATTTACAAAATTTTTGCGATTTTTAATAAATAGTTTAGTATCTATCTTTTTGTATTTCATTGCATTTTGATATCATTCAAATTTAAAAATTTAAATCATGAAAAATTTTGCCTTTTTAATATTATTTATTTCTTTTTTTTCTTTCTCACAGAACAAGTACACTTCATTTGAATTAATCGAAAAGTCTGAAAATAATTATGCAACCAATATTAATAACTCAATAGTCAAAAATGTTGAGGTAACAAACATAGGACCTAGTGTCATGAGTGGAAGGGTAACAGATATTGAGGTAAATCCAATTAATCCAAATGAATTTTTTGTTGCTTATGCTTCAGGTGGTTTATGGCATACCGTTAATAATGGTACAACTTTTAAGCCTGTTATGGACAATAGTATGACACAAAATATTGGAGACTTTGTTGTTGATTGGAGCTCAAGTGCAATCTATGTTGGAACTGGTGAAAGTAATTCATCTAGATCCTCATATCCAGGAATAGGCATTCTAAAGTCTATTGATAATGGTAAAAGTTGGGAAAATATTGGACTGAGAGATACTCATCATATTAGCCGTATAATTATTAATCCAAATGATAATCAACATGTTGTTGTTGCAGCTATTGGACACTTGTATTCTGCAAATAATCAGAGAGGTATATTTAATTCTTATGATGGCGGAAAGACTTGGTCAAAATCACTACATATTAATGATAATACTGGGGCTATTGATTTGGTTTTCGACCCAAATAATTTTGAAATTCAGTATGCTGCTTTCTGGGAGAGAAGTAGGAATGCTTGGAACTTTATTGGTAGTGGTGAAAATTCTGCTATTTACAAGACAACAAATGGTGGCAAGACCTGGAAAAAAATTACAACAAAAGATTCGGGATTTCCAGTTGGAAGTGGTGTTGGAAGAATTGGCCTAGCAATCTATGATTCTAATATTTTATACGCAGTTCTAGACAATCAATTTCGAAGAAAAGCTGAAGAAAAAACAATAGGAATTCAAAGAATAGATTTCAAAGATATGTCCAAAGAAGATTTTATGAGTTTGGACAATGAAAAATTGAATTTATTCATTAAAAATAATGGATTTGATAAAGGACTAAATTCTGATAAAATAAAGGCTAGAGTACAATCTGATGAATTAAAACCAGAGGATATTTACAGGTTCTTAACAGATGCCAATGCTGAACTATTTGATACTCCTGTGATTGGAGCCGAAGTTTATAAATCAGTAGATGGAGGTAATAGTTGGAAAAAACAAAATGATGAATATTTAGATGGTGTTTACAACAGTTATGGTTATTATTTTGGTAGAATTCATGTATCACCAACAAATTCAAATAAAATATATGTTTATGGTGTACCCATTTTGAAGTCAAATGATTCAGGCAAATCTTATAAAAGAATTGGTGCAAGCAATGTTCACGTAGATCACCATGATCTTTGGATCAACCCCGAAAATACAGATCATTTGGTTTTAGGTAATGATGGAGGTGTTAATATTTCATACGATGAAGGTGCAAATTGGATAAAGTTAAATCAACCTTCAGTAGGACAATTTTATTCCATTAATGTTGATAATTCAGAGCCATATAACGTTTATGGTGGTTTGCAGGATAACGGAGTTTGGATGGCAAAAAACAATTCTGTAGAGTCACCCTATTGGTATGAATCGGGTCATAATAATTGGACAAAAATTATGGGTGGTGATGGCATGCAAATTCAAATTGATAATCGCGATAACAACATTGTATACACAGGTTTGCAGTTTGGTAATTACTATCGACTGAATATAAGCAAGGGCACCAGAAAAAGCATAAAACCAAAACACAAGCTTGGCCAATCTCCATTAAGATTTAATTGGCAAACACCTATACTAATTTCACCACATAATCAGGATATCATATATTTTGGAAGTAATAAGTTACATAGATCTTTTAATAAAGGAGACACTTGGACTGATATTTCTCATGACCTAACAAAGGGGGGTAAAAAAGGAAATGTGCCGTACGGAACTCTAACATGTATAGACGAATCTATTTTTAATTTTGGTAAGATTGTGTCCGGATCAGATGATGGAAATATTGTTTTAACTCATAACTCTGGAGAATCTTGGAAAAATATTTCCAACGATTTACCATCAAACCTTTGGGTTAGCAGAGTGATATTCTCCAAACATAAAGATCAAAGAATCTACACATCATTGAACGGTTACAGAAAAAATGATTTTAAACCATATTTATATGTTAGTGAAGATGATGGTATTTCATGGAATGAAATTTCTAGCAATCTTCCGTTATCACCAATAAATGTGGTGAGGGAAGATATAAAAAACGAAAATATATTGTATTTGGGTACTGATAATGGATTATTTATATCCTTTGATAAGGGTTCTCAGTGGCATCCTTTTTCAAATAATTTACCAAGAGTTGCAATTCATGATTTAGTTATACACGAAGGAACAAATGAGTTAGTAATTGGAACCCATGGAAGGTCTATTTATAAAATAGAATTGGATTCGTTTTCTAAATACTTAGAATCTGAAGACAATGAAAATATTCTTTCTTATTTAAATCATGAGGACATTAGATTTTCTAATTCTTGGGGTAAAAAAATCATTTATTCAACCCAAAAATTAAATACAGACCTAATTGTTGATTTCTACAGCTCTAATAATGGAAATTTTGAATTTCAAATTTTAAATGAAAATTATAAGATTCTAAATAAAGGTAATTTTAATGTTGATCATGGATTTAATAAAGTTAAAATTCCAATTGTAGTTGATAAAAAACTCACCAGCAATTACCTAAAAAAAATAGGATTTGTCTCAAAAATTTCTGATGATGGTAATAGATATTTAATTAAGGGTAAGTATATTTTAAAAGTTGATAATCAAGAGTTAAGTTTTTCAGTGAAATAAGGCATATTATTTGCTTCTAAAGGTTCTGTAAAGTAATTTTGCCAGTATGTTAAAAAAGCTATTTAACTCGTCCATAGGCCGTAAAATCGCTATGGCATTATCCGGTATTTTTTTAATTGTTTTTTTAACACAACATTTTTTAATCAATATTACATCTGTATTTAGTGAGAGTTTATTTAATTGGCTTTCTCATTTCATGGGCACAAATCCAATTGTTCAGTTTGTTCTTCAGCCAATATTGATTGCAGGTGTACTTTTCCATTTTGTTATGGGTTTTATTTTAGATTATCAAAACAGAAAAGCGAGACCAGTAAATTATGCTGTTTTTAAAGGGTCAAAAAATTCGTTGTTGGTTTCAAGATACATGATTTTATCTGGAACAGTTATCTTATCTTTTTTAGCCTTGCACTTTTATGACTTTTGGATACCAGAAATGGAATACAAATACATCGAATTTAAGCCTGATGATCCCAATAGATATCATCATGAGTTAGTAGAAAAATTTCAGGACCCTATTAAAGTAGGCTTTTATTGTATTTCATTTATATTTCTAGCCTTGCATTTAGTTCATGGATTGGCATCATCAACCCAATCTTTAGGAACAAGCAATAAATATTCATCATTGATCAAAAAGATTAGTTATTCATTTGGCATAGTAGTTCCACTTGGTTTTTGTTTTATCGCTATCTATCATTTTTTATCCCATTAAAAAATATAAAATAATTTTTAATGTGTTATAATTTATATATCTTTGACTGGTAAAAAGTGTGTTATAATAATTTTCGTTTAGTTTGAAGAAAGTAACCTATTCTCTTAATTATAGAAAACCCAAAAATCAATACTCTAGTAATGACGAATTGGTAGTTTGCTTGAGATATTATCATTCAATCGGCAACGGTAAATATAAAGTCACTAAAAAGAGTACAGGCATAAAGTGTAAGCTTGTTGATTGGGATTCGGATTGGCATAAATCCGTTAACAGACACCCTATAAAATCATCCGATCCAGATTATCTTGAAAAGAATCGTCTTTTAAAAAACTTGTCTGTAGAGTTGCACGCCGATGCTAAAAATATTAAAATTTCAAACTCCGTTTTGAACTCAAAAACACCAGAAGGAAAACTTGACTTGAAATGGACATCACACAAGAATAATGTTCGTTTAGTTAGCCCTGCAAACAAAAGAAATATTGATATAATCGTTGTAGGTACTGGTCTTGCTGGTGGGTCTGCGTCTGCTACCTTAGCTGAACAAGGATATAATGTCAAAGCTTTTTGCTTTCAAGATTCATCGAGAAGAGCTCATTCAATAGCAGCCCAAGGCGGAATAAACGCAGCAAAAAACTATCAAGGTGATGGTGATTCTGTTTACAGATTATTTTATGATACAATAAAGGGTGGTGATTACAGGTCTAGAGAAGCTAATGTTTACAGACTGGCAGAGGTTTCTACTAGCATTATTGATCAGTGTGTAGCACAAGGAGTACCTTTTGCTAGAGAATACGGAGGATTGCTTGACAATAGATCATTCGGAGGAGTTTTAGTTTCTAGAACTTTTTATGCTAAGGGTCAAACAGGACAGCAGTTGCTTTTGGGTGCTTATTCTGCTATGAATAGGCAAATAGCAAGAGGAAAAATAAAAATGTACAGCAGGCACGAAATGATGGAGATTGTAATTGTTGATGGAAAAGCTAGAGGGATTATTACCAGAAATCTTATTACGGGTGAAATTGAAAGTCACTCTGCACATGCTGTTGTTTTGGCATCGGGTGGTTATGGGAATTTATTTTATTTATCTACAAACGCAATGGGCAGCAATGTTTCGGCTGCTTGGAAGGTTCACCGAAAAGGAGCTTTTTTCGCGAACCCTTCATTCACTCAAATACACCCAACATGCATTCCTGTCTCAGGTGATTATCAGTCTAAGTTAACCTTAATGTCGGAGTCATTAAGAAATGATGGAAGAATTTGGGTGCCAAAAAATTTAGATGATGCAAAAAAAGTTAGAAATAATTCTTTAAAACCAACACAAATACCTGAAGAAGATAGAGATTATTACCTTGAAAGAAGGTATCCTGCTTTTGGTAATTTGGTTCCTCGTGATGTTGCCTCAAGAGCAGCCAAAGAAAGATGTGACTCAGGTTATGGAGTTAATAAAACTGGTGAAGCAGTTTTCTTAGATTTTTCTTCTTCAATAATTAGATACGGTAAAGAAAAAGTATTAGTAAAAGGTCTTGACGTCGATGATATAAACTTGGTAAAATCCCTCGGTGAAGGTGTAATAAGGGCTAAATACGGCAACCTCTTTCAAATGTATGAGAAGATTGTTGACCAAAACCCCTATAAAACTCCAATGATGATTTATCCTGCAGTTCATTACACAATGGGAGGATTATGGGTTGACTATAATTTGATGACTACAATTCCTGGATGTTACGCTATCGGAGAAGCAAATTTTTCTGATCATGGAGCCAACAGGTTAGGAGCTTCTGCTCTCATGCAAGGTTTAGCCGACGGATATTTTGTTTTACCAAATACAATTAATGACTTTCTTGCAGATGATATTAAAACAGGTCCGATTAATAATGACTCTCCAGAATTTGTCAAAGCAAAAAAGTCTGTAGAAAATACTATAGATAAATTGATGAAAATTAACGGAACAAAAACAGTTGACTATTTCCATAAAAAGTTAGGTAAGATAATTTGGAACAATTGCGGAATGTCCAGAAATTCAGTTGATCTAAAATCAGCCATCAAAAAAATCCAAAAATTAAAAAAACAATTTTACACTGATTTGTTGATACCAGGTGATCAATTTTCTTTTAATGAACCGTTGGCAAAAGCTCTGAGGGTTGCTGATTTTATGGAACTAGGCGAACTATTTGCTTTAGATGCTCTAAAAAGAAATGAGTCGTGCGGTGGTCATTTTAGAGAAGAATATCAAACCAAAGAAGGTGAGGCATTGAGAAATGATGATGAATATGCTTTTGTTTCTGCATGGGAATATGATAAGATTATTGAAAACTCTACACTTCACAAAGAAAAATTAACATTTAATAATGTGGAATTAAAAAACAGATCCTATAAGTAATATGAAATTATTTTTAAAAATATGGAGACAGAAAAATCCTGAAAGTGAGGGTAAGATTATTAGTTATGAAATTGATGGAATAACGGAGGATATGTCATTTCTTGAAATGATGGATGTTCTAAATGAAAAAATAATGCATAATGGGGGAGACCCTGTCGCTTTTGACCATGATTGCAGAGAGGGAATATGTGGATCATGTTCAATGTTTATAAATGGTCAACCACATGGACCTGATCGCGGAGTGACCACTTGTCAGTTACATATGAGAAAGTTTAAAGATGGTGATACAATATATATAGAACCTTTCAGATCCAGGGCTTTCCCAATTATTAAAGACCTTGTTGTTGATAGAACAGCATTTGACAGAATTCAACAGGCAGGAGGATACATTTCAATTAATACGTCTGGTAATACATTAGATGCAAATACAATTCCAATTGAAAAAGAAAGTGCAGACAAAGCATTTGATGCCGCAACATGTATTGGATGTGGTGCTTGTGTTGCCACTTGTAAAAACTCTTCTGCAATGTTGTTCGTTTCAGCTAAAGTTTCTCAATTTGCATTACTTCCACAGGGAAAAGTGGAAGCAACTGATAGGGTATTAAATATGGTTAAACAAATGGACCTTGAGGGTTTTGGTAACTGTACAAATACTGGTGCATGTCATGTTGAATGTCCAAAAGGGATTTCTTTGGACTATATAGCAAAATTGAATACGGAGTACGCCAAGGCAAGTTTGAAAAAATAATTAAAAACTTTCCCTTAATATCCAGTTTGCCCTCACTTTTATAATTTCATCATTAAAGTAAGTTTTTTCTGGTTGGATTTTGCCAAGGAAATTTCCTGTATCTCTTTTTTTATTTTGATTCTTATCTTCAATTACTCTTATGGTGTATTCACCGGGAAGTATATTTTCAAAAACACAATTATCAGAAGCAGAGGCTAAATACTGAGAATCAACAACTTCATCCTTTGTATTAATTAAATCAATTATTAAGGGATACTTTTTTTGAATTGGATTAAAAAAAATCTTTCCATACTCTGATATTTTTTTTGTTTTAAATGTAAAATTCAAACTATCTGTTGTTTTTTGAAATATATCAATAACAGCATCAGGTTTTACATGAACATAGTAGATATCATTCGGTAAAACTTCAAAATCTAAAACAAGATTTGTGTAATTTTCTAAAATTGCCTCAAAACTTATGGGTATCGAGTCTCGATCATAAACCTCTATCTTTTTATTATTGACGTTAATTAATGGTGTTGTTGATTCCAGGCTTAATTTTTCAGATAACTCAAGAATTTGTGATTGTTGCTTCAACTGCAAAGAATCTTTTCCTAATTCTTTTTTTTGAAACCTAAAGCCATAATTTTTTTGATAATCTTTATTATTAATTTTAAAATTTAAAGAATCGTAATTAGAATTCTCAAGCCAAACATATAAGGTGTCTTTTTCCTTATCAAAAGTTACCACGCTATTTAAATTAAATTCATTTTCAATCTCTATATCCAAATTTTCAGTATCGCCTTGAAAACCAAAATTTATTTTGTTCTCATCGTTTTGAAACGGTTTAAAAATTTTAAATTCTGGACTCTCTTTGAAAATTTTCAAATCGAATAATGAATCTGTTGGAATTGAAACTAAAGTTTGATTAAATGCAATCTTTTCTGTCAGAGGATCGTATTTATAGTTATTGTTATAGTCTTTGATCGCTACTAATTTATAAATACCCTTTTTTAGGTTTGTAAAATTGAAATTTGTACTATCTAATGTATTGGAAACATAGAGAGGCTTGCCATTATAAATTATTGAATCATTATATAGGCTATCAATTGGATATAGCATTGCCGTAATAAATTCGTCTGTGTCTTTGTTGTAACTATCTCTTATATTTCCTGAAATGTTGAGAGAATCTACATAATTGCCTGTTGAAAAAACATATTTGAAAAAAGGAAGTGGATTACCTTCATTATTATCTACTAAAGCTTGACCAAAATTGAATGAATAGGTGGAGTTTTTTTGGAGACTATCTTTTAAATTTATATCAATAAACTTTGATGCTCCGCTCTGCGGGAAGATGGAGTATCCGGATTTTTCAATCGGTGGAGATACAATTAATTGAGAATTAATTTTTTCCAACTTTATATATTCATCAAAGTAAATTCTGATACTTTCTGAATCAAAATTTGAAGAGTTATTTGGAGGTTGGGATCTAATAAAAATTGGTGGATCCTCATCCTTTGGACCACCATCAGGTGTTCCTCTTTTTGCGCATCCAATAATTGAAAAAGCAATAAAAAACAGAATAATTTTCTTCACCATATATTCTACAAAATAAAAAGTTTATTTTAAAAAATACTACCTTATCTTTTATTTAGATATACTATTTTTGTTTTATGTCCTCAGAACATTTTAAAAAAATCATTTCTCATTCAAAAGAGTACGGATTTATTTTTCAATCAAGCGAAATTTATGATGGCTTGAGTGCTGTATACGATTATGCTCAGAACGGTGTTCTATTAAAAAATAATTTAAAAGAATATTGGTGGAAATCAATGGTTCATTTACATGAAAACATTGTGGGTATTGATTCCTCAATTTTTTCACACCCAACGACTTGGAAAGCTAGTGGGCACATAGATGCGTTTAACGATCCCCTAATTGACAATAAAGATTCAAAAAAAAGATATAGAGCTGATAATTTGATTGAAGATTACATCACCAAATGTGAATCTAATATTTTAAAAGAACAAAAAAAACAAGAAAAAAGATTTGGAGAAAAGTTTAATAAAGAAACCTTCTTAAAAACCAATCCTAAGGTTTTAAAAATAAGAGAGCATATAAATCAAATATCTCTAAGGTTTTCCAATGCACTAAAAAATGATGATTTAATAGAACTTGAGAAAATAATTGTTGATTGCGAGATAGTTTGCCCAATTTCAGGCACTAAAAACTGGACGGATGTAAAACAATTTAATCTTATGTTTAAAACTCAACTTGGAGCGACAGAGTCCAGTTCAAAGGTTCTTTTCTTAAGACCCGAAACAGCACAGGGAATATTTTTAAATTATTTGAACGTACAAAAAACTGCTAGGATGAAAATACCTTTTGGTATTGCTCAAATTGGTAAAGCATTTAGAAATGAAATTGTAGCTAGACAATTTATTTTTAGGATGAGAGAATTTGAACAAATGGAAATGCAATTTTTTATTAAACCAGGGACCCAAAAGGACTGGTACAAGTATTGGAAAAAAACAAGATTAGATTGGCACCTTTCATTAGGAATTGATAAGAGTTTTTTTAGGTTTCATGATCATGAAAAGCTTGCACATTATGCTGATGCTGCTTGTGATATTGAATTTAATTTTCCATTTGGCTTTAAAGAGCTTGAAGGTATTCATTCCAGAACTGACTTTGATTTGTCAAATCATGAAAAATATTCAAATAAGCAAATAAAATATTTTGACCCTATAGAAAATAAAAAATATATACCATACGTTTTAGAAACTTCAATAGGCGTTGATAGAATGTTTTTAGCTGTATTTTCTTCGTCACTAGTTTCTGAAAAAATTGATGACAATTCAGAAAGAGTAGTTTTAAAATTACCCAAAATCATAGCACCTTATAAGTGTGCTTTTCTTCCTTTATTAAAAAAAGATGGATTGCCTGAAATGGCAAAAGAAATCAAAGAGAAATTAAAGCTTAAGTTCAGTACAACTTATGATGATAAAGATGCCATAGGAAGAAGATACAGAAGACAAGATGCAATAGGAACCCCTTATTGTATTACTGTTGATCATCAAACTCTAGATGATAATACCATAACAGTACGGGATCGTGATAGCATGAGGCAGGAAAGAATCAAAATCGAAACATTAGAACATTTTTTAAATAACTCACTTGATATAAATAATTGGTTACTCAAAGGTGGTTAACATTATTTCATACAACATTAACGGAATTCGTGCTGCTATTAGAAAAGATTTATTCTCATGGCTAAAAAACTATAATCCAGACATAGTTTGTTTTCAAGAAATAAAGGCAAACGAAGAACAATTTGATTCATCCATTTTTAAAGAACTCGGATATTATCATTACTGGTATCCTGCAAAGAAGAAAGGTTACAGTGGAGTTGGGATTATTTCTAAGAAAGAGCCCAAAAATATTGTGTATGGGACTGGAATTGAGTATATGGATAATGAAGGAAGAAATCTGAGAATTGACTTTGACAATTTTTCTGTCATGAGTTTATATCTTCCATCAGGAACTAATATTGAAAGACTGGGATTTAAATTTAAATACATGGATGATTTTGCCTCATATATTAATGAATTAAAACAATCTGTCCCAAAATTAATAATAGGTGGAGATTATAATATTTGTCATAATGCTATTGATATTCATGATCCTATTAGAAATGCCAAAGTATCAGGATTTTTACCGGAAGAAAGAGAGTGGTTAGACAAATTTATTAATAATGGTTTTGTAGATACGTTTAGATATTTTAATTCATCACCCCATAAATATTCATGGTGGAGTTATAGAGCCAACTCAAGAGCAAATAATAAAGGATGGAGAATTGATTATTTATTAGCCTCTGTTGATTTACAAAGTAACTTAAAGGAATCTTTTATTTTACCAGATGTCTATCATTCTGATCATTGTCCTATTGGATTAAAAATAAAAATATAATGGAATATAAAAATTTGCCTAATACGGACATACAGGTCAGTAAGATTTGTTTAGGAACAATGACATGGGGAAGACAAAATAGTCAAGATGAAGCTTTTGAACAAATGAATTATTCTGTTGAAAGGGGCGTTAATTTTTTTGATACTGCAGAATTATATCCTGTACCAGCAAGCCCTGACAAGTACGCACTCACGGAAAAAATAATTGGAAATTGGTTTCAGAAATTTAAAAAAAGAGATGAAGTAATTTTAGCCACGAAAATTGCTGGCCCAGGAGATTATACTGCACATATTAGGAAATCGGGCTTTAAAGGTTCTTCAATTGATGATGCTTTGGATGGTAGTCTAAATCGTTTAAGAACAGACTACATTGACTTGTATCAACTTCATTGGCCAGAGAGAATTACAAATACATTTGGAAATAGAAACTTCCAGTATTTTAATGATTCTTGGGAAGATAATTTTGAATCTATATTGGAAAAACTTAAGAATTTGATAAAAAAGGGTAAAATTAGACATATTGGGTTATCAAATGAAAATCCTTGGGGAATTATGAAATTCCTTGAATACTCCAAAAGGGAACTTCCAAAAATGATTACCATTCAAAACCCTTATTCTTTGCTTAACAGATTATTTGAGATTGGTAGCTCAGAGATATGTAAAAGAGAATCAATGGGTCTTTTGGCATACTCACCTCTTGCCTTTGGGGTTTTAACTGGGAAGTATTTTGATGGGAATGTCCCAAAAAATAGTAGAATGGACCTTTTCCCAAGACTTAAAAGATACAATAATGAAAACTCTTTTAAAGCTGCAAAATTATATAATGAAATTGCTAAAAAAAATGATCTTTCATTAACTCAATTATCGCTTGCATTTGTTAATGATCGCCCATTTGTAACAAGCAATATTATTGGAGCAACAACAGTAGAGCAATTAAAAGAAAATATTGACAGTGCATCTGTTAAACTTTCCGATGAGATTATTTCAGAAATAAACCAAGTAAATAATAAAATACCTAATCCTTCTCCGTAAAAATTTCTTTAACGACTTGTGAGAGATTTTTCAATTTAACAGTCTGAATTAACTTTGGAGTATATCCAATTTTTGAGTTATTTGAAACAATAATTTTTTTATAACCCAATCTTTCCGCCTCCGAAATTCGTTTATCAATATTACTCACACTTCTTAATTCCCCAGAAAGATCTATTTCAGCACAAAAACAAGTGCCACTTGTAACAGATACATTAATGTTTGATGATAGTATTGCTGATACAACAGCTAGATCAATTGCAGTATCTTCGATTTTTATTCCACCCGTTATGTTAATAAAAACATCTTTTACTCCAATTTTAAACCCTGCCTTTTTTTCAAGGATCGCTAAAAGCATATTAAGTCTTTTAGAATTAAATCCATTTGAGATTCTTTGTGGAGTTCCATAAACAGCACTACTAACAAGTGCCTGTATTTCTATCATGATCGATCTATCACCGTCTAAAGTTACAGCTATCGCTGAACCAGGTTCTGTGTTTTGTTTTTTTGAAACAAATAATTCACTAGGATTTGCTACAGTCTTTAGGCCACTTTGATCCATTTCATAAATTCCTATATCATTGGTTGATCCAAATCTATTTTTTTTAGATCGCAAAATTCTGAATTGATGTTGTTTATCTCCCTCAAAGTGTAATACAGTGTCCACCATGTGTTCTAAAATTTTTGGTCCAGCAATATTTCCGTCTTTGGTTATGTGTCCAACAATTAAAATAGGTAGTCCGTTGCTTTTTGCTAGTTTGATAAGAATGCTAGTGCATTCTTTTATTTGAGTAGTACTGCCTGGACTGTTGTCAAACAAATCAGTTTGAACTGTTTGTACGGAGTCTAAAACAACTATACCAGGTTTAATTTTATTAATATTTTTTAAAATTATTTCAAGATTAGTTTCAGTCAGTACATAGCAATTCTTTGGATTTTTTGATATTCTTTCGGCTCTAAGTTTTAACTGCTCAGCACTTTCCTCACCAGAAACATATAGAACACTTTCATGTGAATTGATAGAGTTTTGAAGTAAAATTGTTGATTTACCTATTCCAGGCTCTCCAGAAATTAGTACAACTGAGCCACGAACTAGTCCACCACCTAAGACTCTATTAAATTCATCATCAGTAAATTTAATTCTTTCATTTTTTAGACTTGTTATTTCACTAATATTTTTAACTACTGATTTGGATTGTACTAAATCATTTTTGGGACCTTTTTTAATAATATCTTCTTCAATTGAGTTCCATGATCCACATTTTGCGCATTGACCCAACCATTTTGGATATTGTGCTCCGCAAATTTTACAAGTATAAATTTTTTGTTTTGATATCATTTAAATTGAGTTTCCTTTTTTAGGAAAAATAATAGTTGGATTGAAGCTTTTTGCATCTTCAAAGTCAACCAGTGCATAACTAACTATAATTACTTCATCACCCTTGCTGATTTTCTTTGCTGCAGGACCATTTATGAAAATATCACCAGAACCTTTGGCACCTTTTATTACATAAGTTTCCAGCCTCTCACCATTTGTTAAATTTAACACTTGTACTTTTTCACCAACAACTATGTTGGAGGCTTCCATTAGAAATTCATCAATTGAAATGCTTCCAATATAATTAATGTCAGCTCCAGTAACTTTAACCCTGTGAATTTTTGATTTTAATACTTCAATTTTCATTATGCATCAATAAATTATCTATTAATCTAACACCATCAGCTACAACACAGATAAATGCCCTACAAGAAGAATTATGGTTATTTTCATGATTACATATTTTCAATGTTTTAGAACATCTCAATTCAAAATACTCTAGTAAAAATCCTTGATTTTTTTCAATATTAGATTTTATAATTTTTTTTAATTCTTTGTTTGAAAATTTATAAAAATTTTGCTTTGCAAACAATAGTGAATCATATATAATCGAAATATTTTTTTTTGCTTTTTTTGACAATAAAGAATTTCTTGAACTAAGAGCTAAACCATTTTTAGCTCTAATTGTTGGACAAACAATCATTTTAATATCTTTAAAATAATCATCAATTAATTTTTGTACAACCATTGTTTGTTGAAAATCTTTTTCACCAAAAAACACAAAGTTTGGATTGAAAATTTCAAAAAGTTTTTTTACAATTGTTGCTACTCCGTCAAAGTGGCCAGGCCTTTTAATACCCTCGAGTACTTTATCAATGCCATCAAAGTTGTACTTATCCCTAATAATTTTTTTTCCATAAATATCATCAATGCTTGGGATAAAGATGTTTAAATTTTGGTCGATGGACTTAATTATATTAATATCTTCTTTAGAGTTGACGGGGTATTTTTTATAGTCATTTATGTCATTAAATTGAGTCGGATTCACAAAAATCGATACCCAAACTTCATCAGAATACTTCAATGCACTTTTAATTAAAGAAATATGACCTTTATGTAAAGAACCCATTGTTGGGACCAGACTTAATATCTTTTTTCTTGAGAGTTTACTTAAAGTTATGTCTAAATCATTTAATTTTTTTATTACTGTCATTCCAAACTAATGCGACTGCAAACTTAACACTTTGATGTCAATCTTATATAAATTTTGTAATTTTGACAACCTAATATTGTTAGGATTTATGAAAGGAAAAAAAATCTTATTTATTTCTTCAGAGGTTATACCGTACATGCCTCAAACAGAGCTTTCTTCAATGAGTTTTAAACTTCCTAAGTTAGTAAATGATAATCAAGGTCAAACAAGAATATTTATTCCAAAATATGGAATAATTAATGAAAGAAGACATCAATTACACGAAGTGATTAGGCTTTCAGGCATTAACTTAATAATTAATGATATGGATATGCCTTTGATAATTAAAGTAGCCTCCATTCCTAAAGAAAGAATGCAGGTATATTTTATCGATAGCGAAGATTATTTTAAGGGACGTAATATTTTTTTCGATGATAGTGGAAGTCTTTATAAAGATAACGATGAAAGAGCCATATTCTACGCTAAGGGTGTTATTGAAACTATTAAGAAATTAAATTGGGCACCAAACATTGTCCATATTCATGGATGGATTTCTTCATTAATTCCACTCTATATTAAACATTATTATAAGGATGATCCTATTTTTAATGATACCAAGACTATAGTTTCTGTTTATGATGATAGGCTTTCAGGAAAGTTTGATAAAAACTTCTTAAAAAAAATTCAATTTGATGAGATTGTTGATGAAAATTTAAGTTTGTTAAAAAATCCAACTTACGATGAATTATACAAATTGTCCTTAACGCAAGCTGACGGTGTGATATTCACATCCAGCTCTGCTAAAGAAAAATTTAAAGAGTTTGTTAATAATGATATACCAACTTTAGAGTGCACCAGCAATGAAGATTTTAAAGATAAATATTTAGAATTTTACAACTCCTTTTTAGATGAATAAAAAAATCATATTATTTTGTTTTTTTCTTTTTTTGTTTTCATGCACTAAGGAATTCAACACCATAGGAACAGAAATTTTAAAAGATGACTCTTTTGAAACTAAGGTTCAAGATGTTGAGGTATATGCATCACAAAAAATTATTGGTGCTTTCAATACTACAAATCTTCCTATATATCAAATTGGTGAAATTAGAGACAATATTTTTGGAAGTGTTACATCTTCATTTATTACTCAACTTCAACTTTCACGATACAATCCTTCATTTGGGATTGCATCCCAAGAGAAAGAAAATACAGGAGACCCACTTAATATTACGGTAATTGAGGAAAATGAACTGGTAACGGAAGTTTACTTAGACATTCCTTTTTTTACAAATAGAAATGATAAGGACGGGGATGGTGTAATTGACTCTTATGATGTAGATGATAATGATGTTAATAGTGATAGTGACGGTGATGGTGTAAGTGATGCACAAGAAAGGGCGAATGGAACAGATCCATTAAATCCTGACACTGATGGTGATGGAATACCTGATGGGCAAGATGATGATACAGTTAATCCTAATCCTGGTGCTACAGTCTATGATGTAGATTCACTTCTAGGAAATTTTAACGATTCATTCAAAATAAAAATTCAAGAGATGGATTATTATTTAAGGGAATATGATCCGGCTGACAATTTTGAGTCTCGCCAAAGGTATTATAGTGACAATAATATATTAGAAAATTTTACTGGACAAACTCTTTTTGATGGAGAGGTCCAAATAGATAAAAATGAATTATTAATATATAGAGAAGATGATCCAGAAACCGATGATGTTGATGAGTCAGAGGAGGTTAAAGAAAGGTTGTCCCCCAGAATTCGAATTCCGCTAAATTCTGAATTTTTTCAATCAAAACTTATTGACAAGGAAGGTTCAATAGATTTGGCTAATTATGATAATTTCAATTTATATTTTAAAGGAATATATATTAATGCTTATGATTTCACAGATCCATTAATGATGATTTTAGATTTTGATTCTGCTGAGATTGTCATCAATTATGAATATGATAAGTACAACAAGAATAATACAGAGGAAGATATTACTGATGATACCATAGATAGAGAATCAAAAGATTTTAAAATCACATTTATGGGTAATAAAATCAATCTAATTAAAAGAGAACCATTTTCCTCTGAAATTATAAGCAACATAAACTCAACAAATAATCTATCCAAAATTTACTTAAAAGGAGGTGAAGGTTTGATGGCTGAAATAGATCTTTTTAAAGACAGTCAGGGCAATGATTTGTTAGACGATATTAAATCTAGACCATGGCTAATAAATGAAGCTAATCTTACATTTTACGTCGATCGCGAGGCTATAGATTTAAATGGTGGTTTGATAGAACCTTTCAGACTTTATTTATATGACTTAGATACAAGCTTGCCATTAGTAGATTATTATATTGATGACACTCAGGGACCGAGAAGATCCGAGACCAAAATTAATCATGGCGGAATGCTTGAAATAGATTCCGACAGTCGTGGGATTAAATATAAAATCAGAATATCAGAACATATTAAAAATATTGTAAGGAAAGATTCTATAAATAAAAAATTAGGCCTTGTATTATCATCTAGCATTACAAATATTTTTTCTACTGAACTTAAAACCTCTCCAATTGAATCTGCTCCACAGACAACTGTTATTAACCCTCTGGGTACTGTATTGTATGGCCCAGAGCCAGGACAACCCAACTATGATAAAAGATTAAAATTAGAACTCTTCTACTCTGAAATTAAAAATTAGATTATTGAGTATTAGTCTTTTTTGTTTCGAAAATGGGTACAATAACAAAAGATAAAATATTTTGGAGCTAATAAACATGAATTTTAAAAATTTTTGATAAATACCATTATAATGTTTATCAATAAATAAAATTCCTGACTTTATCAGATGAGTTTTGGTTTTAACAGTAGTTTCTAGATTTATTCTTGATGATTTTCCGTGGTGATGAGTACATGAGATAGAGTTAATTAATATGACTTTCAAACCAATATTTTTTGCTCTTTTACACAAGTCCATGTCTTCATAGTACATCCAATAATCTTCATCCCAGCCATTAAGATTATTAAAGTTTTTCCTACTAATGCACAGAAATGAACCTGAAACCCAATCAGTTTCAATCCAAGGTTTTTTATTGTCTTTTAGCCTATTTTCACAATTTAAAAACCTAAATATGGATCTACTAATTCCATTAAATGTTTTTATACTTAAAAAATGTCCGTATGGAAATTTTTTATTTCTCCTGGAATCTTCTTGACTGATTGAAAGAATGGATTCCGGATAATTATCAATTTTCGATTTGAGTTTAATTAAGCAGTTTTTTTCAAGGACAGTATCTGGATTTAGAAAAATGTAATGATCATATTTGCCAACCTTAGCACCTTGATTACAGGCCTTAGCAAACCCAATATTTTTCTTATTTATGATCCATTTACACTTATTATATTTTTTTTTAAAATTTATTATTTGATTGTCATTTGAGTTGTTATCAATAATTATTATTTCTATAGAGTTGGTTTTTTGGGACCAAATACTTTTTATACATTTTTCAAGTACTGACCAAGATTTGTAATTGATTATAATAATAGATAACCCAGGCATTAAAGCTTTTTTCTTAACCTGGCAACTGGAGAACCAATCATTTCTCTATATTTTGCTACTGTTCTTCTTGCAATCGGGTACCCTTTTCCGTTTAAAAGCTTAGTCAACTGGTCATCAGTATAGGGTGATTTTTTATCTTCATTAAAAATAATTTCTTCAAGTGATTTTTTTACTTCAATTGTTGAAATTTCTTCTCCCTTAGAATTTTTTATTCCTTCTGAAAAAAAAGATTTTATCAATTTAATTCCATATGGTGTATCAACATATTTGGAGTTAGCTACTCTTGAAATCGTTGATATATCCATATTTATTTTTTCAGCAATGTCTTTTAAGATCATTGGTTTAATTTTACTTTCATCACCGCTTAAAAAATACTTTTTTTGAAAATTAAGTATTGCGGTCATTGTATAAATTAGTGTCTGATTTCTTTGCTTAATTGCATCAATAAACCATTTTGCTGAATCTAATTTTTGTTTAATAAAAATTACTGCATCTTTTTGATTTTTGTTTTTTGTTTTACTTTCATTATATCCTGCAAGCATATTTTTGTATTCATTTGACACAAATAATTCTGGTGCGTTTCTTGAATTTAGTTCCAATTTTAATTCTCCATCAATAATTTTGATTGTAAAATCAGGAACAATAGATGAATTCAGTTTGTTATTCTCGTTATGAGAACCACCTGGTCTAGGGTTTAACTTTTCAATTTCTTTGATAGATTTTTTTAAAAGGTCATTGTCAATATTCAATTTTGCTTTAATTTTTTCAAAATGTTTTTTTGAAAATTGGTCAAAATGATTTTTAATAATTTTTAATGCTAAATCAACAACTTGATTTTTGGGCTTTCTGATTAACTGAAGCTCCAAACATTGTTGCAAATTTTTTGCGCCAACGCCTGCTGGGTCCAATAAATAAATTTTATCAAGTATTTTTTGTATTTGATTTTCAGAGTAGTTGATCCCAAGTGTAAAAATTAAATCATCTGATATATCAATAATATCTCTTCTCAAATATCCAAAAGGGTCCAAACTCCCAATTATAAATTCAGCTACAATTAAGTCTTCACCCTTCAACGAAAAAGAATGTAATTGAGTTTTTAAATATTGATTAAAGGATTCCCCAGATGTAAAGGGTATATCTTTTTCATTGTCTTCACTATAGTTATTCGCCTTTAGCTTATAATCAGGAATATCATCATCAGACAAATAGTCATTTACATCAATTTCATCATAATCAGAATCATCTGATGTTGTTGAATCATTTTCAAAATCAGAATTTTCCTCTATCTCATCTTTAGATGTGTCTAATGCTGGATTTTCTTCAATTTCTCTGGAAAGTCTTTGTTCAAACTCTTGGGTTGACAACTGAATTAACTTCATCAACTGAATTTGTTGAGGAGATAATTTCTGAGAAAGTTTTAATTGTAATTTTTGATTAAGCATTATCATCAAAATTACAAAATATGGATTAAAATTTAGAAATCAGCATTCTTTGGTGTTCTTGGGAAAGGAATAACATCTCTAATATTATTCATTCCAGTAATAAAAAGAATCAATCTTTCCAAACCCAGACCAAAACCACTGTGTTTAACAGAACCATATTTTCTCAGGTCCAAATACCACCATAACTCTTTATCATCAATATCTAATTCTTCTATTCTTTTTTCAAGCACATCTAGTCTTTCTTCTCTTTGTGATCCTCCTACAATCTCACCAATTCCAGGAAACAAAATATCCATTGCTCTAACAGTTTTACCATCTTCATTAAGCCTCATATAAAATGCTTTAATTTTTGCAGGATAGTCATAAACTACCACAGGACATTTGAAGTGTTTTTCAACTAGAAATCTCTCGTGTTCACTTTGAAAATCACAACCCCAGTTCTCAATTTTATACGTAAACTTATTCTTTTTATTACGCTTACAATTTTTGAGAATATCAAATGCCTCACTGTAGCTTAATTTTACGAAATCATTATTGATAACAAACTCTATTTTTTCTTTCAGCGATAATTCACTTCTTTTGTCTTTAGGTAGATTCATTTCTTCTTTTGTTAATCTTTCATTGAGAAATTCAATATCATTTTTACACTTATCATAAGTATGTTTTATAATGTATTTAATGAACTTTTCTGCAAGATTAATATTCTCTGTTAGATCGCAAAAAGCCATCTCAGGTTCAATCATCCAGAATTCAGCAAGGTGTCTTGAGGTATTTGAATTTTCAGCTCTAAAAGTAGGCCCAAAAGTATAAACTTTACTTAAGCCCATTGCTAACGCCTCAGCTTCAAGTTGACCAGAAACAGTCAGGTGCGTTTCCTTTCCAAAAAAATCTTTTGAAAAATCTATTGAACCATCATTATCCATTGGAATTTTAGACTTATCAAGAGAACTTACACTAAACATTTCACCAGCACCCTCTGCATCAGAACCAGTTATGATTGGAGTATGTACATAAAAAAACCCATTCTCATTAAAAAATTTATGTATAGCGTAAGAAATTTCAGATCTAATCCTCATTACAGAACTGATTGTTTTTGTTCGTATTCTTAAATGAGCATTCTCTCTAAGAAATTCAAAAGAGTGTTTTTTAGGTTGAATTGGATAGTTATCTGGATTTGATGATCCTAACACATTTAGTTGGTCAACCAAGATTTCAAATTTTTGTCCTTTTCCCAAGCTTTCAACTAGCTTTCCATAGACCTCTATTGATGCCCCTGTATTAATTTGATTTATATCTACTTCACTACTTTGCAAATCAATTACGCATTGGATATCATTGATCATTGAACCATCATTTAATGAAATAAATCTATTAGATCTAAATGTTTTTACCCATCCAAATACATGTACAGGTTTGTTTATAAGTTTACCGTCTTCTAAATCTTTTATTGAAACAGGCTTTGACATTTTATACTTTTAAAATTTCTGCTTCTTTTGATGAAAAAATAGAATCAATTTTTTTTACATATTTATCCGTAATCTCTTGAATATCTAACTCATAGTTTGCTCGAATATCTTCAGAAAATTCTGATTTACGTATTTCATTATTGGCATCTTTTCTTGAATTTCTAACACTCACCTTTGAATTTTCAGCTTCACTTTTTGCTAGTTTAACCAACTCAATTCTCCTTTCTTGTGTTAATGGTGGAATATTAATTAAGATTGATTCGCCATTATTCATTGGGTTAAATCCTAAATTACTATCAATTATGGCTTTTTCAATGTCCTGAAGCTTATCTTTTTCCCATGGTTGAACTGAAATTGTTTGAGAGTCCGGGGTATTTATATTTGAAATTTGATTCAGTGGTGTTAGTATACCATAGTATTCTACCTTTATGCTTGAAAGCATATTAGGGTTAGCTTTCCCAGCTCTGATATTAAGAAGTTCCTTTTCCAAATATTTTACAGACTCATCCATTAATTCTTTTGTAGTTTCGATTATAAAATCTAATTCTTCCATCTTAGTTTACTTTTGTGCCAATAATTTTACCTTGTATTATTTTCTTTAAGTTACCAGTTTTGTTGATATCAAAAACAATTATTGGTAATTTATTTTCCTTACTAAGAGTGAAGGCGGTTGAATCCATTATTTTAAGGTTTTTTGATATTGCATCATCATATTTAAGTTCATGAAATTTTTTTGCTTTATTATTTTTTTCAGGGTCACAATCATAAATTCCATCAACACGAGTTCCTTTTAAAATTACATCAGCTTCAATTTCAATAGCTCGAAGAACAGCAGCAGAATCCGTAGTAAAGAATGGATTTCCAGTACCTGCACCAAAAATCACTATTCTTTTTTTCTCCAAATGACGAACAGCTTTTCTTTTAATATATGGTTCAGCGATTGCCTCCATATTAATTGCAGTTTGAAGTCTAGTCTGTAATCCAATTTTCTCTAGACTACTTTGTAGAGCAAGACCATTAATGACAGTTGCTAACATCCCCATATAATCTCCTTGAACACGATCAATTCCATTATTTGCACCAGATAAGCCTCTAAAAATATTGCCACCTCCAATTACAATTGAAACCTCAACTCCTAAATCTACTATTGATTTAATCTCTTCACTATATTTATTAATAGTTTTTGGATCAATACCGTGACTTCTGCCACCAAGAAGAGCTTCTCCACTAAGTTTTAATAATATTCTATTATAAACCATTAATATCTATGTAAATATAGGGATAGATAATAAATAAAATAATTTAGAATCTTATGAATCAGTTTATACTAATGATATCCTTTTAAAATCGGAAATTGAGCAATTTTGATTTATAGAATGTAGGTAATTTATAACGCTAATTTTACTATCCTTTATGTAAGCCTGATTAATTAAGGTGTTTTCTTTGAAAAACTTTTTGAGTTTACCTTTCGCAATGTTTTCAAGCATGTTTTCGGGTTTGCCTTCAGACCTGAGTTGTTCCTTAGCTATCTCAATTTCTTTTTCAATTACTTCTTTTGACACTCCATTCTCATCAAGGGCAATCGGATTCATAGCAGCGGCTTGCATTGCAATATTTTTAGCAACCTCACCACATCCTTCAAAACTTTCTGACAAACCAACTAGTGTCGCTATTTTATTACCAGCATGAATATATGACCCAACAAAATTTGATTTGATTTTTACAAAACTACCAATTTCAATTTTTTCACCAATTACACCTGTTTGTTCTGTTAATTTTTCTTTAACAGACATTTTATCATCAAAATTTGAATTAAAAAGTTGATCAATTGAATCACAGCCTAAAGCAATTTCTGAAATTTCTTTTGCTAGAGTTACAAAAGATTCGTTTTTAGCTACGAAATCAGTTTCACAGTTAAGGGATATAATTACTCCATTATCATTTTTATTGTTTACGGTTGCTATAACCGCACCCTCACTGGATTCTCTATCAGCTCTTTTTGCAGCTACTTTTTGACCTTTTTTTCTAAGATTTTCAATTGCAAGATCAAAATCACCATTGGATTCTACTAGCGCACTTTTACAATCCATTATACCAGCGCCTGTTGCTTTTCTTAACTTATTAACTTCACTCGCAGTTATGTTGTTCATAATTTACTTATTTTCTGAAGAGTCTTCTTTTTCAGATTTGGCTTCTTCCTCAGCCTTTTCTTTATTTCTTTGATCAAGACCGTCTTTTATTGAACCAGTAATTTTATTTAAAATGATTTCTATAGATTTTGACGCATCATCATTTGCAGGAATACCAAAATCAACAAGTCTAGGGTCTGTATTCGTATCAACCATTGCAAAAACAGGTATATTTAGCTTTATTGCCTCTTTTACTGCAATTTGTTCTCTTCTAATATCTACTACAAATATAGCTCCGGGAAGTCTAGTCATTGAACTGATTGAGCCAAGATTTTTTTCAAGTTTAGCTCTTGTTCTGTCAACTCTCAACTTTTCTTTTTTTGATAAAGATTCAAAAGTACCGTCTTGTTTTGACCTGTCAATGGCAGACATTTTTTTAACAGCCTTTCTAATGGTCACAAAGTTTGTCAACATACCTCCTGGCCAACGCTCTGTAATGTAGGGCATTTTGACCTCTTCTGCACATTTAGCAACAGCATCTTTAGCTTGTTTTTTGGTTGCAACAAATAAAATTTTGCGTCCTGATGATGCAATTTTTTCAAGAGCAGAACAGGATTCTTCAAGTTTTTGAATTGTCTTGTAAAGATTTATAATGTGAATTCCGTTTTTTTCGGAATATATGTAAGGGGACATATTTGGGTTCCATTTTCTTGTAAGATGTCCGAAGTGTACCCCTGCTTTTACTAATTCTTTTATTTCCATATTGTCATAATATATTTAGTTCACTTTCTTTAATTAGCAACAGTTTTCAAACTGTTTAGATGCTAAACTAAATTTCGAAAATCGAAATTTGACTGAATAAAAATTCAAATTTTCTTTAAAACAAAATAACATTTTATCTTTTAGAGAATTGGAATTTTTTTCTTGCTTTTTTCTGACCAAACTTTTTCCTCTCAACCATTCTTGGGTCACGGGTTAGTAATCCCTCCCCTTTCAGAATACTTTTATTATCATCTGATATTTTAGATAATGCTCTGCATATACCCAGTCTTATTGCTTCTACTTGGCCAGTAATTCCACCTCCATAGACATTAACAGAAATATTATATTTCCCTAAATTATCAGTCAATTTGAAGGGTTGCAAGATTTTATATTGTAGAGATGTTGTTGGAAAATATTCTTTAAAATCTTTACTGTTAACCGTAAAAATGTCTTTTCCGCTCGATAAATACACTCTAGCTACTGATGTTTTTCTTCTTCCTATTGTATGAATTGTTTCCAATGTTTAATATTCTTTTAGGTTGATCAATTTTGGGTTTTGAGCTGTATGTTTATGTATTTCTCCTGTGTAAACTTTTAGGTTAGAAAAAATGGAAGATCCAAGCTTGGTCTTTGGTAACATACCTTTTATTGCCTTTTCAACGAGATTTGATGGATTTTTATCAAAAATTTGTTTCGCTGTTTTTATTTTTTGACCTCCAGGATATCCTGAGTGTGAAACGTACTCTTTATTCTCAAATTTTTTACCAGTTAATTTAATCTTTTCTGCATTTATTACAACAACATAGTCACCACAATCAACATGTGGAGTGAAGGAAGGTTTGTGTTTACCCCTCAATATTTTGGCTACTTTTGATGAAAATCTTCCTAAAGTTTCATTACTTGCATCGACCAAAAGCCATTCCTTTTTTGCATCCTCTTTTTTTAATGACTTCGTTTTAAAAATTTTTGAACTCAAAACATTTAATTTGGGCGACAAAACTACAATTTTTAATCAAAACAGCAAATGATTTAAAAAATTTAAATATATATTTTCAATGAGCCACTAACCAATTATCACCATTTCCGATATCAACTTTTAGTGGTACATCAATTTGTATAGCGTTTTCCATGTTTTTTAAAACAATTTGTTTTACAATATCTAATTCTGCTAAATGCACATCAAAAACGAGCTCATCATGGACTTGAAGAAGTAATTTAGATTTTAAAGATTTTTTTTCAAATTCATCATCAATTCTGATCATGGATAATTTAATTATATCAGCAGCACTTCCTTGGACGGGTGTATTGATTGCATTTCTTTCAGCTGATGATCTTAATATTGCATTCCTAGAGTTAATCTCTGGCAAGTATCTTTTTCTTTTTAAAATTGTTTCCACATAGCCTTTTTCTCTTGCAAAGGATATTTGATTACTCATATATTCTTTAAGCTTGGGGTAAGATTTAAAATAGTTATCAATTATTTCTTTTGATTCACTCCTTGTTAAATTTGTTTGATTACTTAAACCAAAGGCAGAGACACCGTATATTATACCAAAATTTACAATTTTGGCATTTCTTCTTTGTTCCTCATTAACTTCATCAATACTAATATTAAAAACACGAGCAGCCGTACTTGTGTGAATATCCTCATTATTAATAAATGCATTTTTCATGTTGGAATCTCCACTTAAAAAAGCAATAATTCTCAGTTCAATTTGAGAATAGTCTGCACACAACAGAGTATAATTCTCATCGCGAGGGATAAAAGATTTTCTAATTAGTTTTCCCCTCTCAGTTCTGATTGGAATATTTTGAAGGTTTGGATTAATGCTACTTAATCTTCCTGTTGTGGTAAGTGTTTGATTAAATTCGGTATGAATTTTATTTGAATTTGAGTTAATTTGTTTCGGCAAATTATAGACATATGTGGTTAATAGCTTTTGCAGAGATCTCCACTCAATAATTAATTTAACAACCTCATGTTTTTTAGCAAGTTTTGAGAGTGTATCCTCAGATGTCGAATATTGCCCGGTTTTAGTTTTTTTTGGATTTGATTCAAGAATAAGTCTTTCAAATAAAACTTCACCAAGTTGTTTTGGTGATGCAATGTTGAATTCAACTCCACATACCTTAAATATTTCAATTTCAAGTATTTTAATTTCATTTTCAAAAATCTCTTTTATTTCACTAATTAAATTAGAGTCCAACCTAATTCCTTCATACTCCATTTTCATTAGAACACTGGATAATGGGTTTTCAATTTCTTCAAGAAGTGTAAGAAGATTTTTTTCTTTAAGATCTTGGTCAATCTTCAGAAAAAGTTCTTTGTAATAGTAAACATTTTCTAAATTTAATTCATCATCATTCACATCAATATTTGAATTTAAACTTAAAATTGCTTTGAAATCATTTCTTGCGCCAGGTGATGTTAAATATGACCCAATTTTGATATCAAAAAAATTATTGATTTTAATATCATGATCATAAAGGATTTTTGAAATGGCTTTGTGATTAAAAACTATTTTTTTTATATCACTTTCAAAAAGGTCTTTAAATGATTTTAATAGTTCTTTACATTTACCCTTTTCTACTTTAATGAAGTATGTTGATGCTGAACTCCAGCATAAGCATAAATAAATGTCATTCTCAGAAAACTTAATGTCAAAAGCAAATAATTTTGATTCTTTAATTTTTTGTTTTAGAATTAAAATCCCAGTTTTACCACTGATTTCTTGAGTTATGAAATTATTTTGATTTTCATCTATTAAATCAATTTGATTTATTTCGGATTTTTCATCACTATCATGGAATAATTTAAAATAATTTTCCTTCAATCTTCTAAATTCCAATTCGTCAAAAATAGATATGATTTGTTCACTTAATGGTTTGGAAATTTTTAGGTTTTCAAGCTCATAGTCAATTGGTACATCGGTTATGATTGTAGCAAGTTTTTTTGATAGTATTGCTAAATCGTGGTTTTCTTCAACCTTTTCTTTTAATTTACCTTTAAGTTCATGTGTGTTTTTATACAAGCCCTCAATTGAGCCATAGTCATTTATGAATTTTTTTGCAGTCTTATCTCCAACACCTGGTATGCCTGGAATATTATCAACCGAATCTCCCATCATCCCTAAATAATCTATTACTTTAATAGGTGAATCAATTTCAAATTTTTTATTTACCTCTTCAATGCCCATTATTTCAATGCCATTTCCAAATCTTGCGGGTTTGTATAGAAAAATATTTTCTGTAACCAATTGTGCAAAATCTTTGTCAGGCGTAACCATGTAGACTTCAAACCCATTTTTTTCTGCATTCTTTGCAACAGTTCCAATTATATCATCAGCTTCAAAACCCTGCAAATCTAATGTTGTAATACCCAGACCATTTAAAATTTTATATATGTAGGGAACTGAGTCTAAAATGACTTCAGGAGTAGCAGATCTGTTTGATTTGTATTCACTGTAAATTGCGGACCTGTCTGTTGAGCCCCCCTTATCAAACACTACAGACAAATAATCAGGTTTTTCTCTTCTTTTTATGTCAAAAATTGAATTAAAAAATCCTAAAATGGCACTTGTTTCAAAACCCTTTGAATTGACAACAGGGTTTTTTATAAAAGCATAATAAGCGCGAAAGATTAGGGCGTAAGCATCAATTAAAAAAAGCTTTTTTTTTGACATATAGACTAATTCACAAATTATGAAAAGAAATTTTGATTATTGAAAAATTGATGAAGAAAATAGAATTTTCTTAATATTTAAAAAATGTTAATTTAGCCCTAAAATTTATGGATGGCAAAATTTGGCGAACTAATAAATTCTGATTTACCAATACTGTTGGACTTTTATACTGACTGGAATGAAACATCTTCCTCAATGCACCCTGTTTTGAGAGATGTTGCAGCTGCTATTGGTGATAAAGGAAAAGTTGTAAAAATTAACGTTGATAAAAACAATGAGCTAGCGCAGGCATTGAGAATTAAGGGTTTGCCAACTCTTATGATTTATAAATCCGGTGAAATGATGTGGAGACAAAGTGGTGAACAAGATGCTGATACATTGATTAATTTAATCAATGAGTTCATTTAATTTATTAATTTCCTGAGATAAAAAGCTTTCATTTTCAAAATTAGAAATATTATTTATTAAATCCTTATAGTTATAAATCTCATCAACAATAAGACTTTCAATATATTCTTTATTTGTGCTATTTTTTGATGACTTTAAAAGACTCAGCCTATTAAGGATTTCCAAAGAAATATCATTATATAATGTCCTTCCTTTTTCCATATTGAGTTCGTATAAGGGTTCAAGAAAGTTGCTTAAATAGTTGTAGTAGTCATAGCTTCCATACAAGTCTTTGTACACAGTGGTTAGATTAACAAACCTTTGAATTGAGCTTTCAATTTCAATGAACTTGTGCTTGCTTTGAATTTGGTTCTCAATAAGACCCCTCAATCTTTCTGTGTAAGTAAATATATTTTCCGCATTTTCACTGATTCTAAAATTTTTATTGTTGTATGAATCAGAATAATATTCTACATATTCAAAATATTTATTTTCAATTTCTTTGTAAAGAGAATAGCCTTTATCAAATCTATTTAAAGTATAATATGTTTTAATGTAAGGTTCACTCAGTGTATAGTAACCAAAAAGATGCAGAGGCATTTTTTCAAAGGATAAATCCAAAATTTCTTCGGCCTTTTCAACTTCACCAACTTCAATCAAAGATTCAGAAAGCCTATGCAGGTTACTTCTAAATGATATACTGTTTTTTCTTGTCTCAGGATCATGATAAATTTTAGAGCTTTGACTATTACCCCAACCCCATTTTTTTACAATATTGTACATTCTGTTAGCTTCAATTTTTCCCATCTGATAGGGATTGTTCTCATCAATTGGTGTTTCAATTGGCACTAATTTGTAAACCAGCCCGTCCAGCTGAAGATAGTTCTTCATCCACATGTATTCGGACTCCTTATAACTACCACCAGTAAAATAAATTGGTCTTTTCCAATCATTTTTTGAGAGGATGTCTAACATTAAAATTTGATTTTTGTATAAACCAGATTTCGGAAGATCAATATCTATGTACTCAACAATATTGTCATAATCAGCAGATTCAATTATTCCACTATTTATAACATTTTCTTTATTTACATAAAATCTAATTTTATTCGTAGGGTAGTAAACCATATTTTGTGTAAAGAGTGGAATATTTTTCAATTCCTCTTGTTCATAACCATACTGTTTCAATAAAAACTTGTACTTTGTTCTTTCATTATCGCTACTAATCCAACTTATAAAATCTTTTAAGTCCCACCTAGTAGAATCTATTATGCTTTCAAATTTTATATAGTCTCTATTTCCATATGCATATTGGCTGTGCTCTAAATTTGACAGGACTGGGTCGCTTTTGTAGGCCTTTCTCTTCATTTGATCCATATACCAGTCAGTTGCTAATAAACTTGTGTTGATAGTCCTTACATCTGTCCTATAGTTTTCTATTTCTTGTGCATACCAAAGTGCAAATGTATCATTGTCTCCAATTGTATAAATAATTGCTTGCTTATCCTCGTCAATTGAATCTAAGTATGCTTTTGCTAAACTTTGAGCAGTGTATCTATTTGATCGGTCATGGTCATCCCAATTGTTGGTAGCCAATATCAGGGGACAAGACAAACATAAAATTGAGGTTATGACCAGTGATTTGTAGCTCCCAAATTTTTTTTCAATAAAATTGAAAATTGATAGAAAACTATAGCCAATGAAAATACAAAATGTATAAAAGGAGCCAACTAAAGCGTAGTCGCGTTCTCTTGGCTCATAAATTCTTTCATTGAGGTAAAACTTAAGAGCAAGTCCTGTGAAAAGAAACAAAACAAATAATGGCCAAAAATTTTTGACATCTTTTTTATACAAAAGCATTAAGCCAATTAATCCCAAAATTAATGGAATAAAATAATACGTATTTCTAGCTTTATTTTCACTAAAATCTGTTGGTAAATTTTTTTGAGGACCCAGTCGATATTCATCAATGAAATCTACTCCACTAAGCCAATTTCCATTTTCTGTACCCCCTCTCCATTGAATGTCGTTTTGACGTCCAGCAAAATTCCATAAAAAATATCTCACGTACATTTTGTTAACCTGAAACAATAAAAAATATTTTACGTTGGCAATTAAAGATGGTTTGTCAATATCAAGATAAGATCCATAAGTACTTAAAAATTGATGATATTCCTCAGATGTAATATCATTTGAATCAACACTTGATTTAAATTGATTGACTAACTCAATGAGTTGATCTTGACCCTTAAATTCATTCTTAATTGAGAAATCTAAAAAGCCAGTAAAATCAAGGTAATTCACTGCGTTTTCTGAACTCCACATTCTTGGGAAAAAACCTATATGTTTTTTGTTATTATTGAGCTTTCCTTTTTTCCAGTCATTAACAATCACGTATTTATTCTTTTTGTAATCACGCTCATACTTCGGCTTATCATCTTTGTAGGGCTCGTCTTCATCTTGACCCGAATAAATATCAGAATACATTGGTCCTCTAAAAAGGTATGTGTCTGGGTATTGTTCTAAATTATAATATGCTAAAAGAGATCTGGCGTCAGAAGGAGCATTTTCATTAATAACTGTGTTTGCATTTGATCTTATGGGTATCATTAACCATGATGAAAAACCAATAAATATAAATGTTATACAAAGTGTAATGGTATTTAGCATATAGTTATTTTTCTTAAAGCTTTTGTTTAATAAATAATAAACTGTAAGTATCAATAGGATTGCCGAAAAAATAGTTCCGTAATTGAAAGGAAGCCCTATTTCATTTACGAAAAAAACCTCAACATATCCAAAGATTGAAAGTGTTGTAGGAAGTAACAACTTAAATATGAAAAGTAAAATTGAAATTGAAATTACATTGGCTAGTAAAAATGACTTAAGGTTAAAGTCATACTTTTTAAAATAATAAAGTAAACCAACAGCAGGTATTGCAAGAAGGCCCATAAAGTGGACACCGAATGATAGTCCTATTACAAAAGATATTAAAATTAACCACTTATCTCCTCTTGTTTTGTCTAAATCTTCAGTCCATTTTAACCCTAACCAAAAAAGTAATGATAGTATTAAAGATGCCATTGCATAAACTTCAGCTTCTACGGCATTATACCAAAAACTATCTGTGAAAGTAAAAGTCAAAGCACCTAAAGATGAACTTCCAAATATTTTAAAACTTTCGGTCAATGAAATATTTTGATTTTTGGAAACAATTTGTTTTACCAAATGTGAAATAGACCAAAACAAGAATAAAATTGTTAATGCACTTGAGGATACAGACATCATATTTACAGCAAACGCAATTTGGTCAGATTCTAAAGCAAAAGTTGAAAAAATGGCTCCGAGCATTTGAAAAAGTGGAGCTCCAGGGGGATGACCTACTTGTAATTTAGCTGAAGTTGAAATGTATTCCGCACAGTCCCAATAACTTGCAGTTGGTTCTACTGTCAATGAGAAAACTACAAATGAAAAAATTGATACAATAACTCCAAAAATTGTATTAGCTGAACTGTAATTAATTTTTCTCATTCAAAACACGAAAATAAGCATAAGAAATTAATTTGGAATTAAACAAAATTAGTTTGTGCAAGCACGAAGTTTTATTAAATTTGACATCCAATTGGCCTATGGTGTAACTGGCAACACGTCTGGTTTTGGTCCAGAAGAGTCTAGGTTCGATCCCTAGTAGGCCAACTATTGTTGTATTTTTTTATATTTGCACAGCAGTTTGAAAATATGAGGGGACATTGTCCCCTTATTTATTACATATACTTAAATTAAATTGATATGGATAATTTATCATTAATAGAATCTTTTTCAGAATTTAAAGACGAGAAACTAATCGACAGAGTGACCCTCATGTCAATTCTTGAGGAGGTTTTCAGGAATACCCTAAAGAGAAAATTTGGTGACGATGAAAATTTTGATATTATTATTAATCCAGATAAGGGAGACTTAGAGATTTGGAGAAATAGAGTTGTTGTCAAAGATTCAGAGGTTGAGGACGAAAATAGCCAAATTTCTTTAACTGAGGCAAGGAAGATAGAACCTGATTTTGAAGTTGGGGAGGATGTTTCTGAAGAAGTAAAATTAATTAACCTGGGAAGAAGAGTGGTTCTTTCACTTAGGCAAAATTTGGTTGCTAAAATTCATGAGCATGATAACGCTATAGTTTATAAGCAATTTATTGAAATGGTTGGGGAAATATACTCTGCTGAAGTTCATCACATAAGACATAATGTAGTTATACTAATTGATGATGACGGTAACGAAATTATTATGCCAAAAGATAGACAGATTCCGTCAGATTTTTACCGTAAAGGAGATACAGTCAGAGGAATTATTGAGCTTGTAGAACTTAAGGGAACAAAACCTGTCATTATAATGTCAAGAACATCTCCTAAATTTCTTGAAAAATTATTTGAACAAGATATTCCTGAGGTATTTGATGGTTTAATTAATGTTAAAAAAGTTGTAAGAGTACCCGGAGAAAAAGCCAAAGTTGCTGTTGACTCTTATGATGATAGAATCGACCCAGTAGGTGCATGTGTTGGTATGAAAGGCTCAAGAATTCATGGTATTGTAAGAGAGCTTGGCAACGAAAATATTGACGTTGTTAATTATACAAATAATACTCAACTTTATATTACTAGGGCACTTAGTCCAGCCAAAATTACCACGCTGAAAATTGATGAAGAAAATAAAACCGTTCAAGTCATATTAGATGCAGACCAGGTTTCTAAAGCAATTGGGAGGGGTGGATACAATATTAAGTTGGCAGGTCAGCTAACTGGATTTGAAATAGATGTATTTAGAGAGGGGTCAGAGGAAGATGTTGAATTAACTGAATTTTCAGATGAAATTGATTCATGGATAATAGATGAATTTAAAAAGGTAGGTCTAGACACTGCAAAAAGTATATTAGAACACGATGTGGAAGATTTAGCAAAAAGAACCGATCTTGAGGAAGAAACAATAGCTGATGTTAGAAAAATTTTGAGCGAAGAGTTTGAAGATAATTAGAAATTAAATAGTGGGAGAAAATAGCGTGAGATTAAATAAAGTTATTAGGGAATTTAATATTTCACTTGAGCGTGTCGTAGAATTTTTATCATCTAAAGGTCATGAAATAGATGCTAGACCTACTTCAAAGATTTCTGATGAGCAATACTCCTTATTATCTCAAGAATTTAGTTCAGACAGATCTAGTAAAGTAGAATCACATGATTTAAGTGAAGAAAAGAAAAAAGAAAAAGAGGAGCTAAGAATTAAATTTGAAAAAGAACAATTTGAAAAAGAAAAAAATCAGGTTATAACTTCCAGCTCTTCAATACCTAAGTTTAAAAAAGTCGGTGAGATAGACCTTAATAAAAAAAAGGAAAAACCTCAATCTGATCAAAACTCAGCACTTGAAAATGATAAGAAAAAAATTGATGAGAAGATCGTTCAAAAAGATGATTTTAAAATTCAAACCAAGTTTGAAAAATTATCAGGATTAAAAAAGACAGGTGAAAAAATAGATCTTGATAAGATTAAAAAAACAGATGACAATTTAGTTAAATCCAAAAGAAAAAGAAGAAGAATTGCTAAAGATATTATTTCAAATAACAATCAAAACTCTGAAAATAAAGACAAGCTCAAAAGGCAAATGAGAAACGTCACAACACCTACAGATGATATTGTTCAAAAACAAATTAAAGAAACACTTGAGAAGCTACAATCTTCCTCAAAATCTAGAGCATCGAAATATAGAAAAGAGAAAAGAGATATTCATAAAAAAAGAAGTGAAGATGATCTTGAGAAAGTCAATTCTGATAAAAAATCTATAAAGGTGACGGAATTTATCACCGTTGGTGAAATTGCAACCATGATGAATGTCTCATCTAATGATATCATATCAACATGCATGACATTGGGTATAATGGTTACTATGAATCAAAGACTAGATGCTGAAACACTTACGGTTGTTGCAGACGAGTTTGGCTATGATGTAGATTTTGTAACAGCTGAAATTGAGGAAGCAATTAAAGAAAAAGATGAGGATGTACCTGAAAATTTAGAAATAAGACCTCCAATTGTTACAATAATGGGTCATGTAGATCATGGTAAAACTTCACTTTTAGATTACATTAGAAAGGAAAATGTTGTTGCTGGTGAGTCTGGAGGAATTACACAGCACATTGGAGCATATATTGTTAATTTAAAAAGCGGAAAAAAAATCACATTTTTAGACACACCTGGTCATGAGGCTTTTACTGCAATGCGAGCTAGGGGAACTCAATTAACAGACATCGTTGTTATAGTAATTGCTGCAGATGATGATATACAGCCACAAACAAAAGAAGCTATCAGTCATGCTCAAGCTGCAGGAGTTCCAATAATAATAGCAATCAATAAAATTGATAGGGATGTATCTAACCCTGAAAAAATTAAAGAAAAGCTTTCAGGAATGAATCTTCTGGTTGAAGATTGGGGTGGAAATATTCAAAGTCAAGATATATCTGCTCTAAAGGGTGTTGGAATTGAAGAACTCTTAGATAAAATTCTATTAGAGGCCGAGCTTTTAGAACTTAAAGCAAATCCTAATAAATTATCAACTGGTTCAGTCATTGAGGCAAGACTAGATAAAGGAAAGGGATATATCTCAACATTACTTGTTCAGTCAGGGACTCTAAAAATTGGAGATTATGTTTTGGCTGGGAAATACAGCGGTAAAGTTAAGGCTTTATACGATGAGAGAGGAAATCAAATAAATGAAGCACCACCTTCAACACCAGTTGCTGTCCTTGGTTTAGATGGAGCACCACAAGCTGGCGATAAGTTTAATGTTTTTAGTGATGAAAAAGAAGCAAAAACAATTGCATCAAAACGAACTCAGCTTGTCAGAGAACAAAGCGTCAGGACTCAAAAACAGTTAACCTTAGATGAGATTGGAAGAAGAATTGCAATTGGAGATTTTAAAGAGTTGAATATTATTCTTAAAGGAGATGTGGATGGTTCTGTAGAAGCACTTTCTGATTCTTTTCAAAAACTTTCTAGTGATGAAATACAAATTAATATTGTTCACAAAGCAGTTGGAGCCATAACTGAATCAGATGTTTTACTAGCCTCTGCCTCTGAAGCAATTATTGTTGGTTTTAATGTAAGACCCACTGGAAATGCAAGGATAATTTCTGAAAAGGAAGAAGTTGATATTAGAAATTATTCCATTATTTATGATGCCATTAATGATCTTAAAGATGCAATCGAAGGTATGTTATCTCCCGAGGTTAAAGAAGAAATTACTGGTCAAGCTGAAATCAGAGAAACATTTAAAATTTCAAAAATTGGAACAATTGCTGGTTGTATGGTTACAAGCGGAAAAGTATTTAGAAAATCTAATGTAAGACTAGTTAGAGATGGAATTGTAATTTTAACAACCACTTTATCCTCTTTAAAAAGATTTCAAGATGACGTAAAAGAAGTTTCAAAGGGCTATGACTGTGGTCTACAATTAAAAAATTATAATGATATCAAAATAGGAGATAATCTGGAATTCTTCACGGAATTACAGGTTAAAAAAACTGTAAGTAATTAAACTCCTTTTGGCTTTAAAATAAAAGCAGATTTAAATTTCTTTTGAATTTCCTTAAGTTTTTTTTGTGCTTTCATCTTATCCCAAAACTTTCCCACCTGGACTTTATAGTTTGGTGTTTCATAAAATATAAAAATTGAGTCTGATATAAATAGTTTCTGAGAAAAATTATAAATAGAATCAGCATCCTTGTAGTTTCCATTATAAATTTGAACTGAATAGTAGTCAATACTGTGTTTTTCTTCACTAGCAATCTTGTGTAAATTTAATAATTTATTAAAAACCTCGCTGCTACCCATTTCAATCTCAGCCTCTTGACAAAAACCTAAAGTGCTGATTAACAGCAAAATTGTATACATTACTTTGTGCATTACACGTCTATTTAATCCAACCAAAATTAAGAAAAATTATATCTGGTTTTTTTTCTCAAATTATAATTTGTTTAGTATCTTTATGCGATTAAAAAAATAACCTTTTTTTTTTAATTTTTGAAAGCTAGAAACTACAACAATTACAAAGGTAAAAATAACGTTCTTTTTGTTAAAAATGTTATAAAAAATTTTGTTGCTTTTTTCCTACTACTCTTTTCATCGTTAAGTGCTCATTCTCAAGATGTTGACATCTCAAAAGGAAAATCTTTGTTTAATGCTAATTGCGCTGCTTGCCATAAATTAAACAAAAATCTTATCGGTCCAGCTTTAGCTGGAGTCTCTGAAAAATATGAAAGAGAGTGGCTATACACTTGGATTAAAAACAGTTCAGCCATGATCAAATCTGGCGATGAAAGAGCCGTTGCAATTTGGGAGGAATGGAATAAGGCTGCAATGAATGCTTTTCCTCAACTCTCTAATGAGGATATTGACAACATACTAGCATACACCGATTATGTGCCCGAACCAGTTGCTGTTGTAGCCAGCACCGCGGCTCCTCAGGCTACCGGCACTAATAGTTCTTTTTCTCAGGATATAGTTCTTGTAGTTCTTGTTATTGTTCTGGTTGTCCTGATTGTTATGTTGTTTTTAGTTAATAAAACCCTTAGAGCAATTGCTGCCAACAATGGAATTCATGTAGAGAAAAGGGAAACTAAAATTTTCTCAGAACCAGTCTGGAAACTTTTCTTGAAAAATCAATTTCTCGTTTTCTCAAGTGTTGTTTTTCTTCTTTTATCTAGTGCTTATTTTGCTTATGGCTGGCTGATGCAAATTGGAGTTGACCAAGGCTACATGCCTGTGCAACCCATACACTATTCACATAAAATACATTCAGGTGCCAATGAAATTGATTGTCAATATTGTCATTCGTCAGCAAGAGTTTCCAAGCATTCTGGTATTCCATCATTGAATGTTTGTATGAATTGCCATGAAAATATTGCAGAGTATAATGGAGATGAGGATTTAGAAAAGGGATATACAAAAGAGTTTTATACCAACGAGATAAAAAAATTATATAAAGCTGTTGGATGGGATGAAGAAGCCAGACAGTATACTGGGGAAACTGAACCGGTGAAATGGGTGAGAATTCATAATCTTCCTGATCATGTTTATTTCAACCACTCTCAGCATGTTAATGTTGCAGGAATTGAGTGTCAGACATGTCATGGTCCTGTTGAAGAAATGGAAATTGCTTATCAGCATTCTTCATTAACAATGGGTTGGTGTATAAACTGTCATAGAGAGTCTGAAGTGAAAGTTAAAGACAATGATTATTATACTAAGATTCATGAAGAGTTATCAAAAAAATATGGTGTCGAAAAGTTAACCATTGCACAAATGGGAGGACTGGAATGTGGTAAGTGTCATTATTAATTTTAAATGAGTAGAGAAAAAAAATATTGGAAAAGTGAGGTTGAGTTATCTAATAGCGTAGATATCACTGACTTAAAGCATAATGAGTTTCAAGAAAAGCTTCCAATCGACTTAGAAATGAGCGATGAACTCGTACAAAGTTCTACAAACAGAAGAGATTTTCTAAAGTATCTTGGCTTTAGTACATCTGCTGCCATACTAGCAAGTTGTGAAGGTCCAGTTCACAAATCTGTACCTTACGTTATTCAACCTGAGAGAATTAGGCCCGGAATTGCAAACTATTATGCAACCACAATGTTCGATGGTTATGATGCTGCCAATATTTTGGTTAAAACACGTGAAGGAAGACCGATTAAAATTGAAAGTAATAAATTATCTAAATATCATGGATTTGGGAATGCAAGAGTTCATTCATCAGTGTTATCAATGTATGATAGTGGAAGGGTTCAAGGTCCAATTTTTAATGGAGAGGACATTTCTTGGCAAAACTTGGATGATCAACTTGTTTCACATTTAAAAAAATCAGAGGATGCTGGTAAGAATGTCTACCTACTCACTAATACAATTGTAAGTCCGACATCAAAAAAAATAATCGAATCTTTTACCAAAAAATTCAAAAATGTAAAACACATAGAGTACGACGCCGTTTCTGAAACAGCAGTCTTGGACGCGCATGAAATCATGTATGGAGTAAGAGCACTTCCATTTTACAATCTTGATAAAGCTAACTTTATTTTATCCTTAGGAGCGGATTTTCTTGGAGATTGGATGGGTTCAAGTTATGATAAAGACTATGTAAAAAACAGAGTGCCTAAGAAAAATAACAATGGAAAAGCTAAAATGTCAAGACATATTCAGATTGAGTCTAACATGTCTATTACTGGATCAAACGCTGATGTTAGAATTCCTTTGAAACCCACAAGACAAAAACACGTTTTAGCCTACATATACAACAAGTTGGAATTCAATAGTTTTTCTGTTCCTGATTTTGAAGATTCGTTAAAGCAAAAGTTAGATCTTTTAATTGATGAATTGGTTTCAAACGGTAAAAACTCTGTTGTACTTTGTGGTCACGATGACATCGATTCTCAAATAATTTCTTTTAGAATAAATGAAATCCTAAAAAGCGAAGTCAAAAATAGGTCCAAGGTTTCTTTGATTAGAAAAGGTGATCACAAAAAGCTTAATAATATTTTTAAAGATTACGAAAATGGTGTACTTGGTGGAGTCATAATGAGTGGTGTTAATCCAGTTTACTCTCTTCCTGAAACAATGGACTTTAAATCTTTGTTATCCAATGTTGATTTTTCGGTCAATTTTTCAATGAAGATGGATGAGACATCTGTTGAATCAAATTATGTTGCCGCATGTCCTCACTATCTTGAATCCTGGGGTGATTTTGAATTTATCAATGGTGAATATAGTCTATGTCAACCAACCATAAAACCACTTTTCGACACTCGACAATTTGAAGAATGTTTGATGAAATGGTCAGGTTCTGAAAATTCGTATTATGATGAAATTAGAACCAATTGGGAATCAAATATTTTAAACGATGGAACAATATGGAACAAAGTTCTACACGATGGAGTTTATTCAAAGGATAATAAAACTCAGCTCAAGCCAAACAGTAATTTGAATTTTTCTACAAATATCAAAGGCCTGATTTCCGATAACTTAGATGGCTTTGAATTAATTATATACTCAAAACCAGGTATGGGCGATGGTCAGCAGGCAAATAATCCTTGGCTACAAGAATTCCCAGATCCAATTTCTAGAGTTTCATGGGATAACTATTTAACTGTATCCAAATTTGATGCTGATAACATTGGATTAAAGAATTACAACGAATCGGATGGTGCCTTAAATAGCAATTATGCATTGGTCAGTTGTGGGCAAACTGAGATAAAAATTCCAGTTGTTATTCAACCTGGACAAGCCAAGGGAACTGTTGGGATATCATTTGGTTACGGCCGAACTCAAGGCCTGAAAAGTGAAATGAGGACAGGTCAAAATGCTTTTAGATTGTATAATAATTTTTCTAAACTTCAATTTGTTAATCTCAAACCAGTTTATGAAATTCATGAATTTGCGTGCGTACAGTTACAAAATACTTTGATGGGTCGAGGAGACATTATCAAAGAAACCACTCTTGAAACATACAACACAAAACCAAAAAATTATTGGAATGCAATTCCTGTAGTTTCTAAGAATCATATTGAAACGGCTGTGAATAAAAAGGAGGTGAACATTTGGGAAGAGTTCGATCGATCAATTGGTCATCACTTCAAATTATCAGTTGATTTGAACGCGTGTACTGGTTGCGGTGCATGTGTTATTGCCTGTCATGCTGAAAACAATGTGCCTGTTGTTGGTAAAAGGGAAATAAGAAAATCAAGAGACATGCATTGGCTTAGGATAGATAGGTATTATTCATCTGATATTTCTTTTGAAAAGGATAAAGAAAATAAAGAGAATATTGATGGATTATCAGAATCATTGAATGTTTTTGGAGAATTAGAAGATCCAAATGAAAATCCACAAGTTGTTTTTCAGCCTGTAATGTGCCAACATTGTAATCAAGCACCTTGTGAAACTGTTTGTCCTGTTGCAGCTACTTCACATGGAAGACAGGGGCAAAATCACATGGCTTATAACAGATGTGTAGGAACAAGATATTGTGCAAACAACTGCCCTTATAAGGTCAGAAGATTTAACTGGTTTTTATATAACAATAATGAAGAATTTGATTTCCATATGAATGATGACCTAGGTAAAATGGTCTTAAATCCAGACGTGGTTGTTCGCTCAAGAGGAGTAATGGAAAAATGTTCGTTCTGTATTCAATCAACTCAAGCTATAATTTTAAAAGCTAAAAATGAGGGAAGAGAGGCTAATGCAAATGAATTTAATGATGCTGTTGCATGCTCTGCTGCATGCTCAACAGGTGCTTTAAAATTTGGAGATATTAATAACGAAGAAAGTGAAGTTTTTGAAAGAAGTAAAGATGATAGAGTTTATCATCTACTTGAATATGTAGGTACAAAACCAAATGTTTTTTATCATACCAAGGTTAGAAATAATGGCAAAATGAAAAAAACTTAATATATGGGTTCTCATTACGAAGCACCAATTAGAAAACCTTTAGTCACTGGTAATAAATCATATCACCAGATAACAGTTGATGTTGCACGTCCCATTGAAGGGTCTGCTAATAAACAATGGTGGATAGTTTTTGGTATTTCGTTGACACTTTTTATGTGGGGGATAGGGTGTATTATTTACACTGTATCAACCGGAATTGGTACATGGGGTTTAAATAAAACAGTTGGCTGGGCATGGGACATTACGAATTTTGTTTGGTGGGTTGGTATCGGTCATGCTGGAACTTTGATCTCCGCTGTTCTGCTTTTGTTTAGGCAAAAGTGGAGAATGGGGATTAACAGGTCTGCTGAAGCCATGACAATTTTTTCCGTAATCCAAGCAGGCTTATTCCCTGTGATTCACATGGGTAGACCTTGGCTTGCTTATTGGATTGTACCAATCCCAAATACGTTTGGTTCATTATGGGTTAATTTTAATTCGCCTCTACTATGGGATGTTTTTGCAATTTCAACTTATTTAACAGTCTCATTAGTTTTCTGGTGGACAGGTTTATTGCCAGATTTTGCAATGATTCGTGACAGAGCGGTTAAGCCATTTCAAAAAAAGATTTACAGTCTTGTGAGTTTTGGATGGAGTGGAAGAGCTAAGGATTGGCAAAGATTTGAAGAAGTATCATTAGTATTAGCCGGGTTAGCAACACCCTTAGTGCTTTCAGTTCACACAATTGTATCATTTGATTTTGCTACGTCTGTAATCCCAGGGTGGCACACAACAATTTTTCCACCCTATTTTGTAGCAGGGGCTATCTTTTCTGGATTTGCGATGGTTCAGACCTTACTTCTTGTAATGAGAAAGGTTTGTAACCTAGAAGATTATATCACCCTACAGCATATTGAATTGATGAATATTGTAATCATGATTACAGGTTCCATTGTTGGTTGTGCTTATATCACAGAATTATTTATTGCCTGGTACTCTGGTGTTGAATATGAGCAGTATGCATTCTTAAACAGGGCAACAGGTCCCTATTGGTGGGCATATTGGGCAATGATGACCTGTAACGTATTTTCACCACAATTTATGTGGTTTAAAAAATTAAGAACTAGCATTACTTTTTCTTTTGTCATTTCAATTGTTGTTAATATTGGAATGTGGTTTGAAAGATTTGTAATCATTGTAACATCATTACACAGAGATTATTTACCATCATCATGGACAATGTTTTCACCAACATTCGTCGATATAGGTATTTTTCTTGGTACTATTGGTTTTTTCTTTGTTTTATTTCTGCTTTATTCTAGAACATTTCCTGTAATTGCACAAGCTGAAGTAAAAACAATTTTAAAATCATCTGGAGATAATTATAAACAAACTAGAGATAATCATGTTAAATAAACACGTACATGCTATTTACGATGATGATGATAAATTATTATCTGCAGTCAAGCATTTGAGATCCAGTGGAGTGAGTATAAAGGATGTTTTTACACCTTTTCCTGTGCACGGTCTTGATCACGCACTCGATTTAAAACCAACTCGAATCGCCATAGCTGCTTTTATTTACGGTTGTATTGGTTTGACCACTGCAATTTTAATGATTAACTATATCATGATCGTTGATTGGCCCCAGAATATTGGAGGAAAACCAAGCTTTAGTTTCATGGAAAATTTACCGGCCTTTGTCCCCGTTATTTTTGAGCTAACAGTATTTTTTGCCGGTCATTTAATGGTTATAACATTCTATGTGAGAAGTAGTTTGTGGCCGTTCAAGAAAGCCGAAAACCCAATTCCTGAGACAACAGATGATAAATTCTTAATTCAAATTACATCTTTCAAGGATCAAAAAAAACTTATGTCTATCATCAAACAGACTGATTATCATAATATTGATATAATTGAACACCAAGCTGCTGTTGCTGAGTCTAATAAGTTGGTAAACGAATCATCACAAGTTTCAGTTGGATTCGTTTTTCATTCAAGAAAGTATTCCAATGGAAGTTCAAATTTAAGAATCCAGTTTACAAAAGGTAGAGGTTCACAGTATGCGAAGAATACAGGAATTAGAATTTTTCGAAAATATTGGAGCTCATCTAAAAATTCTGTCAGCTCTAAGCATCCAGAACACGAATTAATTAATAAAAAATTAGAAAATATAAAATCAAAAATTGTTAGTGGAAAAGAAAAATTTAAGAATGGTGTAATCTCTTTTGAACAGTTGCACAACTATGTTCTAGATAATTAAAGTAATGAAGTTAAAAAAGTCACATATTATTTTAGTCTTAATAACAATGATGATCGTATCGTGCTTTGATCCATCAAAACCAAATTATCAATACTTCCCAAATATGTACGAATCAGTTGGTTATAAAACATATCAAGAATCTGATGCTTTTCCAAATGGAATACAAGCCCAAGAACCGGTTGAAAAATCAATACCCAGGGGTTGGCAGCCATATGAGTATGAAGATACTAATGAAGGATATGAAAATGCAAAATTGTATTTAAAATCCCCGCTCGATATTAATGAACAAAACATGAGTGTAGGTAAAGAACTTTATGAAATTTATTGTTCAGTTTGTCATGGTTCAAAAGGCGACGGGCAAGGTATTTTAATGAAAAGAGAAAAATTTTTAGGAATCCCAAGCTATGCTGACCGTGATATTTCAGAAGGCTCAATTTACCACGTATTGATGTATGGAATCAATTTAATGGGTTCTCATGCAGGTCAAGTCAATGAAGAAGAAAGATGGCAAATAGCACAATATGTAATGAAGCTAAGAGAAGAATTAGAAAAAAAATAATATGTACGTTGTTTCAAATAATATCAAAATTTTATCATTAGTCCTTGTCGTTTTAGGATTACTTGGTATTGGGTATGGATTTTATTCTTCACCCAAAACAATTGAAGAGTCAAAAGAGATGATTGCAAGCATGGGACATGACTCACATAGTCACGATTCGCATTCGTCTCATGATGAAAAATCGTACAACTCAAATTATGACGGCGATCACGGTCATGTGATGTCACATGATGAACATGTTTTTCACCAATTGGCTAATAGACCATGGGCAGCTGTTTATGTGGCTGCATTTTTCTTTTTTATGATTTCATTAGGAACCCTTGCTTTTTATGCTATACAAAGGGCCGCTCAAGCTGGATGGTCACCGCTCCTATTTCGAGTTATGGAGGGCATAACTGGGTATCTTTTACCGGGTGGAATTTTTGTTATTGTAATTTTAGTACTTTCCGTAATGCATCTTAATCACCTCTTTATATGGATGGATCCTGAAGTTGTTGAGCATGATAAAATTATTAAAGCAAAAAGTGGATATTTAGATTCAACGTTCTTTTTAATTCGAGCTGTTTTTTATCTTTCTGGTTGGGTAATTTACAGATATGTATCAAGACGACTTTCTATAGCGCAAGACAACTCAAAGGATAACAAAAATCATGTAAAGAATTTTAAACTTTCTGCGGCATTCCTTGTGTTTTTCCTTGTTACTGAATCAATGATGTCATGGGATTGGATAATGTCTATTGATCCACACTGGTTTAGCACACTCTTTGGATGGTATGTTTTTGCAAGTATGGTGGTTTCAGCAGTAACAACAATAGCGTTAATATCAATTTACCTTAAATCAAACGGTTATTTACCTAATATAAATAGTAATCATTTACACGATCTAGCAAAATTTATGTTTGGCTTTAGTGTTTTTTGGGCTTATCTGTGGTTTTCTCAATTTATGCTAATTTGGTATTCAAATATCCCTGAAGAAGTTGTTTACTTTATTTCCAGAATGGAGGATTATCCTCTGACCTTTTGGGGGATGGTAGTTCTAAATCTAATATTCCCTTTTTTGATTTTGATTAGTAGCAATTTCAAAAGATCCAATTGGATTATTGTTATGGCCGGTATCATAATTTTGATTGGTCATTATGTAGATGTTTTTAATATGATAATGCCTTCTGCGGTTGGGGATCAATGGTTTATTGGTATTCCTGAAATTGGCTCGATTATGTTTTTTGGAGGAATTTTTATTTATGTAGTTTTTTCATCCCTAACCAAGGCACCGTTGGAAGCATCAGGTGATCCGTTTAACACTGAAAGTAAAAAATTTGTTTATCCACACTAAAATAAAAATTAATTGATGACTATTCTACTTACAGCAATTGCAATTTTACTACTAGCTATTTCAGTATGGCAAATTTCGAAAATTTTTGAGGTTTCAAATTTGGGTGTAAAGCGTGATGAATCTCAAATAGCCTCGGAGAAGGATAATGATATGCAAGGTAAACTCATGTTTTTATTTCTTGCATTTATTTATGTAGTTACTATTTATTCTTTTGCGAGTTACACAAAAGTTTTACTTCCTGAATCTGCTTCTGAACATGGATACACTTATGATACATTATTATGGATATCATTTGCTTTAATTCTATTTGTTCAAACTGTAACCCAGGCTTTACTTCACTACTTTGCATACAAGTATAGAGGAATTAATGGTAGAAAAGCATCATTCATCACCCATAATAATAAGCTTGAATTTATTTGGACAATTATTCCTGCCATTGTTCTTTTCATTTTAATTTTTTATGGCATGAATACTTGGAGTGATATTATGAATTTTGATGAAGACGAGGATGCGCTTGTTATTGAGTTATATGCCCAACAATGGAACTGGAAAGCACGTTATGCTGGGGAAGATAATGTTTTGGGAGATGCAAATGTTAGATTTTTAAATGATTATGATGGAAGAAATATTGTTGGAATAGATTCTTCTGACCCTAATGGTTTGGATGATGTTGTTGTGACTCAAGAGTTTCATCTGCCCGTGGATAGGAAGGTGATTTTTAAGTTTCGTTCACAAGACGTTTTACACTCAGCTTACATGCCTCATTTTAGAGCACAAATGAATTGTGTTCCGGGAATGGTAACTGAATTTTCATTTACTCCTACTGTAACAACAGCAGATATGAGAATGAACCCCGATGTAGTATCGAAAGTTGAAAGAATAAATAAAATTAGGTATGATAATAGTCAGGAGCTCATAGCAAAAGGTGAAATGGCCTTGGAGCCATATCAATTTGATTATTTACTTTTGTGTGCTAAAATATGTGGCTCTTCACATTATAATATGCAAATGAAAATTGTAGTTGAATCTGAAAAAGATTTTAATAAATGGTTAAGTTCTCAGTCAACATTTTCTGAGACAATTCAGTAAATAAAAATATTATGTCAATAGCTTTAAATAATAATACAGAACATAATGATGAACATCATCATCATGAAGAAACATATTTGACCAAATGGATTTTTAGTCAAGACCATAAAATGATCGCCAAACAATATTTCATCACGGGTGTTATTGTCATGGGTATCATAGGTGTTTTGATGTCATTGCTTTTTAGAATCCAACTTGCATGGCCTGAAGAATCATTTTCTATCTTCAATTTATTTTTAGGAGATCGTTGGGCACCTGATGGTGTTATGGATCCAAACATATATTTGGCACTAGTAACAATACACGGAACCATAATGGTGTTTTTTGTGTTGACTGCTGGGTTGAGTGGAACTTTTAGTAATCTTTTAATTCCACTCCAAATTGGAGCAAGAGATATGGCATCTGGGTTCCTTAATATGATTGCCTTTTGGTTGTTTTTTATTTCTAGCGCAATAATGGTTGCTTCCTTATTTGTTGAGGCAGGTCCAGCAGCTGCAGGTTGGACAATTTACCCACCTCTCAGTGCTTTACCTCAAACTCAACCTGGATCTGGATTAGGTATGACTCTGTGGTTAGTGTCTATGGCCTTTTTTATTGCTTCCTCATTATTAGGATCACTTAACTACATTGTTACCGTTTTAAATTTAAGAACCAAAGGAATGACCATGTTTAGACTTCCTTTGACAATTTGGGCATTTTTTATAACTGCAATCATTGGTGTTATTTCATTCCCCGTTTTACTTTCTGCTGCATTATTATTAATAATGGATAGAAGTTTTGGAACCTCATTTTTCCTCTCTGATATTTTTGTACAAGGCGAAGTATTGCACTATCAAGGAGGATCCCCTGTTTTATTTGAGCATTTATTTTGGTTTTTGGGTCACCCTGAAGTTTATATAGTTTTACTTCCAGCACTTGGGATAACCTCCGAAATTATTGCAACCAATTCAAGAAAACCAATATTTGGATATAGAGCTATGGTTGCATCAATTCTAGCGATAGCTTTTTTATCAACGATTGTTTGGGGTCATCATATGTTTATAACTGGGATGAATCCTTTTCTGGGATCTGTTTTTACTTTTACAACATTATTAATTGCTATTCCATCAGCGGTCAAGGCCTTTAATTACATTGCTACCTTGTGGAAGGGTAATTTACAGTTTAACCCCGCAATGCTTTTTTCAATAGGTCTTGTTTCTACTTTTATTACTGGTGGATTAACTGGAATTATTCTTGGAGATAGCGCTCTTGATATAAATGTTCATGATACATATTTTGTTGTTGCCCACTTCCATTTGGTCATGGGTATCTCCGCTCTTTATGGACTATTTGCAGGTGTTTATCATTGGTTCCCAAGAATGTGGGGGAGAATGATGAATAAAACTTTAGGCTATGTTCACTTTTGGATAACTGCCGTAGGGGCATATGGAATTTTCTTCCCGATGCATTTTATTGGAATGGCTGGCCTACCAAGAAGGTACTATACGAATACTGCTTTCCCTTATTTTGATGACTTAGCTGACATTAATGTCCTTATTACAGTTTTTGCATTAGTAACTGGTATGGCTCAATTAATCTTTTTATTTAATTTCTTCCACAGCATGTATTATGGTAAAAAAGCTGAAAAGAATCCTTGGAATTCAAATACTTTAGAGTGGACAGCTCCAGTTGAACATATTCATGGAAACTGGCCTGGTAAAATACCCGAAGTATTTAGATGGGCATATGATTACAGTAAGCCAGGGAAAAATAAAGATTTTGTTCCACAATCCACACCAATAGCTAAGGGTGAAAAAATAACAGAGCATTAAATTTGAATAGCTATATTTGGGCATGAACGAATCTTTGGATCCAACTAAAGAAAATTTAAACCCAGAGGAAGTTGAAATCGATAAAGCGCTTAGACCACTTAACTTTAACGATTTTAATGGTCAAAAAAGCGTAATTGATAACTTAAAGATTTTTGTAGAAGCCGCTAATCAACGTTCGGATGCTTTGGACCACACATTACTTCACGGCCCCCCAGGCTTAGGCAAAACAACCTTGGCTCATATATTAGCAAATGAACTTGGTGTCGGATTAAAAGTATCGTCAGGCCCGGTTATCGATAAGCCAGGAGATTTAGCAGGATTGCTCACAAGTTTAGAGGAAAGAGATGTTTTATTCATTGACGAAATTCACAGGCTGTCACCGGTTGTTGAGGAATATTTGTATTCAGCAATGGAGGACTACAAAATTGATATTATGATTGAAACTGGTCCTAATGCAAGATCAGTTCAAATTAATTTGAATCAATTTACATTAATAGGCGCTACAACCAGATCTGGATTGTTGACAGCACCCATGAGAGCAAGGTTTGGTATAAATAACAGACTTGAATATTATGATAAAAATGTTTTGTCAAAAATTATTAAAAGAAGTGCAGAAATTTTAAATATTTCTATTGAAGACTTAGCGTCGGATGAAATAGCTGGAAGAAGTCGTGGGACACCGAGAATTTGCAACTCACTTTTAAGGAGAGTCAGAGATTTTGCCCAAATTAAGGGTAGTGGTAAGATTGATTTAGCGATAACTCAATATGCTCTAGAGTCGCTTAGTGTCGATAAATTTGGCCTTGATGAAATGGATAATAAAATTTTAGATACCATTATCAATAAATTCAACGGTGGCCCAATTGGAATTAATACACTATCGACAGCTGTTTCTGAAACGGCAGAAACAATAGAAGAAGTTTATGAGCCTTTTTTAATTCAACAAGGTTTCATTATAAGAACACCAAGAGGACGTGAAGTTACTGCCAAAGCTTATGAGCACCTTAATTTAAAACCAAATAAAACACAAAAGGATCTTTTTGATTAAAAATGGATCTAAAAAAACAATATACAGATTTCATTAAATCAAAATCTCTCGATCTTGGTTTTATGTCTTGTGGTATTTCAAAATCAGGTTTTTTAGCATCTGAGGCAGATAGATTTGAAAGTTGGTTAAAAAATAATTACCATGGAAAGATGTCATATATGGAACGAAATTTTGATAAAAGATTGGACACCACAAAGTTAGTTGAAGGTTCTAAAAGTGTAATTTCTCTTACATATAATTATTTTCCTAAACGAGTTCTGAAAAATGATAAAACATTTAAAATTTCTAAGTATGCCTATGGAAAAGATTATCACATAGTTATAAAAAAGAAGCTCAAAGAACTTTTAAATATCATGCAAACCAAATTTGGACATTTTGAGGGCAGAGTTTTTGTTGATTCAGCCCCAATTTTAGAAAGAGCTTGGGCAAAAAAAAGTGGTTTAGGTTGGATTGGAAAAAATACTAATTTAATTAATAAACAATCAGGTTCATTTTTTTTTCTTGCCGAAATAATAGTTGATTTGGAGCTCAATTATGATAACCTAACAACAGATCACTGCGGAAGTTGTACAGCTTGCATAGATGCATGTCCAACAGATGCAATTTATGAACCTTACAAGCTTGACGCAAGTAAGTGCATTTCCTATTACACCATTGAACTTAGAGATAATTTTTCATCAAATTTATCCACTGATTTCAAGGATTGGATTTTTGGATGTGACATATGTCAAGATGTTTGTCCTTGGAATAGATTCTCAAAAGCGAATGATGAAGTCCTTTTTGAAACTATACCAGAACTTAGTAAGTTTAAGAAATCAGATTGGATTGATTTAACAGAAGAAACATTTAGAAAAGTATTTAAAGAAAGTCCAATCAAGCGATCAAAATTTAAAGGATTAAAAAGGAATATAAATTATGTCAGATAAAGACCTTAGAAATCTTCCTAAAGTTGAGTTGCACTTGCATTTGGATTGTTGCTTGAGTTTTGATGTGGTAAAAAAAATAAATCCTAAAATTGATATTCAAACTTTCAATAAGAATTTTAAAGCACCATATTCATGCAGTTCTGTTAAAGAATATATTAAATGTGCTGAATTTGCGGTTGATTTAATGCAAGATGAAACAAGCATTAAATTGGTAGTAGAGGACTTATTTAAACAATTAAAAGCTGAAAATGTTATTTATGTTGAAATTAGATTTGCTCCATTGTTACATTGCAGAGGCGAATTATCTGCCGATGATGTTGTTGAAATTGTAAATAATATTTCAAAAAAGTGTTCAGACAAATATGATATTCATTATGGTCTCATATTATGTACTTTAAGACATTTTAACGAAATGCAAAGTATGGAAACTGTTAGGTTGGTTGATAAATTTAAAAACACAGGGGTTTTTGCTTTGGATATTGCAGCAGACGAGGCAGGACATTCCCTTGATAATCATGTTAGTGCCTTCAACTTTGCAAATAAGAACAATATAAAAAGTACAGCTCATGCCGGTGAAGCCAAAGGTCCAGAAAGTATTAAAGAAACGCTAAAAAGACTTAAGGTGAAAAGAATTGGTCATGGTGTTCGGTGTGTTGAGGATAAAAGCCTTATGAAACATTTGAGTAATAATGATATCCATCTCGAAATTTGTTTAACGAGTAATATTAAAACCGCCACTTTTGAATCTATTGCCTTACATTCAGTTGATAAAATATTTAAATCAAATATTTCACTAAGTCTCAGCACTGATGGAAGGACAATTTCAAATATTGACTTAACGAGTGAGTACGAATTGGTTATGAAAGAATTTGGTTGGGATATAAATGATATTAAAAAAACAAATTTAGATGCAATTTCTAACTCATTTACAACCCCAGAAATAAAAAAAGAGCTGATTAAAAAAATAAATAGTTCTTACTAATTAGCCCCATAGTTCAATGGATAGAACAAAAGTTTCCTAAACTTTAGATCTAGGTTCGATTCCTAGTGGGGCTACTACAACTGTTTCAGAGCTTCCTCAATACCAAAGTATGCAGGTTTTTTTTCAAAATTTTCATTATGTGGAGTTGCCTGTCCACAACTAGGGAAATGTGCAGGAATCCAACTATCAATATCAGATGATCCCCAGATAAGTATGGTGTTGCAATTTGATTTAGAGAATGCAGTGGAAATTATTTGCTTATAAGCATTTTTTTGTTCCTCAAGACCTTGGGAAATCCCATCACAAATTCTAATATCTAATTCAGTTAAGTTTGCAACAAACCCATCATTTCCTAAATCATCAATTGTGTTTCCAAACTTTTCAATGAATGAGCTAGTCATATCTTCAAGCCTAAAGTGGGCTTGAAGTCCAACTCCATCAATTGGGGTATTGAATTGTGTTTTTAAATTTTTAACCATTGATCTCATCAAGTTGTTTTTTGATGTTCCATATTCTTCAATTCCATAATCATTGTAGAATAGTTTAACGTCTGGATTTTCTTCCCTGGCCCACTTGAATAGCTTTGAAAAATAAGATAAATATCCAATTTCACCATTATCATTTTCCTGAATGCTAACCTTTTCATACCATGTATTGGACCTGTAGCCATTAAAGACAATAGCTTCATTTAATACATCCCACTCATCGATTTTACCATTGGTGTATCTGCTAAGAGCTCTTATGTAAGATTCAGTAAAATCATAGATTTGTTGTGAGGTCCAAGTTTTAGATTCTTCATCTAGCCAATTTGGAATTTGTTTGTACCAAATCATAACATGACCTCTCTTTTTCATATTATGCTTGTTGGCATAATTAACAAACCTGTCAATATTGTATGTGTTTAGGTCGCTGATTTTTATGTTGAAAGGGTCCTCAGGTCTGTCCCTTAGAAGATTTACCATTTTTAATTTATTCCCAGTGACGAGTGCATTATACTCTGTTTTTAAAATATTATCTATGGCCCCATTGTAGATGTCATGATTATCAAAAAAACCATCTCTCATTAAATTTCCAATAAATTTTCCTTTAGAAGTGGCTAAGTCTTTCAATCCAGTCTCTATAATTACAGGCGTTTCGTCAGAACTATCAATACTGTCAGAACTACAACCAATTAATAAAACCAAGACTAATAGGTAAATTTTTTTCATAGATTTCAAAAATAGGGTTTTTAATCATCAAAAGCGGAACGATCGGCATTGGTATGCTTTTTTAATATCCTTTTTGATTCCTTCTTAACTAAGGAATTTGACTTTAGTTTCCATAATGACTGAGATGCATGTTTATAGGTTTCTTGAATATTAACAATGGGTTTTGGATAGTTTTTATCCAGTTTAAAGTTGTAAAGTTTTTCTTCAATTAAATTAATTTTCCATGGCTCATGGATCAATTTTAAAGGTAAATGCTCAAGTTCTGGAACCCATTTTTTAATAAAATTTGCATCAGGGTCGTGTTCTAGAGAATTCTTCACAGGATTATAAATTCTTATCATATTGATTCCAGTTTCACCTGCCTGCATCTGAAATTGTGGGTAGTGAATTCCAGGTTCAAAATCCAAAAAGTTTTTTGCCAAATGAACCACTCCGTCTTGCCAATTCTGCCATAAATGGTGTGTTAAAAATGAAACTAGTAATGCTCTCATTCTAAAATTTAGATAACCAGTCTTTACAACACATCTCATACTTGCATCGACCAGAGGAAATCCAGTCTTTCCTTTTTTCCAAGCATTTAAATATTTTTTGTTGATTGTCTTATTGTTTTTATATCCTTTATTAATGCTTCTAAATTCCATTTCTGATTCCATCTCAAATTTTTGTATAAAATGTGATTGCCACCTTAATCTCGATGTGAACGAGTTGAAGTGTAATCTTGATTTGCCTTTTTCAATTTCTTTTTTTGCTAATTGCCAAACATATCTTGTTGATAAATTTCCCCAAGAAAAATATGGAGACAATCTAGAACAATGATATCTTGAAAGTTCAGGTTTACTAATTTTAAAATGATATTTTTTATATCTATCATTTAAAAAGCTTTTCAAGTATTTGTGAGCCTCTGTTGGACCTCCCTTTTGTGTATGACTTGGGCTAGTTTTTTTAATTTTAATCTCATCAAGCTTATCAATACTTACATTAATAAAGCTTTCACAACTTGTATTGAGAGCTTTAATTGGTTGCATCATTTGAGTTTTCCAGTTTTCAATCCATTTGTCTCTATTTTTTCTTCCTCTAAAAACACCAGTCCTTGGTTTTTCAATCCATTCAATTTTATTTGTTTTGCAAAAAGATTTGAAGGCAATATCTCTCTTGTAAGTAATATCTAGACCTATTTCCTCTGTCGAAAAAACGGATTTCACATTGTATTTTTTTGATAATTTTTGAAAAAAATTGATTAATTCACATTCATAGACATGAATATGAGTGTCAAATTTTTTCAAACTGTTGTTGAGGTCTAAAATGGATTCTCTGATGAAATTTATGTGTTTTTTTGAAGTATGCCGATCATTAATGACTATTGGTTCAAATAAATAAATAAGCAGTAGTGGATTTTTGGATTCAATAGCATCGCTTAATGCAATGTTATCTACGAGCCTAAGATCTCTTTTGAACCAAAAAATATTGATATTTGGTTTCAAATGAAAATTTACTATGTAGTAACTACAAGGCTAGATCCATTTAGTGTAGTATTGTAGCAAGTTAGAACCCCACCATTTCCAGGCGTGACACAATCTGTGTCATAAGAATTTCCGTGTTGACCACAAGTAAATCTGTTATTGGATGTGTTATAGCTCCAAGCAGTGTGTACACCCTGATGAGGACATCTTCCGTCAAAGGCTTTGTAAGAAGAAGAACTCAATTTTAATATCAACATTTTCTCAGCTGTAAATTGAATCCAACCTTGGCTTTGCAAATTTGAAAAATTTGAATGATTCAAATCAATGGTAATTGTATTTCCACTTTTTGTGTAACCAGCATCAGTATTTCCTCCAGTGTTTCCACCATTATTGTTGCCGCTCCCCGTATCAGTATCATCATCACCAGATGAACACGATTGAATGGCAGGAACACCTAAAAAAGCCATCGCTACAGCAGGACAAACATGATTTAGAAATTCTCTTCTTTTATTTTTTTCTTTTTCGCTCATGTAGACAATATACCAATTTTTGTACCAATACTAAAAATCAAGAATTTTTTTAAAACATTATGATGGATATTGCTATGCACGCACAGTAATTTTTCTTAATTTTGGGCAGTGCGAAAACAACTAACAATAATTCTTGTTCTTTTCACGTCATTTATATTTTCTCAGGGCCTAAAAACCAGTGGAAAAATCATTGTGGATGAGAATGGTAACGAGGTTTTACTGAGGGGCTACACACCTGGTGGTTGGCTAGTTATGGAAGGTTACATGATGCAATCGGAAGGAACAGCTGGTGCACAACATGAGTTTGTTGAAAAATTTACAGAACTTGTTGGTGAAGAAAAAACAAATCAATTTTTTGCAAAATGGAGAGAGAATCATTTTATGCAAGAAGATGTTGATTCTTTAGCTGCTTGGGGATTTAATAGCATTAGAGTTCCGTTGCATTATAATTTATTTACCCTCCCAATTCAAGAAGAACCAAATAGTGATCAAAATACATGGCTTGAAACAGGCTTTGATATTATTGACAACGTTCTGGAATGGGCAGAACCACATCAAATGTATGTAATATTGGATATGCATGCTGCTCCGGGCGGTCAGGGGAGAAATTCAGAAATTTCAGATTATGACCCATCAAAACCATCGCTTTGGGAAAGTGAAAGAAACAAAACAAAACTAGTTGAGCTTTGGAAAAAAATTGCCGAAAGATATAAGGATAACAAATGGATTGGAGGCTATGACCTAATTAATGAAACAAACTGGGACTTACCAGGTGGCGTAGCATTAAGGGATATTTATGAAAGAATAACTACTGAAATTAGGGGTGTTGGTGATAACCATATTTTATTTATTGAAGGAAATGATTACGGAAACAATCATGCTGGTCTTACACCTCCCTGGGATGATAATATGGTTTATAGTTTTCATAAATATTGGAACTCGACAAATGAGAATGACTTGGATTGGATTTTACCGCTGAGGGATAATTATAATGTGCCTCTTTGGATGGGAGAATCTGGAGAGAATTCTAACAAGTGGTATACGGATGCGGTTTACTTATTTGAGTCAAACAATGTTGGATGGGCTTGGTGGGCTATTAAAAAACTTGGTGATATAGATAGTGCATTTTCTGTTGTCAAAAATCCAGGGTATCAAGAAATTATCAATTATTGGAAAGGAGAGGGCGATAAACCAAGTGAGGATGATGCTTTTGCTGCTATGATGAAATTAGCAGATAATCTACTTATAAAAAATTGCTTATACCGAAAAGGAATTAAAGACGCTCTTTTGCGGCAACCGCACACCAATGAAACAATACCGTATAATAAAGCTCAAGAAATTCCAGGTATGGTTTATTTATCTGACTATGATCTTGGAAAAAGCGGCTTTGCTTATTATGATTTAGATTCTGCTGATTATAATTTATCAACTGGTTCGTTTCAAGCTTGGAATAGGGGTTGGAGATACAGAAATGATGGTGTTGACATAGAGACTAATAATGATTCGAAAAGTAATGGTTATCACATAGGTTTTGTTGGTAAAGGAGAATGGATAAAATATACTGTCAACGTAAAGGAGGCTGGCCTATATCGAGCAGATTTTCGTCATGCATCTGCCGCTGATGGAGCAAAATTCTATCTTTCAAATAATGACCAAAACTTAACTTCTGTTTTGTCAACAAACAGTACTGGTGGTTGGTTTGATTTTATTACAACTTCAATGAATGGAGTGGTTTTGAATGAAGGTAGTCAAGAGATAAAAATACATTTTGATTCCAATAATGAGGTTAATATTAGTTCAATAGAATTTGTTAAAGTTGGAGAAATTAATCAAGCAAATTTCAGTTCTGTTTCTGCTAAAACTGGTACTGACGAAAAATCAATTGAATTGTATTTAAACCAAGACGTTGATGAGTCCACATTAGAAAATGTTATAGATGATTTTAATGTAACAGTTGAAAATAATGATTTAAATATTCAATCCATTTCATACAACGCTAATAAAACTAGAACAATTGTTATCAATTTAGAGGACAACCTCCTTTTTACCCAAAAAATTTTAATTACGTATTCAGGTGATAAAATAAAATCCAAAACAGGAAAAAATCTTGATAAGTTTTCAAATATGGAAGTCTTGAACAACCTAGAGCCAAGGTATGTTCTGCCCGCCAAAATTGAAGCTGAAGATTATGTTAATATGTTAGGGATTTCCGTCGAAAGCACAACTGATGATGGTGGTGGTTCCAACATCGGATATACAGATAAAAATGACTATGTCGAATATAAAATATACAACAGTCAAAATAGAAAATTCACTATTGATTTTAGGGTTGCTGCAAACTCGGATGCTGGTGAAATTTCGCTTGATCTTGTTGATGAATCGACTGGCCGTTATATAGAGGTTATGGATAATCTCACTCTCCCAGTAACTAACGATTGGCAAAGTTGGACTACAGTTACAAAAAATACAAGTAATGTAATTGGTAAAGGGGTTCATATTTTAAGGTTAAACATAATAAAAGGTGGT
>CACMJT010000004.1 GCA_902614065.1 uncultured Bacteroidota bacterium | reverse complement strand
CTGAGTCTGTTAAGTAATTTTACATTACAATTTATTTACTTCCTCTAGATTAAGCATATTAATTGCATTGTTAGACATCCCAACAATGTTATTGTTTAGAAGTCTTATTGACATGTCATAGTATAATGGAATGATCGGGGAGAAGTCGTGTATGATATTCTCTAGAATTTCAAAATTTTTTTCAATGTGTGATTCTTCATCTTTTAATATGTTGTAGATACTATCATATCTTTCATTCATAAAATATGTATAATTTGGCCCATTGGGTGTTTTGTTTTTTGAATAGAAAAGTCCAAAATAATTTTCTGGATTTGGATAATCAGCTATCCAACTTGCCCTAAAAAAATCATATTTCCCCTTTGCTTTTCCTTGTCTGAGTATTGATGGAGGAGTAATTTCAATTTTCAAGTTTATATTTATCTTTTTCAATTCAGATTGAATAAACTCTAAGACGTCTAGGTATTGAGCATCAGTCACAACATTTAATTCTTTTAATTCATCTCCATTTTTTTCCAAATACTTGTTTAAATATTTGTTTGCTAAATCTACATCGTAAAAATATCGTTCACTAAAAAAATCATGATTAAGACCAGATGGTACGATTCCACTCAAAGCAGGATAACCAATATTTTGCCTTAAATATTTAATCATTTTTTCTCTGTCAATTGCATGATTAATTGCCAACCTTAGGTATTTTTCGCTTTCCAGTGTGTTATTTGTATTAAATGCCAAGTACTCGGTGTTTAGGTATGGATTTTTAATAATATTGATGTTCTTATAATCTTTTTTTAAATCACCATAATTGTCAAAAAGTAGTTCTGCAATAGAATTTTCGGGTGAATTTATCATATCAAGATTTTTGGACATAAACTCCATAAATTCACTTTTTTTATCAGGAATAAATGTGATTGCAATACCATCTAGGTAAGGCAGTTTCTTTCCACTACTATCAATTTTAAAATAGTTGTTGTTTTTTCTCAGCACTAATTTTATGTTTTTATCCCATTTTTTAAAAATAAATGGACCAGTACCAATTGGAATATTATCTAAAATCTTTTCATCTTTAAATGATTCGTAGGGAACAACAGACGAATATTTCATTGTAAGCTTTCCTAAAAAACTATTTGATTTATTTTTCAATTTAATTTTTAAGACTGTATCATTAACAGCTTCAAATTCCTTCACATTTTTAAAGATCCATGACCCAGGTGAGGCTATTTTTGGATCTAGTATTCTATTGAAACTATAAACAAAATCCTCAGAAACCACCTGTCGTGTAGAGTCTTTACCAAATATCTCTGATTTATGAAAAAAAACATTATCATTTAAAATGAAAGTATATTCATTCTTTTTGTCATCAAAATACCATTCTTTCGCAATATCTGCTTTAATTTCTAGGTTTTCATCCAATTTGACCAAACCATTGTACAACTGATTGCAAGGCCACATATTTCTCAATGTAGAGGAAAATGCAGGGTCCAATGAACTTATATTGGAATATTCATTGTACTTAAAAATTTTAAGATTATTATCAGGATTATGGTGACATGAAACAATAATTAATGAAAAAAAAAGACTGATAAATATGTATTTCACTTCTTCAATTTAAGTATATATTTGCAATTCTTTTAATCATGAAAGTTGCATTTAAAACACTAGGTTGTAAGTTGAATTTTTCTGAGACATCAACCATATCAAGGGAATTTACCAAAAATGGTTATGAAAAAGTAGATTTTGATAAAAAATCTGACATATACATAATCAATACTTGCTCAGTTACTCAAAATGCAGATAAAGAGTTTAAGTACCTTGTCAACAAAACAAAAAAAAATAATCCGAATGCCTATGTTGTTGCTGTAGGTTGCTATGCTCAATTAAAACCCAAAGAAATATCATCAATTGATGGAGTTGATTTAGTTTTGGGAGCTGATAAAAAGTTTGATATTCTGAATTATTTAGAATTTGATAAAAAAATCAGTCAAAATTATCATTCTTGTCAAATATCTGATGTAAATAAGTTTATGCCATCATACTCTTTTGGTGATCGCTCTAGATCATTTTTAAAAATTCAAGATGGTTGTGATTATCAATGTTCTTATTGTACGATACCACTTGCAAGGGGAAAATCAAGAAGCCCCTCTGTAGAAAATGTAACAGACAGTATCAAATCTTTGCTTGATAAAGGTGTTAAAGAAGTCGTGTTAACAGGTGTTAATATTGGAGATTTTGGAATTTTTGATCCTAAAAAACCAAGGCAAAATAATTTTCTTGACTTATTGAACCAAATAAGTAAAATTAAAGATTTAAAAAGATTAAGAATATCATCAATTGAACCAAATCTTTTGAATAACGATATTATTGACATTGTAAGTGAGTCCGAAAAAATACTTCCTCATTTTCACATTCCACTGCAAAGTGGCTCGGATAAAATATTGAAACTTATGAAAAGAAGGTATTTAAGAAATGTTTATGAGTCAAGATTTGAATACATAAGAAAAAGAATCCCTAATGCATGCATAGGTTCAGACGTAATTGTAGGATTTCCAGGCGAGGATGAATTGGAATTTACAGAAACATATAATTTTCTTAAGTCTATTGATATTTCTTATCTACATGTATTTTCATATTCGGAAAGGTCAAACACTTCATCATTATTGTTGAACCAGAAAGTTTCAAAAATTATTAAAAATAAAAGAAGTAAAATTTTAAGAGAGCTATCAAACTCAAAAAAACTTGAGTTTTATAAAAAGAATATCAATAATTCTCATAATGTTCTATTTGAGACAGAGAATAAAAATGGATACATATATGGCTATACCGAAAATTATGTCCGGGTAAAATCTCTTTGGTCAAATTCTAAACAAAACGAGATAGTGAATTGTTACTTAGATAGTATAGACAGCGATTTCAGTTGCATTGCAGAGCAGGCTGTTGAACTTAAAGTCTGACACCAACTGGAAGTAGGTCCATATATTCCCGGTTTTTCTTCAAAAAAACTTTTATCTCACTCGATGTTGGCATCATTCTCAACTTTCTGTCCTTAATGAGTTCAAAAATTGAGACTAAAAATTCTTCTTTAAAATTATCATCAGTATTTTCTGGAATTATAATTTTTGTCAAAAAAATCTTTCTTTCTTGTAAAGCATACTCAACTTTTGCCAGTTTGCCATTAATTTCAACTTCAAATTGACGCAAAAAGTCATTATCATTAATCGAGAAATCGTTCATAAAAGTTAGTTGTTTAGTTGTTTTGTTACCACAAATATAGTAAAATTGAAAGAACTATTTTTGTATATAATTCTGAATCAGGGAGATACATATGATATTTTTTTTATGCCAGGAATGGCAGCAAACAGTAAAATTTTTGAGTTTTTAAAATTTCCAAAAAATTTCAAACTTCATTATTTGGAATGGTTTCAACCAAATGAGAACGAAGGACTTAAATCATATGTTGACAGGTTGTCAAAAGAAATCAATGGAAAAAATATTATTCTAGTAGGTGTTTCTTTTGGGGGAATTATTGTTCAAGAGCTTTCCAAAATTATGGTTGTCAAAAAAGTAATTATTATATCTAGTGTAAAATCTAGGCATGAACTTCCCCTTATGATGCAATTAAGTAAAAAAACAAAAGCTTACAAGTATCTTCCTTTAAATTGGATTGATGATTTTGAATCTTTAGTTGTGTTTGTTTTTGGACCTATGATAAAAAAAAGAATTTCGTTGTACAGGAAATATCTATCCTTTAGGGATGAAAATTATTTAAAGTGGGCTATTCACCAAATTGTAAATTGGGAGCAGAATAAACCTCACAAAAGTACAATTCATATTCATGGAACACATGATCTCGTTTTTCCTTCAATTTATATTAAAAATGCAATTTTTGTAAATGGAGGTAATCATGCCATGATTTTGAGAAAAGCAACATGGTTTAATGAAAATCTACCAAAACTAATAACTCAAGGTTAATTAGATTCTTTTCATTTGGGTTTGCATGATTTTTATTTGTTGAGTCATCATGCCATGCTTATCTAATTTTTTCGCCTCATTAAGTAGCATCGTTGCTTCTCTTTTTCTTCTTTTTTGCATCAAAATTCCTGCAAGACTCAATTTTGCCATTGCAATGTCATGATTCATGTTGAGACCTAGCGAAAGAGCCTTTTTAAAAAACTTCTCAGCTTGAGTTAGGTTTTTTTGTGAATATATGATTCCAAATAGATAATTGTAGTATCCGTGTTGTTTTTTGATTAAAGATTTTTCCGGATTTTTAATCATATTTAAATATTTTTCTGTACCGTCGAAATCTTGTTTTCTCATTCTTAAAAATGCCAAGATTAGCATTTCATTTTTAAAATACAGTAGAATAAAGGTTAGTGATAAAAATATTAGTGCTATTCCGTTTCCAATGTTGTCATTCATAAATTGGGTAACACAAAAAATTATCGATAAAAATGCAAGAATTAGTTTGAATATTTTATTGAACACTTGTCGTTATTTATTTCGTAAAATTAAAAAAAACTTTTATTAATGAATTAATTTCAATTATTGTATATTTGGCGAAATTTATTCTAGATGAAAAGAACGTTTCAGCCCTCAAATAGAAAAAGAAAAAATAAGCATGGATTTAGAGAGAGAATGTCCACACCTGAAGGACGTAAAGTTCTTTCAGCTAGAAGAAAAAAAGGCAGAAAAAAATTGACTGTTTCTAGTGAATTAAGACATAAAAAATAAGTTGAAAAAAAGATTACAAAAAAAGGGTGTTGTTTTTAAAAATAACACCTTTTTTTTGATATATTGAAGAACGATTATGCCCCTAAGAAAAGACCTTAAAAGTATACTCATAATCGGTTCAGGTCCAATTGTAATTGGTCAAGCTTGCGAATTCGATTATTCTGGTTCTCAAGCCCTTAGGTCATTAAAAGAAGATGGAATTGAAACTATTTTAATTAATTCAAATCCTGCTACCATCATGACAGATCCCGTCATGGCTGATCACATTTATTTACTCCCACTTAATACCAAGTCAATTCGCAAAATTGTTCAGAAGCATAATATTGATGCTGTTCTACCAACAATGGGCGGACAGACTGCATTAAACTTGTGTATTGAAGCAGGTGAAAAGGGGATTTGGGATGAGTTTGATATCGAAATTATTGGCGTTGATATTGATGCAATTCAGATTACTGAGGATAGAGAAAAATTTAGATTATTGTTAGAAAAAATTGATATTCCTTATGCTCCCTCAGAAACTGCAACCTCTTTTTTAAAAGGAAAAGAAATTGCGCAAAAGTTTGGTTTTCCTCTTTGTGTTAGACCCTCATTCACTTTGGGAGGTACAGGTGCTTCTATTGTATACCAAGAGGAAAAATTTGACACACTTCTAAACAGAGGTTTAGAAGCTTCACCAATTCATGAGGTCATGATTGACAAGGCTTTAATAGGTTGGAAGGAATATGAATTAGAGCTACTTAGAGATAAAAATGATAATGTTGTAATAATTTGCACGATCGAAAATATGGATCCTATGGGTATTCATACAGGTGATTCAATAACCGTTGCTCCAGCAATGACTCTTTCAGACACGACATATCAAAAAATGAGAGATATGGCTATAAAAATGATGAGAAGTATCGGTGATTTTGCTGGAGGATGCAATGTTCAATTTGCAGTTAGTCCTGATGATAATGAAGATATTATTGCTATTGAAATCAACCCCCGTGTCTCAAGATCCTCCGCATTAGCTTCAAAGGCTACCGGCTATCCAATTGCTAAAGTTGCAAGCAAATTAGCAATAGGTTATTCACTTGATGAATTAGATAATCAAATAACAAAATCAACTTCTGCATTATTCGAGCCAACACTAGATTACGTAATTGTAAAAATTCCAAGATGGAATTTTGATAAGTTTGAGGGCTCAGAAAGAACTGTTGGATTAATGATGAAAGCTGTAGGTGAAGTAATGGCTATTGGAAGATCATTTCAAGAAGCTCTACACAAAGCCACCCAATCATTGGAAATAAAACGTAATGGGCTAGGGGCTGATGGAAAAGGGTACAGAGATTACGAGACAATAATGCATAAATTAAAATACCCATCCTGGGATCGGGTATTTGTCATATACGATGCAATAAAAGCTGGAATATCAATTAATAGAATTCATGAAATAACAAAAATTGATTTATGGTTTTTAAATCAATATGAAGAATTGTCTCACCTAGAGGATGAAATTTCTAAACACAATATAGAATCTTTAAATAAGGAATTATTGCTTGAAGCAAAGCAAAAAGGATTTGCTGATCGTCAAATTGCGCACATGCTTAAATGTTTGGAAAGTCAAGTTTATAAAAAAAGAAAAAAGCTGGATATAAATAGAGTTTACAAGCTTGTTGACACATGTGCAGCTGAGTTCAAAGCAGTAACTCCATACTACTATTCAACTTTTGAGGAAGAGGTCATGGATACTAATGGAAATCTGTTTGTCGATAATGAAAGCAAATCAAGTGGAAAAAAGAAGATTGTTGTTCTAGGGTCAGGGCCAAATAGAATTGGCCAAGGGATAGAATTTGACTATTGTTGTGTTCATGGTGTACTCGCTGCTTCTGAGTGTGGTTATGAGACAATTATGATCAACTGTAATCCTGAAACAGTTTCGACCGACTTTGATGTGGCTGATAAACTTTACTTTGAGCCCGTATTTTGGGAACATATATACGATATAATCCAACATGAAAAGCCAGAAGGAGTTATAGTTCAACTTGGTGGTCAAACAGCACTAAAATTGGCTGAAAAGCTGGATAGATACGGTATTAAAATAATAGGAACCACTTTTAAATCTTTAGACCTTGCAGAAGATAGAGGTTCTTTTTCGGAACTTTTAAAGAAAAACAATATTCCTTACCCTGAATTCGGCGTTGCTGAAACTGCAGAACAAGCTTTGGAATTGTCAGAAAGTTTAAATTTCCCAATACTTGTTAGACCTTCATATGTATTGGGCGGCCAGGGAATGAAAATTGTGATTAATAAAGAGGATTTAGAAAAACATGTTGTGGATCTTTTACAAAAAATCCCAAATAACAAACTACTTCTAGACCATTATTTAGATGGTGCAATTGAAGCAGAGGCTGATGCTATCTGTGATGGTGAAAATGTTCAAATAATTGGAATAATGGAGCATATTGAACCATGTGGAATCCACTCGGGAGATTCAAATGCTACATTGCCTCCATTCAACTTGGGTGATTTTGTGATGCAACAAATTATTGATCACACAAAAAAAATTGCTCTAGCACTGAAAACTATTGGTTTAATTAATATACAATTTGCAATTAAAGACGATACAGTTTACATAATTGAAGCAAATCCAAGAGCATCTAGAACAGTACCATTTATCTCTAAAGCTTACAAACAGCCCTATGTAAATTATGCGACAAAAATAATGTTAGGAAAAAATAAAATAAGCGATTTTAAATTTGAATCCAAATTAGATGGGTTTGCTATAAAACAACCTGTTTTTTCTTTTAGTAAGTTCCCCAACGTAAATAAAAATTTAGGTCCTGAAATGAAGAGTACAGGTGAAAGTATTTTGTTCATTGATGACTTGAAAGATGATGATTTTTATGAAATATATTCTCGCAGGAAAATGTATTTAACTAAATAATCTCAATTAATTTAAATTTTTATACCTTTTTATTAATGGAAACAATTCTATTTATAGTTATTTCTTTATTAGCATCTGCATTGGTATATTTTTTCTTAAAGAAAAATCAGCACACCGTAACAATTTCAGACCTACAACGAGAAAACGAAATGTTGGAGGTTAGATTGGAAGAATTAGATACCTTGAAAGATGAAAAAAAGTCACTAGACATAAAATATCAATCACTCGAGAACAAACTTTCAGACATAGAGAAAATTAATGTTGGCTTAAAAAAAGATTTAGATCAAACGCGTAACACTAAAGATGAAGCTGTAATAAAATTTGCAGAACATACAGATAGGTTAATGATTGAGGAACAAAAAAGACAACAAAAAGTCATCGATGATAAAGAAAGTGAGTTAAGTGAAAAAAAGATGCAATGGAAACAACATGAGGATGATGTTCAAAATCATATTCAATTAATATGCAAAAAAAATATAATTGATTACGTAAGTCAAGAAGATTTTCCTTACCCCAGAAATAAACCTGATTGTTCAATTAAGATATTAGATCAGTTAATTGTTTTTGATGCTAAGAGTCCTTTGGGCGATGATACCTCAAAATTTAATACTTATTTGAAAGATCAAGCAACAAACCTGAAAAAATATGCAAAACACAGTGATGTTAGAAAAGAACTTTTTTTAGTTATTCCCACTAATACAACTCACTCCATTAAAGAATTTAGAATTGATTGTGGTGATTATATGGTATTTATTGTAACTAAAGATTCTCTCGAACCTATAATTTTGAGCCTAAAAAAAATTGAGGATTATGAATTTGCAGACAAACTAAGTCCTGAGGAAAGAGATAATATATGTAGGGTCATTGGAACATTTGCACACGCTGCTAAGCGTAGGATTCAAATCGATCAATGGTATAATCAAATTGTAATTAGCGACATTCAAAAGGCGGGAAGAATATTGCCTAAAGAATTTGTAAAGTTGGTCCAGCAATATGATACTGCTGAAAAATTAAATCCTCCTCAAGAGAAAAGAAATAAAAAGATTGAATTAAGTGAATTAAAGGAAAATAGTGATGACTTTAAGAAGGAAATGAACACAAAATTTGAAATCTTAGATAAAAATATACCTCAAATTGATCCCCAAATCATTGAAAAGACTAACAATTCAGAGAATATCGAAAATTGATTTTTCTTACTTAAGAAACTAATTTATTATAGTTTTTTCTTTCATAATAATTGTAAACTAATTTTATTACATAACAATAAAACAAGTCTCCTAAAATTGTGTATCCAAAAAAAGGTATTGCATTAAAGTAGCATAAAAAAAATCCTTCAATTGTTTTAGGGTAACCTAAAATCCATACTCCGAAATTAGAAATTATAAAAAACAATATACTTGACAAAAGAACTGAGTACAAGTTTATTTTTCCAATGTAATATCCCAATAAGCTTACAAATATAAATGATAAGTAAACAAATATATTAATGGTATAAAATCCTAAAAATAAATCTGATAGGTATAGACATAATAGCGGAGTTAAGGTTGCTAAAAATTTGTTGTGGAATTTTGTAATTGAAAATAAAGCTATCGCAGTTATTGGTGTAAAATTTGGAGGGTGGGGGATAAGCCTTGATAAAGTGGCAATTATAATTAATAAAAAAATAAATTGAGTTTTTCTTAATTTCAAATTCCAGTGTAATTATGGGGATTAATTTTTTTTAATTCTTCCTTTATATTTTTATTTATGTTCAAAGAGTTAATGAAGTTAATAAAAACCTCTCTATCAATTTTTTTATTATTTCTTGTTAGCTTTTTTAGTTCTTCGTAAGGATGCGGATAACCCTCTCTTCTCAATATTGTTTGTATCGCCTCTGAAACCACAATCCAATTTTTGTTCAGTTCCTCATTGATTTTTTCTTGATTTACTAGCAGTTTATCTATGCCCTTGATTGTAGACTTTATTGCAACAATCGAATGAGCAATTGGAACACCTATATTTCTAAGCACCGTACTATCCGTTAAATCCCTTTGAAGTCTCGACACTGGAAGTTTTGATGATAAGTGATTGAATATAGAATTGGCTAAGCCAAGGTTACCCTCTGAATTTTCAAAATCAATCGGGTTAACCTTATGAGGCATTGCTGATGAACCAATTTCACCTTTTTTGATTTTTTGCTTAAAGTAATCCATTGAAATGTAGAGCCACATATCTTGATTAAAATCAATAACAATATTATTAATCCTACTAAGGTTATTAAACAAAGCAGCTAAATTATCATAGTGTTCTATCTGGGTAGTGGGATATGATAATTTCAATCCTAGTCCACTTACAAAATCATTAGCAAATTTTTTCCATTGAATTTTGGGAAATGCTACAAGGTGAGCATTAAAATTTCCTGTTGCTCCACCAAATTTAGCCGAGTGTGGAATTTTCTTTAATAATTTAATTTGTTCTCTGATCCTTGTTGAGAAAACCTTGAACTCTTTACCTAGTTTTGTTGGTGATGCAGGCTGACCATGTGTTTTAGCCAACATTGAAATGTTTTTATATTTTTTAGATTTTTCTTCAATTTTATCTATTAACCTAGAAATTTGTTGGTAATAACCATCGTTATTTTTGTCTTTGATTTCAAATTCTAAAAAATCTTTTATTAGCAGAGGAATTGCAGTATTATTAATGTCCTGTGATGTTAGTCCAAAATGAATAAATTCAGAAAATTTTTCATATCCAAGTGTTTCGAACTTCTTTTTTAAAAAATATTCGACTGCCTTTACATCATGATTTGTAATTGTTTCTATTTTTTTTATTTCCAGAGCATCACTCTCATTGAATTCAAGGTATATTTTTCTTAAGTGTTTGTCATTTTGACTATTCCAACCTTTGAACTCTTTAATATCTAATTTAGATAGAGAAATAAAATATTCAATTTCAATTTTTAGCCTATATTTAATTAGTGCTTTTTCGGAGAAAAAATTAGATAAAACTTGAACTTTATCAAAATATCTTCCATCAATTGGTGAAATCGAATTAATTCGTTGTTTCATTATTATGCAAAGATAATATATCTAGGAAAAGAAATTTATTTTCTCTTAAGCAGTTTGAATTCTTCGTAGCACTGACTTATTGCTTGAAGAATTTGTAAGTCGTTTGCAGATAAAATAAAACTTTCCGAGTAACTGCAATTTCTCAGAATTTCATCTATATCAAACTTATCTATTTGTAACAATTCAACTAATGTTTCACGATCAAATTTTGTGCTCAGAAGTTCTCTAATTTGATAATCTTCTTTCATTAATTTTAGTTTATTCATTTGCCTTGGTTTTTTACCAAAGATGTTATAAAGAAAATCCACTGGATTGAATATAGCAGCAAAAACCTTACTAATAGCACCCGGGCTACTGGTTCCGGCTTCGTATCCCCTTGTGGGTAGTCCGGGAATATTGTATCGGTATGTTTTACTTAGCGGGATATTTCTTGCATCAATCTCTAGGTAACCAGTTAGTTGATAGGGGCTTACAACAACTTCTTCCAATGCATATGCTAGCTCAGTTAATTTAATCTTAGAATTTTGAAATCTTATTAAGTCATTGGTTACTCTAATTTTTATGGATTTGAAGCCTAAATAAGAGAAAAACAAGGTATCATTAACTTGGGCACTAATTTCAAACTCACCATCCTTATTAGTAATTGTTCCCTCAACTTTATTCAGGTTGATTACGTGAACATTTGATATAGGCTTTGAATCAGCATCATTTTCTACAACTCCTATTACTAAATCTTGTGAAAAAATGTAGCAACTTGTGCTAAAAAAAACTAAGATGAAAATATTTAATATCCTCATAAAATAAACTTACAATAAATTATTTTCTTTTAAATATTGTACCATTTTATTAATTGCTATTGACCTATGACTAATTTTATTTTTTTCCTTTAAACTCATTTCGCCGAATGTTGATGCATATCCATTGGGTTGAAAAATTGGGTCGTAGCCAAAACCATTATTACCTCTTTTTTCTTCAGTTATTTTTCCCTCAACAACACCCTCAAAATTAACACTCTTGCCATCAAGAATTAGAGAAATAATAGTTTTAAATCTTGAGTTTCTATTGGATTTATTTTTTAGTTTAGTTAATACCAATTCAATATTTTTATCTGAGTTTCTCTCAACCCCGGAGTACCTTGCTGAATAAACCCCAGGCTCTCCATTTAATGAATCAATTTCTAGGCCAGTATCATCAGCAAAAACATTTTTTCCTGTTTGTATGTTTACAAACTTAGCTTTAAACATTGCGTTTTTTTTTATGGTTTTTTCATTCTCAGGAATTTCTTGATTTAAACCAATGTCACTCAAACTGAACAAATTAATTTTGTCTCCCAAAATTTTTTTAAACTCCACCAACTTATTTTGGTTTTGACTAGCAATTATAAGTTCCATAAATCCTATTAAATTGCTAAATTAACTAAAAAACCAATTTTACTTTGTCGGATCTATATACAGTTGAGGTCGTAATTCCAATTCCATTAAGCCAAACTTTTGATTACATGGTTTCTAAATTAGAATTCGAAAATATAAAAAAAGGCTCCAGAGTAATTGTCAGTTTTGGTCACAAAAAATTATACACGGCAATAGTTGTTAAAAAATTTATTAATAAACAATATGATTTTAATTTGAAGGATATTGAGTTTATTGTAGATGATTCACCATGTCTTTCAACTGAGCAAATAGATTTGTTTAGATGGATCAGTGAATATTATTTGTGTCCGATTGGAAAAGTTTATGAAACTGCTTTACCTAAAATATTTTTAGTGAAAAGTGAAACAATAATAAAGTTATCAAATGAAAAAAACAATTTAGAAACCTCGGATCAATCTAAATTAATTTTAAATGATATTAAAAATTCCGTAGAGATTACTCTTAAAGATATTATTAAAATTTATGGAAAAGAATCAATTAAATTAATTGATGAATTAATTGAAAAAAATAAAATTCTTCTAAGTGAGGAAGTATTTGATTATTATAAGCCCATAATTAAATCGTACTTAAAGATAAATAAGTCTGTAGATCCATATAATTTGGCCAAAACTCCGCTCCAAAAAAAAATTATTGATTTATTTTTCTTAGAAAATCAAACTGAAATAAGTAAAAGTAGAGTTAAAAACAAACTTAATATCTCAGACTCAGCGATCAAATCCTTGATAAGATCAAATGCTCTAGTTGAGTTCAAAAAAAATATTTTAAGATCTCAAGATATTGATAAGAAAACCGATAAAAAAATTGAACTGTCAAAGGATCAGAAAACTTCTTACAACCGAATTGAAAAAGAAATTAAAAAAGAAAAAGTAATTCTCTTTCATGGCGTTACTTCTTCTGGGAAGACTGAAATTTACGTTGAATGTATAAAAAACCAACTAAATCAAGGTAAATCTGTCCTTTTTCTTGTCCCCGAAATTGCATTAACAACACAATTAGTTAATAGGTTAAACTCTTTTTTTGATAAAGAATTAATTGTTTATCACTCATCTGTAAATCCTCAAACAAGATTAGAGATATGGAAAAAAATTATTTCAAAAGATGATCCTTACTTGATACTGGGAGCAAGGTCAGCAGTTTTTCTTCCTATTAGAAACAACGGTTTAATAATAGTAGATGAGGAGCATGAAAATTCATATAAACAAACTCAAAAATCACCTTACTACAACTCTAGAGATATTGCAGTTTATTTATCAAAAATTCATGGATGTTCTGTTCTTTTAGGTTCCGCGACCCCTAGTTTGGAGTCTTTTTATAATGCAAAAATTGGAAAATACTCTTTGGTTAATTTGAGAAGAAGGTTTGGAGGTTTTGACCCACCAAAAATTCAATTTTTAGATCATTCATCAACAAAAAAATTATTCAGCGATAAAGTTATAAGTGAAATTAAATTAAGAATTGAAAAAAAAGAGCAAGTTATAATTTTCAGAAACAGAAGAGGCTATTCAACTTTTCTTCAATGCACTGCATGTAATGAGGTTGAAAATTGTCCTAATTGTGACATAAGTTTGACATATCATTTGAATGCAAACACATTAAAGTGTCATTATTGTGGTCATCACGAACCAGAGAAAAAAAATTGCTCAAGTTGTGGCCTGCCTTCACTAAATCGAAGAGGAGTTGGTACACAATTAATAGAAAATGAAATTGAAAAAAAATTTCCCAATGTCACGGTAGCTAGATTGGATTACGATACTACACGAACTAAAAAAAGTTTTAAGTCAATAATAAGAGGATTTGAAGAGAAAGAGTTTGATATTTTGGTTGGTACTCAGATGGTTACCAAGGGGCTTGACTTTAGTAATGTTTCATTAGTCTGTGTAATTGAATCGGATTTTTTATTGAATTATCCAGATTTTCGTGCCAATGAAAAATATTTTCAAATGATAAGACAGGTATCCGGAAGGGCTGGTAGATCAAAATCACAAGGAACTGTTCTAATACAAACAAAAAATGTAAATCACAGTTTAAATAGAAAACTACAATTAGATGATGACATAAATTACTTTGGTGGAGAATTAGCCCTGAGAAAAGAATTTAGCTATCCACCCTATGTTAAACTTATTAAAATAAAGTTTCGTTCAAGAGATAGGAAAATTTTATATGACGGTTCAAATTGGTTTGCAAATGCTTTAAAAAAGAATATGAAATCTAAAATATTGGGACCCGAATTTCCGATTGTATCAAAAATAAAAAATGAATTTTTAATGAATCTATTAATAAAAGTTAAACCAGAAGATAATCTGTTTTCAATAAAAAATATTATATCAAAAATTTTAAAAAAGTTTAATACATATAGCCAGTTTAGATTAATCAAAACAAATGTCGATGTAGATCCCTATAATTAAATTATATTTTTTTTTGGAAGTCTTGATATAAACAGTATTTTTGCCCTCGAAATTTATGAATCACTACGAATCGACATTTATATTGAACCCGGCTTTGTCCGAAGCTCAGGTTAATGATGTAATCAAAAAGTATCAAAGTTTCCTAAAGGACAATGGTTGTAAAATTATTGATACTGAAAATTGGGGTCTTAAAAAGTTAGCTTACTCAATTCAAAACAAATTAAGCGGATTTTATTCTTTAATTGATTTTGAGTACAGTGGAGATGATAATATCATTAATATTTACGAGACAGAGTTAAAGAGAGATGAAAGAGTTATGCGCTATCTAAATGTCAAACTAGATAAATATGCCACAGAGTGGTCGATTAAAAGAAGAAGTAGAATGAAAAAAGAAAAAGTTTAACAATTATGGCGGATTTAAATGTAAACACAAACCAAGGTGAAATTAGATATTTAACACCATTAGATATCTCAACAAAAAATAGAAAAAAGTACTGTAGATTCAAAAGACTTGGAATAAAACACATTGATTATAAAGATCCCGATTTCTTGTTAAAGTTCATAAATGAGCAAGGCAAAATCTTACCTAGGAGATTAACTGGTACATCCTTAAAATTTCAAAGAAAAATATCTGTAGCTGTAAAAAGAGCACGTCATCTTGCTTTACTTCCATACCAAGCTGATTTACTCAAATAAAAAATATGGAGATAATTTTAAAAAAGGATGTTGAAAACTTGGGCTTTGCCGATGATGTCGTTACTGTCAAGAACGGTTATGGAAGAAACTTCTTAATTCCTCAAGGAAAAGCTATATTAGCAACAATATCAGCTAAAAAAGCACTTGCGGAAAAACTAAAACAATCTGCCAATAAAGACAAATCTGCAATTGAAGAAGCTAATAAAATTCTTAAAAAATTAGAAAAGTTGGAACTTACCATCTCCGCAAAAGTTATAGAATCTGATAAACTATTTGGTTCAGTTACCAATTTGGATATTAGCAAGAAACTTGCAGAAGAAGGATTTGAAATAGAAAAAAATAGTATTATTTTATCCTCAAACATCAAGAAAACTGGTAAATATTCTGCAAAAATAAGACTACACAGGGAAGTTAACTTTGAGCTTTCATTCGAAGTTGTTTCTTCAGAAAAGTAATTCCTTAATTTTTTTATTTTTTTTAAAAGAGTGATATTTGATGAATATGTCAAATAAATCAACCAACCCAAAAGGAACTAAAGATTATGGACCAAGTGAATTGCTTTCAATAAGATTCATAATAAATAAAATTCGAAACGTTTTTATTTCCTTCGGCTACTCTGAAATAGAGACGCCATCAATTGAAAAAAGAGCGACACTTTATGAAAAATATGGTGATGAGGGTGATAAATTTATTTTCAATATAATTAACAGTGGCGAAAAGGTAAAAAAAGCTGATATTGAGTCATTATCTGCTGGTAAATTGAATCAGTTTGTATCATCGATTAGTGAAAAAGGTTTAAGGTTTGATTTGACTGTTCCTTTGGCGCGATTTGTTGCTCAGCACTTTAATAAGATAAACTTCCCTTTTAAAAGGTTTCAAATTCAAAAAGTATGGAGATCTGATAGACCTCAACGAGGAAGGTTTCAAGAGTTTACACAATGTGATGTTGATGCTATTGGTTCTAACTCAATCTTACTCGAGTATGAGATGATTCAAATTTATTCTAAGGTTTTCAGAGAATTAGGTTTGAAAGATGTGAAAATCAAAATTAATCACCGACAAATTTTAAATTCTATTGCCAATAAAATTGGAATAAGTGATAGTTTCAATGAATTTATAGTCCTAATCGACAAGCGGGATAAGATTGGGTCAGAAAAACTAAGAAACTTACTTAGAAATGATTTAAACATTAAAGATAGTCATATAGATTATTTATTCGAATTATTTGGATATTCAGGAAAGTTTTCTGATTTAATAAATAAAATCACAAATGAATTTTCAGACGCATTATCAATCAAAGCAGCTGAAGAAATTAATAAGATTTATGAAATGATGGAAAATTCAGATGAACTAGTTGAAATCGAATTTGATTTATCTTTAGCTAGAGGTCTTAATTATTATACAGGTATAATTTATGAAGTTGTTGCTCCTGACTCTAATATAGGATCATTGGGTGGTGGTGGAAGATATTCGGATTTGACAAAATCTTTTGGTGTTGATAACCTATCAGGCATAGGAATATCCTTCGGACTTGAAAGGATTCATTTGTTAATGGATGAGAAGAATCTTTTTCCAGAACTAAAGGTAATTTCTAATGATATTCTAATTATCAACTTTGATATTAATTTTATTAATGAAATCAAAAATATAATAGATGGTTTAAGATCTCATGGTAGAAATGTATTTGTTTATCCTGATTCAACAAAAGTTTCAAAGCAGTTTTCATTTGCAGATAAGAATAACTTTAATTTTGTAATAATTTATGGTCAAGAAGAAAAAGATGGAGATAATATTAAAATAAGATTAATGGATAATGGAGAGGAGAGATTATTCAAGCTCAAAAATTTTATTCAGGAATTTTCTAAAATGTAGCGAGGGGGAGACTTGAACTCCCGACCTCCGGGTTATGAATCCGACGCTCTAACCACCTGAGCTACCTCGCCAAGTGCTCAAAGATAAAAACAATATAACTACAGTCAAACACTGTTCAAAAAAAAAAAAAAAATAGTTGATTTTGATTTTTTAGTATTATATTGTCTCTATGTCAGAAAAAATTAAATATGAGCTAGAGTTCCCTATTCATGCATCCCCAAACATGCTTTATCAGTATATCTCATCAGCCTCAAATTTATCCGAATGGTTTGCAGATAATGTAAACTCTAGAGGAAAGATTTTTTCTTTCTTTTGGGACGGAGTTGAGGAAAAGGCTGAACTAATTTCTTTTAAGAATAACAAGTATGTTCGATTTAAGTGGTTGGATAATGATGATGATTCTTTTTTTGAAATTAATATTGTCGTTGATGAGCTTACTAAAGACGTTTCACTAGTTGTATTTGATTTTGCTGAAGAAGATGAGGTAGAGGAGGGAAAAATGCTCTGGGAAAGTCAAATTTCTGACCTAAAACAGGTTATTGGATCTTCTCAATAAATTTAATGATTAATTTTAACGGTCAGCTTACAGAGCAATCATATCAAATTGAAAATAATCGAGGTTTTTTTTATGGCGACTCAGTATTTGAATCAATAAGAATAATTGATGGAAAAATATGTTTTTGGGAGGATCATTATTTTAGATTAATTTCTTCAATGAGAATCCTTAGGATTGATATTCCCGATCATTTTACACCCGATTTTTTTGAGGAAAATATAATGAGATTACACAATGTTATTTCGAATAATGATTGTTCAAGAGTTCGTCTATCAGTTTTTAGAAACTCAGCAGGTAAATACAGACCTTTATCCAATGAATGTAAGTTTTTGATATCCTGTGAAAATTTGAAATCAAAAAAATTTACAATTAATCAAGGTAATTATAAAGTTGATATTTTTAAAGAATATTACATAGACAAACAATTAATTTCCTCAATAAAATCAAATAATAAAATTATAAATGTAATTGCCTCCATATATGCAAAAGAAAATCTTTTGGATAATTGTATACTGCTAAATAACGACAAAATGGTATGTGAATTTATTAATTCAAATCTATTTTTGATCAAGGATGGTTGTTTTTTAACACCTGATTTGAAGTCGGGTTGTTTAAATGGGGTTATGCGAAAAAATATTATTAGAATTCTAAAAAAAAATAAAATTGAAATAGTTGAGAGGAGTATACATTCTTATGAATTGATTGATTCGGATGAGATTTTTGGTTGCAATTCTATCCAAGGAATTTTTTCAATTACAGAATATAGAAAAAATAAATTAAAGTCTGATTTGACTAATAAAATACTATCAATTTTGAATGATCATGTTCAATTATAATTTGGGTTTTCCGGTGAGTTTGCCCATAATTTATATTTGTCTCCTAAATTTAAGAGTATTTTTTTCCAAAAATCTTTCCCGCATTTAAAAATATCATCTAAACTGAAATTATTTTGAACCAACCATGAATTTTCAGTTATTTCATTCTCCAGCTGTTTATGTTCCCAACCTGAGTAGCCCATAAAAAATTTAATATTCCCAATATCAATTTTTTTTTTTCTTATAAGCGATATTAACTTGTCAAAGTCTTTACCCCAATATATTTCATTTGAAACTTTTTCACTGCTACTTAACATTTTATTTTTTCTGTGTATGAAATGAATAGTATCTACACCAACAGGGCCTCCGAAGTATATAGGGGCTTTAATATCACTGAACTTTTTGTCTAGATCACAAATTTTATATGAAGATTTTTTATTTATAACAAAGCCAATAGAACCCTCATCATTATCCTTTGTAATGTAAATTACTGACCTGTTAAATTCTAGATCATTGATGAGTGTATAATTTGATATTAATAAATTTCCCTTTCTCAAAAAAATTGTATTTTTTTTCTTTGAATTCCATTAAGAAAATCAAGACCACTTTGCTCTTTTTTACCCTCAACTTTTATTTTAAAAATATTAATATATCCATCTTTTACTTTTACCATACAATTTTTATTAATCGATAAAACACAGCCGTTAATACCTTTCAGACCTTGTTTAGGAATAAATGATGAATCTAGAATTTTTAATCTAATTTCACTGGATTTTATAGTTGACCATGCTCCTGGGTGTGGGGAAAGCCCTTTAATTAAATTATTAATTTTGCGACCATCAATATCCCATCTAATCCTCGTATTTTTTTTATCAATTTTAGGTGCTTTTAAAAGTTCTGATTTAATTTTAGATTGAATGACTGGTTTTAATCCATTCTCAATGCATTCAATTGTATCAATTATAAAACTTGAGCTTAATTTCTTCAATTTTGTATAGAGTGAACCAAAGTTATCATTCTCAGATATTTCTAATTCTTTTTTCATAATAATATCTCCAGTATCAATACCTTCATTTATATAAAAACTTGTAAGTCCTGTCTTTCTAAGTCCATTAATTATAGCCCAGTTAATTGGAGCAGCTCCGCGAAGTTGTGGTAATAAAGACGCGTGTATATTAATAGTCCCCTTACTAGGTATTTCCCAAATGATTTTCGGTAGTATTTTAAAAGCAACAACAACGAAAATATCGGCTCTAAAACTTTTTAGTTTATTAATAAAAACTTTATCATTGAAAGCAACCGGCTGCAAGAGTTTTATGCAATTTGAAATACAATATCTTTTAACTGCACTTTCTTTCATCTTTTGACCTCTACCTGCTTTTTTATCTGGTGTTGTGACAACACCACATAAATCATGATTTGATTTATAAATAGAATCAAGACTATCAACAGCAAAATCAGGCGTACCCATAAAAATAATCCTCATATCTTGATTCTATTTAATATAAATTCTACTCTATCATTAACTGATTCAAATGGTAAACTTATTAATTCAGCATTAAATTGTTTGTATGTTGATACTATACTCTGATGAATCACTTTACATTGATTAAATGTCTCTTCTCTTATTTCATCATTTACATAGATTTTTTCCCAAGGCTCAGCAATGAAATAAAAATCATATTTAATTGTTTTGGCGAGATTAATTAGTCTGTTAGGACAATTAATTTTCTTGAATTTAAGATATGCAATGGAATCAATTGGTCCTCTGTCGTAAAATATACTGTCAGATTTTATTTCTTTTGCGTATTGATTTGTTCTTAGATGAAATAATTTATTTGTAAAATCTATTGGGTTAGAATCAAAATAATTTTTCACACCATCACTTCCTTTTGAAGATTTTAATTCTCTCACAATTTCAGGAAAACAAAAGTATCCTCTATTCAAAAGTTCATTTATTACAGATGTTTTACCTGTACCTGGACCGCCCGTTATTAAAATTTTAGTAGACATTAATCTTAAAAATTACATAAAAATAAAACTATAATTTGTTAGTATATTTGAATTGTGACAAAATCCTCAGAAATTTTTTATAATAACCTGAAGCAAAGCCTAGATGAATGTCATCATTGGCCTACACAATACCTCTTTAAATTTATAGTGGAAAATACTCCGAACAAAAGAAAGCAGTTAATGTCTTTATTTGATTCAAAAAATGTTTCTGTAAAAGAGAAAATTTCTTCTAACTCAAAATATATTTCATTTTCAATCACTAAAGAGGTTTCATCTGCAGAAAGTGTCATAAAAACATATAAATCAGTTTCTAAAATTGAGGGTATTATATCTCTATAGTTAAAAAAATCTATTACTTTTGAAATTATGATAGATTCGTTAGAATATAATAGTGAGAGAATCGACTTAATTATTCCTGAGTATGGTAGACACATACAAAAGATGGTAAATCAAGCTGTTGAGTGCGAAAATAAATCAGAGAGGAATAATATGGCTAAGGCAATAATTGGAGTAATGGGTAATTTAAACCCTCACCTTAGAGATGTTGCAGATTTTCAACATAAACTATGGGATCAATTATTTATAATGTCAGAATTTAAGTTGGATGTAGACTCACCATTCCCTAAGCCTGAAAAAGAATTATTAGAAGAAAAACCAGAAAAGCTAAATTACCCACAAAATTATCCGAAATACAGATTTTATGGCAATAACATAAAAAAAATGATTGACATAGCTGTTAGTTGGGATCAAGGTGAACTTAAAGATAAATTAATCTATGTCATAGCAAACCACATGAAAAAATGTTTTTTGACTTGGAATAAGGATACCGTAGATGACAAGGTCATATTTGACCACATATTTGAACTATCGGATGGTAAAATTAAGTTAGATAGAGATTCAAAACCTCTAACTGATTCAAAAGATCTAATTATTATGTCTAACAAAAGGTTTACAAAATCTCCAAAAAAAGGGAAAAAATCCTATCGAAATTATAAAAGAAAGTAATGAGCTCTTTTGAAGTAGTTGGAGGAAAAAAACTATCTGGAACAATTTATCCCCAAGGTGCTAAAAATGAGGCACTACAAATAATTTGCGCAGTACTATTGTCTGACCAAAAAATAACTATCAAAAACGTACCTGATATAATTGACGTAAATAAATTAATTGATTTATTAAAATCACTAGGTGTCCTGGTGGTAAAAGTTTCAAAAGGAGTATTTCAATTTCAGTCTAAAAATATTGATTTAGGTTACTTAAACTCTGAAGATTTTGAGTTAAAATGTAAAAGTCTTAGAGGTTCTATAATGATTGTGGGGCCATTACTGGCCAGGTATGGCTCAGCATCCATCCCAAGACCTGGTGGTGATAAGATTGGTAGAAGAAGATTGGATACACATTTTGAAAATTTAATAAAATTGGGTGGAAAATTTAGTTATGATAAAGAGAACAAGAAATATAAGATTGAAACTAAAAAATTAAAAGGTTGTAAAATTTTATTAGATCAGCCCTCGGTTACAGGCACCGCAAATATCATTATGGCATCAGTCTTGGCTGAGGGAGAAACGACTATATATAATGCAGCTTGTGAACCTTACATTCAGCAATTGTGTTCAATGCTAAGCTCTATGGGTGCATCCATCAAGGGAAAGGGTTCAAATTTACTACACATCAAAGGTGTTGATAAATTAAATGGTTGTGAACACACTATTCAGCCAGATATAATTGAAATTGGAAGTTGGATTGGTCTTGCGGCCTTGACCAGAAGCGAATTAACGATTAAAAATGTTCATTCAGAGTCATTAGAACAAATTTTATCAGTTTTCTCAAAGATTGGAGTTAATACTCATATTGATGGTAATGACATAAAGATTCCCGCTCATAAAAATGGTTATGAAATTCAAAATAATATTGATGGTAGTGTCCTTACAATTTCCGACGGACCATGGCCACTTTTTACACCAGACTTAATTAGCATAATTTTGGTTGTTGCAACTCAGGCAAAAGGTAGTGTTTTGATTCATCAAAAAATGTTTGAAAGCAGGTTATTTTTTGTAGATAAATTAATTGACATGGGAGCGAAAATTATTTTATGTGATCCCCACAGAGCTGTTGTCATTGGGCATAATTTTAAGTCCAGATTAAAGGCGACTAAAATGTCCTCACCAGATATCCGAGCTGGAATATCTTTGTTAATCGCTGCCCTTTCAGCTAAAGGAATTAGCACAATAAATAATATTGAGCAAATTGATAGGGGATATGAAAATATAGACGAGAGGTTAACTGCAATTGGTGCAAAAATAAATAGAGTTACTTAAACTTATTATTAGAAATATTTTTTTGTCTACTGCATTTAAATTTTACAAAATCTATTTCTCTATTCTCCCTCAATTTTAGATGTTTTGTAGTTCTTCCGTTAACTCTTTTCCGCCAAAGTTTAAAACTTGATTTCTTTAAATTGTTTCTCATTAACTTGATAACTTCGCTTTCATCAAAGCCAAACTGACTTTTGATTGCCTCAAATGGTGTTCTGTCCTCCCAAGCCATCTCAATGATACGATCAATTTTTTCAATTTCCATTATGAAATTGATTTTAAAAAGTTATTGGAAGTTACGTTGATGCTTTCCTTTTTTTCTGGATTCATTTTATCATAAGTACTGACTAACATTCTCATTCTCGGATTGGTAATAAAAAAATCTCTTTGATTATTTATGAAATTCCAAAATAAAGAGTCCCAAATCGGACACCATTCCCCTTTTTTATAATTACTCATTTTAAGAACGTAACTACTTCCACTGATGTAGGGTTTAGTTGACATCAATCCACCATCTGCAAATTGGCTCATTCCATATACGTTAGGTACCATTACCCAGTCGTATGAGTCAATAAAAAGTTCCATAAACCACTTATATACATCATCAGGATCAAATTCACATAGAAGCATGAAATTACCTATAATCATTAATCTCTCTATGTGATTTGCATATGCCGAATTGTTTATTTTTTTTATTGTGTCGTCAAGAGGTTCAATTCCTGTTGTTCCATCATAAAATGATTTTGGTATTTTTCTTTTGAATCCCCAAAAGTTTTTTGTTCTTTCTTCTGAACCTTTGGCAATATAAACACCCCTTATAAATTCTCTCCAACCTATAATTTGTCTGATAAATCCTTCACAAGAGTTCAGTCTAATATCATTATCATTATAAAATTTAACTGATTTTTCCATGATTAATTTTGGGTTCAAGAGTCCAGAATTAATAATTGGTGAAAGAACACTATGATTTAGAACAGACTTTTCTTTGACAACAGCATCTTCATAGGGACCAAATTCATCATATCTTTCAATTAGGAAGGCTTCAAACCAACTATCTGCTGTATGGAAATCGTACGGATAAATTTTATCTACGTTCAATTTTCCAGGATTATGATTGAAATTTTTTTCTATGTAACATTTTGCTGATTCATAATCATCATTTGTCTCTACATAATTGATGTTTGGTGGGGTTTTGTCTTTGGGATATTTTTCACGGTTCATATCATCGTAAGTCCATTTACCTCCTTCAGGTTTCCCCCCTTCCATTAAGATGTTGAATTTTAGTCTTTGGTTTTTGTAAAAGCTCGTCTGAAAAAATTTTTTCTTGTCAGCTCTAAAAAAAGAGTCCAACTCAATTTTTTTAGTTATAAACAGTTGATTTTCGTATACATTAACTTTTATGTTGTTTTTGGAGCAGGCCTTTATAATTCTTTTTTCTAACCAATCATCTTCAGGATCGTAGATATTTATTGATTTGATAGATTCCATTTTATCGAAAAATAACCTTATGTCTGAAATTTCCTCATAACTATCAACATATTCTACATCAATATTTTTTGACTTTAAGAAACTCTCATACTTTTTCATTGACATCCTATGGAACAGAATTTTTTGTTTGTGAAATTTAAAATGTCTGAAAAACATAAACTCTTCAATTAGAAATGTTTTATTCGAATTGTTGATTAGTACACCATCTCTGAAAAGTTGATTCGGAAAAATAAGATTTACTTCCATTGTTAATTAACAGCCTCTTTGTAAGTTTCAAGGCATCTTTGTCTTGCGAATTTATGGTCAACAATTGGTTGTTCTTTGTAACCATTTGGAAGCCACTTCTTAACATAGGTTCCAAACTTGTCAAATTTCTTTTGTTGCTCGTAAGGATTAAATATTCTGAAGTATGGAGAAGCGTCGACACCGCATCCAGCTACCCACTGCCAATTTCCAACATTACTTGATTGTTCATAATCAAATAACATATCCGAAAAATACTTTTCTCCCAATCTCCAATCAATTAAAAGGTGTTTGCAAAGAAAACTAGCAACAACCATCCTAACTCGATTATGCATAAACCCCGTGGAATTTAACTCATTCATTCCGGCATCTACTATTGGATATCCAGTTTTACCCTCACACCAAAGCTTAAATTCTTCCATATTATTTCTCCATTTAACTCTTTCATATTTTTCTTTGAATGATGTTTTCGTTGTTTTGGGGTAGTGCCAAAGTATTTGCATAAAAAACTCTCTCCAAATCAATTCTTTTAGGTAGGTTTTATCAATTGCTTTATCAGACTTTTTAACTGCTTTTCTAATACTTATATTACCAAATCGAAGAAATACTCCAATTTTGGAGGTTTTGTCAAGGTAGGGGAAATTTCTAGTTTCATTGTATTCGTTGATAATTTCGTCTGTAAAACACAGGTTTGGTGGGTTCAAGGTAGTTTTACTAAATTTTAATTTGATATCATCATGATTAAAAAAGTCACTATTTACCATTCTTTCAAGCAAATTCTCAGACTTATAATTTTTAATTTGTTCTTTAGAAAACTTTTCTAACCATTTTTTTGAATATGGAGTGTATACTACATATGGTTTTCCATCATCTTTGGTTACTTCAACTTCTTCAAAAATGACCTGGTCTTTAAAACCCTCAAAGCTTATGGAATTTTTTATTAATAAATTTTTTATAGAATTATCTCTTTTTAAAGCATATGGCTCGTAGTCTTTGTTGTAATAAACTTTGGAAATTTTATTGTTTCTTATTAATGACCTAAATATTTCTAAGGGTTTGCCTTTGAATGTGAATATTTTTTTGTTAAGCTTTTTTAAATCTAGATTTAATTTTTCGACTGAATTAAAAATGTGTTTTAGGCGATGATCATTATCAATTATCTTATCTGTTATATCACTATCATAAATAAATATTGGTACTACAGAACTGGACTCTTTCAATGCTCTATATAGACCGTGATTATCATCAAGTCTGAGATCTCTTCGAAACCAAAAAATTATTGAATTTTCCAATTTAGGATAGAGTTGAGGTTCCACCGTCAACGCCAATAATTTGTCCAGTCATCCAACTTGATTTTTCAGACAAAAGGAATTTGATAATATCAGCTATATCACTAGCTTGACCAATTCTTTTTAGTGGGTGTTTTTGAGCAGACTTTTCAACTTTAAGCTCATTATTGAGAAATCGATTAGCTAAGGGTGTATCAACTATTGAAGGTGCTACTGCGTTTACTCTAACTTTTGGAGCATACTCAGCAGCCAATGATTTTGTCAAACCTTCAATTGCACCTTTAGAAGCCGCAACGCTACTATGGAAGGGCATTCCCCTTTGTACAGCAACTGTACTCATTAAAACGACACTACTAGATGTTGAGTTTGTCAATTTGGGCATGACATCCTTCAGGACTTTTATTAAAGAAATTAAGTTTATTTCTAAGTCATCTCTGAAAGCTTCAATTGACAGACCTTTAAATGGTCTTAAATTTATACTACCCGGGAGATAGACAAACCCATGTAACTCATCAGGAAGAGCTGATGTGTCAATGGTATCATTCAATGCATCAAATTTGATAAAATTTGCGTTTTCGGAATTTAAATTTTCGTTAGTCCTACATGCTGTATAAACATTAAAATTTTCATTGAGTTTTTTTACCAATGATAGTCCAATTCCATAGGATCCTCCAATTAATAATATATTCTTCATTTTAGTTCACCAAATATTTCGTTTAACTTTTTTCTTCTGTATTCAAAAATGTGGCCAAGTTTATTTTTAATTATTAAATAATTCATCATGTAACCGATGAAGCCAAGAGGGATTTTATAATGAATTATATCTTCCATTTCAATTCCTCCATTAACCTCTTTTATGAAATGTTTGTGGTGCCAAAGGCTGTATGGTCCAAATCTTTGTTCATCAACAAAATATTTTTTATCAACAACATGAGTAATTTCAGTAACCCATTTTAAAGGAATATTAAGTAATGGAGTTACTGTGTATTGAATTATTTGGCCAGGATAAATTTTTTTATAATCACAGTCAGTAATATTGAAATTCATTTTGTTAGGGGTAATATCCTTTAAATTTTTTGGATCTGAAAGGAAATCCCATGCGGCCTGAATTGTAATTGGAAGCTTTTGTTTTGTATGAAGTTTAAAAATTTTCATAATATTGAATATATAAACAAAAGTCATGCAAAAATTATTTTTTTTATTATCTATATTTCTGAGTGCTGCTACGCTGAGTGCTCAACTGAAGGCACCTATAGCAAGTCCAAGAGCAAAGCTTAGCCAGAATATCGGTTTGGTTAATATTACTGTAGATTATTCAAGACCATCTAAAAAAGGCAGGACAATCTTCGGAAGTTTAGTCCCTTACAATAAAATTTGGAGAACAGGAGCGAATCAAGCTACAACATTTAGCGTGTCAGATGATATTAAGATAAATAATCAACTTGTACCAAAGGGTGAATATCATATATACTCTGTTCCGAGGGAAAAAAGATTGGATTTGATAGTATATAAAAAAACCGATAAGTGGGGATCCTTGAAAGAATTTGATGAAAGTTTAATTGTCGCGAGAGTGGTGTCAGATTTTATAGAACTCCCATTTTCTGTTGAAACATTTGAAATATCTTTTGATAATATCAGTAATAACGGATCAACCTTAAATTTGATTTGGGACAACATGCTGGCTATATACTATATTGATGCTTTGACAAAGGATAAAATGGTTAATAATATTAAAAATACTTTATCTAAAAACCCCAAGCCTAGTGATTATCAAAAAGCTGCATTATATTATTACGAAGAGGGTTTAGACAAGGAAAAGGCTTATGAGTGGATTAATCTTGCTTTTGAAAGTTATAAGGAACCAAAATATTGGCAACTCAGAGTTAAAGCATTAGTTTATAATTACTATGGGAAGAAGAGAGAAGCTTTAAAAATTGCTAAGCAAGGATTAAAGCAAGCCAAAAAATCAGATGCTCCAGATGGTTTGAATACATTGAGCTTACTGGTTGATATGCTTTCTAAATAATGTGAGATTAAAAATTGTTGATAATATTATGGTATTAACAGCACCGATAAAATTCAACCACAAATATCCAATATCTGTATTAAAATAAATACCAAAAATTATTGCTTGTGAAATGCATGCTGCATAAAAAATTGAATTTCCACCAACCTTTTTAAAAAAGAAAGCTACTAGAAATATCCCCAAAACAGTACCGTAGAAAATTGAACCTATAATGTTGACAAGTTGAATCAAATTTTCAAATAATGTCCCAAAACTTGCGAAACTTATTGCTATTATTCCCCAGACTAGAGTGAAAAATTTTGATGCCATCAAATAATGATGTTCACTTTTACTTTCTTTATGATTTCTCTTGTAAAGGTCAATTGTTGTCGTTGCAGCCAATGCGTTAATTTCGGAGGCTGTTGAAGACATTGCTGCACAAATTATAACAGCAATTAAAAGACCAATAATACCTTTTGGTAGATTGTTTAGTATGTAGTGAAGGAAGACATAGTCTTTATCTAAAACCTCAATTTTTGGATTTTCACTTTTAATTTCACTATAAATTTGAGTTTTTATTTTCCTTTCTTCGGAATGGATTTTAGTGATCAGATTTTTATCAAGCCTTGATTTGTTGATATAATCATTCAAAATATCTTTTTTTTGATCTTGAATTTTTGAATATTTTTCTATGTAGGTGTTGTAATTAGTATTATTAGATTTCTCAATGTAATTTGTTACTTGTGGATTGAAATTTATGGGTGCTGAATTAAATTCATAAAAAACAAATACCATAACTCCCAGTAAAAGAATAAAAAATTGCATCGGAATTTTAAAAATTCCATTAAAAATCAATCCTTGTCTTATTTCTTTAATTGATTTCCCAGAAATATATCTTTGAACTTGGCTTTGATCGGTTCCAAAATAAGAAAGGGCTAAGAATAAACCACCTGTAATTCCACTCCAAAAGGTATACCTGCTTTCATAATCAAGTGAAAAGTCCAAAATATTCAGTTTGTTACTTGCACGAGAATAATCCAAAAATTTATCCACACTAAAGTTTTCAGGGTAACTTCCTATCAAAATGAAAAAAACAAAAAATAATCCTAAAAATATTACAAACATTTGTTGTTTTTGAGTCACATTAACAGCTTTTGTTCCACCTGCTATTGTATAGATTATCACAAGAAAACCTATTATTACATTTAAAATTTTTAAATCAATATTTAAGAGTGTAGATAGAATAATAGATGGGGCAAAAATTGTTATTCCTGCTGCAAGACCTCTTTGAATCAAAAATAACATGGCACCCAAAACCCTAGTTTTCCTATCAAATCTTTTTTCTAAGAATTCATAAGCCGTATAAACCTTTAATTTGTGATAAAGAGGGACAAAAAATACACATATGATAATCATGGCCAAGGGTAATCCAAAATAGAATTGAATAAACCCCATACCATCATTATAAGCTTGTCCTGGAGTTGATAAAAAAGTAATCGCACTTGCTTGGGTTGCCATGACAGACAAACCAATTGTAAACCAGCCTGTGGAGTTGTTTGCCTTTAAAAATGACTGAATATTACTATTCTTTTTGGTCTTGTAAGATCCGTAGATAACAATTGTTAATAAAGTTACAATTAAAACTGTCCAATCGACTAATCCCATAATCACATAAGAGATAAAAAAAATAAAATATAGAAGAAATTAACGATTAATAGAATAGAATATTCTGTCTTCCAATTGTACATCAAATATTTTTTTGATTATTTTCTACTTTCCAATCACCATTTAATCTAAGAACTTGTTCAATCACATCTCTGACACATCCATCACCACCTTTTTTGGCTGAGATATAATCAACAACTTCTTTAACCTCAGGACATGCGTCGGCCGGACAAGTAGAAAGACCAACATCTTTTAAAATATGAATGTCTGGTAGGTCATCACCCATAAAAAGAGTTTGCTTAACACTTAAATTATTTTTTGATAAAAAATTATCAAAAACTTCTTTCTTGTCATCAACTCCTAAAAAAATATCCTTAACACCAAGTCTTGAAAGTCTTTTTCTAACTCCTTCATTATTTCCACCGCTTATTACACAAATATTGTATCCTATTTCTGTTGCAAATTTAACTGCAATACCATCTTTGGTATTAAAGACTCTCATTTCATTACCTTCTGAATCAACAATTATTGATCCGTCAGTAAAAACTCCGTCTACATCAAAAATAAAGTTTTTGATATTGATTAATTTTTTCTTATAAATCATTTTTTTTTATGCTTTTTGTGATGATTTTATACAAATTTAGGTAATTAGATTTTTTTAAAATTTCTTCATGTTTTTTTAATGTTTTTACATCGTTTCTGACTGCGGGTCCGGTCTGAGACTCCTTTGATTTGTTACTCTGAAATTTTTTAAAAGTTTCGTTTGCAATTGGGATGAAAAATTTTTTCTCGAGTTTGAATTTATTTACTAATTCATCAGTCAAAGAAAGAATGTGATTTGTAAAATTATTTGCAAATGAAGCAGCCAAATGGTAATGAAGCCTTTTTTTTGAGTCAACTTCTTCAAATTCTGCTTCCAGTATTCGACATAACTCTTTTAATTTTTCTAAACTTTTTTGAGAATTACCCTCTATAAGTATAGGAGTTTTAGTAAAATCTATTTTTTTGTTAAAGCTGAATGTTTGTAATGGATAAAATACACCAAAGTTTAAATGATTAGACAAAGCGTCTTTTCCTTTAGTTCCTGATGAATGTAAAATCATACCATTTTTTGTTTTTATCTTTTTACTTATTTCTTCAATTGAGTCATCATTGGTTAATATAAAATAAAAATCAGCTTCACTGAGACTATCAATTTTGTTAGTGAATTTTATTTTCTTATTAAATAATTTAATGTTTTTGTTGTTTCTTGAGTATATTTCATTTAATCTAAGTTCTTTATTGCTAATAAACGCTTCACTAAGATTATATGAGAGTTTTCCAGAACCAATTATAGAAATTGTAATCATAATAATAGCATAATTTACAATAAATGATTTGAATGTTTTTATTAGGTTTGCAAAAAAAAATTATGAATAATAAAACTTTTATGATGATCAAACCTGATGCAGTTGAAAGAGGGTTAACAGGAAAAATATTAGCCGATATTACAGACGCAGGTTTTAAAATTATTGAATTAAAAATGGTTAAGTTGAGTTTAAATGATGCAAAAAGATTTTATAAAATTCATGAAAATAGACCTTTTTTTGATGATTTAACGACATATATGAGTAGAAGTCCCATTGTTGCTGCTGTTTTATCAAAGGACAATGCTGTTGATGAATTTAGAAAACTAATTGGAAGCACAGACCCAAGTGAGGCTGATGAGGGAACAATTAGAAAAAAATATGCATTATCCAAAGGAGAAAATTCTGTTCATGGTTCGGACACCAATGAGAATGCTAAAATTGAATTAAATTTTCATTTTTCATAGCTCTAGAGTAGAACTATTTTTTCAATAATGTCCTGTTTCAGCTCTGAATTTATTAATTCAATAATTTTATTTTTAGAGTAAGAGATTTCTTCCTTTAGCATAGGATTTGAAACTTTTATATAAAGAGTGTTTTTTTTTAGGTAAATGTCTTTGGTATATTTTGAAAATTGTTTTCCAGCTGTATTTTTCCATGCTACACCAACTTTTGAATTAAAAACACCCTGACTGATTTGCTTTTGATTAAAAAAACTATTCAAAATTTCTTTTACGCTGTTTGTTTCGTGGTTTCTTTTCATATTTCAAAAATTTTCGACGAATTTTTTAAGCTTTTCAAAACTTTTTCAATTCTTGTTTTATCTGTATCTGATACAAATAATTGACCGAATTCAGATGAATTGACCAAGTCAACAATATTTTTTACTCTTTCAATATCAAGCTTATCAAAGATATCATCCATCAGAAGTATAGGGGATAAATTATTGTTGTTTTTTAAAAATTCAAATTCTGCAAAACGAAGGGAAATTAGAAAGGATTTTTGCTGACCTTGACTACCAAATTTTTTAATGGAGTTATTATCAATCTTGAAAATTAAATCATCTTTGTGAATTCCACATGATGTAAATTGTAAGATCATATCTTTTTGAAAAGACTTTTTTAATAAGTCACTTACATTGTTGTCATTAAGATCGCTTCTATAGTCTAATGTCACTTTTTCATTTTTTCCAGATATATTATTGTATTTTTCGATTACTATTGGAATAAATTCATTTACAAATTTTTTTCTGCATTTGTGTATTGGTTCAGATAGTTTTATTATTTGTTCATCATAAATTAAAATACTGTCCATATCAACCTTAGCTGATTTATTAAAATATTTTAGAATTTTATTTCTTTGTTTAATGAGTTTTCCGTGAGTTATTATATTCTGCAAATAAGTTTTATCGTAAGTTGATATAATACTATCCATGAATTTTCTTCTTTCAAAACTTCCTTCAACAATTAAGTTTGTATCGTATGGAGATATTAATACTAAAGGAATTAATCCAAAATGATCAGAAAGTTTTTTATATATTTTTTCATTTCTCTTTAAAACTTTTGTTTCATTTCTTTTTAAGCTGCACGTTATGTTTTCCTCATTATCATTTATGGAAAACAAACCGTCTAAAAGCATAAATTCCGATCCATGATTTATATTATTTTCATTAGAAATTGAAAAGGAGCTTTTCCCGATTGCAAGATGATATATCGAATCTAAAATATTAGTTTTCCCAACTCCGTTGTGGCCAACAAAGCAGTTGATTTTATTGTCAAAATTGAATGTTTTATCTAAAATATTCTTGTAGTTTAAAATTGAAATTTTATTTAGTGCCAATCTCGACATATTATTTATTTTACTCTGAAAATTATAAAAAATAATTCACTAATTATCATGCATCATTTAAATAAAATTATATTTTTGCCACACTTATGGCAACATATAAAAAGAAATCAAACAAATTAAGGAAAAGTCGTGTTTCTAGCGAAAGCAGTTCCACAAAAAAAGTTTTTGATACACTTGATACAAGTGCTAACAAATCGGAATTAATAATCAGTAAATACCAAAATTATTTGCTTTATGGCATTACTATTCTAATTATATTATTTGCATTGTATTTTACCTATGACAGGTATGTTGTACAGCCAAAAATTGATGAATCAAATGCTGAATTATTTACTGCTCAAAAATATTTTGATATGGCTTTGAATTCTTCAAATGATAAAGATTCGCTCTATAATCTTTCGCTCAGTGGTGCGGATGGGAAATTTGGTTTTCTTGACATTATCGAAAATTATAATGGCACCCCTGCGGCTAATATTGCATATTATTCATCTGGAATGGCTTATTATCAACTAAAAAAATACGATTTAGCTATCCAGTATTTAAATGAATTTTCATCTAAAGATGATGTTCTCAATTCATTATCTCTATCAACTATAGGCGATTCCTTCGTACAGATTAATCAATTTGATGATGCCTTAAGTTTTTATGAAAAAGCTTTAAATGTATCATCGAATAGCTTTACAAGTCCAATTATTTTGCTTAAAGCTGGCGATGTTTCCTTGAAAATTGGTAACAATAAAAAAGCTTTAAAATTTTTCAATTCAATTAAAACAGATTATCCAAAATCATCCGAAGCTGATTTAATTGATATCAAAATTGAACAAGCAAAATAATGGCAACCAACTATAAATCTAAATTAGATTTAGATCTCTTAAGAGATGCCGCCAACAAAAAATTTGCAATTGTTTATTCTGAGTGGAACGATGACATAGTTAATAGATTAGTCAATGGAGCAATAAAATTTTTCTCAATGATTGGTCTGAAAAAAGAAGAAATTGCTTTATGTTCAGTTCCTGGAAGTTTCGAGCTTGTATATGCCTGTAAAAAATTATGTGATGAGAATAAATATGATGCAATCATAGCCATAGGTAGTATTATTAGAGGCGAAACAAAACACTTTGATTTTATTTGCAACTCAGTTTTTAATGGCCTTAAGGATCTAAATGTTCAGGGGATATGCCCTGTAGTTGCTTGTGTGTTAACAGATGAAAACATCAAGCAGTCATTAGAACGAAGCGGAGGAAAATTTGGAAACAAGGGATTTGATTGTGCAGCTGCTGCTGCTAAAATGACCCTTATTTAAAGTATTTAAAAGGAACTATAAGCATTCCGAAACATTCACCACCAGTTTTGTGTATATTTTTATGGTGCATTTTATGTGCTCTCCTAATTCCTTTTGCGTACCAATTATTGGCATTTCGAAAAAGTTTAAATCTTCGGTGAATAAAAATGTCGTGAACCACAAAATAAGTTAATCCGTAAAGAAAAATACCTATTGCAATGGGTAATCCGTAAACAAATCCGAGCTGAGCCCATGAAAGTACAAAAGCCATACTAATCACGGCATAAAAAATGAAGAAAAAATCGTTTCTTTCAAACCACGAATCGTGATCTTTTACATGGTGGTCTTTGTGTAAACTCCAAAGAAATCCATGCATAATATATTTATGACTAAACCAAGCCATAAATTCCATAAAACAAAATGTTCCAATTAATGATAATATCCAAAGAAATGTTTCCATTATAAAATATTTAATCTATATCTGACATATGAGCGAGCTAAAACATCAACTTTTTGGTAATTAGGAACTCTCACTCTTTTGTTTTTAATTACTGATGTTGAGGTTTTGTCCAATTTTTTTAATAACCTTTTGTAATATTTATAGGCTGCATAAACTCCAAACTTTGAATTATTCGGTAGCATATATATGCCTTTTAATGCAGTGGCAAAATCATCCTTTATCTCGTTTAAGATTTTTTTCTTGGCTGCATCATCAAATGATTTATTAACAAGATTGGGGAAATAGGTTCTGTTTAATTCTTTTAAGTCGGCTTTGTAATCTCTTAAAAAATTAACTTTCTGAAATGCTGATCCAAGTGATATTGCATAAGGTTTAAGTTCCTCATACATTTTTGTATCACCTTGTACAAAAACTTTTAGACACATTAATCCAACAACATCTGCTGAACCATATATATAACTTTTATAATCATCGTAATTCGAATATTCTTTTTTTTCAAGATCAAGACGCATACTACTCAGAAATGAATCAATTAAATGTTTATCAATATTATATTTTTTAACAGTTATTTGAAATGAATTTAAAATTGGATTTAAACTTATATCATTTTTGAGAGAGTATTCAAGTTCATCTATAAATCTATTGAGAAGTATTTCTTTGTCATAATTATGAAAAGTATCGACAATTTCATCAGCAAATCTTACAAAACCGTATATGTTGTAAATATCCTGTCTTATATTTTTGGACAGCATTCTAGTAGCTAAACTGAAGGAAGTGCTGTAGGTTTTGGTTACATTTCTGGAGCAGTCAGCACATACTTTATCGAATAATTCCTTCATTTTTTATAATATTTGCAACAAGTTTACCAGAAACAATTGCAGGTGGTACACCTGGACCTGGTACTGTTAACTGTCCACTAAAATACAATTTTTTTACTTTTTTGCTTTTTAATTTAGGTCGTAAAAAAGCAGTTTGTAAAAGTGTGTTGGCTAGACCGTAAGCATTACCGCCAAAGGAATTGTAATCTTCCTCAAAATCTTTAATACAGTATGATCTTTTAAAATCAATAAAACCTCTAATTTTTTGCTTTGTCAACTTTTCCATTCTATCTAATACCATATCAAAGTATTTTTCTCTAACTTGTTCAGAGTCATTCAAGTTTGTTGCGATCGGTATTAAAATAAAACAGTTTTCGTGGCCTTTGGGAGCAGTATGTTTATAAGTTTTTGATGTCAAATTAACGTAGAATAACGGATCTTTTGGCCAATTTGGCTCACTATAAATTTCATTGGAATGTTTTTCAAAACTTGTGTCGAAAAAAAGGTTGTGGTGATTTAAATTTTTCAATCTTTTTTTTATTCCAATATAAAATAACAATGAAGAGGGAGACCAAACTCTTTTATTCCAGTAACTATCTGAATATTGTCTGAATTTTTTATCAATTAAACTCTCAGTATGAGCATAATCAGCACCTGAAACAAGAAAATCACAATCTAATTTTTTTCCATTGACTGTTATACTTTTTACTGATCCCGAGTCAATATTGATTTTATCAACATTTGAGTTTTTATTTAATTTAACACCTTGTTCTTTGGCAATCATAATCATTGACTTAACTACATCATAAAATCCATTTTTTGGTTGCCACGTTCCTAGTCCGAAATCTGCATAATTCATAAAATTGTAAAAAGCTGGAGTATTACTCGGCTTAGCACCTAAAAATAGTACAGGAAATTTCAGTATTGACCTTAGCTTTTCATTTCTAAAAAGGCCATTAACTTGCTTATTTATGTTGGTTAAAAATAGGTTGAATTTTAAAATTGTCTTTATGTTAATTAATTCTAATATTGAAAAACCCGGCATTTTATACAGCATGTCTTTGACAGCTAATTCATAATTGTCCTTAGCTTGCTCCAAAAATTTTCTTAATTTACTTCCACTTCCTTTCTCAATATTTTCAAAGGTATCTGTGATTTTATTTACATCAGAGCTGATCAATACTGATTCGTTATTTTTAAAAAAAACCTTGTAACCAGGATCCAATTTTTTTATTTCATACAAGTCACTTGATTTTTTATTAAAATCTTCAAAAAATCTATCAAAAACATCGGGCATCCAATACCAACTTGGTCCCATGTCAAAAGTGTATCCATTTGTTTTAAATTGCCTGGCTCTACCTCCAAAACTGTCATTTTTTTCAAAGATTGAAACATCAAAACCATATTTTGCAAGATAGCAGGCCGCTGACAGGGAAGAAAACCCGGAACCAATGATGAAGACTTTTTTTTTCAAAATATATTAGTGCACACGAGAGGACTCGAACCTCCAAGGGATATTTCCCACTAGGCCCTCAACCTAGCGCGTCTACCAGTTCCGCCACGTGCGCTAGAATTGTGACCTGGCTGGGGCTCGAACCCAGGACCCTCTCCTTAAAAGGGAGATGCTCTACCAACTGAGCTACCAGGTCTGATTTTAACGCTTGCAAATATAGGACCAATAATATCATTTTTCAAAGATAATTTCCTTTAAATTTGCCATTCATGCAACAAGATATTTTAAAAAAAATAAATCAGCCACTCATTCTGATGGGTTATATGGGCTCAGGTAAAACAAGTATTGGAAAAAAAATATCAAAAATTTTAAATGTAAATTTTTTTGATATTGATGAATTAGTTGAGAAAAAATACAGTAAAAGTGTGAAAAAAATTTTTAAAGATTTTGGTGAAATAGAGTTTAGAAAAAAAGAAAGAGTAGTTCTTGAAAAAATTTTATGTAAGAAAAAACTTTTTGTTTTGTCACTTGGAGGAGGCACTCCTTGTTATTTTGATAACATTGACCTCATTGTTGAAAAAACAGATTTAACCTTTTTTTTGAAACCAAATATTAAGCAGTTATCAAAAAAATTATTTGAGAAAAAATCAAAACGTCCACTCATAAAGGATGTTAAAACAGAAAAAAAAATGATTGAATTTGTTTCAAAACATATGTTGGAAAGAATAAATTATTACAACATGGCTAAATTTCATGTAACTTATGATTTAAACGACAAAATGGATGCATGCAAAAAAATTATTGGAATACTAAACAAGAACGGCCTTTAGTTTTTTGTCCTTAGATATCACTTTAACTGTATCTTCAAAGTTAGTTGATAATGAAAAACCTTTTATGTCAACATTGACTGGATATTTCTTGTGATCTCTATCGATCAAGACAATGGTTTTAATATTTTCACAACCAATATTAAAAAAATAGTTTACGGACTTAAACAGTGTCTTTCCAGTATTCAAAACATCGTCAATTATGAACACAGTACAATTTTTGGGAATTTTATAGTCAAATAGTATTTTTTTATCATCAAGATCTTTTTGAATTTTTATTGGATATAGTTTTATGTCTTTTTTTGAAAAAAGAGTTATTTGTTTTTTAATTATTTCAGCAATTTCAAAACCTTTTTCTTTAATACCAACAAGTATTATATGATTTAATTGATCACTTTCTTCAATGATTTGACAAGAAAGTCGGTTACAAATTCTCAAAATTTTATTGTTATCTAATATCATAAACAGTCAAAATCAATATAACAAAAATATTAAGAAAATTGTATCTTGCATCAGATTTGAAATATAAATTTACTTTGAAAATTCTCAAATATTTTTCTCTTACTACAGTTTTAATTTTATGTTTTACATCATGTAAAAAAGATGATGATGGTTCTGTAGACTCAATTCCAGCCAATGATTATACTGAACAGCACATAATTGAAAATGACTCTATCATCGATTTTATGCAAAACCATTTTTACAATTATGAGGATTTCTCAAATTTGGCTCCTGGTGATGGACCTGAGTTAATAATTGACTCGATTAAAGGTAACAATATTAATAAAATATCGATCTATGATCAAGTTTCCAGTTTTGACATAAATGTAAAAGATTCTGATGGTAATTTATTTCCACATACTGCTTACTATGTAATAATAAGGGAAGGTATTGGTGATAATCCAACCGTTGCAGATTCGGTTTTTGTTAAATATAAAGGCATGCTACTAAACAAAGATATATTTGATCAAAGAAATGCTCCAATTTGGTTACAGGCCAAGAATATTGTTCGTGGTTTCCAAGAATTTGTTCCACTGTTAAAAAAAGGCAATATTAATACAAACTCAGACGGGACTTACAATTTCACCAATTTTGGAATAGGCTTTGTGATCATGCCCTCTGGTTTAGGGTATTATAACGGAGCAACCTCAAATATCCCTCAATATTCCCCATTAATATTTCAGGTTCAAATGATGACACTAAACAGAACGGACCATGATAATGATACTGTGTTGACAATTTTAGAAGATCTTGACGGAGATAGTAATTTTGATAATGATGACACAGACTCTGATACCATACCTGACTATCAGGACCCTGATGACGATAATGATGGTATCTTAACAAAAGATGAGTATGATCTTGATGGTGACGGGGTTGCAGATGATACTGACGGTGATGGTATCCCTGATTATTTGGATAACGAATAAATTATTTTCTTTTTAAAACTTTTTCACAGCTTTCAATAATAGATTCTTTTGATAGGCCATATTTTTTCATTAAATCAGATGGTTTTCCAGATTCTCCAAACTGATCATTAACTCCAACAAACTCCATTGGAACTAGTTTGTTTTTGACAATCAAAGATGCTACTGACTCACCTAATCCACCTATGGTGTTATGTTCTTCTGCACTTACAACACAACCTGTTTTTTCAATGGATTTTAGAATAATTTCTTCATCCAATGGTTTTATGGTGTGAATATTAATAACTTCTACAGAAATTCCTTTCTCTTTTAATAAATCTGCAGACTCAATTGCGTGCCAAACTAGATGACCTGTACATACTATCGTGACATCACTACCCTCAACTAACCTAATTCCTTTTCCAATCTCAAAATTTTGATTCTCAGGGGTAAAATTTGGTACTTTCGGCCTTCCAAACCTTAGGTAAACTGGCCCATTGTATTTTGATATTTCAATAGTTGCTGCTTTTGTTTGATTAAAATCACAAGGGTTGATAACAACCATTCCTGGAAGCATTTTCATCATTCCGATGTCCTCCAAAATCTGATGAGTTGCACCATCCTCACCAAGTGTGATACCAGCGTGTGAGGCACATATTTTAACATTTTTATTAGAGTAAGCAACCGATTGTCTTATTTGATCATATACTCTTCCTGTTGAAAAATTGGCAAAAGTGCCTGTATAAGGAATTTTTTTTCCAATTGTCATTCCAGCAGCAATCCCAATCATATTTGCTTCTGCAATTCCAATTTGAAAAAATCTATTTGGATATTTATTTTTAAAATCATTCATTTTTAATGAACCAGTCAAGTCTGCACACAGAGCAACAATATCTTTATTTTTAGATGCAGCTTCAACTAAACCAACACCAAATCCAGACCTTGTGTCATTATTTCCATAGTTTTTAAATCCAAACATTATTTAATAATCTTTTAGTGTTTCTGGGTTTTGGTTCAAAGCAGCTTCAAGTTCTTGATCATTTGGAGCTACACCGTGCCACTTATGGGTTCCCATCATATAATCTACACCATTACCCATTACAGTTTTCATGATAATAACAATAGGCTTTCTATTGAAGCATTTATTTTTGGCATACTTTAGTGCCTGACTTACATCATCCAAATCATTTCCGTTTTCTAAATTAATTGTTAACCAACCAAAACTTTTAAATTTTGATTCAATATCACCCAAATCTAAAACGTCTTTTAAATCTCCATCAATTTGTTTATTATTATTATCAATGGTACAAATCAAATTATCTACTTTATTTGCAGCTGCATACATTATAGCTTCCCAGTTTTGTCCCTCTTGTAACTCACCGTCACCATGAAGGCTATATATTATATTTTTTTCTCCATTCATTTTTTTTGAAAGTGCTGCACCAATAGCAACAGACATGCCCTGACCAAGAGAGCCACTAGCTATTCTAACACCTGGTAGTCCTTCATGAGTCGTTGGATGTCCCTGTAATCTAGAATTTATGTTTCTGAAAGTCGACAGTTCTTCAATTGGAAAATAACCAGCTCTTGCTAGTGTACTGTAGAAGACTGGTGAAATATGACCATTTGATAGGAAAAAGAGATCTTCATCTAAACCATTCATCTCAAATTCATTTTTTCTTTTCATTATTTCAAAGAATAAAACAACAAAAAACTCTGTACAACCTAGTGAACCACCAGGGTGACCTGAATTGTTTGAATGTACCATTCTCACAATGTCTCTTCTGATTTGAAAAACTAGTTTTTGGTTACTTGTCATAATTTGAAAATAATGAACTTTAATTTGTTAAAAGCAAATCTTTATCAAACTTATTAACTTTTGTGATACTATATATTAATATATTTGAAAAGTGCATTTTAAAATTATAAAAAAAGATACAAAAACCAGAGCTAGGATAGCAGAAATCACCCTGAACGGTCGAAAAATTGAAACCCCAATTTTTATGCCTGTTGCAACTTCAGCAGCGATAAAAGGTTTGCATGGAAAAGATTTGGTTGATGCATCTGATTCACAAATAATACTGGCTAATACATATCACCTGTATCTTCGGCCGGGACATGATATAATAAAAAATTCGGGAGGTATTCACAATTTTATGTCATGGGATAGAAATGTTTTGACAGATAGCGGAGGATATCAAGTTTATTCCCTTTCAGATAATAGAAAAATTGAGGAGGATGGTGTTAAATTTAAATCTCATATTGATGGTTCTTACCACTTTTTTAGCCCTGAAAAAGCAATTCAAATTCAAAAAAGCATTGGTGCAGATATAATCATGGCATTTGATGAGTGTACGCCATATCCTTGTGATAAAAATTATGCTAGAAAATCAATGAATCTAACACATAGGTGGCTTCAAAGATGCATTAAAGAATTTAAACATGGTGAAAATAATAATTTACGAGAACAGTTTTTATTCCCAATTGTTCAAGGTAGTGTATATGCAGATTTGCGAAGTGAATCTGCAGAGTTTGTTTCATCAATGGATCTACCAGGAAATGCAATAGGTGGTCTTTCAGTGGGTGAACCTCACGATTTAATGTATGAAATGTGTGAAACGGTATGCGATAAACTACCTGAAAGTAAGCCAAGATATTTGATGGGGGTTGGAACACCAACAAATATTTTAGAAAATATATCTTTGGGTGTAGATATGTTTGATTGTGTGATGCCAACTAGAAATGCCAGGAATGGAATGCTTTTCACATCAGAGGGAAAAATTAACATTAAAAATGAAAAATGGAAGAGTGATTTTTCTCAAATTGATACCAATGGATTGACCTTCGTTGATAGTAAGTATTCAAAAGCATATTTACGTCATCTCTTTTCAATTAATGAAAATTTAGGTAAACAAATTGCTACAATACATAATTTAGGTTTTTACAGTTGGCTTATAAAAAAAACAAAAGAAAAAATTTTGGATGGAGATTTTGATAATTGGAAAAATACTATGGTAAAAAAACTGGACAATAAATTATAATGAAGATTCTTGACCAATACATAATCAAACAGTTTTTGAAGTCATTTTTTTTCATGTTTCTTCTTTTTATTCCAATAGGGATATTGGTTGACGTTTCTGAGAAAATTGATAAGTTCAAAGAGCATGACTTAGGATTTTACGAAGTCTCTAATTACTACTTAGATTTTATTTGGTACTATGGTTATTTTTTATTTCCAATTTTTGTTTTTTTGGCTGTAATTTGGTTTACCTCAAAATTGTCAACAAATTCTGAAGTTGTTGCAATATTAAGCTCTGGCGTCTCTTTCAGAAGATATTTACACCCATTCATTCTAACATCAATTTTTATTGCAATTTTATCTCTTTTTTCCGGAATGTTTATAATTCCAGAAAAAAATAAAAGTTTTACAATTTTTCAAAATAAATATTTGAGTAAAAAAAATAATAACAATTCTCTTAAATCTGTTTACAAACAAATATCTGAAGATGAATTTTTGTATGTTAGTTCATATAATAAAACAAGAAATCAAGCTTATAATTTCTCTATTGAAAAATTTAATGGTAATAGACTGGAAGAAAAAATACTTGCAAGAAATATAAGGTGGATTGAAAAAGACAGTTTATTTAGACTAACAGACTATTTTAAAAGAACATTCAAAAATCAAGCTGAGCAAATTGAAAGTAAAAGGATTTTTGATACTGTTATGAATTTCAAAATTTCAGACTTAGAAGTTATAAATTATCAAGCAAAGACATTAAATTTTTTTGAGTTAAATAGATTTATTGAAAGTGAGAGAAAAAGTGGATCTCCACTTTTAAATAGCCATATATTAGAAAAGAATAAGAGGATTACCATACCAATCTCTGTTATAATTTTGACAATATTAGCTGTAGCAGTTGCATCCTTTAAAAAAAGAGGAGGTATTGGTTTAAATTTAGCACTTGGAATATCACTGGCTTTCGTTTTTGTTTTCTTCGATAAGTTTTTTTCAGTCTTAGTAACAGAGTCAAATCTAGATCCATATCTTGGAGCTTGGATTCCGAATATAATTTTTGCATTTGTTACTGCATATATTGTTAAATTATCATTAAAATAAAGTTTCTTAATGTATATTTATCACTATGGAATACCTAGATTTTGAGTTGCCTTTAAAAGATTTAAACGATCAGTTAGAAAATTGTAAAAAGTTAGGTAGTGATGGTAAAGTTGATGTTAAAGATACATTGCAGGAAATCAAATCTAAATTGCTTTTAAGGAAAAAAGAAATTTATGGGTCATTGACTCCTTGGCAGAGAGTTCAGCTTTCCAGACACCCATCTCGACCTTATACACTTGATTACTTAGTTAATATGACTAATAATAATTTTTTAGAGCTTCATGGAGATAGAAATATTTCAGATGATAAAGCTATGATTGGTGGACTTGGTAAATTAGATAATCAAACCTTTATGTTTATAGGTCAGCAAAAAGGTAACAATATTAAAAGCAGACAATATAGAAATTTTGGAATGGCAAATCCAGAAGGCTACAGAAAAGCACTCAGATTGATGAAGTTAGCTGAGAAATTTTCTATACCTGTCGTTGCTCTAATTGACACGCCTGGAGCTTATCCTGGAATTGAGGCCGAAGAAAAAGGACAAGCTGAAGCCATAGCAAGAAATCTTTACGAAATGTTTAAAATAAGAACTCAAATTATTGTGGTTATAATTGGAGAAGGGGCCTCAGGTGGTGCTTTGGGAATCGGAGTAGGTGATAAAATTATGATGCTAGAAAACACATGGTATTCTGTAATTTCTCCTGAATCATGTTCTTCAATTTTATGGAGGAGCTGGGATCACAAAGAGCAAGCCGCTGAAGCACTAAAGTTAACTCCTGAAGACATGAAAAAAAATAAACTAATTGATAAAATAATAAAAGAACCTCTTGGAGGAGCGCATCAAAATCCTGAAAAAATATATACTTCACTAAAAAAGGAAATTTTAAAAACATTTTTTAACCTAAAAAAACAAAGTATTTCTAAATTACTAGAGAATAGAATGTCAAGATTTACTGAAATGGGTGTGTACAGTGATTAACTTTCTGTTATCAACAATTTTTGAATAATTATCAACAAAATCCTGTTCGTTTATTTTGATTTAATATTTAATATTTCATTTTTAATTTTTTTATGTTAGAAGTATGAAAAGAGTTTCTAATGTTAATGCTGATCAATATGGCGAAAAAGCCTCAGTTTTTTCTTTACAGAAAGGTAAGCTTCCACCACAAGCAGTAGATTTAGAGGAAGTAGTATTAGGAGCAATGATGATTGATAAAAAAGGTGTTGATGAAGTTATTGACATTCTCCAGCCTGAAGCTTTTTACAAAGAAAGTCACCAACTAATTTTTAATGCAATTATTTCTCTATTTGAAAAACAAGAACCTATTGACATCAAGACCGTTTCTTTTCAGCTAAAAAAAGATGGAAATTTAAATTCAGTGGGAGGGGACTATTATTTGATAGAATTATCCCAAAAGGTATCATCCTCAGCTCATATAGAATTTCATTCTAGAATTATATTACAGAAATTTATTCAAAGAAAGCTTATTTCCATTTCTAACGATATTATTGAAGATTCATATGATGAAACCTCTGATGTTTTTGATTTGCTTGATAAAGCTGAGTCCAAAATTTATGATATTTCACAACGAAATTTGAAAAAAAATACTCAGTCAGCGGAAGATTTGGTATTAGCGGCCAAGAAAAAAATTGAAGAAATTTCCAAAAAAGAAGGTTTAAGTGGAATAGCTTCTGGATTTGGAGAAATTGATAGATTAACCTCAGGATGGCAACCCAGTGATTTAATAATTGTTGCAGCCAGACCTGGAATGGGTAAAACTGCATTTACATTGTCAATGGCTAGAAATATTACTGTTGAAAACAATATTCCTGTAGCCTTTTTTTCTCTTGAAATGTCCGCAATCCAATTAATCACCCGATTAATATCTTCAGAAACGGGCCTTAACTCCGAAAAATTAAGAACTGGTAAATTGGAAAAGTTTGAGTGGCAATTATTAAATGTAAAAGTTACCAATCTTGAAAATGCGCCACTTTATATTGATGATACCCCATCTTTGTCAATTTTTGAGCTCAGGGCCAAAGCTAGAAGATTATCTTCTCAATATGGTATTAAATTAATAGTTGTGGACTACCTTCAGCTAATGACTTTGGGTTCAAGTCAGAAATCGGGAAATCGGGAGCAAGAAATATCAACAATTTCAAGAAATCTAAAAGCACTCGCTAAAGAACTAGATATTCCAATTATAGCTCTTTCTCAATTGTCACGAGCAGTTGAATTAAGAGGTGGTACAAAACGACCTATATTGTCTGATTTGAGAGAATCAGGAGCCATAGAGCAAGATGCAGATATTGTTTCATTTTTGTATAGACCTGAGTATTATAAAATTGATGAATGGGATGATGAAGAACGCTCTCCAGCTCTTGGTCAAGCAGAATTTATTGTTGCTAAACACAGAAATGGTGGTCTGAGTTCTATAAAACTTAAGTTTATTAATTCTCTTGGGAAATTTGAAAATCTTTCAGCTTTTGAAAATCCTTTTGAATATCAGTCAAAAATTAATTCGGATAAAAAAGTAAATCCTGACCAAGCCTTTGAAAGTGGATCATACAGGTCAGATGAAGAGGAAGATTTATTTTAAACTCTTAATCAAATTAGAAAATTTATCAGAATCATTCATAGCCATGTCAGCTAATACCTTTCTGTTTATATCTACTTTATTTTCTTTTAATTTGTGAATTAATTCAGAGTAGGATAATCCGTTTTGTCGTGCAGCAGCATTAATTCTAAGAATCCACAATGATCTGAAACTTCTTTTTTTATTCCTTCGATCTCTGTAGGCATAAGTCAAAGCTTTCTCTACAGCATTTTTAGCTACTGTATAAACATTTTTTCTTCTACCAAAATACCCCTTGGCTTCTTTAAGAATTTTTTTTCTCCTATTTCTAGACGCAACTGAGTTTACCGATCTTGCCATATTTTCTATTTTTTTGACTGAGGTGTTTTAATAAAACTTAAACCTTTTGTCTGGTTAAACTATATTTATTTTAGTCTGAGTTGTTTTTTTATATTGTTTAAATCACTATCACTAACCAAGCCATCGTGAGTAAGTTTTAATTTTCTTTTCTTGGATTTTTTAGTTAAAATATGATTTTTAAAAGCATGTTTTCTTTTAATCTTACCACTTCCAGTTACTTTGAACCTTTTTTTGGCACTAGATTTAGTTTTCATTTTACTCATTTACTATTTCTTTACTTTTTTTGGGCTCACAAACATAATCATTTTTTTTCCTTCAAGCACGGGTAATTGCTCAACTTTTCCATATTCCTCTAACTCTTGTGCTAATTTCAATAATAAAATTTGTCCTTGCTCTTTAAAAATAATGGATCTTCCCTTGAAAAAAACAAATGCTTTAAGCTTTGCACCATCTTCCAAAAACTTTATAGCATGTTTTTTCTTAAACTCATAATCATGTATGTCTGTTTGAGGACCAAATCTAATCTCTTTAACAACAACTTTTTGAGTTTTTGCTTTTAGATATTTATCTCTTTTCTTTTGCTCATATAAAAATTTCTTGTAATCCATAGCCTTACATACAGGCGGAAGAGCTTTTGGCGATATTTCAACTAAATCTGTTTCTAACTTCTTAGCGATTAAAAGAGCTTCACTAACTGAATATATTCCTACTTCAACATTATCACCCACTAACCTGACTTCCTGTGCTGTAATCTCACCGTTTATTTTGTGAGGATTTTTTTTTATTATTCTTCCGGGTCTTCTCCCTCTTTTTCTTCTTAGTGCTATGGCTATATATTTAAGTTAATTTCTCGTGATTCATTTATTTTTTTTGAAATGTAAGCTGAAAGGGTGTCGAGCTTGAAGCTACCGACTAAGTTACCTCCTCGCAACCTGATGGTCACTTCATTTTTTTCTATTTCTTTATCACCTATAATACCCATTATATGAGTTTTTTTCTTCTCTGCTTCAAGAATTTTTTTACTAACTGTTTCATTTCTAAAATCAGCAGATGCGCGAATTTCGTCTTTTTCTAATAAATTTAAAACTTTTTCTGTGTAATTTCGATGCTTTTCACCTACAGATATCAGGGTTATTTGATTTGTTGATAGCCAAAGAGGAAAAACACCAGCAGTATGTTCAATTAATATAGCAATAAATCTTTCCAGGCTGCCAAAGGGTGCTCTGTGAATCATAACTGGTCTTTCATCCTCATTGTTTTTATTTTTAAAAGTAAGGTCAAACCTTTCTGGTAAGTTATAATCAACTTGAATCGTACCTAGTTGCCATTCTCTATTTAAAGCATCTTTAACCATAAAATCGAGTTTGGGACCATAAAATGCAGCCTCACCATATTCAGTTCTATAATTAAGATTTTTCGATTTTGCAGCTTCAATTATAGCATTTTCAGCAAGATTCCAAACTTTTTCAGAGCCTATGTACTTGTCCGTATTCTCTACATCTCTAAGTGAGATTTGGGCAGTAAATTCTTCAAAACCAAGTGATTTAAATACATAAAGAACCAGATCAATTACTTTAATAAATTCATCTAATAATTGATCTTGAGTACAGAAAATATGTGCATCATCCTGGGTAAATCCCCTAACTCTAGTCAGTCCATGTAATTCTCCACTTTGTTCATAACGATATACTGTTCCAAACTCTGCATACCTAACTGGTAGGTCTTTATAACTCCATTTTCGAGAACTGTAAATTTCACAATGATGTGGACAGTTCATCGGTTTTAATAAAAACTCTTCGTCCTCTTTGGGAGTTTTGATTGGAAAAAATGTGCTCTCCCCATACTTATCATAATGTCCAGATTGAACATATAATTTTTTATTACCAATGTGAGGGGTGATAACCATTTCATAACCCGCTTTTTTTTGTACATTTTTTAAAAATCCCTCCAGTCGGGACCTAAGCTCAGTTCCTTCAGGCAACCATAGTGGAAGTCCCAAACCAACATTTTCTGAAAATGTGAATAAACCTAATTGTTTTCCTAAAACTCTATGATCTCTCTTTTTTGCCTCTTCAATTAACTGAAGATATTCCTTTAATAATTTTTCTTTTGGAAAGCTAATTCCATAAATTCTAGTGAGTTGTTTATTATTTTCATCACCTCTCCAGTATGCACCGGCAGTATTTAATAGTTTGACACTCTTTATAAATTTTGTTGATGGTATATGACCTCCTTTACATAAATCAGTAAAATTAGCATGATCACAGAAAGTTATTTTTTCATTACCAAGACCTCTTATTAATTCGCACTTATATTCATTTTTCTGTTTCTCGTAATAACTTAGCGCATCAGAATTTGAAATTTCTCTCATTTCGAAACAATGATCCTTTCTAGCCTCCTCAATCATTTTATTTTCAATTTTAGAAAAATCATTTTCAGAAAATGTAGAGTTTTGAAAATCTACATCATAATAAAAACCATTTTCAATGGGAGGTCCAATAGTTAATTTTGAATTAGGGTATAAATCAAGTATTACCTGTGCAAGTAGGTGTGCAGTTGAATGCCAAAAAGCCTTTTTCCCTTGTTTGTCATTCCATTTAAAAAATTTTATTTTGCCATCAATAAAAAGTTTTGTTTTAGTTTCAATAATTTCATCATTATATTCTACACTCAAAATATCTCTTGCCAGAGAAGGACTAATTTTTTCGGCAATTTCAAATGGTGTTATTCCATCATCATAACTTAATTCATTGCCATCGGGAAATCTGACTTTAATCATCCTTGAAAATTATTGTTTTCTTCTTCAGATAAGCTTTTTACAATTGTCATTATACCTGAGTAGAGTAAATATACTGCCATTAAGCAAAAAATCGTCCCTAAAATTAAAACAAAATAATAAAACTCGTGGCCTTCGTTTTTAAAAGCAGAGAATACAATTGTTGGACCCAAAAACATAAAGAATAAACTTAATATCAGTCGATTTAAACCTCTAGCCATATAATTTTTTTCAAATATTTTTTAAATTACTTCTCAAAAGTATTATTAGTCCAATTAACATAAAAGGTATACTCAGCCACTGACCTGTAGTGAGTAACCCAAGATAATTTTCTATACCTCCTTGACCTTCTTTTACATATTCTACTACGAATCTTACCCCAAATAAGAAGATTAAGAAAAAGCCAAAAAAGAAACCTTTTTTATCCCGAAGTTTTGTTTTGTGATACAGTGTGTATAAAATTATGAAAAGAATTAAATAACCGAATGACTCATAAAGTTGGGCAGGATGTCGGGGCAAATTCTCAGATCTATTTAAAAAAATAACTCCAAAATTTGAATTTGTATAGTTGCCAACAATTTCAGAATTAAAAAAATTACCTATTCTAACTAACATTCCTCCAAATGCAACAACAATTACAAGCCTATCAAAAATCCATAATACAGACTCATATTTATATTTTATTTTATAAAGAATTATTGATAAAATGATTCCAATTGTAGCACCATGACTAGATAGACCTCTGTATCCAACAAAATTCCAACCGTTTTCATCGATTTTAATGGGTAAAAATATTTCTAATAAATTATTTTGAAAATATTCCCAATTGTAAAAAAAAACTTCACCAAGTCTTGCTCCTATTAGAGTACCAAGAACCATGTGGACAAGAAAAGGATCCAATAGTTTCAGATCTTTATTTTCCTTTATATAAATTTTTTCCATTAGCTTATATCCAGCAAAAAAAGCTAACAAAAACATGAGGCTGTACCAATAAATTGTTACTGGTCCAAAGCTGATAATAGACTCGCTTAAATCATGTTCAAAAATTAATTTATCCATATTATTCAAATATAGTCTATTAAGGAACAGGGTCGAATCCACAATTTTTATTCCAAGGGTTGCATTTCAAAATTCGAATTGAAGCTAAATATAACCCTTTGACCAGCCCGTATTTTTTCAATGCCTCTATGGAATAATTGGAACATGAAGGTGTAAACTTACAATTACTTCCTAGGTATGGTGAAATCAGAATTTGATATAACCTAATAAATTTTATTAGAGGAAAAATTAAAACTCTTTTCATTTAACTATCCTCAATTTTTATACCCAAAGAATTTAATTTTTCTCTAATTAAATCAGACATTTCGTAGTTTTTATTCTTTCTGCTAAAATCTCTAATTTCCAAAATTGTACTAATCAATTTATTGCTTTCTTCAATTTTTTCGTTTTCATTACTGTCAATTGAAAAACCTAGAATATCAACTAGAAATACTTGCATGTAATTTTTCAGTTCATTTATTGATTTTGTGGATATAAAATCCTTTTTCTTTTTTACATTCTCAATTATTCTAGAAATTTCAAATAAATGTGAAATTAATTTAGGAGAATTAAAATCATCCAACATAGCATCATAACATTTTTTAATTATTGATTCATATTCAATATTTTCATTATTTGATGGATGCAAATTATCAATATCAAAGAAGCTTTGCATGAGTTTTTTATATCCTCTCTCAGCTGCTAACAATGATTCATTAGATAGGTCTAGGGTATTTCTGTAATGTGCTTGGTACATCAAAAACTTAACAACCATTGGTTCAAACCCTTTTTCAATCAATTCACTATTGCCATTAAATAAATTTTCAGGTAGGATGAAATTTTCTGATGATTTTGACATTTTTTTTCCATTCAGGGTTAGCATATTAGTATGTACCCAAAAGTTTGCAGGGTTTTGATTGTACACTGCTTCAGACTGTGCTATTTCACAATCATGGTGTGGAAATTTTAAATCCATTCCTCCTCCGTGAATATCAAACTTTTTTCCTAAATATTTGTGACTCATGGCAGAACATTCAATATGCCATCCAGGGAAACCATAGCCCCATGGTGATTTCCATTTCATAATGTGTGATGAAGTGGCATTCTTCCAGAGTGCAAAGTCTTGAGGATTCTTTTTTTCATCAGATCCAAAGAGTTCACGTGATTCATTAATTATATCATCTAAATTTCTGTTACTAAGTTTTCCATACTTGAATTTCTCAGAAAACTTCATTAAGTCAAAATATACTGAGCCGTTTTTTTCGTACGCGAATCCATTTTCTATGATCATTTCAATCATTTCAATTTGTTCCAAAATATGTCCTGTTGCCGTTGGCTCAATGTTAGGAGGTGTCAAATTAAATTTATTCAACACATCTCTAAAATTGTTTGTATACTTTTGGACAACTTCCATTGGTTCAATTTTTTCAATCTTTGCTCTTTTTTGAATTTTATCTTCTTCACTTTCCTCAAGATGTCCAACATCTGTTATATTTCTAACATAACGCACATCATACCCAATGTGCTTTAAAAACCTAACAATTAAGTCGAATGATATGAATGTTCTACAATTTCCGAGATGAACCTTGTTGTAAACAGTTGGACCACATACATACATTCCAACTTTTGATGGATTAATTGTATTAAAATCTTCTTTTTTGGATGATAATGAGTTGTATATTTTTAAACTTTTGTGTGAAATTGACATCCGCTTTAACTATCGTTACGAATATAGTCCAAAAATTCTCTTTTTATTAGTTTGTCTTTAAATTTCCCTCCAAATTCACCCGTAACAGTGCTACAATCTATATGTCTGATTCCTCTTGAGTTTACACACATGTGCTTAGCATCTATAACACACGCAACGTCTTCAGTATTTAAAAATTCCTGTAATTTTCTTACTATTTGAATATTTAATCTTTCTTGAACCTGGGGTCGTCTTGCGTAGTAATCAACTATTCTATTCATTTTCGAAAGTCCTATTACATTTCCGTTTGAAAAGTACGCTACGTGGGCTTTTCCATAAATCGGCAATAAATGATGTTCACAGGTTGAGAAAACAGTAATGTTTTTTTCAACCAACATCTCCTCATACTTATATTTGTTTTCAAATGTTGACCCTTTTGGAAGGTTTTTTGGATTCAAACCACCAAAAAGTTCCTTAACATATGCTTTAGCTACTCTGAGTGGTGTACCTTTAAGGCTATCATCAGTCATATCCATTCCTAATGTGTGAAGAATTTCACCAACATTTTTCTCAATAATTTTAATTTTTTCATCGTCATTGATTTCGAAGGCATCATCTCTGAGTGGAGTTTCAATCGAAAAGTTTTTGTGATCTGAGTCAATTAGTTCTAGATCTTCAAGGAATTTATTGTACTTCATATATTTATTCAGGTTGCAAAGATAAAAAATTGATTTAGAAGATAATATTATATGTTAAAGTTGTTCTAAAATTATTGTTTTGGATCTCAGCTGTTTCTGTAAATCCTGTATCAAAAAACTGATAATTGTATTGTTTTTCAATTAATTGAAGACCTAAATCAAGTGTTGAGGAGCCAAAATCATAACCCAAACCTAGTGATGTTGAAGTAAAATAATTACTTGATACTTTGTAGGGATTTTCTAATTTTTTAAACCCAGCTCTTAAACTAATACTATTCAATCGAAGTTCAGATCCTATTGAAAAATCTAGTGTGTTTTGTAGATATTCACTAATGGTTCTATTGAGGGTAGCATACGAATCTCCATAATCACTTTTAAAATTTCCATTTCTGTAATTATTTGATTGAATATCTATGCTGATTATGAACATGTTAGCAAAAATATTACTGGCTCCAAATATTAGTTTAGAAGGCGATACAAACTTATAATCATAAATGTTTATAATGTCAGGGTCTACTATATCAACATAATTATTGCCATCAAGATCGACTGAATTTGTCTCAAGGGATTGTGTTAATTCCTCCTCAATATCGAAACTTGTGGGAGAATTGTAGCTAACTCCAAGTCTGAATGATTGTAATTTGTAAATCATTCCTAATTGAACAGAAAAACCTTTGCCTCTAGTTAATAATTCGTTTCGAAAGTCGATTAAAGTAATCGCTGAATCATTGTCAAAGTTATTTTCTAAATGCCTAAAGCTTTTTTTACTGTAGAGCTCATAAATATTAAAATTTATTCCAAAATAAAAGTTTTCGCCATATTGAGCAGCTAGATTTATACTTGATTTGTTCTTTCTTCCTTGGCCGTAGTAAAAATTATTAATATCTAAACCATTATTATATTTAGCAATTGAATAAAACGAATTATTTTGATTATCATAATCCAATAAGTATGATTGAAACCCTAAAAATGCTTGTTGAGATGAGTATCCATAGTTTTGTCCAAGCCATCTGTAAACTCCATTGATTGTCTCATTGGAACCCACAGAAACATCGTTCACGTTATAACCTATTGAGTTGTTGAGAAAGAAGCGGTCAACTGAAAAACTAGATTTTCCTTTAATTAGTTGATCGAAATTATAATCGTTTGTATTTTGATTATTTATTCCAAAAGAAAACTTTCTAAACTTACCTTCCCCATAATTCTTGAATACATAGACAATGCCACCTTGAAAATTAAAATAATTTGAATTGACCGAGGATGAACTGTTGGAAAAACTAGACTCAACATCTTTACGATCACCATTTAGGGTAAATCCCAGTCTTGACAATTCAAAAACACTACTAGATGCCGGATTAATTGAAATTGCTGACAAGTTTCCACCCAAAGAGCTAAATGCTCCGCTCATTGATGAAAACCTAGCATTTCCATTATTGTTTTCAAATGTTAAAGAAATTGCATCGTCAATATTTTGACCTTGTATTATTATACAGAAAAATAAAAAAAAAAGTCTGTAAATCATGCTTAATCTATAGTTCGACCAGATCTGGAGGAACTTGATGAAGATCTTCCGCTATTGGTAGAAATACCACTAGATGAGGATGAGCTGTAATTGTAGGACCTGCCAACAGAGGATGAAGAACTAGAACTTCTCGTTGACGGAGGATTTACCCAGTTGGAACTTGACCTCGACGTTGAATTTCTTGGTGAATTGACATTACCATTTCTTCCACTAAGACCCCAGGAATTATCATTATTATTTGTGTGAGGATCATTATAATATCTTCGAGAAGGGGAAGATTTAAGTGAATTTTTTCCATTATCATTTACTATGAGCCCAGAATTTATATAATTTCTAAGGTTTTGGGACCCATTCATTTTCGATGTTCTGGGATCAAGGTACGATCTAATGTTTGAATTCGAATTTGTTTTAGAATTAACAATATTGTTCAGGGTCTCTCTTGTTTTATTGTAGTTTCTGACTCTCTCGGAATTTTCTGTATTCGAAGAACTACTTCTACCATCCGAATAAACAACTACGTTGGCAGAACTTCCTCTTCTGCCACGGTTGTATGATACATTCGTATTATCCATGTAATTGTTATTGATATCGTAACCATACAAATTTCCATTACCATACCATCCTTGACTACCCCATCTCCAAAAAGGATAGTGGTAACCGTGAGGAGAATTAAATGCGTAGTAGAAGTAAGGTGAGAAGTGGCCAAATCCCATGAACGGATACCATCCGCCATATCCATAGCCAAAATGGAATGGACTCATTCTAAATGGATAGTAATAACTGTAAAATGGATCGTAATATGAGAAATATGGGCTGTAAAAACGGCTTCTGTAATTGAATCTATTGTAATCAATTACATAATCAACACTGTTTGGAATATCACCCCAGCTTGGATTATTGTTGCTGTAGGCAATATCTTCAGAGCTTATTAAAAAAGAATCAAGATTTAATGAATCGTTTTGAGATAAATCGAGATCGTACTTATTAGCTTCATCACTAAAATAATTTTTAAAATAATCAGACTTAGGTTTCATGGTTTCAAGATTATTTTCATTTCCAGCGTAGATTCCATCGGATGAAACGAGAGATGAAGAGTCAAATGAACCACATGAAAACATAACCAGTAACACTATTGGTGATAAAAATTTAATATTTACATATAATTTTTTATTTTTCACGAGCTGTATTGAATTATCTTTACATAAAGATAAGAACAAATTTTATGCCATGAAAATATGTCAAAAAAATTAACTAAAAGGAGCGAAGATTATTCTAAATGGTATAATGAAATTGTATCTAAGGCAGAGCTTGCTGAAGTTTCCGCTGTTCGAGGCTGCATGGTTATAAAGCCCTACGGGTACGCCATTTGGGAGAAAATTCAAAAGGAATTAGATAAAAAATTTAAACAGACTGGACATGAAAATGCATATTTCCCACTTTTTGTGCCAAAAAAACTCTTTGAAGCTGAAGAAAAAAATGCAGAGGGATTCGCAAAAGAATGTGCAGTAGTAACTCATTACAGACTTAAAAATGACCCAAAAAATAAAGGAAAGCTAATTGTAGATGAAGAATCAAAACTCGAGGAAGAACTGATTGTAAGACCCACAAGTGAAGCAATAATTTGGAATACTTACAAAAACTGGATACAGTCCTACAGAGATCTTCCAATCAAAATAAATCAGTGGGCCAACGTTGTAAGGTGGGAAATGAGGACTCGTTTATTCTTGAGGACAGCTGAATTTTTATGGCAAGAAGGTCATACAGCTCACTCAAATGAAGAGGAAGCCATTGAAGAAACCAAGCTTATAAACAATTTGTATAAGTCATTTGCAGAGGACTTCATGTCAATCTCTGTAATTTCAGGAACCAAATCTGCATCAGAAAGATTTGCTGGAGCTGAAGAAACATATTGTATCGAAGCATTGATGCAAGACGGAAAAGCATTGCAAGCTGGAACATCACATTTCTTGGGCCAAAATTTTGCAAAAGCATTTGATGTTAAATTTTCAAAAGATGACGGTAATTTAGAATACGTTTGGGCGACTTCTTGGGGTGTTTCCACCAGATTAATGGGAGCATTGATTATGTCTCATGGAGATGACCAAGGTCTTGTGCTTCCCCCAAAGTTGTCACCCTACCAAATAATCATCATACCAGTCTTTAAAAATACTGATGATCTAGCATTAATTAATCAGTATTTAAAAAATCTTAAACAACAGTTCAATAAATTGGGTATTGATTTTAAAATTGATGAAAGAGATAATGTTTCACCAGGAAAAAAATTCAATGAATATGAAATAAAAGGTGTTCCTCTTAGAATATGTGTAGGGCTCAGAGACATTGAAAACAAAACCATTGAGCTATTTAGAAGAGATGAAATGAAAAAATCAATCATTCCAATTCATAAAGCCTCAATGCAAATAGAAAAATTATTGTTTGAAATTCAAGAAAACCTTCTTAAAAAATCAAAAACCTTTTTAAAGAATAATACAAAAATTGCAAAGAATTATGACGAATTTAAATCCATGATCGAAGATGGTGGATTTGTTTTGGCTCACTGGGATGGTACAGATCACACTGAGCAAAAGATAAAAAAAGAGACCAAGGCCACTATTAGATGCATTGACGACACATTTAGCGATGAAGGAATTTGTATTATATCTGGTAAAAAATCTAAGCAATTAGTTTATTTCGCAAAAGCCTATTAATTTAAGTTATAAATTTTGCATGTTTACCATCTTTATATAAATTTGCACGGTAAATTTTGGCCCGTTCGTCTATCGGCTAGGACGCCAGGTTTTCATCCTGGTAAGAGGGGTTCGATTCCCCTACGGGCTACTTTTAATTAAAATATGGCAAATCATAAATCAGCAATAAAAAGAATAAGACAGACTGAGACAGCTAGACTTAGAAACAAATTACAGCATAAAACAGCTAGGAATTCCATGAAGAAACTTAAAGAATCTTCTAAAAAGGATGCAAAAAAAATGCTACCCGCTGTATTGTCAATGATTGATAAGTTGGCTAAGAATAATATAATTCACAAAAATAAATCAGCAAATCTTAAATCAAAAATGTCAAAGCACGTAAATGGCTTGTAGTTAAGAATTCATTGAAATTAGAAACTCCTCGTTATTCAATGTCTTTTTAATTTTATCACTAATAAATTCCATTGCTTCAACCGGATTCATGTCTGCTAAGTATTTTCTCATTATCCACATTCTTTGAATTGTATTTTCATCCAATAATAGATCATCTCTTCTAGTACTGGATGACACAAGATCAATTGCGGGAAATATTCTTCTGTTGGAAATCCTTCTGTCAAGTTGTAATTCCATATTTCCAGTTCCCTTAAATTCCTCAAATATAACTTCATCCATTTTGGAACCAGTCTCTGTAAGTGCTGTTGCAATAATCGATAAAGAACCTCCACCTTCAATATTTCTAGCAGCACCAAAAAATCTTTTGGGCTTATGAAGTGCATTTGCATCAACACCACCACTTAAAATTTTTCCAGAGGCGGGTTGGACAGTATTGTAGGCCCTCGCCAATCTTGTGATAGAATCCAATAATATAACAACATCGTGACCACATTCAACTAATCTTTTTGCTTTTGACAATACGATATTGGCAACCCTAACATGTCTATCTGCAGGTTCATCAAATGTCGATGCAACAACCTCTCCTTTTACATTTCTTTGCATATCAGTAACTTCCTCAGGTCTTTCATCAATTAATAGAATAATTTGATAAACCTCAGGGTGATTAGCCGCAATTGCATTTGCAACATCTTTTAACAACATTGTTTTTCCAGTTTTTGGTTGTGAGACAATCATGCCTCTTTGTCCTTTCCCAATTGGTGAGAAAAGGTCCATAACTCTAGTAGAAATACTACTTGATTTGTCCGCAAGGTTAAACTTTTCATCAGGAAAGAGTGGTGTTAAATGTTCAAAAGAAACTCTATCTCTCACAACTTGAGGATCAAGACCATTTATTTTAATCACTTTTATTAATGGGAAATATTTTTCTCCGTCTTTTGGCGGTCTTACTTGACCAAGAACTGTATCTCCTGTTTTAAGTCCAAACAGTCTAACCTGCGATTGTGATACATAAATATCGTCGGGTGAACTTAAATAGTTGTAATCTGAAGACCTCAAGAAACCATATCCCTCTTGCATGATATCAAGTACACCCTCAGATTCAATTATTCCATCAAATTCAAAATCTGGCTCTTTATATCTGTTTCTATTGTCTTTATTGTGGCTTTTTTCTTCAGATTTCAATGGTTGTTTTTTTTCTTCATCATCATTTTTTTTGGTTTTTTTTAGATGATGATCAATAATTTTTTCAATTATTTCATTCTTTTTTCCAGACGAATCTATTCCAAGCTCATTTGCTATATCAACGATTTCTGAAATCTTTTTTTTGGTTAAATCTTTTAATTCTAACATATTTTAATAAGAATTGAGATAAATTATTCTCTAGAAGTTTTTGAGAACTCGGTAAATATACAACCTTTTTTTAATTTTCCTGAAATTAGCTAACTTTAATGTTTAATGTTTAGAAAACAATCACTTCATTTATTTATCTCATCAGCAGTTAACTTTGTTATCATGGCATTTATAATTTACAATGGCTACCAAGACAATCTTATGGACATTAGTAGAGGAGTGACTGCAGGCTCCGGAAATTTTCTTTTATTTTCAATTTTTTTACACAAAAAGAAAAATTTACAGCTAAAAATGATCAAAGCTTTTAGTATTCTATATTTCATATTTGGATGTTACATTGCTTTTTTTACAAATCTTGAAGAATCATCATTTATTGTTTTTGGAATTTTTACTGCATGCATTTTTTCCTACTTAGCTACAAAGCATATTAAGAAAGACATTGAACTGATTGGTTCATCCAATCGCATCAGATAATTTTCCCCGATCACCTAAATCAATTATTTCCATATCCTTCATACCCTGAGAACTTATTTTAAATCTAATCATTGTACGTTTTTTGTGAAAACCGTGTTTTCCCGCTGCCCCAGGGTTGATAGCTGTTAAATTATGCCTTTTATCAAACTCAACCTTTAGTAAATGTGAGTGACCATATATGAGAATATTTGGCTTTTCGTTGTTTATCAATTCTTTAGTTTTTTGATTATAAGATGGGCTTTTACCTGCAATGTGAGTGATTAAAAATTTATGATTCTCAATTTCAATTATTTCATTTTCTTTTAAAATTGATCTTACTATGTGATCATCAATGTTTCCGTAAACACCGACAAACAGTGTATGATTTCTAATATTATCAATTAATTTATCATTACCAATATCACCTGCGTGAATTGTTATATCTGATTCCTTCACATACTTTAATATAGTATGATCAATATACCCGTGGGTATCTGACATAAGTAAAATTTTTTTCAAATCAAATATTATTCTATACTTGTGTTATATTACAAAAAAAATTATTGTTGAGGTATTTTATTCGTATTTCTTTTCTAGGAAATAATTATTGCGGTTGGCAAATTCAACCAGGTCAAATTTCCGTTCAAGAAACCATTGAAAAATGCATAAGTAATCTTACAAAAGATAAAATAACTATTGTTGGTGCGGGAAGAACTGATTCTGGGGTACATGCTACCAGCATGTATGCACATTTTGATGCTAAAAACTCAATTGAAGGAAAGGATTTTCTCACAAGAATAAACCTTTATTTGCCTAAAGATATTTCAATACAAGAAATACTTCCAGTCAAAGACAAATCACATGCAAGATTTGACGCAATTAGCAGAACATACAAATATTATATAAACCGGAATAAAGATCCTTTTAAAATTGATCAGTCTTATTTTTGTAAATACAAGTTGGATTTAAAATTAATGAATGAGGCTGCTAAAATACTTTTAAAGTTTGATGATTTTGAATGTTTTTCAAAATCAAAAACTGATGTCAAGACATTTCTGTGCAAGATTAATTATGCTGAATTAATAGAGGAAAAAGGATTAATAATTTTTAAGATAAATGCAAATAGATTTTTAAGAAGTATGGTAAGGGCGATTGTCGGCACATTAATTGAAGTTGGAAGAAAAAGAATTTCATTAAAAAATTTTGAAAAAATTATATTAGAAAAAAATAGATCTAATGCTGGTTTTTCCGCCCCCGCTCATGGGTTGTTTTTAACTGATATTGATTATGATTGGAATAAAATAAAATAGATGAAAAAAAACTTCAATCTCAAACTCCTTAACAGACTAATTGGTTTTGCAAAACCCTATAAATTTAATTTTATTTTTGTTTCCTTTTCTGCGATTATTATTTCTTTTTTATCAATATTAAACCAATACTTTTTAAAAATTGCTGTGGATGAATATATCACTCCTAGAGATTACAAAGGACTACTAATCATTATTGTATTGATGCTGTCTGTTTTATGTTTTCAGGTTATATTTCAATTCCTCTTTATTTATTTTACCAATCTACTCGGTCAAAAAGTTGTGTATGATCTTAGAACAAAACTTTTTAAAACCATTATAAATTTTAAAATGTCTTATTATGATAAATCATCTGTAGGTAGATTAGTGACTAGAACAGTTAGTGACATGGAAACGATTGCAAGTATTTTTAGCCAAGGATTATTTATGATTTTTGCTGATTTAATTTTGATGTTCTCAGTGCTAATTGTAATGATTTTTTTGAGTGTTCAACTTTCTCTAATAATACTTATTATTTTGCCTTTTGTCGTGCTAGCAACACGGCTTTTTCAAAGAGCAATGAAAGTTGCTTTTAACGATGTTAGAAATGAGGTTGCTAATTTAAACTCTTTTGTTCAAGAAAGATTATCAGGAATTAAAGAAATACAAATATTTAATAGACAAAAAATTGAGAGTGAAAACTTTAAAAAAATTAATGAGCGCCATAAAAAGGCATGGCTTAAAACCGTTTGGTATAATTCTATTTTTTTTCCAATTGCTGAAATCTCGATTTCAATAAGCGTTGGTCTCATTGTTTGGTATGCAGGCAGTAATATTATACAACTAGAGAATTTCGTCAGCTTGGGTACAATATTTTTATTCATACAGTTGTCTCAAATGCTTTTCAGACCACTCAGACAAATTGCAGATAAGTTTAACACCCTACAAATGGGAATGGTTGCAGCAAAAAGAGTTTTTGAAATTTTAGACTCTGATCATAATATAAGTGACAAAGGCACTCTAAAGAATGAAGAAATTAATGGTGATATAAAATTTGAAAAAGTATATTTTTCATATGTTAAGAATAATAATGTTTTAAATGATATCAATCTGACAATTAAAAAGGGCGAAAAAATTGCGATTGTTGGTGCCACAGGCTCTGGTAAGTCTACCATAATTAAATTGATTTTAAGATTATACGATCTTGAGAATGGAGTAATAAAAATTAATAACAAAAACATAAAAAATTATAAAATAAGTGACTTACGTTCCTCAATTTCCTTAGTTAATCAAGATATTTTCTTGTTTGCAGACTCAATCTTTAATAATATAACCCTTTTTAATGAAAAAATTTCTAAGAAAGAGGTTGAGGAAGCTGCAAAAAATATAGGGGTTTTAGAATTTATAAATAAACTTCCTGGTGGCCTAAACTACAATGTAAAAGAAAGAGGGGTGATGCTCTCTGAAGGGCAGAGACAAATAATCTCATTTCTCAGAGCTTATGTATCCAATCCAAACATATTGATTTTAGATGAAGCAACTTCATCCATTGACTCTAAAACTGAGGAATTAATACAGTTTGCCACAAATAAACTTATTCAAGATAAAACATCAATAATAATTGCTCATAGATTATCTACAATAATTAGTGCAGACAAAATTATCGTGATGAAATCAGGAAAAATAATCGAGATTGGTTCTCACAGTGAGCTGATTACAAGAAAAGGCTATTACAAGAAATTATATGAGGTTCAATTTGAAAAAAAAGAGTTATTCACTGAGATCTTCTGATAACATAGCTTTTAATTCATCATCATTTTTGTAATTACAAAAGTCCCCATTTTTAATGTATGATATTTTGCCTGATTCCTCAGATATGACAACACACAATGCATCAGACTCCTCAGATATTCCTATGGCAGCTTTATGTCTAAGTCCAAAGGATTTATTAATTTTTTTATTTTTAGAGATAGGGAGCGTTACCCTAGAGGATACAATTAAATTTCCTACGACAATGACAGCCCCATCGTGAAGAGGGCTGTTCTTGTGAAAAATACTTTCAATAATTGCTGATGAGAGCTCGGCGTTTATCTTATCACCATCCTCTTTTATAAAATCTAAACTATTATTTCTTTCAAACACAAAAATAGCACCTGTCTTAGTCTTTTTGAGTTTATTACAAGCAATTATAAATTCATTGATGTTGAGTTTAGCTTGTTCCTTAGTGATTTTGAAAAATAAAGTAAACTTTTTCCACAAAGATTTATTATTTGCAATTCTTGACGAACCCAACAGAAGTAAAAATTTCCTTATTTCCTGTTGAAAAACAATAATAACAGCAAAAACTCCAACACCAATAAATCCGCCAAGGATACTACTTAAAATATTCATATTTAAAACATCAGTTATCCACCATATGATATAAATAATAACAAAACCTCTAAAAACAATTATTGCCGCAGTGCCTCTAACAAGTTTGTAGGCATAGTACAACATCACTGCAACCAGTATTACATCAATGATTGGTAATATTGTAGACTTTATTAAATCAATTATTTCCATCTTATTGTAAAATTAACCAAAATCATGAAGATTTTATTTTTTCGTGAAGCATTATACACTCTTTTGCCTCTTTAACGTCATGAACTCTTAAGATGTTTATTTTTTTATCAAGAAGATACATGTTTAATGCAGTGGTTGCATTTAATGAATCCTTTTTATCAATATTTAGGTATTTAGTTATTAAAGATTTTCTTGAAATTCCAACCAAAATGGGCAGATCTAAGTGTTTAAAGTTTTCAATTTTTCTCATAATAGTATAGTTATGATCCAAAGTTTTTCCAAATCCAATTCCTGGATCAATAATTATATCAATTATTCCTTTTTCACGAGCTAAATAAATTCTTTTAGCAAAAAAACTTAAGAGCTCTTTAATTAAACTTTTATATTCTGGCTTATTTTGCATATTTTGAGGATTTCCCCTCATATGCATCATGACGTATGGACAATTGTATTCAGAAACAACATCAAAAATCTTTTCATCAATACATCCTGCACTTATATCATTAACAATATCTACACCTAAATCAAGACAGCTTTTAGCAACCTCTGATCTGAAAGTATCAATTGATAATACTAAGTCGGGGTATTTTTTTTTTAAAAATTTAATAGTTGGGACAACTCTTTTAATTTCTTCATCAATACTTATATCTTTCGCACCAGGTCTTGAACTGTAGCCTCCGACATCTACGATATCCACACCTTCATCAATCATTTTAGCAACTCGATTATCGATTTTTATTTCTGAGTTGTATAGTCCACCATCATAAAATGAATCAGGGGTTAAATTTAAAATCCCCATTATTCTAGGTTTAGTCAAATCAAGCAGGTTCCCTTTAATATTAATCTCCAAATCAGAATGTATAATTAGATTATTTTTTCGAAATTTACGTAAAAATAAGCTTCGTTGTCAAATACACTAAATCACTTTGATCACATAATCGAAAAATGTAAAAATATTTTTATTTCTAAGATGCATGATTATGGTGCTGCCTGGAGAATTTTAAGATTATCATCATTAACTGACCAAATTTATATAAAAGCCCAGAGAATAAGAGGTATACAGATCAATAAAACATCTAAAATTGAAGAGGGGCAAGAAGTTGAGTTTGTAGGTTTAATTAATTATTCAATCATGTGTCTTATTCAAATAGAAAGAGGGATTTCTGATGAACCTGATTTTGATCTTGAAACTGCACTTAATGAGTATGATAAACAAAAGGTTTTAGTTAAAGACCTACTATCAAAAAAAAATCATGATTATGGAGAAGCTTGGAAAGAGATGAGAGTAAGCTCTTTGACTGATCTAATTTTACAAAAAATTTTTAGAATCAAACAAATTGAGGATAATGAAGGAAAAACATTAATTAGTGAAGGCATTGATGCAAATTATCATGACATAATCAACTACTCTGTTTTTGCTTTAATTCATCTTGAGTATTTTAAATGAAAATTTTAAACATTTTATTTACTCTTTTTGGTGTAATCACCTTAATTTTTTTTCTATTTCAAGTTTTGCCTGGAGATCCAGGTAGAATGATGATGGGACAAAATGAAGATGATGAACAATTAGAGGCAATTAATGCAAGATATGGTTTTGACAAGCCTGTTATACATCAATATTTTTTTTATTTGAATGATATATCTCCTATTTCAATACATTCCAATAACAATTCTGATTTTAATTACCTAGATTCAAATAAATACTCCTACATAAATATTTTTGAAGTTGGTGGTTATGTATTTGTTATAAAATTTCCATATTTCGGGGAGTCCTATCAAAGAAGAGGGGAGAAGGTTTCAAATATCATTGCCAACACATTTCCTAACACAGCAATCCTTGCAATTACTTCAATATTATTTGCAACAATTTTTGGATTAATTTTAGGTATTTATTGTGCTTTGTTCAGGGACACAATATCCGACAATTTTATACAATTTGTAAGCACAATTGGAATTAGTGTTCCGTCTTTTTTAAGTGCAATATTTTTTGCTTGGATTTTTGGATATGTTTTAAGTGATATTACTAAATTAAATATGACTGGAAGCTTGTATGAATTAAATGATTCAGGTGAATATTATGAACTAAAACTTAGAAATTTAATACTTCCATCAATTGTGTTAGGAATAAGACCAATTTCAATAATTAGTATGCTAATGAGAAACTCAATGATACAAACATTAAATCAGAATTATATTTTGACAGCTTACTCAAAAGGATTGTCCAAATATAAAGTCATTGTAAATCATTGTTTAAAAAACTCTCTCAATCCTGTTGTAACTGCTCTTTCAGGTTGGTTTGCTAGTTTATTGGCTGGTTCAGTATTTGTCGAGTATATTTTTGGGTGGAATGGTTTGGGCAGAGAAATTGTTAATTCATTAAATAATCTTGACGTCCCGGTTATTATAGGAGCAGTAACAGTTATAAGTCTTTCTTTCATTTTGATTAATATATTTGTAGATGAAATTTACAAATATCTAGATCCAAGAATTAATTAACATGAGAAGAAAAATCGTTGCCGGCAATTGGAAAATGAATAAAGACAAGAATGCCTCAATTGGATTGGTTCAAGAAATTTTGCAATCAAATAAGTTATTTGGATGTGAGGTATATATCTCACCAGCATTTCCTTTTTTAAATGAAATTTCAAATATCTGTGAATCAACACCAATTAAAGTTATTGCACAAAACGTATCAGAAAAAGATGAAGGAGCCTACACTGGTGAAGTTTCACTTGATATGTTAAAAAGTGTTGGAGTAGATGGTGTTATTATTGGTCATTCTGAGAGAAGAAAAATTTACGGTGAAAATGATGAAGTTTTGAGGATGAAATTGGATAATTGTTCGAAAAATGATCTAGAAGTATTTTTTTGTATTGGAGAAACTCTCGAAATGAGAGAAAAAGGCAAACAAAATGAAGTCATTGAAAATCAGTTAAATAGTACTTTGTTTGATTTAACAGATTTCAAACTAGACAATTTAGTAATCGCTTATGAGCCAGTTTGGGCTATTGGTACTGGAAAAAATGCTAGCTCAGAACAAGTACAGGAAATACATCAACACATTAGAGCTCTTTTAAATTTGCGATATGGAAAAATATCTGAAAGTATACCCATTGTGTACGGTGGTAGTCTTAAACCTAATAACTCTAAGGATATTTTCAGTTGCCCTGATGTTGATGGTGGATTAGTTGGAGGTGCCTCATTAAACTCGCAAGCATTCCTTGATATCATAAGTTCTATATAGTTGTTTTAAAATTGTAAATTAGCTCATAACTAGTTGGTAATGAGTGTTAAAGAAAAAACAAAAAAAGACCAAGGGCAAAGTTTATCCAAGAGTGATTATCATGAAATTATACTTTATAATGATGACATCAATACTTTTGATCATGTTATAGATATTTTGATTAAAGTTTGCGATCACTCAGCAACACAAGCTGAACAATGTGCGTTAATTGTTCATTACAAAGGTAAGTGTTCAGTCAAGTCTGGTACACTTTTTGACTTAAAGCCTAGAGTGAAGAAGATGATAGAAGCAAACTTAACTGCTGAAATCATTTAATTATAAGATATGTACAAAATAATACCACTTACCATGATTCTTTTTTTTAATACTATATTGTCCCAAAATGACACTAAAATGATCAAATCAATCCATGACTTTTCTGTAACAGATATATATGGAAAGAATTTTGATTTTAACAACATGAAGGGCAAGAAAATAATGGTAGTTAATACAGCCTCAAAATGTGGCTTAACTCCACAATACAAAGCATTAGAAAAATTATATAAAGAATACAAAGACAAAAACTTTATTGTTGTTGGTTTTCCCTCAAATAATTTTCTGTGGCAAGAACCAGGAACTGATGATCAAATTGCTGAATTCTGTAAAGAAAATTATGGTGTATCTTTTCCTATGATGAGTAAGATCTCTGTCAAAGGTTCATCAATGCATCCATTGTATAAATTCTTAACTAAAAAGAGTCAAAATGGAAAGTTGGATTCCTCTGTCAGTTGGAATTTTCAAAAATTTCTAATTGATGAAGATGGTTTTGTCGTAAGATCTGTTTCACCAAGAACAAAACCAGATGATCAATCAATTATCGATTGGATCAAGAGCTAATGACCCCTAAAATTGATATTCTTATCTTTGGAGCTCACCCTGATGATATCGAGCTTGGATGTGGGGGTACTATTTTAAGTGAAATTGAAAAGGGAAAAACCGTTGGCCTTATCGATTTAACAGCAGGTGAGCTTGGAACAAGGGGATCAGCTGAAAAAAGAAAACATGAAACTGATAAAGCATCTAAAATTCTTGGTGTAGATTTCAGGCTCAATTTGGGTATGAAAGATGGTTTTATCAAGAATGATGAAAATAGTCAGTATGAAATCATCAAACTTATTCGAAAATATCAACCAGATATAATTATCTGTAATGCTCCTGATGATAGACATATAGATCACGCTGAGGCCTCTAAATTAGTTGTTTCCGCTTCTTTTTTAAGTGGTCTAGTCAAAATTAGAACAGAACTAGATAATAATATTCAAAATCGCTGGAGACCGAAAAATGTATATCATTATATACAGTGGAAAAACCTACAGCCTACATTTGTTGTGGATATTTCTAAATACGCTGATAAAAAGATGGAAGCTATTTTAAGTTATGACTCACAATTCTACAACCCCAAAAGCTCAGAGCCAGAAACAGTTATTAGTTCGGAAAAATTTTTAGATTCTATCACTGCAAGGTCCTCAGATTTTGGTAGACTCATTGGAGTTGAACACGCTGAAGGTTTTATATCTAACAAGCTTATTGGTGTTAAGACTTTAAATGATTTATTATAATTTTTTTGTTTTTCCATATATATCTATATTTGAAATCCAAATTTATGGTGGTTGTAGCTCAGTTGGTTAGAGCGCCTGATTGTGGTTCAGGAGGTCGCCGGTTCGAGCCCGGTCTTCCACCCAAATTTCTTAGATGTTAGAATCTTATTTTACTTGTCCATATTGTTGGGAAAACCAAATAAAAATGGTCGATCCATCTTTATTGTCGCAAACTTATATCGAAGATTGTGAGGTTTGCTGCAATCCAATAGAATTTAACATAAATATAATTGAAAACGAGTTGGTTGAGATTATACCGAACTCTTTAGAGCAATAATTACTTATTTTAACTTTTTTAAAACTCTTTGAAAAACACCTTGTTTGAAGTTTACACTTTTTTCATTGGTGTTAAATTTCAATTCGACTCCAGCTTCCTCTAGTTTAAAGGTATCTACACCAACTGCTTTCAGTTCAAATGATTCCTGACCCATCACGTCCATATAAAGTTTATTGTTTTTTGTATAAACAACCAGCTCTAGAGGAAAATTTTCGATACCATAAGTCCCTGAGTAATTATCTAATTTATCAACTTCAATTTCAAATTCCTTTTCTTTCGGATCAAGAACTATTCTTTCATCCCTATTTGCAATATTCCAGGCCGTGTGAAATATTAATCTGGTTCTGTTCTCCAATAAATCATATTCTATTTTTTCTGGATCATCGGTTGGCATGTGATAATCTTCATGTGTGCCTGAAAAATAAAAAATTATTGGAATACCATTTTTAGCAAAATTATAATGATCGCTCCTGTAGTAAAATCTATTTGGATCATCTTTATCATTAAATCTGTAGTCCAATTCTACATTCATAGTCTCAGAATTTGTTTTTTCAGATAAATTATGCAAGTCTTGACTGTCGTGATCTGATCCAATAATATAAACATAGTTCCTGTTCTCACTTTTTCTTGTTGGATCAATTCTTCCGATCATATCAATATTTAAACTGGCTACAGTATTTTCTAGTGGGTATATTGGATTTTCAGAATAATATTTAGAGCCTAGTAGTCCTTTTTCTTCACCTGTAACATGTAGAAAAACTACTGATCTTTTAGGGCTCTTTCCTCTCTTTTCAGCCTTTTTAAATGCTTTTGCTATTTCAAGCAATGCAACTGAGCCAGATCCGTCATCGTCTGCACCGTTGTGAATTTGATCGGTAATATCACCTCTAGATCCACCATTTCTTCCATATCCCACATGGTCTAAATGAGCTGTAATAACAAGATATTCATCAGGTAATTCGGAGCCCCTAACAATTCCAACAACATTTTCAGTTTCTACGCTACCCATATTTCCTCTTTTAATTTGTAAGGTCATGGGTTGGAAGTAATCTTTATCTAAATCACCGGGACTAATTTTGTGTTTTATATAAAAATCTCTCAAATAATTTACTGCTTTCTTTTGGCCTTCACTTCCTGTTTCTCTTCCCTCAAACTCATCTGAGGCATATATGTAAAGGTGTTCCTTAAGGGTTTCAGCTGTTATTAGCTTGGCAAATTTTTCAGAACCAGATAGTTGAGCACCGAGAACAAAACAAAAAAATAAGCAAATGCCTGCGTAAATATTTTTCATAATTATTTTAAATATAAATTAATTCTAGGATATAATAATTTGTTAGTGTTAATTCATTGATATTTCATTTAAAATTGAATCCCACAACTTTATTCTTTTTTCAAGAGCAATTTTTGAATATTCGGCAGCCTCATCCCATTTATCGCTATCACTTCCACATAGTTCACTTATCATTTTCAAAGCCATCGGTCCATGTTCGTCACCATCCATCTCTATGTGTCTTTCGAGATAGTAAAGAAGGTCATCAGACTTACTTTCCTCTTTTTCATTTAATGTTTTAACAATATTAATGAACATATCTGGTATTAAATCTTCTCTTCCAAAGGTAAACACGCTAGCGATTACATGTACTTCTTTATTATTAATGACATCAAAAGTAAATTTCATAAAATCTTTAGCAGCAGAGGGGATTGAAGACTTCTCCATAGCTTGTTCAATATCTCCTAGTTCCACAAGATTATTTATAAAAACACCAATGGAGTTTGTTTCTGCCCCAATTCTATTCATCGCATCTAAGTACAATTCAAAATGACTGGTTGGGTTGTTGTTTTGATCAATATCACTTTCCTCTCCAAGAACAATTTCATTAATTAATCTCCTTGATATTTTGTCTTTGGTTGGTGTCCATGGTGTTTTTACACATGTCAATTCTTTTTGAAGTGCCTTGACAAGTGACATAAAATCCCAAACTGCAAAGACATGTGTTTCCATAAATTTTGCTATGGCCTCTTCAGAATTTAACTTTAGGTATATTTTATGATTTAGTAAATCTTCTCTAGTTCTAGAGATTTTTTTTAAAAGTGTATCAATGTTACTCATATTTAAATAATAGATGCAAAATAAAATAAATTATTCTTAGATTGAATCAAAAATTATGCAAATAGATACCCTTTTAGTTTTTTTATTTTCATCAATTATTTTGACTGTAAGCCCAGGTCCGGACATTATATATGTATTTATTAAAAGTGGTTCTGATGGTATTAGGGCAGGAATAAAAACTGTTCTTGGTCTAACTAGTGGTCTCTTATTTCATACACTTCTTTTAGTTTTTGGTATTTCTGCTCTGATTGAAGCGAGTCCATTTGTGTTTTTTTTAATAAAGCTTTTTGGCTGCTCTTATTTTCTCTTTTTAGCAATTGAATTATACTTTTCTAAAAATAATCGAGAAACAAAAAAAAGAATATTTCAAAATGATTTTTTAACGGGGTTGATGATGAACTTGTTAAACCCTAAGGTTACTATTTTTTTTATTGCCTTTTTTCCAAACTATATTTTTGATGATATTATGAGTATTCAAATTCAGTTTGCTATTCTGGGTATTATTTTTTGGACTATTGCAAATTTAATTTTTTTAGTTGTTGTTTATATTTCTAGTAGGTTCAGTAAAATCATTCAAAAGTTTATTGGCAGCAAAAAAGTCAAACTGATTAAATTTGTTTTTTATCTGTTTATTTCGGTGTGGATAATACTTTAATTATTGTATTTTTTATAGAGTCTTATAAGAAATAGTAAAGTAATTGCAACTGTAACAAATACAATAATTGCTTTCAACCAAGATAAGCTAGTCTTTAGGATAGCTAAAGAAATTAATGAAATTAATAATAAGGTGGCAAATTCATTGAATAATCTTAATTTGAAGTCACTCATTGATATGGCATTTAGCTTAATTATTGTGTTTAGAATTTTTTGGCAATAAGCAGTATATACAATTAGAATAGTCACAAAAATAAGTTTTACCTTCATCCAATCGAGATATATCAATGTCTGGTTTTCATGCAGCATGTAAAGTCCAAAAATGGTTGTTAATGCAAGAGATGGCCATGTAATTATATACATGCATCTTTTTGTCATTAATTTAAATTGATCTTGCAGAATTTGTTTTTTCTTCTCTTCAAACATAGCAGCTTCTTTGAAATATATAAACATCCTTCCCACATAAAAAAGTCCAGCAAACCAAGAAACAACAGCTATTAAGTGGATCGTTTTTAAAACTAAATAATTCATTTTTTAGCCCAGTTGGAAATTAGTTTTGCCCACGAATCGTCATCATTCAGACAAGGTACATAATGGTAACTTTCTCCACCGGCATCGATAAATTCTTCTTTTCCTTCCATAGCAATCTCCTCTAAAGTTTCTAGACAGTCTGTTACAAATGCGGGTGTCACAATCACAAGTTTTTTTACTCCGGACTTTGCAAGTCTAACTAATTCATCATCTGTGTATGGCTTTAACCAGGCCTCATTTGGTAATCTAGACTGAAAAGCATCACTTACCTTTTTTGGATCAATTTTCAATTTTTTAACTACTTCTTTTGTTGTTTCAAGCACCTGATGTTTGTAGCAGAATTCATGAGCTTCAGATTTTTTATTACAACAATCTTTGACTTTGTAACAATGAGATTTTGTTGGATCAGATATTTTTAAATGACTTACCGGAATTCCATGGTAAGAAAAAAGAATATGGTCGTAATCAATTTTTTTAATTGTATCGTTTATTTTGTTAGACAATAAGTTTATGTAGTATTTGTCGTTGTAAAAGGGCTTAATCGTTTTGATTTTTAAATGTGGAAAATGCAGCTCTGTTTGTTCTTTAACTTTTTCAACAACGGTTTCGTATGATGACATGGCATAATGTGGGTAGAGTGGGAGCACTGTTATTTTTTTTACGCCTTTATCATTAAGTTCTTTCAAACCGTTATAGATACTTATTGAACCATAGCGCATCGCTAAAGCTACTGGAAAGTTAACAAGATTAGACACCTTGTTAAATAATCTTCTTGACAGAACAATTAACGGCGAACCTTCTTTCCACCATATTTTTTTATATGCTTTTGAAGATTTTCTTGGTCTTGTATTTAGAATTATAACTTTGACAAGAAACCACCTAAACCAATAACTTTTTCCAATCACTCTTTCATCCATTAAAAACTCATCTAAGTATTTTCTAACATCTTTTACAGAGGTGCTGTCAGGTGAACCAAGATTAATCATTAAAAATCCTTTCATTTATATTGTATTTGAATAAGTACCTATTTTTTGATTTATCAGGGGATCAAATCTCATTGCAATATTTCTTGTAAACAATCTCCCTTTTTCAAAAACACTCAATTTAAACTTTTCAATTTTAAGCAATCCATCAAAAATAAAGTCTTCAAACTTTTTAGAATCAAAATCAATAATTCGAATTACTTCCTGCCTATTACAATTATTAATACTAGCAATTTCCTCGATATCTAGATAATAATTACACATTATGGAATTTATGACATCTCTGACAATTTTTTGCTCTTTATTTACTGAATATCCCCTATAAACTGCTAAATTATTTTTTTCTATTTCAGCAATATATTTAGCAGCATTTTTAAAGTTTTGACTGTAAGCAGAATCGAGTTGCGATATTGAAGATGCTCCGAAGGCATAGACCTGACCAGTTGTTTCTCTTGTACAATATCCTTGGAAGTTTCGATGAAGTTGTTTGTTTTTTAGTGCAATTTCAAATTCATCACCTGGTTTAGAAAAATGATCCATACCGATTGATATATAACCAGATTTTGTAAACATATCATACGAATTTTCATACATCAATGCTTTATCTTTTGAACTTGGAAATCCAATTTTTTCTAAAACTTTTTGCCTAGGCAAAACAGATGGAACATGTGCATAAGAAAAAGTTACGATTCTAGCAGTATCTAATTGAATTGCTTTTTCAACTGTTCTCTTGAAACTATCTACTGTTTGTAACGGCAGTCCATATACCAAATCTATATTCGTCCCTGTGAAACCTTCATCTTTAATTTTTTTAATAATATCATCAATTGGGTGTTTTGAAGGTTTTCTATTGATTGCTTCTAAAACATCGTCTCTGAAGTCTTGAATACCAACAGAAATTCTGTTAAAACCAAATTTCTTTAATAGTTCAATATGTCTAAATTCCAAGTGAGCAGGATTGCATTCAATTGCCATTTCATAGTTTTTGGAAAAATCAAAAACTTCAAATAATTTTTTGGTAATTCTTTCAATGTATTTATATGATATTGCATTTGGTGTTCCTCCTCCCCAGTGAATCTGTGTTAATTTTCTGTTTTTGTTAATTAACTTCGATACGTAACTTATCTCCTTTATCACAGCATCCACATACCTTTCTAAAAAAGGTTTAGTAAACCCTGATTCTGTCGTACAACCACAAAAATGACATATTTGAGGGCAAAAGGGGATATGAATGTAAACAGATATATTTTGTGGATTTTCATCGTTTGATAGAATAATTTTTTTCTCAAAATCAAGGTTTGAAAAACTATCATCAAAGAAAGTTGCAGGTGGATAAGATGTATATCTTGGACCTGTTTTACTATATTTTTTTATTAAGTTCTCGTCAACTCTCATCTATTCCAATTATTTTCTTTAATCCACTGAACGGTTTTCTTAACTTTTAAGTGATCAATGTCAGGTAAAAAACCATGACCAAGGTTGAAAATCCAGTTTGAATTTTTACTTCCAAACTCATTCAATGAATTAAGATATTTTTTAATTGTATCAAACTCATAATAGAATATTCTTGGGTCCATATTACCTTGTAAACCGACGCCATTGTCTACTAATTTTCTAGCTTCTGGTAATGAAATGTGCCAGTCGACACTAACAAAGTCGCATATGCTATTATTAATATTCTTCAAACCAAGGGAATAGTCCTTTGGAAAGAAAATTGTTGGACAGTTTAGTTTTTTTGCACTATTCAGTATTTTTTGTGAGAAAGGAAGAATTAATTCTGTGTATAGATCGTATGGAATACTTCCGCAGTATGTTTCAAAAAGCTGAAAACATTGTATTCCGTTTTTTACTTGATTTTCAACGTATTCAATCGATGCTTCTGTAATTTGCTCAATAATTTTAATGCTTTCTTTTCTGTTTTTATAAAAATATTTAACAGCATTTTTAAAACTTTTTTGATGTTCATTTCCTCTGAACATAAATAAAAATGTTGTTAAGGGTCCTCCACAAAAACCAATTAATGGAGTATTTTTCTTGTCATTAATGGTTTGTTTGATGTTTTCGTATATGTATTCCAACTTTTCTGGTTTGAAATTAAGTCTGGGTTTTACTCCATCTTGAATTGCATTAGCAAATTTTGGACCATTTTCAGTGAAAATTAAATCCATTCCTAATGCATCGGGAATCACCAAAATATCAGAAAAAAGAATCGCAGCATCAACATCAAGGTCTTCGATAGGCAAAAGTGTTACCTTAGATGTCATCTCAGCATTTTTCATCATATCATAAAATTTATGACTTTCTTTGAGTTTTCTATATGATGGTAAAATTCGTCCTGCTTGTCTCATGAACCAAACTGGAGGTCTTTTTTCTAACTCACCATTCAAAGTATTTAGAAATATGTTATTCATCTTTAATATTTTCAAGTGCCATCCTGTTTGAAATAATTAGCTTTTCAATATCATCCTCATCAATAACAGATGATAAGAATAAACATTCATACTGTGATGGCGGCAAGTAAACTCCCATTTCAAGCATTTTTTTAAAATAAATTGCATATTTCTCTACATCTAAATTCAAAGCATCATCATAATTAATAACTTCATTTTTATCTGAAAAAAATAGTGTAATCATCGACCCTTGCCTTGCAATGTGAGCATTAGTATTTGTCTCAATAATATTTTTATTCCAACCATCCTCAATTTTCTTGGATATAATTTCGAGCTTATCATAAACATTTTGATTAAGCATATTTAAAACAGTAAGTCCTGCTGTCATTGCAAGTGGATTTCCAGATAAAGTTCCTGCTTGGTATACAGGTCCATTTGGTGCTAGCATGTCCATAATTTCTTGTTTCCCTCCATAGGCTCCTACAGGTAATCCACCACCAATGATTTTCCCTAATGTTGTCAGATCAGGACTAACTTCATAAATTTCTTGTGCACCTCCTTTAGCTACTCGAAATCCGGTCATGACCTCATCAAAAATGAGTAATGAATTGTGTGAGTCACAAAGTTTTCTGAGTCCGTCTAAAAAGTTCTCTCGTGGTTTGACTAACCCCATATTTCCAGCGATTGGTTCAACAATAACTGCAGCTATCTCACTTTTATTTTCTTTAAACAGTTGTTCAACGGAGCTTAGATTGTTGAAATTTGCTATTAAAGTATCTTTTGCAATATTTTTGGTAACTCCAGGGCTATCCGGTAGGCCCAATGTGACTGCGCCTGAGCCTGCTTTAATTAAAAAACTATCTCCGTGTCCGTGGTAATTACCTGCAAATTTTATTATTTTTTCCTTTTTAGTATAACCTCGTGCCAACCTGATAGCACTCATTGTCGCTTCAGTACCTGAGTTAACCATCCTTACTTTTTCAATTGAGGGAACCATCTCCGTAATTTTTTTGGCAACCAAGGTTTCAATTTCAGTTGATGCACCATAGGTGGTTCCGTTTTTACTAGCAACAGAGATCGCCTCAACAACCTTTTCGTTTGCATGACCAAAAATCAGAGGTCCCCAAGATGAAACACAATCGATATATTCATTTCCATCAATGTCAGTCATTTTACTACCCTTACCGCTTTTAAAAAAAACAGGATTCATATTGACACTCTTAAAGGCACGAACAGGGGAGTTCACTCCACCAGGAATAAATAAATTAGCATTTTCAAAGGCTTTTATACTTTTATCAAACATGGTCTTTTTTTAAGGAGTTTGCAATTTCTAATGCATGGTAAGTTATTATTGCATCAGCACCAGCTCTTTTTATTGAATACATGATTTCCATCATAACATGCTCTTCCTCTATATATTTTTTTTCATTACCAGCTTTTACCATAGAGTATTCACCACTGACATTATATGCTATTATGGGAATATTAAATTTATTTTTTACTCTGCTAATAATATCTAAATATGAAAGTGCTGGCTTAATGATGATAGCATCTGCACCTTCGTTCAAATCCTGTTCTATTTCTCTCATAAATTCATTGGAATTTTTGAAATTCATTTGATAGCTTTTTCTATCACCTTTCTTTGGTGAACTATCTACTGCTTCCCTAAATGGACCGTAAAAAGATGATGCGTATTTGACTGAATAAGGAAAAATTGGTAAATCAACAAATCCGTTTGTGTCAAGTTTTTTTCGTATCAATTGTACTCTACCATCCATCATATCTGACGGTGCGATTATATCCACACCTGCTTTAGCCAATTCTGTTGATTGCTTAGCAAGTGTTTCAATTGTTAAATCATTATCAACTTCATTGTTAACAATTGTTCCGCAGTGACCGTGTGTTGTATAGCTACAGTTGCAAACATCAGCCATCACTAAGAATTCATCATTAAAACTTTTTTTAATTTCTTTAATGGCCATAGGAACAATACTTTTTTGATTGCATGAAATTTCTCCGGTTTCATCCTTTTCGGAGGATATACCAAAGATTATTATGTTTTGAATTCCTGATTTTTTCAAATCTTCACAAAGAACCAAAACATTATCGATCGATAATTGATATTGTCCAGGAAGCGATTTAATTTCATTTTTTATATTATTTCCCTCACAAACAAAAATTGGATATATTAAGTCACTTATAGAAAGGGAAACGTTTTCTACAAGGTTTCTAACTTTATTATTATACCTCAATCTTCGAAGTCTAGTTTCAGGAAATTTCATAATTGTAGCTTTTTAAAAATTTTAAAAAAGATTTACTTATTCCCTCGTAGGATTGCATTTTTGAGGTAAGTTCTGGTTTGTATCCTTTATCATAAATTGTTGCAGAGGTGGTTTTTCCAATACTTATTATAAAAAAATTATTTGGATCATATATTTCACTGAATGCATCAAAAGCTGATGGACTGGTGAAAATAACATACGGTTTGGATTTACTTGCCAGTGCATTAATTTCTTTATTTTCATCAACAGTTTTAATGGTTTCATAATAAACCTTTCTCTGGATTTTACAATATTTTGATAAGGAATTATACAATGAAGGATTAGATAAATTTCCTTGAATTAATAGAGAATTTTTTGAGATTAGAATATTATTTTTCTTTAATTCTTTGGACATTTCTGCGGCATAATTTCTTGAACATATATAACTTGGATCATATCCCATCTCATTTAACTTTTTTGAAGTTTTTTCACCTATACAGATAAAAAACTTTTCTGATAAATTAAATTTTTTAGAATTGCTGTCTTCAAAAAAATACTTCACGCCATTTTTTGATACAAATATTATGCAATCAATTTGATCAAGATCTATTTTTGTGATGTTTGAGATAGGTTTTGTTCGAATCATCGGAAAATGAAAAATATTTAACCCATTGACTTCAAGACTTTTAAAGCCATATTCAACATGCTCATTGGTTAATACCACATTTATATTATTTGTTGATTTCACTGTCGATTTTATTAATTATTTGAACCACATTCTTTTTGAAAAATTTTTCTGCAAGTTCTTTACTTAAGTCATTGTTGAAATTTTTAGTAGAGACATGTTCTCTTATATACTGTTTTCCATCGAGAGATAAAACAATTCCTTCTAAATTTAGGTTTTCACCCTGTAAATATGAATATGCTCCAATTGGATAATTACAACCACCTCCCATAGCTTTCATAAAGTTCCTTTCATGATTGACACATAGCATGGAATTGCTGTCATTTATTTTTTTTACAATTTCTTCTGCTTTGTGATTATTTACAGAGTGTTCCACAGCAATTGCGCCTTGACCTGGTGCATTTAAAAAAATATCATGATTAAAATACTCTGTAATATGATTATTCAAATTAAGCCTTTCGATTCCTGCAGCAGCCATCACCAAGCCGTCAAACTCACCATTTAACATTTTTTTTATTCTTGTATCTACATTCCCTCTAACATCTTTTATTGTAAGGTTAGGATTGATTTTTAGAAGTTGTGCTTTTCTGCGAAGTGAGGTGGTTCCAATAACCTGCTCTTTGCTAAATGAGTCTAGTTTTTTTTTGCTTTTACTTAAAAAGACATCTTGAGGGTTGCCTCGTTTCAAAATTGCTGAAATTTTTAAACCATCATCATTTTCAACGGGTAAATCCTTTAAACTGTGCACTGCAATGTCAATTTTTTGTTCGATTAGGAGTTTTTGTATTTCATTAACAAAAAATCCTTTATCCAAGTTTCTGTCCAGAGTCTGATTAAGTAAAATATCTCCTTTGGTTTTAATTTCCTTTATTTCAAAATGGAAATTTTTAAAGTTTTTTTTTAGCTCAAAAATAACCTTGTTTGTTTGAAAGAGAGCAAGTTTGCTTGTTCTGGTGCCTACAATAAATTTATTTTTCATCTAGAAAAATTTGATTAATTATCTCGATGGCTTTTTCATCTTTTCCATTATCACTTGCTTTCTTTATTTTTTTAACCAAATTGTCAGAAAATTTGTCATATGCTTTTGATAGTTTTAAACTTAAGTCTTTGCTGGTAGCACTTTCTGATAAACTTTTAATATTTGAAATAGTTTCATTGAGAAATAATTCTCTAACTTGTTTTTTAAGAGAAAGAATCGACGGCCTGAGTAATCTTGTGTTTGTCCAATCATCAAATTCGACTAGAAACTCTTCAATGTAAAGTTCAGCTTTGATAACCTCTGCTTTTCTTTTTTTGTAATTCTCATTAACGGTATCTTTTAAGTTATCAATATTAATTATTTCAATATTATTTAACTCTTCCAAATCATTAGATAAATTTCTAGGAACAGATAGATCAACTAACAAAAGTTTGTTGTTTCTTTTTCTAATATTTTGCTCGATATCTTTTTTAGTCAATAGTGGACTTTTTGAGCCTGTTGAAAAGATTACAACATCAGAATTTAAAATTTCCTTTTTGTAGTCTTCGAACAGAATTGATTCATAACCTAATTCTGTACAAAACGCATTTAATTTATTTTTTGTTCTATTAGTAATTTTAATTTTCTTGATTCCTTTTTGGTGAAGATGTCTTATAGAAAGTTTCGATGTTTCTCCCAAACCTACACACAAAAATTTTGCATTTTTGAGGTCATAATTATTAGTAATTTGTTCCACAGCTGCATAACTGACCGAAACCGCACCTCTTCCAATTTCAGTATTTGTTCTTATGTACTTACCTGTTTCAAGTGATTTTTGTATCATTCTGCTCAAAATTGGACCGAGCATTTTATGTTTTTTTGAAAAATAATATGCGTCTTTAAGTTGTTCTACAATCTGAAATTCACCGATTATCATGGATTCGAGGCCTGAAACAAGTCTGAATAAGTGATTAGCAACCTTAAATGATCCGGTTAAGTTGTTTAGGTGAGGAGACAAGCTGTCTTTGTATTTTTTAAATACTACCAGCTCTTTAACAACTGAATGAAGAAATTTATTTTCTTGTCCAATATGGTTTTCAAATTCAAAATAAATTTCTGTTCTGTTACAAGTAGAAATAATCATAAGACCCTCAATGTCAAGCTCTTTCCTAAGGTGATTATGAAAAACCAATTTTTCAGAATTGTCAAAGAAAAATCGTTCTCTAATGTTGAGTGGAGCTATCTTATAATTGATGCTTATTAAACCTACCAATTGTAATAATTACGTGGCAAATTTCCTCACTGTTGAGTTGTAAAAATAACGCAAGAGGTTCTAAAAATATAGGTATATGAATTATTACCTAATATATAATCATTCTAAATAATAAAATACCCCTTTCTTGTTTTTTTTCTGTAATAAAAAAAATAAATTTGGCCTTTATTTATAATAGTTCTAAATAATAAATATTGGATTATTATAATTTTATTCTAGCTCACAACGAAGAAACTCGAACAAGATGTATTTTGTTCGGGTTTCTTTAATTTATGTTACCAACCAAATTTTAGTAATCATTATTATTAATCATACATTGATCATATTTACCAAATATTTTATATCTGGTCTTAGCAATTAGATCGTAAAAAAAGTTTGTAAGAAATAACGGTAGAAGTCTTATTAGTATTTGTATCCAAAATAGTTTATCTATTTTTTTTAAAATATACAATATCGCCAAGCTTTTTTGAAAAACATTTCCAAGTGAATCTACCACTGCTACGGAATCAACATTATATATATTTTGAAAGTTTTTTTTGATATATTCACTCTCTAAACTGGCAATCTCAAAGATTTTATTTTTATCTTTTTTTGTAAGCCATTTTGTGATAGAATTACATAATACACATTTACCGTCAACAATTATAATCTCTTTTTTGCCCATTATTTAAACGATAAAGACAAAATTAAAGTTTTTAGCTACTTTTTAAAATTTATATTCAATCCCTGTATAAATTCCAAATGGATGACCAGGTCTTAAACCTGCTGGAGCTTTTGAAACTGCATATTTTTTATCTGAAAGATTAAGAATTTTTGATTTTAGGAATATGTCTTTTTTGATTCTATATTTCATAGATAAATCCAATATTAAATATGAGCTTATTTCTTCTGTTCCATTTGCTAGTGTGGAAAATTTTCCATTATAACTTGCATTTAAGTTAATATCAAGTTTAGAAATCCTGTAACTTAAACTAGAGCTGAACTGATGTTTAGGAATGTAAGGTATTTGATCACCATTATTGACCTCACCCCAAATATCTTGTGTACTGCCAAAACTTGTTAAAAATTTTGCATCTGTTAGAGTGTATGAGAAGGAAATCGGAATATATTTTGAAATCGAGGTATTTAACAGTACTTCAAAACCATTAACTAAAGCTTTACCAGCATTGAAGGGATCCATTTCACCAAATCCACCAGTTGCTGCTAAGTCATTGCCTAACAAATTGCTATAATCATTTCTATAAGCTATAATCTCACCATTTAATTTTTTTGTAGAAAACCTTATTCCCAATTCAGAATTAACACTTTCCTCTGCTTTTTGGCCATCAGAGCTACCTGGCGGCGAATAGCCTTTATGAATTCCACCAAAAACAGATAAATTATTGCCAAATGTGTAGTTGAAACCTAAACCTGGAATAAGCACTGAAACCTTATTTTCACGTGTTGAAAGACTTTCAATGTTTCTAAGAGGATTTGATTTGCCAAAGTCATCTCTTCCCAGCTTGATTGACTCATATCTTAAGCCAGGGGATATGGTTAAGCCTTTAAATTTATACTTATACATGATATAAGATGCAAATGAATTAGCAAAACTAATTCTATTACCTTGAGATCCCTTTTCGCCATAACTTTCTAGTGCCATAAATCCATTATTAATGTTGTAAATATCTTCCCACTGAAACCTGTCTTCCTCATCATAGTGTATTCTTATACCTAATTCTAAATCATTAAATGACTCATTTTTACCATACCAGTGATAATCAATTTTTGTTTGAATTCCTCTAGAAATATACTCTCTGTTGTTTGCTTTAACCTTCAGTGCATTTTCATAATCTAGTTCACCACTTAAAATTTTTAGATGTTCTGGATATTGAGAAGGATTTGAAATTACTTTCGAAATTTTTTGTGAATTGTTGTCATGCACTACATCATCAAGTTTGTACCAATTTCTTTTAAACCTATTTTCATAGAAATTTGAAGTAATTTTGATTTTTTCATTAACAAAAAGTTCGTGCGTGAGAACATACTGTTCGTGTTCTGCACTCATTTTATCTTTTTCTGAACCAGGATAACGTAAATAAGGATTTTTTTGAAAGTCAGTTTCAGTTAATCCCAAATATGTTTCATTTGATATTTCATCGTATGTGTGGAATTTAAGCTCAAAGCTTTGATCTGTATTAGTGGTTTTGGGAACAAATTTAATTTTAGATGTTATTTCATTAATATCGAAACCTGTGTTCAAATCTTCATTCAGGCTTTTAAATCCATCTGAATTATAATTTAAAATTTCAAACATATATCCAAATTTTTCTGAGCTATTACCAATGGTTGCGTGTGTTTGACCTGTCTTGAAGCTTCCATAACTTGTGCTAATCTTACCTCGAAACTTTTGTGGTATTTCAGTAGAAACAAAATTGATTGCACCACCTGTTGTGTAAGGTCCGTATTGTATTTGGCTACTTCCTTTTAATACTTCGATAGCTTGCATTCTGGCAACGGATGGAAAATAATATGCTGATGATGCACTATATGGTGCTGGCGATATTAATATACCATCTTCCATAATAGCTATTTTTGAGCTCCTTTCCGGGGAGGTTCCTCTAATACTGATATTTGGTCGAAGACCAAAACCATCCTCTTCATAAAAGTTAATACCAGAAATTTTACTTAAGGCCCTGTTAATATCTGTATAGTCGAATTGAGCAAGTTCTTCTGTTGAGAGATAATATGCTGCTCCTGTACGATTCTTGGCAACAAATTTATTACCTAAAATAGTATTTCCTTTGATTATAACTTCATCAAGTGGAATAATTGAGTCGTTAATTTGTTTTGGTTCTTGAGAATTTAAATTTAGGCAGATTATAAGGGATAGGGTGTAAATGTAGTGTTTCATAATTTGTGTATTAAGTCTCTAGCTCTACATTAATTTGATGCAAACATATTAAATTATTTAGATTTAGTCTAAATAAAAATAATTTTTTCTTTTTAACTCAATTTTTTAATTTCGTGCCAAACTTTTTTATGAAAAAAATAACCTACCTAATATTTATAGCGATCTTTTTTTCTTGCGAATCTAGTAAGGAGGTGGAGGAGGTAAACCTTTACAGTCAAAGACACTATGCAGTGGATGAGTTACAATATGAAAACTTTACAAAATTGACTGGAATTAAAGTTAATGTAACAAAAGCAAATGCTGACGAATTAATACAAAGGCTCAAAAACGAGGGTGATAAAACCGAAGCTGATCTGTTTATAACTGTTGATGTGGGTAAGTTATGGCAAGCCGGAAACATGGGGCTTCTGCAAAAAATTAATAGTGATATAATTAATCCAGGTATAAATCCAGTTCTTTTAGATAAAAATAATTTTTGGATTCCTGTCACATACAGATCTAGAATTTTGGTTTACAGCAAAGAAAGGGTAAATAAAAGTGAGTTATCAACATATGAAGATTTGGCCAACGAGAGATGGAGGGATAGAATTTTAGTTAGATCATCGTCAAATTCTTACAATCAAGCTTTGATGTCTTCACTTGTTGCAAATCTTGGTATAGAGGAAACTCAAAAATGGTCAGATGCAATTGTTAAAAATTTTGCAAGAGATCCAAAAGGAAATGATAGGGACCAAGTTAAGGCTATTGCTGCTGGACAAGGTGATGTAGCAATCGTAAACTCATACTACATAGGACTCTTATTGTCATCGAAAAATGAAGAAGAACTAAATGCTGGAAAATCCGTTTCTGTTTTTTTTCCTAATCAGGAAGAAAATCAAAGAGGAGCTCATATTAATGTTTCTGGGATTGCATTAACAAAAAATTCAAAAAATAAAGAAAACGCAATCAAATTGATTAAATATTTGCAATCAAATGAAGCTCAAAAAACATATGTCAATAATACATATGAGTATTCAGTTAATCCTTCAATTAGTCCTAACGATATTGTTAAAGAATGGGGTGAATTCAAAATGGATGACTTAGACCTAAACATATTGGGTTCGAGAAGAGATGAAGCAATTCGTATATTTGACAAATCTGGCTGGAAATAAATTAAATTTAAATTGGGTTCAAAAAAGAAATTAGTTGTCTTATTACTGATAACTTTATTTTTAACTATTCCTATAGTTTCACTCATATTTAGTATTGGTGGTATCAACTTGGATAATTTTAATTATCTATGGGATTATTTACTTATTGATTATTCATTAAATACAATTAAACTTGTTTTAATGACCATCTTTTTTTCATTGATTTTTGGGGTTTTACCAGCTTGGTTTATTAGTACAACAAATTTTAAGTTGAGAAAAGTATATGACCTTCTGTTATACTTGCCCCTTGCTATACCTACTTACATTATGGCCTTTACATACAGTGACATAGTAAGTTTTACAGGACCAGTTCAAACTTTTTTTAGAAATTATTCACCAAAATTTGCTGAAATAATTAATATTGATTACTTGCAGATTGAGTTTCTCTCGATTCTACTTTCATTATCATTATACCCTTACGTCTATACAACATGTAGGATTGCTTTTGCTAGAATTGGGACATCGTATATTAATTTATCTAAAACTTTGGGTTTATCTGAATTATCTACCTTTTTTAAAATCGTGATACCTATTTCTAGAGCAGCAATTTTTTCTGGACTTTTCTTAATTGTGATGGAAGTTTTAAATGAATACGGAGCTGTGAATTATTTTGGGGTAAATACATATACAAGCGGTATATTTAGAGCATGGGGACCTATGGTTGATATAAAAACAGCATCTATACTTGCACTCTTTTTATTTATAATTGTAGCATTATTTTTCATTTTAGAGAGATACTTTAATAGTAAGTACAAATTCAACTATGCAATAAATTCTGGTGCAAGAACATATTTTCCAAATTCAACAATAAAATACATCATATTAAATTTTGTTTGCTTGGTTCCAATTGTTTTTGGATTTGTAGTTCCATTGTTTCACATGCTGAAAAACATTTTTAATAAATCATTGAATCATGATTTCTTTGATGTGTTAAATCTAACAGGAAATACTGTTTTTGTTGCTCTCATAGCAAGTTTTTTCATTATTGTTTTATCAATAATAATTCAATTCATAAACAGGATGTCTAAATCTCGTTTAAACAAAATATTGGGTGATGCAGTTTCTCTAAGTTATGCAATGCCAGGTGCAGTTATCGGTATAGCTTTTATAATTTTTTTTACTGCTATTGGTACCAAATTAGATATTTTGATGATTGGATCATTTTTAGTTTTAATATATGCTTATGTTGTAAGGTACATGGCCGTAGGCATTTCACCAATTAAATCAAGCTTTGAAAAGCAACCAGAATCTATTGATCAAACTGCCCAAAGTTTAGGCTTAAAAACCATGAGGATCTTAAATAAAATCTACATACCAATTAATCGCCCAGCAATAATAATTGCATTCTTGCTGTGTTTTGTAGATATCATGAAAGATTTGCCACTTACTCTAATATTACGACCGTTTAATTTTGATACACTAGCTACCCAAACTTATGAATTTGCAGTTGAAGAAATGTTAGCTAGATCTTCAATATATTCATTTGCTATTGTATTTTTGGGTACGGTTATGTTAATAATCTTAAAGTACACCTTAAACAAGGATATAGATGTTTCTTAATGTAAAAAACTTATGTAAGTCGTATGGCGCTGAGGAGCCTGTCATAAAGAAACTTAATTTTTCTCTCAAAAAAGGTGAGATTATTTCTTTTATTGGCGAAAGCGGTTCAGGAAAAACCACCTTTCTGAAATGTTTAGCAGGGTTAGAAAATATTGATTCCGGACTAATTGAACTTAATGGAAGGTTATTGAATGATTACAACAAGTTTGTAGAGGCAAATCAAAGAAAAATTGGTTTTGTTTTTCAAGACAATCCTTTATTTCCACATCTTAATGTATCTGAAAATATTAAATTTAATTTAAATAAAATTGACGATGATGAGCTAACTAAGTTATTGAATTTGACAGCCCTTAATGGTTTGGAAAAAAGATATCCTCATGAGTTATCTGGTGGTGAAAAACAAAGGGTGTGTATCGCACGCTCACTCATTAGAAAACCTGATCTATTACTGCTAGATGAGCCTTTCAGTAACTTGGATTCAAATATTAAAACCAAAATTAAGGATGAAATTTATAGAATTATAAAAGAGTCTCGGATCACTACAATTTTTGTTACTCACGATATATCCGATACATTCAATATATCCGACCGAATTCTAATTTTTAAAGCCGGTGTTCTCCAACAGTTTGATGAGCCCGTCAAAATGTATTGTAGTCCAGTCAATTGTTATTGTGCTGAAGTTCTTGGTGATTTGAATCAGTTAAATTTAAAAAATAAAACTTATTACATCAGGCCGGAAAATATTTTTGTCTCAAAAAAATCTGCATACGAAGCTAGTGTGGTCAAATCTCAATTTTTTGGAAAAGAATATAAAATAAGAGCCACAGTAAATGACTTCACATGGTGTTTTTTCAATGATAAGCCCCTAAAAATTGGTTCCAAAATATATTTAGACTTTAATCAAAAAGATGTCCTTGAGTTTGATTCAAGTTGCAGCACATTTTTTACAAATTAGTTACAAATCCTAATTTAAATTCATTCTAAAGGTTTTACTACTTACATTTACCCAAATTAAAGTTTATGATTAAGTCGGTTAATAGTTGTTTAAATTGCGAAAATCTTGTTGAGTCGTTAAAGTGTGTTAAACATAATCTTTCTGTTCAGATCGATAATGTATGTGAAGACCACTCAATTAAGAAAGCCTTTTCAAAAATGTCAGATTGTCTAAATTGTTCAAACTATAAAAAACCATCATGTCCTAATTCAGGCAGTGCTGCATCTGGAATGTTGTGTTTTTCTTGGAACTCTTACTAAATCTTTTTTAATTTAAAAAGACTATATTTGTGCGCAATTAATTCTTAATTGCGATGAACAAATCAATCACAGAAATATTTTCAGAAGGTTTAACATTTGACGATGTTTTACTTGTACCAGCATTTTCTGATGTTCTCCCTGCACACGTTGATCTCTCATCAAATTTTTCTAAGAATTTAAAAATAAAAGTGCCAATTGTTTCAGCAGCAATGGACACTGTTACTGAAAGTAAAATGGCAATTGCCATGGCACAGGAAGGTGGTTTAGGTGTAATTCACAAAAATTTATCACCAGAGGTTCAAAGTGAAAAGGTTAGAAAAGTTAAAAGATCTGAATCAGGAATGATATTGGATCCTATAACCTTAACCAAAGATGCAAAAGTTCTTGATGCATTAAATTTAATGAAGGAATATAGCATTGGAGGAATACCGATTGTTGATAAAAAACATAAGTTAATAGGGATAGTGACTAACAGAGATTTGAGGTTCGAAAATGAAATGGAAAAATCAATTTCGAAAGTTATGACATCGGAGAATCTCATCACTGGAACTAGGGATTTGACTCTTAAACAGGCAGAAAAAATTTTACAAAGAAATAAAATTGAAAAATTACCGATAATTGACTCTGATGAAAAATTAATAGGATTAATCACATTCCGAGACATTCAAAAAATAACACTCAAACCCTCTTCAAATAAAGATGATTATGGACGATTGAAAGTTGCTGCTGCAGTTGGAACATCTGACGACACGATTGAGAGGTGTGATCTTTTAGTAAAAGCAGGAGTTGATGCAATTGTTGTTGACACAGCTCATGCCCACACAAAATCTGTCAAGAACATTGTTAAAAAAATAAAAACTAATTATCCTCAAATTGATCTTGTTGCTGGTAATATTGTAACCGATGATGCAGCTAAATTTTTGATGAAAGCAGGTGTAGATGGTGTCAAAGTAGGTATTGGTCCCGGATCAATATGCACAACAAGGGTAATTGCAGGTGTAGGCTATCCACAATTATCTGCAATATATAATGTTAGCAAAGCTCTTGAAGGCAGTGGGGTAACAGTAATTGCTGATGGAGGAATAAAACATACTGGTGACATTACAAAGGCTATAGCTGCTGGAGCTGATTCTGTAATGCTTGGCTCACTGTTGGCTGGTACACATGAATCTCCTGGCGAGACTATCATATACGAAGGTAGGAAGTTTAAAACATACAGAGGAATGGGCTCTGTTGAAGCGATGGAAAAAGGAAGTAAAGAAAGATATTTTCAATCATCAGTTGATGATAAAAATAAGCTCGTTCCGGAAGGTATAGTTGGAAGAGTACCTTACAAAGGTTATTTAATGGAAAGTATGTATCAATTCATTGGAGGTTTACGTTCGGGCATGGGCTATTGTGGAGCAAAAAATATAAAAGATTTAAAATCTAAATCTAGTTTTGTTAAAATATCCAAAGCTGGGCTTGATGAAAGCCACCCACACAATATCACAATAACTAAAGAGTCTCCAAACTATTCAAGATAAATTGAGATTTTTATTTTTTATAATATTATTAATTGCTTGTGACATTAGGGATGTTAAAGACGATTCAATTGTTGCTAAGATAGGGGAATCTGAGCTTAAAAAAAGTGATTTGGCTGATGTGGTTCCTCTCAATATAAGTGAATCTGATTCTATTGAATTTGTAGAGAATTTCATTAGTAATTGGATTGTTAAAAAATCCTTATTCGAAAAAGCAGAAATAAATCTTACTGAATCAGAAATTAATGAAATAAAGAATAGCACTAATAATTATTATGAAGAACTAATAATTGATAAATACAGGTCTAAATTGCTTAGGAACAATAACGACACAATTGTTACTTATGATGAGATTCAAAATTATTACAATGAAAATATTGGTAATTTCCTTCTTTCTAATGATATTTTAAAGGCTAGATATGTAAAATTAAATAATAAGAATTATAACCTTCGAGAAATAAAGCGCAGGTTCAGAAGATTTAATTCCCAAGATAAAATATTTTTTGACTCGATATCGATTCAAATCTCAAACTACTTCTTATCGGATTCAACTTGGATTAATTCTGAGTTATTTTTTCGAAAAATACCAGTACTTAGCGAAGATGAAATTAAAAGAATTGTTAAAAACAATTTATATTTTGTCAAAGAGGACTCTTTGGATGTATATTTGATAAAAGTTAATGATAAAAAAATGGTTTCTGAAATCTCGCCAATTGAATACATTCAAGATCGATTATCAGAAATTTTACTTAACAAGAAAAAAGTTAATTATTTAAAAAAAATTGAGAAAGAAGTCTTAGAAAATGAATAAAATATTATCGTTCTACAATCAAACCTGCTTATTATTTTTTACCCTTTTTGTTATCTCCCTTCACGGACAGAGCAATTCAAATTCTGATTTTAAAAAGATAAAAATAGATGGTGTTGCTGCAGTAGTTGGAGATTTTGTTATTTTGGATTCAGACATTGATAAGACCCTTATCGATCTTCAATCGCAAGGAGTTTCCACTGAAAATCTCGATAGGTGTAATTTATTGGGAAAATTAATGGAAGATAAATTATATGCACATCATGCTGAGCAAGACAGTTTAGAGGTTGACAATCAACAAATTCAAAGCTATGTTGATCAGAGTATTGAATATTTTACATCACAACTTGGGAGTATAGAAAAGGTTCTTGAATATTACAAAAGAAAGGATGAACAAACATTTAGACAAGAACTGTTTGAGATAAATAAGGTTAATCAGTTGGCTCAACTAATGCAATCAACAATCATAGACGAAATTGAAATTACGCCGGAAGAAGTAAAAAGTTTTTATGATAATATTCCTAGATATGACTTGCCTATTTTTGGAGCGGAATTGGAAATCTCCCAAATTGTGGTTAAGCCAGAAGTTAGCGATGATGATAAGAAAAAAATTGTTGATAGATTGGAATCTATTAGAAATGATGTTGTTGTTAATGGTTCAAGTTTTGCCACTAAGGCAATTTTGTATTCTCAAGACCCTGGTACAAGACCAATGGGTGGAAAACTAACCTTAGATAGAAAAAGACCTAGAACTGTAAAAGAATTCAGAGATGTTGCATATAGACTTAAAGAAGGGCAGGTTTCTGAACCTTTCGAAACAGAGTATGGCTGGCATATTTTAAAGATTGAGAAAATTCGTGGACAAGAAATAGATGTTAGACATATTTTGCTAATTCCTGAAGTTTCAAATTATGCATTGATTGAAGCCAAAAATAAAATTGACCTGATTAGAAAAAGAATAGATGATAAAGAACTCACGTTTGAAGAGGCAGCAAAATCATTTTCTGACGAAAAAACTACAAAGAATAACGGTGGAGTCCTAATTAACCCGACAACTGGTGATACACGGTTTGAGTTAACCAAAATTGACCCCGTACTTTACAATCAAATTCAAAGACTGAAAGACAACGAAATTTCGGCACCATTATTGGAGGAAGACCGTACAGGAAATAAGAGTTATAAATTGATAAAAATTAGTAATAGATTTGACGAGCACGTAGCTGATTACTCAAAAGATTTTTTGAAGATAAAAGACCTTGCCATGAAAGAGAAACAGCTTAGCACTATCCAAAAATGGATGAATGAAAAGATTGAAGAAACCTACATTTCCGTAAACCAAGACAGTAGAGATTGTAATTTTTCCAATAAATGGTTAAAAAAATAGTATCAGTCCTAGTCTCAACCAGACTGACTGCATTCCTTTTTTTATTTTTTTCAGCTGCCATGGCTATTGGTACTTTTGTTGAAAGTAAACATGGTACTGATGCCGCCAAGATTTTAATATATAATGCTAAGTGGTTTGAATTAATAATATTAATATTCTTAGTAAATTTTATTTTCAACATAAAAAGATACAGCCTCCTGAGACGTGAAAAGCTTGGAATTCTTCTTCTTCATTTATCATGGATATTAATAATAATAGGAGCAGGGGTCACGCGCTACATAGGTTACGAAGGAGTAATGCCTATAAGGGAAGGTACAACAACGAATCAATTTCTTTCCTCTGAAACCTATCTTACTGTTCTTGTTGATGGAGAGGTAAATGGATCTCAACAAAGGAAAGAGTTTGAGAGTAAAGTTCTCTTCTCAGAATATAACGACAAAAGCCTCATTCAATCAAAATTTTTTAAGGGTCAAAATTTTAAATTTGACAAACAAATTTTCAACATCGATTTCATAGATTTTGTTGAAAATGTTGATTATCAAGTTGTTGAATCAGATTCAGGCTCAAAATTTATCAAGTTGGTGGAAGCAACCAGTGGTGATAGGCACGATCATTATATTGAATCGGGTCAGGTTACCAACTTACACGGCACATTGGTGGCATTTGACAATTTTACAATTGGTGCCATCAACTTTAGTGAAGATGGAGGTATTTTAAAAATTCAAGCTCCATTTGAAGGATCATACATGCGAATGATTGATCAAAAAAGAGGCAAACTGCAAACAGGTGAAGTTCAGGATTTACAGCTTAGATCTCTGTATGAAATTGGAGGTTTTCAATTTGTTGTCCCTGATGGAGTCGTTAGAGGAGCATATGAAATTGTTAAAAACGATGATGAGGAAACTAACCAAAACTTACTACGTTTAAAATTCTCAAGTAGAAATGGCTCAAAGGATATTAATTTATTAGGAGGTAGAGGTGTAACGGACAATTATGAGAGATTTTCATTAGGAGGGTTAGATTTTTCAGTAAAATACGGATCCTTAATTTCAGAATTGCCATTTTCAATAAAACTCAATGATTTTATTGCAGAGAAATACCCAGGGACTGAGAAAAGCTATAGTAGTTTTATGAGTAAAATTTCTGTTCAAGATAACGATACTTCCTTTGATTATGATATTTACATGAATAATATCTTAAACCATCAAGGATATCGATTTTTTCAAGCTTCATTTGATCCTGATGAACTTGGTACAATTCTTTCTGTTAATAAAGACTTTTATGGCACATTTCTAACATACGTTGGTTATATAATTCTTTACATTAGTTTATTGACTATTATGTTCTATGGCAGAACAAGATTTAAAGATGTTGCAAAAAGATTGAACAAATTAACAAATAAAAGACTGTCGACTTTACTAATTTTCTTGTTCCCAATTTTCATTTTTTCCCAACACAACAATCACATTCCAAATACTTCAATTCCAGATTCTTTGACAAAAAAATTTATTGTTGACGAAAGCCATTCGGATAAATTTGGTCAACTATTGATTCAAGATTCTGGAGGTAGAATGAAACCAATAAACACTTTTTCATCAGAATTACTTAGAAAAGTGAGCAAATCTGATAAATTTCAATCAATGAACTCAGATCAGGTTTTGCTATCGATCTTTAGAAATCCTTTAGCTTGGTATTCGGAGCCTATTATTTACATAAAAAGAGGAAATGATAGCCTGAGGTCTATACTTAACATTCCAAAAACTCAAAAGTATGCCGCATTTATGGACTTTTTTGATATGAGAGGAAATTATAGATTAGCTCCTTATCTTGAGGATGCTTACAAATCATCATTACCCAATCAGTTTGAAAAAGATTTTATCGAATCTGATAGAAAGGTAAATCTTATGTTTTCTGCACTTGAAGGAGACATTTTAAAAATTTTTCCTGTTCCTTATGATCCAAATGATAAATGGATTGCCCCTAATGAATCCAAAGAATATTATTTTGAGGAGTTCAAGGATTCATTATTTATAAATAATATTATTCCACTGTACTTAAGGTCTTTAGATTCAGGCATTTCTACAAAAAACTATGCTGATGCCAATCAACTACTAGAAAGCATTAAAGGTTATCAAATTAAGTATGCTTCTGATATAATTCCATCAGATGAAAAAATACATGCTGAAATTATGTATAACAAATACGATATATTCAGAAACCTATTCATGTACTACTTTCTTGCAGGTTTACTTTTTTTCATATTTATTATACTTAATATTTTTTCAGAAAATAAATCGATTCACAATTTTATGAAATATATATTCATAATTTTTAGATCATCAATAGTTTTATTGTTTATAGCTCATACACTAGGCCTAATTGCAAGATGGTATATTTCTGGTCATGCTCCATGGGGTGATGCATACGAATCGATGATTTATGTTGCTTGGGCAACTATGGGTATCGGGCTTCTTTTTATCAAGAAATCAGATTTGACACTTGCATCAACTTCCTTTGTTACTTCAATGATTTTGATGATAGCACATTGGAATTGGATGGACCCATCAATTGCGAATTTAGTTCCTGTCTTAAATAGTTATTGGCTAATGATTCATGTCTCTGTGATTGTCGGAAGTTATGGTCCATTTGCTTTATCTATGATTTTGGGTTTTGTATCACTGCTTTTAATAGTTTTTATCACAAGGACAAACAAAGAAAAAATTAAAAACCAACTCTCTGAACTTACTATGATCAATGAGTTATCTGTCACAGTTGGGTTGATAATGTTGACAATTGGAAATTTCTTGGGCGGAATGTGGGCTAACGAGAGTTGGGGTAGATATTGGGGTTGGGATCCAAAAGAAACTTGGGCTCTAATAAGTATTTTGGTTTATGCATTTATTCTGCACATGAGATTAATACCCAAACTTCGTGGTAAATGGCTCTTTAATCTAATGACAATTTTAGCATTTGCAAGTATTGTAATGACATACTTTGGGGTGAACTTTTACCTCGTAGGATTACATTCATATGCATCTGGAGACAAAGTAATAACCCCAAACTTCGTTTACTGGAGTCTTTTTATCGTATTTGTTCTAGCAGCAATGTCGAGATATAAATTTGTCAGATATCTCAAGAAATAATTTTTGGAATTATATTTGCTCTATTATTAATGGTATGAGATTTTTTATTTTGATTTTCTTATTTGGCAGTTACACTTATTCGCAAGTAGAAAGTAGTAATAGAAAAATTGAGTTGCCACCACCTGCTAAGAAAACCTTGATTCCACCTGTGTCTAAGCAGAACCCTAATTCTTTTACTATTTTAAAAAATCCTACCAATCCTCAAAAATCTGTTATGGAACAAGACACTGAATACTTTGCAGATCCAGGAAAAAAATACTTAAAAAGATTAAAAGTTGAAGAAGACAAGAGAAATCCAAACGAATATTTAGGTGATGCATACCTTGGCGATGTATCAACAGTTTCAAAAAAAGCCAATATTGTTTGTAGAGACTTTGAATACATGGACGGCGATCGTGTCTCTATTTTAGTAAATGATGAAGTTGTAGTTGAAAATCTAACCCTTACGTATGAGTTTCGTGGTATAAATTTGAAATTGAAAGAAGGTTTTAATAAGATTGATTTTGTTGCATTAAATCAAGGCTCATCTGGACCAAATACTGCTGAATTAAGAATTTATGATGATTCCGAAAACTTATTATCTGCTAATCAATGGAATTTAGCTACTGGATCAACGGCTACTTTAATAATTGTTAAAAAATAGCTTTAAAAATTTTCTAAAAGCTCAGATTGTTTTTTTACTGAATCGATAAACTCAGTTTTAAGGCTTTTTACTAAATCTTCAACACTTGGACAGTCAGTAATACTTGTAACACCGTGACCTGCAGACCATATTGTCTTCCAGGCTTTAGCCTCGGCCTCTGCAGCACTTAATTCCTTGCCAAAATCAATCTTCTTAGTATTCTTCCACATATCTTCCGTAATTCCCATTGCTTCTAAGCTTGGTTTCAAAAAATTAGCATTAACACCAGATACAGCCGCAGTATATACAATATCATTGGCATCTGAATTTATAATCATTTCTTTATACCCATCATCGGCTTGACTCTCTACTGTATTTATAAATCGAGTTCCCATGTATGCAAAATCTGCTCCCATTTGTAAGGCGGCAGCAACATCTACACCAGTACTAATACAGCCAGATAAGATTAGTGTTTTATTAAAAACCTTTTTTACCTCAGAAATTAATGACATGGGGTTAAGTGTTCCGCCATGTCCACCTGCGCCTGCTGAAACAAGAATCAATCCATCCACACCAGCTTCGGATGCTTTTTCAGCGTGTCTTTTTTTAATAATATCATGATATACCAATCCGCCGTATGAATGAATAGCTCCAACAAGTTGTGAAACAGCTCCCAGTGATGTTATCACAATTGGTACTTTATGCTTTACACAAATTTTTAAATCCGCACGAATTCGTGGATTTGTATTGTGAACAATAAGATTAACACCAAACGGTGCAGCTTTCTTTCCTGTTTCTTTCTCAAAATTAGAAAGTTCTTCTTTTATTTGGATCACCCACTGCTCAAATCCCTCAGTTGTTCTGTGGTTAAGAGCTGGAAAAGTTCCTACAATTCCATTTTTACAACACTCTATAACCAATTTTGGACCAGATATTAAAAAAAGAGGTGCAGCAATTATAGGAATAGAAAGGTCATTGTAAAAACTTGGTTTACTCATATTATGGTTTTTTCCATGTTGGTTTTCTTTTTTCCCGAAGGGATTTAATGCCTTCAATGAAATCATCAGATTCTTTTAATTTTTGTAATTCATCATTTAATTTACCAATGATTTTTTTATTCACATAAATATTTTCAAAAGATTTTAACCCGCTAGCGATAGCATTGGGAGATTTACTTGTTATCGTGCTAATCCAGTCGCTCACACTTTCTTCTATATTATTATTTATTTCATCAATAACATTCATTTTTAAACAATCCTTTGCATCCACTGAAAGACCCCGTATACACCAGTCTAATGCTTTTTTCGCTGGCATTACTTTTATTAATGCATCCATAACTTGGAATGGAAATAAACCTCTGTCAACTTCAGGAAGACAGAGTTTGACATCTGATTTTGAAATGACATAATTACAACATAGTATCAGTAATACTCCACCGCCATAAGCGTCTCCTTCTAGTACAGCAAGTTTAGGTTTGTGAAGAAGATTAAAAACATCAGAAAGAGCATTTGTCATATTATTTTCTTTAAAATCGTATAAATCTAATCCTGCACAGAAAACATCCCCAGTAGACTTGTATACAACAGCTCTTACAGAATCATTTTCGTTTGCATAGTCAGTACAACTCATTAATTCTTCTAGCATTTCAGAATTAATTGCGTTTTTTTTGTCTGGCCGATTTAAAATAATTTCAAGTTTAAAATTGCTTTCTCTGACAATTAAATATTTATAGTTTTTAAAATCGCTCATATCATTACATTCTAAAAGTTCCGAATGAATCACTTCCTTTTATATCTTCTTTATAAATAATCTCAATGCATAGTCTTAAGTATTCTCTTGTTTTTCTCGGATCAATTACAGAGTCATCCATTACATTTGATGTTGTATGCCAAATTGATGCCTTTTTTTCTGAGTCAGCAATCAATATTTTTTTGTCTCGATTAAGTTTGCGTTTATCAATTTTTTTATTTGCTTTTAAAGCTGAGTTAACTTTTATAATCTCCATAACTCCCGCCAGTTGTTCAGCACCCATAACACCAGACTTTACATTTGGATAAGAAAACAAAAACCTAGGATTAAATGATCTTCCACACATTGCATAATTTCCAGCACCATAAGAATTTCCAACTAGTAGTGTAATGTGAGGAACTTCACTACCAGCAACAGCATGGATTAATTGGGATCCGTGATTTATTATTCCATTTTGCTCATGTCTCTTACCGACCATGAATCCTGTTGTGTTTTGTACAAATAAAAGTGGAATATTTGATTTGTTGGCAAGTTGAATAAATTGAGTAGCTTTTTTAGCTGATTCGCTAAATATCACTCCATTACTTGCGAGAATTCCAATCTTCTTATCGTTAATCTTAGACCAACCACATATCAACGTTGGACCATAATTTTCCTTGAATTCGAAAAACTCAGAATTATCAACAAATCTTACAATTAAATCTCTAATATCAAATGGTGTTTTTAAATTGAATGGGATTATTCCTAAAATTTCATTTTTATCAAATTTTGGGGGATTTATGTCCTCAAACTTTTTATGTTTTTTGTCATTTACATTAAACTCTACAATTTTTCTAGCAATTTTAATGGCTTCACCCTCCGATTTGGCTAGAAAATCTGAAACCCCAGATATATTGCTATGCATTTTTGCACCACCTAATTCTTCTTCATTGGATTCCTCATTTGTTGCCATTTTAACTAGGGGTGGGCCTGCTAAAAAAACCTTTGCTTGATCCTCTTGCATTATGGTGTAATCAGACATACCAGGAAAATACGCACCACCGGCAGTTGCATTTCCGAAAACTATCGAAATTGTTTGAATACCGTTTTTACTTCTTGAGGACATTTCTTTAAATATCTTACCATAGTTGTTGAATACAGTATCCTGATCTGGTAAATTTGCGCCACCACTTTCAACTAAGTTTATAGTTGTCAGTTTATTTTCTTTTGCTATCTCGCACAAACGAAGGTTTTTTAGACTTGTAGCGTAATCAACTACACCACCCTTTTTTGTCCCAATATTTGCATTAATAATGCATAGTTTCCTAGAGACAAAACCTATTCCACAAATGGTTGTACCGCCTGGACCAAAACCATTTTCATGATTTAGTCCTGCGAGAGGCATCAGTTCGACAAATGGACTTTCTGGGTCGATCAATTTCTTGATTTTTTCATTGACTAAAGATTTACCTATTTTCCTTGCTCTATCAAGTGCAACTTCTGAACCTAAAATCTTGGTTTTATTTAAATAATTATTTAACTCATCAATAAGATTTAACATTGCTTTTTTATTGGATTTAAAAGATGCGCTTCTGTTGTTAATCGATGATTTAAATGTTTCCATAAACATCTACTAAGATAGCTAATATATCAGTAAATTATCAAGCAACTATGTGTTATAAATTATCCCAAAAATAAATTACTATATTTAATTTTTATGAGCGATAAATTTTATGACTTTCCATTTTATAAATGGGAAAAAGAAAAAGCAAATGATCCATTTTTAAGACAACCTTTTGGTGACAACTGGGAAGAGTATACTTGGGCAGAAGTTGGAATAATGGCTAGAAAGTTAGCAACAGCTATTGATGGTTATAATCTTCCAGCAAAGTCTCACATTGGTTTGATTTCAAAAAATTGTCGAGAGTGGATTATAGCAGATCTTGCTATCATGATGTCAGGACATATATCTGTTCCTTTCTTTCCTACTTTAAAATCTTATGAACTTGAAAATCTAATCGATTTTGGAGAAGTTAAATTACTTTTTGCGGGTAAATTAGAGAATTGGGAAGAACAGGTAAAGGGCATCAAAAACGTTCCATTAATATCGTTCCCTAAATATGATAACCATTCAGAAGTTAAAAACTCTGTTAAATGGGAGGATATAATGAATCAAAATGAGCCCAAGAAAGAAAATTATTATCCTGAGATGGATGACATATGGACAATAATATTTACCTCAGGTACAACTGGAGATCCAAAAGGTGCTGTATTGGATTACAGAACAGTTTTTTTAACTAAGATTATCATTGAGAGCGAGGTTAATCCTCTTGCTGTCGATAAAAATGGTAATAATACTTTCATATCATACATGCCTTTAAATCACATCTTTGAGAGAGTTGTTATAGAATTTTCATGTCTAAGATATGGAGGAACAATATCATTCGTTGAATCATTGGAAACTTTTGGAAAAAATCTTTCTGAAGTACAACCAACCACATTTGCAGGTGTACCGAGGATCTACAATAAATTCAAAGAAAAGGTTTTGGAGAAAATGCCACAAAATAGATTGAATATTTTACTTAAAATACCCATCATCTCTGGAATAATAAAGAAGAAAATTAGAAAATCATTGGGTTGGTCAAGAGCAAATGCAATTGTTAGTGGTGCTGCATTTTTGCCACAAGCATTGATTGATTGGTACAAATCATTAGGTGTTAACATTCTCAACGGATATGGAATGACTGAAAATTGTTGTGTATGTTCATACTTAGATACAATTAATTTAGAAGGAAAAGGTTCTGTAGGTATCCCTTGGGATGCGGTTGACATAAAAATCGGTGAGCAAGGTGAAATTTGGACTAAGAGTCCATATCTATTGAAGGAGTATTATAAAAATAAAGAACTTACTAATGAGGTAATGAAAGATGGTTGGTTTAATACAGGCGATAAGGGCTACTTAGACGATAAAGGTTATCTTTTCATTACTGGAAGGGTAAAGGATATTTTTAAAACATCTAAAGGTAAATACATAGAACCATCTGTTATTGAGGCTGAGTTTGAGAAAGCCAACTTATTTCAACAAGTTTGTGTTGTTGGTCTAAATTTACCACAGCCAATTTTATTGGGTGTTCCAAATGAAGTTGCTTTGCTGAACAAGAAAGATACTACAGAAAAAATGGAAGAGTTTTTAAACAAAGTAAACTCAGGAATGGATAATTATAAGAAAATTGAAAAAGTGGTCTTTGTTAAAGATGAATGGACCCCTGATAATAATTTGACAACACCAACCTTAAAGATTAAACGTGCTAAGATTGATGAGAGGTTCTCAGAAGATTATGAAAATTGGTTCAAACATGAGGAAAGCATTCTTTGGGAGTAATAATTTTTCAATTAAATCCTTAAATTAGTAGAAAATTTAAAAAAATGAGAAATTTTATTTTATTAATTGTACTTTCTTTTGTCACTTTTTCTTGTGATGCACCTGCAAAACAAGAAGCTGAAATGGAAAGAGCACCAGGCTTTTTAAGAGCTGGTGGTGAGCAGATTAACGCTACTGATGCTAGCCCTGAAAATTTAGATATATGGGACAAGTATATTGATGCTCACAATAATCGAGATTTGGAACTAATTGCAAGTATGAATATTGACTCTACTCAAATGGGGGAGTTCAGGATTTTAGCTCCAAATGGACAAGTAATTAGAGGATCAGATACACAAATTGAATTCTTAAAAGGATGGTTTGAAGCTGAAAATCCAACATGGAGAACCTATTTTTCTTACACAATGAAGCTTGACGGGCAAAACGGAGAATGGGTGATTTCTGGAGCAGAGGTAAAGAAAACAGTTGATGGTAATGAAGTTACTACGTATGACGTAGCTGATGTTTACATTGAAGATGGTAAAATTGGTGCTTTTTGGGTATACACAAGAGCCGCTGTTCCAACTGAGTAAATTCGACCTAAATTTTTAAAATTGGGGAGACATTTGTCTCCCTTTTTTTTTTAACTTGAACTTATGAATAGAAACACATCAATAGATGACTTTATTAAATACTTAGAAAATAGAATAGAAATTGGTGATTATAAAAATTCTGTTCATAAAATAACATTTATGACGACTTTACATGTTATAAAAAAAATAATTGGAGAAAAATAAATTATGAAAAAACTGTTACTATTTACATTAACGTTTCTTGTTCTTTTTGCATGTCAAAATGATAATGAATTAAAGTACCTAAATAAAGATTTAAGTGTAGATGAAAGAGTCGATGATTTGATGAAAAGAATGACTTTGGAGGAAAAAGTCGCACAGATGACTCAATTTGTGGGATTGAACTATATAACAGATGCAGACCGAAATATGACCGCTGAGGAGATTCTAAATAGTGACAGTCGAGCATCATATCCTGGTCTTCTTAAAAGAGATATTGCTAAAATGGTTAGTGAAGGAAAAATAGGCTCTTTTTTACACGTACTAACATTGAAAGAAGCAAATAGACTACAAGAGTTGGCACAAAAATCCAGGTTGAAAATACCCCTAATAATAGGAATTGATGCAATTCACGGTAACGGAATGGTTGCAGGCACAACGGTTTATCCCTCCCCAATTTCATTGGCCTCAACATTTGATGAGAAAATTGCATATCAAATTGGCAAGGAAACAGCTATTGAAGTCAGAGCCCATGGGTCGCACTGGTCCTTTACGCCAAACATTGACGTTCTAAGAGATCCAAGATGGGGGAGAGTGGGTGAAACTTTTGGTGAAGATCCTTATCTCGTGGGGAACTTTGGCGTAGAGATGATTAAAGGTCTTCAATCTGATGATTTTTCAGGCTTTGACCATGTTATTGCATGTGCAAAACATTTCGCTGCTGGCTCAGAGCCTGTGAATGGTTTAAATGTATCACCTATGGACATTTCTGAAAGAACTCTGAGAGAAATATATTTAAAACCGTTCAAAAGAGCTGTAGATGCAGGTGTTTACTCTGTAATGGCTGCACACAATGAAATTAATGGAATCCCTTCCCATATGCACAAAGGACTACTGACTGATGTTATGAGAGATGAGTTTAAGTTTGATGGTTTTTATATTAGTGACTGGCTCGATATAAACAGAATTAGTAGTCTACATAAAATTGCGAAAGATTTTAAAGAGGCTATATATTTTGCTATTGATGCTGGTATGGATATGAATATGCATGGACCAAACTTTTTGGAAAATGTGATAAAACTTGTTGAGGAAGGAAAGCTCAGTCAAGAAAGAATTGACTTTTCAGCAAGAAAAATCCTTTATGCAAAATTTAAACTGGGCCTTTTTGAAAATCCATTTGTTGACCCTAATGATATAAAAAACAAAGTTTTCACAGAGGAACACTTAAAAACTGCATTGAATGCTGCAAGAAAGTCAATAGTGCTTCTAAAGAATGATGGGATATTACCAATTAGTAAGAAAAGAGGAAAAAATATATTAGTCACTGGTCCCAATGCGAATAACCACTCTGTTTTAGGGGACTGGGTTTGGGCACAACCTGAAGAAAAGGTAACAACCATATATGAGGGCATAAGTAAGCTTGGTAAGAGTAAGGGTTACAACGTTGATTTTTATGATTCCAACGACGATATAAGGTCAATTTCAGAGAGTGACATCAATAGAACTGTAAATTATGGCAGAAATTACGATCAAATAGTTGTAGTTGTTGGTGATAATTCTCAGCGAAACCTAAAATCAAAGAGAACAGCTGGTGAGAACATGGGCAGGGCGAATTTAAATTTAGCAGGAAAACAACTTCAGCTTGTGAAAAAACTAAGACAAATCAATAAAGATGTTATTGTTGTATATGTCAATGGAAAACCCATTGCAGAGCCTTGGATAGATGAAAATATTTCTGGAGTTGTTGAATCATGGGAATCCGGAACTACAGCTGGGACAGCTGTTGCAGAAGTTCTTTTTGGAGATGTTAACCCTGGTGGAAAACTCCCTTTGACATTTCCAAGGAGTGTAGGACAATTACAAATGATTTATAACCATAAACCTTCACAATATTTTCACAAGTATGCTTTTGAAAAAGTTACCCCTTTGTATCCATTTGGACACGGATTAAGCTATTCAAATTTTGAATATTCACAGTTTATAGTTAATGAAGTTATCGATGACAATATCTCAATTTCAGTTAATGTTACAAATGAAAGTGATTTTGATGGGGAAGAGGTTGTTCAATTATACTTCAGAGATTCTTATAGCTCAGTTACGAGACCTGTCAAAGAACTCGTACGTTACAAAAGAGTTATGATTGCATCAGGTGAAACTGTAACCATTGATTTTGAAGTTGATATCCAAGATTTGGCGTTTTATGATATCAATATGAATCTATGCGTTGAGATGGGTGAGTTTGAGTTTATGGTTGGTGGTTCTTCGGATGACAAGCAGTTAATGAGTGCAACTGTTGATATTAAAAAAAGATACGATTACTAAAGACTAGTCAACAGTAACATTACCATTAACAGTAATTGAACCACTATTTGTAAGTGTTCCATGCACAGTCAATGTTCCATTTGCATCTATTGTCAATGTTGCCCCTGATTTAATTGTTAGATCTTTAATATTTACACCCGTGGATATTAATGGAGAATTCCCAGCATTATCAATAACAGGGGACTTATCATCTGTTGGCACTACATTTAAACCCCAATTACCAGCTGTGGTCCACGCTTGACTTTCACTACCGTCCCAATGATTAGAAAGTTCATAAGCACCCATATCATCAGAATTACCTTGGGGACGATTAATGCCACTTACGTCGTTGTCAGGGGCATAGCTGGCATCAGCTGCATCAATTGCATCACTCCATGAGCTTGATAATTTATAGTCTCTGTTTGATAAATTATTATCATCTGCATTGATGAACTGCCCATTTGATGAAATAAAGTCCGATGCACTTAAAGATTGATTGCCACCAGCAACATTTGCTCCAGAACCAGCAATATTTTTATTTGAACCAAAATTTACGCCGCTTACAGACCAATCACTTTCAACAAAGTTGACATATGCATGATCATTGGAGTTTTTTGCAAAACTAATGTTATTGTAAACATTGACGTTGGAGGATGAGTGCACAACAATGCCTGTATAATTTTGCCTGCCAGAACCGAGTGGTGTTTTCCAATCAGAGCTTGACCCTTCACTACTTTCATATGTGTGATTTCCTGCTGAAACCCAATCTGAATCATTACTTGAGGGAACTTCACCATTTTTATAAACTGTATTGTTGTAAACATTCGCATAATCAGTCTTGTGTACCACAACACCGTTCATACCATTTCCAAATGAAACATTATTGGCAAAAAGAAAAGTTCCATAATATGATCCATGAGGATTATAGTTTGGGTTTGAACCCCCCGAATCATCAGAATCGTATGAATTTCTTGTTATGTAGCATCCTGATCCATCTACAATTTTATTTCGACCGCCACATGCATAGTCATCCTTGTTAGGATCATATGAACCACTTGTCTGGCAATCATATGATGGATTGAAATAAACAATTTTATTGATATTAGCATATGTAATATTATTGGTGATCCTCATTTTAATTTTTGTTGAACTAGTATCAGCATCTCTATTTCTACTTTGTGCAACTACAATTCCACTTTCACCATTGTAAGACCACCAGGTGGTATTGTAAACAGTATTGTAGGACACTCTTACATAATCAGAATTATTAAATCTAATACCTGAGTTGGGACAATCATAGACAGTATTATTGTGGATATTAACATAATATCCACCCCAAACCACAATCCCCCTTCCATGATACATATTTCTTGTTGCACTGGTATTGGAGGAACTTGCTGTACGAAGGTTTATTGCATTTGTTCTGTTTGAGCTAGCTTCAGCATATGTTATTTCTTGGTTTGGGCCCTGAATTTCAAAACCTGCAAGTTCAAGAAATGTAACGATCCAATCTAAATTATCATCTCCTGCATTGCTACCCTCGGTTCCTGATCCAAATTGAAAACCTGCCTTACCATCAAATAAAATTTTTGGTGTTTCGTGAATTCCGCTATCATCCACATAGTTCCTTATAACAATAGGGCGATCAATTGAACCATTTTTGTCTGCTAAAATTTTACTACCATTGTTTGCTGAACCATTTCCACTAGAATCATATTTGGTATATCTATCAATTTTTAGATATGGATCATTATTATCAGATCCAGCACTAGTTATACTTGGATTATCTGGCCAAGTATCATTTGTTCCATCCCAGTTATCATTTTTATAAGTACCTGCCCTTACATACACCAAATCTCCAGGGTTCCAATTGTAATTTAACTGAACAGCATTATCAATATTTTGAAAGGGTGATGCTTTAGTTCCAATTCCATTGCTTGTGCTACTGCCATTTGTTCCATCTCCAACATACCAAGTATTAAAAGTCCCTTTTTCCAAAACAACATTGTCAAGTCTGTAGGTACCAGCAGATTTAAAATTTATCCTTAGTCTTCCAAGGTTGGTGTGTGATGCCGTAGGGGTAGTGAGTGGTAATCTCATATAATGCCATCCTTTGTATCTGATTGTATATGATGCACTTGATAGGAAAGTGCCTTCAGCTCCGCTTTTAACAATATTAAAATCTAACTCATCACCAATTTCTCCTTTAATATAAAAAGAAACATTCCAGCTGTCACTAGTTGATACATCAAATAAATAACTTGAATTTGAGTTTTTTGTCATAACTCTAACATTATTATTTGCATAGTCATCGTCACCATCTACAACAACCTTTAACGATTTAGCATCTGTTGAGCCAACTGTATCAAAGAAAAAATCGGTGTCGTCAGCTGTAATGGTACCATCGCCACCCGCGGTATACCAATACGTACTAAGACCAGAACCATCAAAATAACCTCCCTTATTATTGGAGTCTGAAACAGTATTAAGAATACCATTATTTTGTGAATAAACACTAATGCATAAAAATGAAATGAATAAAGGAATTACAACTCTCAATAGAAAACTTTCAATAAAGATATTACATATTAAAAAACCCTCTGCATTGCAAAGGGTTTTTTTACTTGGAAAGATTTCTTTACGATCCCCAACCTGGTGTAGGAGGAGATTGCGCAGCACTCTTTTGCGGGTTAAGAACAATGAAAGTACCCACTGCAGTCATGGCAGCGTATTTTCCAAACTTCTTAATAGCTTCTTTTCTAGTTATTTTTGTTTGTTTCTTTTTCATCATTCTTAGTTTAATTTAAATTTCTTAATCGTTAATCCTTCTTCTGACTCAATTCTCAAGATTTTCATCTTGCTATCTAGGTCATTGATTTTTGTTTTGTGATTAAAGTTAACTTCCTTGATCAATCTACCTGAATAGTCATAAACTTTCGCTGAGTAGTTATCATCCGGGTTACCAATTATCGAAACACCCGAATTTGAATTTTTGAATATTCTAAGATTTCTATCAGTCGGCAGTTCAGGTATTAATCCATCTGTAAAGTGAAGGAAAAATCTATTATGACCGTTAACTTCTTCGTTTAAATCAATATTGATTTTCTTATCTATTTCTACAATTGTATTATTAAGCCTATCCTCAAGGAATATATTAATTAATCCATCAATATCTCTTTCGGTTATTGAAAGTTTAATTTTTGATGATTTAGTTTCAATTCCTAAAGGAATTATTACATCTTTTAAGTCTGAGTAGGGGATTGATTGTTCTCCTAAGTCAATTCCCTCATCATTTTCCAATAACCTTGTGTATAGATAAACAGAATTTTTTACAAAAAACTTACCACCATCGTATCCAGGGTCTAATCCTCTCGTTCTTTTGTCGCTGAAATAAAGTTTGGTTTTATCATAATCACCACTTTCTAGATCTGTTATTTTTAATTTTAATCTTCCGATTTTTTCATTTGGAGAACCATTTGCAACAGGAGCATTAAAGTTTCTAAAAGTACCTGTCGTAAGCATTTCTTCATTGAACTCAACCTGTGCGCCATTCAAGTCCCCGCCTCTCATATAAATAAAAAATCCTTCACCTGGTGCGATGTGTTTAACATCTGTACTATTGAGGCCGTACTGATCCCAAGATGATCCATTCCATGCGTATACATACTGGTATGAGTTGTGTAACGGTCCGCTATTTTTCGCAAGAAAATTAAGGTTGGCATTATCACCTGTGTCTCCCCAATCACCGTCATTATTGGCATCTCCATCATGTCCAGTTGCATTGTCATTTAACGCAACGTATGCGGCATATGGATTTCCAATAAGATTCCAGCTAGATGCAGCAGCTCCACCACTGGCATGAGTGTTTTTGATATCTCCAGCAGCAAAAGTAGCTCTAATGTAATCAGCACTATTGGTTTCAGGAGCAGTTCCATCAATTGTCACATCAATTGTACCTGCACTTGCTGAAGGGCTAACTATATAACCTTTAACATTCGAAAAAGAAGTTCCAGTATTTCCAGTACTATTGAAATAATCATAGGTATTAGTAGCAGGTACATGATAACCAATTGCACTTTTTGTAACTCCACCAATATCTTTCGTTCTCAGTCCAGCAGCTGTAGAATTACCTATAAATGTTTGGACATCTTGATCTGTTACTGGTATTCCAAGAAGAGTCCATTCACTACTTCCATCAACAGTTCTCACTAAACTTAAATTATAGCCATCTCCATCTGCGTTATTAATGATTGAGCCAGAATTACTTTTGCTAGTTTGAACAATGAATTTTCCACTGCCGCCGGTGCTTAAAGAGTTATTTCCTGATCCAGATGTTGTTATGCTTCCCCCCACACCAACAGTAAGGTTAGTTGTAGATATTCTTACTTGTTCAGCTTGAATAGGACCATTTACGGTTATTCCACCACCTGCATTTAAATCTCCGTATGGCTCTCCGCTAACTGTCGCACCTTGAAACAAAAGAGATGCAGGAAAACTTGGCATCAACAGAGTTGAACCAAATGTAGCTCCATGATAATTATCAAATATTAAATCCCCTGCGTTCGAACTGGCTGCAATACTTCCATTAAAAACAACTGATTGAGTATTTGAATTGAATTTAAATTTAAGTGCCTTATTACTCAGTGTTAAGGTGTATCCATTTCCAAAAGTTATGTTATTGTTTGTTCTAGTACCACTGTCTCCCAAAACCATTTGAGATTGGCTTGTTCTATCGACGGTAACATTGATATTAAACGTAATACTAATATTACTATTATTCATTCTAACTGGTTGTGATTTGGCACCGTTAAAAGTTATTGTTTTGAATAGGTCAGAACCAGTAAAAGTCCAGTTCTGATTATTACTTCCTGAGGAAAATATAAGTTGATTAAGAGCAATGTTGTTGTTAATGGTAATTGTTCTACCGGTATCTCCTGTGTCCGCTTCACTGCCGTCAAACTTTACTGATACAGTATTTGTTGCTGGGTAACTTGCATTTCCACTATTGTCATTACATGTACCAGCTTCCCAGTTGCCAGGGGTTTCCCAATTTGTATCGCTTCCACCTTGCCATATACAAGTGACTGCGCCATTGGAGTTCCATGCTCCACTAGCAGCTTGGGAATGTAAGAGAAATGGAAATAAGAATATAGCAAAAATAATTATGGATTTTTTCATAGATAGCTGTTATAACTTAAAATTATTAAACTATCATTAAAAAACGTAACAATTTGTTAATGAATTAATAATGTTAGTTTAATAATTTTTGAAGAAATGTTAGTTTTTTCTAACCAAAGTCGCTTGATATATTTTCTTTAATTCCCTCAAGATGTTTGAAGTAATCAAAATCTTTACTATTGTAAATAAGGATGGAAATTTGTCCTCCATTTGATTGGCTTGGATTGTGAAGCAAAACATCAATTTTAAGTTCACCTTTGGTTAATGTGAAAACCAAATCAATAGATTTTTCATCATTAAAAAAACCTTCACTAATGGTATATTCTCCATTGATGAGTTTTTTGTGACTGTCGTTTTGTTCACTACTTCTCTTATCATTTATAGACATTGGCTCTCTAATTTGGTCAGAGTATCCTACAGAACTTAAAAAATCCAAAATACCTTTAAGACTTTCTTTATAGTTATTGGCATTGCCTGCTTCTGAGCTAAACAATTTTACACCAATCAATCCATCTGTGGGTGTGTAATAAAGTTTACCAAATAGCTCAACTTCAATTATTGAAACAGTTTGAAACTTACTACTCAAATTTGGATCACCAAGTCTATCTCCTGGCCCTAATTGTTGATTTAATTTTCCTTCTCCAACACCATCCCATCCTCTAGGATCGTTCTGTAAGCTAAATTTGTGATTAACGCCTGGAAATGTGATATTGTAGTATTTGCTGTACTTGTTGGTTTCATATTCATTAGTTGCGGCTTCCCGACTCATACCATTGTAAAAACCACCATACAGCTTGGTATTCAAAATTATCTCGTTGAGCTCTTTCAGAACAGGATTTTCTTGTTTTTGAGCATAAAAAATATTTGAGATGACTAAGAAAGAAAGTATATGTAGGAATTTTTTCATATCCGATTATAAATATACTAAATGTCTGAAAACGATTGAAATGATTGATTAAAAAACATTACAACTAGAATTCAACTCCGGTTCTATTTGATAGTAGGTCAATGGGTGCATTTAAATTTTTATTATGATCATCGATTAACTCTTTTATTTTTTCAATAACCTCAGGATATTGATTTGCAATATTAAATTTTTCTGATGGATCATCGTTTAAATTATATAACAAGGGTTTTTCTAAAATTTTCTTCTTATTTCTTTTCACATAACCCCTTGCATTGTAGTGATTACTTCCATTGTAATCATAGGCACCTTGTGTAATAAAATGCGCTTTGAAATCATTAAGTCTCATTGCATAAATTTCCCTCTGTCTATAAAATAGGATTGATTTCCTTTGGCTACTGACATGATTTGTTAGGGTCTTTTTCATGCTGACCCCATCAATTATTCTATCATTAATATTATCTATTCCAGCAAAATCCAAAAAAGTAGGGAATATGTCCAGTGTTGAGCCCAAATCGCTAATGGTACCAGGCTTTATAGAGCCCCCCCAAAAAAGTCCAGGTACTCTTTGCCCACCTTCCCATGTAGTTCCTTTCCCTTCCCTTAAAAGTCCAGCCGATCCTCCATGAGTATCATATGGAAGCCATGGACCGTTGTCTGATGTAAATACAACTATTGTGTTTTTATGTAGATTTTCATCGATGATTTTTTTCATTATTCTACCCATATTAAAGTCTATTTCTTCAATAACATCGCCGTACAAACCAGCTTTGCTTTTTCCATAAAAATTTTCAGATGCGTAAAGTGGGGTATGAGGCATGCTATGAGCTAGGTATATAAAAAAATTGTCATTTTTATTTTTATCAATAAAATCAATTGTCTTGTCTGTAAATCTTTTTGTTATTGTCTTTTGATTTGCAGGTCTTTCGGTAATCTGAGTATTTTCAATAATTGGTACATTGTAATTGTCAGAATTTATATCATCAGACTGATATTGTTTCCAATAATTCTTTCCTGGACAGCAAGTAACACCGTTAATCATATTCATATCGTTAGAATAGGGGATACCAAAATAATAATCAAAACCATGATTAGTTGGCAAGTATTCTTTCTTATGACCCAAGTGCCACTTACCAATTGCGGCTGTTTTATAACCATTTTCTCTTAATTTTTCGGCAATTGTAATTTCATTTGCTGGTAGTCCAAATTCAGAGTCTGGAAACAAAACTCTATGTTCTTTTCCAATCATACCGTTTCTAATCGGCAACCTCCCTGTCAAAAGTGCAGCTCTGCTGGGCGTACAGACACTTGAGGCTGAATAAAACTGAGTCCATTTCTGACCCTCACTTGCCATAATGTCTAGATTTGGTGTTCTTATGGTAGGATGACCATAACTAGCAATATCTCCATAACCCATATCATCAACAAATACAATAATGAAGTTTTTGTTTTCCACAACATCATCACAAGAAATAAGTATAAAACAGAATAGTAAAAAAACCTTTTTCAAAGTCTTAAGATAAAAAAAAGAGGCGAATTAAATTTGCCTCTTTTAGTTTCTATTAAAAAATTACTATTAATTAAATGATCCGTAATCTTTTAGTATCCTTAAGCTGTAGTGATTTAGGATTTTAGTCTCACCCTTAGTCTGGTGATATTCTGTCCACTCCTCAACATTTTTTTCTCCCTCTGCTTTAGCCATTATTAGTTCACCCAAATTATCTGCACCAAGGGCAACCCAGTGTGTGGCTGTGCCGTCTCTGTTAACACCCATTGGAGCACCAATATCATAAGTCCCATAAACAACCATTCCTCCATTGTAAGAATCTTTAGTGTCTTCGATAAGTTTAGCAAATGCAGCTAACCATTTTACTGGATTGGAAACTTCAAGGTCATAGATCTGAATGTAAGGTTTTGTTACAGGGTTTACACCATTTGATCCTAATATTCTTCCTGTGTATCTAGGTCCTCGACTTTCAACAAGTGGATCTAGATCACTCATGTGTTTAGCCCATTGTTCTCTGGTTTTTGATTCAACCAGACCCCAGTTTTCGGTATCTCCAAAACGTACTAGTCTATGTGAACCATCAACATTTCCTCTATCCATTCTTTCCAAGTAAGCACCTCCTGATTTGAATTCAACTCCTTCAAAAAAATCATCATAGGCAGCGGCAATTTCACCTTCATTACTTCTTTCAGCATTGAAGTAATAAACTGTAAATGATGGTGTTTGAGAAAATGAAAAAGTGAAAAACAAACTAGATATTAATAACATTATTGTATTCTTCATATTTTGAATTTTAAATTAATATATGAAGTTAATTATTACATTCTCATTATTCAATATTCATTATTATTAAATCATTAATTAACGAAAAAATTATATTTTTCTTAATCTAAGACTTTATTATTTACATTATTTTTAAAAAAATTAATTTATTATGAAAAAACTAAACATTAAATATTTTGCTGTATTAATAATACTATTCATTGTTGGATGTGAAGCGCCAACTGTTGGATACAATACATATGAGTGGGGTAAAGATTACAAATTTTCATTAGGAACTGATGAAAGTATTGAAACCGCTATGGCTTTTAATAAAGCATGGGATGAAAGAGATTTTGAGACAATGAGTGAATTATCTGCTGACTCGATTAGGTTTTATGGGGGTGATGGTATTTTAAGAAACTTAGATTGGGTAAAAGAGGCTTCTTTGAGAAGAGACTCTGTAAGAGCGGCTAACGGAGCCACATTGGATACAGAACTGAAGCATGCTTATTCCCTAGTTATTAATCCAGAAAGTGGGTATGAAATTGTAAAAACACATTTTGTATACACATTCAAAGACTCACTAGAAAATGTCAATAATTGGAGACAATTTGAAACTTTTATTGTTAAGGATGGCAAAATCGAAAGATGGTCAGGATCTGGTCAAGATATTGTTGAAGAAACAGAATAATAACATATGAAAAATTCAATTTTAATTACGTTAAGTATATTTTTATTTTTTACATCATGTGGTGACATACCTTTTGACACATCTGAGAGAGGTGGAGTTATGATGGCAACAGATGATAAAACAATAACTATTGAAAGCCTTGCCAAAGCTTACACAGAAGGAAATTTTGATATGGCCAAAGATTACTTTGCAGAAGATGGTGTTCATTATGTTAACAATGATGAATACACTAATGATGAAATAATTGCTGGCTATAATTTTCATTCATTATTATATGATGAAATGGAACATTTGACGCCTTGGGTGACTACTATGTATTACAACGATGGTAGTATTTACACAAACCAGTGGGCTGAATGGACTGGAAAATCTAAAATAACAGGGGAAGTTCAAACCAATAACTTTCACTGCTGGTGGAAGTGGGAAGGTGATAAAATCGTTTCTACAGCATGTTATTTTGACACAACAGATATTGACAAGGAGGCAGCTCTTTACGCTGAACAAAGCAAATAATATCTTTTAATTCTAATAAAAAAAGGGATTCTAAATTATTAGTTTCCCTTTTTTTTGTGACCTCGGCAGGATTCAAACCTGCAACCTTCTGAGCCGTAATCAGATGCACTATTCAGTTATGCTACGAGGCCTTTGTTCTTGCGAATTTATTACATTTATACGTATGAAAAAATTTGCAATAATATTATTAATCATCTCTTTAAATATTAACGGACAAAAAAAAGTTTTAGACCATAAAGACTTTGATATTTGGAACAGAATTCAAAATTCACAAATTAGTTCAAATGGTGACTTTATAATGTATTCTCTTCAAAGAGGTGAGGAGGATAGTTTTTTAAAAATAAAAGACAAAAATGCTAATTTAATTTTCGAACATGATCGTGCAGACAAAGGAGTGTTTTCTTACAATTCTAAATATGCAATTTTTGTAGTTAAAGAGTGGAACGACACAATAACAGAAATGAAAAGGAGAAAAGTAAAAAAGGGAAAAATGCCGATGGACTCTCTGGGAATATTTAATTTACAAAACAAAACACTGGTTAAAATATCAAACATTAAATCTTATAAAAATCCAGAAAAGTGGTCAGGATATCTTGCATATACTTATGATTCGACTAACAAACATAAAAAAGACACCATAAAAGAAAAGAAAATAAATAAAAAACCAAGTTCAAAAAATGGATACCCACTAATTATTAGAAATTTAGATACAGAGAAAGAGGATACTATTCCATTCGTCTTAGATTACACATTTTCAAAAAAAGAAAAATTTATTTCATATGTAACTAGTGGCGAAAAGAATTCCACAAAACCTGGTGTTTATATTAAAGATTTGAGTAATAATACCACAAAACATATTTACGAATCACATGTTAAAACAAAATATCACAAACTTGAATTAAGTGATAGTGGAAAACATTTGGCATTTGTTGTAGATACTGATTCTACAAAAGCATATGAAAGAAATAAGGAACTATATACTTGGAATCAAAAAAATGATTTAAAATTAATTCTTGACAGGAAGAGTTCACCCGATGGCTATCAAGTTTCATCTGATGGTCAAATCAATTTTTCAGATGATGAAACCAAGCTTTATTTTGGTTTAGCATTACCAGAAATTTATCAAGATACATTACTGCTCAAGGATGAAATTGTTGACGTTGAGGTATGGACTTATGACGAACCTAGACTGTATACAATTCAAGAAATGCAATTAAATAATGACAGAAAAAAGTCATTCAAATCCGTTTATCATATAAACGATGAAAAAGTAATTCAAATAGCAACCAAAGAATTCCCGAATTCAATTACATCTGAAAATGGAAACAATAAATATGCATTGATTAGTAATCCAGAACCATATCAGCTTAGTTCTCAATGGACCGCACTTTTTTCCAAACATGATTTGGCTGTTAGGAATATAAATAATGGTGAATTTAAAAGTATAATTAAAGGCAATCCTAGTTCCTCAAGATTAAGCCCGGCTGGAAATTACGCATATGGTTATAATCAAGTTGATACCACATGGTATACTTACAATCTCAAAACCTCAAAGTATATTGAATTAACAAAAGGTAAATTATTTTATAATGAACTGAGTGATTATCCAAATTACCCAAGTTCATATGGGTCTGCAGGGTGGACCAAAAATGATAAGACTATTCTTGTTTATGATCGTTACGACATTTGGGAAATTAATCCAGAAAATGGAGATTCACAGCGATTAACAAATGGTCGTGAATTAAAAACATCCTACAGGCTAATTAAATTAGATTCTGATATCGAATTTATTGATACCTCAAAAAAATTATTGATGCTCACATTCAATGAAAAAACAAAAAATTCGGGTTATTATGAGTTTAATCATAAAAAAAACGAAGGTAAACAGCTTATGGATGGTCCTTATAGATACTCTTCCCCAAAAAAGGCTAGATCAACTGATGACATAATTTACACCAGGCAATCTTTTATTGAATATCCAGACATTAGACTGTCAAAATTAGGGTTTGATTCTGACAAGTTAATTAGTAATGCTAACCCACAACAAGTTGATTATAATTGGGGAACATCAGAACTGGTTACTTGGTCATCATTAGATGGTTTGAAATTATCTGGAATATTGATAAAACCAGAGAATTTTGATCCTTCAAAGCAATATCCAATGATAGTAAACTTCTATGAAAAAAGTTCGAATGGTTTGCATACTCATAGAGCTCCAAATCCTGGAAGGTCATCAATTAATTATAGTTTTTATACAAGCAGAGGTTATTTGATTTTCAACCCCGATGTGTATTACAGAGTTGGTTACCCAGGCGAAAGTGCTTTTAATTGTGTCATTCCTGGAATTACTTCATTAATTGAAAAAGGATTTGTAGACAAAAATAATATTGGAGTACAAGGTCACAGCTGGGGGGGGTATCAAGTTGCATATTTGGTTACAAAAACAGATATTTTTAAAGCAGCTGAGTCAGGAGCACCTGTTGTCAACATGGTAAGTGCATATGGCGGAATTAGGTGGGATACTGGCCTTAGTAGGCAATTTCAATATGAACATACGCAAAGTAGGTTAGGGGGTAACCCATGGGAATATCCTCAAAGATATTTTGAAAACTCACCAATTTATAATATTGATAAAATCAATACTCCACTTTTGATCATGCATAATGATAAAGATGGGCATGTGCCATGGTATCAGGGTATTGAGTTTTTTATGAGTTTAAGACGTCTTTCAAAACCATCATGGTTGTTAAACTATAATGATGCTAGGCATTGGCCACTGAAAATGAAAAACAGAAAGGATTTTAATATCAGAATGCAACAGTTCTTTGATCATTATTTAAAAGGAGAAAATAAGCCAGTTTGGATGGTTAAGGGTGTTCCTGCCATGGAAAAAGGCATTAACCAAGGATATGATTTGGTAAAATGATAAATTTCTGAAAAAGTTGCTAAATCTTAAAGTTTAAGAACAAAAAGAAAACAAATATTGCTAGGTATAAATTGAGTGAAAACTTCAATTCCTTATCATTAAATAAGTATTGGTACAGGAATTGAGTGAAAAATCCAGTGATTAACCATCCAGTGTAATTTGATAATGGTACAATTGAGTTTTTAAATTCCCAAAAGTCAAGCATTGGTGCAACTGGTTCAATAAAAAAATCGATAACAAGCATTAAAATTGAGCCAAGAACAATAGATAGTATTTTACTTCCCTTTGAAATATAGTTTGAAATACTTCCTGATATTGTTGTTAAAATTACCCAGTTCATTCCGATTAAGATAGGAACTCCATAAAGTCTGGGTCCAAGGTTTTTCCCGTATGAGTATTCACCAAACAATAACCCATAGTTTACACCAAGAAACTCTACTAATATGCCAGTCCAAAAAATTAAAAATATACATAATAGCTCTCTACTATGAAGTTTTATTTGGTTCACCATAAGAAGCAGGCTGGTAAGGAATAAATTTATTGGTGTAAAAGAGGCAAAAAAAATAAAATCATAAAATAATAATCCAAGCAATCCTGAAATATGTACAAGCCAGATTAAAAAAATCGAGAAATATGTTTTATTAATTTTCAATTAACTCTGATATAATTTTGGATGATAATATACACAATGGAATTCCTCCACCAGGATGAACACTTCCTCCACAAAAAAATACATTTTTTAATTTTCTTGAAAAATTTGGATGTCTGAGAAATGATGAAAACATATCATTGCTTGATGTTCCATATAGAGACCCCAAATATGAGTTTGTGTTTTTGTCCAAGTCTACAGGACTGTAGATTTTCTCTTCGATCAATTTATCATTGATATTGATATTTAAAATCTTTTCTAGTTTTTCTATTATAACTTTTTTCAAAATTTTAATTTCAGAATCCCAGTTTTGATTCGCGTTTTGAGGAGCATTAACCATAACAAACCAGTTTTCAGAATTTTTTGGAGCATCATTTTTAACGTCTTTGGATGTAATATTTACATAAATTGTAGGGTCATTATACAGTTCTTTTTTTTCAAAAATTGATTCAAACTCGCTTTTGTAATCAGATGCAAAAAAGATGTTGTGCAGGTCTAAATTTGTATTGATATTTTTCATACACCAATAAAAAATTACTGCTGAGCTAGATCTTTCTGACTTTAGAGAGGAGTGACTAATCTTGTTTCCCAAAAGTTTATGATAAAAATGATGAGTGTCTACATTAGAAATTACATAATCTGCTTCAATTTTTTTTATATTATTTATCTCTATGTATTTAATCTTTTTATTATCTACTTTAAGATTTGTTATTTCACTATTGAAATTAAATTTAACTCCAATTTTATTTGCTAATTTATATAAGCTTTTGGCTATTTCATACATTCCCCCCTCTGGAATGTATGTACCGTAATGGTTTTCTAAATGTTGAATCAAACTCATCATACCAGGTGTTTTGTATGGTGAGGAACCATTGTAAGTTGCATACCTATTGAAAATTTGTACCAAATATTTATTTTTTAACTCATCTTGATTGACCTTGTTAAGTGTTTTGTTTATTTGAAAAAAATTAATTTTAAAAAGTGCTTTAATAGTATCTGTATTCAAATACGTCGAAAGTTTATGTAGTGACTTATTTAAAAATATTTTTTCGGTAAGATTGTATTTTATTTCAGCTTTGCTTAGATATTTTTTAACGACGTTCCCTGAAATATTAAATTCTTTTTCAACTTCATTAAAAAATTTATTCTTATCAGAATATGCAGTGAATTTTTTTCCGTCATTCCAAAAATATTTACAGTGAATTGTTTTCTTTTTATAGTTGAAGAAATTTCTTGGATTTTCATTACAAATACTAAATAGCTCGTCAACTAAATGAGGCATTGTAAATAGTGATGGTCCTGCGTCAAATCTAAAATCCCCTAATTTAAAAGTGCTTAACTTTCCTCCAGGAAACTCATTTTTCTCAAAAACATCAACATCAAAGCCCTTTTTCTTAAGCCTGATTGCTGAACATATCCCCCCAATTCCGGATCCAATAATTGCAACTTTCATATTTAAAATTCTTGGGTTTTGATATCTGTAATTTCAAATCTTGCGAAAAGATCTTCACTGTACCATTTCCTTTCTTTTGTTTTTTTTATGATTTCTGAATGTGCCTTATTTTTGTAAGCAAAATCTCCGATAGATTTATGATTTTTCCAAACACTGAATGTTGCTTGCGACAATAATGGTAATTCACCAATCCCCTTATAGAATTCAACACCGTCAGCATTTTTAATTGCGTCAGATGCAGAAGATACATTTAGCCAAAAGTCAATTTGTTTACTTAACTTGATTTTTCCTCTGGTTATTACACCAATTTTATTTTCTTTTTTGGTTTCTCTGTTTTCATTGACTTTAAATGGGTTTATGTTGTCCCATAAACCGTTAGAGAATATTGGTTCCATTATGTAATCTATCCTTTTTTTTGCTTTTTTCTTAATTTCTTTTGCATGATTACTATTCTCAATAAATTCATTTAAAAATTCTGATTTTTTCCATACACACAATAAAGAATAAACACTAAGATCAGGATAAATAAATCCACCTTTACCACCGGTTCCAAGCATTTTATAGAATGACACTTTATCATTGTTTGAAAAATATTTTTTCGCCTCAACCATTTGTTTGAATGCCCAAAATTTATTTGATTCAAAATGAAAAAAAGATATGGATACTGCCATCAGTTAATCATATCAAAATTAGTGCAATTCTTTCAATTTAAAATATAATATATTTGTTGACTAATTAATTTTTTTGAAAAAACAATACGATTTTATTTTTTGCGGATACGGTCTTTCCTCCTCTGTTATTCTATACAAGATGTCAAAAATTAATTATTTTCTGAGTAAGAAAATTTTAATAATTGAAAGTACTAAAGACGATGTCAATAAAACATGGTGTTTTTGGGATAGTAATGACTCAAAATGGAACAGCTTTTTATCTAAAAAGTGGTCAGAAATAAATTTTAAAAGTTCCGATGTCAGTTTAGATTTTAAATTGAATAATATGACTTATAATATGATAAAAAGTCAGGATTTTTTTAAAACCATAAAAAAGTCTATCGAATCCAAAATGAATGTTGAAACATTGTATGACGAAGTTTTATCTGTTGATCATAAGCCAAAAAATGTTAAAGTAAAGACAAAGAATCATTCTTTTACAGCAAGTAAAGTTTTTAATAGCATACCAAATTTTACACCTTACAAAAAGAATTCAGACTTAAAAATGTTATTGCAACATTTTAAAGGCTGGACAATAAAAACAAAGAATAAATATTTTGATGATAAAAAGGCAACAATAATGGATTTTAGCATCGATCAGAAAAATGAGACTCGTTTCTTTTATATTCTTCCTGTTAGCTCAAATGAAGCTTTGATTGAATACACACTTTTTTCAAAAAAAGAATTGAGTGATTTTGAATATGATCAAGAAATCTCAAATTACCTCAAAGATAAAGGTATATCAGATTACAAGATAACAAGTAACGAAAAAGGGGTTATCCCGATGACTTGCTTTGATTATTCAAAATATAATACCAAAAATCTAATCAATATTGGTACATCGGGGGGGTGGACCAAGCCCTCAACAGGTTACACTTTTAAATTTATTGATAAAAAATCAAGCCAATTGTTAATTTTCATGGAAAAGAATGATGATTTTAGAAAGTTTAATAAGAAGACAAGATTTTGGTATTATGACAGAATATTTTTGGATGTTTTATATTATCAAAATCATCTAGGATCACATTTGTTTGAAAGACTTTTTAAAAACAATAAGATTGAAAAAATCTTCAAGTTCCTTGACAATGAATCGAGTTTAATTGATGATTTAAAAATTACTTTATCCTTCCCAAAATTTCTTTTCACTAAGACTTTTTTCAAAACTTTATTGAAGTATTAAAAAAACTAAAAATTACGATATCCTTATTTTTTGATATAAATAATGTGAATTTGTCAAAAAAATATACCGTATTTTATAAATTCAATAATTTTAAGTATATTTATACCAGGTCCCGTGTAGACTGGGATTTATAATATAGTCGCGGGTGGAGAGAACGCATCCTGAAAAATCGTTACATATGTTTTAATTATAAATTGAATGTATGAAAACTTCAAACCTAACTATTCAAAAACATCTAACATATAGAGGTGTTAAGTATAATCCAAATAAAATTTCTAGAGACAATCAAAAGTCATCTAGCAATTTTGGAGTATACAGAGGAGTAAAATATGCTCTATAAACAACTAATAACAACTAACTATAATAGATTTTAGATTGAAAGGCTCTAGTTTTTGGAGCCTTTTTTATTTTGTGATCTTAGTTCTTAAACATTTTAATGATATAATCGCTGTTTTCAGTTTTATAACCTCGATACATTCCAGGAGAATTAAATTCCATCATAACGCTGCCATTTTTGTCAATACCAATAACGCCACCAGTAGCTCCCATTTTACCGACTTTATCGAAAATTGAAATTTTTGCAGCTTCTTCCAAAGTTTTGTTTTGATATTCCATCATCGCTGATATATCATATGCAACTACATTTCTAATAAAAAATTCTCCCCATCCAGTGGCAGAAACTCCACATGTTTTGTTATTTGCATAAGTGCCAGCTCCGATAACTGGAACATCACCAATTCTATTCCATTTTTTATTCATCATCCCACCCGTTGAGGTCCCAGCTGTTATATTTCCTGATTTATCTAAAGCAACACATCCTACAGTGCCATATTTGTTTTCTTTTATTTTTCTAATTTGCTTTAATTGCTTCTCCGTGATAAAGTAATTATTATTTACTGTTTCTAATCCATTATCCACAGCAAAATTTTCTGCACCTTTTCCAGATAAAAAAACATGTTTGGATTTTTCCATAACTGCTCTTGCTACTGATATAGGATTTTTAATGGTTTTTAATGTTGCAACTGCCCCAGCATTCAGATCACTACCTGTCATTATAGATGCATCCATTTCTACAGTCTCCTCATTGGTTAAAACAGAGCCTTTGCCAGCGTTGAATAATTCGGAATCCTCAAGAATTTTAATTGTTTTTTCAACAGCATCAACACTGCTGCCTCCACTTTCTAAAATAGAATATCCAACTTCGAGGGCTTCTCTTAACTTATCTTCGTATTTTTTTTGTAATTCTTTTGATGTATTTTCTCTAATGACTGTTCCAGCCCCTCCGTGAATAACAATTGCATAATTGTTTATTGATTTTTCACAAGAAAAAAAAAGAATGACAGGTATTAATTTTAAGTACTTTTTCATAAGGAGTTTTTTGTCACTAAATACCTGTATCCAATTATTAGCAGCTGAATTTTGTTTGCTTTACTCAAATTAAGCCCCTTTTTTGAGTAGCTAGGGAGCATTACTTTATTCAATTTAGCCAATAATTGGTATATGCTTTTCATTATTATCGCAATATACAATTCATGTATTATCTTAGCAAAACTTATGTTAACTCAACTGTTTTTTTTAATACTAGGCTTAATATTGCTTGTTCTAGGTAGTAATTATTTATTAAAATCCTCCGTAGACTTATCATTGAAGTTTAATATATCGAAAGTAGTTATTGGTCTTACAGTTGTTTCAATTGCCACCTCTGCACCAGAGCTCTTGATTAGCATTAGTTCCGTTTTAAAAAACTCTAGTGATATTGCCATCTCTAATGTAATTGGTTCAAATATTGCAAATTTTGGACTTGTCCTTGGTTTGGCGCTTTTCTTCTCAAAGATTAAAATCTCGAAGGATATAATTAATCAAGATTGGAATTTTCTTATGATAGTGAGTGTAATATTTACCTTTTTTGCTCTGTCAAAATCTGAGGTTGGTAGGATAGAGGGAGGAATTCTATTCACTCTATTGATTTTATCACTTATATATGTTTTTAAGAAATCAAAAGACGATCAAAGCGAAAAGAAAATAATTTATAAATCAAATGTAAAACTAATACTAACAATATTTGTATCAAGCATCATGCTTTTTTTTGGGTCTGAATTTTTTGTAGAATCATCTATTTATTTTGCAGGTTATTTTGGTGTTTCTGAACGAATAATTGGGTTAACAATTGTTGCAATTGGAACTAGTCTTCCAGAGGTTGTTACTACACTAGTTGCAGTATTTAAAAAAGAGTTGGATATTTCTGTCGGAAATATTATTGGATCAAATATTTTTAATATTTTGGCGGTTGTTGGATTAACATCAATCGTTAAACCATTGTTAATCACTAGTAAGGAGAATCTTCAGTTCGATATATCCGTCATGTTCGTTTTTATGTTGCTTCTATTTCTTTTTTACTCATTATCAAAAACTAAAATTTTAGGAAAAACCAATGGCATTATTTTACTATTGTCATTTGTTATGTATTACATTCTGATACTTTAAAAAAAACACCCCGAATAGGGGTGTTTTTCTAAACAAATATGAGTTGAAACTTATACTTTGGCTGACTTCACAGTTTTGATAATCCTAGCAGCAATTTTATAAGGATCACCATTTGAAGCAGGTCTTCTGTCTTCAAGCCAACCCTTATAACCTTTTTCAACAGTTATAATTGGAATTCTTATTGAAGCACCTCTATCTGAAACACCATAACTAAACTCAGTAATGGATTGCGTTTCGTGATCACCTGTTAACCTTTGGTCATTAAATGCACCATAAACTGCAATATGCTCATCAACAACTGGTCTAAAGGCTTCACAAATTTTTTCATACGTTTCTTTAGAACCACAAGTTCTCAATGTGCTGTTTGAAAAGTTTGCATGCATACCTGAGCCATTCCAATCAGTAGCACCAAGTGGTTTTGGATGATATTCAATTGCAAGACCATATTCTTCTGCTAATCTTTCAAGAAAATAACGAGCTACCCAAATTTCGTCGCCAGCTTTTGCAGCTCCTTTTGCAAAAATTTGGAACTCCCATTGCCCTGCAGCAACTTCAGCATTAGTACCCTCTATATTGATTCCTGCATCAATACAGATATCTAAATGTCTATCCATTATTTCTCTACCAAATGCATTTTTACCACCCACTGAACAATAAAATTGACCTTGAGGTGTTTGATCTTTTGGAAAGCCTAATGGCAGATTTGTTTCTGGATCCCACAAGAAATACTCTTGTTCAAAACCAAACCAAAAATCATCATCATCATCGTCAATGGTAGCTCTACCGTTCGATTCGTGAGGTGAACCATCAGGACTTAAGACTTCATTCATCACAATAAATGCATTTTTTCTAACAGGATCAGGATATATAGCTACGGGTTTTAATAGACAATCAGAAGATCCACCTGGAGCTTGTTGAGTCGAACTACCGTCAAAAGCCCAAATAGGACAATCCTCTAATTTTCCGCTAAAATCAGATACAACTTTTGTTTTACCTCGTAGGCTTTGGGTTGGTTTGTATCCATCCAACCATAAATATTCAAGTTTTGATTTGCTCATAATAGATTTTTTAGATAAAATAAATGTATTGTTATTTTTAAAAAAAAAATGATACTAAATATCAAATTTTTCTCTTTTTATGAACATCATAATTTAAGTACTTAAAAATTAATTTTTTAGTAAAAAATTAGTATAATTTAAGTCTTTTTCTCAATAGTAATTAACAAAAAAATTAACCTAAGTTTTAAGTAAAAACAATAACCACTATCTTTGAATAATTAATAATCTTTTGGATATCAACAACAAATATGATCGTAGGGGTGTTTCATTTAACAAAAAAGATGTCCATGATGCAATCAAAAACATAGATAAAGGGCTCTTTCCAAACTCCTTTTGTAAAATAATTCCTGACATAATTGATAATGATGATGAAATGTGTTTAATAATGCATGCGGACGGTGCTGGTACAAAATCCTCTCTAGCTTATGCATATTGGAAAGAGACAAATGATCTGTCTGTTTGGAAAGGAATTTCTCAAGACTCATTGATTATGAACATTGATGATCTTATATGTGTTGGGGCTACAAAAAATATTGTTGTATCTTCTACAATAGGACGAAACAAAAAATTAATTCCCGGCAAAGTTTTAAAGGAAATAATCGAAGGAAACGAAGAAGTAATTAAAATGCTCAACTCGTTTGATTTAAACATTATTTCATCAGGTGGAGAAACCGCTGATGTTGGGGATTTAGTAAAAACAATCATTGTTGACAGTACTGTTTTTACTAGAATGAAAAGAAAAGATGTTATTGAAAATAATATAAAGAGTGGTAATGTAATTGTTGGGCTTGCATCATTCGGTAAATCATCATACGAAAAACAATACAATGGAGGAATGGGAAGTAATGGCTTAACTTCAGCTAGACATGATGTTTTTTGCAATGTATACAGAAAAAAATATCCTGAAACATATGATGAAAATTTGCCCGAAGATTTAATTTATAGTGGATCTAAAAAATTTACTGATACTGTTGATGGGGTTGAATTGAATGCTGGTAAATTGGTTTTGTCACCTACGAGAACCTACGCACCTGTCATTAATAAAATTTTAAGTGAGATTGGTAGAGATTGTATTGATGGTATTATCCATTGTAGTGGTGGAGCTCAAACTAAAGTTTTAAATTTCATTGAAAATTTACATGTTATAAAGGACAGCTTGTTTGATATTCCTCCGCTTTTTGAAATGATTCAAAAAGAGTCGGAGACACCATGGAAAGAAATGTATCAAGTCTTTAACATGGGACATCGAATGGAAATATATGTTGATGAAAAATTTGCGAATCACATAATATCCATTTCAAAAAGTTTTGATATTGATGCCAAAGTAATCGGAAAAGTTGAGAAAAGTGATACAAAAAAACTAACTATATTAACAGAGGAGGGTGAATTTACTTATTGATGTTAGAAAAATTAAAAATATTAGAACAAAAATTTAATGAAATCTCAGATTTAATTATTAAGCCTGATATCATTTCAGATCAGAAAAAATACATCAAAATCAGTAAAGAGTATAAAGACCTGAAAGAAATCATTGATAAAAAAAATGAATATGAAAATGTTTTAAAAAATATAGATGAGGCAAATCATATTGTCAAAAATGAAACGGATAAAGAAATGCTTGAACTAGCAAACTCTGAAATGGTAGTTTACAAGGAAAATTTGGTTGAATTGGAGGAACAGTTGAAAATCTTATTGATTCCCAAAGACCCTGATGATACAAAAAATGTTGTTATGGAATTGAGAGCTGGAACTGGAGGAGATGAAGCAAGTATCTTTGCAGGTGATTTGTTTAGAATGTACTCAAAGTATGCTGAAAAACAGGGTTGGAAAGTTAATCTTGTTGATTTTAACGAAGGAACTGCAGGCGGCTACAAAGAGATAATTTTTGAAATTAATGGCGAAAATGTTTATGGAACTATCAAATTTGAGTCTGGTGTCCATAGAGTACAGAGAGTTCCACAAACAGAAACACAGGGCAGGGTTCATACTTCTGCAGCGACAGTCATGGTTCTCCCGGAAGCAGAGGAATTTGATGTTGATTTGGACATGCAAGATGTTAGAATTGAGAGAACAACATCCACAGGGCCAGGAGGGCAATCTGTTAATACAACATATTCTGCAATCAAACTACATCATGAACCTACAGGAATCATTGTAAGTTGCCAAGATCAAAAATCACAACATAAAAATCTTGAAAAAGCACTTAAAGTTCTAAGATCGAGATTGTATGAATTAGAGATGAACAAAAGAAAAGAGGAGGATTCCCAAAAGAGGAATTTAATGGTGTCCTCTGGAGATCGATCTGCCAAGATAAGAACCTACAACTATCCACAGGGAAGAGTAACAGACCATCGAATAAATTTAACTTTATACGATTTACAAAATATTGTTAATGGAGATATAGACAAACTTGTTGAGGAACTAAAACTTCACAATAACATTCAATTAATGAACAATAACAATTAATGAAATTAAGTCAACTTGAAAATAACATAAAAAATAAAAAGTCATTTCTTTGTCTAGGCCTTGACAGTGATATTGACAAAATCCCAAAACATTTGCTTGGTAATTCTGACCCAGTATTTGAATTCAACAAGATTTTAATTGATGAATTAAATCAAAAAATTGTAGCAGTAAAACTTAATACTGCTTTTTATGAAAGTAGAGGTGCTGCTGGTTGGACATCTATGGAAAAGACCATTAATTATCTTAATAAATTTTACCCAGAATTGTTTACAATTGCAGATGCAAAAAGAGGTGATATTGGAAATACATCAAAAATGTATGCCAAGGCTTTTTTTGAGAATTTAAATTTTGATTCAATAACCTTATCACCTTACATGGGTATGGATACAGTTTCGGAGTTTATGGATTATGACGAAAAATATCCAATAATTCTTGCTCTAACATCAAATCAAGGAGCAGAAGATTTTCAAATACCAAACAATCTTTACGAGACGGTTATCACAAAATCAATGAGCCTAAAAGGAGCGAAAAAAATCATGTTTGTGGTTGGTGCAACTAAATCTTATTTTCTGAAAAATCTGAGAAATATTTTGCCTGATAATTTTTTGCTGTTACCCGGAGTTGGGGCTCAAGGTGCAAATATATCGGAAGTTATCAATAGTTGTACAAATTCAGAAAATAAAAAAATATTGATAAATGTATCGAGATCAATAATTTATGCAGGAAACGATGAAAATTTTATTTTGGAAGCCGTGAAAAAAGTTGACGAACTTAATAATTCGTTTAATTTCAAATAAAAAGGACTGTTACCTTGAAGTAACAGCCCTTTATAATTAGAAAAAATTAAAACAACTAACTAAAAATTATAAATTTTCTAATTATTTTATGCTGAAATCAGCATACGCTCCTGTACCATGTTCTGCAATGTCAAGACCTTCTGCTTCTTCAGCTTCAGATACCCTAAGACCAACTAATGCTTTTACCAATAGTACGATTAAACCTGCTCCAACACAACAGAATATACCTGCCACTCCAATTACAGCAGCTTGGATAGCTATCTGTGTTCCACTGGCTAAACCTCCGAATATACCAACTGCAAGAGTTCCCCACATGCCACAGAATAGGTGAACAGGGATCGCTCCAACAGGGTCATCCAATTTAGCTTTATCCAATAAGGCAACACCACCTAAAACTATTGGACCAGCAATTGCTCCAATTGCTATTGCTTCTGCTGGCGACATTTGATCAGCACCAGCTGTAATTCCTACCAGTCCACCTAGCACTCCATTCATAAACATTGTAATGTCCAAAGTACCGTAAACTCCTTTAGCAGTCAAAGCGCATGCAATACCGCCGGCTGCCGCTGCTAGGCATGTTGTTACTAATGTTAGGGAAGTTAATGCTGGGTCAGCAGATAATACTGAACCTCCATTAAATCCAAACCATCCTAACCAAAGGATTAAAACACCAGCTGCAGAGAGAGGTAAGTTTGAGCCAGGAATCGCTACTGGATTTCCATCTTTGTCAAACTTCCCTTTTCTGGCACCCAAGAAGTATATGATGATCAAAGCTCCCCATCCTCCTACAGAGTGAACCAAAGTGGAACCTGCAAAGTCATAGAATCCTAGATCATAAGCCCATCCAGTTCCCCAATGCCAAGAACCAACAATTGGATAAACAATGGCAACATATAGGGTGGCTATTAGAATGAAAGAGAAAATTTTGATTCTCTCAGCAACAGCACCTGAAATGATTGTGGCTGCAGTAGCGGCGAACATAGCTTGGAATAAAAAGTCAGTCCAATATGTGTAACCACCATCAGCATAAGTCAATTGATCATAACCCTCGCCTGGATCAATAAAAAAACCAGCAAAACCAACCGTTTTACCCATGACAAAGTCACCTGGGTACATAAGATTAAATCCGACTAGATAATAAATAAGGATACCTGCAGTGATTACAAAAAAGTTTTTAAACAATATGTTGACGGTATTTTTTTGTTGTGTTAATCCAATTTCTAGGAAGGAGAATCCTAAGTGCATGAAAAACACAAGAAACGTACACACCATCATCCATACGTTGTTTGTAGTTAATAATTCCATATATATTTATTTTATATAGTTATTGTTTTGATTTATAAACTAAACCCAAAAACTAAGAATGCAGCTTCTGCATCTGGGTTATAGATAAATGATCCAAATACTGGCAATGAATAATCCTCAGTGATTTTGATGTCTTTTTCACCACTGAATGATACATTAACAAGACCGCTTTCTCCGCCAGCATAAAATGCACCAGCAGCATCGCTACCGTAACCAACTGCTACGCCCACAGGGCCAATTGGAAATCCAGCTTCGATGTATAAAGCTTCTAGGTCAGTAAAATATCCGACTGTTAAGTCAACAGGACCTAAACTTGTAGAACCGCTAACTTCAATGTCTCCATCAAAAACGCCTCCAGAAGAGTACGTTCCATCAGCACCAGGAAAAGAGTAGTTAGTCACTGTCAAAGCAAGTGGACCGAAATCGTAAGAAACCCAAAGGTCTAACTCGTTACCGCTTGCGTCGTCGTTAAGACCAAAGCTTCCCCAGATACCACCTGTAAGATTACCAGCACCTAACTCCATCCAAGGTTGAACGTGTGGACCAGTACCAAATTGAGCACCTCTCCAGACATAAGAACTAACAACATCAGCTCCGAAATCTTGAGATTTAACTTCTTGCGTTGGTGTAAAACAAAAAATTAAACTCACTAGAAATAAATTGTATTTAATAAGTGTTTTCATAATTATAATTATTTAATTCCATTAAAAGTATTTTTTTTTGTAAATAGGCAATGTTGATAACTCATTGATTGATGTATTTTTATGAATCTTATATTTTCATCCTTCAATTTCTACATAATTCACAAAAATCATAGCCTTAAATTTAAAATCTAATATTTAGGTATGTTTAAAGAACTGTTTTACAAGTATTTACTAATTTTTAAACCTAAAAAAACAGAAAATATTCCTACTAAGATGCTTGAGAACACATACATAAATAAATATGTAAGTTGATTGTTATTGATTAATGTTAAGTTCTCTTGACTGAAAGAAGAGAAAGTTGTGAAACCACCACAAAACCCAACTGTAAATAAGATCACAAGAGATGAATCAATGTAAGAGTTTTTGATTGACCAACCTAGAGCCAAACCTATTAAAAAACATCCCAACAAATTTGTCAGAAGAGTAGGGTAGGGAAAGACAAATTTTTTGAAATAATTTATGTCTGAAATTAAATACCTACAAACAGAACCTAAACCTCCTCCAATAAAAACCAAAAATATATTCTTAATCATTGACCATTTTTTTTAAAAACAACAGCAATGAGAAAAAAACAATGAAACCGATTAAAACCCAATGAACTCCTTTATAGGTATTTTTAAGAAACTTCAAATCTTTTCTGTACATGTAGGTTATTATGATTGTAAATGCTACCACAAAAAAGATAGCAAAAACCATTTGACCAGATGAAAACATAAAAAATATGTTAATTTATCTTGTTCCTAAACTCGTCCAGTCATCAACATCTTTAACCTCCCACTCAGAATCAGAGGCACTAGTACCTGCAGAATTTTCCCAGTTGGTGTTTCCTTTACTAATCGAAGATTTTCTAACTAGGGTGTGATCTTTTGTTGCACCTGTTACGCCGGCAACATTCCATCCAGCAGGACCTGGGTCGGAGCTCTGCACACCAATAACGTCCATAATAACGGTGAAATTTCCAGATCCATCAATACCAAAAATAGCTATCGCATCATTGCCATTATAATGAACAGGACTTTCATAAGGTAAAGCCAAGTCTGCTTTGGCTATGATAGCAGGGTCAGCTGCATCAGTGCATATAATATAAACAGAGTTGGCAGCTAAATTTCCACCGAGCGCCAACTCTCTTTCACCATTGTCTCCCCAAGCGGTTCCATTATTTGTACCCTTAATCTGATAGTTATTTAAATTAACAGTTGTAGAACTTGGATTGTATATTTCAACATACTTGTTGTTTGAAGATCCTTCAGCATACTCAGAAAAAAATAAATTCACAGTTTGATTGTCAGATCCTCCGTTCCCTGTATCAGATGAATCGTCAGAACCTTCACTGCAGGAAAATAATATCAACGCAAAAATTAAAACATATTTGTTCATTTGACTCAATTATTAGTCAGTTGTATGACCACCTAAATATGTCCAAGTATTTTGTGGATAAACAATCCATTCTGAGTCACTCTCACTTGTTCCTCTCGAGTTGTCCCAATTTGAGTTCCCTTGTTTAACATTTGGTTTTCTAACAAGTGTCTTGTCTTTCGTACCGTTGGTTGTACCAGCAACATCCCAACCTGAACCAGGATCTCCTTGCCAGTCACCAATAACATCAATAACTGTAAAACTGCTTTCTGTGCCCTTAACCAACTTAAATCCATCATCACCATTAGACAAGTATCTGAATTCATGATCAGCTTTAGCCAATATGGAAGCATCAGCTTGTGGGTGTGCAATGACATAAACACCACCAGCAGCAACTTTCGCTCCTGCAGGAAATGTGTTCCAGTATTCATGTTGACCTGGTGTGGTTGGAGCATTTGAAACATTTGGAAATGCATATTGAGTTAAATCAACTTCGGCTCCTGTTGGATTATAAATTTCTAAGTATTTGTTGTTGCTTGACCCTTCAGCATATTCACTGAAAAATATAGTTGTTGTAGCAACTGGATCAGGTGCATCAGGCAAAGTAATGGATACAGTTCCTATGTTGCTGTCGTACTCACCATCATTGGCTTTGTATGTAAAGGAGTCAGAACCAGATGCACTTGCATTAGGTGTATAGGTAGCAGTGCTTCCACTCAAACTAACGGAACCTTTAGAGGGTTGTCCAACAATTGAAAATGTGATGCTGTCTCCCTCTGGATCAGAACCTGTTAAAGTAACTGTTATTGCAGAACCATCTGATGTTGCTGATATGTTATCAACAGTAGGAGGATTGTTCACATTACCAGTAATCGTAATTGTAATACTAGCTACATCACTAACATTATTTTCAGAATCATATACTCTATATGAAAAATTATCTACACCATTTGTATTGTCGTTGGGCGTGTAAGTTAAAACATCACCTGAGACTGAGCCAGTTCCCAAACTAGCGTAAGATTCAAGTGCATAAATTATACTGTCGCCATCCGGATCCGAACCCATTAATTTGACAGTTATAGTTGCTCCTCCATCAGTAACACCAGTTACATCTTCAGCAGTTGGATTACCGTTGTCATCAGGGGAGCATGAGATGAAAATAAAAATTGACAGTAATAGTAGTGAGTATAAATTTTTCATTGTTTGAGTACTTTAAATTTAATATCCATAAATATATTTTTTTTTTGCTAATTATGGTGTTAATAAATCTTTATTTAATTCACTTTTATGGATTTTTAATTTTTAAACAAAAAATCTAAGAATATCAACAAAATATTCCACCCTATTATTTTAAATTTATAATTAATCAAAAATTATTTCACATGAAAAAACAAATGAATGCTGTTAAAGATTTCCATGATACATTTGGTTTAAGTTACAATGATTCACCAACTGTTGCTTTAGAAAAAAAAATTATTGAGTTAAGATATAACTTAATGAAAGAGGAGAATGAAGAATACATTGAAGCTGCAAGAAAAAACGACATTATTGAAGTTGCTGACGCCCTTGGGGATATGCTTTATATTTTATGTGGAACGATAATTGAGCATGGAATGTCTGACATTATTGAGGATGTTTTTGATGAGATTCAAAAAAGTAATATGAGTAAATTGGGAGCTGATGGAAAACCAATTTATAGAAAGGATGGCAAAGTAATGAAAGGTCCAAACTACTTCAAACCAAACTTTTCAAAATTTTTTAGTTGATTTTAAATTTCCAATTTTTAAACTCATTGGAAATATTATACTGAATGTTGTTTAATTTTTCTTTTAAAAAACTCGATACTGAATTTTTTTCAGAGCTGAGTGTGTACAATTGATCTCTGTGTCCAAATGATTTTATAGGCAAGACAACAACTGCTGTTCCGCTTCCAAATATTTCTTTCAATTTTCCTGATTTGTGCTCTTTTAAAATTTCATCAATAGTAATTTCTCTTTCCAACACATCAATGTTATGAAATTTAGCAAGTTCGATTATACTTTTTCTAGTAATACCATCTAAAATACTGTCACTTGTTGGTGAGGTTATTAATTTATCTCCAATGACAAAGAACAAATTCATTGTACCCGCCTCTTCAATGGCATTGTGGTTGTTTGAGTCTGTCCATATAATCTGCTGGAATCCTTGTTCAATGGCAAGTTTTGTTGGGTAGAAAGCAGCAGCATAATTTCCAGCAGCTTTAGCGTAACCAACACCACCTTTAGCAGCTCTACTATATTTCTCCTCAATCTTTACACTTATTTCCATATTACCATAGTAAGATTTGCTTGGGCTGCATATAATCATAAAAGTGTATTCGTTAGCTTCAGATGCATTTATTGAGGGTTCTGATGCAAAAACAAAAGGTCTGATGTAGAGAGCATTTCCAATTCCTTTTTTTACCCATTCAGAGTCAATCTTTAATAATTCTTTCAAACCATTAAAAAAAATATCTTCTTGAATTTCAGGAATGGCTAATCTAATCGATGATTTATTAAATCTTTTAAAATTTTCTTTAGGTCTGAAAAGAAACAGCTCATCCTGTTCACTTTTAAAACACTTCATGCCCTCAAAAATTGCTTGACCGTAGTGAAGTGCCCTTGAAGAAGGGCTGATAGAAATATTTTCATAAGGTTTTATTTCTCCAGAAGACCATTCACCATTTTTATGTTTGGAGATGAACATGTGGTCTGTAAAAATTTTACCAAAAGTTAAATTTTCAAAATCTACACTGTCTATTCTTGATTTCTCAATGCGATTAATTTTCATCTAAAAATATTGTGATGTAAAATTACAAATTAACTTTGTATCAATTCAATCTTAAAATGAAATTTCTAATCACAGGAGGCACAGGATTAATTGGAAAAAGTATAGTTCAATTGTTGATTGAAAAAAATCATCATATTAATGTTCTTTCAAGAAAAAGGGGAGAGGACACAAAACAAGTAAGATATTATCAATGGAGTCCAAAAAATCAAACAATTGATTTTACTTGTATTGATGATGTTGATGTAATTATTAATCTTGCAGGTGAAAATATTTTTGGATTATGGACAAAATCAAAGAAAAAAAAGATTCTAGAGTCCAGAGTTAAATCATTACAACTCCTAAAAAAATTAATAAAAAATAGGCCTAACAATGTTAAACAGATAATTTCTGCATCTGCAATTGGTATTTTTCCAAACTCTCAAGAAATAATTTTTGATGAAAATTCAACCCAAAAAGGAAATACTTTTTTGGCCAATGTTGTAAAAGAGTGGGAGAGAGAAATTGAAAGTTTAAAAGCATTTAAAATTAATGTTACAACAGTAAGAATTGGAATGGTTTTTTGTGAACTAGGAGGTATCATTAAAGTTTTAAGGTTGATTTCAAAATCCAGATTTTTATCCTTTATTGGAAATGGCGATCAAAAAATTTCATGGATTCATTTGGACGACCTTTCAGAACTTTTTTACAAAATATCCCAAAAAAATTATAATGGTTTAATTCATGCGGTGAACAATAATCCGACAACCATGTTGGATTTAATCACGAATCTTACATATAAATACAAGTTAAAGGTTAAGTTGTTTATCCCTAGTTTAATTTTAAAATCATTTTTCAGGTTACTATGTCTTGATGATTTTTATGAGGATATAGCCAATTCTAATAAAAATGTTGTGTCTAAACGTATAAATAAAGTACATCCAGATTTAAAATATACCAGTCTAAAGGATTTATAAAATTTCCATGACATTTTGACAATTTATCTTTGTTGGCAGTAAATTTGAATAACTTTTGAAATATGGCAGAAAAAAATAAAAAATCAACTTCAAAAAAACCTACATTAAAAGACCAGATAAAATCCTTAAACAATGATCTTGAATCAGAAAAAGATAAATATTTGAGGCTTTTTGCAGAGTTTGAGAATTTTAGAAAAAGAACATCTAAGGAAAGAATCGAGCTTTTCAAAACAGCATCTAAGGAATTGATGTCAGCTTTATTGCCTGTGCTTGACGATATGGATAGGGCCATGAAGGAGTTTGAGAAAGATAGTAGTGTTGATTACACTGGTTTCAAATTAATTTACAACAAATTTTATGATACTCTCGTTAGCAATGGCTTATCAAAAATTGAAGTTAGTGCAGGAACAATATTTGATGCAGAAAAACATGAGGCCATTACACAAATTAAAGCTCCCTCAAAAAAAATGGTAGGAAAAATTATCGATGTTGTTGAAAATGGCTATTTGATAGGAGATAAAATCTTAAGATATCCAAAAGTTGTGGTTGGAAATTAAAAATGAAAGAAGATTACTATAAAATACTTGGTCTTGATAAAAACGCATCAGATTCGGAAATAAAGAAAGCTTACAGAAAATGCGCCATAAAATATCATCCTGATAAAAATCCTGGAGATAAAAAAGCTGAAGAAAAATTCAAAGAAGCTGCTGAAGCTTATGAGGTTTTGGGAAATCCTGAGAAAAGATCAAAATATGATCAATTTGGCCATTCAGCCTTCCAAGGTGGAGGATTTGGTTCTGGTGGAATGGATATGGAAGACATTTTCAGTCAATTTGGAGACATTTTTGGAAGTGCATTTGGAGGTTTCGGCGGTTTTGGTGGTTCCGGTAGGTCCAGAACTTCAAAGGGAACCAACCTCAGAATCAAAGTTTCATTGACTATTGACGAAATAGCTAATGGTACAAACAAAAAAATAAAAGTAAAAAGAAAAGTTCAGGCCCCAGGGTTAGAGTATTCCACATGTCATGTTTGTAATGGTACCGGTCAGGTTACCAAAATAACCAATACAATTTTGGGTAGAATGCAATCAACATCAATATGTGATAATTGTGGTGGAACAGGAAAGATAGTTACAAAAAAACCACCTGGTAGCGATGCAAATGGTCAGATTCTAGTAGAAGAAACAGTTGATGTAAAAATTCCAGCTGGAGTAGAAGATGGCATGCAATTGAGAGTATCAGGAAAGGGGAATGAACCAGTTTCGGATGGGATTAGTGGAGACTTATTGATCCTTATTGATGAGAGGGAAGACCCTAATTTAAAGAGGGAGGGTAATAATCTTCATTACGATTTATACATAAGTATCCCAGATGCAGTCTTAGGATCTAGTAAAGAAATTGAAGTGGTTGGGGGCAAGGTAAGAATCAAGCTAGAACCAGGAATTCAATCTGGAAAAATTTTGAGGCTAAAAAATAAGGGTCTAAAATCTTTAAACGGACCAACAGGAGATTTATTGGTTCATGTTAATGTATGGACTCCAAAAACAATGAATAAGGAGCAAAAAGAGTTTTTTGAAAATATGAGAGATGAAGAGCATTTTAAACCTAACCCAGATAAAAATCAAAAATCTTTTTTTGACAAGGTGAAAGATATGTTTTCTTAAGTTTGTAATAAAAAACAATGCCAAATATCCTAATTGTTGAAGACGAAGAAGCCATTAGAAGGGTTCTAAAGAAGGTCCTCTCTGAAGATGATAGCAAAAATAATATTTTGGAAGCCTCAGATGGAGTAGAAGCAATAAATAAAATCAAAACAGAAAATCTTCAGCTTGTGATTTGTGATATTAAGATGCCTAAAAAAGACGGATTAGATGTTTTAAACTTCTTAAAGTCATATGATGACAAAATCCCAATTATTATGATTTCTGGTCATGGTGATTTGAAAACAGCAGTTATGGCAATGAGAAAAGGAGCATTTGATTATATTGAAAAACCACCAGATTTAAACAATTTATTATCCTCAGTTAGAGAATCTTTAAAAAACAAGATAAAGGTCAAAAAGAGCTCAGTAAAAACGTCAAAACAATCTAAGTACGAAATTGTTGGTGATTCAAAGAAAATTAAAGAATTAAAGCAGATTATTGAAAAAATCTCACCAACAAATGCTAGAGTAATGATCTTAGGTCCGAATGGATCCGGAAAGGAGTTGGTTGCCAGACAAATTCATAATAGTAGTTTGAGGTCAGATGGACCATTTATTGAAGTTAATTGTGCCGCTATCCCCTCTGAATTGATTGAAAGTGAGCTGTTTGGACATCTAAAAGGTTCTTTTACGTCTGCTCACAAGGACCGTGTTGGTAAGTTTGAGGCAGCCAATAATGGAACAATTTTCTTGGACGAAATCGGGGATATGAGTTTATCGGCTCAATCAAAAGTCTTGCGTGCTATTCAAGAAAGTAAAATACAAAAAGTTGGTAGTGAGAAGGATATTTTTGTTGATTCTAGAATCATAGCAGCTACAAATAAAGATTTAAAAACTCTAATTAAAGAAAATAAATTTAGGGAAGACTTGTATCATAGAATAGCCGTTATTGAATTGAATGTCCCAAAATTAGATGATAGGAAGGATGATATAGTTCTTTTGGTTGATCACTTTTTGGAGCAATTATCTAACTCAAATGAAAATGGAATCTTTACTATGGATTCAAAAGCCATTAAGCTATTAAGCACATATTCATGGAAGGGTAATGTGAGAGAACTTAGAAATGTTGTAGAGAGATTAACTATACTTTCGGAAAACAATAATATTAGCTCAGATGATGTTAAGAGATTTTCCGGAAAAAAATAATGAGATATTTAGTTTTATTTCTTCTTTCTTTCAGTCTTTTTTCACAAAGTGATGAAGAAGTTATTTCTTCGATATTTTCAACCGCGCTCACCGAAAGTAAATCATATAATTGGTTAGACCATATATCTAATCAGATAGGTGGAAGGCTTTCTGGTTCACTTGAAGCTCAAAAAGCTGTTGAATGGTCAAAATCTGAACTAGACAAACTTGGATTTGATAAAGTCTATCTTCAGCCTGTTATGGTACCTACATGGGTTCGTGGTCCAAAAGAATTTGCTTTGATTGAGACAGAGCCAGGTATTACTTTCAATGTTAATATAACTGCTTTAGGCGGTTCGGTAGCTACTCCCTCTGTTGGATTGAAAGCAAATGTTATCGAGGTTTTTGGTTTAGAAGAGCTTGAGGCTTTAGGAAAAGAAAAAATTGATGGTAAAATTGTTTTTTTTAATAGACCCATGGACCCGAAATACATTAGTACTTTCACGTCATATGGTACTGCCGTTGACCAAAGAGCTTTGGGTGCTTTAGAGGCATCCAAATACGGAGCGATTGGAGTAATTGTTAGGTCAATGTCCCTAAGGGTTGATGACTATCCACATACTGGTGGATTAACATATGGAAATTTACCATTAAGTAAAAGAATCCCCGCTGCGGCAATTAGTACCAAGGGCGCCAACAAATTAAGTGATTTGCTCAAAATTAAGCCCAATTTAAAATTCCTCTTTAGACAACAGAGTAAAACTTTAAGAGACTCACAATCTTATAATGTGGTCGCTGAAATTAAAGGTTCAGAATTTCCTGAAGAGGTCATTCTTGTTGGTGGACATCTAGATTCTTGGGATATTGGTGATGGTGCACATGACGATGGTGCAGGTGTTGTTCATTCCATGGACTTGCTAAATATATTTAATAAAATTTCATACAGACCAAAGAGAACAATAAGGGTTGTTTTATTTATGAATGAAGAAAATGGAGGGAGAGGTTCTAACAAGTATAAAGAAATAGCTGACAGAGATGGAATTGATCACATTTTTGCAATTGAATCTGATGCGGGTGGTTTTAGACCTCTTGGTTTTTCATTTACTTGTAGTGATAGTAATTTCTTAAAGATTTTAGAATGGAAAAAGTTTTTTGCCCCATATTATGTTAATGTATTCATCAAGGGTGGGAGCGGAGCAGATATTTCTAATTTAAGAAAACCAAATAATATCCTAGCAGGTTTGAGACCAAACTCACAAAAATATTTTGATTACCATCACACCGAAATTGATGTTTTTGAAAATGTTAACAAACGAGAGTTGGAATTGGGTTCAGCTGCTGTGGCCTCACTAGTTTATTTGTTTGATAAATATGGTGTTCAAAATTAATGTTTGATAAATTAAAAAGCCTAGATACTGATCTCATGATCTTCTTAAATAACTTAGGAAGTGAGCAATTTGATTTTTTATGGCTAGCAATAACTAATAAGTACACATGGATACCTTTTTATATTTATTTAATATACTTATACTTTAATTCAGTAAAATTAAAAACTAAATCCATTTTTGTTTTTTTTGTGGTTATTGGATTAATGATCCTATTTACTGATCAGTCTAGTAATTTAAGCAAACAATATTTTCAAATTTTAAGACCGTGCCACGATGAAGAAATTTATGGGCTCATTAGAGTAGTTAAAGAAAGTTGTGGAGGTTTATATGGATTTTTTTCAGCCCATTCCTCCAATTCATTTGCCGTTGCTGGGTTTTTTTATTTTTCATTAACCAATTCCAATAGATGGAGAAAATTTCTTTTTTTATGGGCAGCGATAATAGCATATAGCAGGGTTTATTGTGGGGTTCACTTTCCATCAGATGTTGTTATTGGAGGTGCTTATGGATTAGCATCTGGGTATTTAGCTTTTGTTTTTTACAATTATTTATTGAAAAATTATTCTTTTTTAAGTAAATCAGTATAATTGGATTTAAATTTTTCAATTCGAGGAACAGAAACATTCCAAATGTATGGGTTGTTCGGATTTTTTATTTTGTAATCTTGGTGATAATTTTCTGCAAGGTAAAACTTTTCAAATTTTTTGATTTCAGTGACAATAACAGGATATATCTGATTTTCTAATAATCTTTTTATTTCTTGTTCAATAATTTTTTTTTCTTCGTCAAACTCATAAAAAGCAATTGATCTATAATGTGTACCAACATCGGGCCCTTGTCTATTTAAGGTTGTAGGGTCATGTGATGCGAAAAAAACTTCAACAAGGTTTGAAAAACTTATTTGATTTGGGTTGTATGATATTCTTACACTTTCCGCGTGACCTGTTTTTCCAGTTAATACTTGGTTGTAGGAAGGATTTTTAAGCCACCCTCCCGAATATCCTGATTCCACATTGTTAACACCTTCAAGGCTTTCAAAAATCGATTCAACACACCAAAAACAACCAGACGCAAAATATGCTTGCTTAATTTCATTTTGTCCATGTAAAAACGACACTAAGAAAAAAATTAAAATTGGAAGTTTAGATTTCATTAATAAAGCTCATCATCTTTTTAGCAAAACTATTCCAGTTAAATTTTTCTTTTAACTCTTTAAGTTTATCAAAATTAAAATTTTTATCTCTTAGTGCATAATTAATTGTTTTAGTCATGCTATCAACATTCGATTCACATATATATCCATTATTTGGGTTGATAACTTCACCTATTCCACCAGTTCCAGTGGTTACTATTTTCTTTTCAAAACTGATTGACAAGGCAGTAACACCACTTTGTGATGAAATTTTGTTTGGTTGAATCACCAGGTCAGCAATGGAAAACCATTGATCAATCATATTTCCTTCAACATATTCATCAATAATTTTAATATTTTTTTCAAGTTTTAAACGAGTAATCTGCTTTAAGTATTTTTCTTTATTGCTGTAAAATTCCCCAACTATTAATAAAATTAAATTTTTATTTGTTTTTATTAATTCAGTCATAGACTCAATCAATAAGTCAAGACCCTTATATTTTCTTACTAAACCAAAATGTAGTAGATACTGATTTTTTGGATCTAAATTTAAAATCTTTAATGATTTTTCTCGATTTAGCTTCTTCTTTTTTTCTATTGGATGATATAACTGCTTAATAATTGCCTTTTTGTAACAAATTTTATGTAAAGAGTTTGTTGAATTCTTAGATAAAGTAATCATTGTGTCTAAAGATTTTAAATAAAATTTTAGCATTAAATAGTCTAGAGGAAATCTTTCGTGAGGCAAAACATTGTGAATAACTCCAATTTTTTTAATTGATTTTTTATTGAGTCTGTTAATAATAGCAAATAGAAAGGAAACTAGGGGATTCCAGTGCGTTGTGATAATTGTATTAATCTGTTTTTCTCTTATTGTTCTGAAAACTTTTCTAAATTCAATAGGATTATAGATGTTAAAATTTTCAAAATTTTCAAGATTATTTTTTGATTTATAAAATTGTGATTTACCTGGAAACAGAAGACTTGGGTAACTTTTTTTAATTGAAAGTACAAATACAGTACTAATTTCTTTTAAATATTTGTAAGTGTTATAATTAAATTCAGAGATTCCTCCTCTGACTGGGGGATAAGGACCTATAATTAAAATTCTCGGTTTATTCTTCAACTAAAATCCAGTTACCTGAGTTAATAAGATTTTGAGCTTGCTTAAACTTTAAATCTCTTTTTTCACCATTTTGTATATTTTTAACTGTTACACGTTCATTTCTACCAATTTTTCTGGATTCACGAGTAATAGTTTCAACAACGTTATTTCTTTGTGACACACTCCCTCCAATTTCTCTGTTGCGTCTTGCCAACTCATCACTATTTAAAACATCTTCTTTTGAAGTTTTGTAATTTTGTTGTCTGCGTGTTTGTCTGTCTTCTCTTATTTGATTTGGATCTCTAGTAGGTAAGTCTGCCTTCATCAAAAAAGTTAATATGTCTTTATTCAAGTCATCAATCATAGAGAAGAATAGCTCTTTAGCTTCAAACTTATATATCAAGAGTGGATCTTTTTGTTCATGAACGGCCAATTGCACAGATTGTCTGAGTTCATCCATTTTTCTCAAGTGAGTTTTCCAAGTTTCGTCAATAATTGCTAATGTTATATTTTTTTCAAAATCATCAATTAATTCTTTACCCTCTGAATCATAAGCGTTTTTTAAATTGGTAACTATATTCATGGTTTTCTTTCCATCAGTGAAAGGCACAACAATTCTTTCATATTTATTTTTTGGGTTTTCGTAAACATTTTTGATTATTGGAAAAACTTTATTGACATTCTCAAGGTTTTTTTTCTTGTAATTCTCTAAAATATCTTTATATAATCTATTGACTAAATTTAATTGATCTTGTGATTCAAAATCCTCTTTATTGATAGAGGAAGTGATTCCGAAATATCGAATTAAATTAAATTCAAATTCTTTATAATCATTTTTATTTTTTGCATCTAAATATATACTCTCAGCACTCTCAAAAATCATATTTGCCACATCAACTTTCAACCTGTTTACGTCAAGTGCGTTTTTCCTCTTTTTATAAATTACTTCTCTTTGCATGTTCATCACATCATCGTACTCAAGTAGTCTTTTTCTTATACCAAAGTTATTTTCTTCTACCTTTTTTTGTGCCCTCTCAATCACAGAGTTCATCATTGAGTGTTCTAAAACGTCACCTTCTTTGTGTCCCATTCTATCCATCATTTTGGATACTCTTTCTGTTCCGAATAACCTCATCAAATTGTCCTCTAGTGATACAAAAAATTGAGAGCTTCCAGGGTCACCTTGTCTTCCAGATCTTCCTCTTAGCTGTCTGTCAACCCGTCTAGAATCGTGTCTTTCAGTTCCAATAATAGCTAAACCACCTTTACTTTTAATTTGGTCCGAAATTTTTATGTCTGTTCCACGTCCTGCCATATTAGTTGCTATAGTTACTACTCCGCTTTTTCCAGCCTCGGCTACAATATCAGCTTCTTTCTTATGAAGTTTTGCGTTCAAAACGTTATGGTGAACTTTTCTTCTAGTTAACATTCTAGAAAGTAATTCTGAAATTTCAACTGAGGTTGTCCCTATCAAAACAGGTCTTCCTGAATTTGACAATTCTGTTACACATTCAATTACAGCATTATATTTTTCTCTCTTTGTTTTGTAAACTAAATCATTCCGATCATCACGAATTACAGGTTTATTTGTTGGTATCTCTGTTACTTCTAATTTGTAAATATCCCAAAATTCACCTTCTTCAGTTACTGCAGTTCCTGTCATTCCAGAAAGTTTTCTATACATCCTAAAATAATTTTGCAAAGTTATGGTTGCAAAAGTTTGTGTAGCATCTTCAATTTTTACATTTTCTTTAGCTTCAATTGCTTGGTGTAAACCATCTGAATATCTTCTACCTTCCATTATTCTTCCAGTCTGCTCATCTACAATCATTACTTTATTATCCATTAGAACATATTCAATATCTTTTTCAAATAGTGTATATGCCTTCAAAAGTTGATTCATTGTGTGAATTCGCTCGCTCTTTTCATTAAAGTCATTAAAAACTTTATCTTTTTTGTTTGCCTCCTCCTCACTTGATAAATTTTCATTTTCAATTTGTGCAATCTCAGATGATAAATCGGGTAGTATAAAAAAATTAGGGTCATTTACATTGTCAGATAAATGATCAATTCCTTTATCTGTCAATTCAATTTGATTATTTTTCTCATCTATAGTGAAGTAAAGTTCAGCATCAACTTTCGGCATTTCTCTGTTGTTATCTTGCATGTAAAAATTTTCAGTTTTTAAAAGAGTCTGTTTTACTCCTTCTTCACTTAAAAATTTTATTAAGGCTTTGCTTTTTGGTAAACCACGGTAAGCTTGTAGAAGTTTAAATCCTCCATTTTCATTATCACCAGAGACAATCAACTTTTTTGACTCTGATAAAATTTTTGTGACAAGCTGTTTTTGAATTTGTACAAGTGAAGAAATTTTTGGTTTAAGAATTTCAAACTCGTGATTATCACCCTTTGGTACTGGACCGGAAATAATTAGTGGGGTTCTAGCATCATCGATTAATACTGAATCTACTTCATCAACAATGGCATAACTATGTCTTCTTTGTACCCTGTCTTGTTCTCTATTTGCCATGTTATCGCGCAAATAATCAAATCCAAATTCATTATTTGTTCCGTATGTGATATCAGCTAGATAAGCATCTTTCCTCTCTTTTGAGTGGGGTTTGTATCTATCAATGCAATCAATTGTTAATCCATGAAATTCAAAGATAGGTGCCATCCATGTACAGTCTCTTTTGGCCAAATAGTCATTAACAGTAACCAAATGCACTCCATTTCCAGTCAATGCATTTAAAAAAACGGGTAATGTTGCAACTAGTGTTTTTCCTTCACCCGTTTGCATTTCTGCAATTTTTCCTTTGTGGAGGCCGATTCCACCTATCAACTGAACATCATAATGAACCATGTCCCAAACGATTTCTTTGCCAGCTGCGTCCCAAGAATTACTCCAAATGGCCTTATCTCCTTTAATTTTGATATAATTTTTCTTGGTTGCAAGCTTGGTATCCATTTCTGAACAAGTAACCTCAATGGATTCGTATGTTGTAAATCTTTTCGCAGTTTCTTTAACAAGTGCGAAGGCAGTTGGTAAAATTTTATCCAGAAAAGTATCTAACTGATCGAGATAGTCACTTTCAATTTTATCAATTTCAGTGTAATTTTTTTCATTTTCATCAATGTTAGTGGATTTGGAAATTATGTCATTAATCTCATCTATTCTATCTTGAAACGGTTTTTTTAAATCAGTAATTTGTTTTTTTAAATCAGTTTTGACTGCCCTGAGCTGATCGTTATCAAGTTCTTCTAAAACTCTCTCTTTTTCATGAATTTGTCTAATTATGGGTTCAGCTTCCTTTAAATCTTTCTTCGATTTATTAGGTATGAATACTTTTAGAAAGGAATTTAATAAACTCATTGATTACAGCTAATAAATTTAATGAAAAAAGGAGTTCTGATTATTTTAAACACGGAATTTAATATTCCTCCTCATTCCAAAGATAATCTTCCTCAGTAGGAAAATCCGGCCATATATCTTGAATTGAATCATAAATTTCACCATCCTCATCTTCAATCGCTTGCAAGTTTTCAACAACTTCAAGGGGGGCTCCAGTTCTAATTGCATAGTCAATAAGTTCATCTTTGTTTGCTGGCCAAGGCGCGTCGCTAAGATACTGAGCTAGTTCAAGTGTCCAATACATTCGAAATAATTTTTTGCAAAAATAATTTTTTAATTTTTTTATGCAATAATTTGTTAAAAAAATAACAAAAAATTCATTTTTTAACTTTCAATAAGTTCGCCAAATAAAAAGCAGATATTATTATTATAAAAAATAAACATAACCGAAATATATAATCTCCGTATTTTGTATAGAACGTAATTTTGTCATTCATTCCAACATTTTTGTTGATTAGACCTTCTTGTTCATATCCAATAGTTTTTAAAATTTCCCCTCGATAATTTATAACGGCAGATATTCCAGTATTCGCACTTCTGACGATGTTTTTTCTTGTCTCTATTGATCTTAATCTTGCGTATGAGAGATGTTGTTTATGACCTTCAGTATTGTTCCACCATCCATCATTTGTAATTATTGCTAATAAATTTGCTCCGTTCCTTACGTATTCACTAACATATTCACCATAGATAGATTCATAACAAATTATTGGGGCAACTTTTGTTCCAGTGTTTGACTTAAACACTGTTCTGTAATCTTGGTAACCTCTTGAGTAGGATAATCCCCCAAAATCAATTAAAAGAGTTCCTAACAATGGTTCTAAAAAATTTTTATATGGCATTTTTTCAATACCAACAACTAATTTTGATTTTTTGTAAATATCAATATCTTCAGAAATGAATATTGACGCGTTGAATAAATCAAGCCATCTATTATTTTCAAGTCTATTTGAATATTTTTTAACTCTACTTGAATCATTAAAAACATCATAAAGTTCGATTCCTGTTAAGATCTCAGTATCGTATCTTTCTTTAATTCCCTTAAGTCCTTCTACTAGTGTTGAATAGTTGAGGGAGCTAATCATGGAACCATCACTGAAAAATGTTTCAGGTAAAATAACTAAGGAATTTCTATTTTTTACATCATTAAGTATAGATTCTAAGTATCTTAAATTTTGATCATCAGATCTGTTAAACTTTTCATTGTATGGATCTATATTTGGTTGAATTATTACTGTTTTAATTTTTTCTTCTTCTACATCAATGTTTGTGTAAATTATGAGAGATACAATTATGGGGATTAAAATAATAACAGAAACATAAATAGTATCAGATTTAAAATTTTCATGATTAATTAATTTTTTTAGCAAATTATAACTAACGAAATTTGATATTAAGACCCACAAAGTCCCTCCGAAGACTCCAGTGTATTCATACCATTGTATGATCTTTATATTTTCAGAAAAAACATTACCTAGGTTTAGCCAAGGCCAAGAAAAATCCCAATTTAGATGAAATTTTTCAAAACATATCCAGAGTGAAATAAAAAAAATAATGGACAATTTGTAACTTAATTTCTTCCAAATAGATAAGGAAGCTAGAACAATTAAACTCATGAGAATAGAATTAACAATTATGGCAAATAACATTCCTGTCAATGTGGCATAATAAAGCCAGTGTGTGGTTATTATATTCCATACCATAAATGTTACGAATGAGAAAAATGTTAATTTAAAAATATTTTCATTTTTGTTTGATTCTATTAGGTGAATTAGTGGTGTAAAGGCAATAAATATCAAAAAATAAAAACCATATGTTGGCCATGATATTCCGAGCATTAAACCAGATAAAATGCTTAAAAAAAAGGAATTTCTATATTTCAATTAAAACTGATTAATTTAGCAACGAAAATAAAAACTAATAATAACATTTGAAATTAATTAGTCTACTTCCTAATCTTTTAACCATTTCTAATGGAATTTGTGGTGTTTTGTCAATAGTGTTCATTACTGATTATCTGGATCACTCTTTTCCAAAAGAAGTAAGTTACTTTATTGCGTTTCTGTTAATATTTATTGCATGTATTTTCGATTTTTTTGATGGGTTTGTTGCAAGGCTAACGAAAAGTACTTCAAAAATTGGATTACAACTTGATTCTTTCTCAGATTTAATATCATTTTCGATTGCTCCTAGTTTTTTGATGTTTGATGTCATGCAGAATAGTGAAAGATTTATGAGTTCTACTCTTGAGGAAGGTTCATTAATACCTTATTTTTCGTTTCTGCTAATTCCATTTGCGATGTACAGATTGGCAAGATTTAATAGCGGTATTTCAATGATTAATTTTCAGGGATTACCTACACCTGCAGTAGGCTTGTTTTTTATGAGTTTACCATTTTTACAAATTGATATATCTCATACAATTTTAATAATCCTGATTATTATTTTTTCATTTTTGATGGTTAGTAGTATAGAATTTTATTCAATTAAGATAAACGTTAAAGATAATGTGAGGTTTCTGCTAATTTTATTAATGCTTTATGTTATTGTTTTTCTAGGGTTGATAATTATTGAAGAAGATTTATTAAGTTTTTTCAGTATATCAATATTAATTTACGTAACACTAAACTTAGTTTTAAAAATTTTTACCAGAAAAAAGCTTTAATCAACTTTAAAGGCGTTACCTCGAGCTCTGTTCTCTTTATCCCCAACGAACGAATATTCAAACAAGTACCCTTTTTCAGATGTGTTGATTATTTTGACAGATATAGCTTTTTCTTCAGATAAAGTTTTAGGTCTTAGCTTTCTTAAAATATATTCACATTCCGAAACCCAGGTAATTTTTGAGGTATCTATAGATGATCCAAAAAATTCAATTTCAATTGAATCATTCCTTACAGACCTGGAACTATAAATTCCACTTTCTGTTTTGGATTCAAAATTAAATTCTCCAACTTTAAATTGAGAGCAATTTTTCTCAGGAAGATCACAAGAAAAGAATAGTACCGAAAAGAATACTAAAAAAAAATTAATTTGTAAAAATTTCAAAAGTTTCATCATCATAAAACAATATAACCTTATTTATTTTTTTATTCATAGATTTTGGCTGTTTTTTCTCAATTTTCTTATCTATAATTTGTGTTTTTGGATAGAGTAGGGGTTTCTCAACACCATTAATCAGCCAGTCTAGTGTGTATTCAGGAAAATTGTTGTTTATTTTTTTTATAATATCAAGACTCGCGTTGTTTCTCCCACTTAAAATGTGAGAAAGTCTTGATCTTTGAATGTCTAATCGTTTTGAAAAATCAGACGCAGAAAGACCACTATTGTTTAACACTTTTTGTATACGTTCATTCATTTCCATTTGTTTACAAATGTAAAAATTATAAAGCAAAACATATGATATTCTTTATAAATAAGTCTAAATATCGTTTATATATTTAATCTAAAGATTTAAAAATGTAATATTAAAATATTGTATATCAATATATTATATATATTTTTTTTATTTTTTTTCTTAATTTGTATTTTTTTTGATTAAATACGTTTAGAAATGTATACATTTTGGGATGAGAAATACTCAAATATTTTTAGATATAACTTTTTTTTATACATATTATTCAATGAAAAATAGATTTTATTGAAAATTATTCTAAAAATGTATAATTTTGGTGTTAAAACCTCAACAAAACAACTATGAAATTTAAATTAGACGAAATTGATTATAAAGTTCTTGATTTATTAATTGATAATTCAAGAATTCCATACACTGATATTGCCAAAAAATTGCTTATTTCCGCTGGTACAGTGCATGTTCGTATAAAAAAAATGGAAGATGCTGGTATAATTAGTGGCTCCTCACTTAAACTCGATTATAAAAAATTGGGTTATACCTTTATCGCTTATATAGGTATTTTTCTTGAGAAGACCCATCTAACTAATGAAGTCCTTGAAAAACTAAATTCTATACCTTTCGTTACTGTAGCACACATAACAACTGGTCGATTTAATATTTATTGTAAAATCAGATCTAAAAACACTAATCATGCTAAAGAGATTATTTTTATGATAGATGATATTGATGGTGTTTCAAGAACAGAAACGATGATTTCGTTAGAGGAAAGCATTAATGATAAAAAAAGGTTGATGCATAAAATTTTCAATGAAATAGCTTAGTTTTAATGAATAAGCTAACCAAAAAGGAAAGGTTTGAGGAAAAAGTCCTATCCAGATACCATGTTTATAATAGTGTTTTTGCAACCCTTCCTTATGATTTAATTTCAGATACCGGACAACTTTTACCAATTTTAACAGCAATGTGTAAAAATGGGTTTAAAAACAAGTCCCAACCTTTAGAAATAATTGATAACTTTTTTTCAAAGCACTGTGAGGATTACAATAAGCAAGAAAGAATTTCTTTGTTGTTTAGATTCATACAGTACATCGAACGTCAGGTTGTCCTTTTTGATGCAATAGAGGATGCATCTTTCAGAGAAATAAACAATCTTGATGGAGTAGGTACTTTAAGAAATCTTAAAGAAGAATTTGAAACTAATGACAACAGAGATAAGCTACATAAATATTTAAACAGTGTTTGTGTAAGACCTGTTCTAACAGCCCATCCTACCCAATTTTACCCTGGCTCTGTTCTAGGTATCATAACAGACCTCTCAAAAGCTATCAAAGACAATGATTTAAAAAACATCAAAGATTTATTGTCACAACTCGGAAAAACTCCTTTTTATAAATCAAAAAAACCTACTCCTTTTGACGAAGCGGTGAATTTATGTTGGTACCTAGAAAATGTTTTTTATAATTCTATTGCTGATATTTTTAAATACGTAAAATCAAATATTTATGAAAATGATTTTAAAAACTTTAACTTAATTTCTCTCGGATTTTGGCCTGGTGGAGACCGGGATGGCAACCCATTTGTAACAACAAAAATTACCATTAAAACTGCTTTTAAACTTAGATCAGATATATTGAAAAATTATTATCGTGATGTCAGAAAATTGAGAAGAAGGTTAACTTTTAAAAATATCGAATCTGAAATCTCAGAAATTGAAAATCGGCTCTATGTAAGTATGAATCAAGATTCTGTTAATGTTGAACTTGGTCTTAATGACTTAAAATTACGACTTAAAAATATTCGAAAAATATTGATTGATGAACATCAATCTTTATTTCTAGATCAACTTGATGACTTAATTTTAAAGGTTGAAATCTTTGGTTATCATTTTGCAACACTTGATATTAGACAAGATTCAAGAATTCACTCTTATGTTTTCAATAAGATTATAAAAAAAATCAAACCTGCTGAATTCAATAATTATACCCGTTTGAACTACATTGAGAAATCTAAGTTTTTGTCTTCTTTACATGGGAATTTTAAACCTTCTTTTTTTAGTGATGAATTGGTTTCGTCAACACTGGGATCAATAAGAGCAATGCAAAAAATTCAAAAATCAAATGGTGAATCAGGCTGTCACAGATATATAATTAGTAATAATCAAACAGCAATTAATATTTTGGAGGTTTTTACAATGTTTAAAATATCAGGGTGGAAAAAGAATACATTTGATATTATACCCTTATTTGAAACAATTTCAGATTTAGATATTGCCGTGGAGATTATGGAAAAGATATATTCAAATGATGCATATCGCGAGCATCTATCTTACAGAAATAATGAACAGACAATCATGCTGGGATTCTCTGACGGAACTAAAGACGGTGGATATTTGACTGCAAATTGGAAAATTTTAACGGCTAAAGAAAAACTAACTAGAATTTCAAGAAAGCATAAAATAAAAGTTAAGTTTTTTGATGGACGGGGAGGACCACCCGCAAGAGGAGGAGGAAATACACATCAATTTTACAGTTCCCTGGGAAGTATTATTGAATCTGATGATATTCAAGTTACAATTCAAGGACAAACAATTAGTTCAAATTTTGGTACACTTGACTCATGCAAGTATAACTTAGAGCAACTTATAAGTTCGGCAATTAAAAATAAAATAAATAATCAAAGTGATACTTTTAGTAAAGAAAATAGAAAAGTAATCGAAGAACTGTCAACTATTAGCCATAAAGCATATCAAGAATTTAAAAGCCATCCTAGTTTTTTGGGTTATTTAGAAAATATGACAACAATTAAGTATTATGCTAAAACTAACATTGGAAGTAGACCCTCTAAAAGGTCTGGCGATGACTCTAACTTTGATTTTGATAGTTTAAGAGCCATTCCTTTTGTTGGCAGTTGGGCACAATTAAAACAAAATGTTCCTGGCTTTTATGGGTTGGGGTCAGCACTCATGTATTTTCAAGAAAAAAATAATTTTAGTCAAGTAAAGAAACTTTACCGTGAGGTTCCCTTTTTTAGAGCATTAATTTCAAATAGTATGATGAGTTTGAATAAGTCCTTTTTCGAATTAACTGCCTATATGTCTAAAAATGAAAATTATGGGGAATTTTGGAATTTGATATACAAAGAGTATTTATTAACAAAAAAAATGGTATTAAAACTTACAGGATATACTGAATTGATGCAAAATGAGCCTGCAAATAAAGCATCAGTTGATGTAAGAGAAAAAATAATACTTCCTCTTGTAACGATCCAACAGTATGCTCTTCAACATATAAATTTTCTTAGAAAAAATCATCCTAATGAATCAAATCAAATTGTTGTCTTCGAAAAAATTGTAACAAGATCTCTTTTTGGCAATATTAATGCAAGTAGAAATTCAGCTTAAATTTATTCACTATAATATTCAAAAGCTTTTAGAATAGTTGACTTTGGAACATTAACATCAAAAATGAGCTTTCCTATGTCTGATAAAAGAATAAAATTTACCTGTTTATCTTTATTTTTTTTATCATGTTCCATCACTTTAATAATATTATTTATGGAACTAGAATTGAATTTGACCTTAGGAAAGATTGTTAGGAGATGATTTTTGATTTTATCAACCTTTACAATATCAAAACCATACATCTGTTTTGATAAATATGATTCGATAATAATACCAATTGCTATTGCTTCACCGTGCAATAGTTTTTTATCACTTGACATAAAATGCGTTTCAATTGCATGACCGATAGTGTGTCCAAAATTTAAGCCTTTGCGAAGTTTTTTTTCATATTTATCCTCAACAACAAAATTGTTTTTAATATTTATGGAATTAATTATAATGTCTAATGAGAAATTAATTTCATCGCAATCCATTAAGTATTCAAACTTTGAGTTTTCTTTTGATATTAAGCTGTGTTTAAAAATTTCACAATAACCGCTATTAATTTGTCTTTGTTCTAGTGTTTTTAGGTATTCAGTATCAACAATTACCAGTTTTGGATCATAAAAAGTACCAATCTTATTTTTTATGCCATTTTGGTTAACACCAGTCTTCCCTCCAACGGAGGCATCAACTATTGAAAGTAAAGTTGTAGGAATATTAACAAAATCAATTCCTCTGTTGAAAGTATTTGCTGAAAACCCCCCAATGTCAGTAATGACACCTCCCCCAAGGTTTATCAATAAACTTTTCCTGTCAGCATTCAAACTAATGAGTGTGTTCCAAATTTTTATACAAGTATGAATGTTTTTATTTTCTTCGCCTGACTTTATTCTAATTAAGTTAGGGGATAAATTCGTCTTATCTTTGAAAATATTCAAACAATAATTTTCAGTGTTTTCATCAACTAATAAAAAAATTTTTGAATATTTTTTTTTATCTATAATTTTATTAAGAGAATCATAACCTGATTCAAATTCAATTGCATAAGTATCTGTTATAATTTTTTTCATTTTTGATTATGCAAATAAACAACATTTTAAAAAAAGAACAATTAAGTTTAAATTTGACTTAATGCAAAATTTATTTCAGAATACAGAAGTAGCATATGACTTGAAAAAGACATCACAGATTCGAAAATCTATTTTTCTATTTAGCTTGATCACAAAAAGATTTTTAGTTAAAATATTATCAGCTGTTACTTTATTTTTTTTGAAACTGGGTTTTCCAATAAAATGGCTTCTAAAAGCAACAATATATGAACAATTTTGTGGTGGAGTTAGCATCACTGAATGTTCAGATATTATAAAAAGAATGAAGAAAAAAAATGTTTTCTCCATTTTAGATTATTCAATAGAATCTCTGCAAAATGAAAAGGATTTCGATAATGCATTTGAAAAAAAGTTAACAATTATTAAGCTTTCCAAAGAAAATGATATGCCATTCTCGGTTTTTAAGCCTACCTCGCTTGGCAGTTATAAACTTTTTAAGAAAAAGTCATCCAAAAAAAATTTAAATGATAAAGAAAAATCTAATTGGTTTAATATTGAAAAAAGGTTTGATAGAATATTTGAATATGCAAAAAAAATGAAAGTAAAAATATTAGTTGATGCAGAGGAGTATGAAGTTCAAAATGCAATAGATGAATTAGTATTGAAAATGATGAAGAAATATAATGGAGGGAGCGAAGCATATATATATAATACAGTTCAATTATACAGGTGGGATAGAATAAATTATTTAAAGAAGCTAATTAGGGACAGAGGTGATTTTAGGTTAGGTTTTAAGTTAGTAAGAGGAGCTTATATGGAGAAAGAGAGACAACTAGCAAAGGAAAATGATTACCAATCTCCAATTTGTAAAAGCAAACATGACACAGATAATAATTTTAATAAAGCTTTGAGGTTTTTGTTTAGTAATATAAAAGGTGTTGATATTTTTGTTGCAAGTCACAATGAGGAGTCTAATTACCTAGTTCTTGAAATGATGGATAAATATTCCTTAAAGAATGATTCAAATAATATTTGGTTTTGTCAACTCTATGGAATGGGTGATAACATTACATTTAATCTATCACAAAAAGGCTATAATGTTGCTAAGATATTACCATTTGGTCCAGTTAAAAATCTTGTACCTTATCTAGTTAGGAGAGCTCAAGAAAACTCGTCTGTTGGTGGGCAAACAAATCGGGAACTCAAATACCTAAAAAAAGAGTTAATCCGGAGAAATAGTTAAATTTTTAAACCTAACTAATTTGGTACAACTTATGGCAATAAAACTATGTTGTACTTTATTAATTTCAGTCTCAAGAAAATAATTATTGCAATCATTTTTATTAATAATACTTTTTGAAAAAATAACTTTAGAGTTGTTTAATAATTTCATTGTATCTAATCCATAAAAACTAGTATCAAAATATATATTTTTCTTTTTAAAATCACCAATCACCCTGTCATTTGGTAGATAGTTAAATTCAGATTCTTTTCTGTTGTATATAAACAAAACAAACAAGCATCCAAAAATAAATCCGAACATGTAAAGTCTAAGCCTTTTATTAAAATTCATTATAAGTTAAATTTACAATCCTACTAATATCGTCAACATTTTTGATTCTTATTTTTGTATATGAAAAATCGATTACACCATATAATAATTCTGGCCATTCAACAAAAAACCAGTTGTTGCTCTCTATTATTTCATAAAAACCCAATTCATTAATTTCATCAATATTCTTCAGTCTGTATAAATCTGCATGATAAATATTTTTTTGATTGTTCTTATAGATATTTAATAAGGGAAATGTGGGGCTCGTAACTTGATTTTTGAATCCCAACTCTTTACAAAATTGTTTAATTAGTGTTGTTTTCCCACTACCTAATTCACCCTCAAGAAAAACCAACTTATACTTTAAAAGTGGTATAATTTTTTTCGCAAAATTATCAATGGTGTTATAACTGTAGGCAAATTCCATATGAACAAAATTAATCACTAATTCTCCATTATCCTTTTTTCATAATTAATTTTTTTATTTTTGCCCAGATGAAATTAAGCGCATCAGACGTGGCAAGTATTGTAGATGGGGTTGTAGATGGAGATAAGAAATCGACAATTACAAAGTTATCAAAGATAGAAAATGGTGATAAAAATTCACTCTCCTTCTTAGGTAACCCAAAATATAATGAATACCTATATTCATCTAATTCATCAATAATTATAGTAAATAAAGATCTAGAAACAAAAAAAGAAATTAATCCTACACTAATAAGAGTTCAGGATCCAAACCTCGCTTTTTCTAAACTTTTAGAATATTTTGAAAGTAAAAAAGATGATCATAAAGGAATTTCAAAAAATGCAGAAATAAATAAATCATCTACACTAGGCAGTGATATCTACATTGGTTCTTATGCAGTTATTGAAGCCAACGTTGAAATTGGTGATAACACAAAAGTTAGCCATAATGTATCAATCGGTAAAAACGTTAAAATTGGAAAAAATTGTAAAATTTTCTCTAATGTCAACATTTATGATAACAGTGTGATTGGAAATAATTGCATAATACACTCAGGTACTGTTATCGGTTCTGATGGATTTGGATTTAATAAAAATAAAAATGGAGAAAATTTAAAGGTAATTCACTCTGGCAATGTTGTGATTGAAGATGATGTTGAAATTGGATCGAATTGTTCAATTGATCGTGCAACTTTAGGCTCAACAAAAATTATGAATGGTGTTAAAATTGATAATCTAGTGCAAATAGCACACAATGTAACAATTGGTAAAAATACCTGCATTGCTGCACAAGTTGGTATTGCTGGCTCAACAGTTGTTGGTAGTGATTGTCTAATTGGAGGACAGGCTGGTATTGCTGGACATCTAAAAATTGGAGATAGGGTACAGATTCAAGCAAAAACAGGTGTTTTGAAAAATCTTGACTCTGACAGCAAAGTCATGGGTTTTCCTGCAATAAATTATATGGATTTTAACAAGTCTTATGTGCATTTCAAAAACTTTCCAAGTATTGTGAAGATAATAGATAAATATTTAAAGAAATAAAGATGTCCAACCTGCAAACAACAATAAAAGACTCTATAAAATTAAATGGTGTTGGTATTCACACTGGACAAGATGTATCGATTAATTTTAAACCTGCGAAGGAAGATACTGGTTATGTTTTTTCTAGGGTCGATCTACCTGGAAAACCATTAATAGAAGCTCTTTCTGATTATGTCTGCGAGACTAAAAGAGGGACCACATTGGAAAAGGACGGTATAAAATTGAAGACAACAGAACACGTTTTGGCTGCTTTGGTTGGATTGGAGATTGATAATGTAATAATTGAAATTGACGCTGAAGAACCGCCTATTATGGATGGTTCATCAAAATATTTTGTAGAGGCGCTTGAAAAGGTTGGTATTTTGAAGCAATCAAAGTTAAGGAATGAGTTTGTTATAAAGGATATAATACATTACACTGATAAAGAAAGCGGTAGTGAAATAACATTGATTCCATCTGACAATTATCAGGTTATAACAATGGTAGATTATGAAACTAAAGTACTTGGAACCCAGAACGCTACACTTAATAATATTAAGGAATTCAAAACAGATTTTGCTAATGCAAGAACTTTTAGTTTTTTACATGAAATAGAAATGTTATTGGAAAACAATCTTATAAAAGGTGGTGATTTAAACAACGCAATTGTGTATGTTGATAAAAAAATTTCTGATGAAACGATGGATAAATTAAAAAAGGCTTTTAATAGAAAATCAGTTTCAGTAAAACCAAATGGTATTCTCGACAATTTAAATTTACATTACCAAAATGAAGCGGCTAGACACAAGCTGTTAGATGTTTTGGGTGATCTTGCTTTGATTGGTAAAAGAATACGAGGAAAGGTTATTGCAAAAAAACCAGGTCATCATATCAATACACAATTTGCAAAAAAAGTATCAGATATTATTAAAAAACAAGAAGAATTGGAGCTAAAGAAGGATTTATATAATAAAAGTGCGATAATGAACCAAGAGCAAATAATGAATATTCTTCCTCACAGACCCCCTTTCATATTTATTGATTGCATTCTTGACTTAAAAGAAAACACAATTACAGGTTTAAAATATGTATCTCATGATGAACCATATTTTAAAGGACACTTTCCTGGAAGACCTGTCATGCCGGGAGTATTAATAATTGAGGCAATGGCTCAAGTTGGGGGTGTTTTAGTATTGAGTACATTTGAGAATCCTGAGAATTATCTAACTTTCTTTGGTAGAATCGAAAATGCAAAATTTAAAAGACCTGTTTTACCTGGTGATGTACTAGTATTTAAATTAGAGTTAATTTCACCTATCAGAAGAGGAATTAGTCACATGATGGCTAAAGCTTATGTTAACGATGAACTTGTTACTGAGGCAGAAATGAAGGCAAAAATTTTAAAAAAATAATATGAATCAACCTTTATCATACGTACATCCTGGTGCTAAAATTGCAAAGACCGTTGTTATTGAACCATACTCAACAATTGGTAATAATGTTATTATTGGAGAGGGAACATGGATCGGATCTAATGTTACAATAATGGAAGGTGCAAGAATTGGAAAGAATTGCTCAATATATCCTGGAGCAGTTATCTCAGCAGTTCCTCAGGATTTAAAATTTAAAGGTGAAGAAACTACTGCAATAATTGGAGATAATACCATCATAAGGGAGTGTGTTACCATAAATAGAGGAACATCATATCGAAATAGTACTAAAATTGGGAAGAACTGTCTAATTATGGCTTATTCTCACATTGCTCATGATTGTCTTTTAGGTGATTATTGTATTTTTTCGAATAACTCAACATTAGCCGGCCATGTTACAGTTGGTAATTATGTAACTCTTGCGGGCATGGTAGCCGTCCATCAGTTCTGCTCTATAGGCAGACATTCATTTGTGGCCGGAGGATCTCTAGTTAGAAAGGATATTCCACCTTATGTCAAAGCTGCTCGTGAACCGCTTTCATATGTGGGTATAAATTCAGTAGGATTGAGGAGAAGAGGTTTTGATAATGAAACAATAAAAAGTATACAAAATATTTACAGAATCTTATATCAAAAAAGGTATAACAATACTCAAGCAATAAATATTATAGAAGCTGAGGTTGAGGCCACTAAAGAAAGGGACGAAATATTATTATTTATTAAAAACTCTCAAAGAGGTATTATGAAAGGATATATTCAAAATTAAATGGCTTCAACATCTGACATAAAAAAGGGTCTTTGCATCAAACTAAACTCTGATATCTATAAGGTTATTGAATTTCTTCATGTTAAGCCAGGAAAGGGTCCTGCTTTTGTAAGAACAAAAATTAAGAGCGTTAGTACAGGAAAAGTAATTGATAAAACTTTTCCATCTGGTCATAAAATTGATGATGTTAGAGTCGAGAACAGAAAATATCAGTTTTTATATTCTGATGGAGACACCTATCATTTTATGAATAATGAGGACTATAACCAAATTGAAGTTGGTAAAAATCAAATTGAAAGTGTCAAATTTTTAAAGGAGGGTCTATTGGTTACAATTATTATAAATACTGAAAACTCTAATGTTTTGTCTGTAGATATGCCTCAAAATGTTATTTTGGAGGTATCCAGCTCAGAACCCGGTGTAAAAGGTAATACAGCAACAAATGCCACGAAGCCTGCAAAGTTAGAGACCGGTGCTGAAATTAATGTTCCATTATTTATTAATGAAGGTGATAAAATAAAAGTTGATACAGAAAAGGGTGTTTATATTGAAAGAATAAAAGAATAGATGAGCGTACTGGTTAATAAAAATTCAAAAATTATTGTACAGGGTTTCACTGGATCAGAGGGTTCTTTTCATTCTGAACAGATGATTAATTATGGGACAAATATCGTTGGTGGTGTAACGCCAGGAAAAGGAGGAAAAATACATTTAGGGAAACCTGTTTTTAACACTGTACAACAAGCAATAAATCAAACTGATGCTGACACCTCAATCATTTTTGTTCCTGCAGGATTTGCTGCAGATGCTATCATGGAGGCATGTGATGCAGGTATTAAGGTTATAGTTGCAATTACAGAGGGAATACCGATTAGTGATATGTCAAAAGTTTTTACATACATAAAAAATAAGAATTGTAGATTGATAGGTCCTAATTGTCCTGGTGTCATAACACCAGATGAGGCAAAAGTTGGTATTATGCCAGGATTTGTTTTTAAGTGTGGTCGAGTGGGTTTGGTCTCTAAATCAGGAACACTAACATATGAGGCGGCTGATCAAATTACAAAAGCAGGTTATGGTATTTCAACTGCAATCGGGATTGGAGGAGATCCAATAATTGGAACAACTGTTCGTGATGCTGTTGAGTTATTTTTTGAGGATGATTCCACCGATTGTGTTGTTCTAATTGGTGAAATTGGTGGTCAGTTGGAGGCTGATGCTGCTAATTGGATTAAAAACTCTAAAATTAAGAAACCTGTTGTTGGTTTTATTGCTGGTCAAACTGCACCAAAGGGTAGAACAATGGGTCACGCGGGTGCCATAGTAGGAGGAAAAGATGATACTGCTGAGGCAAAAAAAGAAATTTTAAAAAGTTGTGGAATTCATGTCGTAGATTCCCCTGCAAACATTGGAGAAATGGTTAAAAAAGTTTTGAAATAATGAAATTATTATCTAAAAAAAATATATTAATTACAGGAGGTAGTAGAGGAATCGGAAGAGGAATTGTTAGTTCACTTATAGAACAAGGTGCGAATGTTGCATTTACCTATTCATCTTCTGCGTCTTTGGCCAACGAAATAGTTAAAGAATTAAATTCATCAAAAAACAAGTGTAAAGCTTATCAGAGTGATGCTTCTGTATTAGTTGATTGTGAAAAATTAGTTGACGATGTTTTAAATGATTTCGGATCTATCGATGTTTTAATTAATAATGCCGGAATTACTAAAGATAATCTTCTTATGAGGATGTCGGAAGATGATTTTGAAAAAGTAATAAAAGTCAATTTGAATTCAGTTTTTAATATGACCAAAGCTTGTCTAAGACATTTTTTAAAAAATAGAAATGGTAGTATAATCAATATGAGCTCTGTTGTAGGTGTTAAAGGGAATGCAGGACAATCAAACTATGCAGCTTCAAAATCTGGAATAATAGGTTTTTCAAAATCTATTGCACTAGAGCTTGGTTCAAGGAATATTAGATGCAATGTCATTGCACCTGGCTTTATTGTAACCGAAATGACTGACAAGTTGTCCGGGTCAGTCACAGAGGACTGGATAAATAATATTCCCCTCAAGAGATCAGGTAGTCCTGTTGATGTTGCCAATGTATGCATATTTTTGGCATCAGATTTGTCATCATACATAACAGGTCAAGTCATCAATGTTGATGGTGGACTTTTAACTTAAAAAAAAAATATATGGAACGTTATTCAAAATTAGGTTTACCCGTTTTGGTGGGTGGATTATTACTATTCATTTTTGCAATGAAATCATTTGTAAATATAGGCTATGGTGAAGCTGGAGTTTTATTCAAAACATTTGGTGGTGGTGTTGTAACCGACGAACCCCCTAAGGGTGAAGGTTTTCACATCATTGCTCCTTGGAATGATCTATATGTCTATAATGTAAAACAACAAGAAGTTTTTGAAAGTAAAATGCAGGTTTTATCTTCGAACGGCTTGGATATTTCTTTAGATATTTCAGTTTTATATCAACCCAAAATTTCAGAATTAGGAAAATTACATCAAACAAAAGGATTAAATTATTTACAGGTTGTAATCATACCATCTCTCAGAGCAGTGGCAAGAAGTGTTGTTGGTCAATATACACCAGAGCAATTGTATTCAACTAAAAGAGATGCAATCCAAAATGAAATTTTTGATAGATTGAGAGGTGATGTAGAAGAACAATTTGTACAAATTAATTCTGTTTTAGTTCGTGATGTTACATTACCATCCAATATAAAAGCAGCAATTGAGAGAAAATTAACTCAGGAACAAGAAGCGCTTGAGTATGTGTTTCGTTTAGAAAAGGCAAGACAAGAAGCAGAAAAACTTAGAATTGATGCTGAGGGTAAAGCAAATGCAAACAGAATCTTAAACAGTTCACTTACAACAAACATTCTCAGGGACAAAGGAATTGAAGCGACATTGAAACTAGCAGAGTCACCAAACTCTAAAGTTGTTGTTGTTGGTTCGGGTGATGACGGACTTCCACTCATTTTAGGAAATCAATAAGTTCACATTAATTCAAACAAAAGCCTGTTTCTACAGGCTTTTTTTTTATTTTTATTTGGTGCGTCAGCTACTATTAATACTATCATGTCTTACATCTATTTCTATTTATTCCCAACAAAACTATTATGTCTCTGGTTCATTAGGTGATAATAATAATGCAGGAACATCAGAAAATTCACCATTTCAGACAATCAATAGAGCTTTTGATAATGCAGAACCAGGAGACACCATCTATGTTATGGATGGTACTTATACTAATCCAGATTATGGAACTGCAAACCCACATTCGTCTGATGGTTCACAAAGCACTAACATGAATAATCCTCCAGCGGTAATCGTTAATAAATCTGGAACGGCGGGTAACTACATAACACTGAGAAATCTTCCAGGTCATAATCCTAAAATTAAATTTGATGGCAGAGGCGGAATATTAATTAGTGGTCCTCAAAGTTATTTAATTATTGAGGGATTTGAAATTGAGGGTCCAGGAGCATCCATCACTTATGACCAAGCTATTGCAGACAGGAAATGGAAAGTAAAGGCCGATCAGGAGGATTTAAATTATAATCATAGTTATTTTGCAAGTTTTGGTATATGGAGCGGTTTTAGTCAAGATTTCCTCCATCATCATGTGATCATTAGAAACAATATAGTACACCACACAACAGGTTCGGGCATTAGATTCAACGACAGTGATCATATTACAATAGAAAATAATACAGTATATAATACCACGTGGTGGACTTCAAATGCTTCTAGTGCTATAGTTTTTGCTGAGTGTAAAGCTTTAAGTAATAATGATAATGGTGATGATATAAAAATGATTATGCGTGGAAATACAGTGTACAATAACTGGAACAGAATACCATTTTACATGACTTCTGGAAAAATTCCCCCCAACGGAAATCCCCCAAGTGGAAGTTATGGAAATGCTGATTATTCAACAATTTTGGATGGTCAGGGCCTTTATGTTACTCGAAGTGATGATGACTATTATGGTACTTTTTTATTCGAAAATAATTTATGTGTTAATAACGGAAAAAATGGGATAAATTTTGATCGTTCAGAAGGTAGTTCAGCCCTAATTAGAAATAATACAATTTATTTTAATGGAGTTCATGAGATTATTCAAGATATTTCTGTTAGTGAGGGTAATCCAGCTCATAGAGGTCAAAAGGTTGCTGGAATTAAAGCGAATTACTTTAGAAATGTTACCATCGTTAATAATATAGTTGTTACCAGAGAGTATGATTTTTATGCAATGCAAATTCAAAATCAACAAAGTGATGGAACTGTAAAAGAGGCTAATAATAATATTTTTGTTAATGGTAAGCTACCGGGATATACAAGTCAACAGACTGGAGAATATGTTACTCACAGTTGGGTAACTGATGATAATCAAATCATTAGCGGTGTAGATTTTACTAATAGTAATTACAAGGACCCTGTTTCTTTTGTTAATGCACCTCCAATTGTTAACGGACCAATTGATATGACGCCTACAAATTTCCAATTAAAAAGTGATTCACCTGCGATAAATGCTGGAGAACAGGCTAATACCCCAAAAAGAGATATACTTGGAAACTTAAGACCATTACCACCATCTGATGCTTTAGCATATTCAAGTTTTGAGAGTTCATTAGGTGGATGGTCTGCATGGTCAACTGCAAATGATAATAATGAAGTTTCTTTAAGTAGTGAAACATCAAGAACTGGAAATCAAAGTTTAAAGGTTTTTGGTAGAACCAAGGATTTTCATAGTGCGAAGTATAACATTAGTCAACTGGATGTTGGCAGCTCATATTCTTTATTTATTTATGCTAAACTCCCCGAGGGAAAATCTGGAACAGCACAACTCATGTTGAGAAAAATTGTTGATGGACAAGGAACTTCTAATGCTCTTATGAGCCCAGTAGAAATTAATTCCAATGATTGGACCAGATTATCTGCTGACTACACACATTCTGAAATGGATAATAATAGTTTCTTTTTTGTAAAAGGACCCCCAGTAACAGATTCTGACGGAATAGATTATTATTTGGATGATTTTTCGCTTGTTAATCAAGGTACTGGTGAAGTTGATTTTACTACAGTTGGTGATATTGTTGATATTGGAGCTTATGAATTTATTCAGATTGATGATGATGATGGTGATGGAGTTGCGAATATTGAGGATAATTGTCCAGAAACACCCAACTCAGATCAAAACGATGCGGATGGTGATGGAGTAGGAGATGTTTGTGATGATGATGACGATAATGATGGTGTTCTCGATGATTTTGACCAGGATCCACTAGATCCATACATATGTGCAGATGTGGATAATGATGGTTGTGATGATTGTTCTCAAACAGGTCCTAACAGTTCTGGTGGTGATCCTTCAAATGATGGAAAGGATACTGATGCTGATGGTATTTGTGATCAATCTGACCCTGATGACGATAATGATGGTATACTAGATGAAAATGACAATTGTCCAGAAACTCCTAATTCAGATCAAAAAGATACA
>CACMJT010000003.1 GCA_902614065.1 uncultured Bacteroidota bacterium | reverse complement strand
TAATAAAATGTATGCTGGAATGAACACTGTGGGATATGATTGGAAAAACTTTGTTTTAAATACTTTTAGTTGGTTAACTAAATAAAAAAATAATGATTATATGAATAAAAAGTGGTTTATGTTTTATATTACACTTCTAATTGCTCTTCTTGCAAATGGTTTTTTTGGCATTTACAAGGAAAAGTATATATATGCTGAGGCCATAAATATGTTTGGAATTTCAATTCTTTGTTTTGCTAATGCATATGAATACTATTTAAAGAAAAAGAAAAAATGAATATAATAATCTTTTTAATAGGTGTGATTATATCCCTGGTCTATTTAATGTCTTTTGTATGGGAAATGAAACAGGAGAATATTCGAAAAGAGAAAGAGTTATTGGACAACAAATACTACTACTCAAGAAACCACTCAAATGAAAGAGAGAAACAACCAAAACGAAAGAAAGGTTCTCAAAGCAGAATGAAAAATTACAATTGGAAAAAATGAAAAAACTAATCCCAGATTTTACAAGTAAAGACTTTTGGCTAAACTTGTTATTGGGTGCAATAACTTTTTCAATTTTATGGTGGTTTGGTATTATACAATGGGCATTTGAACTTGGTGCAAAATTTGGGTATTGGTTTGCAAACTTAATATTGTGAAAAAAATATACAACTACTTTAAAGTCAAGCTCTGTCTCAGAACGTACTGGAAACAGTGGTTAGCATTCTTATTTCTAATTTGGATGCTAATACTCTTGTATAATGCTATTCAACTGAATATTGAGGTTAAATCTTGGTTGTAAATGAAAAAATCTGATTTGTGAAGATTGTCAAAAATGCATTGTGGGTTCTGCTAATCATAATCTTTCTCTATTCTCTTACTAGTCAAGAGTATGTATATGCCTTAATAGTTTCCCTAATTTGTATGATGATACACCAATTAGAAAAGAATTCCAAAAAGGATTAACATAATTTTGAAAAAAAGTTTCATTTACAGATAAAAATATTTAAGTTAAAGTTTGATTAATCAAAGTTTTTCAATCTTGAATAATCAAGTTTTTTCAATTGCCATATAGTTGCCAAGAATTTTATACTTTTAAGTTACGTTCAATATAAAGTACTGATAAAGAAAAAACCCACCTTTTCAGTGGGCTTTAAGAATATGCAGTGTAGCGGTTTCGCTTGCTCCTCCTCTTGGGCTCGAACCAAGGACCCTCTGATTAACAGTCAGATGCTCTAACCAACTGAGCTAAGGAGGAATTTTAGTGAGGGCAAATATAAATTATTATTTTTTTTAACTCAAACTTGTGATAAGTTTATTTAAGAAAATGCTCTAATGACATCCATCCCATTTGCATATAAAAATAGACTTATCAATAAAATGAATCCGGCCCCGTGAGCATATTCCAAAAACTTATCACTTGGCTTTTTTCCTGAAACCATTTCATACAAGACGAACATTATATGTCCTCCATCCAAAGCGGGTATAGGGAGGAAATTCATGAAAGCTAAAATAATTGAAAGAAAAGCCGTCATTTCCCAAAACCTTTTCCAATCCCACATGGCTGGAAAAATATTTCCAATTGTTCCAAATCCACCTAGTTGAGAAGCACCCTCTTTGGTGAAAAGATATCCAAATTGGTATATATAATCATTCAACTTCCAGTATGCCTCATCATAACCCGCTCCAATGCTTTCAAAAAAACCATACTTTTTTGTTGTAATATTTAAATCTGATTTTATTGCAATACCAATTAATTTATCCATGGATTCAAATGGTACGATTGTAGAAAATTCACTACCATTTCTAATAAGCTCTAACTCAACATAATCAGAATTAATTTCCTTAAGTCCTTCAAACTCTTCAAATGACAAAATTTTATTACCATTAACTTTATTAATAATATCCCCTTTTTTAATATCACTAAAATCTGCAGGGGAGTTAGCATAAACAGAGTCAATTACAATATTTCCATTGAGGGTAAAGGGTGCTACGCCTGCAGTGATGATTTCAAGTCCAATATTTTCAGGTATATTGATGATTTCCCTGGACTCGTTTGATCTTATGACTTCAACAACATCAATAGATCTGGAAACTAAGATATTGTTAATTTGATATTGGTCCTCTAAATCCTTTCCATCAATTTTTAAAATTCTATCTCCATCTTCAAATCCAATTTTTTTCATTGATTCAGAAACTGTGAAACCCGAGTTTAAGTCTTCAGCAGTAATCACATTTTTTCCCCAAACAAATAAAACCATTGAGTAAATTAAAAATCCTAGGATTAAGTTTACTGTTACTCCACCAATCAATATAATTAATCTTTGCCAAGGTGGTTTTGATCTAAATTCCCAAGGTTTGGGTTCAGTTTTAACATGATCTGTATCAAAACTTTCATCAATAATACCAGAAATTTTAACATATCCGCCCAAAGGAAGAACACCAACACCATATTCGGTATCACCAACTTTTTTCTTAAGAAGACTGAACGGCCAGTCAAAAAATAGATAAAACTTTTCTACCCTACAACCAAATAGTTTTGCGGGTATGAAATGACCCAGCTCATGCAGAACAACAAGGATTGATAAGCTAAGAATTAGCTGAAAGGCTTTAATTAAAATTACTTCCACTTAATAAAAATGAGCTCAAAAATAATCTTTTTTAACTTTAGAAAAAAACTGTATGATTATTGATTGAAACAATTGTAATCAACTAATTTTGAATTGATGTATAAAAAGTTTTTTAAGAGGTACTGGCCAATAATTTTATTTTTATTCATTTTTTCTGTTGTCGGCATTCGATTATTGACTGAAGCACAGACTCCAGAAAAAAAACTACCTGTTTATAGTCCATCAATGGTAAGTGAAGAATTGGTGGAAGAAGAAATTCGATATGTAAAAAAATATCATAGAATAAATCCATTTTCAATGGTTAACCAAAATGGTGAAACAGTCACTGAAATGGATTACTCTGATAAAATATATGTTGCTGATTTTTTCTTTACAACCTGTCCAAATATTTGCCCAATGATGACCGCAAATATGTTATACATACAAGAAAAATTAAAAGAAGATGACATTATGCTAGCATCCTTCAGTGTAACTCCAGAAATTGATACTGTTGAAGTTCTAAAAGAATATTCTTTAGACAAAGGAGTCAATGATGAAAAATGGAATTTGATGACAGGAGATCGTGAACAAATTTATAACCTTGCCAGAAAATCATTTTTGGTTGCAAAAGAAGATCCATTGGGAGGTGAAAATCAAATGATTCATACAGAAAATTTTGTTCTTATAGATAAAGAAAAAAGAATCAGAGGATACTATGATGGAACAAAATTAGAGGAGATGGAAAAACTCTTGGCAGATATTGAAATACTTAAAAAGTCCTATGAAGAAATTTAACAACGTTGTTTCCATATTATTATTTACCATTTTCTTTTTTGCATTAAATAATGTTAGCTCTCAAGAACTTATAATTGGTGAGGAAAGAGTGGAGCCTGGCATCGTGTTCATTTTTGAAGGTGCCATTAAGGATACTGTTCACCCTGAATCAACAAATTTATCGGAAGATGAAACAAATGTTCACATTGAAGCAAGAGTCAATTGGGATGCCACAAATATTCCAGAGGGTGCTATACCCGACGGATTTATACCATATTTAAGAATTAGTTCTACTGTTTACAATGAAACCAATGGATTGAAAACTTTTGTGGATTTAATTCCGCATATAAATCTCATCGATAATTTTCATTATGCAAGAAATATTTCACTTCCAGGTAAAATTGATGATAAATACACTGTAGTCTTTAAAGTTAATCCTCCACATGAGTTTGACTTGGCCCTACACAACGACTGGCTAAAACTCTACGGTAAAAATCTATTTAATAATTCCGAATTTAAATACACACAAATAGATTTTGAAGAGATAGCAAAAGCAACGAGGAAGTAAAAGTTATTTCAATCTTTTTTCATTAATTTTAGTTTACATAAAAAATTAAAAATGAAAAAAATATTATTTATTCTATCCATTATTTTTATTGGATGTGAAACTCAAAACAATAAAGACAATGCCACTTGGTCATTTGATGCATCAACTGGTGATTATATTGAATGGCAAAGCGAAAATGATTTTGCTAATGAGATGACAAATGCTGCTTTTGGTCATCTTTACAATGTCGAATATGAAAAAGCAAATGTGTTCTTTGAAAAAGCATTGGAATACGATCCATCTCTTTTTGGACCGCATGTGGTGCTCGCAGGTTTGGCTCCAGCCGGATCGGAAAAGGAAGCCATGCATGTAGAAAAAGCAAAAGAAAATGTTGCTGAAAAAAACGAAACATCAAAAGTTTTTGTTTCTCTGCTGGATCTGCCTAGACAATCTCGTTGGTGGCCTCTAATTGGTCCTGGTGCTCATGACAAATGGTCTGAAATGAGAACTTTGGAGCCTAAAGGAAAACTCATTCATTATTATTACGCTTTTAGTATTCCTGGAATGGAAAATAAAATAAGTGAAATGGAATCTTTGTTAGCTGAGCTAAGGGATGGTGTTGGTGATAGCGAATCACTGGCTGTTAGTGGAGATCATTCATACATGATTGCACCAATTGTTAATGTACTGGGTTACTTTTATTATGGTACAGGCGATAAAGAAAAAGCTAAATCACTTTTTGAAGAATACATTGAGTTGTATCCAAATGGGTACAATCCATACGATTCAATGGGTGAGTATTATTACAATGAAGGTGATTTAGAAAGTGCTAAACTTTATTATAGCAAGGCTGTTGAAAAATATTATGCTGCAACAGTTGCGAATGGGAGGTTGAGTGAGCTGAATGATTAGTCGTTAAATCCATCTTCGAGTCTTGTTTTTGTATGATAGGTACTCTTTACCAAATTTTTCTGTAAGAAAAATCTCCTCTCTTTTTATTTGGAATCTATTAATCCATAGATAAAAAAAGAGAGGAGTTAAAATTGAATAAAAGTTTAAATAAAAAATTGAGGAAGATATAACGATCATTAACAAACCTAGGTACATGGGATTCCTTGTGTATTTATAAATTCCTGATGTCACTAGCTTGTTGACTTTCTTGAACTTGATTGGATTAATCGTGGTTTTTGATTTCTTAAATTTCAATACTGGATTTATTAAAATAAGTATGCCAATACAAAGTATAAAAATTGATATTAAGGTTTGGAAAGGTATGTGAATCAAATCAATTTTTTTTGATGAAAAAAAAGTAGAAATCACTAAAATTAAGACTACGACTGGTGGAGGAATTTTTGACAACTTTTTCATTTTACTAACCTAGTGCTACATCCAGAGACATCATAACAATAAATCCTGCAATAAGACCCATTGTTGCCAGATCAGTATTTCCACCCCTTTGACTTTCAGGAATTACCTCTTCAACAACAATAAAAATCATTGCTCCTGCAGCAAACGATAATGCATAAGGAAGAATAGGCCAAACCAGCATCACAAGAGCTGCCCCAATTACAGCAAATATTGGTTCAACAATCGCTGAAAGTTGACCCCAAAACCAAGATTTTCTTCTAGATAATCCAGCTCTTCGAACTGGCATAGAAACAGCAAAACCCTCAGGGAAGTTTTGTAAACCGATTCCAATTCCAAGTGCAACAGCAGCACCCAAAGTATAAACATTTGCAAACTCAGGAATGAAAAGTGCACCAAAGGCAACACCAACTGCTAAGCCTTCAGGAATATTATGAATTGCTATGGCTAGAACTAGTAAAGAGGTTTTTTTAAGGTCAGTCTTTGGTCCTTCTGCTTCTTTCAATTTTCCAAAAATATGTAGATGAGGGATAGATTTATCCAAAATAAACATAAATACAGCACCTAAAAAAAATCCAATGGCAGGTGGTAAAAATGAGGGAAGGGAAGATTGTCCCAATTCATTTTGAATCTCAACAGCTGTGATTGCAGGTGCAATCAAAGACCAGAAGCTTGCAGCTATCATAACTCCAGCTGTAAATCCCAAAGCCATATCCAAAAATTTTCTATTTGTTGATTTAAAGAAAAAAACCAAAGCGGCTCCACAAGCTGTTAGTATCCAGGTAAAAAGCCCAGCATACAATGCCATTAAAATTGGGCTGTTTTGTTGTTCAAAAAACTCTAAAATTGAATTTAATAGATTTTCCAATTGATAAAATTTTAAAGAAAACTTGGTTTTCTTTCGCTCACTCAGCAAATATAACAACTAATAATTTCTTTTTAATAAAAACTCACTGAGCAATATTAAGTCGGAGGTTTTAGAAAATTTTGGATTTAAAGATTCGATAGCAGATGTTGCATTATTTGAGTACTCCTGAATCAATTTTTTGAGAGATTTCTCAACATCACTTCCAATAAATAAAGACTTGATTTTTTCAATTTTTTCATCATCATTATTGATGTTTATGTAATCATGGTATTTACTTAATTGTGCTTCTGATGCGGTATTCACAAACAAGTGATGAAGTGCTGTTTTTTTGTTGTTGACCACATCCTGACCAACTTTTTTTCCAATTATTTTTTCATCTCCAAAAAGATCCAAATAATCGTCCTGAATTTGAAAAGCAATTCCAAGATTTAAGCCGATATCATACAAAATATCTAACTCTCCTGAATCAAGTTGATTGATAATTCCTCCCATCTTTATTGAGGATGCAATTAAAACTGAAGTTTTTTTCTTGATCATTTCTATGTAATCATCAAAATCAATATCAGTCTTTTTTTCAAATTCAATATCAAGTTGCTGACCTTCACAAACCTCCAAAGCTGTGGAGTTGAAAAGTTTTAAGAGATCTTTTTGGATTTTTGGATCATAAAAATCAAGAAATTCTGTAGCCATTATCAACATTGAATCCCCAGAAAGTATTGCTTGATTGACATTCCACTTTTCGTGCACGGTTTCAAAACCTCTTCTTTTCTTTGATGAATCCATGATATCATCGTGAAGCAAAGTGAAATTATGAAACATTTCGTTTGAAAGCGCTGCAGGAATTGCAAATGAATGATCACTATTATACAATGAATTGGTTAAAAGTGTGAACAAAGGTCTGACTCTTTTTGACGGCAGTTTCAAAAAATACTTTACGGATTCGTATAAAGAATTTTCTTTTAAAGAGTTGATGTATTTATCAATTTCATTTTCTATCAACTCTATCTGAGATTTGAATTTTATCATTAGTCAAATCAAAAATACATCATTAATGGTATAGATTAAAATCCGAACAATTATTTAATTTATTTATTAGATATTTGTATCAATGTATAGAAGTCACAATTGTGGAGAACTCCGAATTAAACATGTCGGACAAGAGGTTAAACTTTCAGGATGGATTCATAAAATAAGGGACAAGGGTTCATTGATATGGATTGATTTAAGAGATAGATATGGAATTACTCAAATAATTATAGACACAAATGAATCATCCAAAAACCTTATTGAACAAGTTAAAAAAGTCGGAAGAGAGTATGTGGTTTCAGTAACAGGATCAGTCAAAGAAAGAGAATCCAAAAATCCTAACATTGGAACTGGGGATGTTGAAATAACCCTTACAGAAATTGAAATACTCAACAAATCGAAAGTTCCTCCATTTACTTTGGATGAGAATACTGATGGTGGTGATGAACTAAGAATGAAATTTCGTTATCTAGATATTAGAAGAAACTCCATTAAAAATAATTTAATCTTTAGAAATTCTGTTACACTAGAGATTAGGAAGTACTTGAATGAGTTGGGATTTATCGATGTTGAAACACCTTATTTAATCAAATCCACTCCCGAGGGAGCAAGAGATTTTGTTGTTCCATCCAGGATAAACAAAGGTGAATTTTATGCCCTCCCTCAATCTCCCCAAACATTCAAACAACTTTTAATGGTTGGTGGGATTGATAAGTATTGTCAGGTGGTTAAATGTTTCAGAGATGAAGATTTGAGATCAGATCGTCAGCCTGAATTTACTCAAATCGATTGTGAAATGTCTTTTGTTAATCAAAATGATGTTTTATTGGTGTTTGAAAACCTAATTAAAAATATTTTCAAAAAATGCATTGGTGTAGAGTTGGATGACTTCCCCAAAATTTCATACTGGGAAGCAATTGAAAATTATGGTTCTGATAAGCCCGACACGAGGTTTGATATGAAAATTTTTGATTGTACTAAAAGCAGCAAAGGAAAAGGTTTTAAAATATTGGATGATAGTGAATATGTTTGCGGGATTACAGTTAATTCGGCTGAACCCCTATCCAGAAAACAAATCGATCAATACACGGATTGGGTTAAACAACCTCAAATTGGTGCAAAAGGATTAATATGGATCAAGCACAATAATGATGGTAGTTTTAAATCCTCAATCGATAAGTTTTACAATCACGATGACCTTTTAAAGATTGTTGGAAATTTTTCAGAAGACTCCACTACATTTTTAATTTCTGGAAATAAAATGAAATCTTTGACTCAGCTTGGACAGCTTAGGTTAAAAATTGCGGATGATTTAAAATTAATCGATCCAAAAAAATTCTGTCCTCTCTGGGTAAATGACTTCCCACTTTTTGATTGGGATGAAGACGATAAGAAATATCATTCCATTCATCACCCATTTACCTCACCAAAAGACAAAAACATCCATGACATTAAAGAACCCTCTAATGTCGTTGCAGATGCTTATGACCTAGTTATTAATGGAAATGAAATTGGTGGTGGATCTATTAGGATTCACAACAGAGATTTGCAAAATCAAATTTTTTCAATATTAGGATTTAGTGAAAAGGAAGCCAAAGAGCAATTTGGATTTTTAATGAATGCATTTGAATATGGAGCTCCTCCTCATGGTGGTATAGCATTGGGGCTCGACAGACTTGTTGCAGTAATGAATGGTGATAATTCAATACGAGATTATATAGCTTTTCCAAAAAATAATAGCGGAAGAGATGTAATGATTGACAGTCCCTCTCCAATTGATAATGATCAACTCGATGAACTTAACATAAAGTTGAAATAAATTGCTCTACAAAATAATCCTTTACATAATTTTCATTGCCAATCTCTCAATGATATTCTATGGCATTTACCTAAACAACCAAGTTTATGGGAGTGGTGAGAAAATCGTTGGAGCTGGGGTTTTGATTTTTTGCTTCATTTTTTTACCGCTTTTTCTATACTACAGATACAGAAATAAAAATATTGAAGACTATATATATAAGGACTAAGACTTGAGTTTTCTTTGCTTTATGAAAAAAGCATCTATCAGCAGTTTACATTCTTTTGAAAGTATGCCGCCAGAAACTTTTGTTTTTGGATGTAGTTTTGTGTTTAGTTTTCTATATCCTCTGTGGGGGTCACTTGCACCAAAAACAATTCTACCAATTTGAGCCCAAGCAAGCGCTCCAGCACACATTTGACACGGCTCTAGTGTTACGTAAATTGTACACTCTTTTAAATATTTACCACCCAAATAGCTAGAGGCTGATGTTATTGCCTGCATTTCCGCATGCGCAGTTACATCATTTAAAAGTTCTGTTAAATTATGAGCTCTGGCAATGATATTTTCTTGAGCAACAATGACTGCTCCAACGGGAACCTCATTTTTTTCAAAGGCAAATTTCGCTTCCTGAATTGCCTTTTTCATAAAAAAAATATCTTTTTCTTTTTGATCCATCAACTCAGTTTTTCATACCATTCCAATGCAAGACCATCCGTTAGACTTGCAATAAAACAACTAACGTCTAAAAGGTTGGTGTACACATCCACATCTTTATTTAAATAATCTTTTGGAATGCACTCAAGAGCAAGTTCATCAAAAGCGTTGAGATTGTCATCTCTCCAATTCATGACAGAATTTGTAAAGGTTTTTAAAAGAAAATTTAAAACCTTGTAACCCGTGAGTTCTTTTTCAATGACCTCAGAAGACTTGTATACTTTTTCAACACTAACTTCAATTATGCTTTTCATTTGTGATTTAAACTTGCTTTTTGATAATAGTGAAGATTCAAAATTTCCATTTAAAATTTCTTCTTCGTTTTCAACAAAAATTTGGACAGCTTCTTTGATAAGTGTATTGATGGCTAAAGCTCGTAAGTAAGAAACTCTTTGTGACTTTAAATTCATCTTATTGTATTTTTCCTTGTCAATTGAATCCGCAACGAGTTTTACCAAAAATTCCAAAGCATATTCTTCGGGAATCCATCCTAAATTTATTCCATCTTCAAAGTCAATTAAGGTGTAACAAATATCATCAGCAGCTTCAACCAAAAATGCCAAAGGGTGTCTCATGTAATTTGACTCTGATATTTTCAATCCCAATTCACTAGCAACATCATCAAAGAATTTCGCTTGATTTGAAAAGAATCCATATTTTTTATCCTTAATGTTTCCTGTTTTGTCGTCGGGCAGGGAAAGTTTTGGGTATTTTGTAAAAGCTCCCAGTGTTGCATAACTTAATCTCAAACCACCTGGTGAACCTATTTTTGATTCTGTCAATATTTTAAACCCATTTGCATTTCCTTCAAACTTACACAGATCATTATACTGAATCTCTGTCAGTAAATCTTTGTATTTTTTTCCATCCCCAATTTTAAAAAAATCGCCAATGGAGGATTCACCACTATGACCGAATGGTGGGTTGCCTATATCGTGAGCCAAACATGCAGCAGCTACAATGCTTCCAAAATCATTAATCTGGAATTTGTGGATATGGTCTAGTTGGGGATATTTATTTAATATGTGTTTGCCGATAATCCTGCCTAAACTTCTACCAACAACAGAAACTTCGAGGCTATGTGTTAGTCGAGTGTGAACGAAACTTGTTTTAGAAAATGGTACTACTTGTGTTTTGTCTTGTAGGCTTCTAAAAAAGGAAGAAAAAATGATTCTATCATAATCGACATCAAATCCAACTCTTGTATCATCCTGTTCAGCCCTTAGTCTTTTGACATTGTCGCCATGTCTTTTAAGAGATAGTAGGTCTTCCCATTTCATTGATGCAATTTAAATATTTTTAGGAAGAGGTATATTTAAAAAAGAATGTTTTATAATTTAATTTTCATGAGTCTAGCACTGGAGCTGCTGCTCTCATCTTCGGAGGTTATCCAAAATGTATTTTCATCAATAATTTTTATTGCCTCAACCTGAGTCTTACCAATTGGAATTTCATACATGTCAATCTCATAATCATTCTTAACTGAAAGTGAAAAATTCTTGATTATTAACATATAATATTCATCAAAACTGATTGTAGATGTAAGTGCCAAAAGGTTTAGTTCAGAATTAAAATCTCCACCTGTAACAATTGATTTTGTGTTTAGGGAACCAATTTTTTTTGCATCATATTCGCCCTTGGTTTTTGGGAGTATGTATAAGTCCGAAATTTTTTTTGCTCTGTTTTTTGTAAAAATTAACAGATTGTTTTCAATGGATATTAACGCCTCTGCATCAAACTCTGAGAGTCTTTTGTAGCTAAAATCTGATTGTTCCGGATATTTAAAATTTATACTTTCGAAAGTATCATTTGAGTCTAATTTTTTTGGAATCTTTATGATAGATAAATTTTTTCTTGTATCATAATTGTTGCCCATATCCGCTATGTAAATAAATTGATCATCTACAGCTAAATCTTCCCAATCATTATTTTCAAAACCAGTAATTTTCCTTTGATTGACAATTTTTCCTTTGAAATCCATATAATATATTACAGGATCGTTTCCTGAATCATTTTGTGTAATAAATAAGTCGTCAACAATTTCTAGACCTGATGTTTCATCTAATATTTTAGATAATTGGAAATCTTTTTGAACCTTTTGAGAAAAACAATTGGAAGATATTAAAACAATTATGAAGAGAGTTATTTTATTCATTCAGTTTTATTTTATTCCAATCTACAATTTTAAAATTTTGATTCAATCCATCATTATCATCATCTTGAGCAATAAAAAACCCATTAGGAAATTTTTTTGTCTTGATGTTTGAAACCTCAATTCCGTCCGTTTCAGTTGTGCCATCAATTTCAGCAGAATCAACAACTCTAAAGAAAAGTTTTGGAGTATAATCCAATCTGTCCAACAATAAGTATCCGTTTGAGCCTTGAACTGATGCAATGATATATCCATTATTATTTTCATCTTCCCTTAGAGCTAAACCCTCAAAATCTGGACGCATGAATTTATTTTTTTTATAGATAAGCTCTTTATCAACATAAGGATTGATTGGATCTATTTTCCATATACCCTTTTTTTCTTGTCCTATAAAAACAACTTTGTTTTTTTCATCCGAAACAATACCTTCAACAAGTGATGAAAATCTTAATTTTCTTGTTAAATAAATTTTTGGGTCAGATCTGTCTAATTCAATCCTCCATTGTTCAACATTTCCTTTTTTATCACTAACAAATAAATATTTTTCTTGTTTACCATTGTAGAAAGTAATTCCGTATACATCTTTAAGGGATTGAACATTTTCAGAAATTAAAGTACTTTGCAATTGCCCGTCAATACCAAATTCATAAATTTCAATATTATTCTTTGTTCGATTTGTTCCTGCAACATAAAACCTGCCTTTAGATTCAATAATATCTACATTATTTACCCTACCTACAGGATAGTCATATAATTTTTTTCCATCCAAATTATAAACGATAATTCCATATTTTTTATCGGATGAAATAATGAGTGATTTGTCTGGGTCAGTTTTATTTTCAAGAACACACATATCATCAGCAGCATCGTCCGCAACAAATACTGGTTCAGTTTCAATATCAGCCGTCACTTCTTTATAAAACAAAGAGCCCAAATTATTGGGCTCTTGTGAAAAAACTAATGCGGTGTAAAAGAAAATAGCAACAGAGATTATTTTTTTATGCATTAAAAGTCATATTTCAAACCTAATGTCCAACTTAAATTATAGTACTCAATTTGCATAGTTCTTTGCTGTATACCTTGGTAGTACCTTAGTGGTTGATTCGTTAGGTTTTTGCCTTCCGCAAATATACTTAGTTTGTCATTAACTTTATAATTCGCATTAACATCTACAAATGTTTGCTCATCATAATATCTATCCTCATAGGCATCACCACTCAACTCATCAAGTGCTTCACTTGCATAGTTCATAGATGCTCTGACAAAAAACTTACTATTTTCAAATGCCAATGACAAATTATACATATCATCAACTTGACCTGTCAAAGGAACATCATCCCTTCCTTCAACATTATTTGTTGATGAATCAGTAGATGTGTAGTTGCCCATAAAAGTAAAGTTCTTTAAAAACTTAGTTTGAAAACCAAGCTCAAATCCGCTTACGCTTGCTTTTTCTCCATTTCTTAGCTGTGATAATTCATATCCGTTTACACCAGCATAAGTATAGTTGTTTGTGGTATACTGATAAATCCAATCCTTGATGTCTTTGCTGAAATATCCAAAAGACAACAAACTTAAACCACCAAAATACCACTCACCCATAATGTCAAAGTTAGTTGATAGGGATGCTTTCAAATCAGGATTTCCTAGTGCCAATTCTTGATCGTCAGAGTTGGAATATTCGTAGGGAACTAGATCATAATAAGATGGTCTGGCAATGGATTGAGTAAAGGCAAAATTGAAATTTAATTCATCATTAACATCCCATTGCAGGGTTAAATTAGGAAGAATATTATAATAATCATTTCCTCCACTAACAGAGCCAATATCTGAGGGAAGTTCATCTTCCTCTTCATCAAATACTTGTCCAGTATAATTTATTGATGTAGATTCAAATCTTGCACCCGCAATTAATGTTACATCATCACCCAGCTTATCAACTATCATGGCATAAAAAGCTGCAATTTGTTCTTCAGCATCATAGTTTCCTCCAGCAAATTCGTCCATAACATACGAATCAAAATTCGGATCTTCAGGACCGGATAGTGATAACAATCCTAAAGTGTTTGCGGTTACAAAATATCCACTTTGATAAATATCTCCAGCTAAATAATCAGGAATAGAAGCGTCAAAATAGCTTACGCCATCCATATTGGAAAGATCATTATCGTATTCATACCAAATATCATCTCTCATCTTGGTCTTATCCTTGAATTTAAACCCTATTTTCCAAACATCATTGTCACTATATGGTTTTTCCAAATTAATAGAAAAAGAAGTGTTTGTCTCATCAGTAGTTTTAAATGCCTGCTCTGTTTTTCTATATCGGTAATCACTTGGATTGTTCCATGCATCACCAGTCCAAGCAAAATATGGTCTTTCAGGATTTGAAATATTGAGAGATGAAAAGGGAACATCACGCTGCTCGTATCTCACATACCTCTCGTCAGGTCTGTCTTCGCTAGCCTCTGAATAACTAACTTTCCAGTCTAATTTTAAATCACCCAAAAGATGATCACCACCAATAGAATATTTTTGAGTTCTTTGATCCTCAAGTCGAGTACCTTTATTGTTGCTATCAGAAATACCACCTTTGGTTTGTTTTCTAATTCTAGCTGTCATGTCCTCCATATCAATCGATCCAACTCTTAGTCTAAATCTATTTTCCCAATCGTCTCTATGGTTGTAAATAGTTTTTAAGAATAATTGGTTGTTATCATCAATGTTATAATCTAAGTTTAAACTTAGACTTCTTCTTGTTCTTTTTACATCATATCTTCTAATGTCCATTTCTCCGATAGCACCGTCCTCTGCCCAATCAGCTGGATCATTCCATTCAAATTCAATATTGTCTGAACCATAATCTTTTGTTTGGACAGTACCTGCCAATGTGTAGCTAAATTTATCAGAAACTTCATTTCCTACAACAAATGAAAAGTTTGAGTTAAAACCATTCTCCCTAACAGGTTGCCCACCACCAGCAAGTGTTGCTGAAGCTCTAAAACCGCTCGGGTTGGATCTTGTAATTAAATTCACAGAACCTCCTATTGCGTCAGCTTCCATGTCAGGAGTTAGCGTCTTATTTACCTCAATGGATTGAATCATGGCAGAAGGTATTAGATCCAACTGTACGTTTCTATTATCCCCCTCGGCAGAAGGAATTCTATCGCCATTTAGTGTTACAGAATTTTGACTTGGGCCAAGACCTCTCATTACAATATTTCTAGCTTCACCCTGGTCACCTTGCATACTTACTCCTGCAATTCTTTTAATTACATCCCCAACATTATCATCAGGAAATTTTCCAATTTGATCAGCAGAAACAACATTGGTCACATTAAGGTCAGATTTTTGTTTATTCAATCCTTTGATGATTCCACTCTGAAAACCAGAGACGACGACCTCAGCCAATTCGCTAACAGCAGTTTCAAGAGTAAAATCCAACGTAGATGTAGTTCCTGCGCTAACAGAAACTGATTCTTCAACTGTTTCAAAGCCAATGTAAGATACCTTAACTGTTTGATTCCCTTCGATCCCAACAATGGTGTAGAATCCGTTAAAGTCTGTTACAACAGCTTTTCCTGAGGGAGAGGCCTGAATTGTTGCACCAGGGAGTGCAAAGCCATTTGAATCAAGCACACGACCTTTTAGGGAAGATAATTGAGCAAAAGAATAACTTGTAAATAATAAAGTTATAAGTAGTAAAAAGTAATTTTTCATAATTTAATGATCATATTTAGTATATGACCACTAAATTATTTTAATTGTTATTCTCTCAAGTTAAGATAAGGTTAACAATTAGCAGGTATATAAACACTTAATTCGTACTCACAGCAATTGAATTTATCGCCTTATCCCACTCGAAGTGATTCTGAATTTTATTATTTTTAAAATTAACTTCAATAAACTTATCTTTCGTCCAAAAAAACCACCTACCTTGTTTTTTACCACGAAGAAATTCACCTACAACTGATAAGTTGCCATTAATATCATAAGATTCCCATCTTCCGTGTAATTTGTTATTTTTCAAGGATCCCGTTTGATAAATATTGCCATTATCATGATAGAGTTTTATTTCTGTGATTTGAGCAGATTTGCTTTGTAGCTCATTTAAATTGATATTTTCTGACTCTACTTCTACTTGTGAATACATAGAAAAGGAAAAAAAACTGAGTGTTAATAATATATATTTTTTCATAAATTATTTTTTTTAAATATAGATATTTATTTACAATTTATTTACATTTAGTTAACTTTAAATTAACAATAAGCTTATAATCACTTCATAATCAAATATTTGATATATATGTTATTTTAAAGAAAAATACCTTTTTTTAGATAACATTAGCTTAACACTTAGTTAAGACTAAGTTGATATTAAGTTGATGTTGTAATAATATGACTTGTCCATATTTGTTCCAATAAATTAAATAAACAATATGAAAATTTTCAAAATAAATTTATTATTACTTGCTTCAATGTTTTTATTTGTTGCTTGTAGTGACGATGACGACACTACTGCAGATGTAGTTGATCCTGATCAATATGTTCTTAGTGGTGTATATACAAGTGATATTAGCTTAGATGCTAATAATATTTGGACAATCCGTGGAAGAGTTTATGTGTCTAACGGAGCCACAATGACAATTCCAGCTGGAACAATTCTAAAAGCTGAGGGTGGTACAGGAACAAATGCTTCTTTTCTTTGCGTTGCACAGGGAGGTAAGCTAATAGCCAATGGTACTGCTACTGCACCAATTATAATGACATCAGTTGCTGATGATATTCAACCTGGACAACTCGTTGGATCTAATTTAACACTTCAACAAGGTCTTTGGGGAGGTTTAATTGTACTTGGTAGAGCCCCAATATCTGTAAGTGGAGGAGCAACTGCACAAATTGAAGGCATACCTGCTTCGGATACAAATGGACTTTATGGTGGATCTGATGCTTCAGATAATTCTGGTATTTACAATTACATTTCCGTCAGACATGGTGGAACATCAATTGGTGAAGGAAACGAAATCAATGGTGTAACATTTGGCGGTGTAGGAACAGGAACACAAGTTAGCAACATTGAAGTTGTCGCTAATGTTGACGATGGTATCGAATTTTTTGGAGGAACAGTAAATGCTTCAAATTTATTAGTTTGGGCGCAGGGTGATGATGGTCTAGACATTGATCAATCATATTCAGGTACAGTTTCAAATTCAATGGTAATTCTCGGTTCTAACAGTGATCATGCTTTAGAAATTGATGGACCAGAAGGTACAATGGAAGATACTTACACGCTTAACAACATTACTTTGGTTGGAGCTGATGGTGTTGTTGGAGATTACGCCGATTTCAGATCATATGCAATGGGCGCAAACAACAACATATATGCATTTAATTTCCCTGCTGGAAATGATTTTGAGCTAGATTACAGAAGAGATGTTCAGGCACACTTTTTGTCTGGAGAGCTAAGCTTTTCAAACATCCAAGTAGTTGTTCCCTCAGGTGATTCATTAACTGGCGGTCAAATCTTTAATGACACGACAAGAGAAGGTGGATCCTCAACTGGTACACCTACACCGAACGCAGATTTTAATGATGGAAAAAATCCTGGTGGATCAAGTTTTGCTAGTTCTGTGGCGGCAGGTTCACAAACAGTTGGTGCTGATGCTTCAGTATTCTCATGGACCTTGGCAGCAGCCAGAGGTGCAACCGGATTATAAAAATATGAGTTTAGTTAAATAATTATTATTATTAGTTGTAGAAAAACCCACTCTTATGAGTGGGTTTTTTATTAACCATTTCTTAACAGGACATTCATAATGAACTTGGATATTTGTTAAAACAATAAACTACCATGAAGCGATACACAATTCTTGCATTAATTGCATTTTTTATTTCTTATTTATCCTATTCACAAGGCGGGATTGTAAGAGGAACAATAACAGATGCTGATTTCCAAGACCCTGTTCCTTTTGCCAATATTCTTATTAAAGAAACCGGGACGGGAACAACATCAGATTTTGATGGAAATTTTGAGATTTTTTTAGATGAAGGAATATACACTCTTCAATTTAGTTACCTGGGTTATAAAACCATTGAAATTAGTGAAGTAGAAATTAATAGTTTAAGCCCAAAAGAGGTGAATGTCATTATGGAAGTTTTAGCGGAAGGGTTGGATGAGGTTGTTGTTACTGTCAGTGCTAGAAAAAATACCGAATCCGCTGTTTTATCATTTCAAAAAAAATCTGCTAGTCTCGTGGATGGTCTTTCCTCTCAAAGAATAAAAAGTACAGGTGCATCCGATATCGCATCTGCAGTTAAATCTGTTCCTGGAGTTTCAGTACAAGGTGGAAAGTATGTTTATGTTAGAGGTTTGGGAGATCGTTATACCAAGTCTATTTTAAATGGAATTGATATTCCGGGGCTTGATCCAGATAGAAATACAGTACAAATGGATTTATTTCCCACAAATATTTTGGATAACGTTATCGTTATAAAATCTTCTACTGCTGAAATGCCAGCCGATTTTACTGGGGGTATTGTTGACGTAGTAACAAAAGAATTTCCTACGAGTAAACAATTGTCAATTTCCATTGGAACGGCTTACAATCCTGATATGCATTACAACAATGATTACCTTGGATATTCTGGTGGAAGTACAGATTTCCTTGGTTTTGATGATGGCACTAGGTCTCTTCCGGTTCATCCAAAAAAGAACTATACTTTTTTAGAAGTTTTTAATCAGCCGATTCAAACTGAGATTACCAACAAATACTCTTCCAATCTATCTGCTTTACGTCAATCGAGTTTGGGTGATTATAGTTTTTCAATTTCAGGTGGAAATCAAAAAAATGTTGGAAAAGATGGTGAAAATAAAATAGGTTATTTTGGTTCTGTTTCCTACAAGAACGAAACGGAATATTACGAAAATGCTCAAAATAATAATTATTTCAAGAACACTAATTCAAGTATTTATGAACTGGATCCTTCAAATACTCAGAACGGCGATCTAGGCATTAATAATGTTATTTTAAGCGGAATGGGTGGTGTTTCTTATAAGACTAATAATTCAAAATTAAAGTTAAATCTGCTGCACATTCAAAACGGAGAATCTTCTGCAGGCAGTTTTTTTCAATCAAGATTTGATACAGATTTTATTGATTTGAAGAAAGACAATTTAGAGTATACTGAAAGGGCAATTTCAAATCTTTTATTTTCTGGAACCCACAGCTTGGATAATGGAGATTGGAAAATTGAATGGAAGTTATCACCAACAAGATCATCGATACAAGACAAGGATGCAAGAACCACATCTTTTCAATTAACTGATGATGGAGGATATAGAGTTCCAACGAACACACGACCAACAAGAATCTGGCGTGATTTAAATGAAATTAATGTTGTTTCTAAAATAGATATTACCAATAAACTTTCATTATTTGGTAACGATGCTCTTTTTAAGTTTGGTTTATTTGGTTCTTATAAGCAAAGAGATTATGACATATATAGTACGCAAATTACCGTTAACTCTGGGGTCACAGGCAATGCTGATGAATTACTTTTTCCGGAAAATATTTGGTCACTTACTAACACAAATGGAAATCATATTGATTTGACATATAACCTTATCCAACAAGGTAAATCTTTTGATGCAAGTCAAAATAATTATGCAGGGTACAGTTCACTTGAATTTAAAATAAGTCCAAGTTTTAGATCAATCATAGGGCTCAGAGCTGAAAATTATTTTACAATTTACACAGGTCAGGATAGCTCTGGGTTTCAAAACTTAGTTGATGAAAAAGTAATTGATAAATTTGATGTTTTTCCTTCTGCAAATTTCATTTTTGCTATCACAGAGAACAGCAATTATAGATTATCCTATTCAAAAACAACTGCTAGACCCTCTTTTAAAGAAGCTTCTATTGCAGAAATTTTTGATCCCCTTTCAAACATAACTTTCATTGGAAATTTAAATTTAAAACCAACCTATATTGATAATATAGATTTAAGATTTGAAAATTTTGGAGAAGGAAATGAATTGTTTGCAATAAGTGCTTTTTATAAAGTTTTTAAAGACCCTATTGAACTTAGTTATTATGAGCAGGCTCGTGAAACATTTCAACCAAGAAATCTAGGTGAAGCCAAAGTCTATGGGCTTGAAATTGAATTTAGAAAAAATTTGAACAATTTTTTTAATGCGAATATTAATGCTTCATTGATTGAATCCAAACAAACTTATGGGCAAGTTGAAACGAACTTAAGAACACTTGCACTCAGAGATGGTGAAACGCTTACAGGTTCAAGACAACTTCAGGGTCAATCACCATATTTGATTAACGCTAGTTTAGATTTTAACAATCAAAATGGAACAAGAGCCGGCCTGTACTTTAACATGCAAGGTAAAACTTTGGAGGTCGTTGGTGCTGGTTATAATCCTGATATATATACTCATCCATTTGAAAGTTTGAACTTCACTTTTTCAAAAAGCTTTGGTCAAGAGAGTAAAAAATCAATTAATTTAAAAGTTGAAAATATACTGGGCAGCAAAAGAGAGAGTTTTGCAGAGTCATTCAGATCAATTGATCAAATTTATACATTTAGAGACCCAGGAGTAAAATTTTCATTGGGCTACTCTATTAACCTGTAATTATTTTTAACTTAGTTCTTTTAATGTCAGATTTTTACTTAATTCTTGTCGTAATATTAGGTCTTCTCGCGATTGCTGACTTAGTGGTTGGTGTCAGTAACGATGCTGTGAATTTTTTAAACTCAGCAATTGGGTCAAAAGTTGTCTCATTCAAAACTCTCATGGTAATTGCATCATTAGGCGTTGCTTTTGGAGCAATATCATCAAGTGGGATGATGGAAGTTGCAAGGAAAGGAATTTTTAATCCAGAAATGTTCGTTTTTTCGGAGATCATGATAATTTTTATGGCAGTAATGATTACTGACATATTATTATTGGATGTTTTTAATTCTTATGGACTTCCTACTTCCACAACAGTCTCAATAGTTTTTGAGTTGCTTGGTGCTGCTGTTGTTATCTCATTAATTAAATTATCAGCTTTGGATTTAAGCTTTGTAGAACTAAGTGATTATATCAATACATCAAAAGCAACTCAAATTATTTTTGGGATTTTCTTCTCTGTTATAGTTGCTTTTTCAATAGGTGCGCTAATACAATTTATATCAAGAATTATTTTATCGTTCGAATTTGAGGAAAAAGCAAAATGGATGGGTTCTTTGTTTGGTGGAATAGCATTGACATCCATATTTTATTTTATTGTTATCAAAGGTCTTAAAGGGACACCATATTCTGAGAATCAATATGATATCTTAGGTGGCTTATCCATCTCCAACTTCATTGATATTAACCTTAACATGATTGTCTTACTATCGCTGCTAACTTTAACATTGCTATCATATCTATTCAACTCTGTTTTTAAATTAAATATTTATACACTAATTATTTGTGTTGGAACCTTTGCACTTGCATTGGCATTTGCAGGAAATGATCTAGTAAATTTCATAGGGGTTCCGATTGCTGGTTATGAGTCCTTCTTGGCGTGGTCTGCAAGTGGAGTCTCAGCTGAGAGTTTTACAATGGAAATTTTGAGCGAAAAAGTTTCTGCTCCAACATTTATATTATTAGGTGCAGGAATAATCATGGTACTTACTTTATGGACGTCATCAAAAGCAAAATCTGTAATTAAAACATCTATTGATCTTTCAAGGCAAGAGGAAACAATTGAAAGATTTGAACCAAATTTTCTATCAAGGTTTCTTGTTAGAGCTGGATCAGCATTTGCAGAAAATTTTTCAAAAATAACACCAAAACCAATACTTGATTTTGTAGATAGTCAATACATAAAACCTAAAATCAATACACTAATACTTAGAAAAGACAGACCAGCTTTTGATAAGATAAGAGCTTCTGTAAATTTAGTAGTCGCTGCAATTTTAATTTCTGTGGCAACATCATATAAACTTCCACTATCTACAACATATGTAACATTCATGGTAGCAATGGGAACTTCACTCGCAGATAAAGCATGGGGAAGTGAAAGCGCTGTTTACAGGGTTGCAGGTGTTATAAATGTAATCGGTGGATGGTTAATGACAGCTCTAATCGCCTTCACTGCTTCTGGAATAATCGTATCCATGCTCTACTACTTTGAAGAAGTTGGACTAATCGTATTGGTGATTTTAGTGGGTTACGTCTTAACTAAGAATTATTTTTTACATAAAGAAAGAAGAATAAAAGAAATTGAGGAAGAAGAACTTGAAATGATTGAAAGCAAATCTATCAAAGGAGTAATCTTTGAAAGCTCAAAAAATATCACAAAATTTTCAAAAAGGATAAATAAACTATTTCAGAAAACATTTGAAGGTCTAGCTTCTAAAGATATTTCAACACTTAAAGAAAATCAGACAACAGTATCAAAACTAGACAAAGATGTTGACCTGATTGCAAACAATGTATTCTATTTTATTAAAAATTTAGATGAAGGGTCTAAAGAATCAGCATCTGATTTTCATATGAAAATTCTGGGTGGGCTGGAAAATATTACCTTATCTATGCAGACTATTACTAAGTCCATATATAAACACTTTAATAACAATCATAGAGGACTTACGTACAATCAGCTGAGAGAGTTAAAAGAATTGGAAGATGATATGAATAATTTTTTTAAAAAAATAGTTCAAACATTTGAAAAGCAAGAATATGAGGAAATTAAAAGTATTTTCACAATAAAAGAATCCTTAATAAAATCATTGAATAAGAAGATTAAATCACAGGTGTCACAAACCAAGGACAAAGATTCAGGCCCTAGAAACACACGATTATATTTTGAGTTTTTAAATAAGACCCAAAACATAGTAAGTGAGTACTTAAAAATTTTAGAATTGTACTCAGACAAATACGACAAAAAAATAAAGGAATAGTAATTCATTAATCTCAGACTGTGAAAAAAGTATTGGTGTTATGTACTGGTAATTCTTGCAGGAGTCAAATGGCAGAGGGATACTTGAAAGGATTTTTAATCGGAAAAGCTCAGGTTTATAGTGCTGGTGTAGAAAACCATGCTATTAATGAAAACGCAATAAAAATTATGAAAGATGATGGTGTTGATATTTCCCAAAATGAAAGTAATCATATATCAGAGTTTGAAAAAATTGATTTTGATTTTATTATCACAGTTTGTGATCATGCGAACGAAACATGTCCTAGTTATTTTTCAAAAAAAGCTGTTAGAATTCATAAAAATTTCTTTGATCCGTCAAAAATTGAGGATGAAGAAAGACTAATTTTTGGTTTTGAAAAGTCCAGAAATGAAATCAAAAAGTTTTGCCAAGAATTTTGTGCGACATATTTTTAAATTTTTTAAAAAAGCGATTTTTATTTTTTTAAATAAATTGCATAATCAGAAAAATAATTGTTTACTAATCATAAAAATGTATATTTCAATTTATTTTCAGATTTTAAAAATATTTTAAACGTGACAGGTTTAAATTACTCTAAAATATGTGAATTATTGCGTACATTACAATAACTTTTTTTAAAAATGTGCATGTTGAAAACTTTGTTGAAAAAGTTACTAGACCACCTTTTGAAGCAGGTAAAATAAGTTAGAACTTCACTTGTGGTAAAATTTTAGAATTTACCGTTTGCCTTTAAATTATTATTATACATTATGGAGATAGAATATATTATCAAGAGAGACTTCAGCACCAAACCTTTCAGCTTGGACAAGATCACTGGAGCAATCCATAAAGCCATGAATGCTGTTGGAAATGGCACGCAGGAAAATGCACAGGACGTTGCCTTGTCGGTTTATCAAAAGTTAATCGGCAGAAAAGACAACGATCAGACCTATGTCCCAACAATTGAAGAGGTACAAGATATTGTAGAGAATGAATTAATGGAAAGCAAGTTTAAAGAAGTTGCAAAAGCGTACATCCTTTACAGAAACAAAAGAACCCAACAAAGGCAAACTGATATTTTCGAAAAACGTATTAACCTAAAACCCTATGAGTATCCCCACCTCTATGAATATGTTCCTGCAATCAGACACTCGTACTGGATTCACTCAGAATTTAATTTCACCAGTGACATACAAGACTTTAAAATCCAGCTTACGGACTCAGAGCGCAGCGCAATAAAAAACACAATGTTAGCAATCTCACAAATAGAGGTCGCAGTTAAATCCTTCTGGGGAGACATATATCACAGGATTCCTAAACCAGAAATTGGCTCAGTAGGATCAACTTTTGCCGAAAGTGAAGTCCGCCATGCCGATGCCTACTCACACTTACTAGAAATACTTGGACTAAATTCTGAATTTAAAGAATTAAAGAAAAAACCTGCCATCATGAAACGAGTACGCTATTTAGAAACAGCACTCAAAAACTCAAAGAGTGATGACAACAGAGAATACGCGGAATCAATCCTTCTCTTCTCTTTATTTATTGAACATGTTTCCTTATTCTCTCAGTTTTTGATTATAATGGCATTTAACAAACACAAAAACATGTTGAAAGGAATTTCAAATGTAGTTGAAGCAACATCCAAGGAGGAACAAATCCACGGAGACTTTGGAATTGACTTAATAAAAATCTTGCAAAAAGAAAATCCAGATTGGTTCACAAAAAATTATCACGAGAGCATACAACAAATGTGCAAAGATGCTTTTGAAGCAGAAAGTGAAGTTGTTGACTGGATTTTCGAGAATGGTGAACTAGATTTTTTACCAAAAGCGGTTGTCAACGAATTCCTAAAAAACAGATTTAACAATTCCTTAGAGAGCATTGGCATCGAAAAAGTGTTTGATGTGGATCAAGATTTGGTCTCAGAGACAGAATGGTTTGATGATGAAATCATAGGAACCAAACACGGTGACTTTTTTGTTAAGAGATCGATAAATTACAGTAAAAAAACACAAAGTATAACAAGCGACGACCTATTCTAAAGTATGCAAACCGACAACCTAACTACCGAAAAAACATTTGCTTGGCTTAACGAAAATAGCAGAAAGTTTCTTGCTGCCGGGTACTTAGGTGAAGGGATTACAGCCGAAGAACGTATTGCAAATATTGCTAAAAGAGCTGAAGAAATACTCCAAATGCCGGGGTATGCTGAAAAATTTTATCATTACATGTCACAAGGCTACTATTCCTTAGCCTCACCTGTTTGGTCAAACTTTGGGAAAGAACGAGGGCTCCCAATTAGTTGTTTTGGTTCTCACATTGATGATGACATTGGAAATATTTTATATTCTCAATCAGAAGTTGGAATGATGTCCAAATTAGGCGGGGGAACATCTGGCTACTTTGGAAAAATCAGACACCGAGGAGCTGAAATAAAAGACAATGGACAAGCATCAGGTGCTGTTCATTTGATGAAACTCTTTGAGTCCATGGTTGATGTTGTCAGTCAAGGGTCTGTCAGAAGAGGTCGTTTTTCTCCATATCTTCCAATTGATCATCCAGACATTATGGAATTCCTAGAAATAGGAACCGAGGGAAACCCAATACAAGAACTAACACACGGAGTCACAGTAACCAATGATTGGATGCAAGAAATGATTGACGGGGACAATGATAAAAGGACTGTTTGGGCTAAGGTATTGCAAAGCCGTGGAGAAATGGGCTATCCATATATTTTCTTCACAGACAACGCAAACAACAATGCAGCTGATGTATACAAGGACAAGAAATTGCCGATTTATGCAAGTAATTTATGTACAGAAATTATGCTACCCTCAGATCACAAATGGTCTTTTGTTTGTGTTTTGTCAAGCATCAATGTATTGCATTACGATAAGTGGAAGGATACGGATGCTGTTGAAACAATGATTTATTTTCTAGATGCGGTAATAACAGAGTTCCTTGAAAAACTTGAGAGATATAAAAACTCTCCAAACTTAGATGATCAACAAACTTTCCTTTTTATGGAAAGAGCATATAACTTTTCCAAGGACAACCGTGCTCTTGGAATGGGGGCTTTGGGATGGCATTCCTTGCTACAGTCTAAAATGTTACCCTTTGACAGTCAAGAAGCATACAATTTAAATAGTGAGGTTTTTAAGCTAATCCAAAAACGCTCAAACATAGCATCCAAACACCTAGCAGAAAAATTTGGGGAACCAGAACTACTCAAAGGCTATGGAAGAAGGAATACGACTCTCAACGCAATCGCTCCAACCACATCATCTGCCTTTATATTGGGTCAAGTATCTCAAGGTATAGAGCCAATATGGTCAAACATTTATGTTAAGGATATTGCAAAAATTAAAACAACTATTAAAAACCCTTTTTTGGTAAAACTTCTTGAAGATAAAGGCATGAATACACCAGAGGTTTGGAAAGAAATTAGAGACATGGATGGTTCTGTCCAAGGTCTAGATTTCTTATCTGAAAATGAAAAAGAGGTCTTTAAAACATATCCAGAAATTGACCAATTATCAATTATATATCAAGCAGCCAATAGACAAAACTATATAGATCAAGGTCAATCACTCAACATAATCATTCATCCAGATACCCCAACCAAAGAAGTTAACAAAATTCACGTTACAGCATGGAAACTAGGACTAAAGTCTCTCTACTATCAGCATAGTATGAATGCAGCACAAAAGTTCAAACAGAAAAAGGAGTGTGAAAGCTGTGAGGGTTAATCTGTCTAAAGTTTATCAATCTACATATCATCACCAATTTCAATGATTAAATATTTAATACTATCCTTATGTCTAATTGTGCTTGGTATTAATATTTTTTATTATGACTTTAATTACGCATTGCTTTCAGCGGAAAATAGGATTTCATTGATCGGAATGCTAGCAACATCTTGTGCTGCGCTATTAATTATAATCTTTATACTATCCGAAAAAGTTGGTAAAATCAATAAGGATTAGGGATTTGAACCACCTCAACACCAGCATCTTTTAAAAAATCAATTCCTGTGGTATCCTTATACTGGTCTATATAAACCACTCTCACAATACCAGCTTGATAAATCAATTTACTACAATCCTTGCAAGGTGAAAGAGTAACATATAATGTTGCTCCTGAGCATGATTGTGTTGAAGAGGCAACTTTCATTATTGCATTTGCCTCTGCATGAAGCACATACCACTTCGTGTAGTTTTCTTCATCCTCACATATATTCTCCATACCTGTGGGAGTACCGTTATAGCCATCCGAGATTATCATTCTGTCCTTGACAATCAGAGCCCCGACTTTTCTTCTTTCGCAATAGGACAGGTTACCCCATTCTCTAGCCATTTTTAAGTATGCTTTATCGTATTTGTTCTCCTTACTTTTCACCTAAAAAAATATTAGTATAGTTAGTAAACAAATTAGAATTGACATAATTTTTATGAAGTTTTTTGAGAAAAAGTTACGTCTTGAATTTAATATTGTGGAAAGTAGTAATACAAAAAATACAATAATGATTTGAGCTATTTCAACCCCAATTGTGAAACCTATAAGTGGTGTAAATTCAATTTTATCAGAAAAAGTGATTTGATCATAGAAGCCTGCAAATCCAAATCCGTGAATTAAACCAAACAATAACGATACTAAGTAGCTTAATGATGACTTTTTTACTTGAACTTTTAAGAACAAATTACTCACTGCTGAAAATAGAATCGTTATTGGAATTAAAAACTCAATAATATTCAAGTTGGGATTGTATATGCCGTAGGTTGAGATAAATAAGGAAAATGTGTGACCAATTGTGAAAAAAGTGACAATCCAAAATAAACTATAATATTTTTTAAATGTGTAAGGAAGTGTAATTGAGCTTAGAAATAGCAAATGATCATAAGCATTAATGTCTAAAATGTGATTAATACCTACTTTTAAATAAAACAAAAATGTGTCCATTATTTTATTGCTCTTTCTTTTTTAATTTTCTCGTACGCATCTTGAATTTTCTGAAATTTTTCTTTGGCAATTTTTTTATAACTATCACCTAGGTTTTGAATTTTATCAGGATGGTGAATTTTAACCAATCTTCTGTATGAACTTTTAATTTGTTCATTAGTTGCATCACTACTAACTTCCAGTATTTTGTAAGCTGAACCAATCTGATCAACAAACATTGCTTTGATACTATCAAAGTCTGCCATAGAAATTTTAAACAAATTAGAAAATTCTTTCAGCTTTGACAATTCATTATTGGACACCATTCCGTCTGCTTTGGCTACTGAAAACAGAAAGTGTATTAATTGAAGTCGTGTTTCATAATTTGACCTTAAAAGGAAAAAACGACATATCTCCGTCGATGAAATTTTCTGTTTGTTAATATTTTCATTGAAAATTTTAAAAATGTTGTTGGCTCTGTTTTTTCCAAAAACTGATACGAAATATTTTCTGACATAGTCTAATTCATTCTGCGAAACCTCTCCATCTGATTTAATTAAAATTGCAGCTAAACCAAGCAAATTCAATTCAAATTTTCCTGAGCTAGTCGATAAATTTTTACTTGAGAAAGTAAAGTTCTTTTCAATAAAAAGACCCACAAAATAGCCTATGAAAAGACCCAGCCAGCTCTTCATAATAAACATTCCAATTAATGCTCCAATGAATCTCATAAAATTAAAATCAAATTTACAAATGTGGTATATATCTTGTTTAGTATATTTGAAAAAATATGTATCCACCAGAAATTGTAAATCCAATGAAGTCAGAGCTAACCTCAAAAGGTTTTGTTCAATTGAATTCAGATGATAATATTGAAAACTTGGTTAAGAAAGGAACCACTCTAATAGTTATAAATTCAATTTGCGGTTGCGCTGCTGCAAACGCCAGACCCGGTGTTATAAAGTCACTCGAAAATGAAAAGAAACCAGATCAGCTATTTACATCATTTGCAGGTGTAGATAAGGTTGCCACAAATAATGCAAGAGAGCTGATGTTTCCTTTTCCCCCATCCTCACCTTGTATGGCTATATTTAAAGATGGTGAAATCGTTCACATGCTCGAAAGACACCATATCGAGGGCAGAAATGCAGACATTATTTCAGAAAATCTCAAAGAAGCGTATAACGAATACTGCTAATCTTTTTTACTAATTTTTGGGAAAGAAACTCTAAAATTTGTTTTTCCCTTTTTAGATGTAAAAGTGATTTTACCAGAGTGGGCAGTCACAAGGTTATTAATTATGCTAAGCCCTAATCCCATTCCTTTGGATTTTGTTGTAAAACGGGGCTCAAAAATCTTTTCTTTTAAATTTGATGGTATACCATCGCCATTATCAGATACATCAATAATGGCATTTTTATCATTTTGGTATACAGAAACTTTAATTGAGGGGGTTTCCAATGATTTTGTTGCTTGGATTGAATTTTTCACAAGATTTGTTATGATTCTTATCAGGCTTGTTCTGTCAATTATGACCTCAATAACCTCCTCCCTTGGTTCATAAATAATATTCTTATCATTAAATATTTCAAGGGCTAACTTGATGGTTTTTACTAAATCAATTTTTTCATTTTTTTGGGTTGGTAAATCAGCAAAATTTGAAAAAGCAGTTGATATAGAACTTAATACATCAATTTGTTGAATAATTGTTTTACTGAACTCATTAACCTTGCTAATCATTTTTGGATCATTAGGGTCAAATTTTAGTTTAAAATTTTGAACACTTAGTTTCATAGGGGTTAATGGATTTTTTATCTCATGAGCAACCTGTTTAGCCATCTCTCTCCATGCTAACTCTCTTTGTGATTTTGATAATTTTTTGACATTATTATCTATTTGAGTAACCATATTGTTGTATGAATTGACCAAAGAATACATCTCTTTACTATTAACTTTAAGATCAATTTTTTTATTGATTTTATCCAATCTCATTTGCTTCATCTTAAAAATTAAAGCAGATATGGGGTTGGTGATATAACTTGAAACCAAGTAGGATATCATGATGGCTAGGACAAAAAGTAAAAAATAAACCTGAACTAAATTCAATATGTAAGAATTAATCTCATAAGTGTTTAGTCTATCGTCATCGATGTAAGGGAAATTAAGAATCCAAATTGGTTTTTCATTAATATTAAAAATATATGAGAATGAGGATCTTAATAAGGTTTCATCACCGCTTTTTGTAATCACAATCTTTGAATCTTCACTCTTTTCCAAATCTGTTAAAACTTGATTTGATAATGACTCTGTTTCTTCATCACTAACGGTCGAACCAATTAGAGAACCATCAATGTCGTAAAGTGTAAAGTTTATATTTTGAATTTCAGAGATCTTTACAATTTCATTTGTTAAGATTGAATCAAGAACTGTATTGATGCTAATATTTTGTTCTAGTCTCTGATTAAATAAAAAAGACAATTGATTGTCTTCTAGCAATGATCTTTCCTCTAATAAACTCCTAAGTGCTCGTTGAATTTGGGCTTCTTTTCTTTCCAATCTCAAACCATGGTAATAATCGGAACTTTCCCGAATTTGATAATTTGTCACAATACCAGTCAATAGAAAAGAAATCAAAACAAGAAAAATCATAGACAGAAAAATTCTTGTTCTCAAAAACAACTTTGGTGGTTTCATTAATTTTTTATTCAAATTTACAAGAAACAATAATTGTTCCTTTCTATTATTTTATTTTTGATACTTTAATCAAGATTCTATACTTTAATATCTCCTAAAATGAGTAAAAAACCAATTGTAGAAGTAAAAAATTTAAAAATATCTTCAAATAATAATTATTTGATTCGTGACTTATCATTCAAAGTCATGCCAAATGAAATTTTAGGAATTATTGGGGAATCTGGCAGCGGAAAATCACTAACTGCACTCTCAATAATTGATTTAATCAAATACAAAGGTTTGAAACAAGAAGGAGAAATCGTGTTCAATCCTAATTTAATTGAAACAGAAAAGGAAGAAAATTCAAGGGCAAAAAAGAGTGAAATTGCAATTATTTTTCAAGATCCAGCAAGTTATTTAAATCCATCTATGAAATGTGGATCTCAAATTATGGAGTCTATTGTTGGTAATGAAGATAAATTGGATCAAGCTCTTAAACTGCTCAAAAAGGTTATGATAGATGAGCCAGAAAAATCTTTAAACAAATATCCTCACGAACTGAGTGGGGGTCAGCAGCAAAGAGTCATGATTGCGATGGCATTGGCAAAAAAACCAAAAATTTTAATAGCTGATGAGGCTACATCATCACTAGACACAATTATAAAAAAAGAGATTATTAACCTTATAGTTAAACTTAAATCTGAGCTTGACTCAAGCCTAATAATTGTAACACATAATTTAAATCTTATAAAAAATATTTCTGAAAGAATAATGGTTATAAAAAATGGGGAGATTTGTGAAGCTGGTTCAACAAAATCGTTCTTTAAGAATCCAAAAACTGACTATGGTAAAAATTTGATAAAGAGCTCCAAAATAAAATTTCTCAGGCCTAAAAGTTTAGCAAATAAAGAAATTCTGTGCTTAGAAAATATTCAATTAGAATTGGGCTCAAGCAGCATTTTAAATGAAATTAATTTAATTTTAAGTGAAAGGGATTCGATTGGTATTATTGGAGAGTCTGGATCTGGTAAAAGCTCAATTTCCAAATGCATAATCGGTTATTATGAAGATTACACTGGTGTAATAAAATATAAAGGTGTAAATATAAAAAGCTATGGCAGGAAATTTCTCAGCAAGGAAATTCAGTTAATTTTTCAGGATCCCTATTCATCACTCGATCCTAAAATTAAAGTTGTCCGTCATATTCAGCAAATCTTAAAATTTCATTTTAATCATTCAAATACTGAATCAATGAATTTGGCAAAAGAATATTTATCAATGGTAAAATTAGATGAAAGTTTATTTCACAAGTATCCCAAACAGCTATCGGGTGGTGAGAGGCAAAGAGTAGTGATAGCGGCTGCAATATCACTAAGACCAAAAATTTTAATTTGTGATGAGTGTGTTTCAGCCCTTGATAATTCGACGAGATTTGCAATTTTGGAATTATTGATTGAGTTGAAAAAAAATTTAAATTTTTCAATGATTTTTATTTCGCATAACTTATCTGTTGTGAAATCAATGTGTGATAAAATTATTGTACTTAAAAATGGTAGGATTATTGAGAATCAGCTACAATCAAATCTATTTAAATCCAAAAATGAATATGTAAAAAAACTCATTCAATCATCTTTTTAAATGAATTTACCGTTTTCTCTTGTCGAACCTTTTTTTCATTTTTTATCAATTTTAATTTTAATCTATCTATGCTTTTTATCCTTGATTAAATACATAAGAAAAAGTGAGTATAGTTTATTTGTTTTTAGGGTTACCATTTTCAGCGTAATTTTTTATGGTATTGATTTGATTTTAAATGCAATAAAAAATGAAACATTATCTATGGCTTTAGCTATTGGATTGGTTGCTTCAATTTTGGGTTTAATTTCTCACAATGAACAATTGAAGAAAGAGAGAAAATTCTTTAGACTTTTTATTTTTTTTAGCGTTGCACTAGCATGTTCTTTGTTTAGTACTGCGTAAAAAACAAAAGCATTCACGAATGAATGCTTTTTATAATAATTATGAAAAAATTAATAATTAAAATTAACTTATTTTTGAGCCTTGATTTATTAAAAATCTGTTAAAATGAAAAAGAAAAGTATTGGTGTTTTGGGATCGGGTAGCTGGGCAACAGCTCTTGTAAAAATACTTTCAGAAAATACATCAAATATAAACTGGTACATAAGGAGTTCTGATGTAATTGAACAGATTAAAACAGATAAAAAGAATCCTAAATATTTAAGTTATGTAGATTTAAATTTAAATAAGCTTCACATATCTTCAGAAATTGATCAAATCATTCAGGAAAGCGATATAATCATAATTGCTATTCCATCTCCCTTTATTGAATCATCACTGATTTCATCAAAAAAATTACTTTCAAATAAATTTTTAGTGTCTGCATCAAAAGGAATAATTCCTGAGTCATTTTTGACAATCAGTGAACATTTGAATCAAGAATATAATATTCCAAAGAAAAACTTAGCAATAATTAGTGGCCCAAGCCACGCAGAAGAAGTTGCACAAGAAAAACTCACGTATCTGACTGTTGGAACAAAAAATTCAAAACTTGGCAAATATATGTCTGAACTTTTAAAGACAAGATATATTATTTCTACGGTTTCTAATGATATGATCGGTATCGAATACAGTTCAAGTTTAAAAAATATTTATTCAATAATGGTAGGTATTGCGCATGGTTTGGGATACGGAGATAACTTTCTAAGTGTATTAATTAGCCACTGCTCAAAAGAGATGAGTGATTTTATAAAAGATGTTCACAAAACAAGTAGAAAAATTAATCAATCTGCATATCTTGGTGATTTGCTAGTTACTACATACTCATCTTTTAGCAGAAATCGAACATTTGGAAATATGATTGGTAAAGGATATTCCATCAAATCAGCAAAAGCTGAAATGAATATGATCGTTGAGGGTTATTACGCAACCAAAAATGCTTTCATGCTTTCAAAGAAATTATCCACGAAATTTTTAATTATTGATTTCTGCTATAAAATATTATTTGAAAACAAAAGTGCTAGCAGACAAATGAAAGAGCTCTCAAAAAATCTATATTGAGGATTTAAATTGTTGTAAAAATCTAACATCATTTTCGTAAAATGTTCTAATATCCTCAATTTGATACAATAACATTGTAATTCTTTCGATACCCATACCAAATGCATAACCGGAAAATTTTTTGGGATCAATTTTACAATTTTCCAAAACATTTGGATCAACCATACCGCAGCCTAGAATCTCCAACCAACCTGTACCCTTTGTAATTCTATGGTCAGCCTCAGAGTTTAGGCCCCAATAAATATCAAGTTCTGCACTAGGCTCTGTAAAGGGAAAATATGATGGTCTGAGTCTTATTTTACTTTTACCAAATAACTCCTTTGTGAAATGTAATAAAGTTTGCTTTAAATCAACAAATGAAACATTTTCATCAACATACAATCCTTCAATTTGATGAAAAAAACAATGAGATCTTGCTGAAATATCCTCGTTTCTGTAAACTCTTCCTGGTGAAATAGTTCTTATGGGTGGTTCATTATTTTCCATATGTCTAATTTGGACTGAGGAAGTGTGTGTTCTCAACAAATAATCAGGATCTTTTGAAACATAGAATGTATCCTGCATATCTCTTGCAGGGTGATACTCAGGCAAGTTCAAGGCAGTAAAATTATGCCAATCATCTTCAATTTCGGGACCTTCAGAAATGTCAAATCCAATTCTAGAAAATATATCAATAATCTTATTTTTCACAATTGAAATAGGGTGTCTTGAGCCTAATTTCAAAAAATCGGCTGGTAAGCTGTAATCAATCGTACTTTCTTTTTTTGAAAAAGATGAAAGTTCTGCTTTTGATTTATCGATTATTTGACCAACCTTTATTTTTAATTCATTGATCTTAAATCCAAACTTTTTTCGTTTATCACTATCAACATCTTTAAGTTTTGAAAAAAGACTCGGAACAATTCCTTTTTTTGAAATATATTTTATTCTGAACTTCTCTAGCTCATCAGAACTTTTGATGGAAATTTTTTTTATATCTGATAAATGATTATCAATTTCTTTTAACATAACTTTGGCTAAAATATTCTAATTAAATTTAATTTTAAAACCGTAAACATAAAATCTTCATTTTGAATATTATTGATATTATAATCATCATTGTTCTACTTTATGCATTTTTAAAAGGATTTTTCAACGGTTTTATTAATGAAATTTCTTCATTTATAGGTTTTCTAATTGCTGCCTTTGTATCATATAATTTTTCTGGGCCACTTTCCAATTTATTAATTGATTTTGTTGAAATTGATAAAAAAATTCTCAATATAATTTGCCTCATAGTGTTGTTCATATTAATTGCACTTGTATTTAAAGTGTTTGGAAAGGGATTGACAAAATTAATCAAGTTTATTTCACTTGGTGTACTGAATAGATTGACAGGTGGTATTTTCAGTTCAGTAAAGTATATTATTGTATTTACAACAATCGCAATTATCTATAAAAACTTTGTTCAAATTTATCCTGAACTATTATCAAATGGTTATGTTGAATCCTCAAATTCATATCAATTAATGATTAGATTAGGTGAGTCTATTATTAAAAATTTTAATGCCGATTATTTTATTTAATCTTTCTAAATGACGAAGTAGGAACCCATCCTTCACTGCCATTTGAGAGTCGAATTAAAGTCCAATCATTTATAGTTTCTTTAACATTTATCTTTAACCCTTCGTGTAATTTAAATATCTCTTCTGATCTTAAGTTAGGTTCGCTTCTAAAGGAAACCTCTTTGTCATATAATATAGCAGGATCACTCTCAAAATAATTGCTTTTGGAATTAATTGACATAATAAATGTGATTATAAAAATGAAAAGACTAATAATTGAATATGTAAAAAACTTTCTTTTTCGACTAGAGGTTTTTGAAATAAAAAATAATATAAAGAAGCCAACTAATAGCAACTGAAAAAAAATTGTAAAAAATTGCCAATACTCGTAACTAAAAATTGATAAAATTGAATCAAATAGAGTGGTTATTTGATTTTTAGGCAAGCTTTCAATTTTATCAATTAACATATTTTGGGCATATGCTAAGTTATTTTTTACGCTTTCATTATCTGGTTCAAGCAATAGAGCTTTTTCATAATAAAAAATAGAATTGGGAGTGTCATTAATTTTATAATATGAATTTCCCATATTGAAATATAAATCACTAGAATGCAGTCCACTGTCAAGTATCTTGTTGTAAACATCGATAGCATCAATATACCTACCTTCATTGTAGAGCATATTTGCCTCATCAAATTCGCTATTCTGTGAATAAGAATAGTTAATTACTAATATTAAAAAAAGGAGCCTCATAATTTGAAATTTTGAAGGTTCATAATTATTTCAACTGATTTATTATAATCATTGGTTGTATCGAATTCTGAGTTTGGTGTGAATTTAAAATATTGACATGTATTAAGTATGTTTATCAAATCATCCGTCGTGTTTTTATCAACTCCAATTTTTGATAATTTTTTATTTATACTTTCAGAAACAAGATCAGTATTTTTAAAATCAAATTTTGTTACAAGAAAACCAGTAATGCATTTTTCTAATGTCTCATAAAAAAGTTCCTTTTCGCTAAGATATTTTTTTGCATTTTCCAAAGATTTAACGGCCATTCTATTAGCAATTTTATTATTATCAATGGATTTAGATTTTTTAAATAAGATGAATTTTATAGATAAGACTGAAAAGAGAAGAAATAGGAAAATTAAGATTATTATATATTTGAAATACTGATCAATTACTGACTGTTTTTTTGTTATTTCAAAAAGATTTGTTTCAAGTTCAATAAAATTAAACTGGCCTTTTGAGTTTAAAATATTTTTTGTTGAGCTACTTAGATCATTAGTGTTTGCAGTAATTGATGATGTTGGGCCGTCTATAATATTAACAACCAATTCTTCACTTAAAATTTTAATATATTTTTTTTCCAGTGGATTAAAATAAACAAACTCAGTAGATGGTATTGGATACTTTCCTTGAAACTGTGGAACAATAGTATAGGTATTTGATATTGAACCATTCATTCCAGAAAGACCAACTTTAACGTTTTCATTAAACTCTGGATCATACTTTTCCAATGATGATGGGACAACAAGATCAGGAATGGAAAATAACTTAAGATTTCCGCTCCCCGTAATTTTTAATTCAACTTGGAATGATTCGTTTGAAGATAACTCACTTTTATTTGATTCTGCAAATATTTTAAAATCTCCAACGGCTCCATTGAATTCATCTGGCTTATTTTCTTCAGGAAAAGGTTTTGTGATAATTTTTACTTTTTCTGATGAAACCTTATTGGAGGTTTGGGAATAAATTACATTTCCAAAGAAATCTCTCCTATTAGTAGGAACATCAATTGTTACATCTAGTGTCATTGGATCAATATCAATATCTCCAGCTTTTTGAGGATAAAGAAGCATTTTTTTCCAAGTCACATAATTATAGCTCTTCCCATTGTGAGATGTTCTATTTATTTCAAGTCTTGGGATTTTTATATTTTGGGACCAGAAGTTTTTAAAATCCGGAGCATCAACCTCACTTAAATTTGTGACGTTAATTTTCGGGCTGAACAGTAATTTATAAACAACAGAAATTGGCTCATTGAGATATGGCGAACGTTTTGAAACTTCTGCAATTAATTCTAAGTCATCACTGACAATAGTATCAGGATTATTTGGCGATAATGAAGAACTAACAGCCTCAGTTACTAAAATATCAACTGTGCTAGTTTTATAAATATCTCCCTCAATTTCAATAGAAGCTTGACCAATTGTAAATCTTCCTCTTTTTATTGGAGTAAGGAAATAAGTATAAGTTTTTGAGAAACTCCTAACACCATTAATCCAACTATTACTTACGGATTGATTTGGACCACCAACAACTTCAAACCCCGAAAAATCAGGAGGAGTAAAGTTATCTCCATCTTTGTTCATTTTAAAATCAACTCTTAAATTTTCATTGATACCCAGAGTTTCTTTACTGACATTTGCCTCAAATTTTACTTGAGACATTGTCAAGTTTGTAAAAAGAATAGAAATAATTAAAATTACCTTTTTCATTACCAATCTTTTTTATTTGATTTTTTTGGTGATCCTTTCATCTTTTTCTTGTTTACTTTTTCTTGCACCTTTTTTTCCTCTTTATTCATCGCCTCTAAAATGTTTTTCAATTGTTGTGGTGATATTTCAGGTTTTTTTTGCTTTTCTTTCTTTTCTTTTGAGTCAGATTTATTTTTTTGATCATCGTTGTTTTTATTCTGCTGATCAGATTTATCGTCCTTGTTTTGCTGATCGTCCTTATTGTCCTTGTTGTCTTTATTGTCTTTGTTGTCTTTATTATTGTTTTGATTGTTTTTCTGATTTTTTAATAATTCTTTGGCTAATACGTAATTATACCTAGTTTCTTCATCATTGGGATTGTTTAATAAAGATCTTTTAAATGCATCTACAGCTCCCTGATAATTTTCTTCCTGCATATATGTGTTACCTAAATTATGATATGCTTTGTGCAGACTTTCTTTGTCACTCAATTTTTTTATTGATTGACTATAATTAAATCTTGCTTCAGGGCTGAGATTGTTTTTGTACAATGAATTACCTAGGTTATAAGGTGCGCTTGAGTTTAACGAATCCTTGGAATATGATTTTCTGTAATTATACTCAGCTGTATTGAAATCTTGATTTTCAAAGTATGTGTTGCCATCAAAAAGAAGCTTTTTTGAATCAATATTTTCCTTGACATTTTGTGAAAAAATGAAAAAGGGAATTAAAAGAAAAATAGTTTTATTTATCATCATCAAATAAATTTAGTTTTTCAATCCATTTTGTTTTTTTCTCAAATAAAAAACTATCTAATAAAATTAAAAATAATGAAAGAGCTAAAAACCATTGGAATTGATCTTTAAAACTTGTGAATTCTTTAGCCTCGAATTCTTTTTTATCCATATCTTTCAGCTGTAAAATTATTTCTTCAACCACCTTGCTGGTTATATCTCCTTCAATGTATTTTCCCTGAGATTGATCAGCCAATTTTTTTAGAAGTTCTGAATTAAGTTTTGTAATAACAACATCACCCTTTTCATCTTTTTTATAAGACTGTATAATATTTTTTTCTCTAATTGGTATTGGCGACCCCTTTTCACTTCCAACACCTATTGAAAAAATAATAATACCTGAATCATCAATTGTGGTATTTATTAGGTTTTCTTGAAACTCATGATCCTCTCCGTCTGAAAGTATACAAACTATTCTATTGGTTTGATTTTCGTCATCAAAATATGTACTTGAAAGTTGGATTGCATCTACAATTGAGGTTCCTTGCGAAGAAATCATATCAGTATCTAAACTCTCCAAAAACATTCTTGCAGATGAGAAATCAGATGTAATTGGCAATACAGGAATTGCTGAAGAAGCGTATGCAACTAATCCAACTCTGTCAGAGCCCAGTTGATTTATTAACTGAGATACTATTCTCTTGGACTTTTCGATCCTGTTTGGTGCAATATCCTCAGCCAACATACTTTTTGACACATCAACAGCAAAAACAATATCAACCCCTTCTCTAGTAACTGTTTTTAATTCTGTTCCAATTTTAGGATTGACTAATCCAATTATTAAGAATATAATTGCCAATAGCTGAACAATTAATTTTAATGAATCTTTAGTTTTAGAGAATTCAGGAACTAAATAATTTAGGCTAGCCTTTGAAAAATTATTTTTAATAACCCTATTTTTCCAATATTTATTGTAAACAAAAACCATTATAATTATAGGGATAATTAAAAGGAAATAGAAAAATTTTATTTCATCTAATTGATACATCAAAAAGCACTTTTATAAATTAATTTTCTTGTTAAATACTCTATTGTAAAAAGTGATAGAGCTAGAATTACTAGGAAACGATATTTTTCATCTTTTTCTGAATACCTAATCTCTTCTATTTCTGTCTTTTCAAGTTTATCGATTTCCTTGTAAATACTCTCCAAGCTTTTGTTATCAGTGGCTCTAAAATAAAGTCCACCTGTTTTTTCAGCAATTCCCCTAAGTAATTCCTCATCAATTTCAACTTTAGTCATTCCAAATCGAAAGGATCCATCTCTATTTAAAGCAACAGGCGCTAACGCATTCCCATTGGTTCCAAGACCAATTGTGTAAGTTTTGATTCCATAATTTAGGGCCAAATCTGAAGCTGTTTCAGGATCTATAACACCCGTATTATTTACTCCGTCAGTGAAAAGGATAATTACTTTACTTTTTGCTTTACTGTCTTTCAATCGGTTGACCGATGTTGCTAAACCCATTCCTATAGCTGTTCCGTCTTGAATAACGCCATCAAACACAATATCCTGTAAAGATGAAAGAATTAATTTTTCATCAGATGTGACAGGTGTTTTGGTATAGCTTTCACCAGCATAAATTACAATTCCAATTCTGTCATTTAACCTCCCCTTGACAAATTCTGATGCTACATTTTTTAATGCATCTAATCTGTTGGGCTTTAAGTCTCTTGCTAACATACTCGATGATATATCAACAGCAATGACAATATCGATTCCACTGCTCGACTTTGATCTAATGGAGTTGCTTACTTCCTGAGGACGGGCAATAGAAAGAATAATGAAAAAGATTGAAAGTAAACGCATGATATCCAGAAAGGGGTGAAGCTTTGATTTTAGACTTGGTTTAAAATCAGTTATTGATGAAAACTTCATAAAACTCTTTCTTTTATTGCTTGTGTTATAAAAGAAATAGGCCATGACAGGTATTAAAACCAGTAACCATAAAAATTCAGGATTTTGAAATTTTAAGTCTGTCATTTTTCGAATTTTAAAGAGTTTATAACCTTGTCAATGATTTGACTTTGTATATTATTTTCAATTTCAAAAATCATTTCTAAAAAAAGAAGTTTGTTGTTAAAATCAAAAATTATGACATTATAATTTTTCTTTGCATTTATATTATTATCATTGAATGACCCAAATATTTTATTAGCCTTAATTCCATCACCAAGCTCAAGCTGTTCCTCTTTTGTTATAATATTTATAAAGTTTCTTATTTGAAAATCCTCCAATAAATCATTTAAAACATCTTGATTCTCAGTTTTAGTTTTTACATAAAGGCTTATACTAATAGATCCATTTTTAGAAATATAATTTAAATCCTTAGAAAGTGAATCTGATGATCTGACCAATGCATCAGGTGTTTGTAGTCCGAGATTGAATTCAGTATATACACTCTCAACCCAATCTTGATTTAGTAATTTTTTATCTGAGTTAAGGCTTAAAGAATCTATTGATTTTGGTGCGCCAAATAAAAAGATTACAATAGCTAATATTGTGAGAATAACTGTTAAAGCAGATGATACAATATATCTAATCTTTTTATTCTTAAGTTTTTTTTGAAACTTGAGCTCTTCTTCTTTTCTTTTTTCATTATCCCTCTGCTCATTATTGGGTATTGATTTTTTTGTGGAGGAAATTATTTCCTTGATTTTAATTTGATCACTAGTAATAGTATTTTGGTCCATTTCTAATCTTGCAAACTTCACAAGATCAGAATTACCTAATACTTCAGCCAGTGAATTAATGGTGTTTTCAGATAGATTTATTTTTTTTGATGTTTTTAGGAGTTTTAATTTACTTATAAGTTGATTGGATGTGCTCTCCATTGCATTTGGATCAATAGAGTCATCTTCAAAATACCTTTTTACAATTTCAATTAATCTGGTATAAAATTCTTTTAGATCCTTTTGATTATCAAGTTTTGATTTCTCAATTTCTTGTAAACTTAGAACTGCTTTTTCAAAGGGTGTCTGAAAAAAGAATTCTGTGGACTTTAACTTTTTATATGATCTGTAAATGAAAAATAAAACCAAACATCCTAAAATAAACAGAGCAAGTGGGGTTATAATTTTAAATATTGAACTATTGGGATCATCGGTAAATTTTATTTCTTTAATATCAAAAAACTTTTTTGATACAGTATCAACTTTTATTGTTATGACGTCAATATCAATTTTTTCTGTCGTATAAATATCCTTCCCAATGGATAATTTTTGAGGACTTATTGAATAGGAGCCTTCATCAAAATGGGTCAAATTAAACTTTTTACTTATAATTTTTTTACTCTTTAAATAGTTGGTGTCAGATGGAAATTGATCAGCAATTGTGAAAGGACTAAAATTAAAAGTCTCAGGAAAATTGATTTCCTGAAAGCTATCGCTTTCTATAATTATTTTATAAGAAAACTGTTCACCCACTTTAATTGAAGTTGTGTCAACCACAGAACTCACGAGAGTGCTATCCTGAGAATAACTAAGCTGAAAAATAAATAAGCAGATTACAGTCTTTAGAGAAAAATTAACCACGATTTTTAAAATAACCCAATAATAACTTTACATAGTCTTCATCCGTTCTACAACTAATTACGCCAGCTCCTGACTTTTTAAATAACTTTTCAAAAAAATCTCTCTTTTTTAAATACTCTGACTTGAAAAAGTTTCTAATTTTTCTTGATGAAGTATCAACCAGTTTATAATTTTTTGATTCCTGATCATACATGGAAATAAAACCAATTTCAGGGAACTCTTCTTCAAACTTGTCAAAGATTCTTATACCTGTCAAGTCGTGTTTCTTAGCAACAATTGATAAAGGCTTTTCATAATCATCAGAATTAAAGTCAGAGATCACAAAAGCAATTGATTTCTTTTTTATTATACTAGAAAAAAACTCTAGTGCAACTGAAATATCAGTCTTGGAGTTTTTAGGTTTAAATTCTATAAGTTCTCTGATAATTCTTAAAATGTGTGATCTTCCTTTACTTGGGGGAATGAATAACTCAATTTGATCAGTAAAGAGAATTAAACCTACTTTATCGTTATTCTGTATTGCAGAAAAAGCCAAAGTAGCTGAAATCTCAGTGACAATATTTTTCTTTATCTGATCCTCAGATCCGAAAAGTTTTGAACCACTTATATCAACCATAAGCATTAGAGTAAGTTCTCTTTCCTCCTCAAAAACTTTTACAAAAGGCTCATTGTATCTAGCAGTTACATTCCAATCAATGGTTCTTACATCATCTCCAAATTCGTAGGACCTAACCTCACTAAAGGTCATACCCCTTCCCTTGAAAGTACTTTGGTATTCACCACCAAATACATTGTTGGTAAGTTTTTTAGTCTTTATTTCAACCTTTCTTACCTTTTTTATGATCTCTTTTGTATCCATCTATTGACTAGGGAACCTCAACTGAATTAACAATTTTATCTATGATATCTGTGGAACTTATATTTTCCGCTTCAGCTTCATAAGTCAATCCAATTCTGTGCCTTAATACATCATGAATGACAGCCTTGATATCCTCTGGAATAACATAGCCTCTTCTTTGGATAAACGCATGACATTTTGCTGCTTGTGCTAAATTGATACTTCCTCTCGGTGATGAACCAAAACTAATTAAGGGTTTTAAATCTTCTAAATTATTTTGTTCAGGGTAACGAGTTGCAAAAATTAACTTTAAAATATATTTTTCAATTTTTTCATCCATGTAGACTTGCTTTACGGATTCCTGCGCCTTAATAATGTCTTTAATTGAAACAACCGCTTTTACTTTGCTAAATGATTCATTGATATTTGATCTAACTATCAATTGCTCATCGTGAAACTCAGGATAAGATATCACACACTTTAACATGAATCTGTCCATTTGAGCTTCCGGAAGCGGATAAGTTCCTTCCTGCTCAATCGGGTTCTGGGTAGCCATTACTAGGAAGGGTAATTGTAATTTAAAAGTACTATCCCCAATTGTAACTTGCTTTTCTTGCATAGATTCAAGTAAAGCCGATTGGACTTTTGCAGGTGCTCTGTTAATTTCATCTGCCAACACAAAATTTGCAAAAATTGGCCCTTTCTTGATCGAAAAATCATTCTGCTTTATATTGTAAATCATTGTTCCAACAACATCAGCTGGTAACAAGTCGGGTGTAAATTGGATTCTGCTAAATGTTCCTTTAACTGCTTGACTTAGTGTATTAATAGCAAGGGTTTTTGCAAGCCCAGGTACTCCTTCTAGAAGAATATGGCCTTTACCAAGCAGTCCAATTAATAACCTTTCAAGCATGTATTTTTGACCAACTATTACTTTATTAATTTCAATAAGTAAAAGGTCTATGAATTCACTGTCTTTTTTTATTTGAGCATTAATTTTATTAATGTCAACATTATTATTTTCCATAAGATATATTTCTGGTAAGCAATTTTATTAAAAAATGTTCAGGTAAAGTGTTAAATAATGGTTAAAGAATTTAAGTCAATTATTTAGAAAAATCTCCGTTTGTAAATTCTTTAATTACATCAAAAATAAAATCCCAAATCTCAAAAGCAATTAAAAAATATATCAAAAATTGCCACCATTTTAGTTCAAAATCAAATATTTCTTTAGCAATGATTAAGGGAATAAATACCAAAATCATTACAATTAATGTTTTTAAAAATTTTCTTAAATATTTATTCATTTCTTTTTCTTGGTTTTGAAATAAATTATGGATTCTACGATTATGGCAATTACGAAAATTATCGACATTGTCTCCCAAATTGACATTCCATAACTGCTTAATGTGAGGCCAATAACAAAAGCAACAAAAAATCTCCAAGCATTTTTTCTAAAAGATTCTTTCATATAAAACAAAATTAAAAAGAAAGTAGTTTACTAGAAAGTTCTAGGTTATTTATCATCTTTCTTTTTATCCTTTGTGAAATATATATCAATAGCACCAACTACAAAACCAAAAACAATAATATAGACCCACCAATAATCTGGTTTTTCTAAAGAAATCAATCCACCAAAAGCACCGATTGTATATACAGTCCAATTTCTTTTTAGATGTTTTTTCATAGTTTATATTAAGCTTCAATTAAGGTGTATAGAGTTTATTTTTATTAATAAGCTCTATGACTTGATCTGGAACCAGGTGGTTAATGTTTAATCCCTTGCTAATATTATCTCTTATCTCGGAGGAGGAAATTTCCATTAGTTTACAATCACAGATTTTTACATTTGGGTGAGATTCAAGAGTACCATTTGATTCTGATTCAATATCTCTAGGATAAACATAAACCCCTATGTCTAAAATTCTCTCATAATTTTTCCATTGATCAAGATGCATCAAGTTGTCTTGACCAATAATTACGGAAAAATCAATGTTGGGGTGCATCTCTAAAAGTTTTGAAACTGTATCAGATGTGTGGTTGGGTTGCTTCAAAGAAAACTCAACATCCGAACAAATAAAATTTAGATTTCCATCACAAAACTTTTTAACCATTTCAAGCCTAATTTTTTCATCCGTTAAAACTAGTTTTTCTTTATGTGGGTTGTGGGGTGTAACAACAAACCAAATTTGATCAAAGTAATTTTCTAAAAAATATGATGCAATTTGGTCATGCCCAATATGAAGAGGATCAAAGGTGCCAAAAAATAAACCAACTTTCATTTTAGGAATTTTTCAACTTTATCAATTAATTCTTGTTTTGCAACATCCAGGTCTTTATTAATAATTACTGTATCAAAATCAGCTTCCGTTTTCATTTCAATTTCCGCTTTTCTGATTCTTTCTTTTATTTCACTAGGGTCATTCTTTTTTCTATCAATTAATCTCTTCTCTAAAACATCAATACTGGGAGGTTTAATAAAAATTGAAATCGCAAGACTTTTAAAGTACTTTTTTAATGATAGTGCACCTAATACATCAACATCAAAGACTACATTGTGATTAACAATCAGATTGTTTACTTCTGACTTTAGAGTCCCATAATACATATTTTCATAAACTCTTTCGTACTCAATAAAGTCTTGGTTTTCAATACTATTTTTAAATTCTTCAGGTGAATAAAAGAAATAATCCTTTCCATTAATTTCATGATCTCTTTTTTTTCTTGTTGTTGCAGAGACAGAAAATTTAAAGTTTAGTTTTTGAACAGAAATTAGGTGTCGGGCGAGAGTGGTTTTTCCACTTCCTGAGGGTGCACTCAATATAACTACCTTACCTGCCATTATAGAATGTTTAATAATTGTTCTCTAATTTTTTCTACACTTGACTTCATCTCTACAACATGGTTTTGAATCAATGCATTGTTGGATTTTGATCCAATTGTATTTATTTCTCTACCCATTTCTTGACATATAAATCCAAGTTTTTTTCCTTTTTCAACTAACTTGTTTTTTAATGTTTCATTAAAAAAATTAATATGACTGCCTAACCTTACTAACTCCTCATTTATATCTATTTTTTCCAAATAATAAAACATCTCTTGTTCAAATTTTCCGTGGTCATATTCAACATTTAAATTTCTGGCTTTTTTTTCTAAGTTTTCCTCAATGGACTTTTTATGATACTTACTCTCTCTTTTTATTTTTTCAGAGCATATATTAATTATTTTGATATTTTCTAACAAATCTTTTTTTGTGTTTTGGCCCTCTTTTGTTCTAAATGAAATCAATTGTTTAATAACTGAATTCAGTAAGACTATTATCTTTTTTGATACTTTTTCAGGTATCTTGTTTTCACTTTTGCTAATAGTATTTGGAAGATTTAAAATTGAATTTAACAATTGTGATTTGTCAAATTTTGAAATATCATTTAAATCCTTAAAGTAGTTTTTGATAACATTTTTGTTGAAACTAAATGAGTCATCTGAAATTCCTAGAAGCTTAATATTTAATTCAACTTTACCTCTTAACAAAAACTTTTTAAGAAGATTATTAATTTCTAACTCGTGTTTATACAAAGTGGGTGGTAACGATATTTTTGAATCAAAATATCGGCTATTCAATGTTCTTAATTCGATATTAATTTCGAAATCATCAATTTTAAAAGACTTTGACCCGTATCCGGTCATTGACTGAAGCATGTACAAAATTAGAAAATCTTTTTGAGTATTTTACTCAATTTCTCTGACCCAAATATTTCTGAAGCTTACTTTAGTACAACAATGTTCTTGAATGGCAATGGGACCATCTCCGTGGACTATGTTTTTTGGTGGCCCTACGTTTTCTGTGGAACCTAAAATTTTGACGCTATTATGGATTAAAATTCCATTATGAAAGACTGTAATTGATCCCTCCCTAAATTTTTTACCATACTCATCAAACTTTGGGGATACAAAAACTATATCATATGATTGCCATTGGTCATTCGCCCTTGATGCATTAACAAGTGGTATGTGTTGCTTATAAACTGATCCTGCCATCCCATTAACGTACGTCTCATTATCAAAGCTGTTCAAAATTTGAAGCTCATATAAATTATGGAAAAAGATGCCACTGTTTGATTGATATTGTGATCTGTCCTTGTATTTTAACTCGCTACAGCCCCAAAATCTTTTTAAACCAAACTGATCAGGACACAAATCCTCGAAGTCTAAAATACCATCTTCATCTCTGTCAGATTCTGTATCAATCTCGGATGATGTTTTCCATTCAATATGAAATTGAACAGAACCAAAATTTTCAATTGTTTGAATTCCCTCACCTGGATTTTCAGAAAACATTGAACCATCATCAGAGATTTTCCAATTGGATTTTTCGTTTGACCATCTTTGTGACCAGTTCTTGAGGTCTTTACCATCAAATAGAATTATTGCATCGCTAGGTGGCGTAGTAAAATTGACAGAATTGATTTTTTTAGGAACTGGCCCCCACAATTCAGTATCTTGTGGAGTTTGTGAAAATAAAATACAAGGGATTAAAAAACAGTAAATGAATTTTCTAATCAATACCCAAAATTTTATTTATGTTATCGTCATCTCCCCCTGCAAAATCATCAAAGGTCTTTGAAGTAACTTGAATGATGTGATTATCAATGAATTTTGAACCTTCTTTTGCTCCTTGCTCTGGACTCTTTATGCAACATTCCCATTCTAATACAGCCCAACCATCAAATCCATATTGACTTAACTTTGAGAAAATTGTTTTAAAATCAATTTGACCATCACCCAATGATCTAAATCGTCCCGGTCTATCAATCCAGTCTTGATATCCGCCATAAACACCAGACTTTCCTGTTGGATTGAATTCTGCATCTTTTACATGAAACATTTTTATGTAATCATGATAAAAATCAATGTATTGTAAATAATCCAATTGTTGCAAAATAAAATGGCTGGGATCATATAGCATTTTTACAGAAGAATGATTTTTTGTTGCGGCTAAAAATCTTTCAAACGTTATACCGTCGTGTAGGTCCTCCCCAGGGTGTATTTCATAACAAATTTGTACACCTTTGTCCTTTGCGTGATCTAGGATAGGAACCCATCTTTTTGCAAGTTCTTTAAAACCTGCATCGACTAGTCCTGAGGGTCTTTGTGGCCAAGGATACATAGTATGAAACATGAGTGAACCTGAAAAAGAAGCCATTGGTTTTATTTCTAAAAAACTGCTTGCATTTATTGCATTGATCATCTGACTTTTTGCCCACATTGTTCTTTCACCAACTTTTCCATGTAAATTTTTTGGGGCAAATGAGTCAAACATAATATCATAACTTGGGTGTGTAGCTATCAATTGACCCTGTAGATGAGTTGAGAGTTCACTAATTTCAAGACCGTTATCAGAGACAATCCCTTTTATTTCGTCACAATAGGTTTTACTTTTTCCCGCAGTTTCTAAGTCAAAAACTCTACTATCCCAAGTAGGAATTTGTATGGCCTTGTAACCAAGATCTTTTGCCCATTTTGAAATACTATCTAGATTATTAAATGGCTTATCATCTCCTAAAAACTGAGCCAAGAAAATTGCAGGACCTTTAATGGTTTTCATGAGTTTATAATTTTTTCTAATAACTTTTTTGTTGCAATAATTCCTTCGTCTTCACTCAATCGATTTCCTTCATATTCGATTCCAATGTATCCCTCATATGGATGATTATTAACTATTTTCATCATTTTATAATAATCAATATATTTTTCATCACCATTGTCTAGAAAATCATAAGATTTAGCACTGAGAGCTTTAGCAAATGGCATTAAATCATTAATTCCTTCGTACCTATCATACCACTCAAAACAAGGTTCTAAACCTGTAGGATTAGGTTTTCCATTAATACAAAAGTTTCCAAAATCAGGTAATGTTCCACAATTTTCTTTAGTGATTGATTTCATTACATCAGCCAAATACTTCCCGTTTGATGAAAAACCACCGTGATTCTCTACGGTAATATTTAGGTTAGGTGAATACTCGCACAAAGTATTTAAGGACAGAATAGAGTTTTCTTTCCATTGATCAAAACTATTACCTCCCCTTAAATCTACTCTGACAGACTCACAACCAATTTCATTAGCAACATCAATCCAGGCCTTGTGATTATCTATAGCTTTTGTTCTTGAATTTTGAGTACCAGATGCTAATTCACCTTCTTGGGAAATCATAATCAATAAGTTTTTAACTCCATTATCATTAGCCCTTGAATTTAAATCCTTAACAAGAGTTTTCATCGAATTTTTTGATAAATAATCTGAACGATCCGAATACAATGTGTTTACATGTTCAATAGCATCAATTTCCAACTCTCTTGCCTTTATTGCAAAATCTACTGGAGAAATTTTACCCCTAGATATGGAACCATTAATTGACCACTGAGCCAATGAAATTTTATATTTTTTGGCACTAAAATTGTTTGTTTTAATTGCATCTAAAGAAGCCAAACCTAATAATGATGATGATAACAAACTTGAAAAATTTCTTCTATTCAAAATAAATATTTTAAGTTCTTCTAAATATAAAAATTTAATTATGAATTGTAACTTTATAAAAATAAATCCTTTGATGAAAATTAAAATTATTCCTCTATTATTAATGCTATTTATAGTATCATGTAAAAATGAACCTGCCAAGGAAAAATTTAGTTACGAAAGGGTTCAGGAAGATGTGGAAAAAATTGAAAGTGCTGAACAAACAATTATTGTTTTAAATTCAAATGACCTCATGCTTTTTGACAAAACATCATTGTCGGCAAAGGCTGGGAAAAATATAAGGCTTACTTTAAATCATACAGGTAAAATCGGAAAAGAATTTATGGGACATAATTTTGTTTTACTGAAAAAAGATGTTGACGTTGATGATTTTGCAATGCTTGCACTTGATTTTAAGGAGAATGAATACATTCCTGAAAACAATGACCTCATTGTTCATACAAAAATGCTTGGTGGTGGTGAAAGTGAGACAATAAATTTCACAATTGAAGAGCCGGGTATTTACACATATGTATGTACATTTCCAGGACATTATCAAATCATGCAAGGGGAATTAACAATAGAATAATGAAATTTAACACAAAGGTTATTCACGGTGGACAGATAAAAGAAAAAGGGTATGGTGCCGTAATGCCACCTATATACCAAACATCTACTTATGCTCAATCTGAGCCTGGTGTTCATGAAGGTTACGAGTATAGCAGAACACAAAATCCGACAAGGCATGCACTTGAAAACTCCATTGCAAGCTTAGAAAATGCAAAGTATGGTCTTGCGTTCAGCTCTGGGCTAAGTGCAATCGATGCAATTTTAAAATTATTTAAACCTGGGGACGAAATAATTAGTACTCACGATCTGTATGGTGGATCTTACAGATTATTTAACAAAATTTATAAGAAATATGGTCTTAAGTTTATTTTTGAGGATTTAAAAGATCTAGAAAAAGTTGAAAAATTAATTACCCCCAAAACAAAGTTGATATGGGTTGAAACCCCCACAAACCCCATGATTAATGTTATTGATATTGCTGCGATATCCGAATTATGCAAAAAAAATAATATTCTACTTGGAGTTGATAATACATTCTCTACCCCTTATCTTCAAAGACCTTTAGATTTAGGAGCTGATATAGTTATGCACTCGGGAACAAAATATTTAGCTGGGCATAGTGATGTTATAATTGGGTTAATTGCATTAAATGATGAAAAAATAGCCGAGAATCTATTTTTTATACAAAATTCTAGTGGTGCAATATGTGGACCAATGGATGCATTCCTCACCCTAAGGGGAATAAAAACACTTCATGTCAGGATGGATAGACATTGCTCTAATGGGGAAAAAGTTTTTGAATATTTAAAGCAATGTAAAAAAGTTGAAAAAATATATTGGCCCGGTCTAGAATCTCATCCAAATCATTTAGTAGCAAAAAAACAGATGAAAAAATTTGGAGGTATGATATCCTTTACTTTTGCTGGGAATATGTATAGCGATGTTGTAAAATTCACAAAAAAATTGAAGGTTTTCACACTCGCTGAATCCCTGGGCGGTGTCGAAAGTTTAGTCAATCATCCTGCAACTATGACGCACGCTTCAATGCCAAAAAAGGACAGAGAAAGAAATGGTATTACAGAGTCTTTAATTAGATTAAGTGTTGGTATTGAAGATTCAGCTGACCTAGTAAACGATCTTGACAAAGCAATTAATTAATATTGCTTACATTTAGACAATAATCAATCTAAATGCAAAAAAAATTAAATAGTTTTTTACGTGAGATTGAAAAAAGAAATTCTCATGAACCAGAGTTCATGCAAGCCGTAAAGGAAGTTGCTGAAGACCTCATCCCATACATTATTAAACAAGACATATATCATGGTAAGAATATCCTAATGCGAATGTGTGAGCCTGAAAGGGTTTTAATGTTTCGGGTAAATTGGGTAGATGATAATGGTGAAATTAGAGTGAACAGAGGCTACAGGATTGAAATGAATTCTGCAATAGGTCCTTACAAAGGGGGTTTAAGATTTCATCCCTCTGTGAATTTGAGTATTTTAAAATTTCTTGCATTTGAACAAGTTTTCAAGAATAGTTTAACTACTCTACCAATGGGAGGTGGAAAAGGAGGTTCAGATTTTGATCCCAAGAATAAATCTGATTCCGAGGTAATGCGGTTTTGTCAAAGTTTTATGACAGAGCTTTTTAGACATATTGGGCCTAATACAGATATTCCGGCAGGTGATATTGGAGTTGGTGGAAGGGAGATTGGTTATATGTTTGGGCAATATAAAAGACTGAAAAATGAATTTACTGGTGTTTTGACAGGAAAGGGCGTAAGTTGGGGTGGTTCATTAATTAGACCTGAGGCGACCGGCTATGGAACAGTTTATTTTGCTGAGGATATGTTAAATTATGAAGGCAATAGCTTAAAAGGAAAAACTGTAACAATTTCAGGCGCTGGTAATGTTGCACAGTATGCTGCCGAAAAGTGTCTTCATCTCGGTGCTAAAGTTTTAACAATGTCTGATTCAAACGGATTTATATTTGATAAAGATGGAATTAATGAAGACAAGCTGAAGCACATTATGTTTTTAAAAAATGTAAAAAGATCCAGGATATACGAATATTTAAAAAAATATCCCAACGCTTCGTATGTAAAAGACAAAAAGCCCTGGTCAATAAAATGTGATGTTGCACTTCCTTGTGCAACCCAAAATGAGTTAGATCACTTTGATGCAAAAAATTTAATTTCAAATGGATGTTATTGTGTTGCTGAAGGTGCAAATATGCCGTGTACTATTAAGGCTATATCTGAGTTCAAACAGAACAAAATTTTATATGCACCAGGTAAAGCATCAAATGCTGGTGGAGTAGCAGTATCTGGTCTTGAAATGGCTCAAAATTCATTAAGGTATTCCTGGTCAAGAGAAGAAGTTGATGAGAAACTAAAACAAATAATGATCAACATTCATAGATCATGTCTAGAATTCGGAAAAGAAAAGGACTACATAAATTATGGAAAGGGTGCCAATATATCTTCTTTCATAAAAGTTGCTGATGCAATGTTAGCCCAGGGAGTTGTATAAAATTCATGGCTAGCGTTACTGAGGCAATTATTTTAAATTCTATAAAATACTCTGAAACGAGCGTAATCATGAAATGTTATTCTCAAAATTATGGAATTCTATCTTTTATTATTAAAGGTGTAAGGAGTAGAAAAAGAACAAAATTTTCGTTAAGCAGCATAGAGCCCCTGAGTGTTGTTGAGATTGAATTTAATAGACTTAAAAAAGGTGAATTATCACATTTAAAAAATATTAAAAGTATTGTTATTTATGATGATTTACGTTTTAATATTATTAAATCCAACATAGCACTATTTCTTGCGGAGTTTTTGAGTACTGTTTTACGATTTCAAGAGGAAAACATTAGTCTTTATCAGTATATTAAAGATTCTCTTGTTACTTTGGACAAAATCTCAAAATATGAAAATTTTCATATCAATTTTTTAATAAATCTTTTAAAATTTTTTGGAATTAAACCGGAGGCAAGCAATGAAAATTGTAAATTTTTTGATATTGAGAATGGTATTTTTAAGACAATTAATGATTCGCGGTACTGTGTTGGAGGTGAGTTGGTGATTGAGTTCAAAAAACTTTTGGGCATAAATTTTGATCAATATTTCGAGATATTAAAAACAACCAATCAAAGAAGAAATATGACAGATTTTTTAATGAATTATTATAAATATCATATTTCAGGTTTTAAAAGACCAAACTCACTCGAAATTTTAAATGGATTATTTTCATAAAATATTACTATTCCTAGTAAGCTTTACAATTATAAACTTCAATTATTCCCAGACCGAAATTTCTGTATTAGATGGTTCAAGTGGAGAACCAATTCCTTCAGTATTGGTTTTTAACAAAAATCAAACAGAATCAATCCTGACTGATAATAGGGGTAAGTTTGATTTGGATATTTTTAAAGTTAACGATTCGATTTTTTTCTCACACATTTCATATGAATCAAATTCCGTTCTTTTTAAGGATATAAAAGACAAAAATATTATTTATCTAAATTCATCGATGATGGGGCTTGATGAAGTGGTTTTATCTGTTGGTAGAAATAAGCAAAACTTAAAATATATTTCTAGAAAAGTGACATTAATAAGCCCCGATGACCTTTTATCCAATGTAGATAAAACTGGTGCTGAAATTCTATATGAAGCGGGTGGAATACATGTTCAAAAATCACAATCTGGTGGAGGTAGCCCAGTGATCAGGGGTTTTGAAGCGAATAGAGTATTGTTAGTAATTGATGGAGTTAGGATGAATAATACAATATACCGTTCAGGTCATTTACAAAACTCCATAACTGTTGATCCAAATTACTTAGAAAGAATTGAGGTTTTGTATGGACCTTCATCAGTAAGCTATGGATCTGACGCTATAGGAGGCGTAGTGCATTACTTTACAAAAATTCCTGAATTTTCTGTTGAAAAAGAAATTGATTTTAAAAAGAAGCGTTCGTATAATCTTACAAATAAATCAAAAACAAGAAACTACCAACTTACTACTACTAATAAAAATTGGGCGTTATTTTCAAGTCTGTCAATTTCAGACTATGGTGATATAATTATGGGTAAAAATAGAAAACATGGATTTGAGGATTGGGGATTAGTTAACCATTTTTCAGAAAATAACAGAGATAACTTTTTTTTAAGTCCATCTGTCAATAGTGACCCTAATGTTCAAAGAAATACCGCTTATGATCAGAAAGATTTTATAACAAAAGTTAATTTAAAGCTTAAGAATGACTCCAATTTGATTCTAAATTTTCAAGTCTCTAGGTCCTCAAAAATTAACAGATTTGATAAATTATCAGAATTAGACTCTAACTCCGATTTAAAATTTGCTGAGTGGTATTATGGACCTCAAAAAAGAACTATGTTATCCTCTATTTTAAACTTAAGTCCATCAAAACTTTTTGACAATGGGAGGTTTATTTTTTCTTACCAATCTATTGGAGAATCCAGGCATAAAAGAAAATTTGGTTCAGAAATTTTACACAATCAAACGGAAAAACTAGATGTTTACTCTATAAATGGTGACTTTTCTAAAACTATAATAAATGACTCAGAGTTATTATATGGCTTTGAATACACTCACAACAATCTATACTCTAGATCTGTTTCAAATAGAATTGACACCTCAAACCCGAGTCTGTATTTAAGTGAATTTAAGTCGCTTACGCGATATCCTAATGATCAAGCAACTCACTCATCACTTGCGGGTTATTTTAAATATTTAAAAAAAATTAATAATTATTCAAACTTAAATTTTGGATTGAGGCTGTCAAATAATAGTGTCAAGCTTGGGTGGGATTTTAATTCAGAAGAATTTTTGAATAACGATATTAATGTGATTTTTTTAAATCAATTCGAAAGGTTGAATTTGAGAAACTTATCACTGACTGGTAGCTTTGGTTATGTTACGAGAATATTGAAGAATAATAAAGTTTCGATTAATTTATCAAGCGGTTATAGATCACCAAATATTGATGATATAAGTAAGATTCGAGAAAATGCCGGTATTTTACTAATTCCAAATACAGAAATAAAGCCTGAAAAAGCCTATACGATAGATCTTGGTTGGAGCAATTACTCAAATAATTTTAATTCATCATTAAATATTTATTATACAATTTTAGATGGAACAATAGGAAGAGATTTTTTCTATGATAGTATAGACGAAACAACACCTAATACAGCAACAATTATTTACCAAAATGAGGAAGTTTTTACGATGGCTAATTATAACCTAGGTCAGTCAAAAGTTTATGGTTTCAACTATAATATTGATTTAAATGTTTTTAAAAATATCCATCTTGATGGTAATATAACATACACAAAGGGGACAAAACTAAGTTCGGGAAGCCCCATGCCATCAATTCCTCCTCTTTTCGGAGATTTTAAATTAAAGTGGAAATATTCTGACAATCAATTAGTTTTAGCATATAAGTTTTCAAAGAACAAAAAAGCCAAAAGTTATAGTTTAGGTGGTGAGGATGGATTGGATGAAACACCTTATTTTATTAATGATAGTGGCGATTTTGAATATTTAGGAATGCCAAAATGGGCTATTTTTAATTTAACATCTGTTCATAAAGTAAAAATTTTCAAAAGGCTAATTGATCTAAATTTTTCAATTGAAAATGTATTTGATATACACTATAAACAATTCGCTTCGGGCATTAGTTCGCCTGGTAGAAATTTTAATATTTCTGCTTTTTTTAATTAAGCACTAATTAATCTTAACTTTAAGCTAAATTAATTACATTCGCTTTTTTTAGAAAATGTCATTTAAAGAATATAAAAGTTTAGATTTAATTCAAATCTCAGATGATGTTTTAAGATTTTGGGATAAAGATAAAACCTTCGAAAAAAGTATATCATCAAGAAATGATTCAAAGCGTTTTGTATTCTTCGAGGGCCCTCCATCCGCAAACGGTAAGCCTGGAATTCATCATGTCATGGCCCGTGCTTTAAAAGATATTTTTTGTCGATATAAGACTTTAAAAGGGTTCAAAGTTGAAAGAAAAGCAGGTTGGGATACCCATGGGCTTCCTATTGAACTGGGTGTTGAGAAACAGCTGGGTATAAGCAAAGAAGATATTGGTACTAAAATTAGTATCGAAGACTACAATAAAAGTTGTAAAGATGCTGTGATGAAATATACCAACATATGGAATGATTTGACAAGAAAAATCGGTTACTGGGTTGATATGGAAAACCCATATGTTACGTACAAATCAAAATATATTGAGTCTGTTTGGTGGCTTTTAAAAGAGCTTCATGAAAAGGGACTGATATACAAAGGTTATAGCATACAACCATACTCACCAAAAGCTGGAACAGGATTAAGCTCTCATGAACTTAATCAACCCGGAACTTATCAGGACATAACTGATACTACTGTAACTGCTCAGTTTAAATGCTTAGAAAAATCATTGCCAGAATTTTTAAAAAAATACGGTTCTGTACATATTCTAGCGTGGACAACTACGCCATGGACCCTTCCGTCGAATACAGCTCTAACGGTTGGAGCTAATATTGATTATGTAATTATCAAAACCTTTAATCAGTATACAGAAATGGCAATAAATGTCGTTTTAGCAAAAAATTTGATTGAAAAAGTTTTAAAGAATAATTATAGAGAAGTTAAGCAAACTAAGGAACTGATTTTTTCAAAAAACAATGATATTCCATTTTTAATTTGTGAACATTTTAAAGGACGTGATTTGATAAATATCAAATATGAGAAACTATGGACAGACTCACCCTTACCCAGTCAAAATCCTGAGAATGCGTTTCGCGTAATATCTGGAGATTTTGTAACAACTGATGATGGAACTGGAATTGTGCATACAGCACCAACATTTGGTGCAGATGATATGATAGCTGCACAAAATGCAAAACCTGAGGTCCCACCAATGCTTATATTAAATAAAGATGGTGATTTGTCCCCGCTTGTTGACTTACAAGGAAAATTTATAGATGGTTTGGGGTCAATTTCTGGAAAATATGTCAAGAATCAATATTACAATGGAAAAGATGTACCAGAAAAATCAGTTGATGTTGAAATTGCAATAAAATTAAAAGAAGAGAATAAAGCGTTCAGAGTTGAAAAATATACACACAGTTATCCAAATTGTTGGAGAACTGACAAGCCAATTCTTTACTATCCACTAAATTCTTGGTTTGTTGCAGTAACAAAAAGAAAAAGTGATTTAATTCAGTATAATAAAAAAATCAATTGGAAACCAAAGTCCACTGGAACTGGAAGATTTGGAAATTGGCTTGAAAATGCAAATGATTGGAATTTATCAAGATCTAGATATTGGGGAATTCCTCTACCAATTTGGTGCTCAGAGGATGGTAAAGAAATATTAGTTATCGGTTCTGTTAAAGAACTTTATACTGAAATTGAAAAATCAATACAATCGGGGTTTATGAAGAAAAACCCTTTTTCTAAGTTTGTTGTGGATGATTTCTCCGAATCCAACTATGAAAAAATTGATCTTCACAAGCATATTGTAGATGAAATTATTTTGGTTTCAAAAAGTGGTAACCCCCTGTATAGAGAAGCAGACCTAATTGATGTATGGTTTGACTCTGGATCAATGCCATATGCCCAATGGCATTATCCATTTGAAAATAAAGAAATGATTGACTCAAAATCACATTTTCCAGCTGATTATATTGCAGAGGGTGTAGATCAAACGAGAGGGTGGTTTTACACTTTGCATGTAATTAGCACAATGATATTTAATTCAATTTCATACAAAAATGTTATATCAAATGGATTGGTTTTGGACAAGAACGGGCAAAAAATGTCTAAGAGACTTGGTAACGCAGTGGATCCTTTTGAAACCTTGGAAAAATTTGGACCTGATGCAACAAGATGGTACATGATTTCAAATTCAAACCCGTGGGAAAATTTAAAGTTCGATTTGAATGGCATTGATGAAGTTAGAAGAAAATTCTTTGGTACACTTTACAATATCTACGCTTTTTTTAGTTTGTACTCAAACATTGATGGATACGACAAAAATGAAGTTATGATTCCTTATGAGTCAAGAAGAGAACTGGACCGCTGGATCATTTCAGGTTTAAACTCATTAATTCAAAAAGTTGAATCTGCATATGCAGACTATGATCCAACAAAATCGTCAAGATTGATTTCTCAATTTGTCCAAGACGACCTAAGTAATTGGTATGTAAGATTATCAAGAAGAGTTTTTTGGAAAGGTGAATATAACGATGAAAAAATATCTGCCTTCCAAACACTACATGAGTGTTTAACAAAGATTGCTATTATTTCGTCACCAATAAGTCCTTTTTACATGGACCAACTTTTTCAAGATTTAACTAATGATGACAACTCTGTTCATTTGGCGAACTTTCCAAAAGTTGATATTCACAATATTGACTCTGAGCTTGAAAAGAAAATAAAAAAATCTCAGATTATTTGTTCAATTGCTCTCTCAATTAGAAAAAGAGAGAAAATTAAGGTTAGACAGCCTCTAAATAAAGTTTTAATTCCATTTAGAAACTCAGGTGAAAAGAGCGAAATTTTAGAAATTGAGGACTTTATTAAATCCGAAATTAATGTAAAAAAGGTTGAATTAATTAGCGACTCATCTGAAATTCTAGTCAAGAAAGCAAAACCTAATTTTAAATCTTTGGGTCCAAAATTTGGAAAAAATATACAAACTGTTTCAAAGACAATTTTTCATTTGAGTGGTGAACAAATTCATTTATTAGAAATTGGTGAGACCCTCCAATTTAAATTAGACAATTTTTCATTTGATCTATCATTGGTAGACATCGAAGTGTTCTATGAAGATATTGAAGGATGGCAAGTTGGGTCTGAAAATGGCTACACGATTGCGCTGGATGTCAACATTAACGACAAGCTTAAAAATGAAGGTATTAGTAGAGAAATTGTTAATAAAATTCAGAACTTAAGAAAAGATTCAAACTTTAATGTTAGTGATAAAATTATTATTAATATTGTCAATAATAATTTGATTGAAAAAGCTCTAGAGGATAATTTAGACTATGTCAAAAATGAGACTCTAGCTGCTGAAGTAAATTTTGTAAATAAATTGGATTTACCAAAAGAGTTTGAGTTTGATAATATAAAATTAGAATTAGAAATAAAGAAAATAAGTTAATTATGGATAAGGATAATATTGTTGTAAGATATTCTGATAAAGATCTTGCAAAATTCAAAAAAATTATTGAAGAAAAAATTAGTAAAGCTCAACATGATCTTGAGCTCATTAAAAGTGCTTACATGAACGATGGTAACAATGGAACTGAGGACACTTCTCCTACCTTTAAAGCATTTGAAGAAGGCTCACAAACTATGTCAAAAGAAGCAAATACACAACTAGCAATTAGGCAAGAAAAGTTTATAAGAGATCTCAAAAATGCCTTAATTAGAATTGAAAATAAAACATATGGAATATGTAGAGTTACCGGAAAATTGATTACGAAAAAAAGGCTCGAACTTGTTCCACATGCAACATTAAGTATCGAGGCAAAAAATAAAATGTCCTAATTTTTATGAAAATTGAAGTACTTCTAAATCATATGTGGGAAACATATACAAGTTTAAATCCACATATCAAGGAAGTCCTTGATTTAATAGAATCAAAAGAAAGTTCCAAAATCATTAATGACCACATTGCTCTTAGAACCTTCAACCACAAAAAAGTAAACAAAAATAAGCTGGCTGAATTTTTTATCAATTCAGGATATAATTTTGTTGAGGACTTGCATTTTGAGCAAAAAAAACTTGATGCTTCATACTATGTTCATCCTAATAATAAACTTCCAAGAATATTCATCAGTGAATTGAGAATTCAAGACTTCTCAACTGAATTTCAAAATGAAATTAATGGAATTCTAGATGGTATTGATGAAACAAAATTTAATAATCCTTTGTTCTTAACAAATGGCACTCCTTGGGAAAAAATATCATACTTAGATTATAAAAAAGTTCAAGAAGAATCTGATTATGCTGCTTGGGTACTATCACATGGTTATGTTACAAACCATTTTACTGTCAGCGTAACTGATTGTACTTTTTTCAAAAATCTTGAGCAGATAAATCTTTTTTTAAAACAAAATGGTTTTGAAATAAATTCCTCTGGTGGTGAAATAAAAGGCTCATCAAAAGTTGGTTTGGAACAATCTTCAATAATGGCAAAAAATATTCTTGTTAGGTTTTCAGATGGTGATTTTGAAATACCGGGATGTTATTATGAATTTGCATATAGATACAATGGTTTTAATGGATTTATAACAAATTCCGCAAATCATATTTTTGAGAGTACTAATGAAAAAAAAGCTTGAGTTTCATCACTGCATATTTATAATTATTGCGATTTTAGTTCTTGATCAGTTTTTGAAAGTCTATATAAAACTGAACTTTCCTCTGACCATTTACAGTGATCAAATTATATTTGATTACAACTGGTTTAAATTATTATTTGTTGAAAATAAAGGTATGGCATGGGGGGCATCTATTAATGATTTCTTGCCCTTTATTGATGAAAGATCAGCAAAACTAATTTTGACATTGTTTAGAATTGTTGCAATAGGTTTTATTTTCTTTTGGCTTAAGGAGTCTATAAAAAGTGGTTTAAAAAATATTAATTCAATTGTATTATCCCTGATCCTAGCTGGAGCAATTGGTAATGCAATTGATTCTGTTTTTTACGGATATTTCTTCACAGATAGTTATTTTAAAGTAGCTACATTTTCTATTGGGGATGGGTATGAAAGTTTATTTCATGGGAGCGTTGTTGATATGTTTCAATTCCCAATGTTTAATTGGACTTGGCCTAGTTGGTTGCCTTTTGTTGGTGGTGAGGATTTTGTATTTTTTGAACCAGTATTTAATATTGCAGATGCATCAATTTCAATTGCAATATTCTTAATAATTATAAATTATAAAACCTTTTTTTCTAAAAACTAAAAACTTTTTGCGGTGTGATACAATAGTCTAACTTGATATCACTCGCGTTTGTATCTTCAACCCTAGTCTCTGGTTCAAAAAAAGACAAGCCTATCTTCAATATGTTGTCATCACATTCTTTTAAAAACTTGTCGTAAAATCCTGCTCCATAACCAACCCTATTACCTTCAATGTCAAATGAAAGTAGCGGTACAAAAACCACCTCAATCATTTTTGGTTCAAAAATTATATTACCACATGGTTCCTCAATGCCAAATTTATTTATTTCAAATTTTGTTTTGTTTGTGAACAAAAAGGCATTTATGATATTTTTTTTAAAATTGATTTTAGGGTACAAAATATTTTTTGAATCTGAATTTAAAATTTCAAAAAAACCAGAAAGATCAACTTCTTTTTTTGCTTTTATTGGTCTATACAGCATGTATGTATCTTTGTTCCAAATTTTTAATTTTAAGCTTTGTTGAAAGATTTGATTACTTAATTTTTTTATCTTCAGATTACTCAATTTATTTCTAAAAGCTTTATATTTTTTTCTTGCCTGATTTTTTTTCATTTTCAAAATATGTAACAAATAAAATAATTATTTTAGTCCAATGGCTGTTGATGGTAAAATAATGTATAAAACCATTCCCGAAGAGCCAGGTGTCTACCAATTTTTCAATAAAGAAAATATAATAATATATGTAGGCAAAGCAAAAAATTTAAAGAAAAGAGTTGCCTCATATTTTCAAAAAAACATCAAGTCTAGAAAGACAATGAACCTTGTCAAGAATATTTACAAAATAGAACACGCTGTGGTTTATTCAGAGTCAGATGCCCTTCTTCTAGAAAATTCTTTAATTAAAAAAAATCAGCCTAAATACAATATTCTTCTAAGAGATGATAAAACTTATCCATGGATTTGTGTTAAAAACGAAAGGTTCCCACGTGTCTATTTAACAAGGAAAATAATTAAGGACGGCTCTAAATATTTTGGCCCATATACAAACGTAAAATATGCATACATTCTATTAAACTTGATTAATAATTTATATCCCATTAGATCAAGTAATTATAACTACAGTCCAAGTAAGCTTAAAAAAATTAATTTGCCATTATATCTAAACATATATAAAAAAAAGGGGCAATCAATAATTCTAAATTTCTCTCATGAAAAAGGGAGAGATTCTCTATCAGAAGAAGCTTACAATGAAAATATTTCATCAGTAAAGAAAATTTTAAAAGGCAACTTAAAAGATGTTAAAAGCCTACTTAAAGAAAGTATGTTACAATTTTCTAAAAATCTTGAATATGAAGATGCACAAAAGATTAAAGAAAATTTACTTTTACTTGAAAATTATCAATCTAAATCCACTGTTGTAAGCAACAAACTAAATAATATTGATGTTTTTAGTATTATATCAGATTCCGAGTATGCGTACACTAATTATCTTCAAATAGCTCACGGTAGAGTAGTAAGATTCCAAAATAAAGAGATAAAGAAAAAACTAGATGAAGAAGAAAGTGATATTTTAAGTTTGGTAATCATTGATTCAAGAGAAAAATTTGAATCAAATTCTAACACCATTATATCCAATTATAATTTATCAAACAAGATAAATACAAAGTTCATAATTCCAAGGCTAGGTGACAAAAAAAAATTATTGGATTTATCAATAAAAAATGCGAAATCATTTAGAATTGAGAGACTAAAACAAATCCAAATATTGGATCCAGAAAAACATTCAAATAGGATTTTGAATCAACTAAAAATTGATTTAAAAATGGATGATATACCCTCTCACATTGAGTGCTTTGATATATCGAATATTCAAGGAACTAATACCGTTGCCGCATGTGTTGTTTTTATGAACGCAAAAGCATCCAAATCTAATTATAGGAAATACAACATTAAGTCAGTTAGCGGGCCAAATGATTTTGCCTCTATGGAGGAAGTTGTTTTTAGAAGATATAGAAGACTAATTGACGAAAAGAAAGCTTTACCACAATTGATTGTAATTGATGGAGGTAAAGGTCAACTAAGTTCAGCTGTAAAGAGTTTAAAAAAATTGAATATTGAAAGCAAAGTAACAATTATTGGAATTGCAAAAAGGCTTGAAGAAATTTATTTTCCAGGTGATTCAATTCCTCTCTACTTAAATAAAAAATCTGAGTCATTAAAAATTATTCAAAATTTAAGAAATGAAGCTCATAGGTTTGGAATTGAGTTTCATAAAAGCAAAAGAGTAAAGAATGCTATGACTTCAATTTTTGACAATATTGACGGAGTTGGTGAAAAAACTAAGAATAAATTACTGAAAAAGTATAAGTCACTAGCAATTATAAAAAAACTTTCATTTGAGGAAATTAAAGGAGAAATTGGGAGTGACAAAGCAAAAAAAATTTTAGAAGCCTTTGAAAAAATTTAGATTAATAATTAGAATTGCGATTTTCTTAATTACTTTTTCCTTAAGTGTAAATTCTCAAGAGGAAGAATTGTATAACAATAATTATAATTCATTTGCAGATGGTGAAATGCTTGAATACAAATTAAAATACGGATTTTTTAATACCAGTTATGCGTCACTTTCTTTAAATGAAATAAATCAAAACGGAAAAAAAATTTACAAAGCATCTGCAATCGGCAGGACGACTGGAATGGCTCGGCTTTTTTTCAAAGTCGAAGATTTATATGAAAGCTATTTCGAAAAAGATTTTGTTAGGCCAATAAAATCAATTAGAGACATATATGAGGGAGGATATATTAGAAATTCTGAAACGACATTTGACCACACAAATAATATAGGTTATTTCAAAAATATTTTAAATGGTAAAGAAAAGGAAATAAAACTATTAGATAATATTCAAGATTTAGTCTCCACATTTTATTTTCTGAGAAAGCACTTGGATATAAGTAAACTTAAACCAAATGATTATATTTTTGTAAATATATTTTTCAGTGCAGAAAACTATCCTTTTAAAATGAAATATTTGGGAAAAGAAATTTTGAAAACAAAATTTGGTTTGGTTGAATGCATGAAGTTCATCCCATTTATGGAGAGTGGAAGAGTATTCAGAGATAATGAGGGTATATCTTTATGGGTGACAAATGATGAAAATAGAATTCCAATAAAAGTAAAAGCCAATCTCAGGGTTGGTTCAATTACTGCAGATCTTTTTAGGTTTAGAGGAATCTTAAATCCTTTTAATATTGTAGTAGAATAAAATTATATGATTGAGGATTTTAATAATAATGAAAAGAAGGATATAAATTTTAAAAGCTTAGGATTAAAAATTTTCTTTTCTCTCGGATTAGTAGTGATTTGTTATAATTTATTTTTCTCTAGTACTAATACATCAATAAAATTAATTGACATTGAAAAAAAAGAAAAAATCATAAAGGAATTTGGGTATATTTTAAATGATTACGAAGTAAAACGTGATACCATTCAAAATGGAGACTCTTTTGGTGAAATTTTAGAAAATAATAATCTCTTTTATCCAAAAATTTATAACATCGTTCAAGCCACTAATAAAGTATTCAATATTAGAAAAATTAATGTTGGAAGGCCATACACAATTCTTTATTCCAAAGACTCGTTAAAAACACCTAAAGTATTTATCTACCAACCTAATCCTGTGGACTATGTTATTGTTTCATTATCTGATTCTATATGGGCAGAGAAAAAGCAAAAGAAAGTTGAACTTAAAGAATTTCAAGCATCAGGAACAATCTACAGTTCACTTTCAGAAACTATGGAAAGCTTAAAATTAAGCCCACTTTTAACAAACGAGCTCTCAGAAATCTATGCATGGAATATTGATTTTTTTAGACTTGAAAAGGGAGATAATTTTAAAATAATGTATACTTCGAGATATGTAAATGATTCGGTTTACATAGGCTTAAATAGAATACACAATGCATTTTTTGAACACAGGGGAAAACCATTTTATGCTGTTGAATTTAAGACTGACAGTTTAAGAAACATCTACGAATATTTTGATGAAAATGGAAAAAATCTAAGACGAGCTTTTCTTCTTTCACCAGTTCAATTTAGCAGAATTTCATCAAGATTTAATCTTAGAAGAAAAATTGCATACTACGGTAAAATCAAACCTCATTATGGTACCGATTTCGCCGCGCCTGTTGGAACTGAAATTAGAGCTACGGCAGCTGGACGAGTTGTTAAGTCAGGTTATACAAGGGGTAATGGGTATTATGTGACAATTAAACACAATGCCACTTATTCAACACAATATTTACACATGAGAGAGAGAGGTTTGAAGGTGGGCACATATGTCAATCAGGGAGATAGAATAGGAATGGTTGGAATGACTGGCTATACCTCTGGGCCACATGTGTGCTATAGATTTTGGAAAAACGGTAAACAAGTGGACCCTCTAAAACAAAAACTTCCTGAGGCAAAGCCGATATCTAATAAACTTAAGGAAGAGTATCTTGCATACATGAAACCTATTAAGATAAAATTAGATAAAATGAAATCCACTAACTTTGGACCTAATCAAAAAAGTATTATACCATAAATGAGCCTTTCTAAAATCAATCCAAAAAACACTGAAGCATGGAAAATGTTAATTAAAAAAAGGGAAGAAATTGCTGGTATACAAATTATTGACCTTTTTGATTCGTCAAAAAATAGGATAAAAAAATTTTCTATTGAATTTGATAAAATGTTTTTAGATTTTTCAAAGAACATAATCAATGATGAAACTTTTGAACTACTACTTAAATTGTGTGAAGATTGTGAATTGAAAAAAAATATAAAGTCTCTTTTCAATGGTGAAAAAATCAATGAAACTGAGAATAGATCAGTTCTTCACACAGCATTGAGAGATTTTAATTTAAATTCTGAAATTGGCAAAGAACTTCTTTTGGATAGACAAAAAATTGAAAAATTTACTAATGATATTTTATCAGGCAAAACCAGGGGTTCAACAAATAAAAAAATAACCGACATAGTAAATATTGGAATCGGTGGATCTGATCTGGGGCCAAATATGGTTGTTGAGTCTTTAAAATTTTATAAAACAGATCTTAATTGTCATTTTGTATCAAATGTGGATGGAGATCACCTGAAAGAAGTTCTAAAATTAGTCGACCCCGAAACTACTGTATTTATAATTGTTTCTAAGACATTCACAACACAAGAAACATTAACTAATGCTAAAAAAATCAAAGAATTTCTTATAAGTAGATCTATTGAAGATATTTCTAAGCATTTCATAGGAGTCACTTCTAATATTAAAAGTGCAGTAAAATTTGGTCTAGATAAGAACAATATTTTTAAAATGTATGATTTTGTTGGAGGAAGATTTTCTGTCTGGGGTTCTGTTGGATTATCTGTCTCATTAGCAGTTGGATATGAAAATTTTGAAAAGTTTCTCAAGGGAGCCAATAAAATGGATGAACATTTTAAGGTTTCAAATTTTGAAAAGAATATTCCTGTATGTCTAGCGCTGATTAGTATTTGGTATAATAATTTTATGAATTGTGAAACGGAGGCTGTATTACCCTACAGTGAATATCTTAAGTTTTTACCTCACTATTTACAACAGATGTTCATGGAAAGTAATGGAAAATGTATAGATAGATTGTCTGAAAAAGTTGATTATCAAACAGGCACAATTGTTTGGGGGGGGACAGGAACGAACTCCCAACATGCATTTTTTCAACTTCTTCATCAAGGAACAAAATTAATACCTTGTGATTTTATTGGCTTTAAATCTTCATTACACGGTAATCATGATTCACATGATAAACTTATGTCAAACTTTGTTGCACAGACTCAAGCATTAATGGTTGGAGGATCAATGGGTGATAGTCCATTTAGAAAATTTAAGGGAAATAATCCCTCCAATACGATTTTATTTGATAAGGTCAGTCCAGAGTCATTGGGAATGATTTTATCGATGTATGAACATAAAGTTTTTGTTCAAGGGGTAATACTCAATATATTTAGTTTTGATCAATGGGGCGTTGAACTTGGTAAATCTCTTGCCACCAAGTTATTAACAGAAATTAAATCAAAAAACATTCTTAACCACGATCCGTCTACCAAAAACCTTTTGGAAAAATTGATTAGTAAATAGGAGAATACACACCATTTGTAAACTTCCTGTTTTTTTTAAAAAGTTTGTTCATAAAATTAATTTTAAGTTAACGATCTTATTAGAAAAAAATGGTAAATTCTGCCACATAAATTAAACAATAAATACATGAAAAAATTAATATTTTTCTTCATAACTGTTTTCATATTTGGAACTAGTTATGCTCAAAATTCAGTTTCTGGTACTGTTGTAGATAGTGAGGTCGGGTCTGGCCTACCAGGAGCATCCGTTGTTGTTAAAGGAACATCTGATGGTGTTTCGACTGACTTTAATGGTGCTTTTACGATTAGTGTAGAAACTGGTGCAACATTAGTTGTATCGTACATTGGTTATGATTCAGTTGAGCTAGTTGTTGGTGAGTCTGGAGATTTAGGAACAATCGAACTTACTCCAGGTGAAAATATCCTTTCTGGTGTTACAGTTTTTGGAAACGTATCACTTGCTAAAGATAGAGAAACTCCTGTTGCAGTTTCAACACTTACCACAGCAGAAATCGAAGACCGAATTGGTAACTTAGAACTACCTGAATTATTAAACTCCACACCTGGTGTTTATGCAACTCGTCAAGGTGGTGCATTTGGTGACTCTAGAATCAACATTAGAGGTTTTCGCCAAGAAAACATCGCGGTTTTAATCAATGGTATGCCAGTAAATGACATGGAAAATGGCAGAGTCTACTGGAGTAACTGGGCTGGTTTAACTGATGTTGTATCTGCAATGCAAGTTCAAAGAGGATTGGGATCTTCACCTCTACCAATTTCATCAGTTGGTGGAACTATAAATATTGTTACTAAATCTACAGAACTATCAAAAGGCGGTAAAGTTGCTGTGAGAGTTGGTAATGATGGGTATATAAAGAAGACTCTTAACTATAATACTGGTGTAATGGACGGCGGGCACGCCTTATCATTTGTTTTTAGTAGAACAGCTGGTGATGGTATCGTTGACTTTACTGAATTTGAAGCTTATTCCTACTTTTTAGGATATGGATGGAAAAGCGAAGATGACAAAAATAATGTTCAATTAATTGTAACTGGTGCACCGCAAACACATGGACAAAGAACCACTAGTTATTACAACATGGCTAGGCTATCAGACTATATTGAACACGGTATTTATTATAACTACAATGGCGGATATTATAATGGTGAGAGTTTTAACATGAGAAAAAACTTTTATCACAAGCCAATTGCATCTTTAAACTGGGAAAGCAAATTAAGTTCTAGTCAAACCCTATCTGTAACAGCTTATGCTTCATATGGTCGTGGTGGTGGAACAGGAGACTTAGGAAGAATAGGTTCATATTTCAGCAGTGGTAGATTTAGAAATGCTGATACTGGACAAGTACTTTGGGATGAAATTGCAAAGTCTAACAGTGGTGTTGGTGGTACTTGGAGTTATGGTGGTGGTTATTCAAATGCACCAGATGTCGCAACAGGATTATACATTGTTAATGATCCAGACAACTACGTGGACGGTAGAAGAAGAAATGGTTTTATTAGGAGAGCATCTGTAAACTCACATAACTGGTTTGGAGGGCTTGTAAATTATAAAAATCAAGTCAATGATAAGTTGGCTTTCCAAATTGGTGCAGATGTAAGATATTACACTGGAATACACTACAGAAGGCTAGATAATTTATTAGGAGCTGATGGGTATAGAGACTTTGATAATGTAAATTATCCTGGAGGTTTTATAGCCAAGAAAGAGTATTCATCTGATTTATCAAACTTATGGAATGTGTTCAAGTCAACAGATGATGAAGCAAAAATTGATTACCACAATGACGGAGTTGTTTCATGGGCTGGTGTATTTGGTCAGGTTGAATACGTTACTGAAGAAACTTCAGTATTCGTTCAAGGATCTGTCGCAAATCAAGGATTCCAAAGAATTGATTATTTCAGATATACAGTTGATGACCCAATGCATAAAAGTGACACTAAAAATATTTTAGGTGGAACAATTAAAGCTGGTGCAAACTTTAACCTTGATGCACAAAACAATGTTTTTGTAAATACAGGTTATTACTCTAAAGCCCCAAATTTTGATGCAGTTTTCCAAGACTATGATAATTTTGTGACACCTGATGAAGAATTAAGAAATGAAAAAGTTTTAGGTCTTGAACTTGGTTATGGTTTCAGATCAAGTGACTTTAATATGAACATTAACTTGTTTAGAACATCATGGAAAGATAGATTTCTATATGAAGGTGTAAGAATTAACGGAGAAAGCGGACAGGCTAATTATACTGGAATTGAGCAACTTCACACAGGAATCGAACTTGACGCTGTTTGGAATATTAGTCCATTTGTTAAGTTAGAGGGTATGTTAACTTTAGGTAATTATGAGTATGGAGGAAACTCTACAGACGATAATGTAACAAATAATGATGGTGTTTCAATTGGATCTTCAACTTTATACTTAGATGGTATTAAAGTGGGAGATGGTGGACAAACAACTGGAAGATTAAATTTAACTGTATTTCCAACAAGTGACTTTAAATTTAATTTGGCACTATTTGGAGCTGACAATATCTTCTCTAACATAAATGCAGAAGATTTTGATGAGCCAGATGGAGGAAATGCTCAGTTACCAGCCTACAAACTATTTGATTTTGGCGCTGGTTATAACTTCGATTTATTTGGGAATAATGCATATTTGAGATTAAATATTAATAACGTATTTGATGAAGAATATTATCCTGAAATGGAAAATAACTATTTAGCTACTGATGATTCTACGAATTATATGGGAATTAACACAGCTAACAGAATTTTCCCAGGTTGGGGAAGAACTTGGAATGTTGGATTAACTTACAGATTCTAGGTTTTTTATTTTTATTGTAAAGAGCCCCCAGAAATGGGGGTTTTTTTATTTTAAACCCTCAACTACGATAACAAATTCTCCCCGAATTTTCCCTTCTCCAAGGCTAATTGTACCTAAGGTTCCTCTGATCGTTGATTCATGAATTTTTGTTAATTCTTTAGATACTGATACCTTTCTATCATCGCCAAAGTGAACTTTTAAATCATTTAAGGTTTTGGAAATTTTATGAGGAGATTCATAAAAAATCATTGTTCTTTTTTCTTCAGATAGATCTTCTAGTCTTTTTTTTCTTCCTTTTTTAATTGGTAAAAACCCTTCAAAAGAGAATCTTTCACTAGGGATTCCACTTATAACAAGGGCAGGGATTAATGCTGTAGGGCCGGGTAAACATTCTACTTCTATTTCATTTTCAATACAATTTTTAACAATGAGGTATCCAGGGTCGGAGATTCCAGGTGTTCCAGCATCAGAAACTAAACCAATAACCTTTCCTGCTTTAAGATCATCAATTATTGATTGAATTTTTGAATGTTCATTAAACTTGTGAAAAGACTTTAGAGAATTTTTAATTTTTAAGTGATTGATTAGTTTGACTGTTCTCCTTGTATCCTCACAAAGTATATAATCGACACTGGATAATAATGAAACTGATCTTTGCGTAATATCAGCTAAATTTCCAATTGGTGAAGGAATAATTAAAAGTCTAGACATTAATATTTTATCTTTGTAATTATTCAACAACTTATGAAAAAAATTCTATTTGTAATATCGACTTTATTATTTATTTCCTGTCAAAAAGAAGTTGTTGAATATAAACTAACTGTAAATTCAAATCCTGAATTGGGTGGATTAACTTCTCCTTCAGAAGGTTATTACTCAGAGGGCACAGTGGTGAAAATTACAGCCAACCCGTCAAGCGAATATGAGTTTTTAGATTGGGAGGGTTCGTATTTAGAATATTCTGAGAGCAACCACATTTCCCCCCTCTCACTAAGTGTTATAATGAATTCGGATGTAACAGTTACAGCGAATTTTATTAAGAAAAAATATTTACTGAATCTTGAGGTTGAAGGGAATGGTAGTGTATACAAAGAAGTAATAAAGCAAGGAATAATTGAAAATTATAATAGTGGAACCATATTGAGACTAAATGCGGTTGCTGAGAGCGGATGGGTGTTCAGTGAATGGGTTGGTGATATTAATGGCAAAGAAAACCCTGTCGATTTAACAATGGATGGGCCCAAAAATATAAAAGCTGTTTTTAAACATTATCCTGATTCGGGTTTACCGATAATTAAACTAAAAACAAACCAAGTGGTTGGTCCAACAATGGACAAAGATTCGTATGTTGAAGGAACAGTTGAAATAATTGGAGAGGGTTACTATGAAAGTTTAGCAGAGACTTCAATGAAAATTAAGGGCAGGGGGAATTCAACTTGGTGGTTATGTGTTGATTCTAATGCAGGAGCTGTTGTTGGGAAGTGCCCCTATCAAATTAAATTTGGAGATAAAACTGAAATTCTGGGTATGCCAGAGGATAAAAAATGGGTTTTATTGGCTGAAAAAAGTGATAAATCTATGATAAGAAATAAAATAGCTAGGTATATGGGAAAAAATAGCAGGCTTGAATATACTCCAAGTGCCGAATATGCTGAGCTTTTTATAAATGATGATTATCAGGGTACATATTTGATAGGTCAAAAAGTTGAAGAATCAAAAAACAGAGTGAATATTGGAGATAATGGTTATTTAATTGAAATCGATACTGACGCTAATGAAAGAATTGACCCTGACGATGTGATTTTTAAACCAATAATTTGGTCTTCGGTTCATGTAGATGGAGTATTTAATATAAAAGAACCCAGTCTTGATTATGATAGTGATGAGTATAATTACATAGTAAATTATGTAAATCAGTTTGAATCAATTTTATTTTCACAAAGCTTTAGAGACCCTGTGTCGGGTTATGAATCATTTATTGATGTTGATAGTTTAATAGATTGGTTTATAATAAATGAAATAGCAAAAACAGTTGATGCACGCTGGTATTCTAGTATCTATTTCACCTTGATTCCAGGTGAGAAAATTAAATTTGGGCCGATATGGGATTTTGATTTGTCGTATGGAAATTTAAATTATTCAGATGCACAATTTGAAAATGGTTTTTACGTTAAACAAAATAATTGGATTAATAGAATGTATGATGATCCATCTTTTGTAGAAAAAGTAAAATCAAGGTATTCTTTTTATTTTGATAAACTAAATGAGTTTAAAAAAGAAATTGACGATATTTCCTATTATATCAATAAGTCACAAGAAGCAAATTATCAAAGATGGGGTACTTTAGGTGTTTATGTTTGGCCCAACCCAGTATGGAACCTAACATATTCTGAGGAAGTTGATCGTCTAAAGGATTGGATAGGTAATAGAATGAATTGGCTAAATGCAAATTTTTAAAATATGGGTAGTATAGAAGTAATATGCGGGTCAATGTTTTCTGGAAAAACTGAAGAACTAATTAAAAGAATCCAAGAACTTCACAATACAAATCTTAATTACAAAGTCTTTAAACCTGAAATTGATAAAAGAAGTGGAGATAATAAAATTCAATCTCACAGTAAAAAAAGTATCGATGCAATAAATATTAAAGATGTTGGTGAAATTATAAACCAAGCTAATAATTGTGATGTAATTGCAATTGATGAAGCTCAATTTTTCTCTGAGGATATTGTTGAAGTATGCAATAATTTAGCAAATAAAGGTATTAGGATTATAATTGCGGGTCTAGATATGGATTATTTAGGAAAGCCTTTTGGACCTATGCCAAAATTAATGGCAATCGCTGAAGATGTATTAAAAGTTCATGCAATTTGTACTGAAACTGGAAAACCTGCAAACTTCAGTTTTAGAAAATCAAATAATAATGACACTGTAATGTTGGGTGAAAAAAATGATTATGAGCCTCTGAGTCGGGAAGCTTTTGTATCAAAAATGAAGAATAAAAAAAATTGAGTATTCAAAATACACACATAGAGGTTAATCTGAAAAACTTAGAACATAATCTTAATTTTCTAAGGAAAAAAATATCAGAAAAAACAAAAATATTATGCGTGGTCAAAGCATTTGGATATGGCTCAGAGCCTGTTGAAATAGCTAAAAAGTTGGAGGAAAATAAAGTAGATTATCTGGCTGTCGCATATTCAAATGAGGGAGTTGAGTTAAGGAAATCTGGAATAACAAGTCCTATATTAGTATTACATCCTCAAATAGACGACTTTGATGATATTATTAAACATAAGCTTGAGCCCAACATTTACTCTTTTCGAGTTTTAGATGCTTTTATAGAAAGAAGTAAAAATGAAAAAGAATATCCATTTCACCTAAAATTCAATACAGGGCTGAACAGACTAGGATTTTCGTTTAAGGATATTGAAAAAATACATACAAAAGTTACCTCATATTCTAATATTAAAATAAAATATATATTTTCTCATTTAGGTGCATCTGAGGATTTAAATGAGAAGAAATTCACTGACAATCAGATTGAATTATTTGAAGAGATTTCAAGTAAAATGTCAACTATTTTTAAATCGGAATTTAAAAAACACCTTTTAAATACATCAGGAATATTGAATTATAGCAAATTTCAATATGACATGGTTAGAAGTGGAATAGGTTTATACGGTTATGGTAATGACCAGAATTATGACAAGTTTTTTAAGCCTGTTGTTAATTTAAAATCTGTTGTGTCTCAAATTCATAAAATTAAAAAAGGAGATTCTGTTGGATATAACAGAGGTTTTATCGCAACAAAGGATTCAAAAGTCGGGATAATTCCTATAGGACATGCGGATGGCATAAGTAGAAGTTTTGGAAATGGTAAAGCAAGTTTTATCATCAATAACCAAGAAGCTAAAATTGTAGGAAATGTTTGTATGGATATGTTGATGGTAGATGTTTCAAAAATTAATTGTAGTGAGGGAGATGAAGTAATCATCATTGATTCAAACAATCAAAATGCTGATCAACTAGCAAGAAAAAATGGCACTATCTCATATGAGATTTTAACCTCATTATCCAACAGAATAAAGAGAATTTATATTAAATAATTTCAATATTGCTTTAAATTTGAATTATGGATGTTGCAATAGTTGGAGCAACTGGACTGGTTGGCCAAGTAATTTTCGAGATTCTTGATAAATCTAAAATTAAAGTAGATAATATTTACGCGGTTGCATCTGAAAGATCTATTGGCCAGTCTATAAAGTTTAAGGGTGCAGATATTAAAATAATATCTATTGATAATGTTCTTCAAAATAAAATTGACGTTGCAATATTTAGTGCAGGTAAGGAATTATCGTTGAAGTGGGCACCAATTTTTGTTAGAGAGGGAATATATGTTATTGACAACTCATCTGCTTGGAGAATGGATGTAACAAAAAAGCTTATAGTACCTGAAATCAATGGGCATATATTGCAGAAAGAAGATAAAATTATACCCAATCCAAATTGCTCAACTATACAAATGGTAATGGCAATCCATAATATTCATCGAAAGTATAATATTTTAAGAATTATTGTTTCAACTTACCAATCTATTTCAGGAACAGGAAGAAAGGCGATTGCTCAATTGGATGGTGAAGAAAATAATAGCAATACCAAAAAAGTTTATCCTCATCAAATATATAAGAATGCTATTCCTCATTGTGATGAATTTGAGGAAAATGGATATACTAAAGAGGAAATGAAACTAGTTAAAGAAACGAATAAAATTCTTGATTCAAATATTTCAATAACAGCAACTGCAGTTCGGTTACCAATTTTAGGGGGTCATAGTGAATCAATTAATATCACTTTAGAAAAATCATTTGATATAGATGATATAAAAAAAATTATACAAAACTCAGAGGGTGTAATTTTAGAGGATAAGCCATTTGAAAATCATTACCCAATGCCTTTAAATTCACAAGGAAAAGATGATGTTTATGTTGGAAGAGTTAGAAGAGACAACTCATGTGAAAACAGTCTAAATATGTGGGTTGTTTGTGATAATTTAAGAAAAGGAGCGGCAACTAATACAATACAAATAATGCAACTTTTGACTGAAAAAGGATTTGTTGATTAAAATTCAAAATCCTCCATGAATTTTGTTGTATACACACCTTTGAGATAATCCTCATTATCCATTAACTTTCTATGAAAGGGTATGGTTGTCTTAATCCCCTCGATAACAAACTCGTCAAGAGCTCTACGCATCTTATTTATAGCCTCTTCTCTTTTTTGATCTGTGGTTATAATTTTTGCAATCATTGAATCATAATTAGGTGATATGGTATAACCGCTGTAAACGTGAGTATCAACTCGAATACCATGACCACCAGGTAAATGTAAGTTTGTTATTAAACCAGGTGATGGTCTAAAGTCGTTATCTGGATCTTCAGCATTTATCCTGCATTCAATTGAATGAAGTTTTGGAAAATAAGGTTTACCAGATACCTTTGCTCCAGCTGCAACCTTAATTTGTTCTTTGATTAGATCATAGTCAATAACCTGTTCAGTAATTGGATGCTCAACCTGAATTCGAGTGTTCATCTCCATGAAGTAAAAATTTCTTTGACTATCAACCAAGAACTCTACTGTACCAACTCCCTCATAGTCTATAAATTTTGCAGCTTTTACCGCGGCATTGCCCATTTTATTTCTCAAACTCTTTATCATGAAGGGTGATGGTGTCTCCTCAGTCAATTTCTGATGTCTTCTTTGAATTGAGCAATCTCTTTCAGATAAATGGCATACATTACCATACTGGTCTGCAATGATTTGTATTTCAATATGACGGGGTTCTTGAATTAGTTTCTCAATATACATGTCATCATTACCAAAAGCAGCCTTGGCTTCTTGCTTTGCACTCTCCCAATTCTTTTTGAAATCATTTCTTTTAAATACTGCTCTCATACCCTTACCTCCTCCACCAGCTGATGCTTTTATCATTATCGGGAATCCAATCTTGACAGCAATTTTAAATGCTTTTTCAACCTCATCAACTGCTCCACCTGAACCGGGTATTGTGGGCACTTTAGCTTGTTGCATCGTTGATACTGCTGTTGCTTTATCACCCATTTTTTCTATCATTTCAGGCGATGGTCCAATAAATTTAATTTTGTGTTCACCACAAATTTTCGAAAACTTAGCATTCTCTGATAAAAAACCGTATCCGGGATGAATAGCATCTGCGTTGGTGATTTCGGCAGCGGCAATAATATTTGAAATTTTTAAATAGGAATCACCACTAGGTGCAGGACCAATACAAACGGCTTCGTCAGCAAATTTTACATGAAGGCTTTCTTCATCAGCCTTTGAGTAGACGGCAACGGTTTTAATACCCATTTCCTTGCATGTTCTAATGACACGTAAGGCTATTTCACCTCGATTAGCAATTAATATTTTTTTGAACATGAAAATTAATTTGGTTCAATTACAAATAAAGGTTGATCGAATTCCACAGGTGAGGCATCTTCAACTAAAATTTTGACAATTTTACCAGAAACATCAGATTCTATTTCATTAAAAAGTTTCATAGCCTCAATTACGCATAAAGTCTGTCCTTCACTAATCTCATCACCTATATTGACAAAATTATCCTTATCTGGTGACGGCTTTCTATAAAAAGTTCCAATGATTGGGGATTTAATCGTGATAAGATTAGATGAATCTGAGTCTGTAACAGTGGGCTGTGGCGGCGTTTGTACAGGTGGATTGGGATCAGGAACAACGACTGGAGATTGGATTTGTGGTGGTGGGAGTGTTTGTATGACAGGTTGAACGTTTTCATTAGAAAAACTCCTTCCTTTAATATTAATCTTAAAATCTTTGTTCTCTATGGTTACTTCATTTACATCAGTTTTGGATACAAACTTAATTAATTGTTGAATCTGTTTAAAATTCATAATAAAATGTATTTAGAAGGCTAAAATCGTAAAAAAACATTTAAATAATGAACAAAAAAGGTAGTTTTTTTAAATAAAATATTATTAAAAAAGCAATTATTTAATTAAAAAAAGCTAGAAAATTATATAAAAAATAAGAAAAATAAGTATTTGTATACATAAAACACTAAATATGAGAGTTTTTTAGTGAAATATATCTTAAAATATCTTTTTATAATTTTATTATTGTTTTTTTTTATTATTTTTTACCATTTTTTTATTGAAATAGACAATTTTTATAGTTAAAATCAACATTTAATCTATTTTAACTAAAAAAATAAGATTTTTTTGATTTTTTTTGATAATCTGCATAATATTTATAATTGTTTTTATTTAAATGCACCTTTTTACAGAAATTTTAATAAAAAAGTAGAATTATGATTAAATTTTGCAAACATTATGTAATTTTTAGCTAAAATTTATCCAAAAATTATAATGAAAATCATTTGTAAAATCGTTTTAGTATTAATTTTTAATGTCTCTTTTCTAAATTCTCAAATACAACAAAAAATTTATTTTGAAAGTGCAAATCCATTTGCAATGAGTGATGTGATTAATGATTTAGATAATCAAATCAAACAAGAGGTTTATGGCATACTTACCATACCAAATGACTCACTTTCTGAAACAAAATATCCTCTTATAATTGGTGTAGCGGGAAGTCTAGCCTGGCGTGATCATCATTATGAGTATTTAGATATGTATCAACAAGCGGGCTTTGCAACTTTTGAATTAAAAAGTTTTAAAAGTAGGGATGTTGAATCAACAGTTGGATCTCAGGTTGAGGTTACAACAGCAATGATGATCTTGGATGCATATCGAGCATTAGAAAAGTTGTCACAACATCCAAATATTGATAAAGAAAGGGTTTCAATTACTGGTTGGAGTCTGGGTGGTGCTGTTTCATTATTTTCAGGATGGCTTCCAATTAAAAATGCAATTACAAAAGAATTATCTTTCGCATCCCATCTTCCCATATATCCACCTTGTTTTGTAGATCCAAAAAATACAGATTTTACGGACGCTCCAATTCATATTTTAATCGGGGAAATTGACAACTGGACACCTGCAAAACCCTGTATTGAATTTGTAAAGAAAATAAATAAGAAGGGTAATGTTGGGTTGACAATTTATCCAGAGGCTCACCATTCATTTGATAGTAAATCACCACTTGAGCAAAATGAAGATGGTTTGAGTTTTAAGGACTGTTTGTTTAAGTTGACCGAGGATGGAGATGTTTTAATGAATTACTTATCACTACCAATGTCCTCACCTTTTATGCAGAAAATCGGTTTTCTTTTTTGCGTTGAAAAGGGTGTCACTTTGGGAGGTAACCCCGTAGCCAGGGAAAAAGCTTTTAAATTTGCGATAGATTTTATGGAAGAGACTTTAAAAAAATAACTACTCAGTTTCTTCTGAAGTATCAGCTAAAACCTTCCCTCTGTAATAAAGTTTTCCTTCATGCCAATGAGCTCTGTGGTATAAGTGATCTTGACCCGTAGTTTTGTCAGTGGCTATTTGAGATGCAGAGGCTTTATAATGCGTTCTTCTTTTATCTCTCCTTGTTTTCGAAGTTTTTCTCTTTGGATGCGCCATGATTTACTTTTTTAATTCTTTTAGTTTATCCCAACGAGCGTCGAAATTACTATTTTTTTCTTTATTAATGTCAAATTCTTTTAATCTATTTAATATTTCGGAGTCAATAGTCCCATTTTCCACATCTGGGTGAACATTTCTTATGGGCATAGACAAAACAATCATCTCATAAAAATATTGGTCCAAATCAACAGAATGTGAGCCATGAGGCAAAACTAAAAGTTCATCATTTTCATCATCATACGAATCTCCAAACTTTACAAGTAAGTTTAATTTTGAATTAATTTGGTAATCAAAAGGCTCATTTGTAAGTGTACAGTTTATATTAACACTTCCCGCACCTTTTAAACTTAATTCGATAATTGTTGATTTTTTAACAAGTACTAAATCTACATTAATATCGACACTATTGAATTCAGAATACTCAAATGTTTCAAAAAAAGATTTGGATAATGGAAACTGAAAATTGTGAGTTCCTTCTTTTAATCCAATAAATTTTACTGAAAAACCCTTTACTTTACTCATTTTTTTAAAAAAATTGGAATGCGAATATACTAATTTTTTCCTCTGTTTTTTACAATTTCTATAGATGTAAATATTGCCGATTTAAATGAGTCATAATTAGCAATATTTTTCCCAGAAATATCATAAGCTGTGCCATGATCAGGTGAAGTTCTAACTATATCTAAACCTGCTGTAAAATTTACACCTTTACCAAATGTTAATGTTTTAAATGGAATCAATCCTTGGTCGTGGTATGTGGCAATTATTGCATCAAAATTCTTATATAATTTAGATCCAAAAAAACTATCACTTGCAAAAGGACCTTTAACATTATATGATTCTGCTTTAAGTTTTTCTAAAACGGGTTTTAAAAGGTTTTGATCATCATTCCCAATCACACCTTGATCACCAACATGTGGATCAATCGATAAAACAGCAACTTTAGGTCTTTTTATTCCAAAATCATTGAATAAAGACTTAAAAACTTCTCTAATTCTGAATTCAATTAAATTTTTATTTAGATGATCTTTAACACGACTTAAAGGAATGTGTTCTGTCAAAAGAGCTACTTTTATTTCATTTGAAACCATAAACATTAAACTCTCACCTTGAAATTCATTATCTAAAAAATCTGTATGTCCTTTGAAACGAAAGTCATCAGATTGAATGTTTTTTTTATTAATTGGCCCAGTAACTAAAGCATCTATCTTTTTATTTTTTAAAGCTTTAACAGCTGCGAATAAAGAATCCTTGGAATATATACCCCCTTCTGTTGTCAGCTTACCATACGAAAGTTTGATTTCTTTTTTATTAATTGGGTGTACGTTAATGCACCTTTCATCATAATTATTAAAATGACTAACTTCTTTCAAAGGCAAATCAACATTGAAATAGCTCATTTGGTTTTTTATTAATTTGAAATTTGAAAAAACCACAACAGAACATTTTTCTAGTACTGATGCATCTTTTAAAGATTTCAGGATTACTTCAATACCAATACCATTTGGATCCCCAACAGAAATTCCAACAATCGGTTTTGAATTTTTTAACATGCCTTTATTATTATTGTGTATTTTTGGGCCTGTAAATATACAATTATATGTTCACAGGCATAATAGAAACAGTTGGTGAAGTAGAGCAAATTAAAAAAGAAGGAAATAACATAATCTTTACCATTAAATCTAAAATCTCATCCGAACTAAAAATAGATCAAAGTTTATCTCACGATGGAGTATGCCTAACAGTTGTTGAAAAAACTGAATCGACCCACTCAGTTGTTGCAATAAAAGAAACTTCTCTTAAAAGTAACGTTAAAGAATGGAAAGTTGGGACTTTAATTAACTTGGAGAGGGCAATGAAACTTGGAGATAGGCTTGACGGTCACATTGTTCAAGGTCATGTTGATCAAACAGCAAAATGTACGGACATTTCTGAAGAAAATGGAAGTTGGTATTTTAACTTTGGGTATGATAAGTCTGAAAATATTACTGTTGGTAAAGGATCTATTTCTGTCAATGGTGTAAGCCTTACGGTTGTTGAGTCAGGTCCATGTAACTTTTCCGTAGCCATAATTCCCTACACATATGAGCACACCAATTTCAAATCACTCAAAATTGGATCAACCGTGAATATTGAATTTGATATGATAGGAAAATATATTGCTAAACTTATCAAAAGCTCTAGAGATTGAATCGTACCAAAGTTCTAGCATTGGTGGCTGCTACAACAGCTACAACTATATATGGCCTAAACCATACAATAGCAAAAATGATAATGCCAATTTACATTGGTTCGTTAGGGCTTGTTCTTCTTCGGGTTTTTGGGGCTACTGTAATCTTCTGGACATTAAGCCTGTTTATTAAAAGTAAACCAATTGAAAAAAAAGATCGATTTGCGATTTTAAAGTGTGGTCTGTTTGGAATGAGCATTAATATTGCTGCTTTCATTGCAGGACTAGACTATTCAACACCTGTAAATAGTTCAATATTAATCATAGTGTCTCCCATATTTGTTGTGATTCTATCTTTTTTTATGTTTAAACAAAGAATAAATTTTTTTAAAATACTTGGAATCTTTCTAGGATTTATTGGTGCTCTTATTTTAATTATAAGTGCCGATACAAACAGTTCAGTTGGTAGAAATATTCCACTTGGAAATTTTCTGTTTATTGTAAATAGTATTTCGTATGCATACTACTTAATTATTGTTAAACCAATGGCAGAAAAATATGATTTAATCACCCTGTTAAAATGGCTTTTTCTTATTGGATTAATCTTTAATTTTCCATTAGGAATTAATCAATTTTTAAATGTTGAATGGGCTAGCCTTCCATTCAAAGAAGCAATTCTGCCAATGATGTATGTAGTCATTTGTACGACATTTATGACTTACCTATTCAATGCATTTGCTTTGAGTAAGCTATCTTCGACTGAGGTTGCTGTATTTATGTATTTACAACCCATAATTGGTGTCTTATTTGCAATTTTTACAAAATCCGATACGATAACGCTAACAATTTTTATTGCCTCAATGCTAATTTTTTCTGGTGTTTATTTGACAACTGTATTAAAAGAAAAAAATCAGTTATAAAGTAACTTTACCTTTGAAGTAAGTTTTAGCTTTTCCGTTAATTATTACCCGATTGCCTAAATCCTCACAAAACATTTCGCCGCCTCGCTCAGACAATTGAATGCTTTTAAGTTTAGTTTTTTTTAGTACTCCACTCCAATAAGGCACTAATGAACAGTGTGTAGATCCTGTGACTGGATCTTCAAAAAAAGAACATTGAGGAACAAAATATCTTGAAACAAAATCTGATTCACTTCCCCTTGCGGTAATAACAACACCCCCTGGATCTAAATTTATTTGGTCAAACAATTCCTTATTAATTTCAATATTTTTTATTTGTTCTTCATCTTCATAAACCAAAACATAATCTCTTGCTTTTAAAACTTCATTTGGTTTTATGCTTAGAGAATCTATAATATTTTTTGGTAATTCAGAACTTATTGGTTTTCTGTGTGGAAAATCCATTTGCATATAATCTCCATCAAATTTTACAATTAGCTCTCCACTCATTGAGTCAAAGATTACCTGATCTTTTTTATAGTCTAAATGATTTTTTAAACAATAGGCCGTCGCGAGTGTTGCATGACCACAAAGATCCATTTCAATTTCAGGTGTAAACCATCTCAAATTAAACCGATTATTTTTTTTTACAAAAAAAGCCGTTTCTGATACATTATTTTCTTTGGCAATATTTAAAAGTAATTCATCCGGCAACCATGACTCTAATGGCATAACACATGCTGGATTTCCTTTAAATAATTCAGAGCTAAAGGCATCTATTTGAAAAATTTCAATCTCCATAATTATTACAAATTTAAACCTTTACCTTTATGAATTATCTTATATATATAACATATTAATAAAATGAAAAAACTAATTATAATTCTAGCGCTTCTTCTAAGTTCTACCAGTATCTATACTCAAGATCGGGAACAAATGAGACAGATGGTCTCTGAATACATGAAAAAAATTGGAATTGAAGATGACCAGATTCAAACATCAATGATTCTTGTTAGAAAAGTTATGATGGAGTATGTTAATGAGATGGAAATTTCAAAGGAATCAAGTGAGAAATTGAAAAACTACAGTGATAAACAGAGGCAAGCACTAAAAGATCTTGCTAAAAAATTAATCAAATTAAGATCTGAAAATCGGTCCAAATCAAATTTTGACAAAGCCAATAAACGTCAAGGACCTGCCAGGCCAGATGTTGGTGATCCAATATTTGAAAAAATTATAGAATATTTAAGAGATCAGGGAATTAACAGAGATAATTTTAGAGATGTTTTTAGTACGGTAAGGAATATTAGATTGGAGTTTGTACAGTCCACAGATAAATCAAAATATAAACCAAGTAAAAAATATATTAAAAAACTAAAAAATTCAGGATTGTCTGATGATTCAATAGATAGAATTCTTGACTTAATTAAGGCAATAGTAGGTCTAGAAAAATAAAATTCAATAAATATTTATAATTTAATGGCTCGTTGATGGGCCATTTTTTTTTTGAGAATTTTAGGTTTTTGATTTTATGCTGGATAGCATTGGGTCTAATCACTTTCTTTTACTTAATCTATTCAAAAAGAAGGGCGCCATATGGAAGACATGTTAAAAAGAAGTATGGAATTCTGATCGATAACTCATTTGGATGGTTTATTATGGAGCTACCTGCATTAATTATTATGCCAGTCTTGAGTTTGCAAAATACTGATAATCCATTTGTAATATTAATTGTCTTTATTTGGTTTTTACATTATTTCAATAGATCAATTATCTTTCCGCTAAGAATAAATACCAAAAAAAAGAGAATTCCAATATTAATTGTTTTAAGCGCATTTACATTTAATACAATCAATGGTTTATTTAACGGATATCATGTCCAGATTAATGTATCAGAGACAAACATTTTTGAATATAATATAATACTTGGTGTATTGATATTTTTTATTGGGATGATAATTAATGTAACGTCTGACAATAAGTTAATTTCTTTGAGGAAAGAAAAAATGGGCTACAAAATCCCAAATGGTAAGCTATTTAACTTCGTTTCTTGCCCTAATTATTTAGGTGAGATAATGGAATGGTTTGGATTTTTTATTCTTGTTCCCAGCATAGCTTCATTAAGTTTTTTTCTTTGGACTTCATTCAACTTAATACCAAGGGCATTAAATCATCACGAATGGTACAACGAAAAGTTTAAAAACTATCCAAAAAACAGAAAAGCCGTAATTCCGTTTATTTTATAAATAAAGTTTTAAATTTGAAGTATTATGAATGCATACAAAGCAAATCTTATTAATTCCATTTCATTAATTGTTCTTGGCGTTTGGGGCTATATTGATGGATCATCAATTACAGCACTAATTCCAACTGCTTTTGGGGCTATCCTTTTAGCTTGCGCTGGTGGAGTTAAAAATCAAAATAAAATTATTGCACATATTGCCGTACTGTTAACACTATTGATCCTATTTGCGCTTTTAGGAATGAGATTACCTAAATCATTAGAATCAGGAGGTATTGGTCTATTTCGCGTATTATTTATGTGTGGAACATCATTGTTGGCAATGATTTATTTTGTAAAAAGTTTTATAGCAGCGAGAAAAAAATAGACTAATTTTTTTGTGGAAACCTACCATAGTTTCCCATTCCATCATAGTCCATTTCATTAGCTTGATCTGAATCCTTATACTTATCTTTTTCCTCTTTATTGACTAGAAATACACTTGCAATCACTAAACAACTAACCAAAAAACCAATTATAAATAAATACAATTCCATTACTATTTATATACGCTTTTAACGTATGAACCAAAAGCTAATATCGAGGGGACCCATAATCCTACATAAAAACCTTCTTCCTTAAAACCATTAAACCATAATCCAACAGATAAAGCAAATGAAATTAATACCGCTATTAAAAGTAATTTATCTGACTTTTTAAATTTGGAAAACATGTCTTTTAAATATTAGTTTAAATTAACTTATATATTTGTGATGTTAATATTAGTAAATATTTACAAAATATTAGAGAATTTATGACTGAAAAAATTAATAGTGTTTTTGAAAAAGTTTTTTCAGATAGTAATTTAAAAACATTTGAGAAAATTATTTTATTTCTAGCTACAGCTGGATTTATAATTCACTTGGTTTTAATATTACTAAACAACAAGGGCTACGTAGATCTATCATTTTTTCAGGGTAGCCTATTTGTAAATCCAATTTCAGCTATTTACACTCCTTTTTCTTTTATACTTATCTATGAAGCATTTTTATTGATTTACTACCTTCCTCGCTCATTCACAACTTCAATCGCAAAGCAATTTGAAATTATGTCTTTGATATTAATAAGAAAAATATTTAAAGATATACCTGATGTTGATTTATCGGATAATTGGATTTTAAATGAAAATAATCTTCAACTAATTTATGACTTGACAGGTGTATTAATTGTTTTTTATTTGATATATATGTTTAAAAAGTTGAAAGAGAATTTACCAAAACTACCTGTTCATCAAAACTTGGAACGTTTCCTAGGTTATAAAAGATTAATTAGTCTTTTGTTAATTCCTACATTAATTATTCTTTGTGTATTTAGCTTTATAGAATGGTATAGTGCTGTGTTTATTGGTGGAGAGGGCTCTCCAAATATAGATTATTTATTTTTTGTAGAATTTTTTGGAATATTAATTTTGGTTGATGTATTTATTTTATTGATTTCTTTTCAATACACAGAAAGATACTCACAACTAATTAGAAATACCGGTTTTATCATATCAACCATACTTTTAAGATTGTCATTTAATGCAGTTGGGTTAACCAGCATAATTTTATTGATAAGCGGTATAGTTTTCGGATTAATTATTCTTTACATTTATAACAAAATGGAAAGAACATCTCTAGTCACATGAGCCTAGACTATAACTGATTAGTCCAGCACATCCAGCCAAGGTAGAGTTATTGTAAGTAAAACCATCACAACCACAAACAGGGTCTACAACAGTTGGTGCAATGCAATTTTTACTAACATTTGATAAATCAATGCAACCATCAAAGTACTTGATGATGAATTCCTCATTTTCTTGTGAGCCAAATGTCATATTACTAATCTCAGAAATGGCAGCTCTTATGAGTTCAACTGAATCAGAAGTGTCTGGCATTGTAAATGTGGATCTATCCATACTAATTAATTCGTTTTTGTCGGAGTTTAGATCGATAGCTGTGTAAAAATAATATCTTAAGACATAACCAATACTGATTTCTAGATTTCCATAATTTTTATCAAAAACCGCTGGATCAGAAATTGTTGTTTTTAAAATTCGATAAGGCTGATTAAAACTTGAATTAGTTCGAAGAGCTGGCAACTCAATTATATCAGACAAATTTTGGTCTCTGTCATTATCATTAGGGTATTCTTCTGAACAAGAAATTGAGTTAAAGATAAGAAGCATAACAAAAAGATTTTTCATAATTGTATTGGTTCAAGTATTATGCCATACAATTTTGCTTAGGCATAAGTACTATAGCTTGGATTGATGGGTGATATAATTTCAAAAACTTTTGCTTTTTCTAATACTTTAGTTTGGAAACAATTTTCTAATTGAGCAGTAAAAAAAGTACCCGCAGAGTATTCAATTCCATTAAAAGAAATTATTCCTTCCATCAAAAATATAGAATGAATAAAACCTTCATTAATATCAATTAGATGATCTCCAATTTCAAAACAATATTCATTTATACTAACTCCTTCAGAATCAATTTGAACTGGTGAATTACTGCCTATTATATTTTTCGTGACTTTATTTTTTGAAGATTTTATTAAAAATTCATTTGACTTGTAATCGCTATATGATGCTTCCTTTATTAAAGTTTTTGAAAGATCCGGATCAAACCAAATTTGAAAAATTTCAGAGTTATCACAAATTTCCTCAGAATGAGATATTCCACTGCCAGAGCGTATTACTTGAACATCTCCCTCTTCAAGTGGTATCCATTTATTTTGCACAGTATCAAAGTGATTTATTTTGCCTTTTAAAACAAAACTGCATATCTCAAAACCCCTGTGAGGATGAAGTCCAATTGTACTTTTTTTATCAGGTGTCCAAGCATGAGCCCAATAAAATATATTTGAGTAAGGTTTTAATCTACCCCCATCTTGAGGAAAGCCAATGGGTTTTTTTTCTAAAATTTCACCCTGATTAAAGCTTCCGCTTGCTTGATCACTTTTTTCATAAACACTAATACCCATACTGTTTATATTTTAGAAATAAATTCATCTAGCTTTGACTCAAAGCTAGATTTAAGTTTTGGGTTGGTTATCCCCATGCTGTCATTAAAGTTCTCATTAAAGTTTGGTAGAGAAAAAGTTGAAATATGATTGGAATTCCGTCTACTTATCCGAGAATATGCTGCTTCAAGTACAATGACAGCCCCATTTCCACCTGTGGATGTTGCTAATAAAAACATTGGCTTATTGTGCCATACATTTTTATCAATTCTTGATATCCAATCGAAAATATTTTTAAAAGCAGATGTATAGGTTGCATTGTGTTCTGCGAAAGAAATTACAACGGCATCTGAGTTTTTAAATTGTTCTTTAAATGTGTAGGCTAAATCTGGAATGCCATCTTCATTTTCTCTGTCAATGCTGTAAATTGGCATTTCATAGTCATTTAAGTCTAGTACGTTTACATCTGCATTGGGAATACAATGAGCCACATAGACAGCAAATCTTTTATTTATTGACTTTTTTGAGGAGCTAGCTCCAAATGTTAAAATTTTACTCATTATTTTTTGCTGTGTGATCCGTCACAATAACCATTAGGATTTGATGTATTTCCACATCCACACATTGGTTTATCAATTGATTTCATATTAAATTTTTTTCAAATAATATGCCATCTAATCATCGAATTCAAATAAATCCTTTGTTTCATCTGACTCAAAATCAACTGACTCATCGATTTTTTTTATTTCTGAAACTACAGATTTCATAATCTTTTTGTTGCATCCTTCGAAATTTTTGAATTTAATTAAATCCTCCAATAAAAGGTTTTTGCTTCGTTTTACTATGAATGATTTAAGCAACTGCTCCAAATAATCATTGAATAAATCAATTTGATCCAAGTAGCATTCTTTAATTAAATCTAATGTTTCAAGATTTTTTGACCTTCGTCTAAACGCTTTGAAATAAAATGCTTTGAGCTCTTTTTCAATAGTATCTGATAAAAATTTATTCAATGATTCATATTTATTGGGTCACAAAATTACTTTGATTTTAATAAAATGGTTTAAGTTTTGATTAATTTAATTGAGAATGCACATTTATAATATAACATTCATCGTTGAAAAAGATATTGAAAAGAGTTGGATTGAACATATTGATATGGTTCTTCTTCCAGAAATTTCAAATAATGTTCATCAAGTTGATTTACTTAAAGTTACATTTGAGGAGAATCCTACCAATTTACAAGGCTCAACATTTACAGTTCAATTTTACTGCTCAGATGAAAGCATGATTAATTGGGTTAAAGAAATAGGACATCAAATGCTTTTACAAAAGTTGTATAGAAAATTTCCAAAAAACTGGGTGGCATTTGCTTCAAGATTAGATTTCATAAAGTCTTACAAATAATAATGGCACATATTTTGAGCAATGTGTTAGTGAAATGAAAAACTTAGTTGTCGTAGGTCATCCAGATAAAAATTCTTTTTGTCACAACGGTATTTTTAAAACCATTTGCACTGAAATAAATAAAAAAGGGGAAGAGCTCGAGATAATAGATCTATACAGGGACAGTTTTACACGTCCAAGGACTAAGGTCATTGAAAAGTATAAAAAACTTGTGACTTGGTGCGAAAGAATCTACATCATTTCACCAGTCTGGTGGTTTAGATTAACCCCTAGAATGGAAGTTTTTTTTGATGAGGTATTTACTCCAGGTTTTGCATACAAGTTTGTGAACATAACTAAAACCTACGCTTACCCAGTACCGTTTTTAAAAAATAAAAAAGTAAGAACCTACATAACTCACGGAGCACCTTCTCTGCCTGTTAGAACACTATATTTAAATTCAGTTAAGTTAAGACTTGTTATGGGGGTTTATACTTTTGTTTTTGGATGGAGATTATCTCTATTTACAAAGACAAAACAATTCTGGTCGGTACCATTTGTTTCTGAAAAAAAGAGGAAGAAATATTTAAGAACAGTAGAAAAAGATATTAGAAGAGATTTGAAGCAATCCATTGTTTCTCAAAAAGAAGCACTATCTTCACTGTAAACATCGCAATTAATGTATAAGTTTAATACCAATGACTTCCTAGTCAGAATTCCTTTGTTTATCATATTTTTTTGGTTTGGATTTTTAAAAATCATTAACCTGTCTCCAGCACAAGAACTTGTTATGGATACGGTCTATTGGATGCCTTTTTTGGATGCTGCAACTTGGACAATAATCATTGGTATTTGGGAAGTTTTTATAGCAATCTTTTTTTTATTTAAGAGAACAACCCTAATTGCTATGGTTCTTCTATTAATTCAGATGACTGGAACGTTTTTACCATTGGTAATTCTTCCTGAAGTTACATTTCAAAATTCAAATCCTTTTTTACCCACCCTTGAGGGTCAGTACATAATTAAGAACATAATTATAATTACTGCTGCTTTAATTATTGGTGGTACTCAACTGAAAGTAAGTTTGTTTGATAAGTTTTTTAGAGGTGGGGTATAAAAGTGAAATTTTTGTTTACCTATGGATTGCCTTAATCTTTGTATTGGTGAGTTTTGAGGTCTATAAAAAGTTAAAAAAAAATAAGTAATCAGATTTTGCACAATTTTTGCTAAGTTCTTAATAATGAATAATTTTTTCTTAAAATACTACCCAATCATACTAGCCTTTATATCTTTTTTATTTTCTGTTTTTCTTTGGTTTAGCGGCGATAAACTGAGTGGAATTTTTGTTGGAATTTGGGTTCCATCAATACTCGCTCTCTCAATTGCAATAAGACAAAGAAGAAGTGATGATAAAAATTTAGGAAATGGATGATACAATAATTTTCATTGTAGGTTTTGTTATATTTTGCCTTTATTTAATTGGCTTTTTAGCAGTCATTTACAATCAGAATAAGATACAAGACAAAGAGCTAGAAAATGATCCTGAAATTAATAGCAATTAAGAATTAAAGTTCATAGCGGTTTCTATCAGTGCTAAATGTGAATAAGCTTGCGGGAAATTTCCTAACATTTTTTTTGTTTTAAAATCCAAATCTTCACTAAATAAACCCATATGATTGGAGTTTGATAACAGCTGGTCAAAAAGATTTTTTGCTTTGGTTTCCTCTCCTATTTTAAACAAACTATTTATGTACCAAAAAGTACAAACAGTAAATGAGGACTTTGGCTCTCCAAAATCGTCATTGTTTTTGTATCGAAATAATAAACCATCAAAAAGAAGTTCTCTCTCAATTGCCTTAACAGTATCAACGTATTTGGGGTCTTTACAATCAATAAATCCATAAGATTCCATTAAAAGAACAGACGCGTCTAGAAAATCAGAGCCATAAGATTGAGTGAATGCTTTTATTTTTGGGTTCCAAGCATTTAAATGAATATCATTTTTTATTTCTTCCCTCAATATTTTCCACTTATCAGACTTCCTTCCGTTTTTAATCAAATTTGATATCTTAATTGCCCGGTCAATAGCAACCCAACAAAGTAGCTTTGAAAAGGTAAAATGTTGATCTTCGTTTCTAAATTCCCAAATTCCTTTATCAGGCTTTTTCCAATTTTTTTCTACAACCCAAACAACGGATTTTACGATGGACCATAATTGTTCGTGTTTATAGCTGATATCTTTAAACTTTTCAATTTGGAAGTGGATTGCATCAACTAAAATTCCATAAATATCATTTTGCTTTTGTATGTATGCTGCATTTCCAATTCTAACTGGTTTTGAGTTTTTATATCCGGAAAGGTGTTTTAATATTTTTTCAGTTAAAGTTTTTTGTCCATCAATTCCATACATAATTTGAAGTTTTTCGTTTTTATTCGGAATTAAATTAACAATGAAATCAATAAAATTCTTAACAATTCTTTGGTGACCTAATTTTGCGATAATCTTTATGACCATTGAAGCATCCCGAATCCAACAGAACCTATAGTCCCAATTTCTTACTTCTCCAATTGTCTCAGGAATAGAAGTTGTAGCAGCTGCTAAAACAGCACCAGTCTTTTCAAATGTTAATAGTTTAAGCGTGATAGAACTTCTTGTAATTTCTTTGTTGTATGACTTAAATGAAGGTGATTTTTTACACCAATTTAGCCAATACTCTTGGGTTTTTTTGAGCTCTCCTTCAGATTTACTTAAACTTGGTAAATCAATTTTTTCATTATAGGACAGATTTAAGTAAACAGATTTTGACAATTCAAACTCTTTGTTTTCTAAAATTTTTTTCTTTTCAATATCAGTATATAAAAATAAGGTCTCATAACTAGCCTCATCGAATACACTAACTATAAAGTCTTCTTTTTCATAGGTTTTAGTTTTGCCATTCGCATATTCCAAAGTAGGGTTGTAAAGCACCTTAATTTTTGGTAACCCTTTAATAGGTTTAATAAGTCTTTGTATTTCAGGGGGGCTGTAAAAATTCTGATCATCCAATTTATATCTAGTCATAAAATCCAATACCTCGAATTCATTTTTTTCATTTTTGAAATTTGTTCTTACTATAGCAGTGTTGTTTATGTATTGTTGGGTAATTATATAGCTTTCGTCAGCTACAATTTTAAAACTTCCACCAATATGATTATCAATTATTTTACAAAAAATAGCTGATGAATCAAATTGTGGTAAACAACACCAATCTATTGAAGAATCCTCATTAATAAGGGCTGAAGATTTACAATTTCCTATAATTCCGTAATTTAAACCTTTGTCGATATTCATTATTTTTCATTTTGTATAAATTCGCACTGGAATTATGAGGAAAAATATAATTGTTTCTAACAGATTGCCCGTTAATGTAACGAAATTAGAAAAATCTTTTCTATTTCAATCATCAAGTGGGGGTTTAGCAACAGGGTTAAAATCAATTCATCAAAAAACCGATTCACTTTGGATAGGATGGTCAGGGCTTTCCGATAATGATTTAAATAAAAAAAACAGGGCTGAAATAAATAATTCCTTAAATAAATTGAATCTTAAAGAAGTTAGATTAACTACTAAAGAAATTGAAAAATTTTACTACGGATTATCAAATAAGTGCATTTGGCCACTTTTTCATTACTTCATTGAATATGCAAAGTTCAATGAAAATGATTGGAAATCATATGTCAAAGTAAATCAAAAGTTTTGCGATGAAGTAATTAAGCACGCAGCTACAAATGGAACAGTTTGGGTTCATGATTATCAGTTATTACTATTACCTAAAATGATTAAAGAATCAAGACCAGATTTAACAATTGGTTTTTTTCTTCATATTCCATTTCCTTCATTTGAAATTTTTAGAATTTTTCCTTGGCGAAATGATCTTTTGGAAGGCATATTAGGTGCTGATTTAGTGGGATTTCATACGTTTGATTATCAGAGACACTTCTTAAGTTCTGTAAAAAGAATTTTAAGATATGATGTAGATTTTAATAGAGTGAATTTAGGATCAAGAGAAGTTGTTGTAAATACGTTTCCTATGGGAATTGATTATGATAGATTTAATAAAGCTGCCAACCTTCATAAACAACAAAAAAAATCACAACAATCTGAACTAAAAATTCAATTGAACTTACATAAAAAATCTACAGATGATAGCAAACTAATTCTTTCGATCGATAGGCTTGACTATACCAAAGGTGTGATTAATCGTATGAGGGCATTCGAACTTTTTTTAGAAAAAAACCCTGAGTATTTAGAAAAAGTAAGACTTGTTATGTTAAGTGTTCCATCGAGATCTAATGTTCCAGAGTATAAAAAATTAAAAAAAGAAACAGACGAATTTGTTGGGAGAATAAATGGAAAATTTGCAACTGTTAATTGGACTCCAATATGGTACTATTACAGACAAATGGATTTTGATGATTTAATTGATTTATATATGATTTCTGACATAGCGATGATCACACCAGTTAGGGACGGGATGAATTTAGTTGCAAAAGAATTTGTAGCAACAAGAGTTGATTCAGATGGAGTATTAATTCTTAGTGAAATGGCTGGAGCTTCAAAAGAACTTTTTGAGGCCATTACTGTTAATCCTTTTGATTTAGACTCAATGGCAAATAGCATACTAAAGGCAATAAAAATGCCCATTGATGAACAAGTTAGGAGGAATCAGACGATGCAAAAAAGGCTTAGTAGGTATACAGTAAAATATTGGGCAAATGCATTCTTTAAAACTCTGAAAAATAAGTCAATCGAGAAAAAAGATCCTTCTACAATAAAAATTAAAAATGGTCTCATCAAAACTATACAGGATGAATTTAGTAAAGCAAAGAAAAGACTATTATTGTTTGATTATGATGGGACTTTGGTTGATTTTCATCACAAGCCAGAGGCTGCAACCCCAAGCGTTGAAATACTAAATTTATTGAAGACATTAGCAGAAAAAAATAATACTAGATTAGTTATTGTCAGTGGGAGAGACAAACAGTTTTTAGATAAATGGTTTTCAAAATTAAACATTACTCTCTTTGCCGAACATGGACATTTTCATAAAAAAATCAATAAAAAGTGGATTGAAAAAATACAGAAAGACACGAACTGGAAACAAAACTTTCTTCCAATATTTCAAGATTTTACAGACAGAACCCCTGGTACGTTTACTGAAGAGAAATCCAACTGTATAGTGTGGCACTACAGAAAAACTGATCCAGAACTTGCCAATGACAGAGTTGTTGAACTTAAGACTGTGATTAATAGTTTAATATCAGAAAACCTTATCATGATGGATGGGGATAAAGCAATTGAGATTACAAATGTTAATATTAATAAAGGTAGTGCTGTCAATTCTATTCTAAATGAAGATGAATATGATTTTGTTTTGTGTGCTGGTGATGATATTTCAGATGAAAATATGTTTGTCAATCTTCCAGAAAAAGCATTTTCAATTAAAGTAGGAAGAAAAGCTACTAGGGCAAAATATTTTCTTGAATCTCCTAATGAGATGATTAATTTATTAAAAAAAATTAGTTGAGTTCAAAAAAAAAATTAGTTGACCAAAATCTTAATGACCAATTAAGAAAGCTTTATAAAACCATAATTAATCTACCAGAAAATTCTAATTTTTTAGAAAACAGAAAACTTTGCGCACAAGAGTTTTCAAAAATTTTATCAAACATAAAATTTATTTTGAAAGGAACAGAAAACCTGCCTCATGAAAGCAACTCTATATTTATATATAATCACCTTAATAATCACCAAAATTATTCAGTATTTGATGATTTCCAAATCACCCTTGATAGCCATTTTATTAGTAGTATTATTTTAGAGAAATACTACAAAAATCCTGGAAATAGGGTTGTTAGGTGCTCATTAGAAGAAGAAAAAAATCACTTCAAATACTACGAAAAATTCAATTATATAAGGGTATTTGCTCAAAACTTTATTCCACCTAACATAAACTATAGTCAAATAAAAACTTTCAATAAAAATTTCTATCGTGAATCCTTGGATGATCTAAAAAAAGGAAATGGGCTAGTTGTTAGTCCAGAAGGTTTTTCAAGAAGAACTGAAGAATCACCAGGAGACTTCAAAATTGGTGTTTTTAAATTAGCAACAAAACTTAAAAATCAACCAAAAATAGTTCCCATTGTCATGGCAAATTTTGACAAACTTCTTTCACAGAGTACTTATAAATGTGAGATAATGAAACCATTTAAGATGAGTGATTATGGAATTTATGAAGATGATGATCCAAGGCTAGTGGAGTTTGTTAAAGATTATAACAAACAATACAAAACTTGGGTTAAAAATTTAATTTCAGAGGATTTAAATTTTGAAGCAGAGTTGAAAGATTTAAAAAAATTAATTATTCAAAAAAAAGAAATTGCAAATCAACTTGTTTTTTATGGCAGTTCAACAATAAGGCTTTGGGAAAATATAGAGTCTGATTTTTCAGGTTTTAATTCAATTAATCTAGGTTTTGGTGGTGCGTTAATTAAGGATTTAAAGAAAAATTTTGAAAATTTATTTAAAAGCTTGAATCCTAAATATATCATTACATATCTTGGTGGAAATGACCTCACTTTGGGTTATAGTGCAAAAAAAATTTCTCTAAAAATTATTGATTTTTTTAAAAAAGTAAATAAAAAATTCCCAAGTACCCTAATTGTGAATCTTTCAATAAAACCATCGTTTGAAAGAATAAAGGATATTGAAAAAATAGAAGAAATTAATAATCTAATTGAATTAGAAAGCAAGAATAATAAAAATTTAATTCAGCTAGATTTTTATAATGAGTTGATGAGTGGAAATAAAATAAACTCTAATTTTTATTTACAGGATGGACTCCATCTTAACAATAAAGGCTATCAGGTAATTATTAAAAAATTAAAAAAATTATTAAAAAAGATAGACTAATTAATTGGTACTATTGTATCAAAAATCGCTTCAGAAAAATAGAACTTAAATTTTAATTCATCATTTTTTTCAATAAGGTAAGTACTTTCAAGCCAATCAAAAATCAATCTGACTTTTCCATCTGGTGTGTTTATGTCGAACTCCCCATGATGTTCTAAGCTTACATGCGCAGAATTAAAATCAGTATCGATTTCTATATTTTTAAATTCTCTTTTAGATTCTATTATATCAAATGATTTTACAAAATCGATAAATTCTTCTGCGTTGTACCTTTTACTGTTTTCGAAAATGAAAAAATCATCAGTCACAATTTCACCAAAACGATCTACATCGTTATCAACAATTTGAAAAATTTCGTCTAATTTTTCTTTTACGTCAGACTCTGAAACTTTATTTGAATCTGAAATCAGGACATATAACATTCCCAAAACAATTCCAACAAAAAAAAAGAATCCAAACTTAAAATTAAAAATGTGCTTCATGATTCAAATTTATAATAATTATTCTGGCTTATCATTTTTTTTAACCTCCTCCGATTTTTTAGTAGGATACTTAACCTTACTGTATCCATATGCCATTAAATATGGATCTTTAATTTCTAACTTAATCTCGTACTTGTCTTCGAACTTATCAATAGCTTCCATGATTTTATCTAAGTTCTTCCTGGTTTTTTTTTGTATTCTTAAGCAAACTTTGTCATTAAAATCTATGAACCATAAAACTTCAATTTTTTGTGTTCCGTATTGTCCACTCCATTTTTCAGTTACATGAGCGTAATGTTTAATTTCTCTCCATGTCTTTTTTTTTAGTGTAATGGGAGCTAGATATAATTCCTTTTTTATTCCCTCTCTATTAACCCGAACGGTTGTAATGCAACATAGAGCATATAAAATTGTACATGGAATAATAATATATAGATTTATGATGAAGAAATCCTGAACAGCATCTATGTATAAGGGCAACATAAGAATTAGCAGCCCAGCAAGCATATCTAAATTTATTCCAATAGACTTAAACTCTTTCATCAATTTTAATTTAAAAAAAATTAATTACCACCCCAAAAATTTTGAAAAAAATTCCAACTCCAAGCTCTGCCCAAACGTATAAAATAAAAATAACTAAGCACATTAATGCAACAGGCTTTTTACTCATACCTCCCCGGTGCTAGAAAAGAACTTAAAAAATCAAATACCTTTTTAGGAACAATTTTTAAGAGAAAAACAATAAACTTCCAAGTTTTAGTTGGTACCACAACTTTTTTATTATTTAGCATGCCTTCAACTCCCTCGATAGCAATTCTTCTTGCAGATTTTTTTAAAAAGTCTGGTACATTATCCATCTCATTTTGAACACCACTCGCTGTGTGAAAGTTTGTTACAGTGTAACCCGGACACAAAGCAGTAGAATATATTTTGTGCTTATTATATACAGCATTTAAAGATTCACTGAATCTATTCATAAATGTTTTTACTGGACCGTACAATGACTGAATTGATGATGGAGGAGCATAGGCAGCTACTGAGGAAACAATCATTATATTTCCATGACCGTTTTTCATCATTTTAGGTAAAAATATTTTAGTTAATGCGATAACAGATGTTGACAGTACCCTGAGAAACTTCTCCTCATCTTCCATGGGGGAAATATGAAACAAATCTGGCAATGCATAACCTGCATTGTTAATGAGGACATCAATTTGATAATGATTTGATTCACAAAAATCATAAAGTATTTTGGGCGCATCAATTTCACTTAAGTCACATTTAATATAATCTGATTTAACTCCATAATTTTGAGATATTTCAGATGAAAATTGAATTAGTTTTTTTTCACTTCTTGCCGTCAGAATTACATTATATTTTTTTTCAGCAAGACACTTTGCAATTTCCAATCCAATTCCAGAACTGGCTCCTGTTATAAGTGCATAATTATTTGACATTTTAAAGTGATTCTACTTTCTTTCTATTATCATCCGAATTCGTATCAATCAATTTATTATATGGATCGATGCCAACTTCAACTGGCTTCTCGTCCAAAATAATTGAGAGCTTATTATTAATGGATGTAATTTTATGTTTCTTTAAATAAAGTTCATTATCATCATCATCTCCAAAGACACCCACATCAATATAGTCTTCTAAGAATACTGAATACTCTGGTTTTCTCATATCATCAGACTTGTAGAAAATAGAGTCTCTTTCTTCATCTCCATAAAACATTTTTCCTTTTTCATCGTTTCTATACTTACTGACCCTGAACTCCAAATCGACTTGATATTTTCCGCTTTCTAGTTCTTTAGATTCTGCTTTTAAGATTCTGTTTTCATATAAAGTGATTGTTTCAAACATATCTTTGATTACATAATTGAGAGAGTCAGGAATCACTTCTCTCAGATCATCAACCAATTCAATTGATGTCGTGTAGGGCGGTGATTGGAATGCAACTTTGTCTACATATTTTGAAAGCGTTTCATTTAAAACTTTTTCTCCAATATAATCACTGAGTGCATAAAAGATAAGTGAACCTTTTTGATAGTGAATATAGCCTTGTCCATCATTATACATTAAAGCATTTTCTCTTTTAGTTTCAAAAGTTCTTTGTGTCAAATACGTATCTAGGGATCTTTTTAAAAACTTCCTCATCTTATTTTTTCCATTTACTTGTTCTATGACTTTTAGAGCAACATATTCCGAAAGGCTTTCAGAAAGCATAGTAGCGCCAAGAACGTCAGCCCCTATAACTTGATGGGCCCACCATTGGTGTGCTATCTCGTGTGCTGTAACAACAAATGCAAAGTCATTTCCACCTTCGTCAGAATCATCTACATCAGCAATGAAACCAAATGTTTCAGAGAAAGGAATCGTATTAGGGAAAGACTGAGCAAATGTTCCGGATGTTCTTGGAAATTCAATAATTCTAGCTTGTTTATGTTGATAAGGACTAAAATTTTCTGAACAATACTGTAAGGCAGCTTTCATACCTTTCATCATTCTATCTAAATTGTACTCATGCCCTTTATGATGATAAATTTCAAGATTAACATCTTTCCATTTGTCTCTTGCCACTTTATAGTCAGCAGAATTAAATGCATAAAAATTTAAGATTTTGCTATCCATTTTGTAGTGGAAATATCTCCTGTCATCCTCAATCCACTCTTTTTGTAAATAGCCCGGAGCGATCGCAATTTGCTCTTTTGATGTACTTACAACTGCTTCAAAATCGATCCAGTCAGAATCTTTTGAAATATATGTATTTCCTAATGCTGTAGAATCAGAAGGATGTGGTTTTAATTTATTTGGTGGAAGACCATACTTTTCCCTTGTTTTATCGTCTCTTAATTCTCCCCCACTGTATCCAAGTGAAGGGAAGAGTGTGAAATTATTAACAAACGTTCCGTTGTATAAGACTGGTGAATTATTTCTTAAAAATGTATTTGGCTGGTTTTTAACCGTAAAGTTTAAGTTTAATGAATCTCCAGGTATTAATGGTTCTTTTAACTTGTATATATCAAAATGATAAATTGTATCCTCAAGAACAAGAGTATTTTCTTTGCTAAACTCAAAAGTGCTAATACCACGATTATGATTTAAAAATATGCTGTCAATTACATCCTTTGTTTTATTAACCATAACGTATTGGCCGGATGCACTTACATTTCTAGACTTTGGAAAAAGATCAACATTCACGTTAACAGAAACAATTCTTGGTTGACTGTAACTCTCAAATTTTTTATATTTTTTTTCCCACTCTACTGTTTCAATTTCTCTCTCTTTAGCTGATTTTCTGACATTTAAAATGTTATTAACATAATAGATGTATCCCCCAATTGAAAAAAATAACAATGTAAAAAGTGATAAGAAAAACGGATTTTTGCCATTGAATCTTGATCTGGCAATTTTAAATTTTTCTTTTAAACCATTAGATATTCCACGATTGTAAAATAAAATGGTAAGTATATAAAACACTATTCCCAGACATAACCAATAAATTTTATAAACAAAATAGTTTTCCAAACCTGAACCATAACCATTCATATCTGAATAAGAAAAACCTGGACCTTGATTGTATTTAAATATTGATTGTTCAATCCCTGCAATGCTTGTAAGCGGGATACCAATCAATAGAACAATCATTACAAAAAGCCCTAAGTAAGGGTTGGGTATTAAGGTCTGTACAAAAAAGGACAACAGTGCCCAAATGACATAATATATAAGGTTCAGAACAATTAACTCATATACGTACAGTCCAATCTGAAAGTCGTAGTATCCTTTATAAATCTGAAAAATAATTCCCGTGATCATGATGAGAGACAATAACACAATCTGCATTTTAACTATGGCCAAAAACTTCGAGCCCAGTAAAATCCAATTTGGAGTTGGTGTGGTATCAATTAATTGGTTAACATTAGATATTCTAGAGCGATGAATTAATAAACCCGCATATAAAAAAGTACAAATGTTGATCGCCAGTGTAAATGGTGCTCCTGCCTCTAACATTCTCCACGTCCTTGGCAATGTTGCGGTACCAAAAATGTTTCCCAATTCAAATAGGCCAACTAAGTTTAAAAGCAAGCCAACAATTACTATTGAAATAAAAGGCCAACTCTTTATAATGTATAAAAAGTCAATGCTTGAAAGACGCCATAATAAATTGAACTTTGTTTTAGCAGAAAAACTTAAATTAATTTTTGGAAGATCAATTTTGGTAATTCCTCCAAAATTTGATTTCGTAAACCTGACTGAATCTTTCTTTCTAAATGAAAATGTGAATGCGTTTTGGCTAAAAGCAAAAAGTTTGTATATGGAAATAAAAACAGCAAGTCCAATTGTTAACCATATTAGTCTATTATAAATAAATACTCCCTTTATGGGTATGTACAATTCATTTTGTTCTGCAACTGTCCAATATCTTGTATAGTAATCTAGGGCCATGTCGCCGAATGGGTCTAGAAGAGCAGCAACTAACCTATTTTCTTGCTCTTGACCAAAGCTTACAAGAAAGCCTTGTAAGATTAAAATAACAATGACAAATATAAATCCAGCTGAAATATTACGTGTGAATGTAACTATGCCAAAAACAATCGCTCCTGTAAATAACATGTTGGGCAAGACATATATTATATATGCATCAAAATAGGGTTTGATATCAAAGTCTGTCAAAAGATCTGGATTTGTACCAGGCAAATTAAATCCAAGAGCAATCCCTATTCCAATTAATAATACGATAATGTGAACAATAAATATTCCACTGAAAAATTTTGCAAGTAAATACTCGAGTTTTGTAAAAGGATAGGAATATAAAATTGTATGCATTTCGCTTTTAAAGTCTCTGTAGACAGATACTCCAATTATTGAGGGATATAAAAAGATCACCAAACTACTTAGGCCAGCAAAGAGTCCAGAAAGTGCGAATGGAGAGTTTACAATTCTTGATGAGCCCACAGTGACTGTAACCGAATCAAATAAACCAGCTGCAGAGCCTGAAGTCATTACGGCAATGAACAAAAATATCAATGAATAAACATAAAAAGCAGGTCTGTCTAACCAATAACTAATTTCATTTTTAAAAATATTAAAGAACATATAATTATTTTTTTTGATCTTCTTTTAAGGCTATAAAGTAAACGTCATCAAGTTGTGGTTCTGTTTTTTTAAATCCAACACCGGGTTTTTTATCAGAATATACTCTAATATTGATTGTATTATCAACATTATAATTTGATGATAATACATCGTATTTTTGTTCGGCTTTTTCAAGATCATCTCTCTTAACAGATTTTGTCCAAATCTTGCCTAAAATTTCTTTTGTTGCTTTCGCGGGTTTTATATGTTTTAGTATTTTACCCCCATTCATTATTGCCATATCATTACACAACTCCTTAACGTCTTCTACAATATGAGTTGAAAATATGACTGCACAATTTGTTCCTACTTCTCTAATTACATTTAGAAATCTTTGTCTTTCAGCTGGATCTAATCCAGCAGTTGGCTCATCAACTATAATCAGCTTTGGATCGTTTAGTAATAGTTGAGCAATTCCAAATCTTTGCTTCATTCCGCCAGAATATCCATCAACATTTTTTTTCTTAACGTCTTGTAAGTTGGTAATTTCTAAAAGTTCATTAACCAAATCTTTACGCTCTTTTTTATCACTAACTCCTTTCAGAACGGCAAAGTAATTTAAGAGTTGTTCAGCAGACATTTTTGGGTAAACACCAAATGATTGTGGTAAGTAACCTAAAATTTTTCTTAGAGATAATTGATCATCAAGTACATTAATGTCATTGAAGTGAATTTCACCCGAGTCTGGTGATTGAATTGTGGCAATCGTTCTCATCAATGTTGACTTGCCTGCACCATTTGGACCCAACAACCCAAACATTCCAACACCAATTTTTAAACTGACGTTGTCAAGAGCCTTTACCTTATTGCTGTAAGTTTTTGTTAAATTTTTTATTAGTAATTCCATATATCATTTTTTTAATACAAGTCCGTCTATACAAGAGACAATTAAAAATTTAAAGAGTTTAATACCTTAACAAAAATCTGCTTCCACACTTTGGACATTTTGCTAAAAACGAAATAAATTCCGTCCATTTTGATCTCTGCCATGTGTATTTACATTTCAAGCATTTCATTATTATGAGTCAGATTTTCTATAAATAAACTTTTGTGAAAAACTCTTTTCATTGTTTTCTATAATTATTGAATAAACTCCATTTTCTAAATCATCATCTAGTTTGATTTTTGAGTTTGAACTATTGACTGTTCCATTTTTCTTTTCTTTTCCAGTAATGTCAATTAACCTAAACTTATAGTCATTGTCTACATTTTTTAGTTCGATTTCTTGATTGTTAAACAAATCTCTAATTAATGGGTTATCTAAATTATATAAGCTCGTTATTTCTCCATTTTTCGCATTGTTTGCTCCAATATTTGGCGTTGAGTTCACAGTCAATGACCTGCCAAAAAAACCAACTGAGGGTATTGCTTCAACATCAGAAAAAATATCAGAATCCCCAACTGGAATTGGAGGATGAGCATATTTTCCAGAATAAGGAATTCCAGCATTAATTGCCGGACTGCCTGCAAGTAACTGATAACCCTTTGCTCCATCTAAACTTTCATCATAAAAGTTTGGATTTTGAAAAACTGCTTGTTCGTCGTAGTCTTTAAATCTTGTATCAACTTGCCCAAAAAATAAATTATTAGTCATTGATAAGTTATTATCGGTTACATTGACTTGTTTATTGCCCATTTTTGATCCATTTATAGAATAAAAAATATTATTAAAAATTCTTGTATTGTTTGCTTGAATATCAATAGCTGTTCGATATGGATCTGAAGACCTGTTTATTACCACTGTATTATTGTATATATAACTATTTTCAGAATTGTATCCATCCTGCCCTCCAATGTTGTCACTCAGCCATATTGTATGATTGCTGTTCACCCAATTTGGGTTGCTTCTCCAGCCGTCATTAACACTGATATTAAACCTGTATACTGAAGTCTCATTTCCTCCCAAAATTTCAACAAAACCTCCTTCACAATCTTCCATATAATTGTATTGAATAAATGTATCAACGTTTCTATGATCTATATGAATTCCATGTGAGTCTAGAATTCCTCTAATTTTTAGCGCCTGATTGTTTTGGATTATAGTATTGATACTATACCAATTCCATACTGCACTACCTCTACCAATCATTCTTGAATTGGTTTTCGCACCAGGTTCATCAAAAATATTATTTTCTATGAGACAATTTCTGACCCGAGATGGAAGTATGCATGTGCCTCCAATCTGTTTAAATTCGTTTCCTCGAAAAACAAAATTTGTGTGTCTATTATCATTTGAATTATTTCCTATGGAGTGCTTGGCATGAACTCCAAATCTTTGCAAGTCTGTGAAATAACTGTCTTCAACCAAAACATTGTTAATAGGGGCTTTATTCCAATCTGTAAAAATCCTAATTCCAGCAACTTCAAACTGATTGAATGCCTGCTGATCGGATGGATCAACCTGGGCTATAGCATAAACATTTTTAAATGTCATATTCTTGAAAACAAAATTATTTAAAGTCTCTTCACTAGTATTGTGTATATGAATACCAAAACTGTCCGAGTTATCTACATTTGTTCTAGGAGCTTGACGATTATTTTGGACTTCTAAATTTTCAAAAACCATATTGTCGTTATTCAATACATAAATGGCCTGTTGATAATCACCACCACCACTTGAGCCTACTTTTCCACTAATAATTGGCTTGTCCCCTGAGCCATAAGATGTGAAAACTATAGGCTCTGATGCAGTACCTGAGCCATTTACGACCAACTCACCAAAAAAAGAATCTCCTCTATTAAAGAAAATTGAATCGCCAGGATTGAGTTCACTACTATTTAGTTTTGATAACGACTTCCAAGGATTTTTTTGAGAACCAGAATTGGAATCATTTCCTGAATCACTGAAATAATAATTTGTTTCATCTTTGGTGTCATCGTTGCCACCAGTATTTCCGCCATTATTATTTCCTCCGTTGTTATTTCCATTATCTCCACTTGTATCAGACGAATCATCGGAGCTGCCACAGGCCAGAAAAATCAGAAGGGTAAAAAATAAAAAAAATCTCTTTGCATTCATGTTAGTTAGTTTGTGCAAAAATAAGAATTTTATGACTGAAGCTCTTTATAAAAAATTGCAAATGATACATAAGCTTGAGGGATCAACCATAGCCACCAAATTCCAAGCGTAAACAGTCCCAAAATAAAAAGACCAAAATATCTCATTACCAAACCAAAAAGTTGGAGCTTTTTATTTTTCATTAGACTTGCACTTTTTTTGAAAGCATCTATCACACCAATTTGAGGATTTTCAGCTGTTATGTAGAAGATTTGAGAAAATATAAGAGCTATAATAATACCAGGTACAAATAATAATAAAAATCCTATTGCAAAAGATATTGTAAATAGTAAAACTAAAAGTAATGCTTTAAAAAAATATTTAAAGGCCGAAATAATTTGAGTGTAGCTATACTCTTTTTCGTTTACAATTGAAAGTGAATAAGTTGCCAAACCAATGCTTATCGGACCTTGAATTAATAGGGCTAATGATCCAATGGTAAAGACATAACTTAAACCATAGGCTTCATAAGCAGAGCTGTATAATTCTTGTGACTGAGTTAAACCAAGTAATAAGTTTGCTAATAAAAAAGGCAACATTACGTTTTTATATTTTCCTTTCAATATTTCTTTTGTAACATTTCTGATTTCTGAGTTATTCATAATTAATATACTTTATAAAAATCTGGGTGAATAAACACCCAGATTATTTAATTAAACTAAAGCTTGCTAGAAAGATCTGGACGATACATCATTTTGACAACACTAGAACCCCACATTTCAATTGCCTCATTAGCAGCAGACCAATCCTCTTGCCATGCATTTTCACCAAATTTTTCATTGTAAGCATTAGCAAAATTTGTTCCCTCAGGTAGGTTATTGCTAAATGAAGTAGCATGTGAGTCAAAACCATTAATAACCATATAAGTTTGACTATTTCCTCCACTATTTAATTTGAATACAGCTCGATTCCCAGTATATTCCGTTTCAGACATCATTTGCTTAAGTCTTCTATGAACTGTCATAAAATCTTGATTTTTTCCTCTCTTTACAACTGCGGTGTTTTGGACATAATATTTAAGAGGTGTTCTTGGTTCGTCCCAACCATGACTTGCTCCCTTAAGCATTTGCCAAATTTTTTGACCACTTTTATCAGCGATATAAGGATCAACATTTTCATTCCAATATTTCAATTCTTCAGCATTGTCCTGATCAAAAAAAGCTCGATCTTTTCTTACAACCCATCTTTGGTATGCACCTTGGCCACCACCTGTCATTATCTGAAATGCAAAAATAGCATCTTCTTCCGTGGCATTGTACTTTGCTGTTTTATCTGCTACAGCCTTTTCAAACTCTTCAATCATCCCCTTTTTGGGTAGATATGTGAAGCTAACCCAATATTCAGCATTTGCACCTCTTTGAGAATTTAAAGAAATACAAAAAAGAATACTAAGTGTTAATAAAATAGATTTTTTCATAAAATTTAAATTTTTGATTATTCAATAATTTATTTATTCTATGTTAAATGCAGAAAAAAACAATATTAAATTTTTAAAAATTATTAATCTTTTAAAATTTGAAGGGCTTAAATATATAATCATTAAAAATGGAATTGTTTTTTTGACAATTCTAAATGGTTAAAGTTGAAAATTTATTAATAAAATAATAATGATTTTTTCACACTAAAACCATTGTAAAATATTTATGAATTACATAATATTGCAGAAAAATATATTTATGAATTTAAAAGAGCAAAAAAACGGAAATGATCAGTTAAATTCAATCAGAAATGAATTTAATGATAGGGTGAATAAAAAATTATTTTTAGGAAATTCCAATAGGATTTATTGGGCAAAATCTAGGAGATTTAGAGCCATCTAAAAAACTACCTTTTATTTTTCCGGAGGACAGCAATTCTCATCTTCACACTGACAATATTTTAAATTGTAAATGTGTAATGAAGCAAGAGATATACCGGCAAAATATGTCAAAAGTTCTGGCATGTGCATAATCTCAAATTCTTCATTTAAGATTAAGGCAGAAAGTAAAACCCATGATACCCACAAAAGAGATTTAACTAGTTCATTTGATGAGTTTTTTACAGTCCTTTTGACTGCAAAAAATGAAACAATAATAAAAACATAATTAAGCAATTGCCACCACAGTGGAACCGATGATAACTCCACTAAACTGGTTTGAGCTTGAGTTAGAAATAAAAATGGTGTGGCAAAGCAATGAGCAACACACAAGGAGCTATTTATAGCTCCAACTGTGTCAGGGTGTTTTAAAGTATATTTCATAATTGTGATAGCAAACTTAAATAATTTTATTAATTATAAAAGGATTGTTTTTTATTCTTAACATATTTATCAAGCCATTGGTCCTGCTCCCACAAGACATGATAAATGCTTTCTTTTGATCTATATCCATGACTTTCTTTTGGCAACATCACCAATCTTACAGTAGCACCCAAACCCTTTAAGGCATTAAAGTATCTTTCACTTTGCATTGGATAAGTACCTGAGTTGTTATCATCTTCCCCATGAATTAACAGCAATGGGGTTTTCATTTTATCAGCATGCATAAATGGTGACATTGTATAGTAAACATCTGGAGCTTCCCAGTAACTTCTCTCTTCACTTTGAAATCCAAAAGGAGTGAGAGTCCTATTATAGGCACCACTTCTAGCTATTCCTGCGGCAAAAAGATTACTGTGTGATAATAAATTTGCAACCATAAATGCACCATAGCTATGACCTCCAACAGCCACTCTATTTCTATCAATGTAGCCCATTTTATCGACAGCATCAATCGCAGCTTCTGCATTTGCTACCAATTGATTTCTAAAATTATCATTTGGTTCATTTTCATCCTCACCTATAATTGGGAAGGATGCATCATCCAAAACTACATAACCCTTGGTTACCCAATAAACCATTGAACCATAATAAGGGTATGTAAATTCGTTTGAATTTTTAGTATTCTGTGATGCGCTTTGCCTGTCTTTAAATTCTCTTGGGTAAGCCCAAAGAATCATAGGCATTTTTTCTTTCTTTTCTTTATCATAATTAAGAGGTAGATATAATATTCCAGAAAGCTCAACTCCATCGTTTCTCAGATATGTTATTTTCTCTTTTTTAACGTTTTGTAATTCTAAAAAAGGGTTTTTTAGATTGGTTAATTTTTCAAGTTTTCCTGACTTTACTTTTTTTGTATAATAGTTGGGGTACTCACTTGGTGATTCAATACTTACGGTAAGCTGATTTTTTTTTGGATCATAGTCAATAATACTTTCAATTTTATCAGTGTAGCTAGATTGATAAACCCTAGTTTTTTCAAATGTCTTGGTATTAACCTTATCTATAAAAGGAAATTGACCACTTGGTGAAAAACCTTGTCCTCTAAGAAAAATATTTCCATAATGCATTTTTAGCACCGACCTGTTAAACTCGTTTCTAGATCTAAGAAAACTTCCTGGATCGCTGTATGTATCCTGATAGTTTCTATCAGAGATTATTTTCGGTTTAATATTTGGGTTTGATGGGTTAAAAACATAAGATTTTCTATTTCTTGTATTCCACCAAGTATCATAAGCGATTGCCATATCTTTGGTTCCCCAATCAATGCCAGAAAAACGATTTATTGTTTTGAGTATAAATTTACCTTTGCCCGAGAAAGGATAATTTAATTCATAAACCTCATCCCTAAAATCAACTTTTTTTGAGGGATCTCCGGAATCCAATGCTGTAACATAAGTAAGAGATGCTCCTTTATCGGGTCTCCAGCTAAAACTTCTTTTGCCTGTCCTAACCGACATAAAGCCTTTTGGCAGTTCTTCAATCAATGGAACTTTTTGAAGGTTTGAAACAAAATCTCCGTCTTTATTATAAATGTTTGTTTCTGTTGGAAATCTGCTATATGTAACTAAATAGGAAAATGGTTTATTGATTTGAGAAATCATTACATATTCTCCATTTGGTGAAAAAGATATTGTTCTATACATTCCATCATCCATCCATTTTTTAACGGATCCATCAATAGATACTTTATATATACTTGATGTCGAGAGTTGTTCAAAATTGTGCTCATCAAACTTATTTTTTAGCAAGTCTTGATATGTTCTATTTTGTGCTTTTTCACCAAAATTTGTAGATATTGTTGGTCCATCAGGGACAATTTTATTTGTATCGATTAATGGTCTTCTGTTGTTTGATATCATTTTAACTAGCATGTTTTCACTGTCAGAAAACCAATTAATTACACTCCCAATATTTGAATTTAAATTTGACTCCGTAAGTTTCGTGACCGACCCATTTTCCAGTTCTAGAACCCAAAGTTCAACCCCAGTTTCAGTTGTATTTGTTAGAGCAATTCTTTTTTGATCGGGTGACCAAGATATATTACTCAATTTGGGGTTTTTAGGCAAGCCTTTTACTTGAGTTATCTCAGATTTTTTATTTTTAAGATTTCGAATTTTGACATTATTATAGTAAGTAACCCTACTACCAATATTGGTTTTTGGATCAATTCTTAAACCCCCCAGTCTTAATTCCTTTGCTGAAAGTTCAGCAATTGATTTATAATTATCTCTAAATAGAAAAAGCATAAAATTTTTGTTTTCGTCATATAATATTGACGGGGGTCTTTCAAATTCAACAAGATCTAATATCTCTTTGGATGGTTTTTGATACTTAATATTCTCTTGTGAACTAATTGATATGAAGAATAGAGAAAAGAAAAGAATTGATAGCTTTTTCATATTTTATTTTGATTAAATTTTAACACATAAATCTAATCAATCTTTATTAAATTTATCTTAAATAAAACCCTAAAATCAAACAACAAAATAAAATGAAAGAAGAGATTGAAAAATATTTAGCCTTTCATAAAAATAAGGGTGGATCAGGAAAAATTTTCAACTTTAAATTTATAGAATATCGTGAAGGGTTTTTAAAATTAAAAGGTTCTTTCCCTTCCAATACTTTAAATCCCGCTGGAACTGTTCAAGGTGGACAAATGAATTCCATGTTAGATGATGTGACAAGCCTTCTTTTAATTTATGAAGCTGACGGCACCATATATCCCAACTCAACGAATTTACACAGTATTCATCACAGACCTTTGTTTGAAGGAGATGCGATAGCAACTGCCGAAATAATTAAAAAGGGTAAAAACATTGTAACTATGAGGGGTGAACTTTACAATCTGGATGGAAAATTAGTTGCAACCTTGATTCACACAGCTTTGATTATGGAATTCAAAAAATAACTAATCTATAGTTTCTATTTTTCCAGTAAGTAAAAAATATGCAGGGAAGATTGGAAGCAGACCTAAAATCACATGCCCATAAACTGCAGCTGATGGAATGTAATCTACTTGCGTCGCATAAAAAGCTCCAAAAAAATTAATTATCGAAAGGCTAATCATTATTTTGGGAACAGCTGATTTTGCAACTACGCTCCCATCTTTAGTTAATGGGGGTAATCTATTTGGAATGACTAAAATTACTTGTATCAGCCATAGACACGCTATTGCCAAATTTAAAGGATCTAAATTTTCAATGTAAATACTGATTTGATCAAAAATTATTAATAGTCCAATTATTAAATACCCGTAATTGAAATAAATACGATTTTTTTTAATTATTGAATAAAATACTGTTAGAATACATAATGTAAATACTATAATTTTTATTGTTTCCATGATTTAATTCTTTGAATATATACAGGCAAAACCCAATAAAACATATGAGATCTTGATGATTGTTAACTTTTATCTTCTTACGTAGCCTCCAATAGATTCTCTATACTCAATTTCGAAACCGTTTTCAGATGTCCATGATTTAAATTCATCCGAGGCATTTCCAATTGTTATAAATGATTCTATCTCAAATATTTCAAAAAATTTTTCAAAATTAGGTCCATTTATAAAATCTATTCCATGTTGAATACCATCTTGGCTATTATTGTAACGCTCAATAAGTGTTACTTTTTTACCATCCTCCGAAATGTAATATCCATAAACAGTGGAAGGCTCTCTCTCTACAATAAAATCAGAAAGGTATTGGGTAAAACTTTCGACATCTTCTAGCGAATTTTCTTTAGTATTAAGTTCAAGAATAAATGTTATTTCTTCGGAATCTTTATTGTCCAAAACAACCAATTCTTTTTGTGTATTATTTGTATGGCACGCCAATACAAGCGCTAGAAATAATAAATAAAATCTATTCATCAATGACTGACTGGTTAAACTGATTGACCCAAACTATTTTTCCATCCAATACATAATACCTTAATATTGAATTAAAGCTACTTTGATTTTCTCCATCATCAAAATTTACAACATAGTCTGCTGTTACGTGTTCACCCCCTCTTGTTGGATCTATATCGACCGAGAATACATTAACTAAATTCCAGTTCATTGTTGCTCCATTTGCATCATAAATTGAGTCCCTTCTTTTAAAAAAATCAAACAGTTCAGTAGGAGTTACTTTATTACCATCATAGTAAGTGATTGAGGCAGTATCGGAAAAAAGCTCAAAAGCCTTTTGATATTCTCTAGAGTCACTAAACTCATCGTACTTCATAACAATGTCAACAGCTTCTTGTGTGCCGAGAAAGAATTTATATTCTTTTCCATCGTCAGACCAAGTTGTCATACCAATTGATTTTTGTTCAGTTGCACACGAATAAAAAAGCGCTGCAACTATAATGGTTAGGCAATATTTTTTCATAAAGTTTTTTTTATTAAGTTAGCAATTCTATATGATAAAAAAGTTAAAATTAATTGTTTTTTGTTTGCTTATTTTTTCATGTTCTGATAGTGGAGATTCAGGATCAAACATTGATGATAGCTCAGGGAATAATACCAACAGTCCAGACTCGCCTCATGTTCCCTCAGGTTTTGATTTAGTAGTCATTGATGACTTTAATTCATTTGATAGATCAAAATGGTCTAAAGGTTTGACACACGACACGAATCCAAACATTAGAATGATTTGGAATAAACAAACGGGTGGGCAGAACCTATTAAACGATAAATATGCCGGATATATACTGGATGCCAATACTTATACAAGTAACGGTCAACTATATTTAGCCAATAAAAAAGAATCAATTACTGGAACCGATCCAGCGCGTGAATTTAATTATTCAACAGGCTGGATTAACTCGCTCCAAAAAATAAATTTCAATGGTACAAGTAAAGATGTTTATATTGAGGTTAGGGCTAAATTCCCAAAGGGAGACAAAGTCTGGCCAGGCATCTGGATCATTGATGATTCAGAAAATAGACGATGGCCACCTGAAATTGATATTTGGGAATATTTTGGTAAATTTTTTAATACCAACCGTTATGATGAAATGTATTTTAGGTATATATATGGTGTTTGGAATGATAATCATAACGATAGTTATGTCTTGCCCAACTTCCAGGCTACATACAACGCATCTGCACAACATCGCATCTATGGTTTCAAATGGACAAAAGATGATATGAAATGGTATATCGATGGTGAACTTGTACATACAAAAACTAAGGGAGTTGAAGTTCCTGAAGCAGACTGGCCTGATCAACCTATGTGTATGGTGATTAACAATGGATTATTGAGTGTTGTAGATGAGGGAAATACGGCCTTTCCTAACCACCTAATTCTTGACTATTTCAAGGTTTACGAAAAAAATTAAGAATAAATTTCTTGTTTATTTAGTGGATTGATTGATGTCATAAGCATAGTAAATGCAAATAAACATTCCCATATTTCAGAAATGCGATCATGATCAAAAAGATATATAATTATTGTAAAAAAAATAAAAATTATAGACTGACTATATTTTGGGATAACAATGGAAAATTTATTTATTATGGATTTTATATTATTGCTTTTGGCATATAAATAAGGTATTGCCAAAAAATAAAATGAAAAAATAAAAAATAAACCATTAGTGAAAATTAGTTTATTCAATTTAACGCCACCAATCATTAAGTTGTGAATATTGGTCTCCGATTGCAGGTTGTTTTCAATAAAGAAATCTGGCGTTTCAATATTGAAAATTCTTTGTCCCCACGAAATTTCCTCCCCAAATCCAAAAAAGAATATTATTGAAAAAAGTATAATTCCAATATTTTTTGATGAGATGACTTTCACAGTTTTCAAAAGTTTATTTATTAAGTATATTGAAACGGATAACAAGAAAATAGCTGTTGAATACTCAATAATTCCATCCTCCTCTACAAACAAATTATAAACGGTACTGGAATAGTAAAACAAAAAAACAGTTGATACTATAATGGAGGAAAAAATTGAGTGCAAGAAATTTGTTTTACTAAGCAAAGCTGAACTAAAATTTAATTGTAAAAATAGTAAACTATGAATGTGAATAAATAGATGAGTAAGTAAATTCTATAACTGTTTCGTGTTTTTAGATAATCCTCATTTTCCGGATAGAGATTAAATAAAAGTCCCTTTATTTCTTTAACAAAGATTGGTTTAATATTTATCTTCCAATCATCTGTTTGATAAACAATCTTTCTAAACTTACTTCTAAAAAATGTACTTGGCAAGCCCCATAAAATTAGTAATATGAAAAGTGCTGTTTTCAAGTTTTAAATTTACTAAATATCATTTTTAATTATATTAACTTGAATAAAATTAATTGAATGAAAGAAAAAATAATGAAATCTTTGGTTGTTGCTTTATTGTTTTTATTTACCCTTTACCTATTTCAATACTTTAATGAAAGTAGAGAAAAAACAAGTGAGAATGTTAAGGAGTTTATTGAAAAACACGAAGATTAAAATTTATAATCTAAAAGCTCTTCAAAAGTTATATATTCAAGCGTTTTTATATTGGTAGATTCTAATATTATTTTTGGTGCGTACCCAGCTTTATAAGCCTCAATCCACCTAGAAACACACAAACACCACTTATCACCACTTTTTAGTCCTTTAAAATTATACATAGGATTTTCTGTTGTAAGATCGTTACCTCTCTCTTTTGAAAATTTCAAAAATTCATCAGTGACTACCGCACAAACAGTATGAGTCCCATAATCCTTTGGTCCTGTATCACAACAACCATTTCTGTAAAAACCAGTCATTGGATTAGTGCTGCACAGTTCAAGCTTTTTACCAAAAACATTAAGACTTTCCATTTTGATTTTATTTTATTAAACTGAAAACTGTGAATTAAATTGACCCAAACCGATATGAATGTATAATACATACAATATGTACAGAAAAATCGATAGTGATATAAAAATCAATAAACTTTTTAGAACATCATTGATATCTTTTACAGTGATAATAATTATTGAATTTATATAAAGGATGACGAGTATAATATTTATATAGTTGGATATTCCAATAAAAAATAATGCAGCCAACAACACAATAGAAAAAAAAAGAAAAAAAATATTTATGGGTTTTAAAAAATTCAAGACAATATTATTCTAACACAAATTTAAATAATCTGAAGTGAATAGTTAAAGATCAATGAGCTCAACATTAGGTAAGTAATTGCTGGTAGGATTCTAGCAACATTATCATTTATCTTGACTCTCACAATTATCGCAACAAACATCATTATTGATAAACATAATGAAGATGCTATTAAAAGGATATTGATTTTTAAACCAATCAACAAACCCAATCCGCCTAAAATTTGCAATGATGATATTGTTTTTCTATGCTTATGATATCCCCATCTTTTAAACTCACTAATCATTCTTCTAGAGTAGAAAGAGTTTACACCATAAATTATAAATGAAATTCCTGTGAATAGAATTATTGCTTTTTCCATTAATTACAATAAACCATAATTAAATGCAGCCACAAATAAAGACATCAAAAGAAAAACAAAAGATGGAATGAATTTGACAATCGGGTTTTTAACTTTTAAATGAGAAGCTTGTGCACACAACATGAAAAAAGCCATTGATAAAGACGCGTAAACAAGAACATCACTGAACCAAATCCCCATTAACATAATGGCAGAAATCGAAATTTTAGAAGCTCCCACAAAATTCCTTAAAAGATTTGAGTAACCATAATGTTTAAACTCAACAACAATATTGTCGTATCTAAAAACCCATATGTATAAAACAGAGGCTGCTACTATGATTTGACATGCAAAAGATAAATTTTCCATGACTTTAATTTACATAATTTATTTTGTTTTATGATTTTGCCCAATAAATACTATCTATTTGCCACATAAATTGTAGAAGCTCCAAACAATTTTATATCCTGTGATATGTTTGTAAATTTTGAGTTTTTTAAAATATTTATAAACTCATGGCCGTGGGGAAAATTTGATGCAGATTTCTGTAAATAAGAATATGCTTCAAAGTTTTTGGACAGAATTAAGCCAATTAATTTTACATAAAATTTTGTGAAAAAATTATAAAATAATTTGATGATTTTGTTTTTTGGCACTGACGTTTCTAAGATTATCAAGGTTCCATTTTTCTTTAGAACTCTGTAGATTTCATCCAAAGATTTTTTTAGGTTCTCAAAATTTCGCACGCCATAACCTACTGTTACAACATCGAAATAATTATCATTATACTTTAAATTTTCAACATCTCCTAGCTCAAGTATAACACTTTGTTGAAGACCTAAATCCTTGATTTTTTTATCCCCGATGTCTAACATATTGGACGATAAATCCATCCCAATAATTTCACAATTTTTGATTTTAGTCAGTGCTATAGCAATATCAGCAGTGCCAGTTGCCACGTCTAATATTCTTTTTGGATTTAAAGATCTAGAAATATCTACAATTTGTTTTTTCCAATTTTTGTGAAGACCAAAAGTGATGAGGTTATTTATGAGATCATACTCTTCATAAATGGAGTTAAACATTGTTTTTATTTGATTTTTCATCCTAAAAATCAGGCTTATAATGATACCTGTTCCCTTTGACAATTTTTAAATTGACCATAATGCCATCACAAGCTGAGAAAATATTATTAATTTTCTCTATGAGCATTAGCATAGTGGGTTCAAGTTCACCAAATATTTGAGTGCTCAATGGATTTTCAAGGATTTGAAAATTACTTTCTCGCAAAGAAATTATAAATTTTTTAATGATTGATTTGTAATCATCATTTAGTGGCATAAGGGTTATTTCAATCGAAGTTTTCATGCGGATAAATTTATAAAGAATAAAATACAGAATATAATTCTATTGTATTTTAGTTTAAATACTGTGTATTTAATGTTAAATTGATTATTGATGAGAAACTGGCCAACTATCAATTAAATGAAGATCTTCATTTTTCCATGCAACTATCTCTTCCTCATTCAATAAACACTCATCCAGTTTTGTTGTTATAGCATTAACATCTAGTTGTTGGCCAATAAATACCAGTTCGATTTTCCTGTCTCCAAAATCCGAACACCAATCTGACTCAATCATTTGTTGGTTATTGACAAAATTTGCATAATTTATTCTTTCAGAAAATGGCATGGAGTCCCACCAAACACCAGCAGGATCTGTCTTTACTGATCCGCCTGCAGAGCTCCAGACAAGAGCTTGATCAGCCCTAGATGCAATCCAAAATAAACCTTTACTTCTAATTATATTTTTTGGGAACTGATATTTAATAAAGTTAAGAAATCTATCAGGGTGAAAGGGTTTTTTTCTTCGATAGACAAATGAACCAATCCCATATTCTTCTGTTTCAGGGATATGTTCGTTTTCTAATTCTTTAATCCAACCTGCCGATGATTCTGCTTTTTCAAAGTCGAATAATCCTGTATTAATAACGTCACTTAGATTAACCTTAGAGTGGTTTGTTGGGATAATTTTAGCATCTGGATTTAACTTGTGAATAATATCATATAAATTTCTGAGATCTGATTCTGAAACTAGGTCGGTTTTATTTAATAGAATAATGTTAGCAAACTCTACCTGATCCGTTAGTAAATTAACAATAGTCCTTTCATCTCCTTCAATATCCGTCAAGTTTCTATCTCTAAGGTATTGAGGACTTGAAAAGTCTTTAAGAAAATTAAGTGAATCCACAACTGTAACCATAGTATCCACATAACTAAATCTGCTTAAGTCAATACTTCCATCTTCGCTTTCAAAACTAAAAGTTTGGGCAACTGGAACTGGTTCAGATATGCCAGTACTTTCAATTATTAAGTAATCAAATTTTTGAGCTTTTGCCAACTTCTCGACCTCTACCATGAGATCCTCCCTTAGTGTACAACAAATACATCCGTTACTCATTTCGACCAATTTTTCTTCGGTTCTGGATAATGTATTTTCATTTTTTACAAGATCAGCATCGACGTTAACCTCGCTCATATCATTGACAATAACTGCAACCTTTAATCCTTGTTTATTATGCAAAATGTGATTTAGGAGAGTGGTTTTACCAGCCCCTAAAAAACCGCTTAACACGGTTACAGGAAGTTTTTTCATAGCTCGTTTGCAAAATTATAAATATAATTTCAAGGGGCAAACTGAGTTTAGTTAAAAATTGTGTTATTATTTTTTTCGTTGTTTTGCGAGTACTTGTAAATCTACAACAGTATCGGTTTCATCTACGATTTCAAACCCTAAGGCAGTCTCTATAATATCCTCTAGAGTTACTATACCTTTAATTTTTTTTTGTTTATCAATTACCAAGGACAAGTGCTCCCTATCCCTTAGAAGCTTATCAAATAAAATTGGAACTTTTGAGTTGTGATCTGTCTTGATAATTTTTCGCTTTATATCATTAAGCTTGAGGTTTCCTTTTTTTTGAATCATTTTTTCTAAAATGGTGTCCTTTAAAACATAACTGCTTATTTTATTTGTGTTCTGGTAATATATTGGTATTCTAGAAAATTCAAGACTGTTGTTTTGGTTGTAAAAATCAGTGATTGTAGAGTTTTGATCTGCAATTTTCATTACAGAAAAAGGTGTCATTATATCTTTCACTTTAACATTTTGAAGTTTAACAATATTCTTGATGAACAGTGAATCTTTTTCTTCAATTACACCCTCTTCCTCGGCAATTTCAGCAATTGTTGAAATGTCCTCTCTTTTAAAAATTGACTCTCTCTTTTCTCCCAAACCAATTCTTGTAAAAAGCTGCAAAATCCAAAGCAAGCCAGTGTATTTAAAAACTGGAAGTATCGATGATAATATAATAGTGCTTGGTTGAGCCAATTTGTCCCAATAGTTTGCTCCAATTGTTTTGGGAATTATTTCTGAAAGAACAAGAATTAAAATAGTCATTATTGTTGAAATAATTCCTACTAATAATTCTTCGGAAACAGAAGTGCCAAGAATCATATAACTATTGTCAATCTGTAGGGTTGAATAAGCAATTTTGGCTTGAACACCAACCATAATTGAACCAACGGTATGGGCAATGGTATTGAGTGTGAGAATAATTATTAGTGGCTCATCAATCGAACTTTTTAAACTTTGTAGTTTCTCAGCATATTTTTTTCCTTCCTTAATTTTAATCTTGATGAACGTTGGGTTTACGCTCAAAAGGACAGCCTCCAGTATAGAACATAAAAAAGAAAGAGAAATTGTGAGAAAGGCGTATAAAATTAAGATCTCCAAATAAAAACTGTAATTAATTAAAGTTAATCAATATTATTAAAAGTTGAATCAATGTCAATTGATGTTGAGTCTTTTTGCTGATTTTTTTCTTTTGCAATTCTTAATTTCTCCTCAGCTTTAATTAGTTCAGCATCTAATATTTTTTTTGTTTCATTGGCATTATATTCAGAAAAGAAAACGATAAATAAAATAAAAGTTAAAATTGATATAATTAAAAATTTATGTTTTTTCATTTTATAATATTGCTTTGATATAATCAATTTCCAACTTGAACTTACCTTCTTGTTTGTCTGAAATTTGTAATCCTAAGGAAATTATTCTGTCAGTTTGTATAGACGGATAATCAGTATATGTATATCCGCGCCATGTCGCAATAAAGTCCTCAATTGGTATATTAACCTCAACCCACTTATCATTGAATGATTTAAAATTGGCTGAATATGATGCTCGTCTGTTGTCTTGACTGAGTCTAAGCTTATAGGAATTGCCATCTCCTTTAATTCTAATTACAAGAGACTTAACGCCTGTCAATATATTTTTTTTTAACCCCAATCGAGATGACGCAAATCCTCCATTATTTTCCAGTGAAAGGTTCCCGTTAAATATTAAGTTTTTTTCATCACTAACGGAAAGGTATGAAGTTGATATTCCCCCCATGACATCGTCATTAACAATATTCCAATTATCTAAACCGATATTTTTTTCGGGGTTTAGTAAGTCAATACTTTGGCTATGCATGGATATTGAAATCAATAAAATTATGTTTAAAATTAAATTTTTCATTTAATAATTATTTATAGATACTGTAGATAGCTTCAATTTGAAAAATACTTAATAAGCCAAATGATCAAAACAATATCAATTGCTACTGCTAAAAAAATTAATATTTTTTTCATTTAAGTTTAATTCTTGAAATGTCATCAAACCCAGTGACATACAAATACTCCTCTTTATTGTCAAAATTACAATTAGTAATTTTTTTGCCATAATTTATCATAGCCAATAGTTCGCCCGTTGTTGATATTATTAAAACACCATTTGGGCCAGTTGTAAAAATATTTCCACTACTATGCACCTTTAATCCATCAAATCCACCAGGGTATTTTTTGCTAAGTTCTGTTCCATCAAAGAAAAGTTTTTCTTCAAAATTACTTGTTTTAAATCTCAATATTTTAGGATCATTTTTAGGATCAGAATTATTTACATAAATGTATTTTTCATCCAGTGACAAAGCGATTCCATTAGGTCTAGACATATTGCTAGAAATTAAAAAAACTTCTCCGTCCTTAGAATATTTATAAACGCCGTTAAAATTTATTTCTCTGTATTTGTCACTAAAGTTTTTGAATCCATAAGGAGGATCTGTAAAATATATATCTCCACTTTTACTAATCGTTAAATCATTGGGGCTATTAAATCTTTTGCCTTCAAAATTATCTACTATAGTTGTGAATTTTGGATTTTTATTTTGAATATTAGGTATAAACGCAAGTCTTCTGTCACCATGTTGGCATAAAATAATATTTCCATTTTCATCAAAAGCCAATCCATTTGCGCCTATTCCGCCATCACTAAATGATGGAGCATATCCTGTTGATCCGCTTGGCGATATATATTCCCTGACACCATTGTTTTCATCCCATGTGAAAATTTTATTTTGTCTTACGTCAGTAAAAATCAATCTGTTTTCGCTAGAGTCCCATAGTGGGCCTTCTGCAACAATAAAGCTATCTGCTAAGATCTCAATTTTTGCATTTTTATTGATGATCGATAAAACAGATTCATCAAAAACAGTGATATCACTATTGGTAACTTCCTGACTTAATAAAATATATGGAATCAGTATAAAAATTAACTTTAATTTTTTCATAAAAATTTAAGATGCAAGAAGAGCTAAAAAAACTACAGCCCCAATAACTAATGCTGCAGCATAGGTCCCAGCCGCTCCAACAGCAGTTCTGATGATAGAGAATTTTTTTACACGAATCTCTTCAATATTTTCTTGCATCACTGTTTGATTCTCACCACTTTTACTAATGATAATTTTGTTATCATCTTTAGATACTAGCTTTCCTTTAATTTTTGTTCTATCGTCTTTCTGAATTCTAAGAGTTTGCTTTTTTTCAGTATCTATATTGTTATATTCTACTGTCTTATAACTAAAACAACTTTGAAACAATATTGAAAACGCAAATATGTATATGATTTTTTTCATTTTAGGTTAATTTTTAATGATCAGTTGTAATTTTTATTATACATTCGTGCTTCCTAAATGAAAATGCTTGATTGATTGCTATGGTTGGCTCTCTTTTAAGCCTTTTCGCTTTTAAGACCTAGATTCAAGATATTAGCCTCCCCTGCCAACTTTTCTGACACCCGAAGACTTTGATTTGTTATTCTTATTACTGAAGTTTTGCTTTACTCCCTTTTTTTTGGGTTGGTGTTTATCCGTTCGATTTCCAAAAAATTTACTTGACATATTGTTTAATTTATTTGTTAAATATACCTAAAGAAGACGCAATAAACATGCTCAACCCTTTTAATTATCTTATTTTTTACCCCCGTATTCATTTTTCGATTTGTAGTTTTTTATTGCCAAGTGGGTGATATAGAGAAACCATAGGAAAAATATTTCCCCAAACGGCGAATCCCATTCAAGTCCAAAAATTGTAACTGATTCATCAAAATATATATCATAATAAATTGTATAGGCTACCCATCCAAGTGAAGAAAAGTATAATATCTGTGGTAAATATTTAACGGAATAAATCAGTTTTTCTAATTTATCCTTCTCACTAGATTCACTTTTTTTATAATTTTTTATTGCTAAATAAGTCATGTATAAGAAAATAACAAATACAGGAATTATTGGAATAAATTCAATATCAAAAATTATAATTAGAAGAATTAGAGCTGATGATCCAAAGTACAGTGCCTGAGGCAAAAACTTCACGGAATATATAAGTTTTTCAATTTTTTTCATCTTTTATCTAAAATAATTGAAATAAAGTAAACATTATTTAAAATTAAAACATAGGTTTGAAGAAATTATTTTTAAATGACAGGAACTGTAAAATTTTTTAATGTATCTAAAGGTTTTGGTTTTATTACAAACGACGAGACCGGAGAGGACATGTTTGTACATTCTACGGCTTTAGACGGAATAACAATTAAAGAAGGAGATAAAGTGAATTATGAAGAGGGTGAAGGAAGAAAAGGACCGGCTGCCGTTAACGTTACATTAGCTTAATCCACAAAAATATCTTACCTAAATACTTAGTAAAGTTTTAATCTGTTTTCAGATGTGTGCTTTTTAGTTATGATTTTTTATTATTTCTAACAAAAAAATACCATAATAAAAGCTCCGAACCTGTAAATAGACTTAGAATAATCCATTTACTGGTTCCTCCATAATGCAGGATTAAGTAAATAGCAGCGCCATTAAATCCTGCTATTAGTAAATTGTATTTTTTCATTTTGAGTTATGAAGATTTTTTTTTGGATAAATGTTATTCTCTTGTAAAAATTTATTTTTCATGAGTTCAATATCTATATTTTCAATTTTTGAAATTGGGTTCTTTGAGTAATCCATTTCGGTTTCTACAAGTTCTTTTGAAAAAATATTTCCAATAAATTCAATATTTTTTCTTTCCCGAAGTTGATTTTTCATATCACCCTCGATATAAAATTCGTTGTTCTCAAAAGTTGTTTTCGTTGGCCACGGCCCACCCCAATTATCAATTCTAACTATGGTATTATCAACATTTGGATTTTTTTTTGGGATTATAATTATATTATCATGTATGTAGGTGTTTTCAACCGGACCAGTTATGTGAAACGTTGGTGAAAAGACTCCTCTTCTACTTGTTGGGTACGGTCTAATACCATCATTAATACTCAAATTATTTCTTATAATTGTGTTAACTGTACCTACATTTATTTTCTCACCATATGATGCCCCAGCATTACAGACAAGAACAAATCCTCCATAGTTATCGTGACTATAATTGTTTTGAATAATGGTACCTACTGAATTCCAGTCTGAATCATAGCCTTGAGCATCCCACTTGGCTTTGTGACCACTTACTTCATTGAACTGAATGATGGTATTATCAGAACTGAAAGGCCAGATGCCAGCAGCAGCTTCGGAATCAGGCAGTATATCTGGGAAATCTCTTAATGTATTGTGTTCTACGATTGCACCATCACAACCAAAAATCACGATACCATCTCCGGGTACTTTTTCAATTAGATTATTTTTTACTATTACATTAAGATTTGGATACCATTTATCCCGATTAGCTGATGCTCTAAAATTTATTGCGTTTCTTTCGGTTCTATAGATGTGATTATTTAAAATTTGTAAGCCGTTTATTCTAGATTTAATTTTTTCTCCAAACTTTCTGATTAATATAGCAGAACCCCCTCCATCACTTTTCACTAGGCTGCCATTAACATCACGAATGACCATGTTTTGGATTATTATATTGTTTAAATTCCCCGAATTTTCTGCAAGTATAGTAAGTCCAGTTCTTGCTTCTAATCTTTGAGTTCCTTTATTTGTAATTTCAATTCCATCAATAATAATTTGCTCAACATTATTTAAAAGAATCGTATATTTTTTTTCTCCATTTCCATTTATAATTGGTTTTTTACCATTTCCGTATGACTTTAAAATGATTGGATTACCCGCTATTCCACTATCATTAATCTCAATAAAACCCTTAAATTCAGAGTCCGCCTTTAAATGTATTGTTGTGCCTGGTTTTAGTTTTGTTTTGTCTAAATTAACTAATGTCGCCCAGGCATTTTTTTTGGATTTTCCTGAATTCTTATCATCACCCTCGTTCGAATCGATATATATATTGTAACTGTCAAGACTTGAGCAACTAAACAGAAAAGCTAGTAACAGTAAAATTAGTTTTTTCATAGTGTTATTTTATTTGTCAATTTTACTGTTTGTTAAAGTATAGTTAGATATATGCATAGTATCAATATTTTTATTGTTATTTAATAATGTTGAAAAACACTTAATCAATGCTCTTTCTATTTCTAATCTAAAACTTTCAAGTTCATTCGGTAATTTATCGTATCTGTAGAATTCCCATTTTTTAGCGTAATTACCGGAGGAAAATCTTTGTATTAAGTTTTTTGCCTCACCTACATAAAACTCTTTGTTTGTTTTGTTAATAAGCATATATATAACATTATCTGCTCCAATTTCAGTGTGATAGTCATTAATATTTCTCCAATCTTGTTTATAAATTTTTGGGAAATCCTTTGCTGATAATAGTGAATCAATTTCTTTTAGTTTTGGTGATGAAACTATACTATTAAAGAGGTTTGGAAATGTTGGTTTCTGTGTATAATATGGAACAAAAATGAACTGTTTATTTAAGCTATCAAATTCAATATCTAAAAATTCCCAAAAAGGAATATCATCTTCAATTTTTGTTGGGTATTTGCCTCTAATATTATCCTCAATATCTCTCATATAACTCATCAAAAAAACTTGTTTTAGCTCTTGGGTTAAATCCTCATCGAACCACAATCTATATGCTGGAGTTTTTCTTCCTTTTGAAGCTACTGTAACCCAACCACTCCATTTTTTTTTGCCTAAGTTAATGGTAATCTTAGAGTCCTCATCTTTTTTAGAAGTTACACCACTAAAGAGTGAATCAATATCCCACATTTTACAGGCCCAATTTGGAATTGTAGTTACATTGTGCCCCCACATTGATGAATCAACTTTTTTTCTCCACAAAGGATAGTTAATATTAGACCTTTCAGTTTTCATACTTCCAATTTACAATTATTTAAAAAAATTATTATATTTTTATAACTTATTGATAATCAATAACTTACTTTCCGATACAAAAGTTTGAGAATATATTTCCAAGCATCTCGTCATTAGTTATTTGACCAGTAATTTCTCCAATTGAGTCAATAGCTTTTCTTAAATCTATTGACAACAAATCTCCTGAAATGTTATTTTCCAAACCTTTTTCAACTTCAACTAATGATATTAAAGCCTGTGACAAAAATTCATAATGTCTCAAGTTTGTAACGACTGTACTTCCGGCTGTTTCTATTAACTCAAAAGCACAAGATAATTTTTTAACTAAGCCCAACACAGATTTTTTTTCCAAAGCAGATATTTCAACAATTTCAGTAATCCCAAATTCGCTAGATTTTTTCAAAAGGGCTTTTAAATCAATTTTAGAATTATTCTCTAAGTCTACTTTATTTCTAATTAGGATAATTTTTAAATCCTGTCGCGCAAACTCATTTAAGTCATTTATAAGTTCTTCCCCATTAGTGTCATTAACATCAAAAAGATAAAGCAATACAGATGCCTCGGATATTTTTGATTTTGTTATTTCAATTCCTTTAGATTCAATGATATCTTTTGTTTTTCGAAGTCCCGCGGTGTCAATGAATCTATACTTTATTCCGTTAATAATAATTACATCCTCTATCGCATCTCTAGTTGTACCAGGAATGTCGCTTACAATTGCTTTTTGTTCATTTAGAAGGGTGTTTAGCAGTGATGATTTTCCAGAATTTGGTTTGCCAGCAATCGCAACTGGAACGCCATTTTTAATTGCATTTCCGTACTTAAATGATTCTTTTAAATTTTCCACTTTCTCCTTAACTTTTTTAATGAGATTTTCTAGTTCACTTTTATTTGCAAAGTCAACATCTTCCTCACCAAAGTCTAGCTCAAGCTCTATCATTGAAACAAAATGAAGCAATTCTTCTCTCAAAACTTTTAAGTCATTTTGAAATCCTCCTCTCATTTGACTTAATGCAATTTTATGCATTGAAGACGAGTCAGAATAAATAAGATCTGATACGGCCTCCGCTTGTGTCAAGTCTATTTTCCCACTTAAAAATGATCTCATTGTAAACTCACCAGGTTTGGCAAGTCTTATATCTTTTTCCAACAATGTTTGAAGTATTTTCTTTTGAATAAATGTAGAACCATGACAGGAAATTTCAACTGTCTGCTGGCCTGTGTAAGATTTGTCTTTATCAAAAAAGGAAACTACCACCTCATCAATCACTTCATCTTCATTTATGAACTCCCCAAATATCATTGAATGGGATTTAATATTTAAAAGACTTTTTCCACTTTTAGATTTAAAAAAAGGATTGACTTTTTCCAATGCTTTTTCCCCACTTACTCGAATCAAGGAAATTGCCCCCATGCCACTGGGTGAGGATATAGCAACGATATCATCTTTAAAATCCATTTATTTTAGCTTTTTCGTAAATGTCGCTCTCCTTTTATGTAATGTGCTTTGATAGTTTTTCCAAAATGCCTGAATTGCTTTGTTTTCAACAAGTTCAGGATTTGTTTCAACTTCAACTATTCCTCTTTTATTAAAAGTATTTTGTAACTCGTTAAAAATAACAGCTGTTACACCTTTACTTTGGTATTTAGGGTCAACCCCAATTAAATAAAGCGATACCCTGTCATTAAAATGTTGGGCTTTAAAAAGACGCAAATACCCCATCAAGCCCATTTTACCATTAATTTTTTTTAATGCTCTGGAGAATGAAGGCATTGTAATTAAGAAAGCGATTAAATTGTCGTCCTTATCCAAACAACACTTGATAAAGTCTGGGTGAATATATTTAATAAATTTTTCTTTGTAGAAATCGATTTGATATTGCTTAATGGTAACATATGTCTGTAGATTTGAGTAAGTAACATTCAATAACTCAAACATCTTGTCGACGTAAGGAACAATCTCCTTTCTTGATTTAAAATTTAGAACCTTGAGCTCATACCTTTGCTGAATTATTTTTGAGAATTTTTTTACTTTTTCAGGCGCATCCTCAGCAGAAAAAATTTTGATTTTATACTCAACCCATTCTGCAAGCTTACTAAATCCAAGTTTTTTTAGGTGCTCTTTTTGATATGGATAATGATACCAAGTAATCATCGTATTTAGCTCTTCATATCCCTCAATCAATAGTCCCGCTTTATCCATATTTGAAAATCCAACAGGTCCATCAACAAATTCAAGCTTTCTTTTTTTACCAAACTCTATAACGGATTCAAGAAGCTTTTTACTGACCTCTAAATCATCAATGGTATCGTACCAACCAAACCTTAATTTATTTTTCTTTTGCTCTTCAATTTCGACCCAATTGACCATTGCTGCAATTCTTCCAACCGTAACACCATCTTTTTTAGCAATATAAAATTCCGCCTCAGCATTTTCAAAGACAGGGTTTTTTTCTTTATCCATCGATTCTAGTTCTTCCGAAATGATGGGTGGAACCCAATAATCACAACCCTTGTATAAAGCGAAAGGGAACATCACAAACTCTTTTTCTTGTTCTTTATTCTCGACTTTTACTATTTCTATCATTTATTTTTCTTTCTATCAGCTCTATTTTGGCGTTTGGTTTCTTTGTCTAGTTTCTTCGATTCCTTCTTTAAATCTTTCAACTCTTTTCTTACTTTTTTCTTTTCTGAAACCTCTCCTCTTTTAAAAAAATCTAAAATAGTTTTTCCTTTTCTTTCACTTTTTCTTGCTTGTTTCTCAGAATCTTTTTCTGCTTTTCGCTGAATTTTTTGATTTTTCTTGAATTCTTTCATCTGCTTTAGCTCAACATCTGTAATGTCAATGTGCCAGTCGAATCTTTTTGAAAAGCCGAGACTAAAATAAATTAGACTTGGTGTGTTTTTTAAACTGCCGCCAATATTTAAATCTGCTTGTATATCTTTGGATATGAGATGGGCTGCTCCAAACTTAAAGAGCTCATCAGAATAGGCGCCATTTTTAAAAGTCTGAAACTCACCGAATACACTCCAATTAGGATTTCTTAAATTATGTGTTATTGTGAAAAGATAATTTAGAGTGTTGTAATTGGCTGACTTTGGAAGAAAGTCAGGAAATGTGGGGTTTTTGAACGCTAACTCATAAAAGATATTATTTACCACAACCCATCTTCCTTTGAAATGGTTTTGGGTGGCAATCCCGACAAATGGTGAAATATTTTGAATTGGATGATTAAACTCTCTAATCCTAGTGACATTCTGATTAAATAAGTCAGGGTGTGCCGTCTTTTTCATTTCAAAAAACTGATCATTATAATTAATCTTATCATCAAAATTAAATGCCGACCCCAAAATCACAGATAGAGCAGGGATAAAATCTGTTAGTTTTATAACCCTACCTGCTTTCCAGCTATAGAAATTTTCACCATGCCATTTTTTATTTTTGAAAGGATCAAAAACAAGATATTTAAACCCTATAGTTTGTTCTCCAATCAGTGTTTCACTGAATTCTGTCGAATAATTATTTTGATAATTATTGTCAAAAATATTTCTGGATAAAATTGAGCCTTCAAGAAACACCTCAAGCTTATCGTTTAACAATCCGTATCTAAACAAATAGTTAAAATTAAGTCCATCAATTTTAGAGTTGTTTAAATTTTTATGCTCCATACTGTAACTTGAGACGCCTGTCTCAACCTGAAGGACATTCCAACCAATTGCAAAAGCCCCATGTGAAGTTCCAGGTCTATTTGAATTTATTGTTTCTGTATACTGTGCAGTTACACTAAACGAGATAAGGAAGAAAAAAAGGAAACATCTAATAATTAACATAATACAATAAATATAATTCAAAGATAAATTGAAATATGCAATTAACTAATTCATTTGATTAATTGTATTTTTGATGAAAAGGGTATGCTTTTTATTTATATTTTTTTATTTATCGTAATCTTCAGCTATATATTAAAAAGACTGGCTCCGTACATTATAAGGTATATGATAAGAAAACAATTTGAAAAATTTCAAAAAAAACAAACACCTAAAAAAGATGATTTCAAAATGAAATCAAATAAAAAGGTTGGTGAATATATAGAATATGAGGAAATTGATTAAGGGTTATTTAAATAGAAGGCTTATTGTTGATATTTTAATCATTTTCTCTTTTTGTATAATCTCTCTTATTTACTTTAATCCACTTCTTTCAGGAAAAAAAATAAAGCAATCGGATATTGATCAGTTTTCAGGGATGTCTCGTCAAATTGTTGAACATAGAGATAATTTTGATGAGGAACCTTATTGGCTGGATAATGCTTTTTTAGGAATGCCTACTTATCAAGTGGCTGTAAAATATCCATTTGATGTTTTGGATAAGGTTGACAAAATAATTCGTTTTCTGCCAAGACCTGCTGATTATCTTTTTGTATACCTACTGTCTTTTTTCCTTTTATTAAAGAGCATGAAAGTTAGAAGTGATTATGCTTTTTTTGGATCCATTGCTTTTGCCTTTTCCACATACCTAATTATTATTCTTGGTGTTGGTCACAACACAAAAGCCCTGGCAATTGGTTATACTCCATTGGCTTTGGCTGGGTTTTTCAAAATCCTAAATAATCGAACTCTGAGTGGTATTATTATTTGTTCTGTTGGTCTTGGACTTCAAATAAACGCCAACCATTACCAAATGACTTACTACTTCATGATGCTTATGGGCCTTATTTTGATCATATCAACTTTATTTGAAAAAGGTGATAATTTAAAAAGCAAGTTTGTAAAAACAGGAGCGTTCTCATCATCTGTATTAATTGCAATTCTTTTAAACTCTTCATCTATAATGGCGACAAAAGAATACTCAGAATTTAGCACCAGAGGAAATTCTGAAATCAGCATTAATTCCGATGGTAGTGAGAAAGTTGATCTTGATGGTCTCAGTAAAGAATACATAACAGAATACAGCTACGGAAAAATTGAAAGCCTAAATCTTATTATTCCTAGATTTATGGGGGGAGGAAGTTCTGATCTTATTGGAAAGGACACAGATTTTTTCAAAAGCTTATCCAATTACGATCCTCAATCAGCAAGCTTAATCTATCAAAATGCTAGGTTATACTGGGGAGATCAACCCATCGTTGCTGCACCTGCATATATAGGGATAAGTGTATTTTATTTATTCATTATATCTCTTTTTTATTTAGACAAGAAAACTTTGAGATGGGTTTTTCCGTCTTTGATTTTCGCATTATTATTATCATGGGGCAAAAACTTTTCTGCATTAACAGACTTAATGATTGACTATTTTCCTTTCTATGATAAGTTTCGGGCCGTATCATCAATACAAGTAATAATCGAACTTATAATTCCCTTGATTGCTGCGCTTGGATTATACAAAATATTTGAGGGGCAACGTCAAAAGACATTGAGCCACAAAAAGATTATTTATCCATCATTGATTTTTTTGACAACCCTGTTTTTACTTTTAATATTTGGTGAATCAATTTTTAAATTTCAATCCGAAAGGGAAGTTTTTGGAGCATATCCTGAAATTCTTGAAATGATTGTAAATGAAAGAAAATCGATATTCCGGGCGGATGTAATGCGTTCGATATTTATTGTTTCTGTTCTTTTTGTTTCAATTTTTGCAGTCAAAAAAAACTACTTATCTAGGAAATACATAATCCCTGTCCTAACAATAATTGTTTTGGTTGATTTATGGTCTTTTAATAAAAATTACGTGAATGATGACAACTTTACTAATGCTTCTATTGTTAAAACACCTTTCTCGTTGAATGATATTGATAAAAAAATTTTGAATGACAAATCCGACTTTAGGGTATATGAAAGCTTTCGTGGATTTGTAAATGGAAGAACTTCTTTTTTTCATAATTCAATTTCAGGCTATCACGCTGCAAAGCCCAAAAGAATGCAGGACATCTATGACTTCTACCTTTTAAAAAATAATTTGCGTGTTCTAGACATGCTAAACGTAAAGTATATAATTGATTTAAATGAAAGTGGAAATATCGAACTAAAAATCAATGAAAATGTTATGGGTAGCGCATGGTTTGTTGATGAAGTACAAAAAGTAACAGACTCCAATCAAGAACTTCTTGGTTTGTCAAGTTTAGATTATAATAAAACGTGTTTGAGTAGTGATTTAAATAATAAGACGTATAGTGATAGTTCTAAGAATTACATTGAAATTTTAGATAAAAGAGCAAATCAAATAACGTATAAGGTTTTTTCAAATGATACTGGATTTATTGTGTTTTCCGAGGCTTTTTACAAAAACGGATGGGTGGCAAAAATTAATGGTGAGATTACAGACCATCATAAAGTAAACTATCTACTTCGTGGATTGGAAGTTGAGAAGGGAGAACATGAAATTGTATTTACTTTTGAGCCTAACGTAATTAAAACAGGCACATTGTTAATGGCAAGCTCAAATATTTTATTGCTGATTTTAGTTTTTTTTTACTTTAAAAATCTAATCAAAAATGTACGCTAAAACTCCTGTCAACCGATACAATAAGACTTTAAAAATGTTGAATGAGGTATGCCCTTCACCTTCAGTTATTTTTGATTTAGGCATTAGGAATCCATTTTCTAATATTATGGAAAAAAACAATTATAAGGTGTACAATACAAGTGGGCAGGACTTTGACACAAACCCGATACTTGATATTCCCAGTGATGTAGATTTAGTGACAGGATTTGAGATTATTGAACACTTAGTATCGCCGTATTCATTGTTAAAGAACATAAACGCCAAGAGGATTTTTTTGACAGTTCCTTTAAAGCTATGGTTTGCAAACGCATACAGAAATAAAGATGATGAAAGGGATCGTCATTATCATGAGTTCGAAGCCTGGCAGTTTGATTGGCTTTTAGAAAAATCAGGATGGAAAATAATGAAAAAAGAGTTTTGGAAAAGCCCTACTAATAAAATTGGATTTAGACCTTTTTTAAGACTCTTTACAAACAGATACTATGCTGTATACGCGGAGAGAATACAGGAGGATTTTGATAATTATTATAAAGGGGTTTTGAATTTATAAACCATGAGGATAGGAATGATTTTAGACGCCCCATTTCCTGATGATGCCAGGGTCTCAAATGAATGTGATGAATTAATAAAACATGGGCACGAAATTTTTTTATTTTGTCTTTCTTACAAACAAAATTTTTTAAAGGAAGAAGTTTATGATGGAATAAATATTAGAAGATATTTCTGCTCCAAATTGGTTTATAAAAGTTCAGCTCTTGCAAACGATTTACCATTCTACAACATGAACATGGCAAAAAAAATAAGACATTTTGTAAAAAAGAATCCAACAGATTGTTTACATATTCATGATATACAAATTGCTGGAGCAGCAATTCAAATTTGCGACGAATTAGGCTTGCAATTTACTTTAGATCTACATGAAAATCGACCTGAAATAATGAAACACTATAAGCATGTAAATTCATTTTTTGGAAAGTTGTTAATTAATCCAAATAGTTGGAAAATTGCCGAAGAAAAATTTATTAAAAAAGCTCATAAAGTAATTACAGTAACAAAAGAAGCTAAAAAAGAACTATTGAAAAGGTGTATGATAAATGCAAAGAAAATTGTCGTTTACCCCAACACAGTAAAAAAAAGTTTCTACTTAAATAAAAATATTGATCAAAAAATAAGTGCTGATTATTCAAAAAAATTTGTTTTGCTATACATTGGCAACACATCAGAAAGAAGGGGTCTAGAAACTGTTATAGATGCTTTACCATTGCTAAAAGACAAAATCTTGAATATTAAATTGGTAATTATTGGTCAAAGTTCATTTGATAAAAAACTAAAGTCAAAGGTTGAAAAACTAAAGCTCTCAAATTTTGTTGATTTTATGGGTTGGAAGAAAGAAAACGAACTTTATAAATACCTCATGATAGCTCATTTGGGAATTTCACCCTTGCATCGAAATATTCACCATGATACAACTTATGCAAATAAACTTTTTCAATATATTTCCTTTGGTGTTCCTGTCATTTGTAGCAATTCTACAGCACAATCAGAACTAATATCCAATTATAAATGCGGTAAAGTTTTTGAGGAACGAAACTCGAAAGATTTTGAAAAAAATGTTCTTTCAGTTTTCAACGATAAAAGGGAATATAATTTGTTAAAAACAAACTGTTTAAGTGCAATTAAGAAATTGAACAATAGTGTTATCTCAAAAGAAATTGTATCAATTTATGAATAGAAAATCCATTGGAATACTGACTTACTATTGGCCCCCATCGGGTGGATCAGGTGTTCAAAGGTGGTTAAGGTTTTCAAATCATCTCGCAGAATTAGGTTGGGAAGTTCACGTATTTACATTTAAAAAACCCCCGTATGATGTGATTGATAAAGAAATTGAAAAGGAGGTAAATCCGGCAATAAAAGTAAATCGGATAAAAGGATTTGAACCGTCAAGGTTTTTAAAAAGTATGTTTAGTTACAAATCAAAATTCAAAACATATTCCGATGGAACAGCCTTTAAACACGACAGTAGTACACTTACATCATCTATAATTCGCGAATTATTTTTCTTCCCAGATGCAAGACGTTTTTTAGTTGGGCCTGCTTACAGGTACATAAAAAATTACTATTTAGAAAATAATTTAAATTATCTTGTCACAACAGGTCCTCCTCATTCAATGCATCAGGTCGGCCTAAAACTAAAAAGAGATATTCATATAAAATGGGTTTCAGACTTTAGAGATCCTTGGTCTAATTTTTTTCAAAATAAATTATTGAATCAACTTGAATCCACACAAAAAAAACATGCCAGAGAAGAAAAAATAATTTTAAAAAATGCTGATGCAGTTTTTACAACTGCAAAAAGCTTAAATGATGAATTTTTTAAAATCAATAATCAATGTTTTTATATACCCAGTGGTTTTGACACTAATCTATCAGGCAAACCCTATAAAAAATTTAGAATTCTATACGCTGGGGCAATGAAACCCATACAAAACCCAAAAAATCTGTGGTCTGTATTGGCGGATCTTATTAACTCCGATGAAAATTTCGAAAAACTCGTTGAAATAGTCTTGATTGGAAATATAAACCCTTATGTATATAACTCTGAAGAGTTTAAAAAGATTAAAAAAAGACAAATTATAAGTCCAATATCTAAAAATGAATTAGACAAAGAAATTGAAATTTCAGAGATTTTGGTTGTTTGTTCTGTGAATATGAAAGATTGCAATGATATAATTCCTGGAAAGTTTTTTCACTATCTGTCATCTGGGAAGAAAATTCTAGGAATAAGTAATGAAGGGAGCGATCTTGAAAACATTATAATTGAAACACAATCTGGTAAGTCATTCGGCTATGACAATTATCATGATTTAAAAAATTATATTTATGAAAGCTTTAAAAGTTATTTGGAGGGAAAATCAGTAAAGAAAAAACCTGTTGCCAAATATATGTCTAGTAATATTGCAAAGAGAATAGAAAAAATAATTACAACATTATAAAAATGGGAATTGTATTTAACCAATCTTATAAAAACATTGTCATAATTATTGTTGCAATCATAATTGGAGGTTTTAACACTCTATTCTTTTATCCAGCTTTTCTTAAAGCTCAATATTACGGTCTAGTTGTTTTTCTACTGGCAACATCAAATCTTCTAATGCCACTAGTTTCGTTTGGAAGTCAGCATACGATAATAAAATATTTTTCATCTTATAAAAGCAAAAAAGAAAAAGACATTTTTATGTCCTCAGTTATTTTTATTCCAATCCTTACTATCATACCTATTTCTTTACTAGTAGTGCAGTTTCATGATACAATTGGAAATTTCCTTTCAATTCAAAACCCAATAATTGATTCTTATGTGTGGGTTATATTCTTGGTAGCTTTTGCAACCTCCTATTTTGAAGTTTTCTATTCCTGGGCTAGGGTTCAATTAAAATCCGTATTTGGAAATTTTTTGAAAGAAATATTTCCTAGAGTTTCAATATTGGTACTGCTTAGCTTGGTTTATCTTGGATACGTCACAAAAGAGAACTTTATTTGGTGGCTTACCGGATTTTATTACTTGAGATTACTAATTATGATGCTCTATTCTTTCTATTTGTATCTTCCAAACTTTTATTTTTCTATCCCAAAAAATATAGCAGAAATTTTAACTTATTCCTTATTTATTTTCTTGGCAGGTTCAGCCGCGAGTATATTGATAGATATTGATAAGTTCATGATCCCTCAAAAAGAAATGATCTCACAGACGGCTTTTTATGCTGTAGCTGTTTTTATTGCTACTGTTGTTGAAATTCCGGGTAGAGCTATGTTTCAAATTGTAAACCCCCTTGTTGCAAAAGCATTAAACGAAAATGATAAAAAAGAACTTGAGAATCTCTATAAAAAGAGTTCACTTAATCTTCTAGTAGTTTCTGGATTGTTTTTCTTACTAATAAATCTAAGTGTTGAACCATTTTATAATTTAATCTTAGATTCTTCATATTCAACAGCTATCTCTGTTGTTTTAATTATATCAATAAGTAAGTTAATTTTAATGAGTTTCGGATGTGGACCTGCAATTCTTGCTACTGCAAAATTTTATAAAATAACCCTGCCATTTTCAATTTTGATGGCTGTGTCGGTTTATATACTTAATGATAAATTGATTGACTTATACAGTATAAATGGGGCTGCCTTATCTACTTTAATTGTCATATCTTTTTTTACTTTTTGCAAGATTATTTATTTAAAATACAAACTGAATATTGTGCCTTATTCTTACAATACTTTTAAAGTATTTATTCTTATTTTATTTCTTTTTTTCTTGGTTCGTCCTCTTGAATTTGGAGACAATTACCTAATTGAAATAATTGCTAAATCTCTTCCGGTATCTGTTGGTTATATATTGTTAATTTATCAAATGAGGATTTCTAGTGAAATAAACACATTTATAAAAAAAACCTTATCGAAGCTTGGGTTTCAAAAAATTAGTAAGTAAAGATTTTTTGTTTTTAACCAATTCTTCTGGTGATCCTTCAAAAACTAATTCTCCACCATTAGCTCCACCAAAAGGACCTAGGTCTATAATATAATCCGATGATTTGATCAATTCTATATTGTGTTCTACCACAATTATTGAATGACCATAATTTATTAAATGATTGAATGAGTTTAGTAGCTTTTTAATATCATGAAAATGAAGGCCAGTAGTTGGCTCATCAAAAATAAAAAGTGTCTTGTCCGCTGACTGCCCCTTTAAAATAAAAGAAGCGAGTTTAATTCTTTGTGCTTCACCTCCACTCAAAGTTGATGAAGACTGTCCAAGGTTTACATAACCCATACCTACATCAATCAGGGCTTTAAGTTTGTTCGCAATTTTATTTTGACCGTTCTCAATAAAAAAATTATATCCTTCATCAATTGTCATTTTTAAAATATCATCAATATTTTTATTCATATACGTTACTTGTAAAACATTTTTTTTAAATCTTTTTCCTTTACAAGTTTCACAAAGTAAGTTGATGTCAGCCATAAATTGCATTTCTACTTTGATTGTACCCTCCCCTTTGCACTCATCACATCTTCCACCATCAACATTAAATGAAAAATGTTTTGGCTTGAATGAAAATTGTTTTGATGTAGATTGTTTAGCAAACAGATTTCGAATATCATCATATGCTTTTATGTATGTTACTGGATTCGATCTTGAAGATTGACCAATTGGGTTTTGATCTATAAACTCAATTGAATCAATATCTTCAATGTTTCCTGCAATGGATGAGAATTGTCCAGGCTTGGTTGTATATACCCCTTTTGATTGAAGTAAGGCAGGGTACAATATTTTTTTTACTAATGTAGTTTTTCCACTTCCAGAAATTCCTGTGACGCTCACTAAAGAGTTCAAAGGAAAGTTCACGTTTAAATTTTTTAAATTATTTTCTCGACATCCTTTTAGCTCGATTCTTTTGCTACTTATTCTTCTTTTTGATGGAACATTTATCTCGTATTGGTTTTTGAGATACTTTGTGGTAATTGTGTTAGAATTTAGAATTTGTTTTAGGCAGCCCTGTGCAACAATTTCTCCGCCCAGAATTCCTGCACCTGGGCCGAGGTCTATAATTTGATCCGCGGACCTAATAATATCTTCATCGTGCTCCACAATTATAACAGTGTTTCCTAAGGATCTTAAATTTTGTAGTATAGAAATTAATTTACTTGTATCCTCGGGATGAAGACCAACACTAGGTTCATCTAAAACATATATTGAACCAACCAGTGCACTACCAATTGAAGTTGCAATATTTATTCTTTGAGTTTCTCCTCCAGAAAGTGTATTTGATTTTCTGTTTAATGTCAAATAAGGTAATCCTACTTTGCATAAAAATGATAACCTGTTTTTAATTTCTGTTATGACTCTATTACATTTTTTTAATTCACTATCTGATAATTTAATTTTATTGAAAAAATCCAAAACATTTTCAATAGGCAGATTTACCAAGTCAGAAATTGATGAGCCATTTATTTTTACATAATCTGCCTCTTTACGAAGTCTAGTACCATTACATTCGTTGCATTTTGCTCTTCCTCTATAGCGAGAAAGCATAACTCTATTTTGAATTTTATACATTTTTTTTTCAAGCTTAGAAAAGAAGAAATTGATGCCTTTAAAGTGTTCATTGCCCTCCCAGATTAATTTTTTCTCAATCTCGGTTAATTTAAAATAAGGTCTGTGTATTGGAAAATTAAATTTCTGGGAGTTGTTTACAAGCAGGTCTTTGTACTTGCTCAGTTTCTGTCCTCTCCAGGGAGCTATACATTCTTCATAGACTGAAAGACCAGTGTTTGGAATTACAAGTTCAGGATCAATTCCCATTATATCACCATACCCATTACAATTGCTGCACGCTCCATAGGGATTGTTAAAACTAAACAAGTGTTCTGTAGGCTTTAGGAACTTTATGCCATCTTGTTCAAATTTTTTTGAAAATAATTTGTACTTGTTGTCTTTTAAGCTTTTTACATACATTTCATCGTTTCCTTGATAAAATGCATTTTCAATAGAATCCGTAATTCTATCTAAATAGTCTTTATCCTTTTTATAAATTGACCTGTCAACAACCAGAAAGAGATTTTCGTTACTTTTAAAATCAAACTCTTCGATTTGATAAATAGTTCCGTTTGATTCAATACGAGCATAACCCTCATCTAAAAATAACTTTAGATATTGTTGTAAATCAATATTTTTTGGGCAAACAAGTTTTGTCATTACTAAAAACTTATCTCCCTCATCAAAAGTATTTATATAATTAATAACTGTATTAACATTTTCTTTAACAACCTCTTTTCCCGTAATTGGACTGTATGTTTTGCCAATCCTTGAGTATAAAAGCTTTATGTAGTCATAAATTTCTGAACTTGTACCAACTGTTGATCTTGGATTTGAATTGTTTACTTTTTGTTCAATTGCGATTGCAGGTGACAAGCCTTGTATTTTTTTTACTTTCGGTTTTTTAATTTTACCAAGGAATTGTCTTGCATAAGATGATAAGCTTTCAATGAATCTTCTTTGGCCTTCAGCAAATATTGTATCGAATGCTAAACTTGATTTGCCGGAACCGGATAGTCCCGTAATAACGATTAATTGTTTTTTTGGAATTTTTAAACTTATATTTTTTAGATTATGCATTTCTGCACCTTCAATGATTATTTCTTCACTTTTTTGTTTTGTTTTAGCTGCCATTTTATTTAACTATCCAGATGTAAGGATCTATAGCTTTTGTGTTATTAAAGATGCTAAACTGTATTGTTGATTTAGAACCATCTTTTGGATTAAATACTTTACCTATTTTTTGTAAAGCTGAAATACTTTCGCCTTTTTCAACATAAACTTCTGCAATGTTTTTATAAGCTGTAATATAACTTCCGTGCTGTACCAATATGGTTATATTACTTCCTTTAAATTTTAAAATTGATAATACAACACCATTAAAAACTGCTCTGATTTCAGCATCTTTAGTAGTAGCAATAACTAAGCCGTTGCTTTGAATTTTTGTTGTTCTAACAACTGGATGTGGTTGTAATCCAAACTTTTGAATTATTGCGCCTCTTTCAACTGGCCATGGTAAATTCCCTTTATTTGCGCTGAACTTTTCAGAAAGTGCCCTTGCTTCTGGGGTTAATTTAAATATATTGTTGTTTGATTCGTTGTTTGATTTTCTAATCGCCTCTTTTATTAAACGATCAATTTCTTTGTCTAAGTTTTTTGAAATTTTTTGTTTTTCATCTATTTGTTTTTTATAAGCCCTCTCTTTTCGTTTAAGTCCGGTTATTAGTCTTTCTTTTGATTTTTCCTCAACTTTTAACTTGCTTCTATTTTCCTGGTTCTGATTTAGTAGTTTATTTTTTTGAACCTTCAATAAATTTAAATCCTCAATCTTTTGTTCCAATAAAATAATAGAGTTTGAGATTTTTTCAGATACTCTTTTTCTGTCTTGGGAAAATTGATTAATATATCTAGAGCGTTTCATTGCTTGTAAAAAATCTTCAGACGATAGCAAAAACATTAACCTTGATTCTTTAAGTTTACTTTTATAAGAATTCATAATCATTGATGCGTACTGGCCTCTTACCTTTTCTATTTCAAGTTCAAGTAAATCGATTGAATCATTTTTTTTTTCTATTTCCGACGTAACAAGATTAATCTGTTGATTGGTTAACTTAATCAACTCCTCATTTTTTTCGATTTTTATTGATATATTTTCTAAATCATTGTAAGCGATTTTAGTTGTTTTAGAATTATCAAATAATAAAGAGTTAATATTTTCTATTTCCTTTTTAACTAATAACCTTTGACTTTCAAGCTGTTTAATTTTTGAGGATTGTGAAAAAATTAAATTGCAAAAAAAGAATAATAAAAAATGTGAAATTATTTTTATCAATTTTCAAAAATTCGAATTTTTCAATATATCAATTAGTACCCGTACTACCAAACCCACTTGACGATCTTTCTGTTTCGTCAAGTCCTGATGAATTTTCAAAATTGACTTTTACTATTCTTGCAAAAACAAGTTGTGCAATTCTTTCAGATGGTTTTATTTCATAAGATTCTTTAGATGAATTATACAGAATAACACCTATCTCACCTCGATAATCTGCATCAATTGTTCCAGGTGAATTTAAAACTGTGATACCTTTTTTTAGTGCAAGGCCACTTCTTGGACGAACCTGAGCTTCATACTTTTCTGGGATTTCTAAATATAAACCTGTAGGAACTAGAACTCTCTCGCCCGGAGGCAATATAATTGAAGTTGGTATAAATGCCCTAAGATCCATGCCTGAAGATCCGATTGTTTGATAGGAGGGGTTTTGATTATTAGACTTGTTAGTGATCCTGATTTTCATCAACCGTTCAGCGCTTCAGCTCCGGAAACGATTTCAAGAATTTCATTAGTAATAGCAGCTTGTCTTGCCTTGTTATATGTCAAAACCAACTCGCTTTTTAACTCACTTGCATTATCTGTCGCTTTATGCATTGCTGTCATTCTTGCACCATGTTCACCAGCAAATGAGTCCCTAATTGCTTTGTATAGTTGAATTTTTAGAGACTTGGGAACCAAATCTGAGACAATTTTCTCCATAGAGGGTTCAAAAATATAGTCAGACAGAGCCTCAGTGCCTTCAGGTTTAGATATGGGTAGAAATTGCTCGGTGATAGTAGTTTGATTAGCTGCGTTTTTAAAGGTATTGTAAATGAGCTCTACATGATCAAATTTACCATTTGAAAATAATTCTATTATACTATCTACCGCAGATGCTGTGTCATCATAATTAATGTTTTCAAAAATATCACTGTGGTTTGATATTACATTTTCAGTTTTAGAAATTATGTCATTAGCTTTTTTACCAATGATCAAAAAACTAAACTTCGCCTTAGAAAAATCAGGTTCATTTTTCAGAGAAATCGCTTTTTTGATAACATTAGAATTAAATGCACCACAAAGCCCTTTGTTTGAGCAAATTGGAATTAAAAGAACATTTTTAATATCCCTTTTCTCTGATAATTGGGATACACTGGAAGTTGAAATTATTTCATAAAAGCTTGACATTAGTTCTCCTAATTTTTCAGAATAAGGCCTCATCGCAGTAACTGCATCCTGTGCTTTTTTTAGTTTCGCAGCTGAAACCATTTTCATTGCACTGGTAATTTTCATCGTTGAAGTTACCGACGAAATTCGATTTCTTATTTCTTTTAAATTTGGCATATCAATTATTCATAAGAGGATGCTAGATCTGCAGCCACACTTTCTAAAGTGGATAAAACATCATCTGTAAGCTTACCTTGTTTAATTGTATCCAATGTTTTTCTGTGTTTTAAATTCATTAAATCCAAAAACTTTTTTTCGAACTCTTTAATTTTATCAACAGGAACTGATTTTAAAAGATTTTTTGAGCCTAAATATATAATAGCTACCTGATCTTCGACAGTAAACGGATCATTTTGTGCTTGCTTTAAAATTTCAACATTTCTTTTTCCTTTTTCAATTACACCTAATGTTACAGGATCTAAATCAGATCCGAATTTTGCAAACGCTTGTAATTCTCTAAATTGGGCTTGATCAAGTTTTAAAGTACCTGCAACTTTCTTCATTGATTTGATCTGAGCGGATCCACCAACTCTTGAAACCGAGATTCCAACATTAATTGCAGGTCGAACTCCAGAATTAAAAAGATCTGATTCAAGAAAAATTTGTCCATCTGTAATTGAAATAACGTTAGTAGGTATATAAGCTGATACATCTCCGGCTTGTGTTTCAATAATTGGTAAAGCAGTTAATGAACCGCCTCCTTTAACTACTGGTTTTAAGCTGTCGGGAAGGTCATTCATTTTTTTTGCAATACCATCATCATTGATAACTTTTGCTGATCTCTCTAACAGTCTTGAGTGTAAATAGAAAACATCTCCAGGGTATGCTTCACGACCTGGTGGTCTTCTCAAAAGAAGTGAAACTTCTCGATATGCGACAGCTTGCTTTGATAAGTCATCATAAATAATTAGTGCAGGTCTTCCTGTATCTCTAAAATACTCTCCAATTGCAGCTCCAGCGAAGGGAGCGTATACTTGCATAGGAGCTGGATCAGAAGCATTTGCAGCTACTATGGTTGTATAAGATAGTGCTCCTTTTTCTTCAAGGGTTTTAGCTATTCCAGCAACGGTAGAGGCTTTTTGACCAATTGCAACATAAATACAATACACGGGCTCTCCAGCGTCAAAAAATTCTTTTTGATTAATTATTGTATCAATACAAACGGTTGTCTTACCCGTTTGCCTATCTCCAATCACTAACTCTCTTTGGCCTCTTCCAACAGGAATCATTGCATCAATCGATTTTATTCCTGTTTGCAAAGGCTCATTAACTGGTTGTCTGTATATTACGCCCGGAGCTTTTCTTTCTAAAGGCATCTCATACATTTTGCCTTTAATTTTACCTTTACCATCAATTGGTTCACCAAGGGTATTAACTACTCTTCCAACAACCCCGTCGCCAACATTAATTGAGGCAATTCGTTCAGTTCTTTTTACAGTATCTCCCTCTTTTACGTCCTTGGATGGACCCAATAGCACTACGCCTACATTGTCTTCTTCAAGATTTAGGACAATCCCCTCCATACTATTTTCAAATTTCACTAATTCTCCGTATTGCACATTTGAAAGGCCATAAACTCTGGCTATTCCATCTCCTACCTGTAAAACAGTTCCTACTTCTGAAAGTGAAGGTCCTAGATCAGATCCTGTTAATTGTTTTTTTATAATTGCTGATATTTCAGCTGGTTTTATATCTGCCATAATTTATTGTATTGAAATATTGAAAAACTCATGCTCTAAATTCTTCAATTGTTGTTTAAAGCTAGCATCATATTGCTTGTCCCCGACTTTAAGTATAAAACCTCCAATAAGGTTTTTATCTACTTTGTTGGTTAGATAAACGGTTTTGGATGTTAACGATTTTACTTTGGATTTGATTTCTGTAAGTATGTCATGTGACAGCTTAGACGCGGAAATCAAAATAACATTTTGGTTGCCCATTTTTTCATTATAAAGTTCAACAAAACATTTAGCCACATCATCGAACAAATCAATACGCCCACTATTCATGATATGATCAAGCAGATTTGTTGAGTAATCTGATAAATCAGGGAACACCTTTTTTAGTGTTTCTACTTTGTCAGTATCTTTTATAACCTTTGAATCAATAAATAGTTTTAACTCCTGTGACTGTTCAAAAGCTTTTTTTACTGAGCTCATATCTTTAAACATTGTCATCAAATCATCTTCTGATTTTGTAATGCTCAAAAAAGCTTTTGCATATCTATTTGCAGCTCTTGTATTTATCATTTAAGCTTGACGTCTTTTATTAATTCCTTAACGATCTTCATTTGTTTATCATCGTCTGAAAGCTTTTCTTTTATAAGCTTTTCAGCAATTTCAATTGAAAGTGTAGCCACTTGCTTTTTAATTTCTGAAACGGCAGCTTCTTTTTCATTTTTGATAGAATCATTGGCATTATCGATGATTTTCTGAGCTTCAGTTTTAGCTTCAGTTTTAGCTTCTTCCAAAATTGACTTTTTAAGATTGTTAGCTTCCTTTAAAATATTATCTCGTTCAATTTTTGCTTCTTTAAGCACCTTGTCGTTGCTTGCCTTTAATGTCTTTATTTCCTCTCTTGCTTTTTCAGCAGACTCTAAGGCATTTTTTATGCCTTGTTCTCTGTCATTAATTGTATTTAAGATAGGTGTCCAAGCATATTTTTTTAATAACCAGATTAACAATAAAAAGATTACGGTTTGCCAAAAAAACAGACCAATTGAGAATTCTTCAATTAATTTTTCCATAAAAAGCTAAAACTTATTAAAGTGCAAATAAAGCTGCAAAACCAATTCCCTCAATCAATGCAGCAAAGATAATTCCCGCTACTTGTATCTTTCCACTAGCTTCAGGCTGACGGCCGATAGCTTCCATTGCTCCTTTTCCAATTTGACCAATTCCAATTCCAACTCCGATTACGACTAGGCCTCCGCCTACTATTAAAGGTATTTCCATAATTATATATTTAATTTAAATTTATTCATATTAATGTTCAGTTTCACCATGTTCCTCAACAGCAAATCCAAAATATAGCGCGGATAGCATGGTGAAAATGTACGCTTGTAATAACGCTACTAAAATCTCAATGATTGATATAAAAAACGCAAGCAGGAAAGACAAACTGCTTCCGACCCAATTTTGAAAGACAAACATCAATCCTATTAAACTGTACAGCACAATATGTCCTGCTTGAATATTTGCATATAAACGTATTAGTAGTGAAAAAGGCTTTATAAATAAGCCCAAAAATTCGATTGGCGCCAATATAATTTTTAGTGGTATTGGTACGCCTGGCATCCAAAAAATATGACCCCAGTAGTTTTTATTAGCTGTTAAGTTAGTAAGTAAAAAAGTCAATAATGCCAACGAAAATGTTACCGCTATATTTCCAGTAACATTAACGCCTAATGGGGTTAAGCCCAACATATTCAAAAACCAAATAAAGAAAAATACAGTTAAAAGATAGCTCATGTAGTTTTTGTATTTTTTTTGTCCTATTCCTGGTATTGCAATTTCATCCCTAACGTATAAAATTATTGGTTCCAAAAACCTACCGACTCCATCGGCAATTCCATTATTTCTTGAATATGATCTTGCAAGTGAGTTAAATAAAAACAACATCAAAAAAGAAACAAGAAATATGGTTACAATATTTTTTGTAATTGAGAAATCTAAAGGTTTTTCATTTAGGATTTTACCGTTTTCGTCTTTTATTATATCCCCCTGGATATTTGTTTTATAGATTTTGTTGTTATCATAATTCATTCTATAAAAACTTTCATTGTCAGCAACAACCTCTTTACCGTGTTTAAACTCAGAGGAGATAAAAAACTTAAACCCATTGTCATACAAGATAACAGGCAATGGGAGCTCTATGTAAACCTTTTTGCCGTCATCTTTAGTGTATGATGTTAAATAAAAACTATGAGAATCTTTTAGGTGATGGGTGATGTATTTTTTAATATCTGTTTTTTTGTCTTTCTTTTTGTCAAAAGTCTCTGCTGAGAAGGCAGTACAAAAAGCAAATAATGAAAATAGAGTAACAAAGAGAAATTTTTTTGAAAAAAACATTCCAGGTTTTCTGTAAAATATATGCCTGCAAAGTTAGAACAATTAGTTAAAAAATAAAGCTATTTATGAAGTTTATTTACTTGTTTATAAACAATATAAAAAGCCAAAATAAAGCCCAAAAATGTGAGCGAAAAAGTGAATAACTTGTCAAAATTGTACTCTGAATCTAGCCACTTTCCAAGTCTTGAAAACAGAAACATGATAATTCCCATTTCAAAACTAATTACAGCAAAAACTAATAAAGGATTAGGCTGTTTTTTCAGACTGTGTTTTGTTTTCGGTTTTGCCTTCAACAGCTTTGAGTTGCTTACCCGATTTCATGGATATTGAGGCTTCTACTTGAGCACCTTCTTCAACAGAAAGTTTTCCTGTTATAATATCGCCCTGGATTAGAGATTCTGACATTAACGAGAGTACTTCATTAACTTCAATCTTACCTGAAATTGAGCCCGAAACATCAGCATTTGAACAATTGATTTTACCGTTGATTTTGCCAGATTTTCCAACAACAATTTTTCCAGTTGTAGTGATATTTCCCTCAACGACACCATCAATTCTAAAATCTGCTTCAGAGAAAATGTCTCCAATAATTTTTGTTGATGATTCAATAATATCGACCGAAGGTGATGAAAAAAATTTATTTTCTGCCATAATCTAATTTTTAGTTTAATCTAAAGTTTTAAAAATCAGCATATTAATATACTGGGGCGTCGAAAATACAAAATATTTATTGTTTGACAATGGTTTTTTGCTTTGTGTAATTGAGTTGGCAAACTTTTCGGCGTCAGCCCTAGAAAGGAAGCCGTATTTCACGTTGAGATATGACTTGTTATCATATGGTTCTTTAACAAAACCATACTTATTTGGCAGCTCTACTACACTATTCTCCGTGCTCTTATAAACCAAAACATACTGGTTGTCATCATACAAAACCCTTTTTTTCTCTACAATACCCTCAACGTGTTGGATTTTTTTAGAAAAATACTCTGCTCTTTCAGGGTATAAAACACTTATGTTTTTTAATTCCTCCAAATACTTTTTTGGTTTGTAAATCTTTCCAAATATCTTGAGCCTTTGTTCATACATGCTAAATCTAAAATCTCTGCTAGCTGATATATTAATCAATGAGTCAATTGTATTCATTGCTAATACATATTTGTTTAAGGAAATTGTTTCTTTTACATTATTTAATAGAGAGTCTTTAATCTTTTCAGATAAAATCTCAAATTCTTGGTTGCTGAGAAAATTAGCATATATAGAATTTGGGTATTCAGATGTGATAAAATTCTTGATCTGAACAGCTTTTTCAGAATTATATAGTTCATTTGACGAATATATTTGGTATAAATAATATTTGCTTTGAAGAAACTCCTTTTCACCTACTTTACCTTTCAGTTCAACTTTTGATAGCGCCTCCTCAGAGCTTATTTTGTCATCGAAGTATTCATATAGATATAGACCAAGCTTTGATAGATTTTCATTGGAAATATTTAGTAGGCTATCTTTTTTTTCAGCTGATCTTGGTAGGTTTTTGTACGATTTTAATTCTTTTTCGAAATTTTGTTTGATTTCATTCTGCAGGCCTGTATTCATTGTGCTAACAGAGTAGGTTCTCCAATTATCGACATTAGATCGATTTCCCCATTTAATCAAAAAAATTCTTTTTCCATTCTGAACAGCAAGACTGTTGTCAAAATAAAATGAACTAGGATTTTGGTTTGAATATACTTTGATCTGTTCGTTAACGTTATTGGACTTATTTTCTTTATTTGTTAGCAATATGTTGATTTCTTCATCAGAAAACTGGCTCATGTAAATTAATGAGTCGATTTCTTTGTTTTGTTTAACCAAATCTGAAATTAGATTTAATTTGTTTCTTTGTTCATTTAACACAAGAAACTGCTTTGAGCTGGGGTTGTAATATGTTATCAGTGTGTCTAGGTAATTTGAAGAATTCAAATAATTTTTGTTTTTTAATTCGTTCAAAAAGAGTTCACTATATGCGTTAATAAACAGGTTTTTATCTTTTTCGTTAATTCTAATGGCCTGCTTTAATAGTTTTTTTGCTTCATCATCTTCGTTAATTTGCAGTAGGTTTTTTGCATTGTAAAAGTTTATTCTAGAAACTTGTCCGAAACTTCTCAAATCTAAACTTAGCTTTGAATAGTCCTTTGCATTTGATTCTATGTTGAGGTTTAAATTAAAAAGCTTGGAATTGACAACCAAGCCTGATGATTTATTTTTGTGGAGGTTTATTGTTTTTGTAAAATAAACTTTTGAAGAATCTTTCAATCCTTTTTGCATATAAACTTGTCCTAATATAAAATTTGATCTTGCATTTTGATTTTTATCTTTTGAAAAATTGATAGATTTTTTAAGGTTCAAAATTAAAGAGTCGTATTCCTGGTTGGAATAATTAATCTCCCCTTTTGCCAAATATAGTTTTGATTTGTTTTCATTGGGAATTGACTCATTATTTATTGCTTGGTTAATTATTGCGTTTGCTAAATTCTTCTGTCCTAAATTAGAGTTAATTAATGCTTTCCAAAAGTTTGCTTCATACCAGACCTCAGATGTTTTTTCTTGTTTAGTTATATAGTTAAATGCTTGTAATGAAGAAATAAACCTTTTGTCATAAAATCTAGCCTTTCCTAATAGCAAATATGCCTCATTGATATAATCAGAATCTAAATTGTTATCGTTTCCAAATTTTTGAATCACTTTTATTGCTTTTTCCTCAGATCTGGTAAAGTTTTTTGTTGGATAGTCGGATTCTAGTTCCAATACATTATTCAACATAATTGGAGGTAAAATTTCCCAATAGTTTTCTGTGTATAAATCTTCGAGTTTTTTTACTCCTTCATCAAGAAAAAGATTGCCATTAAATAAAATATTGTATTTAGCTTTTATTGGTTTTAAAGAAATAAAAGATTCTTTTTTTGAGGAGCATGAAATAACTAGTGCTGTAAAGAAAAAAAGGCCAAGTCTTTTATATATCTTATTAATTCTAAAATATTTCATATCATTGCACGAATATGGCAGACACTACAAATGTAACAGTAATTTTAGATGATGAAAAACATGAGTTTGTAATGGATTCTGATAAAACCATCTTAGATGGTGCTTTAGAAAACGGAATTGATGCTCCACACTCATGTCAAGGTGGCATTTGTACAACCTGTATTTGTAAGGTTGTATCAGGCAAGGCTCAAATGGAGGATGAATATGCGCTTTCTGATGAAGAGCAAGACGAAGGGTTTGTACTTGCTTGTATTTCAAAACCATTAAGTGGTGAAATAACAATAGATTTTGATGATGTCTAGTGATTTAAATTGGTCTCAACTCTTGCTAAAACCTCATTATAGCTTATAGATCTCATTGCATCTTCATAACCCTTAAGTTCCTTGTTGCCATAAATAGAATTTGGAACCAAAGGATACTTTTCTCTATCAACACAAAGTTGGTTTTCTGGGTCTGAATTAAAAGTTGTGAAACCAGTGTAGGGATGAGTTAGTCCCCACATAGTAATAACAGGTATGTTGTAAATGGATGCTATATGACCATTGGCAGAATCCATTGAAACCATCAAGTCTAAATTTGAAATTATTGCAATCTCATTTTCAAAACCACCAAAACTTGAACAAGAATAAACATTTTTAAATGCTTGGGACCACTTTTCAATTATACCCATCTCAAATTTTCCAAATCCAAATAAAAAAACCGTATGCTTTTGATCTAGAAAACCAACTATTTTCTGCATCAAATCTAAAGGATACATCTTTGTTGAATACTTGGCAAAGGGAGCAATACCTATAATATTTCTATTCTTAAGTTCAACTTTATCAGTATTTAAACTAAAGTTTTTAGACGGTGGGAAACGGTGGTCTCTAGTTAAATCAATGTTATACCCGAGCTTATTAAACACTTCTTGATAATTAAAATGAACCGAAGTTAGTGGCTTGAATATTTTGTTTTTTTTTCGTGTTAGAGCTTTTCTTTCATTTCGTTTTTTATCAACAGAAACTACATTATGAAATGATAGTTGAAATAAAAGTTTTAGGACCCTAGTTCTTAATACGTTATGAAGGTCAGCAACTTTAGTTGGGTTTGTTTTTTTTAAATCTCTAAATAACCTTAAAAGCCCGAAAAACCCTCTATGTCTATTTTTAAAATCGGCCTCAAAAAATGTAATGTTGTTAAATTCTGTGAAAAAAGGAGCAAACTTTTTTCTTGTTACAAAAATAAATTTTTCATTAGGATACTTTTTCTCCAAACATCTGAGAACAGGTATTGTCATAACGACATCCCCCATTGATGAAAATCTAAAAATTAATGTTTTTTTTTCATTAATCATTTTGTGAGTAAAGCTCTGGATTTAGAGATTCATCATTATACATTTTCATTTGCTTGTAAGTTGCTATTCTCACTTTTCCATTTGAAATGTTATCAAATAATTGATCTATTGCTGTGGATAAGTTTACTTGTTGTTCCATTAAAACATTTAGTTTTACTGAGCATTTTTTTCGATGATCTTCAGATGCAGAATCTCTTTCAGCTTCCTCTTTCATGTGATATATTTTTAAAGACAAAATAGACAACCGATCAACAGCCCATGCTGGTGTTTCTGTATTCAAAATTGTGTTTTTTTCAAGTTTTTTATTCGAAAATTTTTTGAAAAAATAATCATCTAATTCTTCAACCATGTCAGTCCTCTCTTGGTTGCTAGAATCGATCCTCCTTTTAATTTTTAAAGCCTTGTGAGGTTCAATGTTTGGTTTTCTGATGATGTCTTCTAAATGCCACTGAACCGTGTCAATCCAACACTTATCATAAATAATTTTTTCAAGTGATGAAGAGTCTTTAAATGGGTTTTTGTTTTCTGCGTCTACAGAGTTCACCTTATGATAATCATCGATCGCTATTTTAAATACTTTATTACAGGTTGAACTTACTGACATTTATAACTAAATATATAAACAATAAACAAAATTAGATTAAATTTGTAATGCATTTGTTATGGAAGTTAAAGATTTATTTGCTGCAATTGAGTTTCTGTTCGTAGAGGTATTATTTATTCCTTTTGATTTTATTCGTTTAGAGATCTCTAATTGGCTTTTTCAAAATGCTATCAACTTTTCTCTCATACTCGTTATCAGTGGTGCTCTTATTTATTGGACGCTCCAGTTGTTAAAGTTTGATAAGTCTGGTGAAGAGAATAAAGATGTGACGGCCCACTCTTTCTTATAGGTCAAATCCAATATCTTTACGAAAAGTCTTGCCTTCAAAGTCTATTTTAGAAATTGTATTGTATGATTTTCTTAGTGCCTCCTTCATTTTAGGGGCAGATGAAACAATTGACAGCACCCTTCCTCCATTGGTATATATATTATTGTCTTTTTTTATTGTTCCGGCATGAAATATGGTACTTTCGGAAACATTATCAAGGCCTGTTATTCTTTTTCCTTTTTCATATTTTTCTGGGTACCCCCCTGATGCTAAAACAACATTTGTATAGGTTTTCATGTCAAAATGGAAGTCTATCTTATCTAGGGTTTGGTTTTCGCAACAAGTTAAAACATCTACAAAATCATTTTTTAATCTTGACAAGACCACTTGTGTTTCGGGGTCTCCCATTCTAACGTTATATTCAATAACGTATGGCTCATTTTTAACATTTATCAAGCCAATAAAAATAAACCCTTTATAATCTATATTCTCATTTTTAATTCCCTCAACAGTTGGTTTTATAATTTTATTTTCAATTTTTTGCTTTAATTTATTATCAAGAAATGGCACGGGTGAAACCGAGCCCATCCCACCAGTATTAAGTCCCGTGTCGTTTTCACCTATTCTTTTGTAATCCTTTGCATATGGTAGAACCTTGTAATTTTTTCCATCAAATAAGACAAAACATGACATTTCAATTCCGTCAAGAAATTCCTCAACAACAACAGTCTTTGATGATTCTCCAAACTTGCCAAGCAGCATGTCCTCCAGTTGAATCTTTGCTTCATCTAAGTCATCTATTATTAACACCCCTTTACCAGCTGCAGGACCGTCAGCTTTTAAAACATAAGGTGAATTAATTGTGTCTAAATATTTTAACCCCTCTTGAATTTCAGCCTGCGAAAATGACTTATAACTCGCTGTGGGGATGTTATATTTCGCCATAAAGTTTTTAGCAAAATCTTTGCTTCCCTCCAACTGTGCGCCTTTCTTTGAGGGTCCAATAACTGATGTTTTTTTAGTGCTTGGATCATTTTTTAAAAAATCTTGTATCCCGTTAATCAAAGGAATTTCAGGGCCAACTAAAACCATATCTATTTTATGTTCAACTACTTTAGATTTGATTAATTCTAAATCCTCCTTTTCTGTATATATGGGCGTGGAAAATTCTGCTGCGCCAGCATTTGGGTTTATTGAGAATAATTTAATGCCTTTCTTAGATTGGTTTAATTTCCAAATGAATGCACTTTCTCTAGCTCCAGAACCAACGATTAAAATATTCACAAACTAAAATTAAAGCTTAATTTTTAGATTCTGTTTTTTTAATGTACTTATTTAAACCTGTAACAAAATCTCTGTTATTTGATAATCTTGGGACTTTATTTTGGCCCCCTAATTTACCTAAGGATTTCATGTATTTCTTAAATAATCCTGTTGGCACATTAACCACCTTTAGTGGTTGTAAAACCTTTCCATCTACCAAGTCCTTGTAATATATATTTTGATTCTTCATTTCAGAATCAACAATTTCTGCAAATTTATCACTAGGATTGGTGCCTTTATCAAATTCAATCCACCACTCATGGTGAGGCAAGTCCGGTTTTGAAACATCAATCATTGGTGCTACAGTAAATTCTTTGACCACAAGTTTGGTTTCGGCAATTGCAAACTTTATACTTTGCTCTACTTCAGAAGAAATAACATGCTCTCCAAACGCTGATATATAGTGCTTATATCTTCCTGTTACAATTATTTTTGGTGGATTAAGTGATTTGAACATAACAGTATCACCCGTATTATAGGCCCATAAACCTGCATTTGACGAAATTATCATTACGTAATTTTTATTAAGCACAACCTGTGAAAGATTCAATCGGTTCGGATGTTTTTTTTCAATCTGATCAGCCTCTACAAACTCATAAAAAATTTCAGAATTATACTGCAAAAGAAGTGAGGAGTCATTCTGATCATTTTGGTATGCAAAAAAACCCTCTGATGCAGGATAATATTCAATTGTATTAATTTTTCTACCAATGAGTTTTAAGAAAATTCTTTTGTATGGCTCAAAATTTACTCCACCGTATACAAATAGCGAAAGGTTCTTAAATAAGTCAATTACTTTTTTTTCTTTTTTGTTATGCAACAGCCTCTCCAAATACATCTGTACCCATGATGGTATTCCTCCGATTACTCTTAAGTCTTTATCGCATGTCTCTTCACAAATAGCGTCAATTTTTGACTCCCAATCATCTATTGAATTAGTCTTCATTGTAGGTAGATTTCTGGCTTGTAAATACTTTGGAACATGATGGGCTACGATTCCCGAGAGTCTGCCTATGAAAATCCCATTCAATTGTTTTAGCACCGGTGAGCCTTGAATAAAAATATTTTTACCATTTAAAAACCCGCTATCTCCAGTTTGTTTAATATAAAAAAGTATTGCATCTCTTGAGGAATTTATATGAAAAGGCAAAGATTCTTTTGTTATTGGAATAAGTTTAACCCCGCTTGTTGTTCCTGATGTTTTGGCCAAGTACTTGGGCTTGCCTGGCCAAAGTATATTTTCTTGACCCTTTTGGATGTCATTTATATAATGTTTAAAGGATTCGTAATCCCTGATTGGAACCTTTTCTTTGAAATTATCATAATTTGAAATCTTCTTGAAACCATGGTCTTTTCCAAATTTTGTCTTCATCGCTTTTTTAAGCAACCTGCTGAGTATGTCCTCTTGAATTTTACTGGATTTTGTATATGTTTTTTTTATTTTATGAACCCTAAGATGAGCTACAATCTTTGCAATAAGACTAATCATAGGCTGTTAAAAAATAATAAAGTCCTCAGGGTTTATTGGGCCATTTGAATCCCATAGCTCAAAATGCAGGTGAGGACCACTGGTTAGTTCTCCGGTATTTCCGGAAAGAGCAACCACTTGACCCTGTTTTACGTAATCTCCTGTTTTAACTTTTGAAAGATAGTTGTGTTTGTAAACACTGGTCAGTTGATCTCTGTGATAAACAATGACCGTGTGTCCTGAATCCATTGTCCATTCTGAGAGTAGGACTATTCCATCAGCGATGGCTTTTACAGGAGTTTGTTCTTTTAGAACAATATCTACCCCGTAATGTTTTGCAGATGTGTTGAATGAGTCTATAATTATTCCTCTAACAGGTGGAGACATTTCTAAATTAAGTTTTTGAGTTTCAGACTCAATAACGTTAAACTTGTCTTCTCTTTCAACAATTTTTCTAAGAATTGAATCCTCCGCTCTAAGGCTCATGTCTAACTCCGAAAGATCTACACTAATCCGTTGACTCTCATTTGTATAAATGTTCTTGTATTCTTCTCCATTTATTGTTTTGAAAACAGATTCAAGGTAGTTTTCGTTTGTAGACAATTGATTGATTAAAGAGTCTAATTTTTCCAGGTTGTTAATTGCCTGTACTCTCATTTTTGTTGTGTCATAGCCTGGGATATATTCGCGGACAGGCGTAAAAAAAATAATAACAGTTGTGATTGATATAATAATTAACGAGATAAATGTGCCTATTAAAAAAACGTTGGACCTAGACAGTTTGAGAGAAAACTTTTCTTCATAGGTTTTTTCCTCCTGAATAACTAGCCTGTAATTTTTAGGATCCTTCTTTCTTGTGCTCTTTTTTTTTGAATTTTCCATCTAGAACAACAAATATAACAAACAGTAAGTTTTGCATTACAATCAATGAAAGAGTAAATTTTATTTTTAAATTAGCACTAAATATCTAGTATGAACTTATATTTACTATATGCAATTGGACCTTGGCAAATAATTATTATACTACTAGTTGTTCTCTTATTGTTTGGCGGGAAGAAAATTCCTGAGTTAATGGGCGGTTTTGGCAAGGGAATAAAAGAATTTAAAAAAGCAACCAAAGAAGAGGAAAAAGAAGAAAACAAAGACGATTCTAATTAAATTCTTTTTTAAGCTTTAATGACTTAATAATTGCTTCTAATTCAATAATATTATCCCTTTTTCTTTTTGATGGTGCAAACACAAATCCTTCGACAAAAAGAACTCTATCATTTAATTTGTCTTCAATCAGATAATTTAAAAAAGGGCCTCCCATAAAATCTCCTTTCACCTCCCATGTTCCTCGGGTTTCAAGCATTTTTATTCCATAATAGTTTACCTTTTTTTGATAAGGCAAATACTCTTTTTCACTAATCATAAAACTTTCTGGATTTCTACCTGGCAAGAAAACTTCACCAATGGAATCTCTTAGCTTTATTAGGTTTGGAATGTTATACTCAAAAATGTTTTTTTGGCTGGGAAGTTTTGTTACAATTATGTTAGAGTGCCCTTTTTGAATTTGTTTTTGATACCAAATAAAGTTTTTGTCTTTTTTGTATAAACTATACGCAGATGGCATTTTCATATTTATTAAAAAATCATCCATAGCCTTTGTGTCTTTTAAAGGGGATTTTAGAATTCTTCTTTTACTTTCTTCAATCTCACCATTTGTGAATTTATTGATTGCTTCTTTTTTGGATTTATCGATCTGCTCTAATATGGATTTTATACTGTTCCCTTTTATCTCGAGGTATATTTGTGGTCTTGCATATTTATCAACCTCGAAAAAGAATTCTGGGTTAGATTTTTTATTAATAAATATAATGTTGCGGCTTGATCTTGAAAAACCACTAAATGCTTCATAAGGCATTTGTTTTAATGTGAATCTTTCCTCTATTTGTGGAAGCCCCTCATATTCATCTGCGTATAAATTTCTTATTTTATCTCCAATTGTGTTGTTCCAGCTGTCATTATCAACTACAACTGTTATTGAATTAATTCGTGCAGATGACTCTGGTTTGTAAACAACTTTATTGTCCTCACAAGATTGAAGAAAAAAAACAACATATATGACAACTAAGTATTTTTTCATTTTTTAAGCGCACCAATTCCTGGTAAAATCTTGCCCTCTAAACTTTCAAGCATTGCTCCGCCACCAGTTGAGACATAGCTTACTTCATTTTCAAGTTTAAACTTCTTAACGGCTGCAACCGAGTCTCCCCCACCCACCAATGAAAAAGCGCCACTTTTCGTGCTTTTTGAAATGGCTTTACCTATTTCTTTGGTTCCTTTGGAAAAGCTTTCAAGTTCAAAAACACCAACCGGACCATTCCATAAAATGGTTTTTGAGGACATAATAATTTTTTTAAAATTTTCTAATGATTTAGGCCCTGAGTCTAAGCCTTCATATTCGTCGGGTATAGAGTCAATGGCAAATATTTTTGATTCTGCTCCTTCTTTAAATTCTTTTGCACAAACGACATCAATAGGTAAGTGAATTTTTGTGTTTTTTTGTTCTGCAAGCTCAAGAATACTCAATGCTTTTTCTGTCATTGAGTCCTCGTGTATTGATGATCCAATTTTTCCTCCTAAAGCTTTGATAAACGTGAATGACATTCCGCCACCGATTATTATGTCGTCGACCTTGTCAATTATATTTTCAATAATCGGGATTTTTGATGAAATTTTCGAGCCCCCTAAAACAGCAAGGATTGGAGAAGCTCCATTGTTCATTACTTTTTTTAAAGCAAGAACTTCCTTTTCAAGTAGCTTTCCAAAAAACTTGTTTTCAAAATATTTTGCAACAACCGTGGTCGAAGCGTGCGCTCTGTGCGCTGTTCCAAAAGCATCATTCACGTAGCAGCTTGCATGCTGGGACAGCTTTTTGGAAAACCTCTCATCACCCTGGGTTTCTTCACTATAAAAACGAAGGTTTTCCAACAACAAAACCTCACCCATCAATAATTTTTGAGACATGTCCTCCGCCATTGGTCCAACACAATCAGTACAAAATTTAGTTTCTATTTTTAAAATCTTGTCAAGTTCTGATTTAATTTGAATCAATGAAAATTGATCTTCGAAACCATTAGGTCGCCCAAGGTGACTCATTAATATACATGCTCCACCATCCTTAATTATTTTTAAAATGGTTGGAACAGCAGACTTAATTCTTGTTGTATCAGTAACCCTTCCTTTTTCAAGAGGAACGTTAAAATCAACCCTAATGAGCACTTTTTTTTCTTTAAAATTAAAATCATCGATGGTTCTCATAATAGCTTCAAATATATGCTATTTGTTAGTTTTAAATATTAAATTTAGTGGATAATGGAAATCAAAAAAATAAGCGACGAACTAGAGAGAATTGTTGAGTCCAAAAGAATTCCTAATGCATTAATTTTTGAGACTGATGGGTTAAACTCTGAATTGGAAATGTCTTTAGAGTTTGCCAAAAAATTACTTTTATCTAATGAGCAAAATCCTGTGAACCAAAATAGGATTGTAAAAGACCTACACTCTCTTTCATATCCAGATTTACACATCGTCTTTCCAATACCAATCTCAAACAATAAAAAAAAGGATCTTTATGATTATCATTATAAAACCTGGTCTGAAATGGCGCTAAAAAACAATATGAGGGTGTCTTTGTCGAAGTGGAAAGAGACAATTTCATATGGGAACAAACAACCAATAATAAACATAGATTCTGTAAGATCTTTAATCAAAAAATTAGCGGTTTCTTCTTTTCATTCTAATTTTAGGATTATAATTTTCTGGATGGCAGACAAAATGAATGAAGAGGCATCTAATATGTTGCTCAAAACAATTGAAGAACCTGGACATGAAACAGTCTTCATATTATTGACAGAAGATATTAGAAAACTATTGCCAACTATAGTTTCAAGGTGCCAGGTTATTGGTGTCGGTGGAATAAATAGAAAAAGAACTGGAGCTCTAGAAAACAATGAGTTTGAAGCCCTATTTAGTGATCTCATGAGAAATGCTTTTCAGGCTAATAAAAACTCTAAAAGCTTGGCTCAACTTATAAACTGGTCCAGAATTGTGGCTAAAATGGATAAGCAGGATGCCCAAGGTTTTTTTAAATTTTCAATTGAGCTTTTAAGACAGGCTTATTTAAAAAACATGGAAATTGAAGAGCTTGTATCATTTAAACCAACAACAGAATTTAATTTTGACGCATTTTCAAAGTTTATCACAAAGAACAACATAGAAGAATTAAGTTCAGGATTTGAAAACGCAATTTACGAGTCGAGCAGAAATGTGAAGCTTTCAATGATTGCCACAGACATTGCTTTTAAAACAACAAAACTCATACATGGAGGTTAAAAAAAACAAAAAAGATAAAAACAGCAAACTGTATAAATATGTTGTAATATACATAGGAACTGTTTTTATGATGATTTCACCATTTTTTATTGACTCAAATGAGGGAAAGGTTGGGATGCTTATTGGTCTTGCCCTCATTACAATTCAAACACAAAAAACAAAACAATACAATCTTTCTTTACTTAATTTGGTTGGTTTTTGCGGATATCTATTTTCATTGATTAAAAACCTTTAACCATTTTGTTGTATTTACAACAATTTGTAATTTAAAAAACTTGTATACTTTGTGTTTAAGACCGATTAAGGGTTTTTTAGGGTTGTGGTTTAGTTGGGTCACAAAAACAGCACAAAAGGCCTATTAGTTCGTTTTTTCAAAAATAAATATGTTTGAGCTATATTCTTTAGAAAACATAGCTAGTAGGTTGGAAAGAACACCAATAAAAAAACCAAATAAATAATACATTCTAGTTCCTTTGTATTTTTCAGACAGAATCGAAACATAAATTGAATCTAAGATCATTGGTTTTGTTGACAAGTGTTTAAAACCGTGTTTTTGTACGGTTTGTAAAATACCTTTTTTATTAAAGTGAACCCTGTGTCTAGGCACATCATACGCGGCCCAAAAAGTCTTATAATATTTTGAATCAAAAGAATCATAGTTTGGCAGCGCCACAATTAGTATTCCTTTATCGCGTAAGTATTTTCTAGATAAAATTAAGGTTTGGCTAATATCATTAATATGCTCCAGTGAGTGCCAAAAAGTGATAGCATTAACCGGTTTTGAAACAGACTCAAGTCTGTCATAAACCTTTATGTTTTTAGCGATTAATTCTTTTTGAACAGACGGTATAAGCTCCACCCCGCACACCTCAAAACCTCTTTTTTTTACAGACAAAAGAAACTTGCCTCTTCCACAACCAAAGTCCAATAGTTTGTTTTTATCTCCTAATAATCTTGACACAAGTTTTGTTTTTCTGAAAACCATAAATCTTGAGGAGAGATTATAAAGGGAAGACAGAACCGATTTGGAGCTACTGTGTGAGTAGTAATTCTTTGAATCATAATAACGCCTTAGATCACGGGTGTTTGTTTTGGGTAAGGTGGTGAGTACTCCTTTTGAAACTTTTTTTATTTCAAAACTTTCTCCTGTCAAAAAATGGTCTTTAACTATCATTTTTAAGTTTTGTTTCACGTGGAACAATTATCTACCCATAAAAACCAACATAGCGCTTATGTCTGCGGGCGAGACACCACTAATCCTAGATGCCTGAGACAGGGACACGGGTTTAATCTTGTCTAATTTTGACTTTGCTTCGGACGACAGACACTTTAACCTGGAATAATCAAAGTTTGTTGGTATAGAAATGTTTTCTAAAGCATTTAATTTTTCTGCATTTGAACTCTCTTTTTCAATATAACCGGAATATTTGACCTGAATTTCTACCTGTTCTATAATTTCGCTTTTTACAGTATTCTCTATTATATAATTTGAAACGGATTCAATTGATGATATATCACTAAATGCGATCTGAGGTCTAGAAAAAAGTTTAAAAAGCTTCATAGACTGCGATATGGGAGAAGAGCCTTTTTTGATGAGTATATCATTTATTTGCTCAGGCTTAATGCTTAAGTTTTTAATAAAAGACATCATGTGTTCTGTTTTTTTCTTTTTTGACAAAACAATGGATAGGCGATCGTTTGATGCCAAACCTATATTGTTTGACAATTCGGTCAAACGAAGGTCTGCGTTATCTTGCCGCAAAAGCATTCTAAACTCGGCCCTTGATGTAAACATCCTGTAAGGTTCTTCAGTTCCTTTAGTGATTAGGTCGTCAATTAAAACTCCAATGTAAGCTTCGTTCCTTTTTAAAACAAATGGATTTTTATTAGAAATCTTGAGTGAGGCATTTATTCCTGCCATGAGGCCTTGCGAAGCAGCTTCCTCATATCCAGTTGTACCATTTATTTGCCCCGCAAAGAAAAGGCCATCAACAAGCTTAGTTTCTAATGAGTGTTTAAGTTGTGTAGGTGGGAAATAGTCATACTCAATGGCGTAGCCAGGTCTAAAAAATTTAACATCTTCAAAGCCTGGAACTGATTTTAAAGCTTTGTACTGAACTTCTTCAGGCAACGATGTTGAGAAACCGTTGACATAAACCTCAACAGTGTTCCACCCTTCTGGCTCTACAAATATTTGGTGTCTGTCTTTTTCAGAGAAGCGGCTAATTTTATCTTCAACAGAGGGACAATATCTTGGCCCAATGCTTTGAATTCTTCCATTAAACATTGGAGATCGATCAAAACCCTTTCTTAGAAGATTATGGGTTTTAGGGTTGGTATATGTAACGTAACAACTTCTTTGTTTTAAAAGTGTTGGCGAGGAAGGGAGATAAGAAAATTTTCCAGGATTGATGTCACCCGGTTGCTCTTCCATTTTGTTATAATTAAGAGTCCTTCCATCAACCCTTGGCGGTGTGCCTGTCTTCATTCTTCCAGAAACAAACCCCAAAGAAGTTAAGTTTTCGGTAATTCCAAACGAGGCTTTTTCACCAACCCTACCTCCTCCAAATTGTTTTTCTCCGACATGGATTAAACCATTAAGAAATGTTCCGTTGGTTAATATCACTGTTTTCGATTTAATCTTTAAGCCCAGTTGTGTAACAACACCTCTGATTGTTTTCTTGTCAACAATTAAACCAATAACCGAGTCTTGGTAAAAATCTAAATTGGGAGTGTCCTCTAACAATTCTCTCCATTTTTTGGAAAACATCATTCTGTCTGACTGAGCACGAGGGCTCCACACGGCTGGCCCCTTTGACTTGTTCAACATTTTGAACTGTATGGCTGAGTAATCTGTTACAATTCCGCTATAACCACCAAGTGCATCAATTTCTTTTATTATTTGACCCTTCGCAATTCCGCCCATGGCTGGATTGCAGGACATTTGTGCAATGTTTTGTAGGTTCATCGTAATGAGCAGGGTTTTGGACCCCATGTTTGCGGCGGCAGCGGCGGCCTCACTTCCTGCGTGACCTGCGCCAACCACTATTATATCATACTCTTCATTAAACATATTAAACTTGTTTCACGTGAAACATCTTTAGCGCATCAGCTTCTTTTTGCGACATAGTTAGTTTCTCTTTATTTGTTTTATCATTATATCCAATAATGTGTAGCAAACCATGAACCATAACTCTTTTAAGCTCTTCATCAAATCTAACACCATATCTTTTAGAGTTGTCTAAAACCCTGTCTACACTAATAGCAATGTTGCCTGATATTTTATCATCTTCTAGTTCCCCAAAAGTGATAACATCTGTGAAATAATTATGTTTAAGGTATTTTTTGTTCATGGTCAAGAGCTCTTGGTCGCTCACAAATAAAAAAACCAGGTCATGGATCAAACAATTTTCAGCAGCAGCAACTTCCACAAGCCACCTTGAAAAAACTCTGTGGTTTTCAATCTGAAAATCTGTATTGTAAACAAAATCAATCATTTAAAATTTTCTGCAAATATATAAGGTCCCAGCATATTATAAAAAAGGTGCATGATTTTATATATTTGCCATGTGAAAGACTTAAAATACTTGGCGGCCTACACAATTCCTTTAGCGTGTGTCATATCGTTCATGTCTAACGGAGTTCTGACTTACTCTGCGGTCATATATGCGTTTGTTGTAATTCCTGTAATGGAATTGATTGTGGGTGAAGACAATGTAAACCTGAATGAGGAGGACATAAAAAGCAGGGGTGTAAATAAAGTTTTTGACATAATGCTTTATTTGAATGTTCCGATAGTTTATTCTATGATTTTTTGGGGTTTTTACATAGTAGCAAACAACAATTACACAGTTTTTGAAATTATCGGAGTTACACTTTCCGGTGGTGTTCTGCTTGCAACAAATGCAATAAATGTTGCTCATGAATTGGGTCATAGATCTTCTTTATTTGAGAAAACCTTATCCAAAACACTATTGCTGCCGTGTCTTTACATGCACTTCTTTATTGAGCATAACTTTGGGCACCACACAAATGTCGGTACGCCAAAGGATGGGGCATCAGCAAGATACAAACAAAGTGTCTACGGTTTTTGGTTTACATCTGTTACAAAACAATACATAGACGCTTGGGTAAAACAAAAAGAGCTGCTAAATCGCTCTAAATCAGCGTTTTATTCAGTTAAAAATGATATGCTTTGGTATTTGGTAATTCAGTCTCTATACCTCTTTGGTGTGTGGTTTGTTTTTGGCGGTGCGGCGTTAATTTTTTGCATATGTATAGGTATAATCTCTTTTTTGTTTCTTGAAACTATAAACTACATAGAGCACTATGGTTTAAGGCGAATTAAAACTGAATCTGGTAGATACGAAAGGGTTCAAACGTGTCATTCCTGGAACTCCAACCACAGCATTGGCAGAATAGTTTTATACGAACTGACACGACACAGCGATCACCATTATAAATCATCGAAAAAATACCAAATTTTGGACTGTTATGATGAAAGTCCGCAACTTCCATACGGCTACCCAACATCTATTCTTCTAAGCCTTGTTCCTCCATTATGGTTTAAAATAATGAACAAGCGGGTTCCAGAAAGAATGAAAAAAATAAAGGACTAATGTCTGAAGGTGTTCGCGTAAGGTTTGCGCCAAGCCCTACAGGGCCTTTACATGTTGGTGGATTAAGAGCCGCTCTCTACAATTATTTACACGCAAAGAAAAATAACGGAACCTTTATTTTAAGGGTTGAAGACACGGACCAAAAGAGAGAGGTTGGTGGTAGTTATGAATACATAGAGAAGTCTTTACGATGGTGTGGATTAAACCCAGATGAATCACCGTCAAAAGGAGGTGATTTCGGGCCGTACAAACAAAGCCAGAGAAAGAATATTTATAAAAAACAAATCGAAATTTTAGTAGAAAAAGGAGCTGCGTATTACGCTTTCGACAAGGCTGAGGACTTAGAAATGCACAGAAAAAATCATGAAAAAAAAGGAAAGACTTTTATTTATAATGCGCACAACAGGCTAAAACTTGTAAACTCGTTGTCTTTAGACAAAAAAAAGGTTGAAAAACTTTTAAAAACTGTGCCATATGTGGTTCGGTTTAAAATGCCGGACAACAAAATGGTTGTTTTTGAAGATGAAATCCGTGGTAAAATTGAGGTTTCGTCAAGAGAGCTTGACGACAAAGTTCTCTACAAGTCTGATAAGATGCCAACCTATCATTTTGCAAACGTGGTTGATGACCACATGATGAAAATAACTCATGTTATTAGGGGTGAAGAGTGGTTGCCTTCGCTTCCTTTACACATGCTTTTGTATGAGGCTTTTGGGTGGGAGCCTCCTGTGTTTGCGCACATTCCGTTAATATTAAAACCTACAGGAAAAGGCAAACTTTCAAAAAGAGATGGTGAAAAATTTGGACACCCAGTCTTTCCGCTTGAATGGAGAAGCGGTGATGAAAAACACCTAGGATTTAAAGAGTTTGGTGTTTTGCCCGAGGCTTTAATAAACTACATGGCTTTGTTGGGGTGGTCGAAAGAAGACAATAAAGAGATTTATTCCTTAACAGATCTGTTGGGCTCGTTTGAGATTAAGTCAGTAGGAAAAAGCGGGGCCAAATTTGATTTTGAAAAGCTGCTTTGGCTCAACTCACAATACATACAAAAAATGTCTTCAGAAGAAATTATTAAAAGGTTTTCATCAATAAATTCGGGAAAGAAATTTAATCTCACAAAAGAAGCTGTTGATCTAATTAAGCCACGAATTGAGAGATTAGCAAATATTGATACTGATTTTAACTACTTGTTTGAGGCTCAAGAGCCCGAACTGGCTCTAGAAAAAAAACTGTTAAACGATGATTCAAGGAGCTTTTTAAAAACTTATTACAATCTACTTGAAAAGAGTTTTGAAAGCGCATCTCAACTAAAGGAAGACCTTGTTCAATGTTCGAAAATTGGATTTGGTAAGTCAATGGGGGCCATGAGGCTTTGTCTTGTTGGTAAATTGGAGGGGCCTGATTTGTTCGAACTAATGATGTTTTTGGGTAAAAAGGAGGTCATGAAAAGAATTCATTCTGTTATTGCATAAATGATAACAAATTCATAATTATTTTTTTCTGAAAAATTCGTAAATTATAAAGAAAAAACTATGGGATATCTTCTTACACCAATTATACTGCTTACTCTATTAGCGCTAATCTTTGGAACCTTTTTTATTGTCAAGCAACAATCAGCGGCAGTTGTTGAAAGGTTTGGAAAGTTTTTGAGCGTTAGGCACTCTGGACTTCAAATTAAAATTCCGCTTGTTGACAATGTCGCAGGAAGACTCAGTTTAAGAATCCAACAGCTTGATGTTGTTGTAGAAACTAAAACAAAAGATGATGTTTTTGTAAAAATCAAAGTGTCTGTACAATACAAGGTCATAAAAGACAAAGTGTACGACGCTTTTTATAAGCTTGATTTTCCCCAAGACCAAATCACGTCTTATGTTTTTGATGTTGTTAGGGCAGAAGTTCCCAAAATGATATTGGATGATGTTTTTGAAAAGAAAGATGACGTGGCTGTGGCTGTTAAGGCTGAGTTGAATGACGCAATGCTAAATTATGGTTTTGACATAATTAAGACTCTTGTTACAGACATTGATCCAGACGCTCAGGTTAAAGACTCTATGAACAGAATTAATGCTTCGGAAAGAGAAAAGGTTGCTGCACAATTTGAGGGTGATGCTCAAAGAATTTTGATTGTTGAAAGGGCAAAGGCAGAAGCAGAAAGTAAAAGGCTTCAAGGTCAGGGTATTGCAGACCAAAGAAGAGAAATTGCGCGCGGTCTAGAAGATTCTGTAAAGGTGTTAAACGGAGTGGACATAAACTCACAAGAAGCGTCTGCTCTTATTGTTGTTACACAACACTATGATACACTACAGTCGGTAGGGTCTGCAAGCAATAGCAACCTTATATTAATGCCGAATTCTCCTCAAGCAGGATCAGAAATGTTGAACAACATGGTCGCTTCATTTACTGCCAGCAACCAGATTGGAGAGGAAATGAAAAAAGCAAAAAAAGCCAAAGAGACTTTAGGAATTGGTATGAAACCAAAAAAACCTGAGGCTAAACAAGACGAAACACCAATGGATTCATCTACGGATGAGTAAGTCTTAAAAACTGCTTTTTTCTATTTGGCTTGCTTTTTCCAGTTGTCTCTGAGTGAAACTGTTTTGTTGAAAATCATGTTTTTCGTAGACGAAGCCTTGTCCATAATGTAATACCCTTTTCTTTGAAACTGGAATGATTCTCCTGTTTTGGCCCTGGACATTTCCAGCTCCGCGTAAGCGGTTGAAACGGACATTGAGTTGGGGTTGAGTATCTTATAAAACTCCTCCGGCGGAAACTGTCCGGGTGAGGGGTGTTCAAAAAGACGGTCGTACTCGCGAATCGTAATGTGAATGTTTTTTGTGGAAGAGACCCAGTGAAGGGTTCCTTTTACTTTTCTTTTACTTTCCTCAGAGCCAGAGCCGCTTTTGCTTTTGGGGTCATAAGTGCACTCCACCTCATCAACAAAACCCTCTTTGTTATAAATCACTTTGTTTGCTTTGATGATGTAAGCGCCTTTAAGCCTGACTTCATTTCCAAGTGAAAGCCTAAAAAACTTCTTTGGTGGGTTGTCGCTAAAGTCTTCTCTCTCAATAAGAACTGTTTTAGTAAAGACCATCTCTCTGCTGCCTGCTGACGGATCCTCAGGGTTGTTTTCTACAACAAGCGTTTCTTCATGACCCTCTTCAAGGTTTGTAATGGTTATTTTAATAGGGTTTTGTACAACCATCATTCTGTTGCACTTTTTGTTTAGGTCTTCTCTAACACAAAACTCCAAAAGAGACATTTCTATAACATTTTCTCTTTTGGCAACACCTGCGGCCTTTACAAAGCTCTTTAAGGATTCTGGGGTATAGCCTCTTCTCCTTAAACCCGATATGGTTGGCATTCTTGGGTCATCCCATCCATCAACAATATTATTCTCCACCAAATACAAAAGCTTTCTTTTCGAAGTTATTGTGTGGCTTAAATTAAGGCGGGCAAATTCTCTTTGTTTAGGTCTTATTTTTTCTGAATCTACAACCTGATCTAAAAACCAGTCGTAAAGTTCTCTGTGGGGTTTAAATTCTAGCGTACACAATGAGTGAGAAATTTGTTCGATATAGTCTGACTCACCATGTGTCCAGTCATACATTGGAAAAATAACCCAATCGTTTTTTGTTCTAGGGTGATATGCATTTATAACCCTATATATTACTGGATCTCTCATGAGCATGTTTGGTGAAGACATGTCAATTTTAGCTCGCAAAACGTGTTTTCCGGGCTCTACTTTTCCTTCTTTCATTTGCCTAAAGAGCGTGGTATTTTCTTCTATCGTTCTGTTTCTATAAGGGCTGTTTTTTCCAGGCTCCTTTGGTGTTCCTTTTTGATCCGCAATTTCTTCAGATGTTTGAGAATCTACATATGCCTTGTCCTCATTAATTAGTTTTAGCGACCACTCATACAGTTGTTGGAAATAATCAGACGCATAACGCTCTTCATCCCAACTGTAACCAAGCCAATTTACGTCTGATTTTATCGCATCAATATATTTTTGATCTTCATTTTCGGGGTTGGTATCATCAAACCTGAGGTTTATTTTGGCGCTGTATTTTTTTGCTAATTCGAAATTTAAAACAATTGCCTTGACGTGTCCCACATGAAGAAAGCCATTTGGTTCGGGCGGAAACCTGAAGCAGAGGTTGTCTGGATCTAGACCGTTTTGCAAGTCTTGATCAATAATTATTTCGATAAAATTTCTTGAATCATTCACCGAATCAAAGTTAATTAATTTATAAATGAGGAATTCATTTTATATTTTTGAAAAGTGAAGGTTCGTGTAAACAACATAAAAACATATTCTTACCACGGGTGTCTTGATGAGGAAGGGCTTATTGGTTCGGATTATCGTGTTGATGTTGAGGTTGATGTAAAAAATAAACTCGCCCAACAAACTGATAATCTTTCTCAAACCGTTGATTACTCTGACGTGACAAAAATAGTGGTTGAAGAGATGGGTATTAGGTCTAAATTAATAGAAACTGTGTCTGCAAGAATCATTAGGAGGATTCATAATGAGTGTGAGTATGTCTCCTCAGTAATTGTGTCGGTCACAAAAATTAACCCCCCAATTGACGGAGACGTTGAAACGGTATGTGTAGTATTGAATTCGTCAGATATTTAAAAATTGTTACTTTTGAAGCCCTAAAGGCACTGTGGCCGAGTGGCTAGGCAGAGCTCTGCAAAAGCTTGTACAGCGGTTCGAATCCGCTCGGTGCCTCAAATTATCTCCGTTAAAGACGAGCTTGATCCGTCAATTACCAAGTATGTCCCACAAATAAAAACAAAGACATTAAGAGCTTGCTTCATTTTGTAAAGAATGGAGTCTGTTAGTTTGCTTTTAAGCTTACTAGCGAAATAATACTTACAAAGATTAACAGCTACATAGGTTGAAACTGTTGCCAAAAAAAACAACCATATTTTTGTTGTGTCCATCTCAAACTTTGGTCCGATTACAAAAAGAACGCCTGTCCAAAAAAACAACACAGCCACATTAATAATGTTTAACAAATAGCCTTTAATTGCAAGTGAAAAAAGGTTTGGGGTTTCAATTATCTTCACCTTGCCTTTTTGTTGTTTTTTTCTTTTTTGATATGTTTTAAAAAAAGACAGCGCCCCATAAGAGGCCAACAAAACACCTCCAAGCACAAAGAGGGCTGGTTGGTTTTCTTCTGTTATAATCTTGCTTGCTCCAAAATAAGCAATTGAAAAAAACGTTATGTCAGAAAAAACAACACCAACGTCGATAAAAAAAGCTTGTTTGATTCCTTTTGAAATACTTGTTTCAAGTAAAATAAAAAACAATGGGCCAAATGAGAAAGAAAGAAGAATTCCTAATGGAATAGCAGGTAAGAAATCTAGCATTCGCTAAAAATAATATTTTATTATGACTTGCTTATGATCTTAAAGTCAATGTGTTTTTTTTCAAAGTCTGTTTTTTGAACTCTTATAAGAACTTTGTCTCCTAGACAGTATTCTTCTTTGGTGTTTTGACCTATTAGTGTGTTTGTTTTAAAGTCATAAACAAAATAATCATCTGGAATGTCTTTCATTCTAACAAACCCTTCACACTTATTGGATGTAATCTCTACAAAAACTCCTCTTTCGTTTATACCCGAAATAATGCCGGTAAATTTTTCATTTAACCGTTCTGACATATATTTAACTTGCATTAATTTGATAGAGGCTCTTTCGGCTTTAGTGGCTAACTCTTCTCTTTGACTGAAATGAAGGCACTTTTCTTCAATATCTTTGTCGTGGAACTTTTCCTTTTTTAAAATAGAAAAAAGTATTCTGTGAACCATTAAGTCTGGGTATCTTCTTATTGGCGATGTAAAATGAGAATAGTTTTCAAATTTTAATCCAAAATGACCTATGTTTTGAGAGCTGTATTTTGCTTTACTCATTGCTCGGATCACCATCATATCTATAACGTTTTTTTCTGGCTTGCCCTCACATGATTTTAATAGGCTGTTTATTTCTTTGTTTACACTCTTCGCGTTAACCAGCCTGTTGTTATATCCTAAGTTTTTAATAAAGCTATCTATTTCTACAAGTTTTTTTTCATCCGGCAAATCATGAACACGGTAAACACCTGTTCGCGTATGATCTTTTATCTTTGTAGCAACAGCTTTATTAGCCAACAACATAAATTCTTCGATTAAAAAATTTGCTTCTTTTTGTTTTTTTATTTTATATCCAATAGGGTTTCCTTTTTTATCAACATCAAACCTTATTTCTTCTTTATTAAAAAAGATAGATCCTTTTTCTTCTCTTTCTTTTTTTAATGATTTGGATATTGAATAAAGTTGTTTTATTGAATCGAAAAGGGTTTGATTTACTTTTTTTTCTTTACCTAAAATGGTTTTTTCTGCAGGTATGGTTTTTTCTTTACTTTCTATTATGTGTTGAGCTTCTTCGTAGGAAAATCTTTCGTCTGATACAATAAGAGATTTGCAAAACCTTATGTTTGAAATTTTATAGTTCTTACTGAAAATAAAAAAAACAGAAAAAACATTCTTTTTCTCTCTAGGATTTAACGAACATAAATCGTTAGATAGTTTTTCTGGCAACATAGGAACAACCCTGTCGGCTAAATAAACGCTTGTTGCTCTATAAAAAGCTTCTTTATCTAATTCCGTTTTTGTTTTTACATAATGAGATACGTCTGCAATATGAACACCCACTTCAGTACTTGAATCTTCTAGTTTTTTAAAAGAAAGTGCGTCATCGAAATCTTTTGCGTCTTCTGGATCAATTGTAAATGTTAGTTTGCTTGTTTGATCTTCCCTGTACTTTTCTATATCTAATTCTTTTTTTATACTGTTTGTTTCTTGCTCAACCTTGTCTGAAAAAACATATGGTAGAGAAAACTCTTCTAAAATTGCATGCGTTTGTGCCTCGCTGTCAGATGATTTACCAATAACTTTTAAAACCTCTCCCTCTGGATCTTCATACCTCCAATCTTTTAGTCTTACAACAACCAAGTCTTCTTTTTTTGCCTGTCTGTCTTCTATTATAAATCTCACATTTTGTTTTCTTATAAAAACGCTTTTTATGTTTTTATTAATTTCAACCTCTCCAACAAACTTTTGATCTACTCTTTTTTTTATTGATAAAATATTCACTTTGCCTTTTTTGTTAATTGAATAGTAAACAGTATCATTTTCAAAAAACCCTGCACTTTCTTTTCTACTAATCTCAAGCTCCACAGATGATTGTAAGTCAATTAATTTACCTTTTCTTTTTCCTATAATACCAACTAAAAAAACTGAGCTTTTGTTAAAGCTATATTTATCGTGTTCGCTTATGTTGATGCATTTTTTAAGAAAAAGATTTCTCAATAAATCTTTGATATAAATTGAGTCAATCATAACATTTAAAAAAAACTTAATTTGTTTTATGTTATATGATTTTTTCTTGTTTCCAAAGAAAAGGCTAGCTACTTTTTTTTCTAAAATATTAAGATCTATTTTGTTCATTAAGAGATTATAAAATTATGTCTTAATTGATGAACTTTTATAAAAATCAACAATTCTTATTAATCATTAATCTTATAATGATGATTGTTTGTTAATATGTGTTATAAAAAAAATAGTATACAAGTTTGATGCAGTTATCAATAGATTTTTAACAAAACAGTTCATTCAAAAAACACTTATTTACAATCAGTTAGATAAGATATTAAAAGAATACTAAAACAATTAAGGTTGATAAATTAAAAAAAATATTATGTCAATAATTAGATTAAATTTGTTTAAAAAGTATGATAAAAAAGGAGTTTTCAAAAACAATCAAACTTATAAACAATTAGTAATAGGCTTATGAACATATTATTAGCGAATGATCATGCAGGAACATCTTTGAAAAATGAAATAAAAAAGGTTTTAGAAAATAAAGGTTATGGCGTGATAAATTTAGGATGCGACACCGAAGAAAGTGTGGATTATCCAGACTTTGCACACCCTTTGGCTGAGAAAATATCTAATAACGAAAACCTAAAAGGGATAATAATATGTGGAAGCGGAATAGGGGTTAGCATGTCTGCAAACAAACACAAAGGCGTAAGATCAGCTTTGTGTTGGAACAAAGAAACAGCTAAACTATCCAGATCGCACAACAACGCAAATGTTCTATCATTACCCGCTAGGTTTTTGGAAAAAAAAGAAGCCATTGAAATGGTAGAAATATTTCTTAACACTGAATTTGAAGGAGGAAGACACGAAAGAAGAGTTGATAAAATAAATAAAAAAAACTCTTAAAATGCAAACACTTATAAAAAAATGGGACGACCTTTCTATAAATGAGGTTCAAAGCATTTTTAGTTTGAGATCTGAAGTTTTTATTGTTGAGCAGGAATGCCCTTTTCAAGATGTTGATGGAAGAGACCCAGAAGCAGATCATCTTTTATTGTATGAAAACAGTATTCTTTGTGGGTATACTAGAATTTTTCCTAAAAACACGTATTTCAAAGAAGCTTCTTTTGGCAGGACGGTTGTTAAAAAAAAATACAGAGGCAAAGGTTATGGACATGTGCTGGTTAAAGAATCAATAAAATATTTAAAAAACAAAAAAGAAAGCCCTATTAAAATTTCTGCGCAATCATATTTGAAAAGGTTTTATGCTTCTCACGGCTTTACAGCAACAGGGGAAGAGTACCTTGAAGATAATATTGCACACACAGCAATGTTTTTTGAATGAAAAAAGTATTATTTATAACAATAATCTTTCCTTTTTTGTGCTTTTCTCAACCAACACTAGAGGAAAAAAAAGCACTTAAAGTTCATAACGATGCTCGGGAAGAGGTAGGGTCACCCCCATTAGTTTGGTCTGAAAAACTTAAGAAAGATGCACAAAAATATGCTGACTATTTATCAACTAAAGATTTATTTGAACATAGTAACAATCTTGAAAAGTTAAATCAAGGGGAGAACCTATATCTATCATACTATTTTGTTTTTAAAGAAAATAATGAGAAATATTATTTTGATGAAACAAACCACCTTGATGATGCCTCCGTTTCTTGGTTAAGTGAAAAAAAAGATTTCAAATATGCTAAAATTGGAGACAGTAGAAACAACTTTAGTTTAATAGGACACTACACTCAAATGGTGTGGTCTAATACAACCAAAGTTGGAATTGCATATTCAAAATCTAAATCTGGTAAAGTATATGTTGTTGCAAGATATTACCCAGCTGGCAACTTTATGGGTGAACACCCTTATTGACAAAAAAAATCACCAATTTATTTTTTTGTCAACAACCTCAACCTCAAACCTTTTGTCTCTTATCTTTCTGTCAATTTTACACCACCCGGATCTTACATATATCTGAGTAGCGCACTCGTGAAAAATTATAGAATTCGTCATTCCAAAACCAACAGGAACCCCAAGGTCTTTAAATTTTACTCGAAAAGTAACTTCACCACTAAACCTTGCCATATCTGTCCCTCATCATTTCAATATAAAGTTCGAGGGATTCTTTATCAATATTAAACAGTTTTTGAGCAGCCTTTTCTTTTTTAAAAAAGGTTATTTGAATTTTTCTTTTTTTCATTTTATTACAATTTAAATTAAACCGCAACAAGAGAATTTAGGATTTCTCGTTAATTTGGGAGGACCCCCGCATTCTAAACCACCGTGCAACGAGATGTCGGTTGGTACGCATTCGCGTTCTTGATGCTTTGTAAATGTAGTCCAATTATCGACAACAACAAAAAACTTTTTTTACAACTAACATAACATTAAGCTACAGTTTGGTTGTAAAAATATTTTTGAAAATCAACAAAATTTTCACGATTTAGAGAAGGGCTTCCTAAAACCTTTTTGCACCAGCAATTGTGTTGTGTGGATAAGGTTTAAGTAATCATAAATTATCTCAATAATTGAGATAATTTTTATAAATTGTTTCCTACAAAATTAAACCAGATGAACCGAATTAAAGAGGTTTTAGAGGAGAAAGGAATTAAGCAAATTTGGCTCGCTGATAAGCTTGGCAAGAGCTACAATATGGTCAACGGCTATGTGCAAAACCGGAAACAACCAAGTATTGAATGTCTCTATGTGATTGCAGAAATATTAAATATTGATGCAAAGGCATTACCGATAGACAGAAAAATAAATAAATGAATGTATTAGACTTGTTTTCTGGATGTGGAGGCATCAGTTTAGGATTTAAATTAGCTGGTTTTAAGATCGCTGGAGGCATTGATATTGATCCTGATTCAATAAAAACTTTTCAGAAAAACTTTCCCAAGTCAAAAGCTATTTGTGAAAGCTTATTGGAATATAAGGATGACAGAATTTTAAATGATTTTGGAAACAAAAAAATTGACGTAATTGTTGGCGGTCCTCCTTGTCAGGGGTTTTCCTCTGCAAACAGATGGCAAAAAGAAAATGAAGACCCCAGGAATAAACTATTTTTTGAGTATTTAAGATTTGTTGAATTACTTAAACCTAAAGCAGTAGTTATAGAAAATGTAAGAGGTATATTGACTAGAGATAATGGGTTTGCAAAAGATAGAATTGAAAAATTACTCAAGGATTTAGGTTACACTGTGAATTGTGAAGTGCTCAATGCCTCGGACTATGGTGTCCCTCAAAATAGACTTAGAGCTTTTTTTGTAGCAATAAGAAACGATTACAAAGAAACTTTTGATTTTGATCAGCTTAGCAAGAAATCAAAAGTAACCGTCAAAGAAGCAATTGGTGAATTGTATGATTTAGACAAGAACCCCAAGGATATACTAGCGACCAAACCTAAAAATAAATATTTGAAATATTTGAGAAAAGAAAATCAGGAAATTTATAACCATGAGATCAAATATCCTGCTCAGTTAACTCAAGAAAGAATAAGTCATGTACCACAAGGGGGTAATTGGGCTGATATACCAACTGAACTTTTTCCAAACAACAGAATCAATAGACATTCTTCTGCTTTTAAACGACTAAATGAACAAGCCTGTTCAGTTACTATTGATACTGGTAACGCACACAGCAACTATTTTCACCCTTTATACAATCGTATTCCAACGGTAAGAGAAGCAGCAAGAATACAAAGTTTCAAAGACGATTTTATTTTGGAAGGAAGTAGAACAAGTCAATATCGTCAAATTGGCAATGCAGTACCCCCTTTACTTGCAAAGGCAGTAGCAGATGAATTAAAAAAAAACTTAGATAAGAAATGAAAATAATAGATCTCTTTTCTGGAGTTGGTGGATTAAGCCAGGGGTTTGAATGGAATGGTTTTGAACCCGTTGTAGCAATTGATTTTTGGGACGATGCTATCAAAACCTATAACCATAATAGAAAAGATAAGGTTGGAATAACAATGGATATTACAAAATTCAACGATGAATTAATTACGGATATTTTAAAAAAACAAAAAATTATCGGAATAATTGGAGGCCCTCCATGCCAAGGATTTAGCACAGCAAGACTATCCAACACAACAGAAAAAATTGGAAAAATAAACGAAAGTAGAAACCATTTATATCTTGAGTTTTTTAAGACCGTAAATGTTGCAAGACCCAAATTCTTTTTGATTGAAAATGTAAGGGGATTAGTGTCAACTAATAAAGGTGCTTTTGTAAAAGATATAATTGAAAGGTTTGGACGCATTGGATACAACGTCTCTTACAAAATTTTAAACGCTTCAAATTATGGTGTGCCTCAAAATAGACAACGAGTTTTTTTTGTAGGCTTATTAGAGGGTAAATTTGAATTCCCTGAAAAATTCGATTATAAAGTTTCTACCAAAGAAGCTATTATGGATCTTATCCAATCTAACAAAGATAACATTCAAAAATATAGCTCACCCTCAAAAAATGCGTATCAGAAATTGATGCGGAATGGAAAAAAAACTGTGAAAAACCATGAAGTAACCATTCACAACGAGCAAACTACAAATGTAATCTCCATGGTTCCAAATGGAGGAAATATCAAATCCTTACCGCCCAAATATTGGAATATTAGAAAATATAACAAAGCCTTTCAAAGGATGAATAGTGAACTACCTTCTAACACTATCGATACCGGGCATAGAAATTATTTCCACTATGAAGCAAATAGAATACCAACTGCTAGAGAGTCTGCGCGTATTCAAAGCTTCCCAGATTCATTTGAGTTTTTAGGTACTAAAGGGAGCCAATATAAACAAATAGGGAATGCAGTCCCTCCTCTTTTAGCAAATGTATTGGCTAAGAAAATTAAAACTTACTTATGAGCATTGATAAACTTAAACGAGATTTAATTTCTTGTGGTAAAGATTTTTTTATAGATAATTTCTTTGAAATAAAAAGATATACAAAAGGGGAGCTTTCAAAAGATGAACTTGTAACAATAATAACCGATAAAGATAAATGGAAAAACATTTCAACCCTTAGTAACAGGGTAAGTGCAATCAAAATGATTATTGAAAACAATCAAATTGAAGATGCATTAAAAATAACTATTGCTTCAAGGGCAAAAGTTAATGTTATAAATAAAGCTAAAGAGATTTTTGAATCAGAACTAGGAAGAAAATTTGATGAAAAGAATGATCAAATAAAGAATGTAATTAACCCTAATCTAATCCCCGAAATTTTAGTAGAATTAAATAATGAGATAATTCAAAAATTATGTTTACTTGAAACATTTAACTTTCAAAAAGGTACAAATAAACTAATCGAATTTGAAAACCATAATGATTTAACCAGCGATGAAATTATTTCTTTATTAGATAGGTTCAAAGAATCAAATACAACATTTACAAAGTTTATTGACGCTCTAAATAAAAACAGTAAAGAATTTAAGTTTCTTGCCATTGTGGGTCAGTTAGTTAGTTATTGCGATGTTCATGCTGCAAATAAGAACATATATAATGAATATGAAGACAAGCGAACTATAGCAAAAGCTGGCGTTAGAATGAATGCTTGGATAGAAAAACTTCTCAATTATAAAATTGAAGACAATGATTTAGGACAACTTACACCAAGTATCAGAAATGCTATTAATTTTCTAAAAAATCCAGAAAACGAACTCACTATGCTCAGTGAAAAACATCGTGAAAAGTTTTCAATAAATCTACTACATAAAACTTACGAACCTAATAGTATAGTAAATGATTTAATCACTTTTTTTGAACCTTATGAAATTGATGTTGAAAATGAAGAAAATCGTACTTTAATATACTGTAAAATACTTTATTCTAAAAATATAAGTCAACTATGGCTTAATGATAATAATATAGTCTCAGAAAAAAAATCTGAAACAAAAAAAATGAAAGATATGAAAACACCTTTAAATCAAATTTTTTACGGACCTCCTGGTACAGGGAAAACTTTTAATATTTCTTCGGAAGCTGAGAAAATAATTAATAATAATTCAAATAGTGAGAATTTAGATTTGGAACAAAAATTTGAACGTATTGTTCGAAATATTCGATCAGAATATGATGAAGCTATTTATAACAAATTAAATGCTAATAGCATTTACCGTAATTTTAGTAAAGCAATGGTTGTTTGGGGGTATTTTCTAGACCCAAGGTATGACTCATCTAATACCATTCTACATGAAGATTTAAAAGACATTGAAGGTTTTAAAAGGTCAGGTTGGTCTCAAAGAATGAGATATCTAACTGAATTTGGATTTATTGAGGGTGATTGGTATAACGATTTTTCTGGTCAATTAGGTTTCGATATGCACTTATCAGAATCAGGAATAGAACTTAAAAACAACTTACGTTCATATATAGAAGAAGAAGCTATACCTGCTGCAGATTTACTATCTTGGCCTAGAGAAAGAGGGCTGCCAGAAATAGTAATAAGCTCATATATTAAAGTTCTAACAGAAGCTTCTCCAACATCTAGAAATATTACAGCTTTTGAAAAGACAATATTTTGTGCTTTAAATATGTGCCTTCAAGGTGATTTGTTCAAACAAAATAGGGAAACCAGGCCAACAACTGAGGAAGAAATAGATTTGGTTGAGCGATATTTTGATGTTAATAATACAGGTAATTCGGACTATAAATGGATTGGTTGGGTTGCTGAAAACCTCGTTGATTTAAATCTTGTAGAAGAAATACATGAAGAAAGGTTTAATAGATATTATTATCGGATAACAGAGGCCGGTAGTAATTTAGTCGAAGAAGTCGTGAATAAATGGCAGTCTGAATACCCAAGCTTATTTGGTCAATACATCAACTATGAAACTGGAGTTGGGTTAGGCCAGATTGAATTTATAACATTTCATCAGTCATATTCATATGAGGAATTTATTGAGGGTATACGGCCTAATTTAGATGGTGAAAATGAATTAACCTATTCTTTAGAAAAAGGTGTTTTTAGAAGGCTTTCAGACCGTGCAAAGTTTGATCTAGACAACAATTATGTTATAATAATTGATGAAATCAACAGAGGCAATATCTCAAAAATATTTGGTGAATTAATAACACTAATTGAACCATCAAAAAGATTATTTGCTGAAAATGATGAGCATCCAAAAAAAGTAACACTCCCTTATAGTAAAAAAAGGTTTGGTGTGCCAAAAAACCTTTATATACTAGGAACAATGAATACTGCTGATAAATCTATTGCCTTGCTTGATTCAGCTTTAAGGAGGAGGTTTTCATTTACAGAAATGTTGCCTAATTCTAAGGTGGTTGGGCAGATGATAACTATAGATGGTGTTGATGTAAAACTACTTTTTGAAACTATCAACTCTAGAATAGAATTCTTAATTGACAAAGACCATACAATTGGTCATTCTTATTTTCTTAAAATAAAAGACAATCAAACAGTTGAAGGTTTAGCTTTAATATTTAAGAATGAGATTATCCCATTATTGACCGAGTATTTCTATGGTGACTTTGAAAAGATTCAACTCGTTCTTGGTGATAATAAGGATTGGAAATCTAAAAGTGATAATAAGTTCTTTAGCATAAAATCATCACAACAAAAAGCACTATTTGGTAAAGAAGAAGCAGTAGAAGGTTATGACGAAAAAATCATTTTTCAATTGAATGACGCTTTGCTGGGATCTAACGAAGATGGCAGTATTAACGGGAAATCAGAAGACCTAATCAAGCTTTTCAAATCTGTTTATTCCAAGAAATCGAATTAGTGAGAAAAAATTACGAAATATCAGAATATGGTGTTATCAGATCTAAAGAACATTATGACATAGAGCCATCTTTTAAATCTTTAAGGGAGCTCTACCTGCCAAAAGAACTTTTCAATGACCTCCTTGAGTTTATTATGCAAAATCAAGAAGAAAAGAAAGATGGAGATCGAATGTTTTCAATCTATTCTAAAGGAAAAAAACGTCAAATTAAAACAAAAAACTATGTTGGCGTAATTGAAACCTCAAGGGGTTTAACCTTGGAAATTTTACCCAAAATATTTTTCAATTATTCTGATGAGGATTACAATACTGAACTACTTAACACCAAAAAGGTATTTCTAAAGATGTTAAGTAAATTAAAGAATTCACCATTTTTAAACATCAGCTCAGCACACCTCAAAACATCATCTAGCTTCCCTTTATTAGAAATATTTATTGAGAATTACATAAAGGAGATAAAAAAAATAATAAGAGGCGGTCTTAAATCTCAATATGTTGATAAGCAGGAAAATCTAAACTTTCTGAAAGGTAAGATTGTAAATTCATTAAACATAAAACATAATCATTCAAATAAAGCGAAGTTTTTTTGTGCATATGATGAGTTTTCTGATAATATGGTTTATAACCAATTGATTAAATCAACGTTATTAAAACTGAATAGAATTTCAAAATCACATTACAACAGGACAAGTATTCTTCAATTATTGAATCATTTTGATCCAGTAAAAGAATCAATGGACTTTATGTCGGATTTCAGAAAAGTCAGCGGTAGCAATCGCCTATTTTTAAATTACGAGCAAGCTATATCATGGTCTGAAGTTTTTTTAATGAACAAATCATTCACAAACTTTAGCGGAAACTCAAAGAACATGGCTATCCTATTTCCTATGGAAAGAATTTTTGAGGATTACGTTGGTCACTTAATGAAAACATATGCCGATGGCCATGAAATAAAAACACAAGACAAATCATATTATTTGGTATCTAATCACAAAGACAAGAATAAGTTTAGACTTAAGCCTGATATCGTAGCTACAAATGAGATTAATAATGAACAAATAATATTTGACACAAAGTGGAAATTGCTTGATGTGTCAAAGGAGAAAAAAAACTATAATATTTCTCAATCTGACATGTATCAACTATATGCTTATGGAAAAAAATATGATTTAAAGAATGGACTTTCAAAAGAGCCTAGGCTTGTATTGCTCTACCCTTCCAATCCAGATTTTCAAAAACCACTTGAAGATTTTATTTACGAAGGTGAACTTGTCTTAAGTGTACTACCTTTTAATTTAAAGAATTCTCTTTCAAAAATTGATGAGCAAAAAGAGCTTAACAACATTTTAGCATCAATTAGTAACCATTGATTAATAGATAACATGTTTATCAATAATGAATCATTTATAGAGAAAAATTAACATAATATATTTAAACATAAATATATTTTTATGTTGTCGTTTATCTATTCCTTGTAACACTTCTTGACGTGTGCTTCCCTCTACAAATTGGATTGCTTTTTTAATCCCTTCACATTTTTCATACAACTCATCAACTTCATAATCTTTTAACATTACCTTCGGTTCAATGATGGACTAAGTTAACCTTACGTAGAGTGTGAGCACATTAAATTTAATTGGGATTAACCTATTTACTTAAAAGCGCTTTAGTTTTTTTAAAGTCATTTTCAATTTCCAATGAGCTTAAGACCCTCTTCGAATTATAAATAATAAAAAAAGAAACACCAACATTAAGCTCAGGAAATGAGGTTTTTGAAATAATAGCTCTTAGCCTTCGCTTAATTAGGTTCCTTTTATTTGCCAATGGGATGTTTTTTTTTGGAATAGCCAAACCATAACACAAGCTATTGTCATTGAAGTTGTAGAGTTTTATTGAAATGCCTTTCCCTCTTAACAGAGTTCCCTTTTCAAAAATGATATCAATTTTTTTTTTGTCTTTAATCGGCTTTATTTTCATTCAAAAGAAATTGAATTGTCAGCACTGTTTACATCAGCCAATCTTTTAGTAGGATCAATCTCAATTTTCATAATCTTTTTATTACCATCAACAACAAAAGAATATTCAGGCGTCACCCAATTCCAAGATTCAAGAGCTTTTATTTTAGACAACGAGTTTTTATAAACAGGGTGTTCAAGTTTTTGACTTGTGATCATTTCAGAGCTGGAATTAT
>CACMJT010000002.1 GCA_902614065.1 uncultured Bacteroidota bacterium | reverse complement strand
TAGTTTTCTTTTCTCACTGGCTTCTTTTTCTAGAGCCAATTCTTTCTTCTTTTTTTCAGAAAGTTCTTTTTGAATCTGAGATAGTTTATCTTCTGATTTTTTATTCTTTTCATTAAGCCAATCTTCAAACTTTTTATCAGCTTCTTCGTCTGTCAAGGCACCTTTCTTAACACCATTTAGTAAGTGATTTTTTAAAAGTGCACCTTCTTTAGAAATGATAGATTTTGCTGTATCTGATGGTTGAGCTCCAAATTGAATCCATTTTACCGTTGCATCTATATTTAATTCAACTAATGGTGGATTAAAATTTGGGTTATAGGTTCCTAATTTTTCTAAGTATTTACCGTCTCTTTTTGATCTTTGATCGGCTGCGACAATCCAGTAAAAGGGTTTTCCTTTTTTACCGTGTCTTTGAAGTCTAATTCTAACTGACATAATATTAAATTTTAAGGTTCGAAACCAATTTTATTAATGGATAGCAAAAATAATCGAATTTGTCAAAAAATCAAGAATAATTAATTTTTTTTTAAACCTGATTTATATAAAAAGATAATTAAATTTAAAGGTTATATGTTTTTAATTTTTGATACTGAAACTACTGGATTACCCAAAAGATGGGATGCCCCAATTAGTGATATAAATAATTGGCCAAGAGTTGTTCAATTGGCGTGGCAACTTCATGAGGATAATGGAGTTTTGTTTTCTAATAAGAGTTACCTAATCAAACCTACCGATTTTGATATTCCGTTTGAATCGGAGAAAGTCCATGGAATTTCTACTATGCTTGCATCCCAGAATGGTATGGATATTCAGACTGTGCTTGATGAATTCTTAAAGGATCTTAATTCCTGCGAATATATAGTAGGACATAATTTAAAGTTTGATATTAATGTTGTTGCATCTGAGCTATTTCGATTAGATATTGAAAATCAATTATTAAATAAGGTAGTACTAGATACTTGTACAGAGAATACAGCTAACGTTTGCAAATTGCCGGGAGGTAAATCAGGAAAATTTAAGTTTCCAACGTTAGTTGAACTTTATGAAAATCTTTTTAAAAACAAGTTTGAAAACGCTCACAATGCATCTGCCGATGTCGAGGCAAACGCAATGGTATTTTTCGAATTAATTCGTCAAAAATTGTTTGATCCTAGTTTAATTCAGGATTTTGAAAATATTTATACAAAAGTTTCAGGCACTTACTCTAATCAAGTTGGAACTTTCGGAATTAACCATATAAACCTAAAAGCAGAGTCAAAAAAATTAAAGGAACAAAACCAAACTGAAAATTTAAACACTGATGATTTAGTTAATAACAATTCCAATTCAGATTATGTTCACCTCCACAATAATTCACAGTTCTCTGTCTTACAATCAACAACAAAAATTTCAGATTTAGTAAAAAAAACTGCTGATTATAAAATGAATGCAGTTGCTTTGACTGATAAAGCTAACATGATGGGTTGCTTTCATTTTTACAGAGCAGTCAAGAATTACAATGATGCTCTAGAAAATAATAATCAAAAAATCAAACCAATTTTAGGTTGTGAATTAAATGTTTGTGAGAACAGACTGGATAAATCTTACAGAGACGATGGCTATCAAATTGTGTTTCTTGCTAAAAATAAATTGGGATATGAAAATCTTATGAAAATGTGTTCTATCGGATACACAGAGGGATTTTATTATGTACCTAGAATTGATAAAGATTTAGTTAAAAAATACAAAGAAGGTTTAATTGTTCTTTCAGGCTCAAAATATGGAGAAATATCTAATAAAATTATCAATGTAGGAGAAAAACAAGCTTTAGATGCGTGTCTTTGGTGGAAGGAAATTTTTATGAATGATTTTTATTTGGAAATGAATATTCATGGTGAGGAAGAAAATGAAATAATTAATGAACAACTCTTGAAATTTTCAAAAAATCATGACATAAAAGTAATAGCAACTAATGATACCAAATATATTTCTAAAGAGGATGCAAATGCACACGATATTTTATTGTGCGTGAAAGATGGTCAACAACAATCAACACCTATTGGAAGGGGCAGAGGTTTTAGATATGGTCTTAAAAATCAGGAATATTATTTCAAAACAAAAGATGAAATGATAAAACTATTTAAAAAATATCCAGATGCAATTGGTAATATTTCTGAATTAGTGGAAAAAGTTGATTTTTATGATTTAAGTCGAGAAGTTTTATTGCCAAAATTTTCAATTCCAGAGAATTTTAATTCAACTTCAAATGATATCGAGAACGAATATTTAAAACATCTTGTTTATGAGGGTGCTAGTGAAAAGTATAAAAATATAAATGATGGTCTAAAAGAAAAAATAGACTTTGAATTAGAAGTTATTAAAAATTCTGGCTATCCGGGTTATTTTTTGATTGTTCAGGACTTGATTAATGCAGCAAGACAAATGGGAGTTTCTGTTGGACCAGGAAGAGGCTCAGTGGCAGGCTCAATAGTCGCATACTGTCTCGGAATAACAAAGATTGACCCAATAAAGTATGATTTGCTTTTTGAAAGATTCCTTAATCCTGACAGGGTTAGTATGCCTGATATAGATATAGATTTTGATGATGATGGTAGAGGTAAAGTTATTGATTATGTTATTGAAAAGTATGGATCCAATCAGGTTGCCCAAATTGTAACATATGGAAAAATGGCTGCAAAATCTTCAATTCGTGATACAGCACGAGTTTTAGATTTATCTCTTTCGGATGCAGATTATCTTGCAAAGTTGGTTCCAAATATGACCAAGCTTTCTGACATATTTGAGTCTGATAAAAAGAAATTAAGTTCATCGATGAGATCAGATGATTATTCAAACGCTATTGAATTAAAAAACATTTCGGATGGAGATAATCTTCAATCTGAGACAATTAATCAAGCTCGGGTTTTAGAAGGGAGTTTGAGAAATGTTGGTGTACATGCATGTGGAGTAATTATTACACCAGATGAAATAACAAAATTTGTCCCAGTTGCAACTGCAAAAGATTCAGATTTAGTGGTAACACAGTACGATAATTCAGTTGTTGAAAATGCAGGTCTTCTAAAAATGGATTTTCTTGGATTAAAAACATTGACTTTGATTAAGGATACTATCAAATTAATAAAGTATAGACACAAGAAAGAGATCGATATAGACAATATATCCCTTGAGGACGAAAAAACATATGAGTTATTCCAAAAAGGAGATACAGTTGGAATTTTTCAATATGAAAGTCTTGGGATGCAAAAATACTTGAGAGATTTAAAACCTACTGTTTTTGAGGACTTAATTGCAATGAACGCATTGTACAGACCTGGTCCTTTGGAGTATATTCCTTCATTTGTTCGCCGAAAAAATGGAACGGAAGAAATCAAATATGATATTCCTGAAATGGAGGAGTTCCTTAAGGAAACTTATGGAATTACAGTCTACCAAGAACAGGTTATGCAACTTTCACAAAAATTAGCTAATTTCTCAAAAGGTGATGCTGATACATTGAGAAAAGCGATGGGAAAAAAAATCTTCTCATTGCTCGAAAAATTAAAGCCCAAATTTATATCTGGTGGTAGATCAAATGGATATGAACCAGAAATTTTAGAGAAAATTTGGAAAGATTGGGAAGCTTTTGCATCGTACGCATTTAATAAATCACATTCAACTTGTTATGCTTTGATCGCATATCAGACTGCATACTTAAAAGCACATTACCCCTCGGAATATATGGCTGCTGTTTTATCTAATAACATGAATGATATAAAACAGGTTAGTTTTTTTATGGAAGAGTGTAAGCATATGTCAATTGATGTACTTGGTCCAGATATAAATGAGTCAATTTTTAAATTCAATGTGAATGATAATAATTCAATTCGTTTTGGTATGGGTGCGGTTAAAGGAGTGGGACAAAGTGCTGTTAAAGCCATTGTTGAGGGAAGGCAAACCGGAAAGTATAAATCAATTTTTGATTTTGCAAAAAGAGTTGATTTAAGATCAGCAAATAAAAAAGCATTTGATAGCCTTGTTTTAGCAGGTGCTTTTGATTCTGTAGATGATGCACACAGAGCTCAATATTTTTACGAAAATGGAGATGGTGTAACATTTATTGAAAAGGCAATTCGGTTCGGTAATAAATTTCAAGAACGTGAAAATTCACCACAGACAAGCCTGTTTTCAGATGCTGATGAAATAAAAATTAGTGAACCAAGTTTTCCTGAGTGTGACAAATGGTCTAAGCTTGATCAACTCAAAAAAGAGAAAGAAGTGGTAGGGATTTATATCTCAGGTCACCCGTTAGATGACTATTTTGATACATTAAAGTTTTTAACTAATATTCAACTCAATGATCTAAAAGATTTAAGAAAGCTAATTGATAAAGAGTTAAGAATTGGTGGAATTATTGGTGAAGTTCAACATAAGATCTCGAAAAATGGCAAAGGTTGGGCGACGTTCGTAATTGAGGACTACTTTGAATCTTACGAATTAAGAATTTTTGGGGAGAACTATTTAAAATTCAAACACTTTCTAATCGAAAATAATTTTGTTCATATTAAAATGTATGTAAAAGAAGGTTGGAAGGATGCAGAAACTGGAAGGATAGGAGATCCAAGAATTCAATTCTTAAATTTTCAACAACTCCAAGACACTTTAGGTTCCAATACTAAAAGAATATCTATTAAAATGGATGCACAATTAATTGAGCAGAATCATATTGATTTTTTCAAAAAATTAGTAAAAAAACATAAAGGAGATCAAGAGATAGTATTTAATTTATCAGCAAATGGAAATGGATTAAATATAAATCTATATTCAGTTAAAAATAAGGTCAAAATTTCTGAGGAATTAATTAAATCATTAAAAGAAAAAAAATTAGAATTTAGATTAAACTAGATTTATAATTATTTATTTATATTTTTGGCAAAAAAAATTTATGGCAGTAGAAATAACCGACGATAATTTTGAAGAATTAGTATTGAAATCCGATAAGCCAGTGCTTGTAGACTTTTGGGCAGAGTGGTGTGGACCGTGCAGAATGCTGGGTCCCATTATAGAAGATTTGAGTGATGATTTTGCTGATAAAGCAATTATTGGAAAAGTTGACGTTGATTCTAATCAACAGTTTGCAGCTCAATTCGGTGTAAGAAATATTCCTACTGTTTTAGTTTTTAAGGATGGTGAAATGGTCAATAGACAAGTTGGTGTAGCCCAAAAAAGTGTCTATGCTGATTTTCTTAATGCCTTAGTATAATTTTTGGTCTGGTAGTTCAGCTTGGTTAGAATACATGCCTGTCACGCATGGGGTCGCGGGTTCGAGTCCCGTCCAGACCGCAAGAATCCCTCTTCAAAGAGGGTTTTTTATTTAGTCCATGGATTATTTTGTAGAATTAGGTTACTTGGGTTTATTTATAGCTAGTTTTTTGACAGCAACGCTCGTACCTCTAAGTCCAGAAGTTGTGTTAGGAATATTAATTGCCAAGGGCTTTAATCTTCAACTCTCTATTGTAATAGCTTGTATGGGTAATTGGTTGGGTGGTGTAACAACATACTATATTGGCAGAATAGGTGATTGGAAGAAAATTGAAAAATTTTTTAGAATAAAAAAAGAAAAAGTTTATTCTTTCAAGGAAAAAATAGATCGTTGGGGCAGTGTCGCTGCATTTTTTACTTGGCTTCCCCTTGGGGGTGATATTCTAGCTTTAGCTTTAGGTGTTTTTAAGGTTGATGCCTTTAAGGTTTCATTATGGATGTTGATCGGAAAATCTATAAGATTTTTTGTTGTTGGGGCTTTGATTTACTATGGTATAGACTTATTCACCAACTAGCCAATTATAAATAATTTAAATTCGTGCTCTTTTAAAAGCTTCTTTTGATTTCTTTAAATTCCACATTGGCATATCTGTCCAAAAATATCCTCTAGATAAATTACTCCACCGTAACAGACTTTGCCAGGTTTCTTGGTTGATCGATACTACACCCTTTGAAATCTGCTATATAATAGGATAGAAGTTGTAATGGAATGTTTGCAAGAATAGGACTAATCAATTCGTGGCATTCAGGAATTTCAATAAAATCATCAGAAATTTTCTTAATTTCCTTATCACCCTCTGTAACAATAGAAATTACTTTACCACCTCTTGCTTTAATTTCCATTACATTACTCACAATTTTTTTATAGTTACCTTTTTTAGTTGCAACAACAACGACAGGCATATTCTTATCAATGAGAGCAATAGGTCCATGTTTCATTTCAGCCGCAGGATAACCTTCAGCATGTATGTATGAAATTTCTTTTAATTTTAATGCACCTTCTAAAGCTACAGGAAAATTGTAACCTCTACCTAGATATAAAAAGTTTTTAGATTTTGAATACTTTTTAGCTATTTCTTCAACCTTGTTAGATTTTTTTAGAATCTTCTTGACGTTGTCAGACAAGTTTTGAACACCATCAATAATTTCACTGTATTTTGATTTTGTAATTTTTTTAAGCTTGTAACCGATTTCAGTTGCAATTATCAGCATTGTTACAGCTTGACAGGTGAAAGCTTTTGTTGAAGCAACACCAATCTCAGGTCCTGCGTGTGTATAAATTCCCGTATGGGTCTCTCTAGCAATTGATGAACCTACGACATTGCAAATGCCATAAATAAACGCACTCATTTCTTTAGCCAGTTTGAGCGCAGCTATTGTATCAGCTGTCTCGCCAGACTGTGATACAGGAATAACAATATCATCTTTGTAAATGATTGGATTTCTATATCTAAACTCTGACGCATATTCAACTTCTACAGGAATCCTAGCCAATTCCTCAAAGTAATATTCACCAAGTAAGCTGGCATGCCAGGAAGTTCCACATGAGATAAAAATTAACCTATTACTTTTCTTAAATTTTTCCCAATATTCTTCTACCGAGGATATTTTAATTTTTGCTGGATTTGAAAAAATTCTACCACGTAATGAATCATTGATACATTTGGGTTGTTCAAATATTTCCTTAAGCATAAAGTGTTTAAAACCACCTTTTTCTACTTGTTCAATTTGAAGTTTCAGTTTTTCAATTTTTTGATCTTTTACTCTGTTTGTTCTAAAATCTCTTAGTGTAAGACCTTTTTTTCTACTGAGTATTGCAAGCTCATAATCATTTAAGTATAGACAACGGTTTGTTTCTTTGATAAAAGGAGAGGGGTCAGAACCAACAAAAAAATCCTTTCCCTTTAAACCGATAGCAAGTGGGCTTCCTAATTTAGCTACAACAAGTTCATTGGGTGAGTCTTTGTCAAAAACAACAATTGCAAAAGCGCCAACAACTTGATTGAGTGCAATTTGAGTTGCTTTGCCAATTTTTAGTTCCGGATTACTTTTTTTGACTTCTTCAATTAAGTTTACCAATACTTCAGTATCAGTTTCAGATTGAAAAGTATATCCTTTTTCAATTAGAATTTGTTTTATTGAAGCATAGTTTTCAATTATACCATTATGGACAATAAATATTTTTCCATTATTTGAAACATGGGGGTGTGAATTTTTAGTATTTGGAATACCATGTGTTGCCCATCTGGTGTGACCCATACCTATTGTACAAGAACTTAGATTATCATCATCCATTTTCTTTTCCAAGTCAGCAACCTTTCCTTTGCATTTTTTCAAGTAACCTTTAGAATCAAACAAAAAGACACCAGCTGAGTCATAGCCTCTGTACTCTAGTTTTTTTAAACCATCAATTATAAAATCTTTGGTCGATTGTTCTCCAATATATCCAACTATACCACACATACTTAAATCCTCATTATCATCTCAAATTCATTTTTTTGGAATCCTAATTTTTGATAAAATTTAAGATTTTTTTCACTTGAGCTCAAAATAATTTTATCACAATTATTTTTTTTTGCTTTTTCGATCAGATTATTTACTAAAAGTTTACCAATTCCTTTTCCTCTCTGATTCTCTTTTACAACAACATCTTCAATTATTCCACTCTTTCTGGTTATTTTTTTTATGTAATGAATGGAAGCATAGCCTATTACATTTCCTTTTTCTAAAGCAACTATCCCGTCAACTTCATCACTTGAGAATATTGATTCATTAATTTTTTTGTCATAATTTTTACTAAACGAATCAATTAGAATTTTGATAACATCTGTTGAGTGAGACTTATCTAAGCTTTTTATAGTTATCATTTTCTCTTAAAATCAATGGTAAATATACCGAAACAATGAGCCTTTAAAAAATTAATTGTAAATTTGATGTGTTGTGAATTCTCACATCGAGAATTTGTAGAGACCAATGAAGAGCTTTCCTACAGGAGAGCTTTTTTATTATGAAACAATTCCTAATTTCTCAGTTTCTTTCCATCTACCCCTCGTAAAATCAGGAAAATCTTGTGGTTTCCCATCGTCCAAAATTGATTGTTTTGATAGTGGTGCTACAGCCGACCAAAAACAACCTTCGTAAACATTTTGATCGAGAGGTAATCCATTATTTAGACACTCTACAATCCTATACATCATGATTCCATCCATGCCCCCATGACCACTTTTTAAAGTTTTTTTATTGAGTTTTTTATAAAGCGGGTGATCAAATTTTTCATACAGTCTTATTAAATTTTCATTTTCTATCCAATTGTGATGGTCTTTTGTGATATCCTCAAAACCATTTTCTAAAGCAACTCTGGTTGGAAAACCTGCAAGTGTTCCTCTTGTTCCCTGTATTAAATTTAATCTGGTATATGGCCTAGGGCTTGTTTCATCCCATTGTACTAATATAGTTCTACCAAGTTTTGTCTTGATTATTGAACTGTTAATATCTCCGTTCTTAAAAGAAATATTCTTCCAGGAATTGTTCTCACTCAAATTTTCTTTTGAGTATTGGTTTCTTCCAAGTGCAGGACTAGAATAGGAAACAATTTTGTGAAAATTATCCTCTGTCCTGCAAAGATTCATGTATTGTGCAACTGGACCTAGACCATGCGTCGGATATATATTTCCATTTTTTTCTCTGTAAAAATCTGTTCTCCAAGACCCCATCCTTGTCTTGTCATGATCCATTTGCCATCGAAGGTCATGGATATAAGCAGCTTCACCATGTAATAATTCACCAATAACTCCCTGTCTACACATGTTTAAAAACATCAATTCATCACGTCCATAATTTACATTTTCCAGCATCATACAGTGTTTCTGATGTTTTTCAGAAATATTGACGATATCCCATAGTTCATTGAGCTCCAATGAAAATGGAACCTCACAAAACACGTGACAACCTTTTTTAATACATTGTTTAATCATAGGTGTATGACTTTCCCAATCAGTGGAAATGAAAACAACATCGGGCCTAACCTCATCAATCATTTTAATCCACTCATTTTTGGATCCCCAATAACTTTTAAGATTTTTTAAGTTATCTGTTATTTGATATAACCTCTCTAGTTCTCTTTTTAAAGTTGATTCGTATATATCACATAGACCAACAACCTCGGTATTATTAAGATTAGCAAAATTTCTTAAATGAGTTCCTCCACGATTAAGACCAATGAATGCAGCCCTAATGTTGGGAAGAGGATCGGCTTTAAATCCACCAAGATATTTATCGTGATTAGATTGATTAAGATTGTTTTGGCAATTAACGCTGAGGGTTGAGGCCGCTATTGCACCAAGCGATGAGGTTTTTATAAATTTTCTTCTATTAAAATTTGTCATCTATCTCAGGTATTTTTTAAAAAATGACCAAATTTCTTCACTAGCACTAATATCCATGTTTCCCCATGCACCAGGCCAAGTGTGCCCACCACCGTAAATAGTGTAAAGCCATACTTCGTTAGATTGATCTTCATTATAGTTTTTTTCCAAAATTACGTATGAGTTATCGTTTTGATTAACATTTGCAATTCTTACAATTTCATTTTTATTACATGAATTTAAATTTGACCAATAGTCAATGATTTTGTTTATGTCAGGTGCGCCTCCCCAACCTCCTGCGGCTGACATTGAACCATCCATGGGAACGACATAATCATCCGTTCCAGAAATTTGTAACACAGGGATTGGTTTTTCAGGATCACAGTTGTTCCAATCATGGCCACTCATCGTCCCAGTAATACTAGCAATAGCACTGAAAATATTAGATTTATTACAGGCTAGTGTATAACTCATAAATCCTCCATTAGACATTCCGCTAACAAATGTATTTTCTTTGCTCAAATTATGTTCATTTTGTAAAAAAATTGCAAGTTTTGATAAGAAATCAGCATCTTTAACGTTGCTCATTTGTTTAAGATTTGCATTCCAGTGTGTTCTACTTGTGTAATAATTTATAGAGCCTTGGGGATAACATACTGCAAATCCATTTCTATTAGCAATGTCATTCATTTGAGAATATGTCATGATATTTTTTGCGTTACTTCCGTATCCATGCAATACAAAAATCAGTGGTGCACCATCTTGAATGTTATTGGGTTTATATAATGTGTATCTCCTAGTAATTCCGTCATGTTCAAATAAATAATCTACTGGATATGAAATTTCAGGTTGATTATTCTCAATCTCATCAATTGTTTCACAGGAATGGGTAAATAGTACTATTAATAAGAATTTAAAGAAATATCTCAAAATAATTGATTAGAAAGAACCAGGTTTCGGTATTTTGTAGTACCCATTAGAGTCAGGGAGTGTTGGGGGATTTGAATTCCAACTTAAATATTTTGGAATCATATTATCATCAGCATTCATTGCCTCTTCCCACTCAACAACTTTTCCAGTGTATGTAGCCATTCTTCCCATCACGGATGTCAATGTAGCTTTTGCTCCGTTTTCTCCATCATTTATATAACCTCCATTTCGGATACTTTTAAAAAGTTCATTGTGTTCTATTTGGTATGGACTTTCATCGCCTCTTTGATTGTACTGAAACAAGGTATCACCATTGTGGTTTTTTATAATGGCGTTTCCATTTCCACTTATTTCCAAAACTCCTTTAGTCCCAATAATTGTTTCATTAACTTGTCTGTGTGTATTAGGCTGATGCCTACATTGACTAGAAACAATCGCACCACTTTTATATTTGAATTCAACATAATGATGATCAAATATTTCTCCAAACTTCTTATCCTTTCTAATTTCTCTTCCACCCATTCCTTGTGCTGTCTCTGGGTATTCATTTAGAAACCAATTTGCCACATCTAAATTGTGAATGTGTTGTTCGCAAATGTGATCACCACATAGCCAATTGAAATAATACCAGTTTCTCATTTGATACTCCATTTCAGTTTGATTTATTTCTCTCTCTTTCACCCAAACTCCCGCACTATTCCACCTCACATGAGCAGAAATTATTTTTCCAATCATGCCACGATCAATTTGTTTTTTTGCACTTAGATAACTTTTTTGATAACGTCTTTGCAAACCAACCACAACATTCAAATTTTTTTCCTTTGCTTTTCTAGCTGAATTTAAAACTTGTCGAACTCCGTGAGCATCTGTTGCAACTGGTTTTTCCATAAATACATGTTTGTTTTTATTTATGGCATACTCAAAATGAGCAGGTCTAAATCCAGGTGGACTTGCCAAAATAACTACATCAGATTTATCAATTGCCTTTTTATACGCATCAAAACCAACAAACTTATTTTTTTCTTTAATATTGATTTCCATTTCACCCTCAAACTCATCTTTTATTGCATTTAAGCTTGTTTCCAAGCGATCTTTAAAAGCATCAGCTAGAGTAACGAGCTCAACATTGTTATCCGCTCTTAAAGCTTGAACAGCAGCACCAGTTCCTCTACCACCACATCCAACAACAGCGATCTTGAGTTTCTTTCGATGGTTTTTTTTTGATTTAAAAGATAGTTTTGGGAGTATCAAACCTCCTGCAATTAGAGATGAGCTTTTTAAAAAGGATCTTCTTCGAAACATGCCTTTAATTTAGTGAATTTTAATTAATCCAATACTTCTTTTTATCTTCTTCATTTGGTGTTTCAAGTGGCCTCACAATTCTAAAACCAAGGAATTGAGCATCTGTATGCCACCACCTACTTCTTGGGATTTGTGGATCTTGTTTTTTCCATTGTTTATTAGATGAATACCTTGTTGCACTTCTAACTCTGTAATCTGGGTTCATAAACGAACCACCCTTGACAACTCTTGGATATAATTTTTTTGCATAATTATAAGGATTGTATAAAATACTATCAGTTTGGTTTGAATATGCTCTTGGATCATACTGATCTAGTGTCCATTCAGAAACATTTCCGTGCATATCAAATAACCCAAAGTTGTTAGGTTTTTTTGTTCCAACTTTTTGATATTTACCATCACTGTTTTTACTGTACCATGCATAATCATCAAGAGTTTCTAAATTTTCATCAAAATGATAAGGACCAATTGAACCTGCTCTGCACGCATATTCCCATTCAGCTTCTGTTGGCAAGCGATAATAGTTTCCAGTCATTGCAGATAACCATTCGCAAAATTTTGATGCTGAAAGTTGCGTCATTGAAATTGCAGGATAACCATCAGTGCCCATACCAAAACTCATTTCGACATATGGTGTGGTGGCAGAACTAACTCCATCAACATCAATATCAATCTCATTATTCACATTTCTTATTTGATTTTTATCAATTTCTCGATCCATGTAGAGCTGAAATAAATTCCAAGTTGTCTCATGCTTGGCCATCCAAAATGAATCAACAACAACTTTTCTTTGGGGCCCTTCATCAGCTAGCCTATTTTTTTCATTCATAGGACTCCCCATTTTAAATTCTCCACCAGGAATTGCTGCCATTTCAATACTAACAGTAGTGCCTGGTATTTTCTGAGAATATTCAACAAAAATTTCTTGAGAATTAATATTGATAGCCAAAAAAACAATCGATAGTCTGAAAATTAAAATCAATTTATTCATCGGGTGTTCTTAAATTTTCAACAAGTTTTTTAATTTGATTTGGTGGTTCTTTGGTTAAACTGGATACTAAAATTGAGACAAAAAAGTTTAGCATCATAGCTATTGTTCCAAAACCTTCAGGTGAAACGCCGATAAACCAATCTTCTTGATTACCCCCCCCAAACCATCCAAACTTAAATTTTAACATGTAATATAGCATTGATGAAATTCCAATTATCATTCCACTTATTGCTCCTTCTTTATTCATTCTTCTGTAAAAAATCCCTAATACAATTGCTGGAAAAAATGAAGCTGCAGCTAACCCAAACGCAAGTGCAACTGTAGCAGCAACAAAATCAGGAGGGTTTATTCCGAAGTAACCTGCTAGAAGAACTGCAAAAAATGCTGATATTCTAGCTGCAATTAATTCTCCATTCTCTGATATATCCTCTTTTAAAATTTTTCTTCTTACTAATTTTGGACTTATAATTTTTTTTATTAAATCATGGGAAATTGATGATGAAATAACTAGTAGTAAACCAGCTGCTGTAGAAAGAGCTGCAGCCAGGGCACCTGCCGCAAGTAATGCAATCACCCAATTTGGTAACTGAGCAATTTCTGGATTTGCCATCACCATAATATCCTTATCAATTGTTAACTCATTTAATTTCTCATCTCCTAAATATTGAATAATACCATCTTCATTTTTGTCATTAAATTTTAAAAGTTCCGTTTCTTCCCACTTTTTAAACCAAGATGGCATGTCAGAGTAATTTTTATTTGAAACAGTCTCAATTAAATTTGTTCTAGCGAAAACTGCAATTGCAGGAGCTGTTGTGTAAAGTATAGCAATAAATAAAAGAGCCCATCCAGCAGATTTTCTTGCATCACTAACTTTTTTTACAGTAAAAAATCTAACTATTACATGAGGCAAGCCAGCAGTTCCAATCATTAAAGCTGCAGTTATAAAAAACACATCAATTTTTGACTTTTCTCCCGACGTATATTCACTAAAACCTAACTCTTCGTGTAATCCATTTAGCTTATCTAGAAGATAAACTCCATCTTGGGTTTCAGATCCAAAACCAAGCTGAGGAATTGGATTCCCAGTCATTTGTATTGATATAAAAATTGCGGGTACCATGAATGCAAAAATTAATACACAATATTGAGCAACTTGTGTATATGTTATTCCTTTCATACCACCCAAAATTGCATAAAAGAGAACAATACCCATTCCGATAAAAACTCCATTATTTATATCAACCTCCAGGTATCTTGAAAATACAATACCAACCCCTCTCATTTGACCAGCAACATAAGTAAATGAGACAACAAGAGCACAAAAAATTGCAACAGTTCTAGCAGTATTTGAATAATAGCGATCACCAATAAAATCAGGGACTGTAAATTTTCCAAATTTTCTCAAATAAGGTGCTAGCAATAAAGCAAGTAAAACGTAACCACCGGTCCAACCCATCAAATAAACTGAACCATCGTAGCCAACAAATGAGATGATCCCTGCCATTGAAATGAATGATGCCGCACTCATCCAATCAGCCGCTGTTGCCATTCCGTTAGCAACTGGATTCACTCCTTTTCCCGCGATATAGAACTCACTTGTCGAGTTGGTTTTTGACCATATGGCAATTCCAATGTATAGAGCGAAAGTAAGCCCAATAATTATCCATATTGATAGTTGAAGTGTCATAGAAGTTGTTATGATTTAAACTCTTTATCAAGTCTATTCATCAAATAGATGTAAATAAAAATAAGTATTACAAAAGTGTAAATTGAGCCTTGTTGAGCAAACCAAAAACCTAATTTAAAACCAAAAAACTCAATTAAGTTAAGCTGATCGACAAGTAATATTCCAAATCCAAATGAAACAATAAACCAAATTGATAGCAGAACTATTAAATAGCTTAGGTTCTTTTTCCAGTACAGTTTGTTTTTATCTTTCAACTTAATTACTTTTCAAAATAATAATACTTAAATTAAAATCTAAACTTTTAGAAAATAATTTAGATAATGTTTTGTTAAATTTAATCAATGAATTTCAAAATTATATCTTGTTTGTCTGTAACATTACTATTTTTTATTTCTTGTAAAAAAGAATTAAAGACAAATCAAGTTTCTAAAGATGGAATGGTTTTTATTAAAGGTGGTACTTTTTTAATGGGAGCTGGTGATGATGAATCCAGAGAGGATGAATTCCCCTCGCACGTTGTTGAAGTGAGTTCTTTTTGGATGGACATAAATGAGGTAACTAATAAACAATTTAAAAAATTTGTTGATGAAACAGGATATGTTACCACTGCTGAAAGGATTATAAACTGGGATGAAATTAAAGAATTTGTTCCCCCAGGCACACCAAAACCCCACGATAGTTTATTGGAGCCTGCATCACTTGTCTTTAAAGAAATTAAAACTGATAATTTACAAAATTACAGTAACTGGTGGACCTTAGTAAGAAATGCGAATTGGAAACAACCTTTTGGTCCAGGAAGTGATATCATAAATAAAGATGATTATCCAGTAGTTCATGTAAGTTGGGAGGATGCAGTTGCATATTGCAATTGGTCGGGAAAAAGATTGCCTACTGAAGCTGAATTTGAATACGCAATTAGATCAGGAAAAAAAAATACAAAATATAGTTGGGGAAATGAGGGAATTGAAGAAAATCAATTTAAGGCGAATAGCTGGAATGGAAATTTCCCTTCTTTAAATACTAATAAAGATAAATTTTATTATTCTGCACCCGTGGGTTCGTTTTCCCCAAACGATTACGGCATTTATGATCTTGCAGGAAATGTTTGGGAATGGTGCTCAGATTGGTATCATTCAAATTATTACTCAATGATTGGAGATAAAAAGATAAAAGATCCAAAAGGCCCTAATACTAGCTATGATCCAATGGAGCCTTTTAGTGAAAAAAAAGTTATCAGAGGAGGAAGCTTCTTATGTAATGACTCATATTGTAGTGGATATAGAAATTCTGCTAGGATGAAAACTACACCTGATTCAAGTTCATTGCATACTGGTTTTAGAACTGTTGTGAGTGACTAAAAAGAAAAATGCTCGTACGTTTGAGTTTGTACGAGCATTTTAAAACAACAACTAACCAAAAAATATTATTACTTTCTGTGTTATGTAAAATACATGAATCGTGCCAAACTTTTTTTTTAGTATTATTTTAACATCTCATTAAAACTAAATGAAATACCAAAGCCCTTGTTTTTAAAATAATTTTTCAGATTATTATGTCCACAAGCAAGCACAAAATCACCGCCCCAAGCTCCTAAACTTTTTATGGATCCATTAAAGTCTTTGAAAAGAGAATCCTTTACTGTCTCTTTCTTTATTTTACCAGATATGATTGATTCGTGTTTTTCAATCAAATCGTTAAAATCATCAATTTTTTTACATCTCACAACCTGATTTGTAATATCACTGATTGTACGGATTTCATCATCTTTAATTCTTATTTTTTTAAATTTTTCAACCTCTTTTTCGCTACTTTGTTTTTTATTAAGATAAACAAATAGTAAATTTTTTGAGAAAGGTGGATTAAAATGAACTTCTTTGTAGTATGGTTTTTTATCGTTAATAGAAAAAATTATTGGTTTTGATATTTTTGTTGATGCGATATCAGCACCGCTACTGTTTGTAACATTTTTTGAAACTTCAAATGGGTCTAACCCAAAATAATTTGATAAATTATTTATTAGTATTGCAGAGGTTCCAAGTCCCCAGCTTCGGTTAAAATCCATCCTTGTTTTAATGTTTATTCCAGAATTATTTTCAAATATTTTTGGATTTTTTTTAGCTATAAAATCTAAGATTTTTTTCAAAAAAATTTTTTCTTTTGTTTCATCACCTTGAATTGCAAGATCTGGTAGATTAAACTTTGCTGAAAACCATTTACTATTATTTTGATCATAACTTTCCCATAAAATAATACTGTCCTCATTCAATTTTGACACAGTCATGTCCTGAAAAAATTTAGTTGGCAACATTAAAGACTTTGCCCCATGAAGAACAAAGTATTCACCTGTTATCATCAACTTACCGTGACTTTTGAATAATTCAGCCATTTCTAATTTCTTTCAATTTATTTTTTACTAAACTGTGGCTTACGTCCTTATCATCGAAAAATTTAACAAGTTGTATTCTTTCATAATCATCAGCGCCAAGTAGATTTAAAATATTTGATAAATGCATTTTCATGTGACCTTTTTGAATTCCAGTAGTAATTAGAGATTTTATGGCAGCAAAGTTTTGAGCCAAGCCTGAAACTGCGATTATTTTCATAAGGTCTCTAGCACTCGGACTACCCAAAAGTTTGAGTGACCAATTAACAAGCGGATGTAAATTTGTTAATCCTCCAACCGTACCTATTGATATTGGAAGCTCAATCCAATATTTGAATTTATTTTTACATATTTCAACATGAGTCAAGCTTTTGTATTTTCCATCTTTTGATGCGTATGAATGGGCGCAAGCCTCAACGGCTCTAAAATCATTTCCAGTAGCTATTACGACTGAATCTACTCCATTCATAATGCCCTTGTTGTGGGTCACTGCCCTAGGTGTATCTTTCTCAGCAATTTCAAGTGCGGTCTTAAATTTTCTAGCAAACAATTTAGAATCTGTGATATCTTTATCAATCAAATCATCTATTTCGCACTCAACTTGAGCAATGACTTTACAATTTGGAGTGTAATTTGACAAAATAGACATGATAATTTCTAAATTATTCTCATTAAATCTTCTTTCAGAATTGAACTCGATTTCCAATGTTTTGGAAAACTGCTCTAAACAAGAATTTATAAAATTTGCACCCATTGAATCAGCAGTTTCAAAGTCAGCATTTATTTGATAATAGTTTTCAATATCCATTGTTTTGTCAAGAAGTTCTAATGAAACTATTCCGCCTCCCCTTTTTTTCATATTCGCAGTTATATCTTCACAACTAATTATCAATTTTGTCTTAATCTTAGAAAAAAAATTAAAAAGTTCTTTTTTGTTTCCATCAAATAAAAAATGAACTTGACCTGTTTTTTCAGTTCCAATAATCTTTGTTTTAAATCCACCTCGTTTATACCAAAACTTTGCTGAATTACATGCAGCAGCAACAACAGAACTTTCTTCAACTACCATTGGTATTGTTAATTCTTTGCCATCTATTAAAAAATTTGGTGCTACACCTAGTGGCAATAGAAAGTTCGATAAAGTATTTTCTGAAAAATCATCATGAATTTTTTGCAGGTCAGAGTTACTTAAGTGATATTGTTCAAGCAGTTTTTTAGCTTCAATATCATTAATAAATACCTTGTCAACTAACCAATTGATTTTTTCCTCCTTAGTCAACTTTGAGAAACCATTTTTCATTGTAACCGTAAAGATAAGTATTGTAAGATTTTTTATTTAAAAACTTACTTATTATATTTTGGGGCAATTAATGAAGAACCTCAATAAATTTCCTTTAATTATTCTCTCATTATTTCTAGTTTCTTGTTCGAATCCAAATAAAGATTTACCCAATGTTATCTACATACTTGCTGATGATTTAGGTTATGGTGATGTTGGTTTTAATGGTCAAAAATTAATTGAGACACCAAACATTGATTATTTGGCTAGTAAAGGAATGATTTTTTCAAATCATTATTCTGGAGCTGCTGTTTGTGCTCCGACACGCGCGGTTTTTGCAACAGGAGTTCACACTGGAAAAAACCACATCAGAAATAATAGTGAATGGGCTGAAAGGGGAGATGTATGGAGTTTTAAAGCAATGCTTGATGATCAAAGTTTAGAAGGACAAAGACCTTTACCAGATACTACTCGAACTGTTGCTCATATTTTTAAAAGTCAAGGATACAAAACTGGTATGGTAGGTAAATGGGGACTTGGTGCTCCCAACACCAATAGCATACCTAATAAAATGGGATTTGATTTTTTTTATGGATACAATTGTCAAAGACAAGCTCATACTTATTATCCAACCCATCTTTGGAAAAATCAAGAAAGAGAATATTTAAATAATTATATCGTAGATAAAAAACAAGCTTTAAAAGAGGGTCTTGACCCACTTGATCCTAATAGTTATGTAGATTATTATCAAAATGACTATGCCCCAACTTTGATGCTCGAGGAGGCTTTGAATTTTATTGAGAAAAATAAATATGATAATTTCTTTCTTTACTATGCTTCTGTAATTCCTCATTTACCTTTACAAGCACCAAAAAAATGGGTTGATTATTATGTAGAAAAATTTGGTGATGAAAAGCCATATTATCCTGCTTATGCCTACTATCCAAATCGCTATCCTAAAGCAACATATGCTGCAATGATCTCATATTTAGATGAAATTGTGGGTAGTTTAACTCAAAAATTAAAGGAGATCAATCAATTTGAAAATACCATAATAATGTTTACAAGTGATAATGGTGTGACGCATCTAGATCAAGTTGATAGTGGTTTTTTTAATAGTAGTGCTATGTTTAGTGATAATGTTGATATGGTCAAAGGATCGCTTTTTGAGGGAGGAATAAGGGTTCCTTCATTTGTAACCTGGCCACGGAAAATTAAAGAAGGTTCATTTAGCAACCATATATCATCTACTCAGGACTTTTATGCAACTATACTGGACTTATTCAAGATCAAAAAACCAAACCACATTACTGGTCTAAGCTTTCTACCAACGTTGCTTGGAAAAAAACAAAAAAAACACGAATATTTATATTGGGAAACAAATTCAAGGCAAGGTCAACAAGCTTTAAGAATGGATAAATGGAAAGCAATCAGAAGAAATATTGCAACTGGAAATAAAGAGATTGAACTTTTTGATTTAACTTTAGATTCAAAGGAAAAAAACGATGTTTCCAAATCAAATTTGGATGTTATTAGTCAAATAGAAATAATTTTTAAAGAGGCAAGAACAACACCAATTTTAAAAAATTTTTACATAAAAGGATTAGATTTTTAAATTATGACAGAAACTATAATGATATTAGCTGCAGGGATGTCTTCAAGAATGAAGAAATCTGAGTCAGATGAATTAAATAAATCAAAAATTGATGAAGCTAATAAAAAAAGTAAATCTTTGATTTCATTTGGAAAAGATGACAAACCATTTATTTATTTCTTATTAGATAATATAATAAAAGCTGGTTTCAAGAATTTGATTTTAGTTGTTGGAAACGATTATTCTGATTTTGAACAAAATATTAATAAATACAAGGATTCAAATCGTCTTAAAATTTCATTTGCCATTCAAAAAATTCCTTCCGATAGAGTTAAGCCTTTTGGAACAGCAGATGCAGTAGCCCAAGCCATAGATCAATTTCCACATTTAAAATCAGAGTCATATTGTGTTTGCAACAGTGATAATTTATATTCTGTAAATGCTTTAAAGCTGATAAGGGAAAATGATTTTGAAAATGCTGTTTTAGCCTACGACAGAGACACCTTAGAATTTCCACCTGAAAGGGTATCTTCATTTTCGATTATGACAATGAATTCTGAAATGAATTTGTTGAATTTTATTGAAAAACCAAGCAAAGAACAAGTTGATAAAAACCTTGATGAAAATGGTAAAATCAGGGTTAGTATGAATATTTTTAAATTTTCAGGAAAGTCTTCATCTAATTTTATCATAAATTGTCCGATAAACCCCCTTCGCAATGAAAAAGAATTACCATCTGCTATAATGAATATGATTACCAGCTCGGATTCTTACATGAAGGCAGTACCCATTGCTGAACATGTTCCAGATTTAACATCAAAAAAGGATATCGCAATTCTTGAAAAGCTTATTACTTGAAGATCTTTTTTGAATGTTTTTATAATTTTAAAAAGTGGTTGAATTATCATTTATTGACTCAGTAATAATTGTATTTTTTTTGTTACTGGTACTCGTAATTGGATTTGCAGTATCCAAAACTTCATCTAAAAATACTTCTCAATACTTTTTGTCAGGCAGAACCATGCCCTGGTGGCTGTTGGGAATTTCTATGGTAGCTACAACTTTTTCAACCGACACACCCAATTTAGTCACTGACATCGTTAGAACCAATGGGGTGTCAGGAAATTGGGTTTGGTGGGTTTTTCTTCTAACTGGTTTGCTTACAGTATTCGTTTATGCTAAACTTTGGAGAAGGTCAGAGGTTTCAACAGATATGGAGTTTTATGAGTTGAGATATAGTGGAAAAGCAGGTAAGTTTTTGAGAGGATTTAGATCAGTCTATCTGGGCGTAATTTTCAATGTTTTGGCAATGTCTGGAGTAACTCTAGCCGCAATTAAAATAGGAGCAGTAATGCTTGATATATCTGCGATCGAAACTATTTTTTATGCCGGTGGTGTTACTTTAATATTTAGCGCAGTGGGTGGATTTAGAGGAGTGGTATATACGGATTTTATTCTATTTTTCACTGCAATGGCTGGTTCAATTGGTGCAGCAATTTATATAGTTAATTTACCCGATGTAGGCGGAATCGATAGCATAATTAATAATGAAAGTATCAATAATAAAATTTCATTATTTCCGGATATATCCAATAAAGAAACTTTATGGACTCTACTAATTATTCCTCTTGCAGTACAATGGTGGAGTTCATGGTATCCAGGTGCTGAACCGGGTGGAGGTGGTTACATTGCACAAAGAATGTTGGCTGCAAAAAATGAAAATCATGCATTAGGTGCTACACTTTTTTTTAATGTTATGCATTACGCTTTGAGACCATGGCCTTGGATTATTGTTGCATTAGCATCACTTGTTGTTTTTCCAGATGTTGAATCCATTAGTCAAGCCTTTCCAAATATTGAAAAAAATAAATTAGGTCATGATTTAGCGTACCCTGCAATGCTTACCTTTTTGCCAACTGGACTGCTTGGACTAGTTTTAGCATCTCTAGTATCAGCATATATGTCAACAATTTCAACTCATCTAAATTGGGGTTCGTCTTATGTTGTTAATGATTTTTATAAGCAATTAGTAAATCAAAAAGCTTCAGAAAAAGAATTGGTAAATGTTGGAAGATTTTCTGTTGTAATTTTGATGATTATAAGTTCAGTTATTGCATTATTACTTACAAATGCATATCAACTTTTTGATATTATATTAATGTTTGGAGCAGGAACAGGCTTAATTTTTATATTACGGTGGTTTTGGTGGAGAATAAATGCCTGGAGTGAAATTGCTGCGATGATCAGCTCTGGAATTATATCGATTGCATTGACCAATGAAAAAATATTTAGCCTAATTTTCAGTGAGTATGGTTTACCGCCTCAAATGAAATTTCCATTAATTGTACTCATTACTACAATTATTTGGCTTGCAGTTACATTTATTACACCTGCTGACGACAACGAAACTCTCATAAATTTTTACAAAAAAACAAAGCCTGGTGGTCCTGGGTGGAGTTTTATTAAAAAATTAGACAATACTGATAACAAAAAAGAGAAATGGATAGTACCCTCAGGAATATTGTGTATGATATTTGGTTGTCTTATGATTTATTCAGCCCTATTTTCAACTGGCTATTTCATATATGGATTTACATTCGAAGCATTTGTATTTCTTTTTTTTGCAATTCTCTTCTCAATACTCCTATATCTTTGCTCTAAAAAACTTTTTTAAACAATGCAAGAGTTTTGTAAAGAAGTGTGCGTTGATAATATTAAGGATGCTATGCGTGCAGTTGATTTGGGAGCTAACCGCATTGAGTATTGCTCAAAGTTGAATGAAGAGGGTTTGACTCCAAATATAGATGATGTAAAATATTTATTAAAAAACATCAATATTCCGCTCAGGATTATGATTAGGCCACATTCCAAATCTTTCAATTATTCAGAAACAGATATCTCAATAATGTTGAGAGATATATCTACTTTTAAAAAGATCGATATTGATGGTATTGTAATAGGTTGCCTAAATAAAGATGATGAAATCGATTTAAAAAAAATAAACCTGTTGATTGAAAAGGCGAGGCCTTTAAAAGTAATTTTTCACAAGGCAATTGATATAACTAGTGACCCATTAAAATCTTTGAAAAATTTGATCAAATATTCAAATATTGATGGTGTTTTAACATCAGGCGGTTTTAAAAAAGCGGAAGATGGTCTCAAACTTTTAAAAAAGATGCTAGACATTTGTCCAATTAATTTTGAACTCATCATTGCTGGAAAAATAACATCGGAAAATGTCAATAAAATAAATCAAAAATTATCTGCTAAATTTTATCACGGAAAAAAAATCGTTGGAGTGTTATAATTAATGTATATTTTTACAAATCTATGGAACGAATTTTTAACGGATCTGATCTAAATCAAAAAACAATATTTGATCACCCTTCAGGTCTTTTTGTTTTATTTTTCACAGAAATGTGGGAAAGGTTTAGTTACTATGGAATGCGTGCTATTTTAGTACTTTTTCTAACATCCTCTATAATGAATGAAGGTTGGGGATGGGAACGACAAGATGCTTTGGAACTTTTTGCAGCTTACACCTCATTAGTTTATTTGACCCCATTATTAGGTGGAATTTTGGCTGACAAGCTTTTGGGTTACAGAAATGCTGTAGTATTAGGTGCACTAATAATGGCACTTGGGCATGGTTCCCTGGCACTAGAGGGAATTGAACAAAATTTCTTTTATCTGGGTTTGGGGCTTTTAGTCATCGGCAATGGATTATTTAAACCTAATATCTCCTCTATTGTTGGTCAATTATATAAAGCTGATGATCCAAGAAAGGATGGTGCATACACAATTTTTTACATGGGCATCAATGCTGGTGCATTTCTGGGTATACTTTTATGTGGCTATTTAGGTGAAAAAGTTGGATGGCATTATGGTTTTGGTCTAGCCGGAATTTTTATGTTTTTCGGAATGCTCCAGTTTTATTTTGCGCAAGGTATTTTTGGATCTATTGGTGTCAAACCAACAAATAAAAGTAATACATCAAACTCAAAGGAAGATACTGTAAAAGTATCAGCTGATGCAAATCATAAAAAAATTGAAAGAGACAGAATTTTTGTTATTGTTATATTCTCTATTGCAACTATTTTTTTCTGGTGGGCTTTTGAGCAGGCTGGTGGATCTATGACAATTTTTGCTAATGATTACACTGATAGACAATTATCAGGAAATTCAGCCGTTATCTTTAACACGATAAATACTGTAATAACAATTGTACCAATGGTTGTTATTACTTATGTACTTATTAAACTTTTTCAGAATATTTTTCAGAGTTATTTTATTTCAAATTTTTTCCTTGGTTTAAGTTTCGTAATAATTTGGGGTATTGTAATTTATATGTTAAATGCTGAGATTGGACAAGAAACATCTGAAATTCCTGCTTCATGGTTCTCAGTTCTTAATTCATTATTTATAATTTTACTAGCTCCAGTATTTTCAAAAATATGGGCATCAAAATATAATCCATCTGGTCCAATAAAATTTGGTATAGGTCTAATTTTATTGGGTGTTGGATATTTGTTTATTGCCTATGGTTCCTTGGGTATACCGGCAGGTGCACAGACAGCAAGTGTCAGCGTTATGTGGTTGGTCTACGCTTATCTTTTTCACACCCTTGGAGAACTTTGTTTATCCCCTGTGGGCTTATCTTACGTTAGCAAACTTGCTCCTGAAAGATTAATTGGCCTAATGTTTGGTATTTGGTTATTGTCAAGCGCTATTGCGAATTATTTAGCTGGTAAAACAGGCAGTTATATCGATGCTATTTCCAGTGAAATTGGGTTGAATGGTTTTTTTGCCATTTTTGCTTTAGTACCTATAGGCGCCGGATTGATAATGTTTTTATTAAATGGTAAGATAAAAAGAATGATGCATGGTATTAAATAAGTTAACTCTCTTTATTTTAATATTCTCGATTCATTTTACTTATTCACAAAAAGTAAACTGGGTTTCATTTGAGCAAGCAGTAGAATTACAAAAAACTAATCCTAAAAATATCATGATGGATGTATACACTGAATGGTGTGGTCCTTGTAAGATGATGGATAAAAATACATTTGAGAATCCTCAAATAGCCAAATTCTTAAATGATAATTTCTATGCTGTCAAATTTAATGCTGAAGGGACTGAGAAGGTTTCTTACAATGGTAAAGTTTATGGCAATCCCAACTTTAAAAGTGGAAGAATCCGTAATTCTTCACATGATTTTTCTAGATATTTAGGAATTAATTCATACCCAACAATCGTATTCTTTGATAAAGACTCCAAGCCTATTGCACCCATAAGAGGATATCAAGGTCCAACTCAAATTGAAGTTTACCTCAACTTATTTTTGGGGGATAGGTATCTGAGTGTGACAAATCAAGATGAGTTCAGAGAGTTTTTGTCTAGTATGAACAGTATGTTTAAAAGCTAGATTTTTTTTCTAGAGTCCTCAATAAATATTTCCAAAGCTCTTGACATTGATGAAACTCTTTTTCGAGGTGCTTCTATATTAATTTTTAAACCCTTTTCTTCTGCAGCCTTCACAGTATTCTTACCAAAAGCAGCTATTATAGTATCATTTTGTTTGAAATCTGGAAAATTTTTGAACAATGATTCAATTCCAGATGGGCTAAAAAAAACTAAAATGTCGTAAAAAACATTTTTTAAGTCAGATAGGTCACTAATGACTGTCTTATAAAAAACACCTTTTTTCCATCTTATTTCAAGATTATCAAGTTTTTCTTCTATCGCAGGGGATAATACATCAGGTCCTGGTAAAATATAACTTTCATCAGGATATTTTTTTATAACTTCTGTGAGATCATCAAATGTTCTTCCGCCTACATAAATTTTCCTTTTTCTATAAACAACATATTTCTGCAAGTAAAAAGCAACAGCTTCTGAAAGACAAAAATATTTTAATGCATTTGGAATTGGAAAGCGCATTTCCTCAGCTATTCTAAAAAAATGATCAACTGAGTTTCTACTAGTTAATATAATTGCAGAGTATTTCGATAAATCAATTTTTTGTTGTCGGACTTCTCTACTTGTCTTGCCCTCAACATGTATGAATGGTCTAAAATCAATTTTTACTTTCCATTTTTTTGCAATTATGTTGTATGGGGAGTTTTTTAACTCAGGCTTTGGTTGGGAAATCAAAATTGACTTAACTTTCATAGAATCAGCTAACAAATAGGGGTTGCAAATTTACAAATTCATTTTATTTATTATGTAGAAATAGCTTTAGATTTTAAAATGAATTAAAATTTAATTATAATTTTGATTAATGTATCAGGGTAAATCTCTTATAATTATACCATCTTATAACGAGGCTGAAAATATTGTTGAAATTATTAATGACGTTTTAATTCAAAAGGAATCCTTTCATCTGTTGATTGTTGATGATAATTCACCAGATAAAACTTATAAGCTTGTTGAAGAAGAGATCATAAAAAATCCAAAAAAAATATTTTTAATCAAGAGAGAAAAGAAATCTGGGCTTGGAAGCGCATACTTGGCGGGATTTAAATGGGCAATTGAAAATGGTTATGAAAAAATTTTTGAAATGGATGCAGATTATTCCCATGACCCAAAAGATTTATTAAGGATGGATGTTTTTTTGGATAATGATGGTTACGATGTTGTTATTGGATCCAGGTATGTGTCTGGTGTAAATGTCGTTAATTGGCCAATCCAAAGAGTTTTACTTTCATACTTTGCTTCAATCTATGCAAGATTGATAACAGGCGTTCCAGTTAAAGATCTGACATCAGGATTTGTTGGTTATAAAGTCAATGTTTTAAAATCTATATTAAAAGAAAATATAAGATTTAACGGCTATGCATTTCAAATTGAAATGAAGTTTAAAGCTCATTCAAATGGGTTTAAATTAATTGAAATACCTATAATTTTTACTGATAGAACTAAGGGCGAGTCTAAAATGAGTTTGTCTATTGTTTGGGAAGCTATTTTTGGATTGTTACTACTAAAAATTAAAAAAGTTTTTAAGTTTTAAAATGAAAATTTTAATAAAAAATGGATACATAGTAAATGAAAATAAAATTTTTGAAAGCGATATTTTGGTTAATGGGGACTTGATAGAAAAAATTGATAAAAAAATATCCTCATCCGATGTAGATAAAGTAATTGATTGTGAAGGGTCATTAATTCTACCTGGAATTATCGATGATCAAGTCCATTTTAGAGAACCTGGATACCCAAATAAAGCGACTATATATTCTGAATCAAGAGCTGCAGTTGCAGGCGGCATTACATCATATTTTGAAATGCCTAACACTAATCCAAGCACAACCACTATTGAAAGTTTAAATCATAAATTTAAAATTGCATCAATGTCCTCATTAGCCAATTATTCATTCATGTTTGGTGGTACGAATCAAAATATCAATGAAGTTAAAAAGTTGCCTGAACATGAAGTTCCAGGGATTAAGTTGTTTCTTGGTTCATCGACAGGAAATATGTTAGTTGATGATTATGATGTAGTTGAAAACTTATTTGAAATTTCAAAAGTTCCGATTGTTGTACATAGTGAGGATGATAAAATTATTAATGAAAATCTAAAAAATTTCAAAGAAAAATATGGCGAACAAAATATAAGACCAGAAATGCATGCTAATATTAGATCAAGCATTGCATGCTTAAAATCTACAGAAAAAATAATTTCTCTTGCGAAAAAAACAAATGGAAGATTACATGTTTTTCATTTATCTACAAAAGAAGAAGCTAAACTTTTTGACAATCAAAATGATTTAAAAAATAAAAAAATTACATCAGAAGTTTGTATACATCATCTATCTTTTAATGATGCGGATTACAAGACAAAAGGTAATTTCATAAAATGGAATCCATCCATAAAGACCATTGAAGATCAGAATGCTTTGTGGGATGCACTAAGATCTGATAAAATTGATGTGATTGCAACCGACCACGCACCACATACATTTAATGAAAAAAACCAATTATATGTTGATTGTCCCTCAGGAGGTCCACTCGTTCAGCATTCACTTTACATTATGTACGAACATTTTTTGGAGAAAAGAATTTCTCTTGAAAAAATTGTTGAAAAAATGTGCCACAATCCTGCAATTTTATTTAACATAAAAAAAAGAGGATTTATTCGAGAAGGATTTTTTGCAGATCTAGTTATTTTAAGAAAAAATCAGAGTTGGGTAATTAATAAAAACAATATTCTATACAAATGTGGTTGGTCTCCATTTGAGGGTAAGAAAATTAACTCAATGATAACTCATACATTTGTCAGTGGAAATTTAGCTTACGAAAATGGGGTATTTAATCAGAATATTATGGGAAAAAAAATAGAGTTTAACTCATGAAAAAAATCTTTCTTTTACTATTTCTATTCTTTATTTCATGTAACAACAATTCAAAAATTGATGATGACATTATGACTATTGATGAAATGATTGAGTTTTTATTTGATGTTAATTTAATTAATACAAGTAGGGGATTTACCAATATTAGTAAGAACAATTATTTTTTGATTAGAGACACTATGCTCTTCAAAAAACATGAAATTGATTGCTTAAAATTTGTAAAAAGCAATGATTTTTATTCAAGAAATCCTAGGCTTTACATTAAGATATATGAAGGTATTGATGCAAAAACTAGTGCAATAATTGATTCAATTAATAACATAAAAGAATAATATTAGATATCTTTGGGCATGCCAAAAAACTTTTTCGAGGAGCTAAAATGGAGAGGTTTAATTCAAGATTCTACGCCCGGAGTTGATGAAGAGTTGGAAAAAAAATCTTTGTCAGCGTACATTGGTTTTGATCCAACATCAGATTCATTACACATTGGCAGTTTGGTTCAATTATTAATTTTGAAACATTTTCAAGAATACGGACATAAACCTATTCTTTTAATAGGTGGTGCTACTGGAATGATTGGTGACCCCTCAGGAAAATCAAAGGAAAGAAATTTACTAAGTGAAAGTGACATATCTCATAATGTTGAAAAAATTAAAAATCAAGTATCAAAATTTCTTGATTTTAAAAAACAAAAAAATCCTGCTCTGATTTTAAATAACCATGATTGGATTGGTAAGTTAAATATTATCGATTTTTTCAGAGATTATGGTAAAACTTTAACTGTTAATTACATGATGTCAAAGGAATCTGTCAAAAAAAGAATTAGCCCAGGTCAAAGTGATGGAATGTCATTTACAGAATTTACATATCAACTTTTTCAAGCTTACGATTTTTATCATCTTATGAAGAATTATGATTGTAAAATTCAAATGGGTGGAAGTGATCAGTGGGGTAATATTACATCTGGAATTGAATTAATTAGAAAAAAAACAGGTCAAAAAAGCTTTGCAATAACCTGTCCTTTAATCACCAAGTCTGATGGATCAAAGTTTGGAAAAACCGAAGACGGAAATGTTTGGCTTGATAGAAATAAAACTTCACCGTATAAATTTTACCAGTATTGGCTGAACTCGTCTGATGAAGATTCGGAAAGCTACATAAAGATTTTTACAATGGCTGACAAAAAATTTATTGATAGCCTAATTCTTGAACACAAGTCCAAACCCCACGAAAGGATTCTTCAAAAATTTATTGCAAGTGAATTAACCAAGATGGTTCATTCTGAGGAGGACTTAGAGAGCGTAATTAAAGCTTCAGAAATATTTTTTGGAAAGTCAACTTTTAGTGACTTAGAGCAAATCAAAGAAGATGTTTTCCTTGATATTTTTGAAGACGTACCAAGTGTAAAAATTTCAAAAAATGAATATGAATCGATTTCAAATGTGGAAATATTTTTACAATTATCAGGACTTTTTAAATCAAATTCTGAAATCAAAAGATCATTGAAAGAAAATTCGATTATGATTAATAAAGAAAGGGTTAATGATCATTTTGATTTTGATTCCATTTCTTTGATTAAGAAAAAATATATTTTATTGCAAAAGGGTAAAAAAAATTATTTTTTAATTAATATCCAATAACATATTATTACATCCTCTAATATCGGATTCATTTGCTCTCCCATAAATTTTAAATGAACCATCTTTGAATACTTCTCCAATGTCTTCTGTAGATATAAAACAGCATGAATTAATATTCGCCAAATCAATAATGTTTATAATTCCCCTCCCTATTTTCTTAATTTTAAAAGGATCGTTAAAATCTCTGATTAAAACTTTTTTCCATGGTGGCGGACGAAATATATCATCCTTCACAGTATAACTTTGAGATAATAGTTCAGTCATTCCATACTCTGAAAAAATTTTGTCAGTCCCATACCCATAAGATAAAATTTCATGGAGTTTTTTCTTTTCAATTTCTTCTCTATTCCCTTTCATACCACCTGTTTCAATCACAATACAATTGTTTAATTTGATTTTTTTATTCTCAATAAATTCTAATAACATATGTGATAAACCAAATACTATAATTTCAGATTTAGATTTTTGAATTTTTTTTATTTTGATCTTAAATTCCTCGAATTTAGATGAAAAAAATCCTTCGTTCTTTGAATAACTCTGTAATTTATCAATCATATAAATCAAAGATGAATTTTTTCTTTCCTCGGGACTGGGCGTTACTCCAATGAAATGAAACTTTTTTGGGTCTCCAAAGGCATATTTAAATGAGTTTATTAAACTATGGTTATAAATATTTAAATCCGTTACATAGTGTTTGCTTTTTTTTCCAGTAGTTCCGCTACTTAAAAATAGTTTACTTTTTGATTTTTGATTGGATTGGATTTTATGGTTTTTAAAAAAACTGATTGGTAAAAATGGTATATCCTCTATCTTAATATTCTCAGAATAATTTTTATTAATTGAATCGCAATATTCTTTGTATAGATCACAACTGTTATAATTAAACTTAAAAGCGTCTTGTATCGCCGTTTCAATTTCAGACTCATTAAAAATACTAGCTAAGTAGCGATGCATATTAAATAATTGTTAATTGAACTATTTTTTTTTTTAAAATCCCTAAATTAAAGCTTTAAATGAAAAAAACATCTGCCAAAATTTTAGTAGTAGACGATGACCCAGAAATTGTAGAAATTTTAAAATACAATCTTTCAAATTCTGATTTTGAAGTAAAAGTAGCATACAATGGTATTCAAGCAGTAAAAAAATCAAAAAAATTCAAACCCGATATTATTTTAATGGACGTCATGATGCCTGAAATGAATGGCATTGAGGCATGTACAGAAATAAGAAATATAGATAATTTAAAGAACGTCCAAATTATATTTCTTTCTGCTAGGGGAGAGGATTACACACAAATTGCAGCATTTGATGCGGGTGCAGATGATTACATTAATAAACCTATTAAACCTAAAATTCTTTTAAAAAAGATCACAAATATTGCCAAAAGATTAAAATCCTTCGAAAATGGTGAAACTTTTATTAAGGTATCTGATTTAAAAATTAATAGAGAGGAATATTTAGTTACAAGAAATAAAACAGAAATAATTTTACCAAGAAAAGAGTTTGAATTATTATTTTTATTAGCGTCTAAGCCCGGAAAAGTTTTTTCGAGGGATGAAATTATGAATAAGGTTTGGGGAAGCCAAGTTGTTGTTGGGGACAGAACAATTGATGTTCATGTAAGAAAATTGAGAGAAAAACTGGGTGAGAACTATATAAAAACAACAAAGGGAGTAGGCTACAAATTTAAAGCCTAAATGTCTATACGTCAGAAGATTCGATTTCAATCTCTTTTTTATTCGATTGTAATATCACTTGTAATTTGTTTAATTGCATCAGCTACTATCGGAGAATTTTCAATTGAATCCATCTTTAGTTTAAATTTTTTCTTATTATTTATTTTATGTTCAATAGTTGTATATGCAATTGGAGCATTTTTCGTAAAATTTTTTCTTTATAACAGTGTAAAGGTGATTTCTGATGAAATTTTCCAATCCGATGTTGATTCAACTATCACTACCAATATGGAAGATTTATTGAAGAAAATTAGACAGTATGATGATGATCAAAAATCTGAAATTTCTGAAATGAAAAAACAAGAAACTTTTAGAAGAGAATTTATTGGTAATCTTGCTCATGAACTCAAAACACCCCTATTCACAAGTGAAAGTTATATTTTGACCTTACTTGATGGTGCCATTGATGATGATGAGGTTAATAAAAAATATTTAAAAATTGCAGGGAAAGCCATACACAGGTTAAACTTGATAGTTAAAGACTTAGATCTAATCACAAAAATTGAAAGTGGCGAATCTGAAATTCAAAGAACCGACTTTGATATTATTAATTTGGCACAAAATACTTTGGAAATGCTAGAAATCAGAGCTTCAAAAAAAAACATAAAATTATTGTTAGAATTCAATGATAAATTACCGCTTAGAGTAAATGCTGATAATGAGAAAATTCAACAAGTTTTAACAAATTTGGTCGAAAATTCCATAAAATATGGAAAAGAAAATGGTACTACTGAATTGGTTATACAGGAATTGACTGAAAATAAAATTATTGTAAGAGTTACAGACAATGGGCTGGGTATCGAGGAAAAACATTTCAATAGACTTTTTGAAAGATTTTACAGAGTTGATCAGTCAGGAAGTAGAAAAGGAGGCGGCTCAGGACTGGGATTGGCAATAGTTAAGCACATAATGGATGCCCATGATGAAAAAATATATATAGAAAGTGAATTTGGTGTGGGTTCAGAATTTTCTTTCACACTTGAAAAATCTTTACAATAAATTTGGGAGGGAATAAGCTAAAAAGATTTAAAGAAAATTTATCGTTTGATAATTTACTGCAACCTAATCGAGAGGATTTAGTTAATGACAAATTTAAATTAAAGGGTAAATGGTCAAATTTTTTTAAAAATGATAATCCAATTATTCTAGAACTCGGATGTGGAAAAGGTGAATATACATTTTCATTGGCCTCTAAGTATCCAAATCAAAATTTTATTGGTATTGACATTAAAGGCGCCAGAATTTGGAAAGGTGCGAAAGATTCAATCTCTGAAAATTTAAAAAACGTTTGTTTTCTAAGGTGTCAGATTGAATTGATAGATAAAGTTTTTGATGTGGGTGAAATTAGTGAAATTTGGTTGACATTTCCCGATCCACAGATAAAGTTCCAACGGAGAAAGCACAGGTTACTTAACACTAATTTTGTAAAACTTTATAAAAAGATATTGAAAAAAAATTCACTTATTCATTTAAAGACAGATAGTGAATTTTTACATGGATACACTCTTGGGATAGCCGAGGGTATGGGTTTAGAAATTGTCAAATCCAATCATGATATATATTCAAATAGAAATGCACCTACAGATGCAATAAATATTCAAACGTTTTACGAAAAAAAATTCTCTGATAAAAAAATAACATACATGTGTTTTAAAATTATGTGATGAAAAAAATGGACTTTTTTTTAAAGGTTTATGATGTCGTAAAAAAAGTACCATATGGCAGGGTTACAACATATGGAGCTATAGCTAATTATCTAGGTTCAAGGAAAAGTGCAAGAACTGTTGGATGGGCTATGAATTCTTCCCACCAAAATTCTGACATTCCTGCCCATAGGGTACTAAACAGAAATGGTGTTTTAACGGGAAAGCACCACTTTAGCGGCACAAATTTAATGAAGCAATTATTGGAGAATGAAGGCCTAAGAGTTGTGGATGATAAGTTGGTAAATTTCAATAAATATTTTTGGGATCCCAGTACTGAACTATAATTTGATTGTTAGCATTATATTTGCAAATGCAAAAGCAATGAAGTTCGATAAACCCAAAATAAAGAAAATCCTCTTAGGAATTATTGACTCTCATGATATTATAAATATCAATCACTTTGATAGAGAAATAATTATTGACATTAATTCTACAAATCCAACTTTGAAACACAAAAAAGAGTTGGAGAAAAAAATATTGGAAAATTTAAACGAAAATTATTCCAAAGATTTTACATATAAACTAAATATTACTGTTGTTAAACCAACAATTTCACAAAATGTTAATCGCTTAGAAAATATTAAAAATATAATAGCTGTTTCATCAGCAAAAGGAGGGGTTGGTAAGTCTACACTCACAGCAAATATTGCTTGTTCCCTCAAAAAAATGGGATTCAGTGTGGGAGTTTTAGATGCAGATATCTACGGCCCATCAATGCATATAATGTTCGATTTGGTAGGTTCTAAACCTCTTGCTGTTAATGTGGATGGTAAATCAAAAATGTCTCCAATAGAAAGTTATGGAATAAAAGTTTTATCTATTGGATTTTTTACTAATATGGATCAAGCTGTAGTTTGGAGAGGACCAATGGCATCAAAAGCACTTAATCAACTAATTTTTGATGCTGATTGGGGCAATCTTGACTTTTTACTTGTTGATCTTCCACCCGGAACAGGAGATATTCACTTAAGCATAATGCAAAAAATTTCAATTAATGGTGCTTTAATAATTAGTACTCCGCAAATTGTAGCTTTGGCAGATGCTAGAAAAGGAGTATCCATGTATCAGCAAGATAATATCAACATCCCTGTCCTAGGTATTGTGGAAAATATGGCTTATTATGAAACAGAAAATGATAATACAAAGCACTATATATTTGGAAAGGATGGTGCAAAAAATTTAGCAGAGGATTTTAAAATCCCTTTTCTGGGTGAGATTCCTATTATACAACAAATTAGAGAGTCTGCAGACGTTGGAAGACCCCTAGCGGTGGACGATGACTCAGGTGTTGCCCTGATTTACAATGAAATAACAAAAAAAATGATTAAATTTTTAGTTGAAAGAAATAAAAATTTACCACCTACTGAAATATTAAAAATTAAAACAATGGCGGGATGCCAATAATTATATGAAGAAGCAAATAGAAAAAGCACTTGATGAAATAAGACCCTTTTTGCAGTCAGATGGAGGTAATATTAAACTTATCTCATTTACAGAAACAGAGGTAAAAGTTAAACTTCTAGGAAATTGTGTTAACTGTACTGTTAATCAAATGACCTTAAAAAATGGAGTTGAAATGACAATAAAAAAATATGTTCCGCAGATTGAAAAAGTAACCAGTGTTGAATGATAAAAACTGACTTAATTATTATTGGTGCGGGACCTACTGGACTTTTTACTGTTTTTGAAGCTGGCTTATTGGGTATGAAATGTCACCTAGTTGATTCTTTAACAAAACCAGGTGGACAGTGTGTCGAAATTTATCCTAATAAACCGATTTATGACATTCCAGCTCACCCAGAAATTTTGGCTGGCAAATTAGTTGATAACCTTTTGGACCAGATTAAACCATTTTCACCAAATTTTTCACTGGGTGAGATTGCTGAGGAATTAGACAAGAAAGATGACCATTTTGTTTTAAAAACAAATAAAGGGACAGAAATTCATGGGAAAGTTATTGTAATTGCAGGTGGATTAGGAAATTTTGAACCAAGGAAACCATCTATTGAAGGTTTGGATAAATTTGAGAATAGAGGAGTCCAATATTCCATTATTGAAAAGGAAAAATTTAAAAATAAAAATGTAATAATTGCTGGTGGTGGAGATTCTGCACTTGATTGGACTATTGAACTATCAAAAATTTGTAATATTTCTCTTATTCATAGAAGGAATGAATTCAGGGGAGCTAACAGTTCTGTTAAATCTGTACAAGAACTAAAAGACAAAGGAATTGTTGATGTAATCACACCTGCTCAAGTTGTAGAATTATTTGGAGAAAAAAAATTAGAGAGTATTAATGTTAAAAGTGGAGAAAAAATAATTAATATGCAGGCAGATTTTTTTATTCCACTTTTTGGTCTCGTTCCCAAAATGAATATTTTTAAAAATTGGGGTCTTGAAATTGAAAAAAATGCCATTGTGGTAAACAATTCATTGGATTATCAGACAAATATTAAAGGCGTTTATGCTGTTGGAGATATCAATACATATCCTGGAAAATTAAAACTAATATTATCTGGTTTTCATGAAGCTGCTGTTATGTGTCATAGTGCATATCAATTGATTAATCCTGGAAAGAAAAATATTTTAAAATATACCACTGTCTCAGGCATAAATGGTTTTGACGGGTCAATAAAAAAGCCTGCAAAAACTGATATTGGAACTATTAATTGATTTAACCTAAAAATTAAAACTGATGAATAATAAATCAGGTTTTACAAGTTGGATTTCACCATCAAATATTGCACTGGTCAAATATTGGGGTAAAAAAGAAAATCAAATTCCAATTAATCCATCAATAAGTTTTACACTAAAAAACTGCAACTCTAAAACCAAGGTTTCTTATTCACAATCAAACAAAGGATTTAATTATGAATTCTTTTTTCATGGTGAAAAAAAGAAGTCGTTTAATAAGAAAATAGATACTTTTTTTAAAAGAATCATTCAATATTGTCCGTCTCTCAATCATTTAAGTTTAAAAATAGAGTCAGAAAACACGTTTCCTCACAGCAGTGGAATTGCATCCTCAGCATCTGCATTTAGCTCTTTGTCATTATGTCTTTATGAAATAGAAAAAATGATTAATGAAAATGAAAAAGATTTTTTTAATCAATCCTCAATCATATCAAGACTAGGATCCGGCAGTGCTTCTAGAAGCATATATGGACCTGTTGCAGTATGGGGAAAAACAAAACATTTTGAAAATAGCAGTGACGATTATGCAATTCCAGTTAACAACTATCACAAAATATTTAATAATTACATGGATACAATCTTGATTGTGGACCATGAAAAAAAAGATGTATCAAGTTCACATGGTCATGAGCTTATGAACACTCATATTTTTAAAGTAGATAGAGTTAATAAAGCGCATGAAAATATAGGTGGTTTGAAGAAATCATTAATTTCTGGAGATTTAGAATCTTTCATTCATATTGTTGAGCAGGAAGCATTGATGCTCCATGCCCTTATGATGACATCCAAAACACCTTATATTTTATTCAAACCAAACACTATCCAAATTATAAATGAAGTATGGAGTTTCAGAAAAGAAACAAATCTTAATTTATGTTTCACCCTAGATGCTGGCGCAAATGTTCACTTGTTATATCCAAAAAATGAAGAAATTGAAATAAAGACATTTATTGAAAAAAATCTATCCAAATTTTGCAACAATAAAAAATATATTCACGATTTTATTGGTGATGGACCAAAACCTAGAAATGAATAAGAAAAAGTTTTTTTCCAAAATTTTACTATTTGGTGAATATGGTATTATAAAAAACTCAAAAGCAATAGTAATCCCTTACAAAAAATATTACGGTTCACTCAAATTTTCAAGTAAACTTAATAATGTTCAAAAAGATTCAAATATCAATTTAAAGCAATTATCTAAATACATAAAAAACAATGAATTTGTAAGTAATAAGTTAAATACTTTGAAACTTGACTCTGATATAGAAAACGGTTTATATTTTGAAAGCACAATTCCAGAAAGTTATGGCTTAGGAAGTAGTGGCGCAGTTGTAGCTGCTATTTATGAATCCTATAAACAGGAACTTGGTATCAATTTAGAGATAAATGATTTAAAATTGATTTTATCTAATATTGAATCATTTTTTCATGGACAATCCTCTGGAATTGATCCACTCAGTTGCTATGTTCAAAAACCATTATTAGTTGAGTCAAAAAATAGTATTAATACCATTGATATTCCCCCTCAAAATATTAACTCCAAAAGAACACTTTTTCTTTTAGACACAGAATGTAAAGGAAACACTCAAGGTTTAGTGGAGATTTTTTTAAATAAACTTAGACGAAAAGATTTTGAAGTTTTTTTTGAAAATGAGTTTGCGGTTGCCACAAATAATTCAATTACAAATTTTTTGGAACGTAAATATGAAGATTTTGAAAATAACTTTATTGAACTTTCGAAAAAAACATTTGATAATTTTCAAGAGATGATACCTAGCAATTTTAAAAAATTATGGACCGATGGTATCGAAAATGAAGATTACTATTTGAAACTTTGTGGTTCAGGTGGAGGAGGATTTTTGATTGGATTTACTCGAGATATTGACACAATTGACAAATACTTTCCGAAAAAAAATTTTGAGGTATTACTTAGGTTTTAAATTTATTTCATCGCCCACTTAAATCCCCTAGTTAGAAGAGTCCATGCGTCATGGTGAATTTTAAATTCTTCAGGGTTATGACCAATAGAGATGTAAAAAACTTTTCCTAATCCATACCTTTTTTTCCAAGCCACAGGCATTACTACATTTTCAATCCATGTAGGATTCAATATTAAATCTGAATTATTAGGCGAAAAGGGTTCACCATCAAACTTTGTTGTAGCTATAATTTCAATATTCGGATCATAATGCATGTAATATTGTTCAGTCTCAATTTCAAAATCTTTAAGTCCTTCTGTCAATTCATCTTCTAAAAAATTGACTTTAAATTTTTTTATTTTTCCAGGGTGTTCCACCCATTGACCACCTATCATAAATTGGTAATTGGTTTTATTTCTAAACGAGTCTGCCAAACCCCCATGTGCTCCGGCAATACCTACACCACCACTAATGGCTTTTAATAAACCAAACTCTTGATCATTAGTAAGTTGACTCTTAGTAACGGATTGAATAATCAAATTAAATTTGGATAAAAATTCAAAATTTGCATAATCATCAAGATCATTAGAGACTACATAGTCAATAGCCTCGCTTTCAAGCCAATTTTTAACTTGTTTAACAAATAATTCTGGTTTGTGACCTTCCCATCCTCCCCACATTATTAATACCTTTTTTTCATTTAAATTTTGAGAAAAAATTGATAATGAAAAGGTTAAAAAAAGAATAAAAAATTTTATATTTTTTTTCATAAATTTAGATGAGCTTTTCCCAAATTATTAAAAAATCTATGAAAAACAAAACCAGAAGAAATTTCCTAAAAAAATCAGGCTTGTTAACCACGGGGTTTTTTATAGTTCCCAGAAATGTATTAGGTGGAAATGGATTTATTTCACCAAGTGATAAATTAAATATTGGTGCGGTTGGTATTGGAGGAAAGGGGCAAGATATAATGGGCTCTTGGGCTAAAAATGAAAGAGTAATCGCACTTTGTGATGTTGATCCTGATAATTCTGCAAATGGCGTTACAAAATCCAGAAAATATTACCCAAATGCTAACTTTTACGAGGATTTTAGAGAGATGCTTGACAAAGAAAAAGATTTGGATGCAGTAACTGTTTCAACACCAGATCACACGCACGCGGCCATTGCATCCAATGCAATGAAAAAAGGTTTACACGTCTATGTTCAAAAACCACTAACACACAATATTCAAGAAGCAAGGATTCTTACCAAACTTGCGAAAGACAATAAGGTTGTTACTCAAATGGGTAATCAAGGCGGCTCATGTTCAGGTGTTTCAAAGATTCAAGAGTGGATTGATAAGAAACTAATCGGAAAAGTTTCAAAAATAAATGTGTGGACCGACAGACCTGTTTGGCCACAAGGATTTCAAATGAAGAGGTCATCTCAAAAAAAACCCAATAATCTCAATTGGGATCTGTGGCTTGGCCCTGCAAATTATACCGACTATACAACTGAACTTCATCCTTTTAACTGGCGAGGCTGGTGGGACTATGGAACCGGTGCTTTGGGTGACATGGGATGTCATTTATTGGATGTTCCTTTCAAATCCCTTGAATTAGGATACCCGACGGATGTTGAGTGTAGTGTTGCAACAGTTTTTGAAAAGGCATGGAATCATAATTATGTTCCTGAGGGCTGTCCTTCTTCATCAATTGTTACGCTCAACTTTAACGAAACTCCAAAAAATAAATCCAATGTTGAATTAGTATGGATGGACGGTGGGCTTCGACCCTCACATCCTCAATTGATTCCAGCCGATGATTTCTTGGGTGAAGAATATAGTAGAAATGGAGTTCTGATGATTGGTGAAAAGGGAGTTATTTCTTGTGGAACATATGCAAGAAATCCTAAACTTTACAGAAAAGGAGAAAAAACAATTACATTCAATACAGATTCAATAGGAGAGGGGGTACCTTTTTTAGATTTTATTCATCACGAAAAATGGATTAAAGCATGTAAAAAAGGCTATAATTCAAATGAGCATCAAAACTTATCAGCATCGTTTGACTATGCTGGTCCATTCACGGAAGCTGTACTTATGGGAAATCTTGCGATAAGATCATACATGCTAATTGGTACCAAAAATCCGAAATATTCAGAAAACACTGTACATGTTTCAGAGCATAATAATTACATTGGAAGAAAAAAACTTCTTTGGGATGGTAAATCTATGAAAATAACAAATTTTGATTTAGCCAATCAATTTGTGGGTAGGGTTTCAAGACCTGGATGGAAGATTTAGTTTATGCACAAATTCTACTCAATTATATTAATTTTTATTTTCTTAAATACAAGTTGTATTGCTCAAGTTGAGTCGAATAAAGATTGGCAACTGTTAATACCGAGCGATGGTTTGGATGGTTGGCATTATTATCAAGGTAAAAAGAGCAACAAAACAGGCTGGTCCAATGAAAATGGGGTATTGGTATTTAACTCATCATTTAAAAAAGGTAATAAGGACAATAGCTTAGTTACTGATAAAAAGTTCACAAGTTTTAAAATATACTTTGAATGGAAAGTGAGTGCTGGGGGTAATAGTGGATTTATGTGGGGGGTTAATGAGGATAATAAATATACTCACCCGTTCTCAACAGGACCAGAAATTCAGATTTTAGATGTTACATATTCTGACGGGTCAAAACCAAATCCTAAGCATAGTGCGGGGGCACTCTACGATTTAATTGCCCCAGAAGAAAATGTAAATAAAAAAGCGGGTGAATGGAACTCGTTTTTGATTACGATTGATCATATTAAAAATTATGGCGAAGTAATACATAATGGTACGATTGTTTCTAGATTTATGTTAAGTGGTGATAGCTGGGACGAAATGGTCAAAAATTCAAAATTTTCAAATTTAGATGACAAAAGTTTTAGTCATGGAGATTTTGGAAAATTTAAAACAGGTCACTTGGTAATACAAGACCATCCTGGTATCATTTCTTACAGAAACATGAAAATTCTAGAGTTATAATTAATGGAAATTAAAAAAACTTCTAAGCAGTATGATGTAATTATTGTAGGTTCTGGTGCAGGAGGTGGTATGGCTACTAAGGTTTTGTCTGAAGCTGGATTAAAAGTTGCTGTGGTAGAGTCCGGACCGTACTATGACCCTGCAAATCCTGAACAGATGACACAACTTAAGTGGGCTTGGCAGTCACCAAGAAGAGGAGCAGGAACCACCAGACCTTTTGGTGACTTTGATCAAGCATATGGAGGTTGGGATATTGAGGGTGAACCATATACCCAAAAGGATGATACCAATTTTAGATGGTTTCGATCAAGAATGTTGGGTGGTAGAACCAATCATTGGGGAAGAATCTCTCTAAGATTTGGACCTAACGATTTTAAGAAAAAATCTATTGATGGTTTGGGAGAAGATTGGCCTATAACTTACGAGGATTTGAAGCCTTATTATGACAAAGTAGATAAATTGATTGGAGTTTTTGGAACTAAAGAAAATTTATACAATGAACCTGATGGTTTCTTTTTGCCACCACCAAAACCCCGATTGCATGAATTGTATTACATAAAGGCAGCTAAAAAAGCTGATATAAAAGTAATTCCCTCAAGACTTTCAGTGATTACAAAGAGAATTAACAATGACAGAGGAGTTTGCTTCTATTGCAATGGTTGTGCTAGAAGTTGTAATGTTTATGCTGATTTTTCATCGGGTTCATGCTTAATATTTCCTGCCCAAAACGCAGGAGGTCAAATCGATCTTTATATAAACTCTATGGTGAGAACAGTTGAAACTAATTCTGAAGGTAAGGCAACTGGCGTATCCTATATTAATAAAGATGATGGTAATGAGTATAAGTTGAATGGAAAAGTAGTGGTTTTGGCAGCATCTGCGTGCAGTTCTGCAAGAATTCTTCTCAATTCAAAATCCAAGCAACACCCAAATGGCTTGGGTAATAGTAGTGATTTAGTTGGAAAATATCTTCATGATTCAACAGGCGGAGATATGATGGCATTTTTGCCACAGCTTACAAATAGAAAAATATATAATGAGGATGGTGTGGGAGGTATGCATGTTTACTCCCCTTGGTGGCTTGATAATAAAAAATTAGATTTTCCTAGGGGTTATCATATTGAGGTTTGGGGTGGCATGGGTGCCCCAACTTATGGTACAGGTTTTAATGTCAATCATTTTAATAAATTTTTTGGATTGAAAGCTGGTGGATATGGTGATGTGTTAAGGTCTGATATGAAAAAATATTATGGATCTACAATTGGGTTTTCAGGACGTGGAGAATCAGTTGCAATGAAAAGTAATTATTGTGAAATCGATCCTAATAAGGTTGATAAATATGGTGTTCCTGTGTTAAGATTCAATTATAAATGGACTGATTATGAAATAAAACAAGCAAAACACATGCAGGATACTTTTGAAGAAATTATTCATAATATGGGTGGTCAACCTTTATGGAATAAGCCTGGTATTGAATCAAATTATGGTTTAACAAAGCCTGGTGAAATTATTCATGAGGTCGGTACAACCAGAATGGGTAAAAACCCAAAAGAATCTGTTGTTGATCAATATGAGAGAATACATGATGTTGATAATGTATTTGTTGTTGACGCTGGACCTTTTGTTTCACAGGCAGATAAAAACCCAACATGGACCATTATGGCTTTAGCATGGAGGGCTTCTGACCACATTGTTTCCGAGTTTAAAAAACAAAATTTTTAATGAAAAGAAGAGATTCAATCAAAACTATAACTCTAGGGGCAATAGGAGCTTCATATTTATTAAATGGTTGTTATGGTGTTAATCATGAAAAAATAAAGAGGTCTTTAACTCGATATCAATATGGGAGAACACCGCAAGAAAAATTATATGATGACAAACTCTTCAACCAAGAATTTTTTACTGATGAAGAACTGACAACCTTGAATAAATTATGTAATTTAATTTTACCTCCCAATGATTATGGATCAATCGAGGAAGCTGAAGTTGTCCAACTAATAGAATTTATGGCCAAAGATATCCCCTCATATCAAAAGCCTTTGAGAGATGGAATTGATTGGATAAATGAACAAAGTGAATTAAATTTTAACCAAAAGTTTATTGATATTTCCGAAAATTCACAGAAGCAGATTATTGATAAAATAGCATATTATGATCCCAACCTAGATATGAATGATTTGCCAGACGAAGTCCAATGGTTTAATTTATTACGAAATTTAACCTTAACAGGATATTTCACCTCTGAAGTTGGAATCAAAGAACTTGGTTATAAAGGAAATAGTCCAAATGTCTGGGACGGAGTCCCCCAAGAGGTGTTGGATGACCATGGTTTAAGTTATGACGAAGAATGGTTGTCAAAATTTGTAGATCAATCAAAAAGACTTGATACTGCTAAATGGGATGAAGATGGTAATTTAATCTCATAAAAAAAGCCGCATTAAACGGCTTTTTTCATGGCTTAAATTTTATTTAAATATAAAAATTACAATCCTATCGCTTTATTAAATTCTTCCTCAGTAAATTCATTTCCGTAAAGAAGAGTTGAAAATCTATTAACTTCTGCAGCAATTTGAACAGCTGCCTTGATTTCTTCATCAGTTACTCCAACTCGCTTAGCAAAAATGATCTGTGCTTTTATACAATATTCACATTTTATTGCCGCTGATGCAGAGATTGCTGCAAGCCTCGCCTCTTTCGTAGTGGTGGGTCCCGATGAAAAAAGCTTATTCCAATCAGTAAAATATTGAGCTGCTTCAGATGCAATTGATTTTGGATACATTCTATTAAATGGACTCTTTTCAAGAAATTCCTGATAGTTTGACTCGTCAGTTTGCCCCAATGCATTTAATGATATAAATGCAAAAACAATTATTAAGATATTTTTTTTCATTTTTTTTTAAATTAATTATAGTTAAATGTAAAAAAAAAGCCCCAATTTTTGGGGCTTATTGTGGTACCTCGCAGAATCGAACTGCGGACACAAGGATTTTCAGTCCTTTGCTCTACCAACTGAGCTAAGGTACCATTGCATTTTAGCACAGCAAATATAAACGTTTTACTAGATATTAAACAAATTGCTAAAAACTTGTTTAATTTTACCATTGCTCAATGAATTTATTAATTGACATAGGTAATTCAAACTCTAAAATTGCAATAACAAAAGATTATACAATTATCAAAGAAATTAATTCCTCAAGTAAATTGATTGAAAAAATAAAGGAATTATTTTCCAATTATAAAATTACCCATTCTTCAATGTCAAACGTTTCATCCATTGATAATGAACTAATTAATTTTTTAAAAAAGTATAGCTGTTTTTTTGATTTAAAAAAGAATAATCATTTACCATTTAAAAATCCCTACAAAGAAGGTTTGGTTGGTGATGATCGTTTGGCCTTAGTTTGTGCTGCCCACAAAGACTATCCCAATGAAAATGTCTTGATTATTGATATTGGAACATGTATAACATATGATATTAAAACAAAAAATAATGAATATTTAGCTGGCGGAATCTCACCCGGTTTAGATTTGAGATATGATTCAATTAGTCAAAAAGCATTTTTAATAGAAAAAATCAATCCAACTTATCCTGAAAGTATAAGAGCATTTGATACAGAATCATCTGTTAATATCGGAACTTTATTGGGCACTCAACTAGAGATTGAGGGTTTTATTGAAAAATATTCAAGTGAATATGATGATTTGAAAGTAATTATAACTGGAGGAGATTCAAATTACTTGTCAGGTAAGATAAAAAACACCATATTTACAACTTCAAATTATGTTTTTAAAGGGCTAGAATACCTTATAGAGGCTAACAAATAACATGAACAAAATTTCCTTGCTTTTTATAGTTTTATTTATTCAGTTTGGTTTCGCTCAAAAATCAAGTTATTCTCCTTATTCATATTTTGGAGTTGGTGAAACAAATTTTTCAGCAACTGCAGATAACAAAATGATGGGTGGAAATACTGCTTATGTTGACAGTGTCTCTGTAAATCTCAATGTTCCTGCATCCCTTTCCAAGCTCAAGTTTGTTAATTATTCGGTTGGCGTCAATCTAAAAAATAATAGATATTCCACACAAGATAATAATGCAAAAACAACTACCGCCAGTCTCAATTATTTGTCAGTATCAATTCCAACCAAGCGTTTAGGATTTAATTTTGGGTTAAAACCAAATACCTCCGTTGGCTATCTTTTAGAATCCGTTGATGAAACGACTGATCCTGTCAGCACCAATAGATATAATGGAGATGGAGGTATCAACAGCGCTTTTTTAGGCATAGGGTTTGAGTTATTTAAAAACTTTGGTTTAGGGATTAGTTCGTCATATTCCTTTGGAAATTTAAATCACTATCATTCTAAAATATTAACGGATGTTGAGCTCTACACAAGGGTTTCAAGCGAATCATCATTAAGCGGTTTGAGCTATAATTTCTCAGCAGTTTTCCAGCAAAAATTCAGAAATAACATCAAAATATACAGTTCTTATGTATACCAACCAGAGTCAAGCTTAACTTCTAAAAATTCACAATCGATAAGAACTCTAAAACTCGATGGTAGTTTTGGAGGAGATACTGAAAATATTAATTTATCATTAACTGGAATGGATGAAACGAAATTTACTATACCCAGCTTTTCAAGTTTTGGACTAGGTTTTGGACTAGACAAAAAATGGTTTGTTGGTTTAAATTTCAAATCGGTGCAGGGCAATGGTTATAGAAATGAGTTCATGTCTTTGGACAATGTAAACTTTAATCAACACAATATATATTCCGTCGGGGGTTTTTATTTACCAAAATTTGACTCATTTACAAACTTTTTTGACAGGGTTACATATAGGGCAGGTTTCAAATATATTGATGGTGGTTTGGAAGTAAATCAGCAAGACATTAAAGATTTTGGTATAAATTTTGGGTTGGGTATACCAGTGGGAAGATTATCAAAGGCAAATTTAGGTGTTGAGTTTGGTCAAAGAGGTACTGATGACTTCGGTTTAATTAAGGAAAACTACTTAAATTTCATGATTGGTGTTTCACTGAATGATTTATGGTTTATTAAATCAATGTATAATTAACTATGAAAAAAATTATTTTTTTAGTTTTTCTAATATCACTGAGTAATTTGACATCTCAATCATCTGTTGATTGCAACTCAAATTTGTCAATTTTTGCAGAATATTATAAGGTAAAGAATTATGAAGCTGCTTATGAGCCGTGGATGGCAGTTAGAGAAGAATGTCCAAAGATAAACCCAGCAATCTATTTTCAAGGATCTAGAATGCTTGATGAATTTATAAAAAAATCTGAAGGCGAAATAAAGAATGCCTATCAAAAGGATTTATTAAAACTTTATGATGAATGGCTAATAAATTTTCCAGCTTACAATGGAAGATCAATTGTTGGTCAAATTATGTCTAATAAGGCCCAAAAAATGATTGACTATAAGTTAGCATCTAAAAGTGAGATTTTCACATTATTTGAAGATGCTTATCAAACTGACCCTTTAAGTTTTGACGATCCTAAACCACTTTACAGTTACTTTAAAACATACTTTGAATTATATAAAGATGGAGAGTATGAAATAACCCTCAACCAAATATTCAATAAATATGAGGAGCTCTCGGAAAGGTATAATTCTATCATTGATGAATACTCTAAACAAATCGATATTATTATAAACAAAGAAAAATCTGGAATTGCACTTACATCAAGAGAAAAAAGAAATAAAAGAGTTTATGAAATTAATTCTAATGCCTCCAATATCTATTTGAGAAATTTAAATGCAATCATTGCCAAGGAATCAACCTGTGAGAATTTAATTCCACTTTACAGAAAAAATTTAGAGGAAAATAAGACCAATCCAGTGTGGTTGAATAGGGCTGCTAGCAGAATGGATAGTAAGGAATGCTCGGATGATCCTTTATTTGTTGTTCTTGTTGAATTACTACATAACTTAAATCCATCTGCGAACTCAGCCTATTATTTAGGTTTATTAAACGATAAAAAAAATAATTCTGAGGAGGCTTTGAAATTTTATAACGAATCGATTGAGCTTGAAACCGACAATATCAAAAAGGCAAGAATTTTATACAAAATTGCTGCGAAATTTAAAAACACTAAACAGTTTTTTAAGTCTAGAAATTATGCAAGACGTGCTCTTGAGTTTCAACCCTCTATGGGAAGGGCACATTTATTAATTGCTAATCTTTATGCAAGCAGTGCAAACGGTTGTGGGAAAACTCAATTCGAAAAAAGATCTGTTTATTGGCTAGCAGAGAGAGAAGCTAGAAAAGCAGCATCCATTGATGCAACAATTAGAAAAACTGCATTAAAAGCTGCTGAAAGTTATTTAGGTAGAGCTCCATCCAAAACTGACATCTTTACCGAAGGCAATTCAGGTAAAGTAATTACTTTTAATTGTTGGATTGGTTTATCTGTTACTGTACCAACCCTTTAGATTTTGATGCGTATAATTTTTATATTTTTTACAGCTATAATAACTTATTCCTGTAAAAATGATTTTGAAAAAATTATTGATATAAATAAGTATGCAAAAACACCAGCAGCCATCACAGAAAACTTCACATTAAAGTACACAGACTCCTCAATTGTTAAAGCAATTTTAGACTCACCTTTAAACTTAGATTTTACAAATCAAAAATTTCCTTATGCTGAATTTCCTGATGGCCTAAATATTAGGTTCTACGAAAATGAGCTAGATTCTACCAATGTATCTGCCAATTATGGCATAATATATTATAAAACAAAATTAGTTAGCCTGAATGGAAATGTTGTGATTCAATCATCTGATGGGAGTAAAATTAAATCAAGTCAAATATATTGGGACCCTCAACAGGAGTGGTTGTTCACCGAAGAGAATATTACTTTCTCTAGCAATGAATATGACATAAATGCTAAAATTCTTGATGCTGATAGAACCTTTAAGCTACTCAAAACAGGCCAATTGAACGGAAACTTCTTATTTGATGATAACTAAATTAATATGAAGTATCACAAAATCTCAGAATTCGCATATTTAACCATTTCAATTGTAGTTTTTTTTGATATCATATTTCTAAAACAGACTTTTGATGGAAATGTCCCTCTTCTAATATTAGGAGTTCTTTCTTTTTTAATGTTCCTTTTTAGAAGACATTACAGAAAAAAATTTAATAACAGAAAGAATTCCAATCAATAAATTCTGAGCGAACGCTCTTTAAATAATTCTTTCATTGTACTTATGATAGATATTTGTATTTTCGTCATCTAAATTTTTTTTATGGCAGCTTTAGGTAGTTTAAGAAGAAACTCTTTTGTATTGATTTCTGTAATTGGTATGGCACTATTTGCATTTGTAATTGCTGGTGTCTTCGATGGTTCTGGATTTCAATCTCAAGAACCAATTGGTGAGGTCAACGGTAAAGAAGTTTCTCTTACGGAATTTAGAAATCAAGTTGATTTTTTAAAAAAATCATATAATTTTTCTGAATTGCAAGCCTTAAATACCTCATGGGATCAACTGATTAGAAAGGAAGTTTTTAAACAAAGAATGGAACAATTAGGACTTGGGTCAGGAAAGGCGCATCTTGACTATTTCTTAGCAAATAATCCAAACTTTAACTCTGATGAAAGATTTTTAAACGATGTTGGTGTTTTTGATATTGACAAGTTTACTGATTTTGTTCTCAACCTGAAGGACTTTAACCCCGAGGGTTACAGTCAATGGACTCTACAAGAACAAGAATTTAAAAATCAAATTGATCAAAATAATTATATCAACTTACTAAAGTCTGGATTGAATTCATCAAACTTTGAAGGTGAATTGGAGTTCTTGAAGTCAAACCTGTCTGCCAATATTAAATATGTAAAAATTCCTTATAGTTCAATACCCGACAGCTTGATATCTGTTTCTAATGCTGAGGTAAAGTCTTATGTTAATCAAAACCCTGATGATTTTGAGCAAAAATCAACTAGAGATTTTGAATACGTTGTATTTAATGAAATACCATCTGCTAATGATGAAAGAGACTTGAGAGATAAACTAAATTCATTTTTAAATGATCGTGAGGAATTTAACCCCGTTTCTAATCTAAACGAATTCGTTAAGGGATTCAAAAATACAACTGATTTTGAGTTCTATGTTGACGAGAATTCCGACATTCCATACGATTCCTTGTATAGACCTAAAGGTTACTTTGGTTCAAATCATGCCCAAATGATTTTTAACTTGAATAATGACCAAATATACGGTCCATACAAAGACGATGGTTACATGAAGCTATCAAGAATGTTAGAAAAGAAAAAAAACGGTAATGTGAGAGCTAGCCATATATTAATTTCCTACAAGGGCTCTCAAAATGCCGCTCCATCTGTTATGAGATCTAAAAATGATGCCAAAATTGAGGCAAATAGGCTGCTCAGATTAGCACGTATGAATCCTGATAATTTTTCAAGTTTGGCTTTAGAGTATTCTGATGGTCCGTCTAGTTCCAGTGGAGGTGATTTAGGGTTTTTTCAAGAGGGTATGATGGTAAAACCGTTTAATGATTATGTATTTAAAAATACTGTCGGAAGAATTGGTGTTGTAGAAACAGAATTCGGATTTCATGTTATTAAGGTTGTTGCAAAAGAAGATTTAGTAAAAGTTGCAACTATTGCTTTAAAGAATATTCCATCAAACTTTACAAGTGACTCTGTATTTAATGTTACTTCAAAATTTGAAATCGAACTTTCAAAATCTCAAGATCTTATCACCGCAGCAGATACTTTTGACTATGAGACAAAGTCATTGACCAATATTACACCTCTCGATCACGAATTACCGGTTTTAGGTAACCAAAGAAATTTAGTAAAGTGGCTCTTTGAAAATGACACAAATATTGGTGATTATAAAAGATTTGATCTGAGTTCTGGAGGATATGTTTTGGCTCAACTGAAAACCATTACTGATGAAGGTTTAATGGATGTAAATTCTGCATCATTATTAGCACTACCAGAAATTAGAAAAAATAAAAAGGCGGATATAATTATAAAGGAAAATAGAAAATATAAGAATTTGGATGAATTATCTTCTGAAAAAAATCTTGAAATAGTTTCAGTCTCAGCCATAACTCAAAGTTCACCAGTCGTCTCACAAGCAGGATATGAACCACTAATCATTGGAAACGCTTTCGGATTAAGTCCTGGTGAAACTTCAGATTTTTTTGCTGGCGAGGATGGTGTTTATATGATTAAGTTAGTTGACTTCAATGAAGTTGATAGCCCACCAACTTACATTAGTTTTGAAAATCAATTATCTAATAAACTTAGGTCTGCTGTGGAATCTAAAATTTTGGACTCTTTTAAAGATGGTTCCAAAATTATTGACAATAGGACTTTATACTATTAAAAAAAATCATTTCTATATTCCCAAAAAATACTTAGATAAAAAATAAAGTAAGTCATACTCAAGCAAAATTTTAAAACAATACCAGTTAGTGTTCCCAAGATTGAGCCCAGGGCAGGCTTAAAGGAATTTTTTAAACTATTATTATTGATCATTTCACCGGCTACTGCACCGATTAAAGGTCCAAGTAAAATTCCTAATGGACCCATCAGAAAAATTCCAATTAATAGACCCAAACTGGCACCAATTTGTCCTCCATAGGAACCACCCAGTTTTTTTACCCCATATATTGGTGTAACAAAATCTACTAAAAAAACTAAAACTGCAACTGAAAGGGTTATTAAAACAAACTTCAAATTAAACGGTACAGCATTCGTTAAATTTAAAATTAGTATTCCGAACCAAGATGTAATAGGTCCAGGAATTATAGGTAAAAAGCTTCCAACTATGCCTGTTAAGCATAAGATTATACCAATGACAAAAATTAAAATGTCCATAGGGCTTTGTTAAAGTAATTTTGTATTTTAAGACAAATGTCCATTTTAAAATTAAATTACATTAAATTTTTTTTCATTTTTTATCTTTTAAATTTTTTTTCTTGTGATGTGTTTGAGAAAAAACCAAATGAAATGAGTGAAAAATTAATTTGGACAGCCAACGATGAATATCCAACAGTAATTGAATGTGAAAATGTTGTTGACACAAAAGATAGATTAAATTGTTTTTATGAATATTTATATGAATATCTATCAAATAATTTAAAAAACAGTCCTGATGTTAAAAATATAGAATTCAACGATTCCATTATGATTAAAATAATTGTTGATAAAAATGGAAACGTTTACCCATCGGAAATCATATTCAAAAATCCGGAATATAAAAGTGAAAAAATTAACTCTATTATATATGAACTTTTGGACTCAATGCCTAAAGTTATTCCAGCAGTTAAAACTGACTATGGAGTCAAGGTAAAATCGCAATTTGATTTACCACTAATTTTAAATATCAAAAAATGAGTTCAAAAATTATTTTAGGTATTGATCCAGGGACTAACATAATGGGATACGGTTTGGTTATTGCTGTAGAAAAAAAAATATCTCTTTTGGATTTTGGTGACATTAATATGAGTAAAATAAAAGATCACTCTTTAAAACTTGATAAGATATACAAATCTGTAATTGATATTATTGACACCCATAAACCTGATGAAATTGCAATTGAGGCGCCTTTTTTTGGCAAAAATGTTCAATCGATGTTAAAGCTTGGTAGGGCACAGGGTGTAGCTATGGCTGCCGGTATTTCCAGACAAATCCCAATTAAAGAGTATTCACCAAAAAAAATAAAAATGGCAATTACAGGAAACGGTAATTCTTCAAAAGAACAGGTTGCCAAGATGCTACAATCTATTTTAAAGTTTGAAGAGATTCCAAAAAAATTGGACTCAACCGATGGATTAGCAGCTGCAGTATGCCATTTTTACAATGAAAATAATGTCGTTGGCAATGTTAAATACTCTGGATGGGGTTCATTTTTAAAAAATAATCCTGACAGGCTAAAAAATTAAATTTGGCAGGAATATATATACACATTCCATTTTGTAAAAAAGCATGTAGCTATTGTAATTTTCATTTTTCTACATCAATGGGCCTCTATGAAAAGATGATTGAAGCTATCAAAAAGGAAATCATTATTAGGTCAAAAAATTATAATGATGAAATTGAAACTATATACTTCGGAGGAGGCACTCCGTCTTTATTAAAAATAGAGGATATAAGTGATATTTTTCAATCTATCGAAAATAACTACATATTATCTAAAAATCTAGAAGCTACGATTGAAGCAAATCCAGACGATTTAACAAAAAGTAAGATTAAATCTTTGAGTGGAACAAAAATTAATAGAATTAGTTTAGGAATACAAACATTAAATGACGATGCACTTAAATTTATGAAGAGAGTTCATTCGTCTAAACAATCAATTGAATCAATTGAAAATTCATTATTATTCTTTAAAAACCTTTCAGTTGATTTGATTTATGGGATACCTAATTCAGGTTTACAAAGCTTAGATAAAGATTTAAGGTTATTACAATACTATGACATAAAACACGTTTCAACATACGCTTTAACTGTTGAATCAAAAACCTTGTTAGATTATCAGATTAATAAAAACCTAATAACAATGCCAAGCGACGAAGAGATTCATAGGCAATACATGCACATTAACTCATTTTTGACCACTGAGGGATATATAAACTATGAAATGAATAGTTATGCAAAAAATGGATTTTATTCAAAAAATAATTCAGGATATTGGCTTCGAAAAAAATATATTGGAATTGGACCCTCAGCTCACAGTTACGATGGAATTTCAAGAAGTTGGAATATTTCAAATAATGCAAAGTATATTAGTGATATCAATGCAGGTAAGTTAAATCTTAAACGAGAGGTGCTTTCAAAAGTTGATATGTACAACGAGTATATAATGACTGGACTAAGAACTATGTGGGGCGTTTCAACGAACTATATTTTAAAAAATTATGGTGAAAAATTTTATGAACACTTTATAAATGGTTCAAAAAAACACCTAAAATCAAATAATCTGTCCAGAGATGGAGACCTATATACTGTTTCTAGAAAAGGTAGATTTCTAACTGATGGAATTGCGGCTGAGCTTTTCCTTATAAAACTTAAATAGCTATTTTGTATAGTGTTGATAAAACTTTGTAATTGTTTCAATACCCTTTAAAAAATTTGATACTCCAAAATGTTCGTTTGGAGAGTGAATTGCGTCTGAGTCAAGACCAAAACCCATTAAAATTGTTTTACTTTTTAATATTTTTTCAAATTGTGCAATTATTGGTATTGAACCTCCATCTCTTGTTGGTATGGGTTCTTTCTTGAACACATCTTTGTAAGCTTTGGAGGCTGATTTATATGCTTTTGATTCAGTTGAAGTCAAATATGGTTCACCACCATGGTGTTCTTTAACCTTAACTGTTACATCAGGAGATGCTATTTTACTTATATAATCAGAAAATTGTTTACTAATTTTTTTCCATTTTTGATTTGGCACTAACCTCATGGAGACTTTTGCAAATGCTTTGCTAGGTATAACAGTTTTTGATCCTTCTCCAATATATCCACCCCATATTCCATTAACATCTAAGCATGGCCTGATTGATCTCCGCTCAATTGAAGAGTAACCGTATTCACCAGAAGGATTATTCAGTCCGACAGATTTTGCGTAATCAATTTCTGAAAAGGGTATAGATTCCATTTTTTCCCTCTCTTGTTTGCTGTATTCGATAACATCATTGTAAAAGTCAGGTATCGTTACTCTATTTTGATTATCGTGAAGATGGTTGATAATTCTTGATAACTCATTGATTGGATTAACTACTGAGCCACCATAGTGACCAGAATGTAAATCTCTATTTGGTCCGATCAATTCCAGCTCCATGTAAGTCATGCCTCTCAATCCAATCGTAATGGATGGAGTTTCTTTGTCTATCATCCCTGTGTCAGAAACTAAAATTATATCACATTCAAGTTTCTTTTGATTTTTTTCAACAAAAATTTCTAGATTATCACTTCCAATTTCTTCCTCGCCCTCAATCATAATCTTGATATTGCAAGGAAAGCCACCATTTTTATTCATAATCTCAAACGCCTTAATATGCATGAACATTTGTCCTTTATCATCACAAGCGCCTCTGGCAAATATTGCTCCTTCTGGATGTATCTGGGTTTTTTTAATTTGTGGTTCAAAGGGTGAAGAATCCCACAACTCAACAGGGTCAATTGGTTGGACGTCATAATGACCATACACCAAAACTGTTGGCAATTCATTATCCACTATTTTTTCACCATAAACTATTGGATGTCCCTTGGTTTCACAAATTTCACAATTTTCAAAATCGTTCGCCTCCAAGTGATCCTTTAATAGTTTAGCACAGCTTAAAATATCTTTTTTGTTTTCTGATTTTGCACTAATTGAGGGAATCCTCAAAAGTTCAAATAATTCATTTAAAAATTTATTTTTATTTTTTTCTATGTACTCTTTTACCTTGTCCATCTTGGTTGTAAAATTAATAAATCCTCTTGTAGCTATTAAATTATCTTGCTTATATTTGCTTTCCCCTGCGGGTGTGGTGAAATTGGTAGACACGCTAGACTTAGGATCTAGTGCTTCACGGCATGGGGGTTCGAGTCCCTCCACCCGCACTTTTATTTTCTCCTAATCCAAATTTCATGAATTGGATCTCCTTTGCTACTAAATCCCATATGATTCCACTCACCATTATCTAATTTAAATTCAAAATCAAGTTTGGCACCAACCCTTGAATCATCCCTTGAGAAAAACTCAATTTGCTCAATGTATTTGCCCTTGACTGTGAGGTAAGTTCCTCCACCTGTTCCCATGAATTGTCTCGTTTCAGTATTGTAGGCTATCCACTGAAATCTACTGCCTGACAAAATTTTCATTGTTTTCCTAGGTCTGTCAATACTCCTTGTGCTTTTCACGCCATTTCTAAGTCTTCCGGACATTAACCATGCACCATTAAGTTGACCTGGGCTCCCATCATCAATTCTATTCCAAGTCTTCCCCGAATTAGTGTTGGTAATTGTATTGTCTTTTATATCAAGCTCAAATTTGATGGTGGATCCAACTTTTTCTTGATCTTGAGTGTCAAATTCAATTTTTTCAGTTAAAGTACTACCATCAAGAAACCATGATCCCCCATTTGTTGATATAAATTTTCCATTTGAACTGTCAAATACACTTGTTGATTTAAAGCCTTTGCTAAAAATAACAACATGCCTGTGTGTACTGCCATCTGAATTTGTTTCATATTTTTCCCAAGCGCCAATAATTGATTGGGAATTCAGAAATTGAGAAAATAAAATAAGAAGAAAAAGTTTTAATTTATTCATTTTGCATTGATTTGATTATACTGTTTATTGATGCTAGGTTGTCATCAATAAATTTACTGTTAATTATTTCAATTTCTTTTAATTTGTTAGCATTGAGTAAAAGCCCATTTATAGTATTCTTTAGCTGTTTTGAATTTTGTATACTAAACCCACCTTTTATTTTTAATAATCCTTTAGCTTCATTTGAAAATTTGAAATGTTTTCCAAAAATTACAGGATTTCCATAGACACACGGTTCCAGTATATTGTGTAACCCTTTTTTTTTAAAACCACCTCCAACATATGATATATTTGAAAATGCATATAAATATTTTAGTACACCAATTGAATCTACTAAAAGTATATTATTCTGTGCATTATATTTATTATCGCTTAATAAATTAGCTTTGTTATTTAATTTCGATTTTATTCTACTTATATTTTTATCTGAAACTTTATGTGGTGCTATTATGTATTTCACATTTTTATTAATTTCTTCATTTATATAGTCAAATATAATCTCTTCATCTTTTTCCCAAGTACTGCCAAATACTATGCATTTGTCATCTCCTAAATAATTAATCAGCCTTTTATTATCATACTTTTCTTTTTTTTGGATCCTTGCTCTGTTAAATTTTAAATTTCCTATATACAATGCATCATCAACACCCATTTTTTTCAGCTCTCTCTCACTATTTTTATCTTGAGTAAAAACTTTAGTATATTTTTTTAAAATCTCTTTAAACAATCTTGAATTATATTTATCATATACATAATTTACTATGTAAAATTTTATATTTCTTTTTTTGAGTTCGTTTATATAATTAGGCCAAATTTCTGATTTTATAAATACCGCAAATTTTGGATTAAAAACCTTAACCAATTTTTTTGCGTTATCATTTGAATCTATTGGCAGCAAGTATGTTTTACTTATCTCATGTCTTGTATCCTTCAATTCAAAACCAGATTCAGAAAAGAATGTTAATATTATTTCATTATCAAAAGTTTTTTTGATTTCTTTTATTAGTGGTATTGCCAACTCATATTCACCCAGTGATGCTGCATGCATCCAAATATATTTTTTCTTTCTATCTATATCTTTATCTATTTCTTGAAATATATTCTCTCTAACTTTTAAAAAACGACTGATTTGTTTCGAAAAAATGGATAATATTGGTAAGAGAATTTTATCAATAAATTCAATTAATATATTGTAGAGAATATTCATTTATTGAGCCGATTCAACATGTACTTCCCTGTTTATCTTTCTTATCAAACCACATAAGACTTTACCAGGGCCTATTTCAGTAAAGTTTTTAGCTCCAAGATTAATCATATTGACCACTGAGTCAGACCATTTTACTGGTGAGACCATTTGATCTATTAAGTTTTTTTTGATTTCATTTTTATCACTAACACCATTTCCAGTCACATTTTGAAAAATGGGACATATAGGTTCATGAAATTCAATTGTATTAATAAACTCCTTGAGTTCTTTTTTAGCATCACCCATTAACTCTGAATGAAAAGCACCACCTACATTTAGCTGAATGCTTCTTTTAGCCCCCATGTTGTTAAAGAGGATACAAATTTCCTTGATTGCTTCAAATTCACCAGAAATAACTACTTGTCCTGGGCAGTTTAAGTTTGCAGCCACAACATATTTATTGAATTTTTCACATTCATTGATAATTGATTTATCATCCAAACCCAAAATTGCAGCCATAGTACCATGATTATTCTCACAAGCTTTCTGCATTGCATTAGCACGTGCAGACACCAGTTTCAAGCCATCATCAAAATTAATTGTCCCATTAGCCACTAATGCCGAAAATTCACCAAGAGAATGACCAGCAACAAAATCTGGTTTAATTTTAGGATCAAACTCCCTAAGTTTTGCTATAGAATGAACAAATATTGCAGGTTGTGTTACCTTGGTTCTCTTCAAATCTTCATCTGTTCCTTCAAACATAATTTTTGACAATGAAAAACCAAGAATTTCATCAGCCTTATCAAATAATTTCTTAGCAGATTTTGAATTTGAGTAAAGTTCTTTACCCATACCCGGAAATTGTGATCCTTGCCCTGGAAAAACAAATACATTCATTTAACTAAATTTATCATATGTTATAAAACTAAAATTATAATCATGATTTTCAATATCAAACATTTTTATTTTTTTCACCTCTTTCCATATTTCTTTGTCTATCTCTGGAAAAATGGTATCACCCTCAAAATTGTGATGTACCCTGGTAAGCTCTATTCTTTTAGAATATTCAAGTCCTAATTTGTATATTTCACCACCCCCAATAATAAAAGGTTGTGGATCATCTTTACAAACCTTCAGTGCATTTTCAATTGAATCAACAACCACTATGTTTTCAGCTGTATAATTTTTATTTCTTGTGATAACAACATTGGTTCGATTTGGTAAAGCTTTAGGCATGGATTCAAAGGTTTTTCTCCCCATTATCACATGATGACCTTTTGTTAAATTTTTAAACCTAATTAAATCTTTACTGAGATGCCATATCAATTTGTTATTATCTCCTATAACATCATTCTCGGATGCGGCGACAATAATAGTTACCATTTGGTTTGAGTTGTTTGAATTTGATTCAGCATAAATTTTTGATTCAATCTCAATATCTTTTCTTAAAGACTTAATTTTTTCTTTTTGTATTTCAATTAAATGACTTTTTTGATTCGAAACCCATTTCTTATTTATAATCTTTTTTGAAATAAAAACATCAAATAAATGATAAAGTAATATAAATGTCCATATTAATAAGACCCATATGGACCACGAGTAATTAAAAATTGATAAAGTTTTACCAACTGCTAAAACTAAATCTACAAATAAAAAAAATCCAGAAACAAAAAGATAAAATATAAAATGCCTATATACATTTTTTTTCTGTCTTATTCTACTTTGCGCATTCTCCAATAATTCTATTGTTTCATTATCAATACTGGAATTATTATTGCCAAACATAGAATCACAAAAGTAGGTGATTAAATTTACTTTACAATCCTAGTTTGCTACAGTAAATTTAGAAACACCCGAATCAGAGTTACTTCCAGAATTATCTTTTGTTATTATCTTCCAATAGTAAACTCCTAAGTCAGAAATATTTTGAGTAACTTTTGTAGACGTGATATTTGATTGAATTCTTGTTGTTGGTGGATTGGATGTGCTAAGATAAAGATCATAAGTTAACGTATCACCTGTGTCTACATCACTTCCTGACCATTCAAACTCAATACTTCCAGGCGCTACTGTTGCTTCTGCTGTTGGCTTTATAAGATCAGCTGGGAAGGGAGCGTAGTTTGAGGTTTGATCTCCTTTAAGATAAAATTTCCATTTCTCACTTTCTGCCGTATCACTTGACGAGTTAGACGATGATACTATATACCAAGAATATGGTTGTCCTCTTTCTAGTTGTATAGTAATCGTTGTTGAGGTTGTACTTTGAGATATTACGGACTGTGTTAATAGGTTTTTTACATTAATGGTGTAAGTATCTGTATACTGAGATGAATTCCATCTAAACTCAACATTCTCACCATCAAGACATTCAGTGTTATTAGCTGGTGAAACAAGAGTTGTTGAAGTGGGAGGATTGATAGGATCTGGTGGATCTACATTACCACCTCCACCATCGTCTTTTCCTCCGCATGAGATTACGATTAACGAAATAAAAATTAAAAAGGTAAGGTATGGTTTTTTCATATTATTTTTTTACAAGTTTTGCAGTTTGTCTTACAGTTTTTGAGTCTACTTTTATGTAGTAGAGACCTGGTCGTAGGTTTGATACTTGAAGATCGATTGATCTGGAATTAGTTATATTATTTTCCTTTACCCATATTAATCTTCCTGCATTATCAAACATACTTACAGATACCTCTTCATCGTTTCCACCAATCCAAAGATTGGTAGTATTAATTGCTGGGTTTGGACTCAACAAAATATCCTCAGAATTAAATACAGTTTCTTCATAGGTGCCCTGACATTCTTTGTCCCCTACAACTTTGATAAAGTTTAGTCCTTTAACTAAGTCAAGCTTAAAGTTGGAATTTGATGTATTGTATACTCTATTATTATGGGTTATGGTATAACTGCTACTTCCGCTAAAATCAAGATTCATTGTGTTAGAATCGTTCGCAATAGCTGATAGGACTGTGATATCTTGTGGTTCAGTAATCACAACATTAAAACATTGTTCAAAGTTGGGTATTGAGCTCGTAGTAAAACATATTCTATAGTCACCGGCCTCAATGTTATTTTTTGACCATTCATTCGATTGGATTAGCTCTGGAGCAAAATTAAAACCACTTGGCCCACCACTAATTGAAATCGTGAATTTCATATCATTTGGAATAACATCTGAATTAATCGATAGATTTATCTCACCATTGTTAGAACTTCTACATGTCTCATTTTTTGTATTTAATGAAAATACATTTTGTGGTATCGGATTAGAATCACAAACATCTCCAATTCCATCATTATCAATATCAGATTGATCTGTATTAGGAGTTTCAGGACAGTTATCAATATCATTATTAATACCATCCTCATCATTATCATTTGATGTCACTTTTAGGCTGATATCAAATTCTCTCGATTTACTTTCTGATGTAGCCTTAAATTTCAAATCATAGGTACCAAGATTTGCATCATTACTAATACCAATTTCTACACTAAGAGTTCCATCCGAGTCAATAATATATTTTTGACTAGGTGTATAATTTACTGTTGAATTTGCAGGAAGACCCTCAATAGAAAATTCAACTTCCTCATTAAAATCATTGTAAACATTATAGTTTACATCAAAACTTTTTGATGTTCCCTTAAGAATTTCTAAATATGTTGTATTGGAATTTATTGTGAAAGTAGGCTCGCTATTTTGAAAAACTCCTGAGTAAATTCCAAGTCCATAAGTTGAAGCAAAGACTTTGTTATCACCTTTTCTTAAGTCCATATCAGTGACCCTTACATCTTTCATCCCCGCATATGCTTGCTTCCATGTAGGATTACTTGAACTAAAATTATTTGTAAACCAAACTCCAAGTTCAGTTCCGACAATAACCTCGTCTTCATCAAGCGGACTCTGAATGATATTATAAACTGGAAGATCTGGCAAGTCGCCTTCTTTGGCTGACCAATTTTCTCCTCCATCATCACTATACCATATACTTTCTACCCCGTAATTGTAGAATGTCACAAATATGTGGTTTTCATCTTTACCAAATTCGATATCAGAAATACTACCAACAAAACCATCCCCAGTAATTTGTACTTTTTGTTGATTATTTGGGTTATTTGCATTACTTACTTTGTAAAGTTGACCAGCATCACTACCAACATAAAGTATGGATGATTGTGTATTAAAAGGTGAAACAGTTAATGCAGAAGTACTTGTGCCCAAACCATTAATTACATACGTGTCTTTAACTGTTCCTCTGCTACCAGTAAAATCATCCCAATTATGGTAAGCTCTGACATTACCATTACCAGCATTAGAATATATGATTCCAAAGTTTGAGTCAAGTGCTTGTTTATTTATAAAATCTCCTTCATCATCATCATTTGAGGATATTCTCCACCAAAGACTTCGATTATTTGTTCCGGGGTTGTTCATGTTCAAAACGTAGTTGGAGTTGTTGTATGTGTGAGCATAAACTATGTATTTATTGTCATTTTTTTGAGAAAACATTGTCCCCGCACCATCACCACTACCAAAGTCATTTCCTATACTAAATCCATTATCGTTATCTGCCTGAATGGACGTTCCGTTATCTTGCATACCACCAGCGAAAACATCTTTGTGACCACTGATTGTAGTAACCAGTGTGTAAACATATCCTCCATCACCATTATCAGCTGTGGGGTCCCATGAACCAACTAACGGATCATCACCGTAGACATTGGTTGTATAATTATCAAACATTCCTACTGGTGCGACAGCAACAGTATAATACTGAGCAGTATGAAATTTGTTATTTCTAGGTAAAATTGAACCTCCACTAAAGTATCCAATTCCACCATCGTTTCCGAAAAGAACAAGGTTAGGGTTTTTATCATTAAAAATAACTGAGTGTTGATCAGCGTGTAAATATTGGGCGTCTCTACCGCTTCTATTTGTTAAAACTCCCCAGTCATTTCCTTGATTGGTTGATTGAAATAAATTAATTCCTCCAATGAATGCGATGGCTGGGTCTGTTGGATGGGCACCGAGAGATATACTGTAATATGATTGGCCTCGACCAAAATCATAATCTGGCACACTTGAATCAGGGTCTACTGGTGGATCAAGAGCTTGAAAATTTCCTGCTATCCAATCAGCAATAGTTCCTCTGTATATGTTTGGGACTACCCTAATGAATCCATCTCCTGTACTTTTTGGAGCTATTGCTAAGGCAATTAGTTTATTATCAGCTGTGAAGGTAATTTCTGTTCTTCTTGCAGGATCATTATCATGTCCTCTGATTTCATTAATAAAAGTTGCAGCGGAACCTTCTTCATTTAATCGATAAATTTTTCCCCCGCCTTTGGGTGGATTATTTATCCAATCACCAACCAGTTTGTATTCTGAGCTCATCGTCGATGACACCCAAAGTCTATTGTCTTTATCAAGTTCCATGTCCATTGGCACGACAGTTTTATTGTGAATGTCATTATCAGCATCTATCGGATGATAAAGTTCTATTTTAGTCCAGTTGATTCCATCAGTAGTCTTGTAAATGCCATCATGTGCTGATCCTAGAACGGTGCTTTGATCAGTACCCCTTGTTCCAAGAATTCTTGTCCATAATCTTGAAGCAGCAGCAACGTAGACCTCCGATGTACCTTCATTGTCTCTAACAATAACATCATTTATAAAGAAAAGCCCTGGCACAACATCTAGACCTGAAACACCAATATTGGTCTTTTTGATAATTCTAACATCTGTTTTACTGTTTGAGATGTAATTTTTTATTTTATTTCCATCAGCAGATTTTATATAGATTGATGGTATTGTGATTGAAGATATATCACCACTTCCTGGACCCATGGTAATTAGATCGTCAGTCCATCCTGATTCTCCAGTATCTTTGTTATATACGATTACAGCTTTGGCTCCAGCGTTTTGTCCTTCAGTGATTTTTTTGAAATAATCACAATTGCTTGAATTAATTGAGCCATCTTCTATCAGTACTATTTTTCCTTGAATATCATTTGAATTTGATAATGTAGAGCATCCATCAATTGGATTGGCAACAATTATCTCATTTTCAAGATAACTTAGTGGCGGACCTGGAAGATTTGGTCCAAAACTAGCCTGAAGGAAGCTTATTGGATTTTCATCTGTTTGTGTTGTAATAACTAGTTCATTAACTTCACTCTTAAAAACCTCCTCGGAGTCTGATCTACCACCAAAAATATTTTCCCAAGTAGCACCAGCATCAGTAGATCTCCAAAGACCATTTCCTAAGGCATCTCCTCCAGTGTAATGCTCACCTGTACCAGCATAAAAAGTCGTTGTATTATTTGGATCGTATGTCAATACTGATATGGGTAAATTTCTTGGTACTCCCTGAACCATGTTCCACTCAGAATTTTCATCTTCAATATTTTCATTAACAAAAATCCCACCACTTACACCTCCAGCAAAAACCTTCTTATTGGATGAGTCGTTGGGATCGAACATAATTCCGTTGGTTCTTCCCGCAATGTTAGTGGGACCCCTAGGAACCCAAGCCATGTCTGGATTTTCTCCTGGCACACCTGCAACTCTAATTTTTTCTAAGCCTTCTAAATCTTCCTGTATTTTAAACAAGTTTTCTGTTCTCGGTCTTCCAAGAACTGGATCCATTGTTAATTCCCATATCCTGTCATTGTATGGATTTGGTGGTAGTTTAAGTTCTTTTCTTTCTGATTTGGAGAGCTTTTTAGTATGTTTAAAAGGGCTATTTTTTAAATTAATTTGATGTAGTTCTCTTAAATTCTCAATTTCATTATTGTAATTAGGCTCATAAATAAAAGCTATTAGGACAATTAAGAGGGCAATATGCTTTATTTTTTTTTCAAACATGGATCAATAAATATATTTTATTTTTTAATAAGTTTTGCAGTCTTTTTAACTGTTTCTGAATCAACTTTTATATAATACAAACCAGGTCTTAAATTAGAGACTTGTATATCTATGTTTCTTGAACCGTTCATACCATTTGACCTTACCCACAATAACCTACCAGCACTATCAAACATACTAATATTTACCTCTGCATCATTACCACCAACCCAAAGCGTAGATGAATTAACAGTCGGATTAGGACTCAAGAGAATTTCCTCAGAATTAAAAATGGTTTCTTCATATGTGCCTTGGCATTCTTTGTCGCCAACAACCTTAATAAAGTTTAGCCCCTTATCAAGAGTAAGTATAAATTCAGAGTCAGAGGTTGTATAGTATTTGTTATTATGAATAATGTTATAGTTGGCACTTCCATTTAGATTAATATTTAACTCCTGAGTATCTTCTCTTTTTTCAGTGAAAACTGAAATATCATCTGGCTCGTTGATTAAAACATTAAAGCATTGTTCATAATTGGGGAGTGAGGTTGAGGTTAGGCATACTTCATAACTACCTGACTCAAGATTACCTAATGACCATTTGTTACCCAAAATGGATTCAGGGTTGTGTAAGAAACTAACAGGACCACTTTTCACATGAACTGAAAACTTGATTCCAGGAATATCATCTTCTAAAATTGAAATACTCAATCTACCATCATCAGACGATTTGCAGGATTCATCAGTCGTTTGAAGAGTGAATACATTTTGTGGTATCGGATTAGGATCACAAACATCACCAACTCCATCATTATCTAAGTCTGACTGATCAGGGTTAGATGTGGAAGGGCAGTTATCATTTTCATTAAATATGCCATCGTTGTCAAAATCATCAGACAATATATCTAATGTAATATTTGCGCTAAGTGATTGGGTTGAGCTTTTGGCAGTTACTTCAAGATCGTATGATCCCGAAACTTCCTCACCACCAACATCAATAGTAACAACTACAGTTCCATCCTCACTTATGGTAATTATATCACTCGGATTGTATGATTCAGTAGTTAGGGATGGTAGGTTGATTACATCAAATGTTACTTCTTCATTAAAACCTCCCTTGACTTCATAATTAATATCAAAGGTGTCCGAATTTCCTTGTCCAATTTTTAAAACTTTTGGATCAACACTAATGGACAAAGAAGGTTCTACAACAACTTCCTCTTCTGTGAAAACGCCAGAATATATTCCTAAACCATATGTGGCTGCAAAAACTTTGTAATCATCTCTCATGTCCAAATCTGTAATTCTCACATCACTCATTCCAGAATTTGCTCTTGACCAGTCTGGGTTGTCTGATTCAAAATTCTTCGTATACCAAACGCCTAATTCAGTTCCAATTATCACCTCGTTCAATGACAAAGGATTCTGTAAAATACATCTTACAGGAATGTCGGGAAGATTCCCTTCTTTCTCAGTCCAGGATTGTCCACCATCTTCAGAGTAAAAAATATTCTCTACTCCGTAGTTATGAAACGTAACAAAAAGATGATTCTCGTCTTTTCCAAATTCTATGTCTGATACACTACCTAGAAATTGACCACCCGTTATATTAGACCAATTTGCAGTTGAATTATCATTGGCATCTGCTGTGTCAGCATTGGTTACTTTAAAAACACTTCCGGATTCAGTTCCAACAAAAATTGTTGAGCTATCTGTTGTATAAGGGGAAACTTTGATGGCAGAAACATTGCCATCAAGTGAACCTGTCATTATAATGTTAGGGGCATTTGTGTTTCGGTCGGCATCTTCAAAATCATCCCAGCTGTGATATGCAATAATTCTGTTTGTACCACCCGATCTGTAATTAGAATAAACAACACCACGATTTGAATCTAAATCTTGAACCGTTATGAAATCACCATTTGTACTACCCTCTGAGTTCAATCTCCAAGTTCTAGACGTATCACCATTCAAATTGACTGCCTCAACAGCACGATTATAGACATAATTTGTTATATAATACTTGTTGTTCACATTTTGAGAGAACATGGTTGCAGCACCATCTCCACCTGAAACATCAACTGCTCTGGTTTTTGCATTTCCTCTATCTGCTTGAAACATTGTACCATTATCTTGGAGACCACCTACAAAAACATCTTGATTTGGACCTGTTCTAGAAATAAAAACGGAGCTAGACCTATTAACACTTCTATCAGTACCTCTTTGTGTGACAGAGTGGTTTTCAAACATTGTTGATGGAGCAACAGCAATTGTATAGTATTGGGATGTATGGTAATTGTAATTACGTGAGCCAAGATTAGTTCCCTGGTTGTTACTGTAAAATATACCACCATCATTTCCAAATAAGATTTTGTTGGAGTCTGCACTCGAAATGACAGAACTATGTTGATCAGCGTGAGCAAACTGGAGTCCTGACATCCCATACCAATGAGAAATTTGATTCCACGGATTATTGGAGCCATTACTATCTCCTCCATTATCAGTCCTAAACAGGTCTATACCACCAACATAAGCGACATTTGGATTACTTGGATCCGCTTTAATCATCAAATCATAAAATGATTGCCCTCTTGTAAAATCATCATCACTTATACCATTATCTATGTCAGATGGAAGTTCGATTCTAGTGACTGTTCCTTCAAATGCATTGGGTGCTTTAAATATTCCTACAGGCGGGGTTGAAAGACCACCATTGGCATTCTCAATCTGACTTAAAACCCAAACGGTATTGTTGGATGATATATCGATCTCAGTTCTTCTTCCACCACCCAGATCATTTGCATCTACAAGCCCATCATCATTTGTATCTTCTGTCACCTGAAATTTCTTCTCAAAAGAAGTCACGTCCTCATTGGCTACATACACTGCACCACCTCCTTGACCCCTCCATCGAGTTGTTGAAATCCAAACTCTTTCATCAGCAGGGCTGATTTCAATATCTATGGGTTGTACTAATATGTTGCTGTTGTCGGCATAAATGGGAATTCTTTGCCAGGTCCATTCACCACTATCATTTTCAGTGCCTTTGAAAAATCCATAGTCACCATCACTACCAAATATAGTTCGAGAGGCGTCTCTGTATGATGAAGTTCCTGCAGCGACTAAAACTTCAGATTTACCTATTTGGTCACTGAATCTAACAGCAACATCGTTGATATAAAATGTACCTGGAACAATTCTGTAACCCTGGATTTGAACACTTGATTTTTTTATGGACAGCCTTACGTCGCCATTACCAATCAATGATTTTAGGTGATTACCATCAGCACGGGAAATCATAATTGAGGGAATTGTAATCCAATTTAAATCATAAGTAAGAGGAGGGTCAGCATCTGCACCTGGAGATGTCATGGTGAAAATACCATCTTGCCAATCACCAGAACCATTATCTTGATTTACTACAATTAGTAATTTAGCACCAGCAACTGTTGCTGCGTAGCTTTTGTTTGAAAAATAACAATCTCCCCGATCAACAATTACAATTTTATCTTTTATTTCAGCAGGGTTAGAAAAATTACTACACCCTAAAATTGGATTACCTAATACAGCATTTGCAACAATTGGCTCGGAGGGCACGGGGGGTCCATAATCAGCACTACCGTAATTGTAGGTTCTATTAGTTGATGGATCAATAATTTCAACAACATCAGGTTCGCTGATAAATGTTGATGGATTATCGGTATCACCTCCAAAAACTTTGTTCCAGGTGTCACCACCATCTTTAGATTGCCACAATCCATTTCCTAGAGCATCGCCAGCAGTATATGACTCTCCAGTCCCTGCATAAAAAATTTGAGTATTATTTGGATCATATGCAAGTGATGAAACTGCAATATTTTGAGGAATATTTTTAGTTACCAATGTCCATTCAGAGTCTGGGTTGGATATGTTAGTATTCTTAAAAATTCCACCGCTTACTCCACCAGCAAAAACTGTTTCGTTGCTAGGATCATTGGGGTCAAACATAATCCCTTTGGTTCTTCCACCTACATTTACTGGGCCTCTTTGAATCCATTGCATTTCTTCATTTTCACCAGGAACTGCACCTGCTCTGGAACTTATTCTGTCACTTTGATTTTCAAGTTGTTTTCTTAATTCAAATAATTTTTCAGGTTCTGCTCTTCCAGTTAATGGATTCATTGAAAGTTCAAGCATTTTTTCATAATACGGATTTGGAGGAAGCTCCAAACCTTTTCTTATTTTTTTGTCTAAATTATTTGTTTTACCCAGTTTTGATTTCTCCAAATTATCCTTGTGCATAATTCTCATTTCATCATTGGACACGTGAAGATAGTCCATCAATATAATTAATGAAAAGAGAGTAAAAACTGTGAGGATTGTCTTGTTTATTTTCAACACTATAAATTTAAATTAAAATAAATATTTTACCTAAAAATAGATTGCAAAATCAATGCCATTTATATTAACAAACTCAATGCCAAACTACACGGAAACTTTGCCTTTGATGTGGGGATGGGGATCGTAGTTAGTAATTTCAAAATCTTCAAATTTAAAATCAAAAATACTACCCACTTTACGTTTAATGTTTAATGTAGGTAATTTTCTTGGCTTTCTTGAGAGTTGTAGTTCAATTTGCTGAGTGTGATTACTATAGATATGTGCATCTCCAAATGTGTGAACAAAATCTCCTACATCTAAATTGCAAACATGTGCTATCATATGTGTAAATAAAGCGTATGAGGCTATATTAAAAGGTACACCAAGAAAAATATCTGCACTTCTTTGATACAATTGACAAGATAATTTATTATTGGAAACATAAAACTGAAAGAAGGCGTGGCATGGCGGTAATGCTGCTTTTCCATTCATCACATTTTCGCTGAAACTTTTTTTTGTATCTGGAAGAACACTAGGATTCCAAGCAGAAACTAACATTCTTCTACTTTCAGGATTATTTTTTATCAAATCAATTAATTGTGAGATTTGATCAATTTTTTCGTTATTCCAATTTCTCCACTGTGATCCATAGACTGGTCCTAAATTTCCATTTTCATCAGCCCATGCGTCCCATATTTTAACTCCATTATCTTTCAAGTACTTTATGTTGGTTTCTCCATTAATAAACCACAAAAGTTCATGGATTATGGATTTAAGATGTAGTTTTTTTGTTGTAACAAGTGGAAAACCGTCATTTAAATCAAAGCGCATTTGATAACCAAATACGCTTTTTGTTCCAGTTCCGGTTCTGTCGCCCTTGTAATCACCATTTTTAAGAACATGTTTTACAAGATCAAGATACTGTTTCATATCTGTAAAATTATAAAATGTATGACGAGAAAAATTAAAAAAAATAAAAAGATATTAACCAATTAGCATTCCTGCAATTGTTGCTGAAAGTAGTGATGCAAGGGCTCCACCTATCAATGCTTTTATACCGAATTCAGATAGTGTTTTTCTTTGGTTAGGAGCTAATGAACCAATACCTCCAATTTGGATACCTATTGATGAAAAGTTTGCAAATCCACACAACATGTAAGTAGCCATAATAACAGATTTTTGATACTTTAAATTTACAAGGCCTGAACTACTTTGAAAATCTGCAAGTTGCATGTAAGCTATAAACTCGTTAATTGACAGTTTTATGCCCAAGAGCTGTCCCATCGGCATGATATCCACACTTGCAATACCGATAAGCCACATGAGTGGAGCAAACACAAAACCCATAATGGCTTCCAATGATAAAGATTCATAAATGGTATTTTCTTTCAGAAGGGCATTAATTCCAGTTACTTCACCAAAACTCAAAAACAGGTAATTAATTAATGCTATAAATGCAATAAAAACTAATACCATTGCACCAATGTTTACGGCAAGTTTGATGCCTTCAATAGTTCCATTTGATATTGCGTCTAAAATATTAGAACCAGCCTTATAGTCAGATACTTTGACATCACTCTCAATTTTTTCTGTTTGTGGATATAAAATTTTTGATATAAGTATTGCACCTGGTGCCGCCATAACGGATGCTGTCAATAAGTGCTTCGCAAACTCGACTTGTTTTACTGGATCATCACCACCTAAAAAGGCAATATACGCGGCCAAAACACCTCCAGCCACAGTCGCCATTCCCCCCACCATAACGAGTAATATTTCAGATTTATTCATTTTGGGTAAATATGCTTTGATCATTAGAGGTGCTTCCGTTTGACCAAGAAAAATATTACCAATGACAGACAGACTTTCAGAACCGGATATTTTTAAAAATCTAGTGTAGAGTTTTGCGAAAAACTTAACCACGACCTGAATCACATTAAAATAAAATAGAATAGATGTAATAGCTGAGAAAAAAATCACAGTGGGTAGAATTTCAAATGCCCATATATAGCTGGTTGAATTTGGTTTTAATAAGTCCCCAAAAACAAATAGTGTTCCCTCTCTTGTAAAATCAATCAGTTTTACGAAAGCATAGCCTGCACCCTCAAATAACTTTTGAATAAAACCAACTTTTAAAATTAGAATTGCGAGTATGATTTGTGAAAACAATGCAATAAACACAGTTCTCCAATTAATTTTTTTCTTGTTGTTACTAAAGAAATATGCAACAATTAGTATAGTAACAAGCCCAAGAATTCCTCTTGAAAAGCTATCAAATGTAAAGCCTGTGTTGGGAATACTTTGTTCAATGAACGATAAAAAATTTAACATAAATTATTTTCTGGAATTTATTTCATCTCTCAATCTTGCTGCTAATTCATAATTTTCGGCTTCGATTGCATTTTCAATTTTTTTAGCAAGTTGTTTTTTACTGTACTTTTTAAAATCATCGTGAAGATCATTTTTTATATTTTTTTTAGAAATTTCTTTGTTTAAAATTATACCAGCTTTTTCTAAAATTTTATCATAAGTGTAAATTGGCGAATCAAATCTTAAAGCTAACGCAATAGCATCTGATGTTCTTGCATCAAGTATTTCCTCAATACTGTCTCTTTCACATATGATGCTTGAATAAAAAATACCATCAATCAACTTGTGAATAATTACTTGTTTAATCCTAATTTCAAAATTCTTTGCAAATTTTTTAAATAGATCATGAGTAAGAGGCCGAGGTGGTTCGATGTTTTTTTCTAATGCGATTGCGATAGATTGTGCTTCGAAACCACCAATAACAATTGGGAGTTTTCTTTCACCATCATTTTCCTCAAGAATAAGTGCATACGCACCATTTTGTGATTGGCTATATGATATTCTATTAACTTTTAATTCAATTAAGCTCACGATAGATTAAAATAACTACAGAAAGTTAATTATTTTCAGCTTGGAAAGCCTTAAGTTTTTCATTTAATTTAGGAACAACTTCAAATGCATCCCCAACAATTCCATAATCAGCAACCTTAAAAAATGGTGCTTCAGGGTCATTATTAATTACAACTTTTACTTTTGAGGAACTAACACCAGCTAAATGCTGAATAGCACCAGAAATTCCTATTGCAATGTATAGGTTGGTTGAAACAGGTTTTCCAGTTTGACCTACATGCTCGCTGTGTGGTCTCCAACCCATATCTGACACAGGTTTAGAGCATGCAGTAGCAGCATTTAATGTTTTGGCAAGATCCTCAACAATGTTCCAATTTTCAGGGCCTTTCAAACCTCGACCTGCAGATACTACCACGTCGGCATCTTCAATACTTACTTTTTCTTCGGAAACTTTGATTGATTCGCTAGTTAATTTTGATTCAGTAAAGTTAATATCAGGGTTTATTATGATTGGTTCTGATTTATTCTCATTCAAACCAATTGAATTTTTTGAAATGCTCAAAATTCTGATTTCAGAATTAATTTCGATATCACAAAATGCCTTATTTGAAAAAGTACTTCTTTTTACAACAAAGGGGTTTGTGGAATTAGGTAGTGATACAACATTTGAAACAAATGCAGCATCAAGTTTCACAGAAAGTAGGGAAGCTAAGTACTTACAATTTATACTATCAGAAATTATAATATTTTTTGCACTCACACTTTTTGATACATTTGAAATTACATCAGCATAATTGTGAGCATTAAACGTCTCTAGTTTTTTTTCATTAATTGAAATAATCTTGTCTGGTCCAAAATCACTGAGGGGAGCAAGTTCGGAGCAATTAATTACGACTGCAATAACATCTAATGAAATTAATTTTGATAATTTTTTGGCATAGGATAGAGATTCAAATGAACTTTTTTTTATTTGATTTTGGTTAGATTCTATGTAAACTAAAATACTCATCTTAAATCACTTTAGCCTCATTGTGTAGATATTGAATTAGTTCATCTAAATTGTCTGGTGATACTAATTTTATTTCTTTATTGCTTTCTGGTTTTTCAAACTTAAATGTTTTGGTTTTAGTTTCTTCTGTTTTACCTTGAATAATTTCAAAAGGTTTTTGACGAGCTTGCATTATTCCTCTCATGTTGGGGATCTTTAAATCAGATTCCTCAACAAGTCCCTTTTGAGCTCCGATTATCAATGGTAGTTTGCAGGTCAGTGTTTCGACTCCACCTTCAATTTCTCTTTTGATTTCTGCTGAACTGTCAGTTATTTCTAAGCCAACACAATTCGTAACATAATTAAAGTTTAAAATTTCAGCAATAATTCCTGGGACCATCCCTCCGTTGTAATCGATTGATTCTCTTCCAGCTATGACTAAATCATAATTATTATTTGATATATGAGCTGATAATAGTTTGGCAACTTGAAAACTGTCTAGAGCTTCTTGATTAATTCTAAAGGCACTGTCTGCACCAATTGCCAAAGCCTTTCTCAAAATTTGGTCATTATTATCTAATCCTACTGAAACAACGTCAATTTCAGCACCATCATTTTCTTTAAACCATACTGCTCTGGTCAGTCCAAACTCATCATTTGGGTTTATAATGTATTGAATTTGACTATTATCAAATTCCGTGTCATTATTTTTAAAATTTATTTTTGAAGTTGTATCAGGCACACAACTTATACATACTAAAATCTTCATTTTTCCCCTATATAAATATAATAAAAATCAATTTACTATGCACGCATAGTATTTGAATATTTTTAAAATAAATATTTATATTTTTGCAATGAAATGAGAGAAATTCAATTTAGAGAAGCTATATGTGAAGCCATGTCTGAGGAAATGAGAAGAGATGAAACTGTCTATCTGATGGGAGAGGAAGTTGCAGAATATAATGGCGCTTATAAAGCATCTAAAGGTATGCTTGACGAATTTGGAGATTCAAGAGTTATTGATACTCCAATTAGTGAATTGGGTTTTGCTGGAATTGGAGTAGGTTCTACTATGACTGGAAACAGACCAATTATTGAATTCATGACTTTCAACTTTTCCCTTGTTGGAATTGACCAAATAATAAATAATGCCGCAAAAATAAGGCAAATGTCTGCTGGACAGTTCCCTTGTCCTATTGTTTTTAGAGGACCAACTGGTTCTGCAGGACAACTCGCAGCAACACATTCACAAGCGTTTGATAATTGGTTTGCAAATTGTCCAGGTCTAAAGGTAATTGTTCCGTCAAACCCATATGATGCAAAAGGTTTATTAAAATCGGCAATTCGAGACAATGACCCTGTTATTTTCATGGAATCAGAGCAAATGTATGGGGACAAAGGACAAGTACCCGAAGAGGAATATACAATACCAATTGGTGAAGCTGAGGTAAAAAAACATGGTAGTGATGTTACAGTTGTCTCCTTTGGAAAAATAATAAAAGAGGTCTTTAAAGCTTCTGAAAAATTGAAAGAAGAAAATATTGATATAGAGATTATTGATCTCAGGACAATTAGACCACTTGACATAGAAACAATTATTAAATCAGTCAAGAAAACAAACAGATTATTGATAGTTGAGGAAGCTTGGCCGTTTGGAAATGTGTCAACTGAAATATCTCATCAAATTCAAAATAAATGTTTTGATTATTTGGATGCTCCAATAGAAAAATTGAATACTGCTGATACACCAGCTCCATATTCACCGGTTTTACTTGCAGAGTGGCTCCCAAATCAAAGCGACGTAATTAAATCTGTTAAGAAAGTTTTATATCAAAAATAAATTCTATTTTTGAGCCCTAAAATTTAAAAAAATGAATTTCAACCCAATATTTGTTCCAATCGTTTTATCACTAATAGGATTAATTTTTATGTTTTTTAAAGCCAAATGGGTTAAAAAACAAGATCCAGGTAATGATAAAATGGTATCAATTAGTTCTGCAATTAAAAAAGGAGCGCTTGCTTTTTTAAATGCTGAATACAGGTTGTTATTTATTTTTGTTGTTGTTGCTTCCCTTGCCCTTTTTGGTATTTCATTAATGGTTGAAACCACGAGTTGGATGATCATACCAGCATTCATTGTTGGTGCTGTTTTTTCTGGCTTGGCTGGAAATATTGGTATGAGAATAGCAACAGACGCAAACAGTCGAACAACTCAAGCCGCTAGAACTAGTTTGCCAAAAGCATTGAATATTGCATTTGGTGGTGGTACCGTCATGGGGCTTGGTGTTGCTGGTCTGGCTGTGCTTGGATTAAGCTTGTTCTTTATGTTATTTATGCATCAGTTTATGACATCCAATGAAGGAAATTTTTATAATGATATGACTGTAGTCCTTGAGGCATTAGCTGGTTTCTCATTGGGTGCTGAGTCCATTGCACTATTTGCTAGAGTTGGGGGTGGTATTTACACAAAAGCTGCTGATGTAGGTGCTGATTTAGTAGGAAAAGTCGAAGCAGGTATTCCTGAGGATGATCCAAGAAATCCTGCCACGATTGCTGATAATGTAGGCGACAATGTTGGTGATGTTGCTGGAATGGGCGCTGATTTATTTGGAAGTTATGTTGCAACTGTTTTGGCTTCCATGGTTTTGGGAAATTATATTATTAAGGACATGAGTGACTATGCCCAACAACAATTTGACGATCCATTCGGTGGTATAGGTCCTATTCTTCTACCTTTATTCATAGCAGGGGTAGGAATTGTTGCCTCAATAATTGGAACATTATTTATCAGGATAAAAAATAATGATGCGAAAGAAGCTCAAGTTCAGAGCTCACTAAATTTAGGGAATTTAATATCAATACTGATTACGCTGTTTTCATGTTGGTTTTTGATTGACTTATTGCTTCCTGATACAATAAATGGAATGAAATTTTTTGGTGAAGATCCTAAAAATATTCCAAGTCGAAACATCTTCTATTCAACAATAGTTGGATTAGCCGTTGGGTATTTGATTTCCGCTTTCACTGAATATTACACAGCTTTAGGTAAAAAACCTGTTTTAAATATTGTTCAAAACTCATCTACAGGTGCTGCAACTAACATAATTGCAGGCCTTGCGACAGGGATGAAGTCAACATTTTCATCTGTAATATTATTTGCAGTTGCAATATGGGGTGCTTACGAACTTGGCGGTTTTTATGGGGTTGCCATTTCTGCATCTGCTATGATGGCTACAACTGCAATGCAATTAGCTATCGATGCTTTTGGCCCTATATCTGATAACGCTGGTGGTGTTGCCGAAATGAGCGAGTTACCAAAAGAAGTACGTGAGAGAACTGATATTTTAGACTCTGTTGGTAATACGACAGCTGCAACAGGAAAGGGTTTTGCTATTGCTTCGGCTGCACTTACTGCGCTTGCCCTTTTTGCAGCATACGTCACATTTACAGGTATAGATGGAATCAATATTTTTAAAGCTGACGTACTTGCTGCACTTTTTATTGGGGGAATGATTCCAGTTATCTTTTCTGCATTAGCAATGGAATCAGTTGGAAAGGCAGCAATGAAAATGGTTCAAGAGGTTAGGAGACAGTTTAAAGAAATACCAGGAATTTTAGAGGGAAAATCCAAACCTGATTATGAAAAGTGTGTTGAAATATCAACTAATGCTGCTCTTAAAGAAATGCTACTACCTGGTGTACTAACAATTGTAACACCTGTAATAATCGGTTTTTTAATGGGTCCAGAGTCATTGGGAAGTTATATGGCAGGTGTTGCTGTTTCTGGTGTTTTGTGGGCTATTTTCCAAAACAACGCTGGAGGTGCTTGGGACAATGCAAAAAAATCTTTTGAAGCAGGAGTTGAAATAAATGGTAAAATAGAAAAAAAGGGCTCAGATGCACACAAAGCAGCCGTGACTGGAGATACTGTTGGCGATCCGTTCAAGGATACATCCGGTCCCTCAATGAATATTTTAATTAAACTCACTTGTTTAGTAGGATTGGTCATCGCTCCAATTTTAGGAGATCACGGAAGTGACATGTCGGCATTCAATGATTATGATAATATTAATAAAAGTGTCATTCTTGAACTAAATGAAGAAAACCCAGATGAAAGTACATTAGTTATTACAACTAAATCTAATCTTAATGGGGTAATAGTTGAGGATACTGAAAAATGTTATGGTTCAAAGGCCGAACTTCTTTTGAAAGTTGCCCAAATTAGAGAGGGTAATTAAAAGTTAGAATATACTTTCTAGTTTTTTATCGATCATTTCCGTAATTAATTTGAAGTCAGATTTATTTTCTACAAAATCAATATCATCGACTTCGATAATAAGTAAATTACTGCTGTCATATTTTTCAATCCAAGCCTCATATCTTTCATTCAATCTACTTAGATATTCAATGCTGATTGAATTTTCATAATCTCTTCCTCTCTTGTGTATTTGATCAACAAGGTTTGGAATACCACTGCGTAAGTATATTAGTAGGTCAGGATTTTTTATGTATGACTTCAGTGTCTTAAAAATTGATTCGTAATTTTTATAATCACGATTTGTCATAAGCCCCATTGATAACAAATTGGGAGCAAATATATTAGCATCTTCATAAATCGTTCTGTCCTGAATTGTATCTTTTTCATTGTTAGCACAATCTATCATTTGGTTAAACCGACTGTTAAGAAAATAAATTTGGAGATTAAATGACCACCTTTCCATTCTTTCGTAGAAGTCATCTAAATAAGGGTTTTTAAGAACATCCTCGAAGAAAGGCTCCCAACCGTAGTGCTTCGACAGCATTTTAGTTAGTGTTGTTTTTCCAGCTCCTATATTTCCTGCTATAGCTAAATGCATGATTTTTGATTATTAATAAATGTAAAATATAAAATTGAAAAATTTTTAAACTTTTTAAATTTTTTTCTGTCAAACAATTAATACAAAAAAATATGAAAAAACTACTTTGTCTATTTTTATTATATCCAATCCTTAATCAGTCTCAAGATTTCCAAGGGAAGGCATACTACATGTCTAAAATTTCAGTTGACAAATCTTGGCTTGATAACCCTAGGTTTGCTTCCAGAAAAGGCTATATGAATGATATGATTAAAAGAAATACTGAAAAAGATTATGTTTTGGAATTTAATTCCATCGAATCTACATATAAACAAATCGAAAAATTAGAAGCTGAGGGTCAAGGTTATAACTGGATGGCCAATTATGTAGGTGAGAATATCGGAAAAATATATAAAAATGCACAAGACAAAATTTCAATTAATGAGACGGAGATGATGGGTAAATTCTTTTTGGTAACAGAAAACCTTGAAAATGCAAAATGGAAAATGTCTGGTGAATCTAAAAAAATAGGGCAATATACTTGTTACAAGGCTACTTACACCAAACAAGTTGAAGAAAAAGTATTCTCGTTCGGTAGTTGGAATCAAACTAATGGAACCAACCAACCTAAAAAGCCAAAAAAAATGAGAGATGTTGAAGTTGTTGCTTGGTTTACACCTGAAATACCTGTTTCTAGCGGCCCATCATGGTACCAAGGTTTACCAGGTCTAATTCTAGAGGTTAGTGATGATGATACGACGATACTTTGCACAAAAATTGTAATGAATCCTAAAGAAAAAACAAAGATAAAAAGACCAAAAAAAGGAAAAGTTATCTCTAATCAAGATTTTGTTGCACTACAGGACAAAAAAAGATCAGAAGCTGCTGAAATGTGGAGACAATCAAGGCAAAGAAGACAATCATCGACTGCAAGACTTCGATAAATGAAATATATTATAATTTTTCTATTTCCATATCTCATCTTTTCTCAAGTTAATATAAGTGGAGAAATTAAAGACCAGACTGGTTATCCAATTATGGGAGCTAACATTATTGCTGTCAATAATGAGACTCAAATTTTAGATGGATTCGGTATTTCAAATGACAATGGGTATTTCAGCCTTAATTTAAAAAAGGACACAGAATTTAACATCAAAATCACATTCATTGGATATAAGCCTATTGAATTGAATATATCACTCAGTGAAGATTTAGTTAAAGACTTTATTCTTGAGGAACAGGCTGAGGCACTTGATGAAGTTGAGTTGGTTTATGAAATGCCAGTAGAAATCAAAGGCGACACAATTGTATACAGCGCCGATGCTTTTAATACAGGAACTGAGAAAAAATTATCGGATGTTTTAGCAAATATGCCTGGAATCGAAGTTAATGAAGATGGAAGAATTGAAGTAGAGGGACAAGAGGTTAGAAAAATACAAATTGAGGGTAAAGATTTTTTTGATGGTGATACAAAACTAGCTGCTCAAAATTTACCAGCCAAGGCTGTTGGAAAAGTTGAAGTTTTAAGAAACTTTACAGAGGTTGGACAACTAAGAAGCGTTCAAAATAATGAAGACAACTTCGCAATTAACATCAGGCTCAAGGATGGCAAAGATAAATTTTGGTTTGGCGAAATTTTAGCTGGAACAGGACCGGACGATATTCATTTGATTGCGCCAAAAATATTCTACTATGACAAAAAATTTAATTTTAGTGTACTTGGTAATTCAAATGATGTGGGTGCCCCTGCTTTAAGTAGAAGAGATTTTTACAGGTTTTCGGGCGGATTTAATAATCTTAACTCAAGAGCTGGAACTTCAATCAATATTAGCTCGGATTTAGCAGGAATAGGAAGTCTACAAAACAACAGAGCAAAGTTGATAGAATCTGAATTCGGTGCAGCTAATTTTTCTGTTAATAATGATAAAGGACTTGAAATTTCTGGTTTTAGTGTTTTTACAACAGTTACCAATGATATTGAGGAGCAAATAAAAAGAACTTACAACGCCACTGAGGTGGTTGAAAATACTAGTGAATATTCACTTCAAAAAAGTACACTTGAACTTTACAAATTTAGTCTTGAGTACGAACCAAGTGAAATTTTTCAGCTGGAATACAATATATTATTCAACAGTTCTGACCAGTCTGAGGTTAATGATCTGACTTCGATTTATGGTAGATTAAATAATCGATTAGAGGAAAACCTTGATTTAACGAGGACGCAAACTCCCAAAGCTCTGAACCAGGAATTAAAAGTTTATTATACCTTAAATGAAGACCACATCTTTTCATTTGAAGCACAGCACTTGGACCAAACAGAAGATCCAATTGGCAGAGCAGTGAGAGAAAGGAACCCATTCTTATCATTAATTCCTTTTGACTCTAATGTACAGAGATTTGATATTTCTCAATACAGGTTTATTGAAACACAAAAACTTGAAGCAAAATTGGACTATTTTTACCTAATTAATGATCAGTCAAACATCAACCTAAGTATAGGTTTTACCAATGTGGATCAGAATTACTTATCAAACTTTAATCAGACTTTAGACGATGGCACAACAAATTCATTTGATGATGAGCAATTTAATAATGATGTAGATTTTAGTTTCAAGGATCTTTATTTTGCCCTCAACTACAGAGTTAGAACTGGAATATTTACTATTGATCCAGGCTTAACACTTCATTTTTATGACAACAACAACATTCAATTGGGTCAGACATTTGCAAAAGACATCTCAGATTTAAGACCAAACCTAAGAGTTAATATGCAGTTCAAAAAGAATGAAAATTTAAGGTTTACATACAGAAAAAATACTCAATTCACAGATGTTAATAATATTTCAGAGGGTTATATTTTTAATAATTACAATAGTATATTCAGAGGAAATAGAGAGTTGGAAGCGGCAATAGTTAATTCATACAATTTGAATTACAGGAGTATTAACCAATTTACTTTCACAAATATATATTCGAACATATCTTATTCTAAAAGAGAAAACTCTATTCAATCAAGAGCTGCAATAGATGGCATTAACTCAGTCAGAACTGCGGATAATTCAATATTTCCAAGGGAAACTTATTCTGCTAGGGCCAGATTAGATAGGAGGTTTAAAAATATTAAGTTAAATCTGAGTGCCAATTTTAGATACAGTGAATTTTCAAACATAATTAATGATGTGGTCAATAATGCTGAGAGCTTTAATCAAGACTATGAAGCTAGCTTGGAAACAAACTTTAGAGACAAGCCAAACTTTGAGATCGGATTAAAATACAACCTTAATAATTATAAGAATGCAAACATCGAGAATAAATTCATTAGAGAAACACCTTTTATCAGGACTGATGCTTACTTCGGAAGAGGATTTGTATTCACAGCAGAGTACAGTTACAATAAATACAAAAATCAAGATCAAGTTTTGAATTACTTTAGGTTCCTTGATGCGGATATTTCTTATAATAAGGAAGGTTCAAAATGGGAGTATTCAGTCGCTGTAACTAATTTGCTAAATGACACTTCCACTAACAGAGACTCTTTCAATCAGTTTTTTACTCAAACAAGAAGTTATATCATTCAACCCAGATATATTCTTTTTAAACTTAAATATGATTTGACACTTTTTGGAGGTAAAGAGAAAAAAAACGACCGAAACCAACAAAAAAGTAGAAGAGGCAACTCTGGAGGAGGTCGTCTTAAATGATAATATTTTAGTTAATTAATTTTGTGATAACTAAATACTGTATTACATTTGAGGACATGTTAACAAAAATTTATTATCAAAATTTTTCTTTTTTCTTTTACTACCAGTATAAGTTCAGGATTTTTTGTTAATAAATGTAAAAATTTAAGCAAGGAGTCCTGATTATCAGGACTTTTTTTTTTGATTATGTTGGTATCTATTCAAGGTATAAAAGGTTCTTATCATCATGATGTTGCGTGTGCGTTATACGGTGACGATGTAAATATTTTAGAATGTCTCTCATTTGATAAAATGGCAGAAAGTGTTTTTGAATCTAAAGCAGAAATAGGAATTATGGCAATTGAAAACTCAATAGCAGGTTCTATAATTCCAAACTATGCCATAATTGATAAACTAAATTTAAAGATTGTGGGTGAGTATTACATCAATATAAATCATAACTTATTAGTTTACAAGGGAGTGAAAATTTCTGATGTTGAAAAGATATCCTCTCACCCTATGGCATTTTTACAGTGTAAGGATTACTTAAAACAAATTGATAAAATCCTAATTGAAGATGTCGATACTGCTCAAGTGGCAAAATTAATTTCGGAACAAAAATTAAAAAATCTTGCTGCAATCGCAAGCAAAAATGCAGCAAAAATTTATGGATTGAAAATTTTGGAAAAAAACATACAATCTGTAAACTATAATCAAACACGTTTTGTAATAATATCAAAAAAAGTTGATCAAAAAACTAAACAATTAGCAAATAAAGCCTCCATTAAATTTGTCTTGAGTCACAGAAATGGAAGTCTTGCAAAGGTTTTAAATATAATTGCAGAGTACGATATAAATCTTACAAAAATTCAAAGTATTCCAATTGTTGAGTCACCCTGGAAATATTCTTTTTTTGTTGACTTAACTTTTCCGAGTTTGAAGAATTATAAAAATTGCTTCAATGATTTAATGTCTGTTTCTGATGATATTAAAGAGTTTGGGGTTTATAATAATTTTAAAAAATGATAAAACCTGCGCAAAGATTAAAAGATATTAAAGAGTACTACTTTTCAACAAAGCTGAGGGAGATTAGTGAGCTTAATAGACGTGGAAAAAATATAATTAATATGGGAATTGGTAATCCAGATTTGTCACCTCCAGAAAACGTGACGAATGCACTTAAAAAAGCCACAAATGATAACGGTTCGCACAAGTATCAGCCTTACAAGGGCATCAATCAACTGAGGATAAGTATCTCAGATTTTTACAAAAAAAATTATAATGTATCATTGGATTCTGATAAAAATATTTTACCTCTAATCGGTTCAAAAGAAGGGATAATGCATATCTCATTGGCATTTCTTAATAAAGGGGATAAAGTTTTAATACCAAACCCAGGTTATCCAAGCTATCAATCAATAACAAAATTAGTAGGTGCAGAGCCATTATTTTATCCTCTTCTTGAAAAAAATAGTTGGCTTCCTGATTTAGATTCACTCAAATTATTAATTTCAGATAAAGTAAAATTGATGTGGATAAATTACCCTAATATGCCAACTGGAAAAAATTCAAATATTGAGTTTTTTAAAAAAATATATGATTTTGCAGTTTCTAACGATATTCTTGTTATTAATGATAATCCATACAGCTTTATTTTAAATGATAACCCTGTGAGTTTCTTGTCTGTTGATTCCAGTTTTGATCATTGTTTGGAACTTAATTCATTGAGTAAGTCCCACAACATGGCAGGATGGAGAGTTGGTATGCTTGTGGGATCCAAAAATAATATAGATACAATTCTCAAGGTTAAATCAAATATCGATTCTGGTATGTATTACGGTATTCAAAAGGGTGCTATTGAGGCATTGTGTTTAGATAGCTCATGGTACAGATCAATGAATAAAATTTACAGAGAAAGAAGAGAAATTGTTTATAAAATTTGTGATAAGTTAGGCTTGACTTATGACAAAAACTTAACCGGAATGTTTGTTTGGGCAAAAATTAATAGTCCAGATACATCCTCAATGGAATTTGTTGACAATCTTCTCTATAATAGAGAAATTTTCATTACTCCAGGATCAATTTTTGGAACAAATGGTGAAGGTTACGTTAGGCTTTCGCTTTGTTTGAGTCAAGACAAATTAAATGATGCATTAAATAAATTACTATGAAGATTGGTATAATTGGTGTTGGCTTAATGGGAGGGTCTTTTGCCCTTGATTTCCGATCAATATATAAAGATTCAAAAATTTATGGCTTTGATGTTGATATAAAAAATTTTCAATATTCAATTGATAATAAAATAGTAGATGAATTATTGAGTGAAACAAATTGTAAAGATTTAGATTTTCTTATTGTTTCAGTTCCTGTTCATATCATACCTGATGTTGTTAAAAAGTATCTAGATTTTGTTGGGCCTAATACATTAGTGATTGATGTGGGTTCAACCAAAAATAGTATTTGTAATGCTTTAAATAATCATCCTAAAAGAGATCAATTCTTGGCATCACATCCAATTGCAGGTACTGAGAATAGTGGTCCAAAATCTGCTATCAAAGGCCTATATACAAATTCCATAAATATTGTATGTGAGTCAGATAAAACCAGGTCAGAATTGCTTGAAAGAGCATTGAAATTATTTAAAAAGTTAAGGATGAAAATTATTAATATGGACCCCTTGGAACATGATAAAAATATTGCATATGTGTCACATTTGTCTCACATCTCATCTTTTATGTTAGCTAAAACCGTTCTCGAAAAGAAATTGGTTAGAAAAAATATTTTTGACTTGGCAGGCAGTGGGTTTGAGTCAACAGTGAGGTTAGCAAAAAGTTCGCCTGAAACATGGGGTTCAATTTTCAATGACAATAAGTCTAATCTTGTTGAAGCATTAAATGAATATATTGATAACTTGAATTATATAAAAAGTCTAATCGAAAAGAGTCAGAGTGATTTGCTTTTTGATGAGCTTAGCAAAATCAATTTAATAAGAAAAGTTTTATCAGGAATTAAAATTAAATAAAATGAAAAATAATAGTAAACTGAGGAGTTGGTTAGACGATTTGAATCTTGATCATCCGTTGGTCATTGCAGGTCCATGTAGTGCTGAGACAGAATCCCAGGTCTTGCAAATTGCTCACGACCTAAAAAATAGTGATGTATCAATTTTTAGAGCTGGCATTTGGAAGCCTAGAACACGCCCTGGAAATTTTGAAGGTGTTGGATCTATTGGCTTGAAGTGGCTTCAGAAAGTTAAAAAGGAAACGGGACTTTTAATTACAACAGAGGTTGCAAATGCTAATCATGTTAAGATTGCCCTTGATCATGATGTAGATGTTTTATGGATTGGAGCCAGATCAACTGTTAGTCCATTTATAGTTCAAGAAATTGCAGACGCACTACAAAATACTGATAAAATTGTGCTTTTGAAAAATCCTGTAAACCCTGATCTTTCGCTTTGGTATGGTGGAATTGAAAGGTTGTATAGTGCAAATATTAAAAAACTAGGTGTCATTCACCGAGGTTTTTCCACTTACTCAAAGACTAAATTTAGAAATAATCCAGAGTGGCAAATTCCAATTGAGTTACAAAATAAGTTTCCTGATTTGCCTTTGATTTGTGATCCATCTCACATATGCGGTAGAAGAGATATTATTGAGGAAACATCACAAAAAGCGTTGGACCTAAACTTTGATGGTTTAATGATCGAAACCCATAATGATCCTGATAATGCTTGGAGCGACGCCTCACAGCAAATAACACCAAAAACGTTAATTAAGCTTATGAAGGATTTGGTAATTAGAAAAGAGTCAGTTCATGAAAGAAGTTTCATTAAAGAATTAGAAAACTTAAGGATTAAAATTGATGATGCAGACTCTCAAATTTTGGATATACTTGGAATCAGGATGAAGGTTTCTGATGAAATTGGTAAAATCAAGAAAAAACAAAATGTTGCAATTCTTCAATCAGAAAGATGGAAGAACATATTAAAAAAAATGATCTCCGATGGTAAACAAAGGGGATTAAGTGAAGATTTTATTTTAAAAATATTTAAAGCTATTCATCAAGAATCAATTAATCATCAAGAAAAAATTTTGAAAAACTAATGCAAGGTTTAGTTTACAAGTCAACAGGAAGCTGGTACTTGGTTAAAGATAAAAAAAATAGTTTTATTGAATGTAAGCTTGCCGGAAAACTGAGGAATTCAGATTTAAAGTCTACAAATCCTGTATGTGCCGGCGACTTTGTAAATATAAAAATTGATAAAAATAAAACACCTGTTATAGAATCGGTTTTAAACAGAAAAAATTACATAATAAGAAAGTCAGTTAAATTGTCAAAACAGTATCAAATAATAGCTTCTAATATAGATTTATGTTTTTTGATAATAACTGTTAATAGACCTCTAACTTCTAAAATGTTTGTTGATAGATTTTTGGCATCCAATTTTGCATACAATATTGATACATGCCTTTTGTTTAATAAGATTGATGACTTGGACATTGAAGAAAAATCCAACTTAGATGAATTATTTGATTTGTATACCAGTATAGGTTACAAATGTTTTAAGATCTCAGGTAAAAAATTATTAAATCTTAAGTCATTGGAGGGGGAAATGAAAAATAAAACCTGTGTATTTACAGGTCACAGTGGCTCTGGTAAATCAACTTTACTAAACTCAATAGATGATTCATTAAATATTAAAACATCTCCAATCTCAAGCTCAAATCTGACAGGTCAACACACCACCACATTCACAAAAATGTATGATTTAAAAAATGGTTCAAAAATAATTGATACACCAGGAATTAAAGGGTTCGGACTATATGATTTTGATGAGGCTCAGCTTAAAGATTGTTTTATGGAATTTTTGAAATACAAAAACTGTAAGTATAACGACTGTTTACACAAAGATGAACCAGGCTGTGATGTAAAGTTAGCAGTTGATAAGGGGCTTATCGCGAAAAGCAGATACAAAAATTATTTGGAACTTTTATCCGATTTAAATAGTGTTTGACATAAAATGAAAGTAGTTATTCAGAGAGTAAAGAGTGCAGAACTTTTTGTTGAAAATAAGTTTTACTCAAAAATTGGATCAGGTTTGTTGGTCTTAGTTGCAGTATCAAAATATGATAAACATGAGGATATAAATTGGATGGCCAATAAATTGGTGAATTTGAGAATTTTTAATGATGAAAAGAATCAAATGAACCGCTCAGTTGATGAGGTTGATGGAGAAATAATGATTGTTAGTCAATTTACACTTTACGCATCAACCAAAAAGGGTAACAGACCATCATTTATTAAATCTGCTAGTGGTAATTTTGCAGAAAAATCATACTCAGATTTTGTAGATATGGTTAATAGACTTTATAAGTTTAAAGTAAAAACTGGTAAATTTGGTGCTAGTATGAATATTGTTTTAAATAATGATGGACCTGTTACTATCGTTATTGACTCCAAATCAAAGGAATAGTATGGACTTGAAAAACTTACAAATAATTGTAGATAATTGGATTAAAGATCATGGAGTTAGATATTTTGATGAACTGACTAATATGGCCCAATTAACTGAGGAAGTTGGTGAAGTTGCTAGAATTATATCTAGAAAATATGGTGAACAATCACTTAAAGAAAATGAAGAATTGTCAGATTTGGGTGAGGAGCTTGCGGATGTTTTATTTGTTTTAATTTGTATTGCAAATCAAACGGGTATCGATTTAGAATCATCATTTAAAGAAAAATTAGAACAAAAAACAACGCGAGATAAATCAAGACACAAGGATAATCCTAAACTCAAGTGAATAGTCTAAAAATTTCAGGCTTTAATATAAATTCAAAGAAAAAGATTATTATTTCTGGGTCAAAAAGTGAATCAAACAGAGTATTAATTCTCAAATATTTATTTAATACAGACATAATCATTGATAATTTATCTAGCTCAGACGATACAAAAGTTTTATCAAAGGCTTTAGAAAATCAAACTGGCATAGTTGATATCGATCATGCTGGTACAGCTATGAGATTTTTAACATCACTTTTTGCTGTAACTAACAAGAAAAATATAATATTGACAGGTTCCGATAGAATGCTACAAAGGCCTGTGGAAGAACTTGTTAATTCATTAAAAAGTTTGGGTGCAGATATTATTTATGAGAAAGAAATAGGTTACCCTCCATTAAGATTTAATGGTTTTAATCAAACGAATAAATTAATTGAGTTAAGATCTGATATTAGCAGTCAATTTGCCTCCTCACTTATGTTAGTTGCTCCCTATCTAAATGATGGTTTACAAATAAAATTAGTTGGAAATATTTTTTCAAAACCTTATATATTATTAACATGTGAAATATTGAAAAGGTTCGGTTTTAGTTGCATTATTAATAAGGATGAAATAAAAATAAAACCCAACAAAAAAGTGTCAATAAAAAATTATTCTGTAGAATCTGATTGGAGCTCCGCCTCATATTTATATTCAATTGTTGCCCTCTCTGGTATCGATTTAAAGCTATCTTCATTTAAATCTAACAGTTTACAAGGCGATAGTAAATTATCTAAACTTTATGAAAATTTCGGAGTTAAAACATATTTTAAAAATGATGAAATTATATTAAAAAGGTCAAAATCACATAGAATGAAAAAATTTATTGAATTAGACCTAATTGATAATCCTGACTTAGCACAAACAATAATAGTTACCAGCCTTGGTTTGTCCATTCACACAAAATTAACAGGACTAAATACTTTAAAGATTAAAGAAACTGACAGGCTAGTTGCATTAAAAAATGAAATTTCTAAATTCAACACTGATGTAATAATTGATGATCAATCCATTGAAATTAATAACTTTCCAAAAGCACTTCCTGAAAATATTGAAATAGACACCTATCATGACCACAGAATGGCACTTGCTTTTTCACCCTTATCAGTTTTGGTTAAATTAGTTATCAATGATTATGGCGTTATATCCAAATCTTTTCCTGAGTATTGGACTATTTTACAAAAATTAAATTTTGATTTAGAATTTGATAATTAATCACTTTTTTTCTTGACAACCCCTATCTCCAAGATGTATATTTGCCCATTCAAATTTACATATGAAACTATCTAATTTTAATTATGAACTGCCAAAGGGTTTATTGGCAGAATATCCCTCAGATCAACGTGATGAATCTAAGTTGATGGTATTGGACAGAAAAAATCAAAAAATTGAACATAAGACATTTAAGGATTTAATAGACTACTTCAATGATGGTGATGTTTTTGTTCTAAATAACACAAAAGTTTTTCCTGCTCGTTTAATGGGTAACAAAGAAAAAACTGGAGCAAGTATTGAGGTTTTTCTGTTGCGGGAATTGAATCGTGAGCAAAGGCTTTGGGATGTATTGGTTGATCCAGCAAGAAAAATAAGGATTGGAAATAAATTATACTTTGGAGATGATGATAGTCTTGTTGCGGAGGTTATTGATAACACGACCTCTCGTGGAAGAACATTGCGTTTTTTATTTGATGGTAATTATGAAGATTTTAGATCAAAACTTCTTGACCTAGGTCAAACACCGCTACCAAAATATATAAAGAGGAATGAAGAAGAGTTTGACAAAGAAAGATATCAAACAATATATGCCAAACACGAAGGTGCAGTAGCTGCTCCCACAGCAGGTTTACATTTTTCAAAACACCTGTTGAAGAGATTACAAATAAAAGGAATTGACCTAGCAGAAATCACATTACATGTTGGGTTAGGAACATTTAGCCCCGTAGAGGTTGAGGATTTATCTAAACACAAAATGGATTCAGAAGAGTTATTTATTGATACAGAAGCCTCAAATTGTGTTAATAATGCTCTTAAAAATAAAAACAAAATATGTGCAGTTGGAACTACAGTCATGAGGGGACTCGAAAGTTCAGTCTCATCAATGGGTACCTTGAATCCTTACAAAGGTTGGACACACAAATTTATATTCCCACCATATAAGTTTAGTATAGCAGACTCTCTTATTACTAATTTTCATATGCCAAAATCAACACTACTGATGATGGTTTCAGCATTTTGTGGCCATGATTTTATGATGGAAGCCTACTCTGAGGCTGTTAAAAAGAAATACAGATTTTATTCTTATGGTGATGCAATGTTGATAATTTAATATGCAAGTAAGCTCTGACATAAGATCTTTAAGTATAAGTAACCTTGAAAAAATTTTGTTAAAGGAAAATTTTGAAAAGTACAGAGCATCCCAAATTTTTGATTGGTTGAACAAGGGTAATGTTCGTTCTTTTGAGGAGATGAAAAATTTGCCCAAAGAATTGATTCATTTTTTAAATTCCAGATTTATAATAAATGGTGCTGTTATAAAATTGATCAAAAAAAGTACCGATGGTACAGTAAAGTTTCTAATTTCTTTGTTTGATAATAATGTAATTGAGGCTGTATTAATACCAACTGAAAAAAGAATCACCGCTTGTGTTTCCAGTCAGGTAGGTTGTAGTTTGGATTGTGATTTTTGTGCAACCGCAAAAATTAAGAGAATGAGAAATCTTGACTTTTATGAAATTTTCGATCAGTTAATGATTCTAAATTTTGAATCTCTTAAATTATTTGGCAGATCTATATCAAATATTGTCTTTATGGGTATGGGTGAACCATTGCTAAATTATAAAAATGTGCTAAAATCTATTGAAATGATATGCTCAAAAAATGGCATTGGAATCTCAAAAAAAAAGATAACTGTCTCAACATCTGGAATGTCAAAAATTATTAAAATATTGGCGGATAAAAATGTAAAATTTAATTTGGCAGTTTCCCTCCATTCTGCCATTGAAAAAACAAGAAACGAAATCATGCCCTTTTCAAAAGATTTTCCTCTTTCGGGACTCGTAGATAGTCTAAATTATTGGTATCAAAAAACCAAATCAAAAATCACAATAGAATATTTAGTTTGGGAAGCTATCAATGACAATATCAATCATATAAATAGTTTGGTTAATTTTTGTAAGAGAGTACCTTCAAAAGTTAACTTAATTCAATTTAATGATATTGGTAATCTAAAGTTTAAAAATGCAAATAATAGATGGATTAAAAAATACATTGAAATTCTTGAGTTTAATAATATTTCTGTTACCGTAAGAAGATCAAGAGGTGAAGATATAAATGCCGCTTGTGGACAATTAGCAAATAAAATATAAATTTTGAATAAACTATATAGTATTAGAAAACCAATAAATCTTGAAATGGAAATTTTTGAGGAAAAATTTTCTAAGCTGATGCTTTCAAATGTGCCTCTTTTGAATCGAATAACTCATTACATAATAAAGAGGAAAGGCAAACAGATGAGACCAATGTTTATTTTTTTGTTTTCTAAATTATTAAATCAGGGAATTATTAATGAAAAAGTATACAGAGGAGCTTCTGTGATTGAGCTGATTCATACAGCAACACTTATTCATGATGATGTTGTTGATGATAGTAAGAGAAGAAGAGGATTTTTTTCAATTAATGCTATTTGGAAAAATAAAATTGCAGTATTAGTTGGGGACTTTTTATTATCCAGAGGCATGATATTATGCATAGAAAATAAAGATTATGACCATTTAGACATTATTTCTGAGTCTGTAAAAAAAATGAGCGAAGGTGAATTACTTCAGATTGAAAAAAGCCGTTCGTTAGATATTGATGAGACAGTTTACTTTGAGATTATAAAAAAGAAAACAGCTTCATTAATTAGTTCATGCTGTAAAATAGCAGCAGTTTCAGTAACAAAACAAAAAAAAATTATAGAATCTGTTTCTAAGATTGGTGAGAATATTGGTATTGCTTTTCAAATCAAAGATGATTTATTTGACTATGGAAAAAGAAAGATTGGTAAACCAAGAGGTATTGATATCAAAGAAAAAAAATTAACACTACCTTTAATATATACTTTGAATGAAGTAGATAACAGGAAGAAGAAATGGATTATTAATTCAATAAGGAAACATAACAGAGACAAGTCTATAATCAAAGAAATAATTTCTTTGGTAAAAGAAACAGGTGGTTTGGAATATGCTATTGAAAAAATGAATTATTTCCATAAAATCGCCTTAGATGACCTAAATAAATTACCTGACAACGAGTTCAAGAGTTCACTAACAGAAATGATTAATTATGTAATCCAAAGAGACTTTTAATATGATTTCAAAAGTAACAATAGATAAAGTATTTCAAACCGCACTTGTGGAAGAAGTGGTTGGTGATTTCATACAGTTAAAGAAATCAGGTTCTAATTACAAGGGTTTGAGTCCATTTACAAACGAAAAAACACCAAGTTTTATGGTTTCACCAACTAAACAAATCTGGAAGGATTTTAGTAGTGGGAAGGGGGGTAATGTGATTGCTTTTTTAATGGAACATGAACAATATTCATATCCCCAAGCCATAAGATATTTAGCTGATAAATATAATATAGAAATTATTGAAACAGAATTAACTGATAAACAAAAAGATGATAATAATATAAAAGAAAAGCTATTTCTTATTTGTGATTTTGTTAAAAATTATTTTAAAACCCAATTTAATGAGTCTAACTTTGGGAGAACAATTGCACGTACATACTTTGATGAAAGAGGATTTGATGATGAAACGCTAGAAAAATTTGACATTGGATCATTGGGTAGTGAAAAATATAATTTGAGGGATCATTGTTTGTCAAACGGATATAATATTGAAGATTTGGAGGCTTTGGGACTAGTCTCTGCAAAGAACCAAATGGATATTTACAGATCTAGATTGATATTTCCGATCAAATCGATTTCAGGCAGGACAATTGGCTTTGGAGCAAGAATATTAGACAATAATAAAAAATCAGCAAAATACATTAATAGTCCTGAGTCTAAAATCTATAACAAGAGCAATGTTTTATTTGGGTTGTACAATTCAAAAAATGAAATCGTAAAAAAAGATAGTTGTTTAATTGCCGAGGGTTACACAGACGTAATGAGGTTCCATCAAATTGGAATAAATAATATTGTTTCATCATCAGGAACTGCTCTGACAGTGAATCAAATAAGCCTAATAAGAAGATTGACCAAAAATGTTACCATGTTGTTCGATTCTGACAAAGCTGGAGTTAATGCAACTGAGAGAGCTATAGAGCTCTTACTTTCACAAGGTATGAACATTGATATATGTATTTTGCCTAACGGTGAAGACCCTGATTCTTTTGGGAGAAATAAAACTTATGATGAAATAAATAAGTATGTACTAGAAAACTCAGTTGATTTTATTCAGTTCAAGTCAAGTATGTTGGGACAATCTGTTAAAAATTCTCCGTCGCAAAAAACTAAAATTGTCAATGAAATCATTAACCTAATATCCAAAGTTGCCGATCCAATTAAACAAGAAATATATATTAAAGACTGTTCTTTGTTATTGAATATTTCAGAGTCAGTTTTATTTAATTCTTTAGCACAAATTAAGCATCTTAAACTTCCAAATAAACAATTTGAAAAAAAGCCTGCTGTTACTAAAAAATCAGAAAAACTAGATCAAATAGAAATACTTGAAGAAAAAATTATAGAAATATTGTTGCTTTATGGAAATCATAAAGTTGTTTTTGATGAAATTTCCATGATTAAAGGAAATGATGGAGAATTGACATATGTGCCAACTACACAAGAGTCAAAAGTTCATGAAAAAATATATTTAGATCTTCAAGCAGATGAAATTGAATTTGCGAATGAAGATTTTAAAAAAATTTATAAATTATTAATCGATGATTTCCAAAAAAATAAGAGTTTTGACTTGAAAACATTTATCAATAATCTTAGTCCAAATTTATCCACTAAAGTAACATCTATAGTAATGAATAATGACTTGTATCACTTGCACAATTGGCAATCCAAAAACGTTTTCGTCAAAGACAAAAAAAAGAAAATAACCCAACTTGTAACAGAGTCAATTCTAACATTAAGAACTTTATTGATAAATAAAAAAGTATCCGAACTAAGCAAAAAAACCAAAGAATCAAGTAGTGATGAAGGGGACGAGTTGCTCGAAGAAATTGTTAATTATTATCAATTAAAATCGTTGTTATCAAAAAAGTTAAATAGAGTTATTTAGTCTTTAGATACTCGGGAATCTTACAAATTGGTATAGGAATCATTTTATGATTGTTTTTAGAATTAAATTCTGTTAATATTTCAATTACCTCTTTCTTTCGACCGCTGAAATCAACAGACTTTTTTCCTTTTTCAATTTGGTTCATTGCCCATTCTAGTTCATCATAATTTGCTCCAATTTGCTCTTCATCTGTCCTGGTGTCATCCCAAAGACCATCGGTTGGTTTAGCTAAAATAATTTCACTATTAATTTTTAAAAAATTTGCAAGGGATCTTACTTCACTTTTCATAAGATCAGCAATTGGTGAAATATCAACACCACCATCTCCGTATTTTGTGTAGAAACCTACACCAAAATCTTCAACTTTATTTCCAGTTCCTGCTACTATATAATTATTGGATGTTGCGTGGAAATATAGATTTACCATTCTAAGTCTTGATCTTGTGTTGGCAAAAGCTAATTGTTTCTTTTCGTCCGAATAAGTTAGTGAGCTTGTTGCATTAATTTTAGATTTCACAAATTCATCATAAAATGATGACAGATTGTCTTCAACAGAGATAACATTTGTAAAATTTTTCTCTAGCCATTTAATATGGTTTGTTGATCTTGTGATTTCATTTTTTGATTGGTGTATTGGCATTTGAATACATAAAACAGGTTTTTTAGTCATGGAACATAGGGTGGAAGTTAGAGCAGAATCGATTCCGCCAGACACACCCACAACAAATCCCTCGACTGAATTCTGAACACAGTAATCGTTTAGCCAGTCTACTATGAAGTTGATTATTTTTGAATTATCTTTAAACATGAGCTCAATTAGGATTGATCAAATTACTTGCCAAATGTTTTTTTTCAAACACTATTTTTCCTTTATTTTTTTAGTTCTCATTTTAAGTTTTTTTTCATGTAAAAACTTAAAAAATGAAGATAATGATTATACAAAAGAAATTGATGTAATTAGGTTTGAAAAACTTTTTTTTGAGTACAATTTTGACTCAATTTCATCTCTAAAAAAGAAATTTCCTTACTTATTCCCCAAACAGTTTTCAACCAACGATTGGATGAGTATTTATAAGGATACTTTGAGAAGAGATATTTTTAACAAGTCTAATCAAGTTTTTAAAAGTTTTAATCCATATAAAATCGAAATTTCAAAAAATATAAAAGAGATACAACAAGAGTTTGGTGATTTTTATATACCAAAAATCATTACGATCAATAATGGTATCGATTACAACTACAATATTGTAAAGTCAGACTCTCTGCTTTTGGTTTCCACTGACTGCTACTTAGGAGATAATATTCATTATAAATCAATTCCTAACTACATTTCAATGAAAATGAATGTAGATTACTTTGTGAAAGATATCACCGAGTCATTTCTTCTAGATTTTATTAAATACCCTGTAGATAGAAGATTTATATCAAAAATTATTTACCACGGTAAACTTATTTATTCAATGAATAAAATAACTGATTTCAATCTTGAACAAATTATTGGTATTAGTCAAGAAAATTTAAATTGGTTAACTGAAAATGAGGATGAAATTTGGGAGTATTTTGTTAAAAACAACTTAATTTTTTCCACTGATATTTCGCTTGATAAAAGATTTATTCATGATGCTCCATATTCAAAGTTTGGATTATCAATAGATTTTGAGTCCAGTCCTATGGTAGGTAAATGGATTGGTTATAATATTGTTAAATCTTATCAAAAAAAACAAAGTGTTGAGCTCAAAAATTTAGTCACCATGAATGAATATGATTTATATTTGAAGTCTAACTATAGCCCAAGAAAATGAAAAAACCAAAAAAAGATATTATTATAAATGTTGAGCTTGATGAAAATAAGATTCCTGAGAATATAAAGTGGTCAGCTGAAGATGGGGGTGTAACTAATCAAGATGTAAAAGCATTAATTTTAAGTACTTGGGATTTTGATAAAAAAGAGACTTTAAAAATAGATTTGTGGACTAAAGATATGCCACTCGATCATATGAATATATTTATTTATCAAACTCTCGTTAGCTTGTCAAAAACTCATTTAAGATCTACTAATAATGAAAAAATATTTAAAGATTTTTCCGATTTCTGCGACTATTTTGCTGAAAAATTAGACCTTAAAAAAAATTAAATTTTAATCTGAAATAATAAAATTTAAAATTTCTTCCCTTCCACTATTAGTAGATGAAGAGCTTATGAAAAACTTTTTATCTAAATAGTGTGAATCAATTTTTTCAATGTAGTTTTTTGATTTTTTTGCTAACTCTGATTTTTTAATTTTATCAGATTTAGTGAAAATTATGTGAAAATCTTTTCTAATATTGCTTAGATATTCAATAAATTTCAAGTCTGTTTTGATTGGCTCATGTCTAATATCAATCAATAAAAATACCTTGAATAGATTATTCCTATTTTCTATGTAATCATGAATTAGAATATTAATTTTTTTTGATTCAAATTTTGAAAGCTTTGCATACCCATATCCTGGCAGGTCAGCTAATAAGATTTTATCGTTTATAATAAAATGGTTAATCAATTTTGTTTTTCCAGGTTTTTTCGAAATTTTGGCAAGATTCTTATTGTCAAAAAGCATATTAATTAAGCTAGATTTTCCAACATTTGACCTCCCAATAAATGCAAATTCCTTTAAATTGTTTTTAGGGCATTCACTTGAATTTGGACTGCTTTTTAAAAAATTAATTTTTGAAATTTTCATTAAAAGTTATTTTTTAATAACCATGATTTTAAAATTTTATTAAATTTTCTAGGATGCTCCATCATGGGTGCATGTCCGCACTTATCAATCCAAAATAAGTCTGACATTGGCATTAATTTTTCAAACTCTAATGCAACCTCAGGTGGTGTTACACTATCGTTTTTTCCCCATATTAATGCTGTAGGTACTTTAATTTTGGGTAAATCTTTTGACATGTTATGTCTAATTGCACTTTTAGCTAGAGCAAGGATTTTAATTAATTTTTTACGATCATTAACAGTTTGATAAACTTCATCTACAATTTCCTTTGTTGCAATTTTTGGGCTATAAAAAACACCTTCTGTTTTTGTTTTGATGAAGTTATAGTCTTCCCTTTTTGGATATGAATCACCCATTGAATTTTCATATAGCCCTGAACTGCCAGTCAGCACAAGACCCTTTACTAGGTTTGGATAAATTTTTGTAAATATTAATCCGACATGCCCACCCATTGAGTTCCCAAGAAGTATAATGTCTTTTAATTTCAAATGTTTAACAAATGATAATAAGTATTTTGAAAAATGTTTCAAATTTGTATCGATTATATTTGAACTGTAAATCGGGAGTTCAGGTGCAATAACTTGATATCCAGCCGAAGGAAAGAAATCAAATACATCTTTAAAATTACTCAGCCCACCCATTAAACCATGAAGAATTACGATGGGTTGGCCATCGCCTTTTGACAAGTATTGAAATTTTGTATTTGACATAAAAAAATAATTCAAATTGCCGTTGCTAAAGTAATCATATACAAAACACTTTTTATTAAAACATAATTTTTTATTAAAAAAAATTAAAATTTCATTTTTAATAATCTGATAATCAAATAATTAAATATATAAAATCATAACCCATATATATTTATCAACAAAGTGGGAAAAAGTGGGTAAAAGTGGGAGAAAATATATATATTTGAGAGAAGGTGTTTCGAATATGACAAAACTAACTGGAACTTTCGAGTGTAAAATTGATAATAAGGGAAGAATTCTTTTACCATCTCAGTTAAAAAAACAACTTGATGGAAATTTAAAAGATGGCTTTGTTATTAAAAGGTCGGTATTTCAGTCCTGCCTAGAGTTATATCCAATGGCTGAGTGGAAAAATGTTATGGATAAGATAAATTCTCTAAATAGATTCATCAAAAAAAACAACGATTTTATAAGGATTTTTAGCGCAGGTGTAAGAACACTCGAATTGGATTCTAATGGAAGGTTTTTGGTTCCAATCGATCTAATTAACAACTCAGATTTAAAAAAAAATATTGTTATGGCATCTGCTATTAACATTATTGAAATATGGGATAAAGACAATTACGAAAAATCAATCAATGATAAAAATATTGATTTTGTAAAGTTGACTGAACAAGTTATGGGTAATCAAAACAATGAGTTATCATAACCCTGTGCTCTTAAGTCAAAGTGTAGATAGTTTGGAAATTCGCGACAACGGAATTTATGTTGATATGACATATGGTGGCGGAGGTCATTCACGTGAAATACTAAAAAAATTGGGGAGTAAGGGCAAGTTGATTGCTTTTGATCAAGATTTGGACTCACAAAGAAATATAATTGATGATGAGCGATTATTTTTTTTTAGACAAAACAATATTTTTTTAATGCAGACATTGGAGTATTTAAATGTTAAAAAAGTTGATGGAATATTGGCTGACTTAGGTGTTTCATCCCATCAATTAGACAAAAAAAGCAGAGGATTTAGTTTTCATCCTGGACATAGGTTGGACATGAGAATGAATCAAAAACAAAATATTGATGCTATTGAGGTAATTAATAGTTATTCAGAGCATGAGTTATCAAATCTGTTTTTTCTGAACGGAGATTTAAAAAATTCAAGAAAGATTGCAAAGAAGATATGTGCGGAAAGGAAAAATAAAAAAATTGTTATGACTAATCACTTAAACTTTGTTTTGGAAACATTCTTCTCGGAAAAGACTAAAAATAGTTTTCTAGCCAGGGTATACCAGTCTATTAGGATTGAAGTAAACAAAGAACTAGAATTTTTAAAAGAAATATTAACTCAGTCAAAAAAACTTTTATCAAAAAATGGAATTATTTCTGTTATTACTTACCACTCTGCAGAGGATCGCTTGGTGAAAAGATTTTTTAAAAATGGTTGCTTTAATGATGAGCCTGTTAAAGACAAATTTGGAAATTCTCTAAATCCGTTTAAACTAAAATTTCAATTCTTGAAACCAAGTGAATCAGAATTAAAATTAAATACTAGATCTAGAAGTGCAAAATTAAGATCAGCAATTAAAATATGAGAAAAAAATTATTCGACTTAATTAATGGAAAGTTTATAATTGAAAAAACAAATCAGGAAAATATAAGGTTTATTATGTTCCTATTTTTTCTTGCCGTCATCATGATCTATTCATCGCACAGTGTTGATACCAAAATTTACAAACTAAATGATTTATCCCAGATGCTAGTATCCGTTGAAAATGATTTCATTGACAAAAGAAAACAGGTTGTAAAATTAAAAATGGAATCAAATATAAAAGTTCAATTATCTGAAAGAGGAATTGGACCATCATTAAATCCACCTACCAAAATTATAATTACAAAAGAATGATGGAAAATAATTTTTTAATTAGACTTTACGTTGTTGGTTTCTTAATGTTAATTTTTTCCATAGGTATATTTTACAAGTTATTCCAAATACAATTTATAGACGGAGATAAATACAGAAAGTTAGCTGAGGATAAAACGGTTAAGAATTTTATAGCGAAGCCCATCAGGGGTAATTTATATTCGAATGATGGCAGTATACTAGCGACTACAATTTCAAAGTATGATATATATATTGATACCAAAATAATATCAGAAAAAATCTTTCAAACTGAGTTAAGTTCTCTTTGTGAAAAAATCTCAAAATTCAAAAAAACTAGTTCTATTGATGAGTGCAGAAGAATAAAAATAGCTCGAAAAAATAACAATAGATATTTGAATATTTTCAGAAATATCGACAATAAATCGCTCGAAAAAATTAAAAGTTTTCCAATACTTAAATATGGAACAATAAAGGGAGGATTTATAGTAGAAAATAAAATTACTAGAGAATATCCCTTTGGAAAAATTGCTGAAAGAACCATTGGATACGAAAGAGTTGATGAGAATGGAAATTTCAAAGGAGTTGGTCTGGAACATGCCTATGGAAATTTTTTGAGAGGCAAAAATGGTATTGTAACAAAGAGAAAAATTTCTAATGGACAGTGGAAAATTTTAGATAATAATTTAAATAAAAACCCAATTAATGGTTCACATGTTTTTTCTACAATTGATGTTGAGATTCAGGATATAGTTCATGATAATCTTCTGCAGCAAACTATCAATTTTGAAGCAGATCATTCATCAGCGATTGTAATGGAAGTAAGCACTGGTAAAATTAAAGCAATATCAAATTTTGGAAGAACTAATGAAGGTAAATATTACGAAAAATTAAATTATGCAGTTGGAGAATCTATAGAACCAGGCTCAACTTTTAAATTAATGTCTATTATCTCGTTATTGGAAGATAACGCACTAGATACGCTTCAAAAAATAGATACAAAAAATGGTAAATTAAATTTTTACGGGTATGATGTAAGAGATTCAAAGGAGGGTGGCTATGGAGAAATAAATTTGATGGATATTTTTAGACTATCCTCAAACACTGGGATTGTATCAGCAGTTAACAATTTTTATGAAGAGAATCCAAGAAAATTTGTAGATAGAATTTCAAATATCGGAATTGATAAGGCTCTGGGAATAGAAATCAAGGGAGAGCCCATACCTAAATTTCCTCACCCAGATGATAAAAGTTGGAATGGATTGTCATTGCCGTGGATGGCATATGGCTATGGAATATCACTGACACCTCTTCAAATTTTAACATTTTATAATTCAATAGCTAATAATGGAGAAATGGTAAAACCTAAATTTTTGGAAAAGGTAGTTAGCTCTTTTGGCTATGATTATGAGTTCAAAAAAGAGGTAATGAATTCATCTATTTGCTCAAAAAAAACCTTAGATATAATAAATAAAATGCTTTACGATGTTGTTCAGCATCCAAATGGAACAGCTTATAATATTAAATCTAAATATTTTAATATGTCTGGAAAAACAGGTACTTCTCAGGTTGATTACAATTCAGATAATATAAACTATAATTCAAGTTTTGTAGGGTTTTTTCCCTCCGAAGAACCGAAGTATTCCTGTATAATAATGATTAATAAGCCCAATAAACAATTAGGATACTATGGATCAAGTGTGGCTGGTCCTGTTTTTAAAAATATTGCAGAAAAAATTATGTCAAAACACCCTAATTATCTCGAATATACAATTGAGGAAATTGAGAATGAATTAATTAATAACAAAATAGTTAGTACAAATCAATGAAAAAACTTGAACTCATAATTGGTGGCATTGATACAATTCAAGTGATTGGTAAAGTTGATTTAGTCATAAAGGATATCTCAAAAAATTCAAACAATGTCGATACTAATTATTTATTTGTTGCAATTGAGGGCAATGAGCATGATGGACACAGTTATATTCAAAATGCTATTGACAAAGGTGCTTCTTCAATTCTTTGTCAAAAACTACCAAAAAGTTTGGTTAAAAATATTACCTACATAAAAGTAAAATCTAGTAGAAAATCATACGCCAAAATATGTTGTAATTTTTTTGGAAACCCATCAAAAAAGTTAAAACTAATTGGGGTAACAGGTACAAATGGAAAAACAACAACAGTCTCACTATCACACGATTTAATTTTAAATATGGGTTATAAAAGTGGTTTGATTTCAACAAACACAATTAAAATTAATAATGAGGAGTATGAAACATCTTTAACTACACCAGATTCATATGACACTAATCTATACTTGAGAAAAATGGTTGATCTAGAAATTGACTTTTGCTTTATGGAAGTATCCTCACATTCAATTGATCAAGAAAGAATTAACTCGCTAGAATTTTTTCTCTGTGTATTTACTAACATAACTCACGATCATTTAATTTACCACGGAAATTTTAGAAGTTATCTAAACACAAAAAAAAGACTATTCGATAGGCTAAAAAAAAATCAAAAGTCATTGGTGAATATTGATGATAAGAACGGTATTTATATGACTCAGAATACAGCCTCAAAAACTTATACCATGTCGATGAAAAAACCAGCAGATTTCACATTGCGTGTATTAGAAAACACCATAAATGGAATGAAATTAATAATTAACAATACAGAAATTCAAACATCAATAATTGGAAATTTTAACGCATATAATTTGCTAGCAGTATTCTCGATAGCCAAACTACTTAATTTGAATGAAAAAAATATTTACCGAAGTATAACCCTATTAAAACCACCGTCCGGAAGATTTGAAATAATTTCATCCAAAAATATAACAGCTATTGTCGATTATGCTCACACACCAGATGCATTACTTAATGTTTTGAGTACGATTAATCAAGTAAATATTAATAAATCAAAAGTAATTACAGTAATAGGTTGTGGTGGAGGTAGAGATATGAAAAAGAGAAAAAAAATGGGTTTAATAGCTGTAAATCATAGTTCATTTTCTGTTTTTACGTCTGATAATCCTAGGGACGAGAATCCTGAAAAAATAATTGAAGATATGATTTCAGGCATTGATACAATTCAATTAAAAAAAGTATTTATTGAGTTAGATAGAGAGATAGCAATAAAGCTTGCTTTATCCATGATAGATGAAAAATGTATTGTTCTAATTGCAGGAAAGGGACATGAAAATTACCAAATTATCAAATCAAAAAAAATTGAATTCAATGACTCACACGTTGTAAAAAAATCATTAAAAATTGCTGTCTGATGCTATATTATTTATTTGAAATATTAGAAAAAGAGTACCAATTGATGGGTGCTAGTTTATTCCAATACATATCATTTAGATCTGCAATTAGTTTTATTCTTTCTCTTTTAATTTCAACAATTTTTGGTAAAAAAATAATAAACTTATTGAGAAAAAAACAAATAGGAGATAATACCAGAGAGCTCAATTTACCAGGTGAAAAAGATAAAGAAGGAACACCAACAATGGGAGGCTTAATAATAATTTTATCAACCATAATTCCCATTTTATTGTTTAGTGATTTTAAGAATATATATATCTTGATTTTAATATTTTCTTTGCTTTGGTTATCTATCATTGGATTTATCGATGATTACATTAAAGTTTTTAAGAAAAGAAAATCTGGAATAAATAGTTGGGTAAAAATTATTGGTCAAACTATTTTAGGGTTGTTTATTGGATTAACAGTGTACTTTCATCCTGAAATTGAAGTCAAGCAAAATCAGGATTTTAATACCTATGAAAGTGTAACAACCAATCAAAAGTCATTAAAAACAACAATCCCTTTCATTAAAAACAACGAGTTAGATTATGTTGAAATATTTAAAATTTCAAAAAATAATTATAATTGGATTTTTTATGTCCTAGTTATAGCATTTATAATAATTGCAGTTTCAAACGGATCTAATCTTACAGATGGTCTAGATGGTTTAGCAGCTGGAACTTCAGCAATTGTTGTTTTTATTCTAGGAATTTTAGCATGGGTTTCTGGTAATATTATTTTTTCTGACTACTTAAATATTATGTACATACCAGGAATAGGCGAAATACTTGTTTTTGTCTCTGCTCTTCTAGGCGGTCTGATTGGTTTTTTATGGTATAATACTTTTCCTGCTCAAATTTTTATGGGTGATACGGGAAGTTTATCAGTTGGAGGAATCATTGCAGTGATTGCAATTCTTGTAAGGAAAGAATTGATGTTGCCAATATTATGTGGTGTTTTTCTTGTTGAGACATTGTCAGTAATAGTACAAGTAAGTTTTTTTAAATATACAAAGAGAAAATATGGAATTGGAAAAAGGATTTTTTTAATGAGTCCAATTCATCACCATTTTCAAAAAAAAGGATTAAGTGAAACAAAAATAGTTTCCAGATTTTGGATTGTGTCAATTTTACTTGCAATACTAACTCTAATAACGTTAAAATTAAGATGATGGAAAAAAGCAAAACAGTTATTCTAGGTTCTGGTGTAAGTGGAATTGGAGCTGTAAAGTTGGCACAAGAAAAAGGCTTAGAGATCTTTCTTTCAGATTCAAAAAATATAAAATCAGAAACAAAAAAACTTTTGTCAAAGTTGGAAGTAAAATATGAGGAATCAGGACATACTGAAAATTTAATCAAGGACTCAAACGAAATTATAATTAGTCCTGGTATTGATTTAAGATCACTAATTAAATCTAAACCGTCACTTAAAAAAAAGAAAATTATATCAGAAGTTGAATTTGCTTCGAGATATACTAATGCATTTATTATTGCTGTCACTGGGACAAATGGAAAAACAACAACATCAAAACTCATTTACCACATATTAAAAAATAGTGGATTTAATGTTGGCTTAGCAGGAAACATTGGATATAGTTTTTCTGAGTCAATAGTAGAAAATCAATTTGATTATTATGTTCTAGAGCTTAGCAGTTTTCAACTTGATCATATTATAAATTTTAGGCCAGATATTTCAATCATAACTAATATCAGCCCTGATCATTTAGATAGGTATGACAATAAATTGGAAAGTTATGCTGAGGCAAAATTCAATATAATAAGAAATCAGAAAAGCTCAGATTTCTTTATTTACAATGGCGATTGTTCAATTACGACAAATAAAATTAACAGTATAAACAGTAAAGCTTCTGCAATTTCCTTACACAGTAGCAAGAATAAAAATCAACAAAACAACTATTTAATTCATCACAAAAACAAAATTAAATCATCCATAAATAACAATGAAAACATGATAGATATTACTAAAAGCTCATTAACTGGGTTACACAATGTAAAAAATTCAATGGCAGCCATTGCTGTTTCAGAAATTTTAAATATTTCAAATAAAAAAATCATAGAAAGTCTTAAAACTTTTCAGAACGTGCCACATAGATTGGAACATTTTCTAACAATTCATAAAGTTAAATATGTAAATGATTCAAAAGCAACAAATGTAAACGCAACCTTTTACGCTTTAAATTCATTTAAAAAACCAATAGTTTGGATAGTTGGTGGCGTAGATAAGGGAAATGATTATAGTCAATTAGTTCCCTTGGTTAAGAGTAATGTTAAAGCAATTATTTGCCTGGGCAGTGATAATGACAAAATAATTTCAACATTTTCTCAACACTGTAATCTTATTGTTTCTACAAACAAAATGGTTGATGCAGTTAAAAGCGCGTATGATATCTCAAAACAAGGTGATATCGTTTTATTGTCACCAGCATGTGCAAGTTTTGATTTATTTGAAAATTTTGAGCAAAGGGGAAATTTATTTAAGGAGCAAGTTAGAAAATTATGAGTGCAGCTAAAAAGATTGGTGGAGACAAGGCAATTTGGATTGTGGTTATTGCTTTAGCAATATTTTCATTCTTACCTGTTTACAGTGCCAGCTCAAACTTTGGAGTAAATTTAATTTTTTCAAATATCATAAAACATGTATCAATAATATTTATTGGTATTATGATAATGTATTCAACACATTTGCTCGACTATAAATATTTTAAAGGTCTTTCATTAATTGTCCTGCCATTGGTGATTTTTTTGTTATTTTTTGCATCTTTTCAGGGCAATGTCATTGATGGTGCAAATGCAAACAGATGGTTAAATATACCTATACTTGATATTTCATTTCAACCTTCCACATTGGCATCAATTTTTTTATTGATCTACTTATCAAATTTTTTGTCTAAAGAAAAAAATAAAAATCTTAGCCTCACAAAAACATTCTTATTAATGTGGCTTCCAATAATATTAGTTGTTGGATTAATTCTTCCATCTAATTTTTCTACAGCATTATTAATATTCATTATGTCTACAATGATAATCTTCATCGCAGGCTATAAGTTAAAACATCTAACAGCACTGTTTTTATTATTTATTTTTCTGATTTCATCGTTTTTATATGCTGTTAATAAATTTCCTGACATTATCCCTAATCGAGTTGATACATGGACTAATAGAATTGAAAATTTTGTAAATAATGATATTGATGATACATCAAATTATCAAATAAATAGAGCTAAAGCAGCAATAGCAAATGGAAAAATATTTGGTGTAGGTGCTGGAAAAAGCTCTATGAAGTATATCTTGCCGCAAAGCACCTCTGATTTTATTTTCTCCATTATTGCTGAGGAGTATGGAATTATAGTTTCCTTAATTATATTGTTATTATATGTGGTATTACTATTTAGAATTATAATTACCTCATACAGGTCTCAAACAAAATTTGGACAACTAGTATCTGTTGCAGTTGGTATCCCTGTTGTTTTTCAAGCTTTTACAAATATGGCAGTTGCTGTTCAACTAATTCCAGTTACAGGTCAACCTCTTCCACTAGTTAGTACAGGTGGAACATCTATCTGGATAACTTTTTTGGCCATGGGAATTCTATTAAGTGTTAGTAAGAATAAAATAAAATATAATACAGTAGCTATAGATGATTAATAAAAAAGAATATAGATTTATTATTTCAGGCGGTGGTTCTGGTGGTCATATCTACCCAGCTTTAAGTATTGCTGATGGTTTAAAAAATAAATTCATAAATAGTGAATTACTTTTTGTAGGCTCAAAAAATAAAATGGAAATGAAAATAATTCCTGAAAGGGGCTACAAAATTAAGGGGTTAAATATTTTAGGTTTTAAAAGAAAATTTTCTTTTTCTAATTTGTTATTGCCTTTCAGGTTATTTATTAGTTTGATTCAATCCTTGGTTATAATTCTAAAGTTTAAACCAAACCTAGTGATTGGAACAGGTGGTTTTGCAAGTGGTCCAATTTTATTTGTATCGAGTTTGCTAAAGTTACCAACTTTCATTCAAGAGCAAAATTCCTATCCAGGTTTAACGAATAAAATTTTGGGTAAATATTCAAAGAAAATTTTTGTTGCATATGATGGAATGGATAAATTTTTTGATAGTAGAAAAATAATATATTCGGGAAATCCAGTAAGAGAATCAATTAAAATTTTTAAATCGTTAAAGAATAATGAGATTTATAAGAAATTAAATCTATTAAGAAATAAAAAAACAATTCTAGTATTGGGAGGAAGTCAAGGAGCTGATGCAATCAACAAGTCTATAGTTGATTCAATTGATTTTTTTGTCAAAAATGACTTACAAGTTATTTTACAAACTGGCAATAGGTATTATAAAACCTATAAAAGATTTGAAAATAAAAATTTAATAATTATTCCTTTTATTGATAAAATTGAAGAACTATACTCTGTCTCGGATCTGATAGTATCAAGGTCAGGTGCAAGCATTATTTCTGAACTATGTATAGTTGGTAAACCTGTAATATTTATTCCCTCACCTAATGTAGTTGATGATCACCAGACCAAAAATGCCAGAAAAATTTATGATAAAGGTGCATGTGAATTTATTAATGAGGATGAACTGGAATTTAAATTAACACCCATTATAAATAAACTAATTGTAAGCGATGTATACAGAACTAGTCTTTCAAAAAAAATTAAGTCAATCTCAAAAAAAGATGCTGTAAAAACAATCATAAATGAAATTGAATATTTTTTAAAATGAAATACATAGAATACAAAAATTATTTTTTTGTTGGAATTGGAGGTATTGGAATGTCTGCTTTAGCCAAATATTTATTTCAAAACAATAAAACTATTTATGGATATGATAGGGCTCAGTCAAAAATTACTGATCAACTAGTGAAGGCGGGAATTGATATTTCATACATATTTAATAAATCATTGACTGAATTAAAAAGATTAAATCCAAAAAATACACTCATTGTCTATACTCCCGCTATTAGTCATGATAACAAAATATTGCAATATTGTCTGGATAAAAAATTCACATTAGTTAAAAGAGCAAAAATTCTTTCAGAAATTGTCAATGAGGGTTTTTGTATTGCTATTTCAGGCACTCATGGAAAAACAACTATAAGTTCGTTATTAAGTCACATTTTATTTCAATTTAACTTAGAATTCACATCGTTTGTAGGTGGAATTATGAATGATTATGACTCGAATTTATTAAATAATGGAAACAAAATTTTCGTTGTTGAAGCTGATGAATTTGACAAGTCTTTTTTGCAACTTAAACCTGACATAATATGTATTAACAATATTGACGCTGACCATCTAGATATATATAAAAATTATCAAAATCTTAAAAGTACGTTTAAAAACTTTGTTGGAAATTTAAAAAAAGATGGAATTGTTTTCCAGAATGAAAATTTAGAATTTGATGGCTGTAAATATGGGTTGAATAATGAATCCGATTATTTTATTGATAAATTAATTCATGGTCCATTTGAAACTCAATTCGAAATAAAATCTCAGAAAAATAATTATGGAAAGGTAGTATTTAAAATGCCCGGTGAACATAATGCTCTCAATGCTTTAGCTGCTTTTTCAATAGCAATTAATCTAGACTTAAATCCAAAAAAAATTATTCATGCTATTGAATCCTTTAATGGTATCCATCGGAGATTTTCAATTATTACTAAATCTCCTAAAATTTTTATTGATGATTATGCTCACCACCCTAATGAGATTGAATCAATCGTTAGCTCAGTTAAAAAAATGTACCCACAAAAATCTAATCTTGTAGTTTTTCAACCACATCTTTTTTCCCGAACTAAAGATTTTATGAATGAGTTTGCAAAAGCTTTAGAAAAATTCGACAAAATATTTTTATTAGATATATATCCAGCTCGCGAAGATCCCATTCCTGGTATTGATTCTAGAATATTATTAGAAAAAATACAAAATAAAAATAAAAATATCATTGCTGATAATGAGTTGTTAAATAAAATTAAAAAAGATAACTCAGAAATAATTATCACTTTGGGAGCAGGTGATATTTCTGAAAAAGTTGAAAGTATAAAAAAATTGATTTTACAAAATGTTATTTAAAAATATTTTTTTGTCCACACTTATGATTTTAATTGTTTGCATAGCAATTTGGGCAAATGTAGTTAATGATAAAAGAGATGTTTTAGTATATGATGACTTAAATTATTTAACGTTAAACTACATTGATCTTGATTCTTTAAAAATAAATTTAGTTGAAAATAAATTTATTATTGACTCATTATTTAATCATGAATTTAGTTTTACTAAACTTGAAAAACATCTCGAAAATATTGATTACTTCGATAATTCTAATGTTTACAGAACCGTAGATTCAAAAATAAATCTTCAAATCAATGAAAAGGATGCTGTGATGTTTTTAGAGTATCAAAATAGATATCTTGATTCTAAAGGTAAAATGATTCCATTATCAAAAATCTACAGGCCTGAGACTGTATATTTTGTAGGTCAGATAGATTCTATCAATTTAATTAATGCTCTGGAAGTCAGTTCTCAAATAAAAAATGATGATTTCTTGAATAAACATATCGATTACATTTTTTTAGATTCAATTCATATGAATCTAAAACCAGTGAATGAAAATTTTTTAATAAACTTTGGAAACTTTAAACGCATTAGCAGCAAACTAAAAAAATATAAGATTTTCTATGCTGCAAAATATAAGTCAGATTTATTTTCTAATGTAAAGAATATTAATCTAAGCTTTAAAAATCAAGTAGTAATCGAAAAATTAAATTAATGAAAAACAATGAGCTTTTTATAGGTTTAGACATTGGAACAACCAAGATTGTTGCAATGATTGGACATGTTAATGAGTATAGTAAGCTAAAAATTATTGGATTGGGAAGGTCTGAAAGTTTAGGTGTTCACCGCGGTGTTGTTAATAACATTACACAAACAATTCAATCAATCCAATCTGCAGTCAATGAAGCAGAAAAAACATCTGGATACAAAATAGACAAGGTTGTTGTTGGAATCGCGGGACAGCATATTAGAAGTTTACAACACAGTGATTATATAACTAGACAAAATTCTGACCAAGTAATTGAAGAAAAAGATGTTAATGATGTGATAAATCAAGTTTATAAGTTGGTAATGCTACCTGGTGAGGAAATTATCCATGTTCTGCCTCAAGAATATAAGGTTGATGGACAAGGAGAAATAAAAGAGCCAATTGGAATGTTTGGTGGAAGATTGGAAGCTAACTTCCATGTTGTTGTAGGTCAGGTTAGTTCAATAAAGAATATTGCAAGATGTGTAAAAAGTTCAGGGATTGATTTTCATGGTATAACCTTAGAACCTTTGGCATCAGCTGATGCCGTATTAAGTAAAGAAGAAAAAGAAGCAGGTGTTGCCCTTATTGATATTGGGGGAGGAACGACAGATCTCGCAATTTTTAAAGATGGAATTATAAGGCATACATCAGTTATACCTTTTGGTGGAAATATAATAACTGAGGATATTAAAGAAGGTTGCTCAATTATCGAGAAACAAGCTGAATTACTAAAAGTGAAGTTTGGATCCGCATGGCCCGGTGAAAATAAAGAAAATGAAATTGTTTCAATTCCAGGTCTTAGGGGACGGGAACCCAAGGAAATAACTTTGAAAAATCTATCAAAAATCATTCATGCAAGGGTTGTTGAAATTATAGAGCATGTTTATTTAGAAATTAAAAACTATGGACATGAAGAGCAAAAAAAGAAACTTATTGCAGGAATTGTTTTGACTGGTGGTGGTAGTCAATTAAAACATCTAAAACAATTAGTTGAGTACATAACAGGAATGGATACTAGACTTGGGTCTCCGAATGAACATTTGGCTGGAAATAATTTAATAGAAATTTCAAATCCAACATACGCAACAGCTGTTGGTCTAGTTATGAATGCTAGGGATAACTATGTTAATAACGATGAAAAATTAGAAACAACGGAAGTTGAAAATGAGACACAGGAGATTGACAGTATTTCAGGAACTTCAAAACAAAAATCAATCTTTGAAAAATTTACTGAAAAATTAAAAAAATTTTTAGAGAACGCAGAATAATAAAAATATGAATATGGAAAATCAATATGAAAATTTATCTTGGGATTTACCCAAGAACCAAAGCAATGTAATCAAAGTAATTGGAGTAGGTGGAGGAGGTAGTAATGCTATTAATTATATGTATAATAAAGGTATTAATGGGGTTGATTATGTTATATGTAATACTGATGCTCAAGCGTTAGAAAATAGCCCAGTTCCAAATAAAGTCCAACTTGGTATTAATCTAACCGAGGGTATGGGTGCTGGAGCTGATCCAAAAATTGGAGAAAAAGCAGCAATTGAAAGTTTAGATGTATTAAAAAAAATGCTTGATAAAAATACCAAGATGGTTTTTGTAACAGCTGGGATGGGTGGTGGAACTGGAACAGGTGCTGCTCCAATTATTTCAAATCTAGCCATGGAGATGGGTATTTTAACTGTTGGGATAGTAACAATGCCATTTGTTTTTGAGGGAAAGGTTAGAACAGACCAAGCTAATTTAGGCTTGGAAAGACTTCGGAATAGTGTTGATTCTTTGGTTGTGATCAATAATAATAAATTGAGAGAAATATATGGTAACCTTGGGGTAAAGGAAGGTTTTACAAAGGCGGATGAAGTTCTTGCAACAGCAGCAAAAGGAATTGCAGAGGTGATAACTAATCACTACACTCAAAATATTGATTTAAAAGATGCTAAAACAGTCTTGTCTAAAAGCGGTAATGCTATTATGGGTTCTTACAGTGCTTCGGGAGAGAAAAGAGCGCTTAAAGCTGTTACAAATGCATTAGATTCTCCTCTTTTAAACGACAACCGAATTGATGGTGCGCAGAATGTTCTATTATTAATAGTTTCCGGATTGAGCGAAATTACCATTGACGAAATAGGAATAATTAACGATCACATACAGGAAAAAGCTGGTAATAAAGCTAATATTATCATGGGTATTGGTGAGGATAATTCATTAACTGAAGAAATTGCTGTAACTGTAATTGCTACTGGATTTGACATGAAACAGCAAGATGAAATTTTACATATTGAACCAAAAAAGACGATATATAGTCTTGAGGATGAAAATGAAATTTCTGAAAATGTAGAAAAAAAACAAAAACCTCTACAGTTTGATAACGCATCTCAATCAATAGATTTTAAAAACATCAATTTTGATATTGACACAATACAAACTAGTGAAAATCATGATATCACAAAAGAGGAGATTTTGGACATTGATGTGGATTATGAGTTAATTAAAAAGGATATAAATGATGCAGTTGATAGTAAACTTGATGAGGAGTTAATAATAAAAAAATTGGAGGAAATTGATGTTATTGATCCAATTCAAGTTTTAGATGATGGGGAAAAAATTTTTTCAAATGATAACAATGATTATAAACATTTTTTAAAGGTTGATATAAATGATATTGAGGTTATAGAACCTGTGCACATAATTCCATATGTTACGCTTGAAAATAATTCTTACAGTAAAAATGCAGAGGACAACCTAGAAAATGAAAAAAATCATAAATTTAATCCAATTGATAGTCCGATTGTTGAAGGATTGGCTAAGAGAACTGATCAAAGAAGAATTAAACTCAAGGAATATAATTATAAATTTACCAAATCAAGAGTAGTAGGTGAAATGGATAGCGAACCTGCCTATAAAAGAGCTGGTATAAGCTTGGATGATGAGGGTATAAACTCAATGTCGTCATCCACACTAACTGATGATAAAAATGGAAATATGGATATCAAGTCTAATAATACATTTCTCCACGATAATGTTGATTAATTACTAAAATATGTCGCTAAAAATCACCATAAATTCAGATATAAAATCTGCAATGAAAGAAAAAGATACTATTAAATTAGAGTCACTTAGAGCAATAAAATCTGCAATTATTTTATTTGAAACTAAAGATTCAAGTTCGAATGAATTAAATGAGTCTGATGAAATTAAAATTCTACAAAGACTTGTAAAACAAAGAAAAGAAAGTGCCCAAATTTTTGAGAGTCAAAATCGAAATGATTTGGCTGATAAAGAAATTGCTCAGTCAGAATTCATTTCCAAATATTTACCCAAGCAATTAAATGAAAAAGAGATTGAGGATATAGTTTTATCAATAATTAAACAAACTAACTCATCTGGAATGAAAGATATGGGAAAAGTTATGGGTATGGCAACTAAAGAACTATCAGGAAAAGCTGATGGTAAGACAATATCGCAAATCGTAAGAAAAAATTTAAATAATTGAGACGATTTGATGATTTATTCATGGGGGAGTAGTTCAACTGGATAGAATAACAGATTTCGGCTCTGTTGGTTAGGGGTTCGAATCCTCTCTCCCTCACTAATTACTAACTAAAATAATTTATCAAATGGGTGACTTTTCGTTAAATTGAAATGAATTTAATTTAAGTCACATTAATATGAGCAATATATTAATAAAACAAGGTTATGTAGGTATATTTCTATTTGTTATTTTAAATTTTATTTCAATGGTGATTTATCCTGGAGGTACTATTATTGAGCCTGAAACAAAAGGATACTCTTTTTTCTATAACTTTTTAAGTAACCTTGGTGAGTCAACGGCAAAAAATGGTGAGGATAATATAGTTTCAGCATATCTATTCAACTCTTCAATGCTAATTTTAGCCATATCATACTTTTTATTTTACGTGTCTTATTTGAGAATTCAATTAAAATTTAATAGAAATAAAATATTGAATTTTTTTTCTTTGTCTACAATTATTATATCATTAGTTTCCTTTGTTTTGGTAGCAGTATTTTCTGCTGATAATTCCACTTTTGATATTCATGTTTTTTTTGTAAAAGTCGCATTTAGAGTCTTATTTATTCATTGTTTTATTCAATTATTTATTGTTTATAAAAGCAATCTTAGTAAAACAATGCTTATAAGTTCCTCAATTTTCTGCTTTATACTTCTCATTTTTATAATTGTTATGGAGTATGGCCCAAATCCATTTTTAGATAATCGATCATTATTAATTCAAGTATCTTCTCAGAAGATGATTGTTATAAGTATTTTGTTATATTTTTTTGTTCAGATAAGTGAGTCAATATCTATGTCTAAGAAATATAACTAAGATTCATTTTTTAATTTCGATGTTACATTTTTTAAAGAATCTTATTGAAAGTAGAATTGATGCAATCAATAATCCAATAAAAAAACCAATCCAAACACCAGTGGCTTTGAGTTCTGTGTATAATCCTAGGTAAATCATTATTGGTATGCCAAAAATTACATAAGATAAAAAACAAATAATTGAGGGTATTTTTACATCTTGAATGCCACGTAATGCACCCTGTGCAACAATTTGTACTCCATCAAAAATTTGAAATAGAGCTACGACTATTAATAATTTTGAAGCTAAAGTGACAGTTTCAAGAACATCGGTACTACTATTATTATCTAAATACAGCCAGGGTAGTAAGTCAGAGAAAAAAATGAAAATTAGAGCAAAAACCAATTCAATCAAAATTGTAATTAAGAAAATTGATATCGCAATACGTTTTAGATTTTTATAATCATTCAGTCCTTTTTGATTTCCAACCCTGATCGTTGCAGCAACACTTAATCCTAATGCAACCATGAAGGTTAATGATGATAGATTTAGTGCAATTTGATTTGCTGCTTGATAATTTATCCCAATAATCCCACAAACCCATATGCCTGAAATAAAAAATCCAACTTCAAACATCATTTGTAAAGCAGATGGGTAGCCGATATTGAAAATTTTTTTTATGATTTTTGAAGAATATTCAAAACTAAACAAATTGTTTATGTACTGATTTGTTTTGGGGTTGGATTTGATCAAATAAATAATCAGCAGTACCATGATAAATCTTGAAATTAAGGTTCCTATCCCGGCTCCGACTAACTCCAACGTTGGAAAACCAAACTCACCATAAATAAGGATGTAGTTTAAGACAACATTTATGATGTTTGCAATGACAGTAGAAATCATCGCAATTTTTGTAAATGATAATCCGTCTGAAAATTGTTTGAATGATTGAAAAATAATTAATGGAAATAATGAAATTGCAACGAGCGTAATGTAAGGATAAGCGAGACTAACAACTATTTCTGGCTGACCCATGTAATATATTATTGGCTTAAAAATTAAAACTAGGGCAGTCAAAATTAGTCCTAAAATAGAACATATTATTATACCATTTGAAAGAATAGATTTTGTTTTATTTTTGTCATTTCGAGCATCGCTTTCAGCAATTAAGGGTGTAATTGCAGTTGAAAATCCAATACCAAATGACATAGCCAAAAACACAAAACTATTTCCTAGAGAAATCGCAGCTAGTTCTGATGTTCCCAATTGGCCCACCATTGCATTATCAACGAACCCTACCAATGTATGGCCAATCATCCCAATTATTACTGGGTATGCTAATTTTAAATTATAAGAAAACTCTTTGGAGTAAGGCTTTAAAAAATTCAATATTACATTTTATTTGATAAATAAATAGAATTCATCAATAATCTATTTGTTCCATACCAAAAGGCTCTAAAGTTTGTATTATCGGAAAACAAGAAAATTTTTCCAGCAGAATATCTTTTTATTTTGAATGGAACACTTTTTTTTAATAATTCTAAATTTTCATCTGAGATGTATCCACTAAGTAGTGGATTTTTCGAATAAGTAATAGGATTGTTGTAACTATTTTCGTCTGGTTTCATAAAAATAGTGTTGTTTTTAAAGATTGGCAGATCATTATTTTTTATTCCAAAATTAATTGGATGGCTCTTATCAATTTTTGTATTAAAAATCGTACCACCAATGACTTGTGATCCGGTAAATTTGCCCCTATCTTCAAAGGATACATCGGACGCATATCTTTCATTTTTAAGAAAATCAACACTTACAATTTTATTTTTTTCTAGCCAGTTAATTGAATTTCTATAAGCAACTATATTACCACCACCTTTTAAATAGTCTTTTATTATATCAATATTTACACTGCTTCCAGAATAACTTGGCAAAATTATGTGAGAATACTCTGTGAGGTTAGTTCGATTTAAATTTTTAACATCTAATTTAGTTATAGGAATACCATATCTTGTATCAAAAAGATGCCATATTTCACCCGCATCATACGACCTTACACCATTACCTACAATTAATCCTATCTTTGGTTTTTTTATTGTCGTGAAAGAATTGGAACCAAAACCGATATTATCTTCATAGCCACTTGATAAAGAATAAACATCTATGCCAGTTTTTTCTGAAATTTCAGTTAGCAACTCAAAGATTTTTTCAGGTTTTTTTGATTGTCCAACAACAGGTATTAGCAATGTCCCATAATCAAAATAACTATTTTTTATTTTAAATATTTTACTGCTTGATTTTAATCTGATACCATTTTCTTGTAAAAAATTAATAAATTTTGGGATGTTGTAATCATACGGCTTTATTAAATATCCATAACTTGAAAAACCGCTAATTTTTCCAGAACGTTTATTAAACAACTCATTCCCACTTAAGTTTTCCTTTAGAAATTCATAATTTAAATTAAAGGCTAGAGGAAAAGTCCATGCAGAAACATCATAAAATAGACTGTCTTCAAATTTGGTTTGAGTATCAAACATCGCTTTTATGAGCTTTGACTTTTTTTGTTGTAATGGCACAAAATATTTAAATTTTTTTCCATCGGTTTCAATAACTCTAATTTTATGGGCTTTGAGAATGCTGGCTAATTCATAACTACTTGTATTATCGTGACTATTACCAAATCCAATTCCTTTAAATTTTGATTTACTAGAATCATTAAAGTTATTAACATAAAAGTCATTCATATAAGAAAGAAGTTCAATCCTTAGTTCACTCGCAGCCTTTAATGTAGACAATGTTGTAGTTAATTGATTTCTTATTGTAAAAGGAAATGTTAGTACTCCATTTTGACTATTTTGAATGTGGCCTCTTGAACTACCTTGCTCAAATAAAATCCCAATGCCTCCATTAGCATCAGGATAGGTTGAACCCTTTCCAAAATAGAAATCATCATAATTTTCCTTGCTATAGTATAAGCTTCCAATCTTATCTAAGAAATTTGCATGATATTTTGCAACTTTTTCAGTTAATTTTTGATTTAAATTAGGTATCAATGGATTTACTCTAGAGGGAATACCAGGCTGGAAAAAGAATGTAGAATTTGTACCCATTTCGTGATGATCAGTAACAATATTAGGTAACCAATCTGTATATGTCTTAACCCTAGCTTGAGACTCAGGAAGTTGAACAGGTAGCCAGTCACGGTTTAAATCAAACCAATAGTGATTTGTCCTTCCGCCAGGCCAAACTTCGCTAAATTCTCTGTCATTATTATCAGGGTTTGGTACTAAATTTTTATTTGAATTAACCCAATTTGCAAATCTTTGTAATCCATCAGGGTTTAAACATGGGTCAAATAAAATAACACTATTATTCAAGATTTCTAAAGTTTCAGGATCATTAGATGCTGCCAAATAATATATTCCTAATAAAGCTGCATTAGATGCACTTGCCTCATTTCCGTGAACAGAATAACCTTGATAAACAATTGCTGGCATATTTTTAAAGTCAGATTTTTTGACTCCATTAGAGATCTCTAGATGACTTTCTCTGATCGAAGTTAAATTTTTAATATTTTCCTCTGATGAAACTTTTAAAATCAGTAAAGGCCTGTTTTCATAGGTTTTCCCAGTTTCTTCAATGATAATTCTATCCGATGAATTGGCTACAGCATACATATATTGAACTAGCTTATCGTGCGTAACATGCCACTCGCCAACCTCATGACCAATTATTTCACTTGGCTTTGGAATGTCTTGATTATAACTATTTGATTTAGGTAGATAATAACTTAATTCGAGTTCTTGAGAATATAAATTTAATGAGTGGGTAAGCACAAGGGCTAGTAAAATATAATTTTTCATCTATGATTTAAACTTTATTAATTTTCAAATTTTTCTTCTTTTATGCAAAAATATAGTGTTTGATTTTAAGATTAGTAAAAATCATAAAAGATATTCTCACATCCGAAATTTAAAAAATTTTTTCAAGGTTTCTTAATGAAATATAGTGCCTGATGAGTGATCTTTTTTTGCACCAGTCACAGTTTTTAAACAATTAATTTTATTTTGTAAACGAAGTTTACCCATAAAAGCAAAGATCAAAGCTTCTTTATAATCAACTATTTTTTCCTCTGGTATTATAACTGAACAGTTTAACTTTATTTTTATTTGATCAATCAAAAAATTATTTTTTGCTCCACCGCCTGTTATTAAAATATTTTTTAAATTATTTTGTTTGCTTACGACATTAAAAATTTCATTTGAAATATGCTCTACAATTGTTGCTAAAACATTATGCCCTGTTTTTTTCAAATCTATATCACTTTTATTAGCTAAATAGTCATCAATTAATTTATAATTATCATTGAGTAATTTTTCCTTATCCAAAGATTTCGGTCCTTTAATTGAGCTGTATCTTATTGAATCTAAACGTTCAATCAATTCAGGAATAACTTTCCCTTTTGAAGATAATTTACCAAATTCATCAAATTCTTTATCATAAATTTTAGAATACTTATTTAATAAAATATTACATCCGCATATATCAAAAGCTTTAGTGCTTCCAATGTTACCAAAAGAAATATTTGCAATTCCTCCCAAATTCAAACATGAATCATAGTTCCCAAATAAATATTTGTCACCAATTGGAACCAAAGGCGCACCTTGGCCACCAAGTCTTATATCCTGGAATCTAAAATCGTTGATGGTTGTTACATTAGTTAATTCACGTATAATTTTGCCATTTCCAATTTGTATACTGTAATAAGGTGGTTTATGCTTTACAGTGTGTCCATGTGATGAAATAAAATCTAAATTTGAAATATTGTTGTCGTTTAAAAATTCCAGGATTTTTTGTGAGATCAAAATACCATAATCCAAATCTATTTTTTTTATTTCTAAATCATTTTTTAAGTGAATATCACCCAGTTTATTTGTCCAAATGGAATTGTATTTATATGTTTTAGAATTTATTATCCTGAAGTAACTATCATCCTCTTTTTTAAATTCGACATAACAAATGTCTATCCCGTCAAGGGAAGTCCCGCTCATTACACCAAGACCGTACAACAGACTCGACGACATAAAAGTTAAACCTTTGATTCTTTCTTTAAAGAATCAATTATTTTGCTTGGGTTTTTTGATTTAAAAATACAACTACCTGAAACTAAAATATCTGCTCCCAATCTGGATAACTCTTTTACATTACTTAAATCAACTCCTCCATCAACTTGTATTAAGACTTTTGATTTTTTAGATTCTATTAAATTTTTTAAGTCTCTTAATCTTGAATTTGTTTTATTGATGAATTTTTGACCTGAGAATCCAGGAAAAACACCCATCAAACAAACCATATCAATTTCATTTATATATGGTTCAAGATGTTTGATTGGTGTATCAGGATTAATTGCTAAACCAGCTTTAATATTTAGATTTTTTATCTTTTTTAACACTGCACTTATATCATTAACTGCTTCCATGTGGATTGTTATTATATCGGGATTATAGCTAGAAAATTTATCAATATAATTTTCCGGATTTACAATCATTAAATGAATATCCAGGGGTTTTTTTGCATAATTTTTAAAAATATCAAGTACAGGTGAGCCAAATGTAATATTAGGAACAAAAACACCATCCATGACGTCTAAGTGAAACCAATCCGCATTGCTCTTATTTATGAGCTCAATTTCATCTATTAATCTTCCAAAGTCAGAAGAAAGCATAGAAGGAGCTATAATTTTCATTAATACTATCCTAAATATGTTTTAAGAATTTTACTTCTGGATGTGTGCTTAAGCCGCCTAATGGCTTTTTCTTTAATTTGTCTAACTCTTTCTCTTGTTAGATCAAATGTCTCTCCAATTTCCTCAAGTGTCATTGCATGTTGATCTCCTAATCCAAAATATAATCTTACAACATCAGCTTCTCTGGGTGTTAAGGTTTCTAAAGATCTTTCAATTTCAGTTTTCAATGATTCGTGTAACAATTTTTTATCAGGGTTGGGGGACTCACCGCTTCTCAAGACATCGTAAAGGTTTGAGTCCTCACCTTCAACTAAAGGTGCGTCCATTGAAACATGTCTACCTGAATTTTTCATAGACTCCTTCACATCGGAGACAGTCATGTCAAGTTCTTTTGCAATTTCTTCTGCAGACGGCACTCTTTCATTTGCTTGCTCAAGAAAAGCATACATCTTATTGATTTTGTTGATAGAACCGATTTTGTTTAAGGGCAATCTGACAATCCTAGATTGTTCAGCTAGAGCTTGAAGAATAGACTGTCTGATCCACCACACTGCGTACGAGATAAATTTAAAACCTCTAGTTTCATCAAATCTCTTAGCGGCCTTAATTAAACCTAGATTTCCCTCGTTGATTAAATCAGGTAATGTTAAGCCCTGATTTTGATATTGTTTTGCAACTGAAACTACAAACCTTAAATTGGCTTTGGTTAACTTATCAAGTGCAACTTCATCACCGGCTTTAATTCTTTGAGCTAATTCTACCTCCTCTTCAGCGGTGATTAGGTCAACTTTTCCAATTTCTTGTAAATATTTATCAAGAGAAGCTGTTTCTCTATTGGTTACTTGTTTTGTAATTTTTAATTGTCTCACTATTGTACTTTATAGATTATACGCTAAAAATTAAAAAAGGTTTCAAAAATAATTATTTTTTTTCTGGTTTTTCAATTAATACTTTTCTTGATACCTTTTGCTTTTTTGTTCTTGGATCAATTCCCATATATTTAACATCGATCCTATCACCAATTTTTAAATAATCTTCAACTTTCTCAACACGTTTCCAATCAATTTCAGACACGTGAAGTAAAACTTCTTTGCTGGGTCTAAATTCAACAACAGCTCCAAAATCTAAAATCTTGATTACCTTAACATTATATGTCTTACCTACTTCAGGTTTAAAAGTTATGTCTTCTATTTTTTGAATTACTGAGTCAATCATATTTTGATCAGTACCCAAAATTTCAATGATTCCTTTTTCGTCTTCTTCTTCAATAACAATTGTTGTCCCAGTCTCTTTTTGCATTTCTTGAATTACCTTTCCCCCAGGACCAATTACTGCACCAATATAGCTGCCATCAATTTCTATTTTGACCATCTTTGGAGCATGTTCTTTAACTTCATCAGATGGTTTCTCAATTGTTTTAGTCATTTCATTCAAAATTTTAAGCCTCCCGTCTTTTGCTTGTTCTAATGCTTTTTCAAGAATTTCATAAGAAAGTCCTTTAATTTTGATATCCATTTGACATGCTGTAATTCCATCTTCGGTACCAGTAACTTTGAAGTCCATATCGCCGAGGTGGTCCTCATCACCAAGAATATCTGAAAGAACTGAATATCTTTTTCCATCTGAAATTAATCCCATAGCAATTCCTGATACAGGTTTACTAATTTTAACTCCTGCATCCATTAGTGCCATAGTACCTGAACACACTGTTGCCATTGATGATGAACCATTAGATTCCAAAACCTCAGAAACAACTCTAACAGTGTATGGACAATCAGATGGGAAAACTTTTGTAAGTGCTCTTTGAGCCAAATTTCCATGACCAATTTCTCGTCTAGAAGTTCCTCTCAGAGGTCTGGCTTCACCAGTTGAGAAGGGGGGGAAATTATAATGTAAATAAAAATTTTCTTCACCCTGCTGTGTTGGTGAATCAATAATATTAGCATCCCTTGACGTACCTAATGTTACTGTTGCTAGAGCTTGAGTTTCTCCTCTAGTAAATATTGATGAACCGTGAGTTGATGGTAGGTAGTTTACTTCACACCAAATTGGTCTAATGTCGTCTGTTTTCCTACCATCCAATCTAATACCCTCACTCAATACTAGCTCTCTAACAGCATCTTTTTCTACTTTTGAAAAATAGCTATTAATTAAATTACCTTTTTCTTCAATTTCTTCTTCACTGAATGACTCTAAAAGCTTTTCTTTTATAGCTGAAAAATTTTTAGATCTTTCTTTTTTACTAAGGCCTTTTTTTGCAACTTCATAACAATCCTTGTAACATTTGTCATGAATATTTTTCAAAAGATCTTCATCATCTAATCCAGAATCGTATTCTCTCGTTTCTTTCTTACCAACTTCATTTACTAATTCAGTTTGGGCTTGGATTTGATTTTTAATTGCTTCATGTCCAAACTTAATTGCATCAGTCATTTCTTCTTCTGAAATTTCATCAAATTCACCCTCAACCATTGAAACTGAATCATGGCTTGCACCAACCATAATATCAATATCAGATTCTTTTAATTGAGCTCTACTCGGGTTAATAATGAATTCTCCTTCAATTCTACCTACCCTAACTTCTGATATTGGGTATTCAAAAGGAATATCTGAAAGCTGAATAACAGTGGATGCGGCAAGTCCAGCTAATGAGTCAGGCATAACATCTTCATCGTGAGACATCAACTGAATCATAACTTGTGTTTCATAGTGATAATCCTTAGGAAATAATGGACGTAAAACCCTATCTACAAGCCTCATCGTAAGAATTTCCTCATTAGAGGGTCTAGCTTCTCTTTTAAAAAAACCTCCGGGAAATTTACCAGCTGCGGCAAATTTTTCTCTGTAATCCACAGTAAGTGGAAGAAAATCAACAGGGCTTTTAGTTCTGGATGAAACAATGGTAGCTAAAAGCATAGCATTTCCCATTTGAATTACTGCTGAACCATCGGCTTGTTTTGCTAATTTTCCAGTTTCAATTGTGATTTGTCTACCATCAGGTAGATTTATTTCTTTCTTATGTACTTTGTATTTCATTTGTTTTCATTAATTAATTGTTGTGAGAGTAGAACCAATGAAAACTTGTATTCTTTTATTATTTTCTAAGACTGAGCTTTTTGATAATTGCTCTATATCTTTTTATGTCTTTATTTTTCAAATAATTTAGTAGACTCTTACGTTTACCAACCATCTTTAATAAAGATCTTTCTGTGTTAAAATCTTTTTTATTATTCTTTAAATGTTTGGTTAGGTGATTGATTCTGGTTGTAAAAAGTGCCACTTGCCCTTCTGCTGAACCAGAGTCTTTCTCTGAGCTACCATTCTCTTTGAAAATTTCTTCTTTTACTTTATTAGTTAGGTACATCTTTCAAATTGTGCGGCAAATATAAAATTTTTTTTTAGTTATGATTGTAATTTCTTAATGGTTTATTTTGAATTAAATCAATAAAAAAATTGATCTTAAATTTTAAATCATTTCTGTGAGCAATAAAATCGATAAAACCATGTTCTAATAAGAATTCTGAACTTTGAAATCCGGGTGGAAGATCTTGCCCAGTCGTATCTTTAACAACTCTTGGGCCTGCAAAGCCAATCAATGCTCCAGGCTCTGAAATAATAATATCCCCCAACATAGCAAATGAAGCAGTAGTTCCACCTGTTGTTGGGTCAGTGCATAAAGATATGTAAGGGATTTTCTTGTCTGAAAGTTGAGTTAGTTTTGCAGAGGTTTTAGCCATTTGCATTAAAGATATTGCACCTTCCATCATTCTTGCTCCGCCAGATTTTGAAATTATTAGAAGAGGACTCTTGTTTTTTATAGAATGATCAACTGCTCTAGCAATTTTTTCGCCGACAACAGAGCCCATCGAACCTCCAATGTATTTAAAGTCCATTGCAGCGATTGTTATATTTTTTGAGTAAGACTTTCCATATCCAACCTTAATTGCCTCGTTTAAACCACTTTTATCTTTGGCTTGCTTTATTCTGTCTTTATAACTTTTTGAATCTTTGAATTCGAGTGGATCAGTGCTTTTAAGATTTTCAAAAAGAACTTCATAATTGTCATCAAAAATGATTTTAAAGTATTCATCTGAACCAATTCTTAAGTGAAAATTATCAGCTGGTGAAACAAAATTATTTTTAATTAATTCATCATTATCAACAATATTTCCGGATGGTGTCTTGTGCCATAGACCCTCTGGTGTGTCTTTTTTTTCTTTAGTCTCGGTCCTAATACCCTTTAATTTCCTTCGAAACCAAGCCATTTACAAAGTGTTGATATTATTTAAATCTCTAAAAGCTTTTTCAAGCCTGTTAACAAAAGCTTCCTCAGACTTTCGTAGCCAAACCCTTGGATCATAATACTTTTTGTTTGGTATATCATCTCCATCAGGGTTTCCTATTTGTGATTTTAAATATTGAGCGTTTTTCGAAAAATAATCTCTGCTCCCTGACATAAACGCATATTGCATGTCAGTGTCAATATTCATTTTTACAGCTCCATAAGAAATGGCTTCACGAATTTCATCAACTGAGGATCCTGATCCTCCATGAAAAACAAAATTTATTGTGTTGTTATCTAAATTAAATTTATTAGAAACATAATCTTGAGAATTTTTTAAAATTTTTGGTGTTAGTTTAACATTCCCTGGTCGGTATACACCATGAACATTTCCAAAAGCAGCTGCAATTGTGAACTTATTACTTATCTTAATCAATCTTTCATAAGCATATGCTACCTCTTCTGGCTGAGTATATAATTTTGAGCTATCGATATCAGTATTGTCAACGCCATCTTCCTCTCCTCCGGTAACACCTAGTTCAATTTCAAGAGTTATACCAATTTTCGACATTCTTTCAAGATAGTATTCACATGTTCTAATATTTTCTTCTATGCTTTCCTCTGAAAGATCTATCATGTGTGAGCTGAATAAAGGGTATCCATAATCTTTGAAGTTTTTTTCATTTTCAATCATCATACCGTCAATCCAAGGCAAAAGTTTTCTAGCTGCATGATCAGTATGTAAAATCACTTGACAACCGTAAAGTTTGCTAATTTCATGAACATGTTTCGCACCTGATATGGCTCCTGCAACTGCTGCATTTTGATTTTCGTTTCTAAGGCTTTTACCAGCATTGAAAAGTGCTCCTCCATTAGAAAACTGTATTATTACGGGGGCATTGAGTTTTTTCGCAGTTTCAAGGGTAGCATTGATTGAATTAGAACCAACTACATTAACAGCTGGGATCGCAAAGTTTTTTCTCTTTGCTAAATCAAAAAGTTTTTGAACATCATTTCCTGTTACAACACCCATAAAAAGTCAAAGCTAAAGTAATAAGAAATATGTTAGTTAGAAAGGATAATTTAAGCCAATATTAAAAACAGCTTTTTTGAGTGAAAAATCTTTCAACCAACGTCTATTTTTTACAGCAGCTGGGTTATAGGTTTTTAGGCCCATATCTAACCTAAAAATAAATAAACTCGAATCATACCTCAGGCCAAATCCAGATCCTATTGCAATCTCATTTAGGTCCTTGAAGCCTACAAATGTTCTTTTTTTATCTTCGGTGTCGTCAAGAACATTCCAAATATTACCCAAGTCGGTAAATAATGCTCCATTAAATCTTCCAAGAATATTAAATCTGTATTCAAGATTTAAAGCTAGTTTGAAGTTGGCCTCGTTGAACTCATTTGAAGCTCCACTACTTCCAGGACCTAATCTATACACTTGCCAAGCACGGTTATCATTTGAACCTCCACCAAAAAATGATTCAGAAAATGGAATATTTTTTGAATTTCCGTATGGTATTGCAATACCAGAAAAATACCGGAATGCAATAAGTGAATTATCAGAGATATTCCAATGCTTAATATAGCTAAACTCAGTTTTAACAAATTGGGAGAATATTAAATCAGATATCCTTTTGAATCCATCTGGGTTTTCTTTTACGAACAAACTTGTCAGGTTACCTGCGGTTTTTACCTTGAGACGCCATTGTTTGAAATTATCTTTGTCATATCTGTTATCGTAGTTATTAGATACTGTAAAAGTTGTTCCAATTATAAGATTATTACTTGTTAGTCTATTCCTCCTATTTTCAATATATTTTATCCTCTGGATATCATTTTGTTCGTTTATTGTTAAATTATTATTCAAAACATCATTTATAAAATTGTTTATTCCGTTTGGGATGGATAAGTTACCACCATTAAAGTATTCTGAGTCTGAGGTATTGTTTTGTGCTATTGTATTAAGTTGATTGTATGAGTTTTTATAAATATTAAAATAATTATTGATATTTCTGTTGTTAATTAACTCTACATCCGACAATGAAAAATTAAAATAAGTACTTTTATTTTCCCAAGCATAGTCAAGATTGAATCTAAAACTTGTTCTATCTAATCCAATGTTTTTTTGGTTTGTGGAGCCTAAACTAATGAAGGACTTGCTGTCAGACCCAAACCTTTTGGTCAAATTTTTAAAAAATATAAATTTTGGAAGTTTAAGAGTGGCATCAAAATAAACCTGTGATATTGTAACGTCATTGGATTTACCAATTGAACCGACTGCGGACAATTGTAAGTTCTCTCCATTTTTAAAAATGTTTCGCGATTTAAATCTGTTTTCAAAGGAAACTCCTATATCCTCTATGTCAGATTGTTTTATATCAAATCCAAAACCTAATCCATATTTTTTTTTGGGATTTAGAAAAATATTTGCAGAAAGCTCATCATCTGATTTTTCAATATACTCATATCCAATGGATGGAAATGAAAATAAATCTAAGTTATTTAGGTTTTGGATAGTCTTGGATCTCAATGAATCATTGAAAACCTCATTTATTTTAAATTCGATTTGATTTGTCAAAAAACTTTTCTCTGAGTATTCTTTTGAGTTTTTTACATTAATTAAATTAATTTCTCCTATTGTGTGTTTCCTGTAGTCATCCCCATCAATTATAATCTTAGTAGGAAGCGAATAAAGGTTCCTTGTTGAGTCGATTTCAACATCAAAAAATACAGAGTTGATTTGGAAGTTATAAATTCCATTATTTTTCATCAAAGTGTTTATTCTATCTCTTTCCCTCTGAAAATTGGATGTTTTTAATATTCCATTTTTTTTCAAAAATGATTTTTCTAGGTTATTGTTGTATATGGAATCAATTATTTTTGATTTTGTAATTAAGCTGACATCACCAACGTAATATTGGGGCCCTGTGTTGATATTAAAATCAACAGTTGCATATTTTTGTTTTAAATTATTTTTTGACAGGTCAAATCCAACCATTGTTTCTAAATACCCCATGTTTTGAAAATAAGACATGAAGTTGCTTAAGGTTTGATTGATTTTTAATGAGTCTATTAAGGAAACGGCTTCGCCATTTTTTAATTTCCATTCATTCCAACTTTGATAATATTTTTTAAGTTGTAAAAATTGTTTTTTGGATAAGAATTTTTTTAAACCTTTTCTATTATTTTTATTTTTTTCCCAATCTGTAAAAATACTGTCAGTATTTTTAAAACCTGATTGATAAATTAATGATTGAACAGGAACTCCTAAAAACTTTTTATTTTCTTTTAAAACAATCAATCTGTCCAATGAATCACTTTGTATTAGTTTATCATTGACTAAAACTCTATTTTTTTCAAGAACATAATCATTTTCATTTAAATTTTTGGTAATTGAACAAGAACCAAAAAATATAATTAGAAAAAAAATGATTATTATTTTTAAAAAATTTATTTTCATATATATTTCAAAAATACACCTAATTAAATGGTTACCAAAAATCAAATTAATCTCATTAGACAAATTAAGCGTAAAAGAAACAGGAGAGAAAAAAAATTATTTATAGTTGAGGGAAAAAAATCAATTGACGAGTTTTTATCCTCAAATTATAAATTGCATGAAATTTATTCCACACATCCTAATGAATTTAATTTAGATAGTATTGTTAATATTAGTTCTTCTGAACTCTCCAAGCTAAGTTCATTAAAAAAACCCAATAAACACATTGCTGTTTTTCATTACAAAGATCAAGTTTTGCAAAAACAAAATTTCTACTTAGTTTTTGATCGGATCAATGACCCTGGTAATTTAGGAACAATTATTCGTACATGCCACTGGTTTGGTGTAGACCAAATTATATGTAGTGTTGACTCAGTTGACTGTTATAACAGTAAGGTTGTTCAATCATCCATGGGGTCATTATCTAAAGTGAATGTTGTATACACTGACTTAATTAAATTTATTAAAACAACTAATAAAAAGATAATTGGAACTTCTCTAAACAGTAAATCAATTAGTGATTATAGTTTTAAAAATTTCGATGGTATTATAGTTTTTGGTTCAGAATCAAATGGAATTTCCCAAGAAATAAAGAAAGAAATAAATGACTACATTTCAATTCCAAAGATAGCTAGTAATTCCACAGCAGAAAGTCTAAACTTGTCAATTTCAGTTGCAATTTTTTTAAGTAAGTTTAAAGGCATTTAATAGAAACTAAAGTTTACAAAAATTGCTCTGGTAAAAAGCTTATCAACATATCCTGTCCATGGATTGTCAGGAATATTTTTCTTTTTCTCATTTCTTATCGAGAAAACTCCTCTTACAGATGGGGAAAATTTAAAATATCTTAAGTAAAAATCAATTCCAAATGATAGTTCATAGTAAAAATTAGTTTTGTTGAAATGATTGCTTACCAAACCGTAGCTTTCCAAATTATTGTCTACATTACCTAAATTCAATGACGTAGAAATACCACCCTTAAGGTATGGTTTAATGTTACCAACTCTTTTGGAACTGTATTTAATTAATATTGGTAAGTGAATATTGTTAGATTTCACTTTCCAAAGTGTGTCGTTGTAATTTGTAAATTGACTTCTTTCATTAAAAATCAATTCCTTATTGTTTGAGTACAATCCTGGCTCAACACTAAGTCTGATATTGTCATTAATTTTTAGCTCCCCAATTAAACCAACATTAATACCGGTTCCTCTGTTTATCTTGATTGAATATTCTGGATTTACATTATAATTTATTTTAAAATCATATTGATTAAATCCAATGTAGTAGCCAAATCTTATTTTTTTTTCGTCAAAACTTGGTAAGTTCGTAAACTGTGAGTTTGAGATCTGTAAAAAAAGAAAAAAATATAATACAAAATATTTAAACATATTAACTGATTACAAAACAAAGGAACTAAATAATTTTTTAATTAAATCTTTAAAATCAAGTATATTTGTGCTGTTATCAAACTTACAATAATGAGAATTGTTATTGCTGGTGCAGGTGAGGTTGGATTACATTTATCGAAACTGCTTTCTTCTGAGTCACATGATATTACATTAATTGATAATAATCAAATCAATTTAAAAGATGGTGAAAATTATCTTGATATAAAGGTTATTAATGGAGATTCTTCATCACCGAAAACTTTAAAAAAATCTGGTGTATCAAGTGCAGACTTAGTCATTGGTGTTACTGCAAGTGAATCAGTGAATTTGCTGACTTGTTTTCTGTCCAAAAATTTAGGCGCAAAAAGAACTATTGCTAGAATTAATAACGCTGAATTTATTGAAGATTCAAGTGAATTTGATCTTGCGGCATTAGGTATTGATGCAATGATTTCGCCTGAAAACTTGGCTTCTGAGGAAGTTAAGTTATTGGTAAATGAGTCAGGATTCACAAATAGTCACGACTTTGAAGATGGTGCTCTTAAAATGATGGCTGCAAAAATACAAAGTGATGCTCCATTTGTTGGTAAGACGGTTATGGATGCTGCAATGGTATATCCTGGAATCAAATTTATGCCAATAGCAATTGAAAGAAGTGGCACCCATAATGCAATTATTCCCCGCGGAAATACAATTTTCAAGAGTGATGACCATGTTTACTTTGTTACTTGTGATGATGGGGTAGATGAACTTTATAAGCTTATGGGCACAGAAAAGGGTAAAATTGAAAAAATAATGATTTTAGGAGGTGGTAGGGTAGGTTTTAAAGTTGCCAAAGAATTAGGTGATCAGGGTCTAAATGTGAAATTGGTTGAATCTGATAAAGTAAAAGCAGAAAGTATTGCAGATTTACTTCCTAACGTTCTTGTGCTTAATATTGATGGAACTAGAGTTGACCTTTTAAGTGAAGAAAGCCTCGAGGAAATGGATGCATTTATTGCTACCACTGGTGATTCACAAAAAAATATAATGTCTTGCTTAATGGCTAAGTCAAAAAATATCAAAAGAACAATAGCAATTGTTGATAATACAGATTATTTTGAACTGTCTGAGTCCATTGGTGTGGATACTCTTGTCAACAAAAAACTTTTGGCAGCTAATGAAATTTTCAGGTTTATTAGAAAGGGAAATGTTCTTGAACTTAACAAGCTAAACAACATGAATGCTGAAGTTTTGGAGTTTTTGATTTCAAAAGATTCCAAAGTTAAAGGAAAAAAAATAAAGGATTTAGATTTTCCTAGAGCATCCATAGTAGGTGGAGTTATAAGAGATGGGATGGGTATGATAGCATTAGGCGATTTTAAAATACGCAGAGGGGACAAGATATTAGTTTGTTCTCTTTACAGCGCGATAAATAAAGTTGAAAAACTCTTTCGTTAGTCATGAGACTAAATTTTAAATTAATACTTTACATAATTGGTTTATTACTAATTTTTAATGGTAGTGCTATGATACTCACTGCAATAGTTAGTTTAATATTTAGTGATGGTGTTGTAAATGAAATTATCTCGTCTGCGGCTATATTAATGTCTTTAGGTTTGATTTTAATGTTAACCAATAAAAATAATATTAGGCAAATAAATAAAAGAGACGGTTATTTAATTGTAACTGTAGGATGGTTAACTATGATATTATCGGGAATGATACCATACTATTTGACCAACTCAATAGACTCATTTTCAAACATATTTTTTGAAACAATGTCGGGATATACTGCTACGGGTTCCACAATTTTAGATGATGTTGAGGCCCTTCCAAAGAGCATTATTTTTTGGAGAAGTATGACTCATTGGCTCGGAGGTATGGGAATAATAGTGTTAGCAATTGCAATTTTACCACTATTAGGAATTGGTGGCATGCAATTATTTTCAGCTGAAGTACCAGGCTCTGGTATTAGTGGAGATAAAATTCATCCAAGAATTAGTGCTACCGCTAAACGACTTTGGTTGATTTATTTTGGTCTTACAATTCTTGAAACAATAGCATTGAGTATTGCTGGAATGAGTTTTTTTGATGCTCTGAATCATTCAATGAGTAATATTGCAACAGGTGGTTTTTCTACAAAAAATGAAAGTTTAGCATATTGGAATTCAATTCCTTCAGTTCAATATATAGTCATCTTTTTCATGATTTTAGCTGGAACAAATTATCTTTTAATTTACTCTGCAATCATTGGTAATTTTAAGAAGCTATTTACGAATACAGAGTTTTTATGGTATGTCTCTTTCATATTGATTTTTGTTACAGTTACATCTTTTAGTATTTACAATTTTGTTGATTTACAACAAACAACATTTGAACATCCAGAAATTTTTGGTAAGCTTGAATCTAGTTTCAGGCATGCTTTTTTTCAAATTGTTGCAATAATTACCACAACAGGTTTTGTTACTGCTGATTTTGCTGGATGGACACCTTTCCTAACTATGTTATTTTTTGGATTAATGTTCTTGGGTGCATCATCTGGTTCAACATCGGGTGGAATTAAAATATCAAGACATTCAATTCTCATTAAAAATGGTTTTTTAGAGTTCAAAAAAGCTCTTCACCCAAATGCAGTTTTACCATTAAGATATAACCATAATGTTGTAAAGAAAGAAGTTGTTATTAATATCCTTGGATTTTTTATGCTTTATCTTATACTTTTTATTATTGGAGCTGGTGTTTTAAGTATTCAAGGTTTGGACTTTATTTCAGCAATAGGTGGTTCAGCTGCCTCAATAGGAAATGTTGGACCTGCTCTTGGGTCTGTTGGACCTGCATTCACATATACTGATCTAACACCCTTTGCTAAAATTTGGTGTTCATTTCTCATGTTGGTTGGTAGGTTAGAACTTTTTACTTTCTTAATAATATTCTCTCCATATTTTTGGCAAAAACTCTAGAAAATACTTTTTATTCGGTCAACAGCCTTTTTTATATTTTCTCTTGAGGCAGCATAACTTATTCGTATATTATTAGGAGAACCAAATGCTTCACCTGTTACTGTAGCAACATGAGCTTTCTCAAGAATAAACAGAGAAAAGTCAGTTGAATTTTTAATTTCAAAACCATTAATAGTTTTGCCAAAAAAATATGAAATATCAGGAAAAATATAAAATGCTCCATCCGGATTATTTAATTTAAATCCCTCAATTTCTGAAAGCAGATCTATAATTAACTCTCTTCTTTCACTGAATTCATCAATCATATATTTTATCTGATTTACATTTGCATCCAGAGCTGCAATAGTAGCCTTTTGGGCTATACAGTTTGCTCCGCTTGTTGACTGACCTTGAAGTTTTGTACAAGCCTTTGCAAGCCATTCTGGAGCACCCAGGTATCCAATCCTCCATCCTGTCATTGCAAACGCTTTTGCAACACCATTTACGGTAATTGTTCTATCATACATCTCAGGGATTGATGCAAAACTAAAGTGCTTTACACCATAATTAATATGTTCATAAATTTCATCTGACAAAACAAAAATTTTGGGATAGTCCATAAGCATCTTACCAATTTGTCTCAGTTCATTTTCATTGTATACCGATCCACTGGGATTATTTGGAGAGTTTACAATAATCATTTTAGTTTTTGATGTAATATTATCTTTTATTTTGGATGCTGTGACTTTAAAATTTGACGTAATATCGCTTTTAACTATAACAGGAATACCTCCACAAATTTCAATCATAGCTGAATAACTTACCCAAAATGGAGCTAACAAAATGACTTCATCACCAGGATTAATCATTGCTTCAATAACATTTGCAATAGATTGTTTTGCACCAGTTGAAACAACAATTTGACTTGGTGAGTAATTTAAATTGTTATCTCTTGAGAATTTCCTTGAAATAGCTTTCTTTAAATCAACATACCCATCAACTGGTGTGTAAGAATTATAATTATCATTAATAGCCTTAACCGCGGCCTCTTTAATGAATTCAGGTATGTTAAAATCAGGTTCCCCCAAACTCAGACCTATTACATCAACACCTTTACTTCTTAATTCCCTGGCTTTTGCAGCCATAGCAAGTGTGGCAGATGCCGATAAATTGTTAACCTTATCAGTTAGAAATTTATTCATAAAATAGCTTTTCGTCTCAAAGATATTTAAAATAGAGTATTTTAGATATTGATTGCTAACAAAATGAGTCTAGATTTAGTTCAAAAGTTTGGTCTTACAAAACAACAATACAATCTATTAATCCATTTTGAGGAATTAATTTTTGATTGGAATAAAAAAATAAATTTGATATCTAGAAAAGACATAAATAATTTTAAAACAAATCACATAGCTCATTCGTTATCAACATCTTTTTATTTTAAATTTAAAAGTGATACAAAAGTTTTAGATCTTGGTACAGGTGGAGGACTACCAGGCATACCAATGGCAATAATTTTTCCTCAGGTTGATTTTCACTTGATTGATAAAGTGCGAAAGAAAATTACTGTTGTTGCGGATATTGCTAAAAAACTAAAATTAAAGAATGTAAAAACCGATTGGATCAATGTGAATGATCTTGATCGTCGCTATGATTTTGTTATTTCAAGATCTGTTGCATCTTACCATAAAATTTTCAATCAATGCAAAAATATTTTTTTAAGTGAAAATAAAAATGAATTTGAAAATGGCTTTATTTTATACAAAGGAGGGAATATTAGTGATGAGTTTAAAGGGGTTGCAAAATATCATACATATGAATTATTTAGGGAAATGAATGTGGATTTTTTTAAAGAAAAAAAAATTGTCCATGTCCCTAATCCATATACTGGTACTTGAATTCTGTTGGTGGATTGTGGGTTGTACTAATCAATCTTGGGCTAACCCACCTTAATAAATTAAGTTTGGAGCCTGCCTTATCATCAGTCCCTGAAGCTCTAGAACCTCCAAAAGGTTGTTGGCCAACAACTGCACCGGAACATTTATCATTAATGTAAAAATTACCAGCGCTGTAGACAAGTTTTTTTGTCGCGTAATCAATACTGTTTTTGTCCTCTGAGATGAATGCTCCAGTTAACGCGTACTCAGAAGTAGAATCAACCGTCTTCAACATTTCTTTCCATTCACTGTCATTATAAATAAATATGGTGATTACTGGTCCAAAAATTTCTTCCTGCATTGTTTTAAATTTTGCATTTTTAGTTATTATGATTGTAGGTTCAACAAAATATCCAACTGAACCATCACAATTTCCACCATGTATTATATTACAATCTTTACTTTCTTGCGCGTATTTAATATAATTCGATATTCGCTTAAAAGCATCTTTGTGAATGACTGCAGTCATAAAATTATTGAAATCAATTGGCGATCCCATTTTAATTTTTTTAGTTTCCTCAACAACTTTTGAAATTAATTCTTCAGATATTGATTTTGGAATATATATTCTTGATGCGGCTGAACACTTTTGGCCCTGATATTCAAACCCTCCTCTAATTATTGCTGTAGCTGCAGAATCAATTTTGGCAGAAGGATGACAAAAAATAAAATCTTTTCCACCAGTTTCACCTACTATTCTGGGATAATCACGATAAATAGATATATTATTACCAATTTTTTTCCAAAGCTCTTTAAAGACAGTTGTTGATCCAGTAAAATGAAGCCCCGAGAACTCTGGATTAGAGAGCGCAATATCAGAAATTAAAATTGGATCACCAGAAACCAAATTTATAACTCCGGGAGGTAAACCAGCTTCTTCAAAAATATCCATAATAATTTTAGCTGTATAGATTTGATTATCACTGGGTTTCCATAAAACTACATTACCCATAAGAGCAGCACTGGCACATAAATTTCCTCCAATTGCAGTAAAATTAAATGGTGTAACAGAGTAAACAAAACCCTCCAGTGGCCTATACTCTAGAATATTAGTTTTTCCTGGTCCATCAATAGGTTGTTCATTATAAATTTCTGTTAAATATGAAACGTTAAATCTCAAAAAATCAGCAAATTCACATGCAGCATCAATCTCAGCTTGAAATATATTTTTCGATTGTCCAATCATTGTACCTGCTGTTATTTTTGCTCTATATTCTTTTGAAACCAGATCTGCAGCTTTTAAAAAAATATCACATCTTTCACTCCAATGCATATTTGACCATGATTCTTTGACCTTTAAATTATTTTCAATAGCATTTTCAACATGTTTTTTATTAGCAACACTGTAGGTGCCTACTACATTTTTGTGATCATGTGGAGGAAGAATATTCTTTCTCTCATTTGTTAAAATTTTTTCACTTCCGATGTAAAGTGGTATGTCAACTCTAGAATTAAACATTTGATTGTATGTTTCTTCAACATCTGATCTTTCTTTTGAACCTTTCATGTAAGAAAGCACAGGTTCATTTTTTGCTTGGTATATCTTGATTTTTTCCATTAATTTAGAATTTCTGGGTGAGTTAATTTTATTGGTGGAATATAAGCTTTAAATTTCTTGGAATTATTTAGACTAATCATTGAAAAATAACTATTAACTATTGCTGCTTTAGATTTTAAAAAATGATCTAAATAAATTTTAACTCTTTTTCCAGGCTTCAATAAAGGTTTACTTGAAAATTTTAAAATCGAATTTTTTTTAAAAAAAGGTTCTAAAATACATTTATAGTTAGATAGAATCTGAATATTTGAGTTGCTAAAATTATATACTACGATTGATGAGCTAAATAGATAAAGGGGTTTGTTTTTTTTTAAAAAAGGTTTTTTAAATTTTGATTTAACGGATATTCTAATTCCTTTAATATTGTCTATGTGAGTATTTTTTTTTAGCATAGTACTACACATCCTAATTTACAATTTTATTTGAATTGTTTTCACCAAAACCTATGATTTTATAATACCTATCAGTAATTTTTTTTTCATATAATATGGCTTTATAATTATTTTCAGTTTGCCAAAAGTTTGATAGCTCTTTGAATCCATTTTTTGTTTTAACAACATATTTATAATTGTACAACCCTTGCTTCAGAACTATATCCCCTGTGTAATAATTTTTGGCCTCTTTTTTCATTTTGTATTTTTCAGATAAAATATTGTTGTTAAATTCTCCAATTATGAAAATATCGTTTTCATAGTTTTTATTTGTTCTCAGAGAAAAAATTACATTTGAATAATCTGCGCAAATATTTTTCTGTAAACAATTTGCATTTAAAATAAAGGTTCCGTTTAAATCGGGCTGTCGGGTATATATTGATTCTTGAAAATCAGTGTACAATTTAGTATTGTAAATTTTTTCAAAGTCCACTTGTCTGATTTCGTTCGATGTTAAAAGAATATTCTTAGAGTCAAAATATAAATATTCTGTTCCTCCTTCAAACTTTAAATTATCATAGAATAATTTTGATCCTGTTTGTAGTCTTGGGATCGAAAAAATTTTACTGGATTTTAAATTGTTGTTTTTTACAATCAATAATTTATAGTCACTAGTACTATTGAAAATAACATTATCTAGATTGGTAAATGTAACTTGGAGGTTTTGAGAATAAGGTGAATCTTTTATTTCTTTTGAACGTGTTATGTTAATTATACCGTTATAGATTTTGTTTTTTATAATAATCTTTCTTTCAAAAATTTGGTTATGATTGTGATCAAAAACTCTTATTATATAATTACCATCAATCTTAATATTTAAACTTTGATTGGGTATTTGGAAATTAAAATTTGTATATGATTGAAATGTGTTTTGCGAAAAAAAATAGTCACTGATCCTGATGTCGTCAAAACCCTCAACATACTCAAATTTTGATATGTTGGATGAATTCCATTTGTAATCACAATGTGTTATCGTGTAGTAATAATCATCTTTTTTTTTACCCAAAATATCGAAGTTTATGTTAATAACATCATTTTTATCAAATATGAAATTGGATTTTAGATGCCCTTCAGATTTAACTTTGATACTTTTAACGATATTTGACTGGGGAAAAAGAGTATTTGGTAGAAAAAAAAATAAAAATATAAATACAATTTTTTTAATCATTTTTTTTTAAAAAAACTATGTAATAATAGTGATAATTATTTTATTGAATGCCATTAAATTAATAACTTTGTTTCCGAAAGATTTAATGGATTTATGTCACAAGACATCTCTATAAAAAAAGGTTTGTCCATAAATATAAAAGGTGCTGCTGAAAAAGAATTAAAAAAAATTCCTTTAACAAAATTTTACGCCCATAATTTACATGATTTTCACTTGCTAATACCAAAGCTTGAAGTTAAGGTTGGTGATTATGTTAAAAGAGGACAACCGTTGTTTTATTCAAAAACAAATGAGTCAATAAAGTTTGTTTCAAATGTATCGGGTCACGTAAGAGATATAGTTAGGGGAGAGAGGAGAAAAATTTTGAATATTATTATCGAGTGTGACAAAAAAGACTCAATAGTAACAAGTAGTATTAAACCCATTTCTAAATTAGATTCTGAGTCCATAATTAAATCTTTATTAAGTTCTGGATGTTGGCCTTTCATAAAGCAAAGACCATTTGATATTATTGCTGATCCAACAAAAAAACCTAAATCAATTTTTATTTCATGCTTTGATTCTGCACCTCTAGCTATTGATTATAAATTTATTCTAAATGATCGCTTGGATTATTTTAAATATGGACTTGAAGTTTTGAAAAAGTTAGTGTCTGGAAATTTATATTTAGGTTTGAATAGTTCCCAGTCAGACCTGGCCAAACAGTTAACAAATTTTAATCTCAATTACTTCAATGGACCGCATCCAAGCGGAAATGTTGGTGTCCATATTCATCATATTGATCCAATTAATTCTGGTGAGGTTGTTTGGATTTTAAATCCAGAAGATGTTGCTATTATTGGTGAATTTTTTGAGACTGGTCAATTCAACCCCGAAAGAACGGTAGCTGTTTCAGGCCCACCTGTTAAAAATCCGAAATATTACAGGTTAATTATTGGAGCAGAATTAAAATCAGTTCTTTCAAGTGTTGATTTAGAAGAAGGTTCAGAACTCAGATATATTAATGGTGATGTTTTAAGTGGAAAAACAGTAAGTTCTAATGGGTTCCTAGGTTTTTACAATAATAATTTGTCAATTCTCAGAGAGGGTAATAATTATAAACTTTTTGGATGGATACCGTTCATTAATAATAAGACACCAAGCATTTACAAGACCTCATTCTCTTGGCTGAGCAATGGAAAACCAAAAGAATATGATACAAACTTAAATGGAGAGGAGAGAGCCTTTGTCGCAACTGGAGAAATGGAAAGTGTATTTCCTATGGATGTTTACCCAATGCAACTGATTAAGGAATGTTTGATAGGTGATATCGAAAAAATGGAAAAACTTGGTATCTATGAAGTCTCACCCGAAGATTTTGGATTAATTGACTATTCATCATCTTCAAAAATTGAAGCTCAATCCATAATCAGAGAGGGTTTGGATTATTTATATAAAGAAACACAATAGTATGAATATTAGAAGTATAGTTGATAATTTAAAAAAGCCTTTTGAAAAAGGTCAAAAATTAGAAAAGTTTTATCCTGCGTTTGATGCATTTGAAACATTTTTATTTGTTCCTAACCACACATCTAGAAAAGGTGCTCACATCAGAGACGCTATTGACTTAAAAAGAGTCATGATAACTGTAATTATTGCATTGCTACCGGCTTTGTTTTACGGCATTTATAATACTGGATATCAATATTTAGCTCAAACAACGCAGTCATTCACAGCTGTTGATGCAATTCTTCATGGTTCTTACAAAATAGTTCCAATGATTGCAGTTTCATATATTGTTGGTTTATCCATAGAGTTTTTATTTGCCATATTAAGAGGTCATCAGGTTAACGAAGGTTACCTAGTTACAGGGCTTCTTATACCGATGATTATGCCAGTTGATATTCCTCTCTGGATGGTAGGGGTTTCTGTTGCATTTGCAGTTGTTATTGGCAAGGAGGCATTTGGTGGTACAGGTATGAATATTTTAAACCCTGCATTAACCGCAAGAGCATTTGCTTTTTTTGCCTATCCCACATATATGTCTGGAAATCAAGTATGGGTTTCTGAAGCTTCCAATGTTGATGGAGTTTCAGGTGAAACAATTCTTGGTATGTTGGCTGCAGGCAACACGCCAGAGCAGTTTGGTGTCCTAGAAATGTTCGTTGGATCAATTCCCGGATCCATTGCTGAAACATCTACATTAATGGTATTAATCGGTGCATTTATTCTTATTTATACTGGAATTGGTAGTTGGAGAATTATGTTAGGTTGCGTAATTGGTGCTGCCATAACAGGCCTTCTTTTTAACTTATGGGGAGCAAATGCATTAATGAGTTTTGATTGGCATCATCATCTTATTGTTGGTGGTTTTGCTTTCGGAGTTGTTTTTATGGCAACTGATCCGGTTTCAGCTGCACAAACGGTTAAAGGAAAATGGATTTATGGAATCCTGGTTGGTGTTTTATGTATTTTAATAAGAGTTTTCAACCCCGCATATCCTGAGGGTGTAATGTTGGCCATATTACTCATGAATGTTTTTGCACCAACTATTGATCACTATGTTATTGAGGCCAATGTGAAAAGAAGAGAAAATAGGTTAAAAACACAATTAAGAACAGCATAATGAGTAGGGAATCAAATTTATACACTTTTTTATTTGTTGGAATCATGATAGTTGGTATTGCTTCTATTTTAGCATATACTTCTCAGACACTGAAGCCGATGCAGGATGAAAATGTAAAAAATGAAAAAATGCAAAATATACTTTCCACAGTAGGCATAAATGTCAGCAGAGAAGAGGCCGAGAAATCATATAAAAAATATATTGTAGAAGAACTTGCGTTAAAAATTGATGGGTCAATAAATGAGAATATTAATCCATTCTCAGATCTTAATTTGGCTAAGGAACTGAAAAAAGATTATGAGGATCAGCACTTTCCATTATATGTTGCCGAAATCAACTCCGAAAAGTATTATATCATCGAACTACGTGGAACGGGTCTCTGGGACGCAATTTGGGGTTATATTTCATTAAAATCTGATTTTAATACAGTTAATGGTGTTTCTTTTGATCATAAAGGTGAAACTGCAGGATTGGGAGCAGAAATAACAAAAGATTGGTTTAAGGAAAGTTTTAAAGATGAAAAAATATTTAACTCTAATGGTGAATTAGTTGGCATAAAAGTTTTAAAAGGAAATAACGATCCAAATAACATTGATAAAGATGACCACGAGGTCGATGCAATTTCTGGTTCCACAATTACAGGTGATGGAGTAACTGATATGATTTATGAAAGGGTTAATAATTATTTGCCGTATTTATCCTTAATTAATGATAAAGTTTCAATGAGATGAAAAAAGTAAACAATAAAAAACCGTCTTTTTTATTCATTGGAAGAAACTCTGCAGAGGGTATTTTCTCAAAGAAAAATAAGAAGTTACTTTCTGATCCACTTGATGATAATAATCCCATCACTGTTCAAGTTTTAGGAATATGTTCTGCTCTCGCAATAACTGTTCAATTAAAGCCTGCTGTAGTAATGACTGCATCTGTGATTTTTGTTATGGCTTGCAGTAATGTCATAATCTCTATATTGAGAAATCTTATTCCTAACAGAATCAGAATTATTGTTTTTTTGGTTGTTATATCTTCTTTAGTTGCACTCGTAGATCAGTTTTTAAAAGCTTATGCCTATGATGTTAGCAAAGAACTTTCAATATTTATAGGTTTAATTGTTACTAACTGTATTGTCATGGGTAGGCTGGAAGCTTTTGCCCTAGGTAATGGAGTTTGGAAATCATTTTTGGATGGAATTGGAAATGCTATTGGGTATGGAATCATCCTAATTTTAGTTGCTTTTTTTAGAGAACTTTTAGGTTCCGGCAACTTATGGGGAATGCAAGTTGTACCAGATTTCCTATATGAATCATGGTATGTAAACAACGGATTAATGCTTTTATCTCCAATGGCACTGATTACTGTCGGTATAATAATTTGGATTCAAAGGTCATTTAATAAAAAATTAATTGAAAAAGGTTAATATAAAGCTATGTGGGAAGATTACGCTAATTTATTTATAAAGAGCATTTTCATCGAAAATATGGTTTTTGCATATTTCTTGGGAATGTGCTCATATTTAGCCATTTCAAAAACCCTAAAGAATGGGGTTGGTATGGGCCTTGCCGTTATTTTTGTTTTGACCATAACAGTACCTTTAAACTACTTGATATATGAGTATTTATTAGTTGATGGTGCTTTGTCTTGGATTGGTCCCGAATATGCTCAGCTTGATTTAAGCTTTTTAAGTTTAATAATGTTTATCGCAGTTATTGCATCTATGGTTCAACTTGTTGAAATGATCGTTGAAAAATTTTCTCCTGCTCTATATGGATCTTTGGGTATATTTCTCCCTCTTATTGCTGTGAATTGTGCGATTCTAGGTGGCTCACTTTTTATGCAGATCAAAGATTTTTCGGGTATTTCAGAGGCAGCAGTTTATGGGTTTGGTTCAGGAGTAGGGTGGTTCTTGGCAATTGTGGCAATTGCTGCAATCAGAGAAAAAATCGCATACTCAAATGTTCCTGCACCTCTAAAAGGCTTGGGCATAACTTTTATAATAACAGGTTTGATGGCTCTTGGATTCATGAGTTTTATGGGAATTAAATTGTAAATAATGGATATCTCAACCTACATATTAATTAGTACATTAATATTTATAGTAATTATTTTCCTATTGGTTGCCATGCTTTTGGGAGTTAAAGCTAAGTTATTACCCTCCGGACCAGTCAAGATCTTAATTAATGATGAAAAAGAAATAGAGGTTAGTTCTGGTAGCACTCTGCTTTCAACTTTGGGTGACAATAAAGTTTTCTTACCATCCGCATGTGGTGGGGGTGGTACATGTATACAGTGTAAATGTATTGTAAATGAAGGTGGGGGGGAAATCTTACCAACTGAAAAACCCCATTTTTCAAGAAAAGAAATAAAAGATGGATGGAGACTTGGCTGTCAAGTAAAGGTCAAGGAAAATATGAATATCCATGTGCCAGAGGAAGTTTTTGGAATTAAAAAGTTTGAAGCAAAGGTTGTAAGAAATTTTAATGTTGCTTCATTCATCAAAGAGTTTGTTGTTGAACTCCCTGAAGAAATGAATTATAAGGCAGGTGGATACATCCAAATTGAAATACCCAAGTGTGAAGTCAATTATAAAGATATTGACATAACATCACACCCAAAAGAACATCCTGATGATCCCGAAAAGTTCAAGTTAGAGTGGGATAATTTTGGACTGTGGGATTTAGAAATGAAAAATGATGATGATGTAGAAAGGGCTTATTCTATGGCATCCTATCCAGCAGAGGGTAAAGAAATTATGCTAAATGTGAGAATTGCAACACCCCCCTGGGACAGAAAATTGAACAAATGGATGGATGTAAACCCAGGAATTGCCTCATCTTATATATTTTCAAAAAAACCTGGAGACACTGTTACAATTTCAGGTCCATATGGAGAATTTTTCATAAATGAGTCTGATGCTGAAATGCTTTATGTTGGAGGAGGTGCAGGAATGGCTCCCATGAGATCTCATTTGTATCAATTATTTAGAACAATAAAAAGTGGAAGAAAGGTTAATTTTTGGTACGGTGGTCGATCTAAAAGAGAGTTGTTTTATGTTGATCATTTCAGAGCTCTAGAAAAGGATTTTCCTAATTTTAAATTTTATATAGCACTTTCTGAACCACTTGAAGAAGATAACTGGAAAGTTAAAGATGGTTTGGATGGTGAGGGTGACGGTTTTATTGGTTTTATACACCAGGCTGTTATTGACAACTACTTGAAATTTCATGATTCTCCGGAAGATATCGAAGTGTATTATTGTGGTCCTCCATTGATGAATTTAGCTGTTGAGAAAATGGCATTAGATTTTGGGGTTCCCCCAGAAAATATAAGATTTGATGATTTTGGAGGTTAATTTTAAAAAACTCTTTTTCCTATTTATTTTATTAAATATTTCATGTGATTTTGAACCAAATTATACGCTTTTAAAAGGCTCAACTTTTGGAACATATTATCAAGTAAAATTTTTTGAAGTTGATAAAAACAATTCAACGATTGAAAAGGAAATTGACTCCATTTTTGATCACTTTAATAGTTCACTTTCTACATACATCTCATCATCAACAATATCTAAAGTAAATAGAAATGAAAAAGTTATTGTTGATGATTTATTTATTGATATTTTCAGAAAATCTAAAATAATCTATGAAAAAACAAATGGTTATTTTGATCCCTCAATAGGATTATTGTTAGATTATGCTGGTTTCGGACCAATAAAAAATCAGAATATAGTCTCAGAGGATTCACTTGCTATTATACTTGAAACAGTTGGCTTTGATAAAATTGATATTATTGACGGACAGGTCAGAAAATTAAATAATAAATCAAAACTAGATTTTAATGCAATTGCAAAGGGTTATGCTGTTGATGTAATATCTGAGTTTTTAAACTCTAAATATATTGATAATTACATGGTTGATATCGGAGGAGAGATAAGAACATCTGGAAAAAACCATCTCAGAGATATGTTTTGGTCGATTGCAATAGAAAACCCTATCCCAAACAAAAGTGATGATAAGTTTTATAAAAAAATTACGCTTCAGAATGCTGCAATTGCAACGTCTGGGAACTATAGAAATTTTAGGATTGATAGTGTGACGGGAAAAAACTATGTTCACATAATCAATCCAATAAATGGACAATTCGAACAAACCAATATTTTTAGTGTCTCTGTCTTATCAAAATCCTGCTTTGTGTCTGATGCTTTTGCAACTGCTATGATGGCTGGTAGTCTTGATTATGCAAAAAAATTAACGAAAGAGAATGATGAAATTGAAAGTATGATTATTTATTTGGATGACAATGATGAACTAAAAAGTTTTATTTCAGAGGGATTTCAGGAAAATATTTTCTAAACCTTCTTACAAAAAGGTATTACTTCCCCTTTTATTAAACCATATTTCCTTATTAATGATTTATCCATTTTCTGTGTTTGGTCAATTTTTTCAACTTTAAAACCAACTTTAATCAATTTATCATAGTAATCGGTTCCATATATGCGCAAATGGTCATATTGACCAAAAAGTTTATTTCTTAAATTTTGATCTGAAATATCTCTTCCATCTATAGTTTTTTCTAATGCATTATCAACCGGAACTTGTAGAATTGCTTTTCCTTCATGTTTTAGAACCCTGTATATTTCCTTCATTGCCTTTTCATCATCATAAACATGCTCTAGAACGTGATTACACAATACAAAGTCAAATTCATTTTCATCAAATGGCAGGTTACAAACATCAGCCTTAATTTCAGCAATTGGTGAATTAAGATCACATGTTGTATATGACTCAAAGTTTTTCTTGAAACTTTTATAAAAACATTGTTCGGGAGCAATGTGTAGTATTTTATTTTCAGTATTAAAGAAATCAGTCTCTTTTTCTAGAAAAATCCAAAGAAGTCTGTGTCTTTCTAGAGATAATGTTCCGGGCGATAAGGCATTTTTTCTAAGTTTATTGTATCCATAAGGAAAAAAATATGAGTATGATTTGTTATTTATTGGATCAACAAACCTATCGCCTTTAAAAATTAGCTCAAAAAAAGGTTTTAGTATAAGGCTAATTTTGATGAGAAACTTTCTTGAAAAAAGATTTAAAATAACCTTAATTATTCCCTGCATTCCATTTAAAATTTTCTTCTTCGTTCGATTTTATCCCGAGTGTATCGTAGATAAAATCAAAAGTTGATAATAATTTAGGTTTACCATCAATCAAAGCTACATTGTGTTCATAATGAGCACTTGGCATTCCATCCTTAGTAGATACGGTCCATCCGTCTGTTGAATGAACCACTTGGTCAGTACCCATATTGATCATTGGTTCAATTGCTAGTACCATTCCATCCATCAATTTTTTACCATTTCCTCTTTTTCCAAAGTTTGGGATTTCAGGCTTTTCATGTAGGTTTCTTCCGAGGCCATGACCAACAAGCTCTTTAACAACCCCATATCCATGTGTTTCATTGTGTTTTTGGATTGAATAACTAATATCGCCAACCCTATTCCCAATTCTAAAGTTATCTATTCCCATGTAAAGAGACTCCTTGGCAGTCTTTAGTAATTTTTTTATTTCATCACTTACTTGACCAACCTCAAATGTATATGCATGGTCTCCATAAAAATCATTCATTAATACACCACAATCTATTGAAACTATATCTCCATCTTCTAAAGGTTTTTTATTTGGTATACCATGAACAACCTCATGGTTAGTACTTACACAAAGCGTATTTGGAAAATCATACATCCCTAAAAAACCGGGGACACCTTTGTTATCTCTTATAAATTCTTCAGCAATTTTATCTAGGTATAAAGTATTTATACCAGGTTTTATTTCTTTTGCAAGTATGCCTAAGGTTCTAGATACCAGTTGAGCACTTTTTTGTAATAAGGTAATTTCTTCTAAGCTTTTTAAAATAACTTTTTTAGAATCCATAATACGCATTTTCGTATCCAGACCCATCTAAAATTTTAAGAATATCTTTTTCAAAAGATTCAAGTGTTATCTCGACTATTCTATTAATCTCCTTGTCCTTTTTATAAAAAATAAATGTTGGAACATTAATTATTTCGTATGTTTTTTCATCACCATTTGGGTTCTCTTTATTTACATCAAGGCCAATTAGGTCAATATTTTTGTCTTTAATATTTAAATAATCTATTAGCTTAAAAAATGAGGGAACATTTTCACGACTATCAGAACACCAAGTTCCCATAACAACTTTTATTTTTAAATCTCTGCTTATGTATTTCTTTATTTTACCTGCTGTTACTTTATCAACGCTGTAATTTTCATAATTTTTATCAAACCAAGAACTATACAATACATTTGACAAGTCTTTTCTTGGAAATTCACCAATCAAATCAACATATTCTATGTCATTTGGATCACTATTTGTCTGTTTGTTTTTTTTCATATTATCACATGAAAAAAAGGTAATTACAAAGAGGAGTATAAATTTTTTCATATTAATATTTTTCCAGTCATTAATTTAGGTTTCTCGATATTTAATATATTTAATATTGTCGGCGCTATATCAGCTAAAATCCCATCATCTACATTTTCTATTTCTTTATCTACTATTATTATAGGCACTGGATTAGTTGTGTGTGCTGTATTTGCTGATCCATCATTATTAATCATAACATCACTATTGCCATGGTCGGCAATTATTATTATTGAGTAATCATTATCAATGCACTTATCGACTACTTTACCCATGCATTCATCCACTGTCTCACATGCATTAACTGCAGCATTAAAATTCCCTGTATGACCTACCATATCAGGGTTAGCAAAATTAAGACAAATGAAGTCAGCTGATTTAGATTCAATTTCTGGGATAATTTTGTTGACAATTTCATAAGCACTCATTTCAGGTTTTAGGTCATAGGTTGGTACTTTCGGTGAGTTGCATAAAATTCTCTTTTCATTTTTCAAGATTTTTTCGTTTCCTCCATTAAAGAAAAAGGTTACATGTGGATATTTCTCGGTTTCAGCTATTCTGATTTGTTTTTTGTTGTTAATCGATAGAACTTCGCCTAAAGTATCCTTTAATTTTTCATTTTTGTAAATGCTATCAACATTTTCAAAATTATCATTATAAATAGTCATTGTTATCAAATCAAGGTCAACTTTTTCCATTCCATAATCAGTCATATTTTTTTGGGTAAGAACTTCTGTCAATTGTCTGCCTCTGTCAGTTCTGAAATTAAAAAATACAACCAAATCCCCACTTTGTATTTTGATGATTGGCTTTCCATCTCTCTCACAAATTATTGGAGGAATAAACTCATCATGGACTCCTTTATTATAAGATTCTTTAATTGACTTTACGATATCATTACTTAATTCTCCAACACCATTTATCAAAAGATCATATGTTTTTTTTATTCTTTCCCATCTTTGATCGCGGTCCATAGCATAATACCGACCACAAACAGTGGCCAATTCAGCTGATTTGTCCTTTGTGAATTCAATTATTTCAGAAATAAAATTTATTCCAGATTTAGGATCTACGTCTCTGCCATCAGTGAATGCATGTATGAAAACATTTTTTGCATTCATTTGATTTGTTGTGTTGATTATGTATTTCAGGTGATCAATATGTGAGTGAACTCCTCCATCTGAAACCAGACCGATGATATGAATGTTTTTGTCATCCTGAATTGACTTTTTGATTTTCTTCTTCAAGACTTCGTCTTTATCAAAACTATTATTTTCAATATCATGGTTAATTTTTGCAAGTTCTTGCATTACCACTCTTCCACTTCCAATATTCATGTGACCAACTTCACTATTTCCCATTTGACCTTTTGGCAAACCAACATGTGAGCCGTGAGTTAACAATTGAGCGTTTGGGTATTTTTTTAAATAATCATCGTAATTTGGTGTGTGTGCTTTTGAGATTGCAGATTTTTCTGGCTGGTCAGCAATTCCCCAACCATCCAAAATCATGAGAAGTACTTTTTTATTAATTTTCAAGAATCTATTTTAAATTCAAATTTAGTTATAAAAAAATCATTTTAAATGGGAACTTATGCCCATAATATTTTCATCAATATATTTTTTGATAAATTCTTCATTTATAAATTCTTTTCCTGCCAATTTAGTTTTTGAAATTATCGATTTTAAATCAAGTTTGAGAAATTCTGTCTGATAGGAATCTGAAACTGGTTTGTATGTGTAATGCCATGGTTCATATTCAAATCCTGGTCTTTTATCATTATCATCATAAACAATGTAAAACCCAAATTTTTCTGAATTCTTATCCATCCATTTTTTTAAAGAATTAAAAATTCCACCCTCTTCATATTTTTTTGAAATCAATAAATTCTTTTCATTTTCAAAATTTTTATCAATGATATCTATTTCGGTACCCCAGTGGTGTCGTGAGGTACCCGGAATCGTAGAAAATCTAATTATTTCTTTAATTGCTGAGGGACCATCTAATGAAAATTCTTCTGTGAATTTTTTGTATTTATTATTCCAGATTGTTTGTTGCCTGTAAAAATCTCTAAACCCAGAAACAAGTTTAATCTTAATGCCATCATTTTCAGCTGCATCTTTCATCTTAATAAATGCATTGTAGGTTTCCCCTTCTAATTGAATGGTATCACCAACAATTTTGGAGTTGTCCATTCCTGTTAAAATTTCAGTATTTATTTTTTGTGTATGCATTAGCGAGCTAGCCAATAATAACATCAATATACATAACAAATTTCTTTTATTCATAGGTATTTGAATAACATGTAATGTAAACCAATATTTCCAATAATCTTTGTTTTATTCGAATTTATATAGCCTAGGTTTAAGTAGAATTTAACAGCACTTTGTCTGGCGTTCATCCAAATGTATTTGGATTTTTTTTTACTAATTATATTTTCGATTTTACTCAAAATTTTTGTGCCAATACCAGAATTTTGATACTTATCATAAACACAAAGACCTCGCAATTGAAAACATTCTCTTTCATTGTTTATTTTACAATTGTTTTTAATTAGGGATACGCCACCAACAATTTTATTTTCAATAAATGCACCAACGTGAATAGAGTTTATTCTAGTATCGCCTTCGAAAGTACACATTTTGGGATCTAATCCATTTCTAAGAACTTTACTCCTTATATCATGTAATTCATTAGAATTAATAATTTTTATTTGTATTTTCAAAGTAAGTTTTATTAGTTAAAATAATTAAAAAAATGATGCGGAAGTAGCTCAGTTGGTAGAGCGTCAGCCTTCCAAGCTGAATGTCGCCGGTTCGAACCCGGTCTTCCGCTCAATAACATATGAGAATAATACTAATACTTTTGGTCCTTAGTCAATGTTCAATCAAAAATGAACTGAGTGAATGGGAAACTATATTTAATGGAAAAAATTTAGATGGATGGACGGTGAAGGTTAAGGGTTATCCTAGCGGCGATAATTTTGGAAATACTTTCAAGGTTGTTGATGAAGCGATTCAAGTTTCATATGAAAATTATGACAACTTTGATTTTAAATTTGGTCATATTTACTATACCGAAAAGAAATATAAAAATTACCACTTAAAATTAGAGTATAAATTTTTTGGAAGTCAAGCAATTGGAGGTGAAGGTTGGGCAACCAAAAATAGTGGGATAATGTTTCATAGTCAGCATCCTGAAACCATGTTGATTGATCAATCATTTCCTGTTAGCCTCGAAGCTCAGTTTTTAGGTGGTCTTGGTGATGGAAAAAGACCAACAGGAAACTTATGTACACCCGGTACTGATGTGGACATAGATTTTGAAAAGGTAAAAAGCCATTGTACTCAATCTTCCTCTGAAACATACCATTCTGATGATTGGGTAAAAGCAGAAATCATTGTTTACAACGATTCAATTGCTCATCACATTATAAATGGAAAAACAGTTTTAACTTATACAAATTTGAGATATGGTGATGATGGAAGATTACCTGAGAATATGCTTAATATGAAAGATAAAAAGTTATCTGAGGGCTATATATCTTTGCAATCTGAAAGTCATCCTATAAAATTTAAAAATATTAAAATCAAATCATTGGACTAACATGAGATTTTTATTAAATATCCTATTCTTATTTTTGTCAATAAATATTTCTTTTTCACAAGATGACTACAGAACATGGATAAAAGGAAAAGTTCTATATAAAAATGTTAGTGTCCCATCTGCCAATGTAATTAATAATACCTCTCAGGCAGCCACAACAACTAACGATGATGGGGAGTTTGAAATAGAAGTTAAACTAAATGATAAACTTATATTTTCCTCTGTTCAATACCAAATAAGGGAAATAAATATTACGAAGGAAATATTACAAAAAAACAGAATAGTTATTGATGTTAACGACAAAATTACTGAATTGGAAGAGGTTGTTGTTACGCCAGAAAATACTGAGAAATTTTTGGATTTGAAAGAGGAAGAGTTCAAAAGGTATGATTACACTTTTGATAAATCTACGAGGGTATCCAATGTAATTAACGAGCAGGGTAAGCTAAAGGATGGAATTAATTTTATCAATTTATTCAAACTCATCAGAGAAAATCTCAAGCAGAACAGAGAAGAGGAAAATGTAGTTAGTTCATACAAGCCCAGTAATTTGATTAGAGAATTTTATGATGATATATTTTTTACATCCAATCTTAAAATTCCAAAAGACAAAATTGAAGAATTTTTAATTTTTTGTGATGACAATTTTCCCTCAAGAATTTTGTTAAAAAAAGATAATGAATTTGAACTAATTGATTTTTTAGTAAAGCAAAGTGAAAAATATCAAAAAATACTTAATTAGTTTTTTACCAGTAATTATTTTCAGTTTAATTCCACTAAATCACAGTGCACAAACAGCCGAATTTAAAACACTTTTTGGGGAAGTTGTAAATGACAGTATAGATATTAGTGGAATTCATGTTATTAATGCCAACTCTGGTGGTAAAACTATTACAGATCAAAAGGGAAGTTTTCAAATTGGTGTAAGAAAAATGGATTCTGTTTATTTTTCGTCTATTCAAATTAAAAAACAGCTTATTGTTATTACAGATCAGATTTATAGCTCCGATAGTATAAAGGTTTATTTAGAGCCATTAGTTAATGTTCTTGATAATGTGACGGTTCGACCCCACAATCTATCTGGCAATATCAAATCTGACTTGGCACTAGTAGATAAAAAAGATGTTTTGAATTTTGATGATGTGGGAGTCCCAGGATATAAGGGAAATAGAAAAGAAAAAATTGTTTTTAGAAATAATTCAAGTGTACTTTTGAGTACACTACTAATGCCGTTGGGAATGCCACTTAACATTGAAGCTGTTTATAAGCAACTGAGCGGATATTATGATACTTTAAGAAAGTCAAGAGCTCTCGACGCAAGAAACAAAGTTGCTGTTGACATTATTCAATTCTATGGTTTAAATTTTTTTAAAAATGAATTCAATCGAAATGAAAATAATCTTTATGAATTTGTTATTGGAGCACTAGAAAATTCGGAAATGGAACAAAATTTTATTTATGGTAATCATGGTCTTGTTTTACAAGACTTATCAAATTTTTATAAATCCATTAGTGAAGAACTTTAAGTCAATTTTTCTTTTCATAACCCTAATATCAACAGCTGGTATTCACAAATATTATGTCAGTACAACCCTAATAGATAAGGATCAAAAAGATAATTATTACAAAGTTACTCTGAAGGCTTTTTATGATGATATTGAACTTGAATTAGGTCTCGATGACCGAGTTGTTAATTATAAAGATGAATATTCTTATTTAAAAGAACTTTTCAATGGCTACCTAAAGAAAAATTTTATTCTAATTGCTGATAAAAATAGAATTAATTATGATTTTCTGGGATTTGAAAAAAGAAATGACGTATTACAGTTTTACATGCAGTTTTCGCTAGATGATGAAACAAAAAAATTAACAATTTCTAATAAAATCCTCTACAAATCTTTTGAGAATCAGAAGAACTTGATTTTATATAGATCCAAACTTACACGAAAAAGTTTTATTCAATCGAGAAATAAACACACAAATCAAATTAATTTTTAGAGATAGATTTGTTATTTTAGGTTTTCAAAAATATTTTATGAATTTTAAAAATTTAGCTTATTGTTTAATAGTTGTTTTAATTGTTCCTCAAATTTATTCTCAACAAGTTGATAACAAAAAAAATGGGAATATAAATACGAATAAATTCAGACAGTTGTACCAAGAATTTTCATCTCCAAATATGTATAGAGCTGCTTCTGGGGCACCTGGTCCTGCTTACTACCAACAACAGGCAGACTACAAAATTAATGTCGAATTAGATGATAAAAATAAAATGATATATGGTGATGAAATTATTACATATACGAACAATTCACCACAAAAACTTGATTATTTATGGGTTCAATTGGATCAAAATGTTAGAAAAAAAGATTCCCCAAGTTTGGATAGGGATTCTGATACAGAAATTATACCTTTTTACATACCTGATGACTTTGATAAAGAGTTTTTAAAAGATTCTTTTGATGGAGGATTTAATATAGAGTATGTTAACGACATTAATAACAAGCCTCTACAATATGTGATAAATCAAACCATGATGAGAATCAACTTGCCAAAGCCATTGTCAACAGGCGAGCAGTTTTCATTCAAAATCAAATGGTGGTATAACATTAATGATCATGTTAAACAAGATGGAAGATCTGGCTATGAAACCTTTCCGAATGATACAAACAGAGCATACATAATTGCTCAATTTTTTCCAAGAATGTGTGTTTACAATGAGGTTGAAGGTTGGCAAAACCAACAATTTTGGGGAGATGGAGAGTTTGCTCTTCCTTTCGGTAATTATGAAGTTAATATAACGGTTCCTGCAGATCACATTTTAGAAGCAACGGGTGAACTTCAGAATAGAAAAGAAGTATATACTAAAGAAATGATGAAAAGATATAATCAGGCTAAGAAATCCTACGATAAACCTGTAATTATTGTTAATCAACAAGAGGCCATGGATGCTGAAAAGTCATTCTCAACTAATAAAAAAACCTGGAAATTTTTGGCTAATAATGTTCGTGATTTCGCTTTTGCTACATCAAGAAAATATATTTTAGACATGATGGCTGTGAAAATTGGAAATGACGATGTAATGGCTGTATCAATATATCCTAGAGAAGGCAATCCACTTTGGGAAGATTACTCCACAATTACAGTGGTAGAGGCATTGAAATCATTTTCTAAATACACATTTGATTATCCGTATCATAAAGCTGTTTCTGTCCATGCTCATAGAATCGGAATGGAATATCCAATGATTTGTTTCAACTTTGGTAGACCTAATATTGATGGATCATATTCTGATGATGAAAAATTTGGAATGATTGGCGTTATCATTCATGAAATAGGTCACAACTTTTTTCCTATGATTGTAAATAGTGATGAGAGGCAGTGGGCATGGATGGATGAAGGTTTAACAACTTTTGTTCAATATCTTGCTGAACAAGAATTTGGTGAAAAATATCCGGAAATTATAGCTCCGCTAGATAAATTTCCCTCAGACCGAGGTCCAGCACAGCTGATTACTGATTATATGAGCGTTGATCAAAACTTTCTTGCACCTATCATGTCAAATCCTGAGAATGTTTATTATTTAGGTCCAAATGCATATGGAAAACCTGCTGCAGCTCTAAATATTTTGAGAGAAACCATCATGGGTAAAGAACTTTTTGATTACGCATTTAAAACATATTCTCAAAGATGGATGTTTAAGCACCCAACCCCCGAAGATTTTTTTAGAACAATGGAAGATGCTTCAGCGGTTGATCTCGATTGGTTTTGGAGAGGATGGTTTTATTCGACAGATTTTGTTGATATCGGACTGAAAGAGGTAAATCAATATTTTGTCTCACCAGAACCAGGCGAGGAGATGCTAAAAATCATGGAAGAGCAAGGTGTTCCAAGAAATAGACTCAGACCATTAATATTTTTCGAAAAAAATGAAAATGATAAAAGCAACTTGAAAGAAAATTCTGCGATAGATAATTCAAAACTTTTGGGAAATTATTTGAAAGAAAATTACAGTCAAGAAGAGTTAGATGTAATCGATGTGCCAAAATATTATTATGAAGTTGTCTTTAATAAGCCGGGGGGGTTGGTTATGCCAATAATAATTGACATTAAATATGAAGATGGAGAAACAGTAAGAAAAAAATATCCGGCACAAGTTTGGAGAAAAAATGATAATGAAGTGAGAAAGATTCTAACATCAAACAAAAAAATCATTGAAATTGTATTAGACCCAGATAAAGAAACAGCCGATATTGATGAGAGAAATAACAGTTGGCCAAAAAAAGAAGACCAAACTGATTTCGATAAATTTAAATCTAATGTTAAAGGTTAAACATGTTATATTTTATTAGCGGAGCAGAAATAATATTCGTTTTTTTCATAATTCTTATGATATTTGGTGCCGACAAAATTCCAGAAATTGCCAGAGGAATGGGTAAGGGGATTAGACAGGTCCGTGATGCTACTCAAGAGATAAAATCTGAGATAAAGAAGGGATCAAAAAACAAGGGAATTGAGACCGATAAAATCACGGAGGATATTAGTAAAGTCAAGGAAGAACTTGACGACATTACTGATTCAATCAAAAGGGACCTTTAATTTTTATAAATCAAATTTAATCCATCTCTAACAGGGATAATAACATTGTGAACCCTATCGTCATTTTTGATTAGTTTGTTGAACTCTATTAATGATTTTGTTGCTTCGTCCTTTGAATTCTTTTTTAATACTTTACCACTCCAAAGTACATTGTCAGCGATAATCAAACCACCCACTCTCAATTTGTCAATGATAAGATTGTAATAATTTATATAGTTTTCTTTATCAGCATCTAAAAAAATTAAGTCAAAAGTTTCATTAATTGTTGGTATAATTTCTAAGGCATCGCCACAATATTGCTTAATTGTTGCTTTACAATTCTTAAAATAATCACCTTGAATCTTTAAAAGTTCCTCGTTTTTATCAATTGTATGAATTTCACCATCAACCTCTGTGCCTTCGCTGAAGCAAAGTGCAGAATAGCCTGTATATGTTCCTATTTCCAACACCCTTTTTGGTTTATATATCTTAGCAATCAATGATAGAAACCTTCCTTGGAGGTGGCCGCTGAGCATTCTAGGATTTAGAATTTTTAAATGTGTTTCTTTATTTAGCTTTTTTAAATGTTCGGGTTCTTCTGAGGAATGTTTTAACAAATATTCATATAAATCCTCATCTATAAATTCATTCATTTTTTTGGTCTAGCATATTCAAAACGGTTTAATAATGATGTTTTTGCATAACCGTCAAGTCCATTAATTGTTACTGTTCCTGCTTTATCCAGTTGAATCCAACCATCCTCATGTATGGATTTTTCATCTACATATAATGTTTGTATTGCTGCAACAACTAAAACTGTGTTATTCTCTTTAATGTCGTATTCATTCAAGTACTTACATGCAAATTTCACTTTTGAGCTTTTTACAAATGGAGCTTCAAAACCATCTAAGAATTCAGGTTCAAGTTTTGTAACATCAAATTCTGAAACTTCTTTTGGATATTTTGCTGAGGTATGATGTGCATCTGCAATATCCTTCTCAAAAACATGATTTACAGTAAAATATTTATTTTTAAAAATATTATTGTAGGTATTTCTAGGTACTGTTCTTGGTCTTAATACAAAACCAATCATTGCAGGATCACTTCCTAAATGTGTAATAGAACTAAAGATTGCAAGATTTGTTTTTCCTTCTTCATCAATAGATCCAATTAAATTTGCAGATTTATATCCTGTACAACTATTAATTAGATTTAGTCTATATATTTTTTCTAAACCCTTTATTTTCTCTAAATCGAACTTAATCATTCTAAATTTTTATTAATTTAAAATTATAAAATTAATAACCTAAATGGATAATAATTTTAAAATAGCTACAGTTTTTTTGTCTATGGGAATTATATGTTTCATAACATTTGAATTCATAGGTTCCAAAGTTGAAAAGGATGGAATTTTGAATGAACCATTCTTTTTAATACCAATTGGTTCAGTTCTAGTTTTAATTTCTGTACTACTTTATTTGTTATTTGCTTTTAAAAAAAAGTAAAATCGATGATTCAAAACTAATCAGAAGATTGTTTACATCTTTCTTTTAATTCCCCGAATTCATCATCACTATTCAAATCATATTCCTCGTACTCATCCATTGTTTTATCGTCAATAAAAACCTTGACAGTTATGGGATATATGTATGTAGATTTGACTTTTACATCAGGATTTTTTTTGTACCATTCTTTTAGAATTTGTGATTGTTCTTTTTTACTGGAGACCTCAACAATTTTATCATCAGGAAGTTTAATCTTTATTGGATACTGTATGTAATAACACTTCTCTTTTTTTGCATTTTCTCTTTTCTTATCCTGTTTACTTTTCTTTGATTTTTCAAGTTTTTTTCCTGTCAAATCAAAATATATATTTTCTTTCTTTAAACCCAAATCTTTATAATCTAAATTTCTCATTTCAATTTCAAAACCAAGATCATTTGCAAGAAGAGATCGATCAATAAATTCCTCAGGAAGTTCCTCATCAATAAATACTTTTGAATCAATTGGAAGTTCTGTTTCTAAGACAATAATTTTTTCATCAAAGTTTATAATTGATTCAATCAAATCATCATCATTGTTAATTTTATCAACTTCACAGGATGTCAGTATTAAAGTTATGAATGTCAAAAAATAAACTACTCTCATGGTATTACTTTTATTTTATTTAAAGTTAAAATATTTTTTTAATTGATTTTATACTTTTCGAAGTCAATCGCTTTTTGTTCCATTATCTTTCTAAAAAATCCATGACCACCTTTGCCTTTAACCTTGATTTTTATGAACTTTTGATCAATATTTAGAGTGTACTCTTCGCCATCTACTTTAAACATTACCAATTTATAGTATGGAATAACAAGAGCATAAGTTTCCAATAGTACTCTAAAGTATATGATTATTCCATTAGGTCTCATTTCAATATTGCAATAGTTTAGATTATGATCTAAAACTAGAAGGTTTTCAATATCCTTGTAAGCTTTCGTAATCAAAAGTTTCCCTGAGCCAACACCACCTTCTTTTATTCTTTTAAAAAGCCCAAAAGGTTTACCAACAAGATTATTAATTTCTAATTCTTGTTTTTCATTTTTATATGAAACATTTCTTAGCATTTAAAAAGATTATTTTAATTTCGATTAACATCCACAATAAGTGAACCAAATAACGAAAAATATTTTAATGATTAAACCATCCTCATTTGGATACAACGAGGATACATCAAAAGATAATTTTTTTCAGTCAAAAGTTGATAACATGAGTGACAATGAAATTCAATTTGCAGCAATTGATGAATTTGAGAATATGTGCTCAATTTTAAGAGATAATGGGATCAATATTATTGTTTGTGAAAATGAAAGAAATAAAAATTTATCGGATGATGTATTCCCAAACAATTGGATTAGTTTTCACAATGATAAATATGTGATTCATTCCATGTATGCTGAGTCAAGAAGAAAAGAAAAAAATAAATCTTTCATTGATAAGTTAAATAATAATGGATTTAATTACACTCTGTTAAATGACTACACAAATTATGAAGAGGATGATGTTTTTTTGGAAGGTACGGGGAGCGTAGTTCTAGATAGAACTAATAAAGTTGCATACTGTTCAATTTCAAAAAGATCTGACCCAGGATTATTTCAGAAATTTTGCTCTGATATTGGTTATAGTCCAATAACATTCACATCATATGATTCAAAAGGAGGAATTGTTTATCACACCAATGTAATGATGAGTATAGGTGATGATTTTATATTGGTATGTTTTCAATCCATAGTGGATGAGGATGAAAGAAAAAAAGTCAAAGAATCTATTGAAAGTACAGGAAGAAATATTATTGAAATTAATTTTAAACAAATGGAGTCTTTTGCTGGAAATTTACTTCAGCTTGGTGAATCAGGGAATAAAGTAATTGTTATCAGTCAATTGGCTTTTAGTTCATTAACTACCAATCAAAAACAAATTTTGTCAAGTGAATCTAAAATTTTAAATATCCCAATTCCTATTATTCAAAAATGTGGTGGAGGAAGTGTTAGATGTATGATTGCAGAATTGATATAGAAAAGATTCAAACAAACTAAGATTATTTAGTGAATAACTTATATTTGTTATTAATAAATTAAGCCATTAAATATGAAAAAGAATATTTCAAAAATAAGAGCTCACGACGCTATATGTGGTATGCTTTACCTTACTGGTGTTGGGTTATCTTACCTAACATCTAATTTCAATTTTTTATGGATAGTAATTGCAGTAGGTGCATTACAGGTTATTAGTCCAATTACTAAGTTTTGTCCTGTTTATACTATTTTAAATAAATTGATGCCCGAAACTGATCCTATTCAAAACGGGAAGTAAAAGTATAATAAGCTAAAAAGTATATATCTCGAATTTATAGATATTAGACTTTTATGATTTAACAAATCAGAGGGTGATTAGCTCAGTTGGTTCAGAGCACTACCTTGACAGGGTAGGGGTCACTGGTTCGAATCCAGTATCACCCACAAAAAAATATACACTGATTATCAACGATTTACAAAACCAAAAGTGTTCCCAAATGTTCGTTTCGAACTAGTGAGAATTTTTATATTTTTTATGACCTTTTTCATTTACCACCCATAGTGATTAGGCAATTTATTGATTTAGGTGATGATTTTTTTACAAAATAAAATGACACTTTTTTTGCATAATATATAATGCTAATAATGCATATTTTATTTAATCTAATTCTTCACAATTACCTTCACCATCACAATCGAATTGACGACTTAATTGTCCATTAGAATCATATGTTTTTATAATACCAAAAAAAGTAGATTTCGAATCTTGAAATTCATCAATTTTATTTGCACCTGGAATAATTGCTATTAATTTATTTGTTTCAATATTGTAATCTCTAATTTCTCCAATTGGTCTTCCTGATAATTCATCTTGATAAAATACTCTATATTTATATGCATCATCTTTATCACAACCCATTCTATTTTCATCATAAAATAAAGTTTTTTTCTTGATATTCATTTCAAATGTTATATTACCTAATTCATCATATCCAGTAGCTTTTCCTATAAATATGGATTTTCTATCATCAAATTTATTTACTCTAATAGCTCCCTCAATAACCGATTGTATTTTTTTTGATTTATAGTAATAATCTCGAATTTCACCCACTGGTGATCCAGATTTATCAAAATAAACCTCTCGATAATAAATTGCATTGTCCTCATTACAACCTCTCCACTCACTGTCATAAAATAAAGTTGTCTTAGAAAGCTCAGAATCATTCTTATATTCTTTAATTTGAGTTGAGTTTAAATCTAAATTATCTTCAGTTTCATAATTAGATTTTATTTTACTTTCAGCTTTATTGGTTAGAGTTTCATCATTGAGATTATTTTTCTTTTTATAGATATCAAACATGAATTTCTTATCCTCAAAAAATTGATTCCATGAATAGTCAATATCAGCAAAATTAAACATCATTTTTCCTCCATCACCATGGTATAAATTTAATACATCATGTCCAAGCTCATGATAAATTGTATACCATTTTCTTGCCAAAGAAGCTTTATCCCATTCAACTGGATCAACTTGAATAGCGATATTCTTATCATTTTCTATTCCGTAAGCTAAAGCCAAGGTTGTTCCTTCTAATTCTTTAAATTCAGTTAATATATTTTGATCTCTATTAATGAAAATATTATTTGCTTCACAATCATCAAAAAATACATCAATCATTTGATCAAGTTGATATGTATTTATTTTTCTAAAATCATTACCATTAACAATAAACTGATCAATCCTTTTATCTGTAATTTCAAATGATTTTACTACTGATTCAGACTCCAAAACAATAAAATTTAAAATATTCCCTTTATCATCGTATTTTTTAGTTTTACTTAAAAAAATTGATACTACAGGATATTTGTAATCACTGAATGATTCTGATCCATATATTATATTTTTCTTAACATAACTTTTCCCACTAACATATGGCATTTTAACTTTACCGTAGTTTACATTGTACTTATCTAAATCTACATTATCAAATTCATATTCAGCATAATTATATAAATTCAATCTATTTTCTATTTGATATTTGATTCTTTGAAAATAATTTTCAAACTCATTTTCATCAACATTTATAGAACTAAATATGCTCATAATTTTAAAAATGTTTCCTTTACTTTTAAATGAATTATTTGAGCCATAAAAAATTTTATCTACTACATTAGTTGCAAAATTGTCTTTTTTTGGAAAAAAATATTGTTTATCAAAGGCTCCTTTAGAATAGTAATCAAATGTAGCAAACTGTGTTTGCATAATAAACTGAGGACCATATTCCATAATAAGAGAACCATCTTTATTTTCAAGAACCTTAATTGATGCATCAGGCATTAAATTTTTTCCATTAAATTCTCTTAAAATATCACCGAATGAAAAACCATCATCATTACCATTCATTAATATTTCTAGATCACTAAAGAAAAAATTCATGGCTTGGTTATAATCTAAATCACCCTGAGATCTTACAAGATTAATATTGATTAATATTAGAAAAATAGTAAATACAATTCTTTTCACATTTTAAATATAAACATTAAAATAATCAATTGACCAAAAAAGACTTAGAGCAAACAAATACTTAATCATATCAGAAATTTATAAAAATTAATTTAGACAGAATCTGTCCACATTTATTTTCATTAGTTTTGTATTAATTTGAGTGATACTAGTGGGAACATAAAGTGATCCCTTTGGGAACACCCTAAAAAATTAAGCTATTGATAATGAATGGCTTAAAATGTGAGTTCGAGTACAGTATCACCCACAAAAAAATACACACTGATTATCAACGCTTTACAAAACTAAAAAGTGTTCCCAAATTTTGACTCGAACTAGTGAAAATTTAATTTTTGTAATTGGAAACCTAACATTTTCTCAGAGTATTGTATCCCTTTGGTTTGTAAAGTATTTTAAATTATTAGATATTTTTTTATTTGATTTTTCTCTTATAAAATCAATTAAAATTTTATCAATGATTTTCTTATTTTCATCAGGATAAGTCATCCTAATTAGATTAACCTTTTTAATCCATTTTCTAATCTTACTAATTGAGTTTTTATTAAGTGTTTTTAGAACTTTAACTCCCATTTTGTCTAAGGCAACTGCGTTCATATGTTGTTCAAATTGATATTTCATTGGAATAACCAGTAATTTTTTTCCAAGAAATAGTGCTTCAGATGGAGTTTCAAAACCAGAATTACATATTACTCCTGAACACGATAATAAACTTTCTTCAAACTCCTCATATCCTGTAGGAAAAAATGAAATATTTCCTCTCCTATACTTCTGCTTTGTATGTTGGGAAAAAACATGCCAATTTTGCTTGTATATTTTTGAAAATATAGCATAAAGATACTCATCTGAATATGATGGTAAATATGTAGTTATATGAGAACCATTTTTAATTTCTTTATTTCTTAGGTTGGATTTAATTATTGGGAAAAAAAAATTTCTATCATATTTTTTAAAATGAAATCCATAGCCTTTCTTAATAGGCGAATAATATTTTAAAATAAATGACTGAATCAGATTCACTTTTGATCCTTTTGGTACTTTATGTGATAATAAAGAGAATTGATGACTCAATGCAATACAATTTTTTTTTCTTTTAAATAAACATGCCCAAGCAGATATAGGTTCAAAATCATTAATTATTAAATCGTATTTGTTAACTGGACAATTATAAATCTCTCTAATAAATGTTATTGGATTGAATAATTTAAATGTCTTGAAAAAATCAATTCCTCCTTTTTTTCCAAATACAAAACTCAAGCCTTTATATTGATATTTTATATCATGTTTCAATTTTAATGATGATTGAGTTCCACTAATCAACACATCAACCTCAGCTCGATTTTTAAAAATTTTAATTAATTCATTTGCTCTAATTATATGTCCGTTTCCTGTTGACTGAACTGCGTATAAAATTTTCATGATTTAAAATTTTTAAGCATAGATTCAAAAAGTTCGTTTGTTGATTTATCAATTGTTGATTTTCTTTCTTTTTTCAGATTTTTGAAATTATTAGGATCATATTCGAACAAACTCCAACTATCATTGTTGTATTCCAGTGAAGTTAAATTTTCTATCCAATCTCCAGAGTTCAAATATGTTATTTTTTTTCCCTTAATAATTTGATCCCTAATAACTGGTTGATGTATGTGTCCACAGACAACAAAATCATAATTATTTTCACGAGCTATCCCGAGAGCAATATCTTCAAATTGATTGACATATTTCACTGCTTCCTTGACCTTGTATTTTATGTATTTAGAAAATGATATTTTTCCTTTACCCCTCCATTCCCTAAAACGATTAACAGTAAAATTTAATCTAATCAAAAAATCATATCCTATTCCTCCTAATTTTGCGACCCATTTAGAATACTTCATTGTTATATCAAATACATCACCATGAAAAAACCAAGCTTTTTTACCATTTAATTTTAAAACTGCTTTATTACTAATTTTAAAATTTTTCATTCCATAACCATTAAATTTCCTAAGAACTTCATCATGATTTCCTGGTAAATAATAAATCTTGGTTCCTTTAGATAAAAAATCTAAGAGTATTCTTATTACTTTCAAATGAGATTTTGGAAAGTACTTTTTTTTGAACTGCCATATATCAATTATATCACCATTTAGAATGATTTTTTTAGGTTTGATAGTTCTCAAATAATTAATTAATTCATCAGCTCTGCACCCTCGTGTACCTAGGTGAATATCTGAAAGAACAACTAAATCTATTAGTCTTTTTTTAAACACATTAGATAATATGACTGTAATGTGAATCAAATGTTTTTAAAATAATAAGATAATGTTAAAATTTAAAAATTAATGTGGACAGAATCTGTCTACATTAATTTTCATTAGTTTTGTTTAAGTGAAAGTGATACTACGGGGAACATAAAGTGTTCCCCTGGGGAACACCCTAAAAAATTAAGCTTTTGAAAATGAATAGCTTAAGATGTGAGTTCGAGTCCAGTATCACCCACAAAAATTATGAAAAAAATAATTTTAATTTTAGTTTTATTCCCCGTTGTTTCCCTATCTCAAATTTTTGAAAAACAACATAAACAGTTAATACTTAGGGGTGCAACACTAATTAATAGTACAGGAGCACCACCACTTGGACCGGTTGATATTGTTATTGAAAAAAATATTATTACAAAAATCCAAAATGTTGGTTATCCAGGGATTCCAATCAATGAAAATAGAAGACCAAAGTTATTAAAGGGCGGTGTTGAAATAAATTGTGAGGGCAGCTATATTTTACCTGGATTTATAGATACTCATGGTCATATTGGAGGAAGATCTCAGGGTGCTAATCCTGAATATGTTTTTAACTTATGGATGGCTCATGGAATAACCACGATTAGAGAGCCCGGTGGATCACTTTCCCAAAATCTCAAATTAGAATTAAAAAATAAGAGCAAGATGAATGAGATAATTGCTCCTAGAATAATTTCTTTTTCAACCTTTAATTCAAGGGTAAAATCACCTGATGAGGCTAGAGAGTGGGTTCGAAACAATGCAAAAGAGGGCTCAGACGGGATAAAATTTTTCGGTGCTCCTCCAGAAGTAATGGAGGCTGCCATTAAAGAAAATAAAAAAATAGGATTGAGATCAACAGCTCATCATGCACAACTGAATGTTGTTAAATGGAACGTATTAAATTCTGCTAGGGCAGGACTAACTTCTATGGAGCACTGGTATGGTTTGCCTGAGGCGTTGTTTAATAATCGAATTATTCAAAATTATCCTCCCAATTATAATTATCAAAATGAGCAGCATAGATTTGAAGAGGCAGGAAAATTGTGGGCTCAAGCAGCAGAACCTTTTTCTGACCACTGGAATAATGTAATGAATGAATTAATTTCTTTGGACTTTACAATTTCTCCAACACTGAACATTTATGAGGCAAGTAGAGATCTACATAGAGCTAGACGAGCTGAGTGGCATGATGATTATACCCTGCCCAGTTTGTGGGGATTCTACGCACCTAGTAGAATTTCTCATGGTTCTTATTGGCATTACTGGGGAACAGAGCAGGAGGTTGCTTGGAAAGAAAATTACCGACTCTGGATGATTTTTTTAAATGAATTCAAAAACCGTGGTGGAAGAGTCACAGTAGGATCAGACTCAGGCTTTATTTATCAGTTGTATGGCTTTGCATATGTTCGTGAACTTGAGCTGTTGAGAGAAGCTGGTTTCCATCCATTGGAGGTTATACAATCAGCTACCCTAAATGGTGCTGAAACCTTGGGAATCGAAAAGTTTACTGGTTCTGTTGAAGTTGGAAAATTTGCTGATCTGATAGTGATTGACGAAAACCCACTGGAAAATTTAAAAGTGTTGTATGGAACAGGTGCTATAAAACTTGATGATGATAATAATGTTACGAGAGTAGGTGGCGTAAAGTATACAATCAAAGATGGAATTGTGTATGATGCCAAAAAACTTTTGAAAGATGTCAAAAACATGGTTGATTTGGCAAAAAAAGAAGCTGGTTATAAAATCAAGCAGCCTGGTATTGAATAATCAAATAAAAATTACTATTCTACAACAAACTTCTTTGTTGTAATGACTCCCTCGCTCGACAATTTCAAAACATGAATTCCTTTTTTTAGATTACTCACATCAACTTTATGGTCAAAATTTACTTTCTTGATGAGTCTACCAGAAAAGTCGTAAATGTTGGCATTGTAACTTTTATCACTATCACCCATTAATCGAACATCATTCTCTGAGATTTTGAAAATCCTAAAATCTCCATCTGTTGGTAATTCAGGAATTATGTCATTGGTGAAATGCAAGTAAAATCTACCATATCCATTGAGTTCAGAATTTGTATTTATTGTATAATCATTATTGATTTCAACGAAAGTCTTTAGAGAACGATCCTCCATGTAAACAAGTGTGCCATTAGGCAATGTGTTTTGTACGACATCAATAGATATTTTGGATGACTTTGAGTCTATTGCCAAAGGAACCACTACGTTATTTATTTCAGAGTAGGGCAATGATTGAATTGAAAATCCAATGCCATTATCGTCTTTTAGGAGTTTTGTGTAAATGTGTGAATTTCCAATTCTAAAAACACCAGCATCATATCCAGGATCCAATCCCTTTGTGGATTGATCGGTAAATGAAATGAGTACATGTTTGTTCTCTGATTGATCATCCATTTTTAGTTTGTAATAAACCTCTCTGTTTAAAACTTCTGAATTATTTGGTCCATTCAATGGATCACCAGGTGGAGCAACACTGCCAACAAAGCCGATTCCTCCGTCATGTTCTTGCATAGCCTCTGTGAATGAAACATTAGTGTCTGATGAGGCGTATACAAAAAACCCATCTCCCGGTGCCATTTTATCTTGGCTGTCTCCATCACTCTGATTATAGGTATCATAATTAGACCCGTCCCATGCATAAACGGCGACGTATGCTCCATTTCCGAGTGCAGATGCATTTGCTGTTAAAAAATTATTGGTGGCATCACCTGAATCATCAGTCATGTTTAAATAAGATGGAAAAGGGTTACCAACTAGATTCCAATTTCCGTTAGTGCCACTCTCTGTCGTAATTGCCTGCGTTTGATCAGAATTTAACATCGTCCCTGTAAATGAAACTGTTCCAGACGAGCTTCTCATGATTTCATATCCTCTTGTTGGAACAAGTTCATTGGCGTCTGTTGAACCTGTATTGAAAGTTACCCATCCAGCTCCGCCAGTTTTGTCATTGTCCCAATATCCAATTGCACTTTTTCCAGAATTTGTAGCTAGATTGTCATCGATATCATTAACCACTTCTCCGGTCACGGGTATCCCAATAAGAGTCCACTGACTGCCTACTAAATACTTTTTTAAGGTTATTGTGGGTGTGCTTGCAGATTTTGCAATTAAACTTCCCGATTCATCTGCATCTTGTTCTATGTTTAGTGTACCACTATTGGTTAAAGAGCCTGAAACCGTTAATTTCCCATCCTTTGAAATAGTTAAAGTAGCTCCACTGTTAATGGTTAAGTTTTGTGAGAAACCTAATATTGATATGAGTGAGAAAAAAATTAAAAATTTAGTCTTCATAATTTTCGTTTAATTTAAGCAATATTTTTTCTAATCTATTTATTTTTTTTTCTTGCTCCTTCATCTTTGCATCTTGCTCTTTCAATGCATTGATAAGTACAGGCACTAATCCTTGATAATTAACTGCTAACATTTTATTGTCGTCCTCACTGACAAGTTCAGGAAATACTTCCTTTATCTCTTGTGCAAGTACACCGATCTTTTGTTTGCCTTTCATCTCATAGGACTTACCATCTATTTGTAATAATTTAGGAAGTGTAGAACCAAGAGATACAATGTTTGACTTTAATCTTGCATCGGATGAAATTACTACATCTCCACAACTGTAAGGTCATTGCTTACTGTAGTGTCACCATTAAACATTACTTTAAAAGCATCAGACTTATTTGAATTTGTACCATTTCCAATGACAAAAGCTGTGTTTGAAGTACTAAATGAAGTAGCATTATTTGTAACAGAAGACCCTGAAGAATTCCATTGTCCGATTACTACAGAAGCAAAATCACTTGCTATTGTAAAATATCCCATTGCTGTAGAACCACTTCCACTTGCTGTTGTGCCTAATCCCATTGCTGTAGAATAACCTCCACTTGCTGTTGTGCTAGCTCCCATTGCTATAGAATAAGCCCCACTTGCAGTTGTAAAATATCCCATTGCTGTAGAACCATATACACTTGCTGTTGTACGATTTCCCATTGCTACGGAATAATCTCCACTTGCTGTTGAGTCACCTCCCATTGCTGTGGAAGTATTTCCACTTGCTGTTGTGTCATATCCCATTGCTACGGAATTACTTCCTGTTGCTGAAGTGCCACTGCTATTGTCGCTCATTTGTGCATTCATACTAAATGAGATAGTTAATGCTAAAAGTGTAAATAGTTTTTTCATCCTGAATTATTTTACATAAAATTAATGAGTGGTGATCTTGAAATTTATTAACTAAGAATTAATTATTAACATTTATTTCACCATTGACGGTGATATTTCCCATGTTAACCAAATTACCATTCACAGTGAGCGTGACACCAGAATTAATTGTCAATGTAGCTGAGGAGTTCACTGTCAAGCTTTTTACTGAAACAGATGAGGACACAACGGGCATATTTGATGCACCAGCTGGAATTGTAATGTTGTTATCAGCATCAGGCACTACACCTGTTGACCAATTGGAGGCTGTATTCCAATCTGTCGAACCAGCAGAAGTTTTCCAAATTACTTTATAAAACTTTGGGGACCAATCTGCTCCAGCTGTCCATGATTCCCCAACCTCAAATGCACCAATATCAGCAGCTGAACCAGCATTGGTGTGTGGTACCAGATTGTTAAGTCCGGGGCCACTATAAACAGTGCCGCTCACAGTGGTACTTCCATAATTCGAATTATTTGATGGAGTAGTTGTGGGTGAAACTCCTTGGTCTATAATTGTATTGCTTGTTGGGTGATAATCAGACTCTGTTTTTCCATCACCTGAATTGTAATTCAGCAAACTCTCAACATCAGAATTATAGCTAAGTCCTGTTCTTGAAACATTGATCTCATCAATATTATTTTGAGAGCTGCCAGATCCTGCTGTCGCATTATAGTAGCTGTCTCCACTTTGACAAGCTCTCCAACTACCTGAAACTTTTATGTACCCATAGTTTGATCCCCCTACATTTCCTGCAATCGGCATCGGACTGTCAGAGGTTAGTGAAAATGATGTTGCGCTCCTGTGAGCACCAATTCTTTTTGCTAAATTATTATACAAGTATGTGCTGTTGTTGGAACAATCTTCAGAAAGAATAATGATATCATTCCTATTGTTTATTGTATTTAAAATTGTATTGTGAGCAATGATTTGATTATTTCCCTTAATCATTAACCCATTGGTATTGTCAGCGATGTTGTGATGCATGATGCCATAACTTCCTGCCTGAGTTGCATCTCCACCTGGTGCATCATACCGAAATGCATATTTTTCGGTATCATATATAAAGTTGTTATGCACTACCGATCCCTCAACGTTGTTTTTTGTTCCTTGAAAAACAGCACCATCAGATTGTAAAAGTCCGGTGTTTGTTACTTTATTGTAACTAAATGTAGACATTCTTCCAGGCAGCACCGTTGCTGATGCTCCAGTTGTATGTATGGTATTCTGATGAAATGTATTGCTTGTTCCAGCAATGTATATAGAAACCATCAGGTTTTGAAGTTCAGATGAGCTCCAGTCAATGTGATGAAAGTAATTGTTCTTAATTGTATTGCTATCTCCTTTAATGACAAGAGCCTCTCCCTCGGTGTTTTCAAACAGACATTTTTCAATGGTGTTGTTGTCTGCATTGCTGCCTAGTTCAGTAACACTTGGATTTCCCATACCATTTGTAGTTCCAAGCATTCTTTTTGATGCACTAGGATAATAAAAATTACATTCCTCCACAGTATTGTAGTCAGAATTGCCAGTCATCTCTAAAGTAGTGGCAAAAAAATTAATTTTTTTTAGGGTCACATACTGTGCACCACTAAAAGTTACACTATAGTCAGTTGTTTTGCCCTTGATTGTTCTATTGGAAAGATCGCCGTAATCAGGATAAAGATATAGAGTGTTGTCACTTTTGTCATGAAACCATTCATTGTTTGTATCTAAAAAACTCAGTTTACCCTCAAAAAAATAGTAATGATGTTTGTCTTTGTAGGTACCTATGTCACTTGTATTATATGTAATTACATCGTCTGAGGAGGCATTTTGAGTGTGTCCTGTAATTTCTACAGTCCATGTTTTAAACGACCCTATATTTAAAATTCCTATGGAACCATTTAAGTCCAATGCGGAATTACCAATGCCACCAATTCCAGGATCAAATACGTCTTCATCAATTTGCAAAGATCCGTCTATGCTGCGATCATTAACGTAATCTGGGTCATCAGTGTCACTCAGAGTGTTTTCATCACCTTGAGCCCAAGTAGAGTGAGAAAAAACTGAATCATCATTAAATTGAGCATTGGGCCATCTAGCATTTACCATCGGCTCATTATCAACAAAAAGTTGTGTGATATTTGTTGAATACGAGCTTAGTTTGTAAATACCGTTTCCGTGACTTGTCCAACTACCGGTTATGTCCACTGTTCCGTCAATGGTAACATCCTCACTGCCATAAGCCTCAATGATTATTGGGTTTCCACTGGCACCAATTTTATTTATGGTAATTGTCTCCCGGTATGTGCCTGCTCTGATATAGAGTTTATCACCACCAGACGACAATTGGTTGACACCATATTGTATGGTTTCAAAAGGTGAACCTATCGAACCGTTGTTACTGTCACTACCACCCGAGGATGATGGAGCAACATAAAATGTGTTTTGTGAAAACAAAAAACTTGAAAAAACCACAAATAAAAGGGTAAAGAAATACCGATTCATACCCGCCAAAAATATTAAAAAAGTTTTCTAAAAAATAAATGATAATTAAATTTTTAATAACATTCAATTCCTTATCTTAATGCTTTAAATTTTATTATGTAGATATGAAAAAAATATTTTTAATTTTTATATTTTTTGCTTTAGCATCGTGTGATGCTCCACAGCAAAATCCCAATTTTGAAAAAAATGTTGAGAGAGCTCAAGAATGGTTTGATAAATGGGAAGAGGAGGATTTGGATTACTTAAGTTCTAAGATTGGTGATGAAATTGAATGGCAAGGTGCCTTCTATGCCAACACGGAGTACTTTACAACTAAAGAAGATGTTGTTGCATACATTTCTGGTTGGATTGGTGCAATGGAGGATATTAATTATGAACCTGAAAACTTCTTGCCTGGTGTTGATCCTGAGACAAAAATGCTCAATGGAAGTGTACGAACTTACGGAACATGGACAGGAAAGAATACTGCATCTGGAAAACCATTTGAAGTGAAATTCTATCATTATTTAACATTCGATGAAGATGGAATGTTGATCAATGGTGGAGATTATGGAGATGCTACAGGCGTGGTTATGGCTGTTGCTCCCGATCCAGAAAGCTAGTCAACATCACAAAACTCAAAAAATGTCTACAAGCATTAGCCTGTAGACATTTTTTTATAAACTATCTTAATTTAAGTTAAAGTGGCATTTGATTTGTTACTTACACTCTGATGAATTTGTTTAATAAAATTCCTATTTCTGGCTGGTCTTTTTCCTCAGCTAAAAATCAAAACATAACCCCCTTTGAAAAATTATTTGAAATTTTCAAGGAACTAATTACATACACAAGCGGTGATTTTGATGAAGCAATCGATTGGTTGAAAGAACTTGATAAGGAGTACGAGTTGACAACAGATGATTATACAATTGAAGATTTTATTAATGATTTATTGAATAAAGGATTTGTAAAAGCAGAATTCGATATTGGATCTGGAAAAGAATCAAAAAAAATTTCTGCTAAGATGGAAAGAGCTCTTAGAAAGTTCGCGTTAAAAAAAATATTTGGGCAAATCAAAAAATCAAGGTCTGGCAATCACAAAACTAACCATACTGGGAAAAGTTTAAATGATTTTGATGATTACAGAGATTATCAGTTTGGAGATTCCATTGATCAATTAATGATTACGGAAAGTTTGAGAAATATGTATACAAGAACAGGCAGTGGGGAGCTTGATTTACAATCCGAAGATTTAGTGGTTAAAAACACTTTGAATAAATCCCAAATGAGTACGGTCCTCATGATTGACATTAGTCATAGCATGATTCTTTATGGTGAGGATAGAATTACTCCTGCTAAAAGAGTAGCGATGGCTTTATCTGAACTAATACTGACTAGATATCCCAAAGACACACTCGATATTTTGGTTTTTGGAAATGATGCCAAGCCAATAAGTATCAAGGAACTTCCATATTTAAAAGTAGGACCCTACCATACAAATACTGTGGCTGGATTACAACTTGCCATGGACATGTTAAGCAAGAAAAAAAATAACAACAAGCAAATATTAATGATTACTGATGGCAAACCCAGTTGTTTAAAAATGCCTGACGGTTCGTACTATAAAAATAGCGCTGGATTGGATCAAAAAATCGTGAAGAAATGTTACACAATGGCTAAGCAAGCTAGAAAATTAAAAATACCAATCACAACTTTTATGATCGCTCGTGATTCCTATTTACAACATTTTATCAGAGAGTTTACCAAAGCCAACAATGGCAAAGCATTTTATACGGGTCTTGATAATTTAGGAGAAATGATTTTTGAGGATTATGAAACAAACAAAAAAAGAAAAATATAGATGAAAAAACCAACTATAAGTACACTAAAAGAACTTAAAAAATCGGGATATAAAGCAGAGTCTATTAAAGATGAGTTACAAAGAAATTTGACTCAACTTCTAAAAGATGGAAAGAAGACTTTTGAAAAAATACATGGTTACGAAAACAGTGTAATTCCTCAACTGGAGAGAGCAATTTTGGCTGGTCACAATATAAATTTTTTGGGATTGAGAGGTCAGGCAAAAACGAGATTAGCCAGACAAATGGTCAATTTACTTGATGAATGGATTCCTGTTATAAAAGAATCTGAGATCAATGATGATCCAACCTCACCCATTTCATCCAAAGGAAAGGAGATTGTTAAAAATCAAGGAGACAAAACTGAAATAGATTGGATTCATAGAAGTGAAAGGTTTTATGAAAAACTTGCAACACCTGACGTGTCTGTTGCGGATCTGATTGGAGATTTGGATCCTATAAAAGCTGCAAGTTTGAAATTGTCATATTCAGACGAAAGAGTCATTCATTTTGGAATGATCCCAAGAGCCAACAGATGCATTTTCGTTGTGAATGAGTTGCCAGACTTACAAGCTAGAATACAAGTATCCTTATTTTCTATTCTGGAAGAAAAAGAAATTCAAATCAGAGGTTTTAAATTAAGAATACCATTAGATATTCAATTTGTATTTACTGCAAACCCAGAGGATTACACCAACCGTGGTAGCATTGTTACCCCTCTAAAGGATAGGATTGGTTCACAAATACTCACGCATTATCCTTTGTCTATTAATATTGCAAAAAAAATAACCAAGCAAGAATCCAATATTTCTGCTGAAGACAAAAACAGTATCTTGATCCCTGAGGTTGCAAAGGATTTGGTAGAGCAAATTAATTTTATTGCTAGATCGAGCGAGTACGTGGATGCAAAAAGTGGAATCAGTACAAGAATGAGCATCACTGCTTATGAGAATTTAGTAAGCACTGCCAAAAGACGGATGCTTGTTAATGGTGAAAAGAATACAGTTATTCGTTTGACAGATTTTACTGGCGTTGTCCCATCGATAAATGGCAAGGTTGAGCTGGTTTATGAGGGGGAACAAGAGGGTGCTGATCAGGTATCATACAGTCTAATTGAAGAAGCGATCAAATCTGTTTTTAATTTGCTTTTTCCACCAATTAAATCTCTTGAAAAACCTAATGAACAAACACCTTATGATGATGTGATTCAATGGTTCACTAAAAAGGGAAAAGAAGTATTTATCGGAGATGACTTCAACGATCGGGAGTATAGAAATGAGCTTGATCAAGTGGATGGACTTTCAGCAATAATTTCAAACAATTGTAAAAATATCAACGTAGAAGAGATTTATTTCTATAAAGAAGTTTTAATATGGGGCCTATCTTGTTTCAAGAAATTAACAAAGACGAGATCACTTGAGGGAATTGAATTTAAAGACTCAATCGGAAGTTATTTAAATAACCTGAATTCTTAAATTAATAATTACTCACTATTTCTCCACTTAGCTTAAGAAAAATTAATTCAGAAATTTTAGTTTCAAACATAGAGCTATTGAATAAAAGCTCTGCCCTTAATAAATTTGTTTGCGCCTGCCTAAATTCTAATGATGAAACCAGACCTAGTGAGTATTTTTCCTCAAATTTAGAAAATGAAAGCTTGCTAGTTTTGAAGCTTTTTTCTTGAATTTGAAGTAGGAATAAGTTGTTTTTGTAGGTCTCGTATGCGTTCCGTAAGTTTTTACCTATTTCCAACTCATTTTTATTTTTTTGAATTAATGAATTTTCAAGATTTAATCTTGCATTTTTAGTTGCGGTGATTCTTTTTCCACCATCAAAAATTGGAATTGAAATATTTACACCTGTCGAAATTCCTTTTGAGTAGAATTCATTAACTGGGTTGTAAGCAATTTCATCAATTGTCTCATTCCAACCATATGAACCTCTCAATTGCACTGTAGGTAAGTATGTTGATTTTATAGCTTTTAGCTCTAGGTCAGAAATTTCAACATCTTTATTTAATATCTGAAACAATGTATTATTATTTAAACCCATATTAAAGAACTTTTCAGCCTCTATTTCGTTTATAAAATCAATATCCTCGACTACCTTAAAGTCTGTCTCCAAATCAACATTCATGATCAAGTTGAGATCTCTTTTGGTATTGGAAAGGACCTTTATGATATTCAAATAGTTTAAACTGTCTGTATTTTTATCAACCTCAGCACTTGAAACCTCAAGCGATGTGGACTGACCAAATTTGTATTTTGTTTTGACTCTGTCTAATCTTTCTACAGAAATATCTAATGTGTTTTTTAATATTTTCTTTTCTTTTGTTAATCTTGCAAAATCAAAGTATACTGTAAAGAGTTGCAGTAGTGTATTTTCAATAATTTCTTTTACTTCCAGTTCGGTTCTATTAAAAAGTTCTTTTGATTTTTTATAGTTGTATCTTCTACCTCTACCGTCAATAAGGTTATATACAATATTCACACTACCAAAATTTTCATCGTTGTAGGTATCATCTATTTTAGCTGAAATGCCTTGGTTCGTTTTAACTTCAACATCTCCTTGATTTCTGGTTATTCCTGAAGTTGCACTGATAGTAGGTAAATAATCACTATTTAAAATTGAAGAGTTATTTTTTGAAATTTCCAAGATATTCTCACTGACTTTAATGTCAAGATTATTTTCAAGAGTCAGTTTAACAGCCATGTCCGTTGTAAGAATATCTTGAGCATAACTGATATTGAAAAAAATCAATAATATATAGGTTAATTTTCTCATTTCTTTTCTCTTTTAAGTTCTATGACTGGAGCCTCAACTTCTCTTTTATCAAGTTTTTTACCACTTCTCAACCACACAAAATTTAACTTGAATGTATTGGTTAGTGATAGTAGTATTGGGAGCAATATTAGTGTCAGGAAAGTAGCATAGCCAATACCATATGCAATGGATATTGCCATAGGTTTTAATAATTGCGCTTGAAAGCTTTTTTCAAAAATTATAGGTGCCAACCCTGCCATTGTAGTTATTGATGTTAAGAAAATTGCTCTAAATCTTTCTTTACCTGCTCCAAACAATGATTCATCATAACTTTTACCAGCTCTTAAGTTTGAATTAAATTTAGATATCAAAACTAGCCCATCATTCACAAGAATTCCAACCAATGCAATTACACCTAAAAGTGAGATAACATTAACTGGAAATCCATGAACCAAATGACCCCATGCAACAGTTGTTAAACTAAATGGTATTAATAACAAAAGTAAAAATGGTTGACTGTATGTCCTAAAAGTAAAACCAATAACACAGAAAATTAAAAATAGTGCCAGAGGAAAAACAATCTTGGATGATTCTATTGTTTTGTTGGCTTCCCTGTATTGACCTTCAAAAGAAGTCTCTATCGTTGGATATTTTTCTTCAATTATTGGTATTATATTTTGTTGAATACCAAATACTGCATCTGAAGCACTTTGATTGGGATCAATCAAATTTGCTGTAATCTTAATTTCTCTCTCCCCGTTTAAATGGTTTATTGCTACATCACCACGTTTTATTGAAAAATTTGCAATTTCCTTTAAGAAAACTTTTCTTCCGCTAGGTGTAACGATTTTCATGTTGTCAAGATTTTTAATTTCTGATCTGCTTGACTCATCATATCTGATCCAAAGTTTTATATCTTCATTTCCTCTTTGTATTCTTTGAGCCTCAAGTCCAAAGAATGCAGACCTAACTTGATTCATGACCATTTGAAAATCTAGACCAAGAGCATATGCATTTTCTTTCAGCTGAATGTCAATTTCCTTAAAACCTTGTGGATCATTGTGAGCTATATCAACTAAAATAGGGTTAGACTTTAAATTTTCAATCAAGTCATCTTTAGCATTTTTTAGATCCGACTTATTATTGCTCAAAAGAGAAATTGCAACAGGACTGCCTCCAAAATTGGCACCGTCGTTAATGATGAACTTTTCCGCTCCAGGTATTGTTCCAGTTTTTTCTCTGATTAAAGAAGCAAGCATCGATGACTTAATATCCTGCGTTCTCTCCTCACTGTCTAGCATATATATTTCCAATGATGCAACACTTGATCCCTCTATGTTTCCAACACCAGCAACCATCTCTAAATTATCAGCATAATTTCCAATATTTTTTTGAATATTTTGAATCAGTTTTCTTTCGTCATCCTTCATATATTTTTCTTGAAGCTCATTTCCAGCAATGATTGCATTTTTTTCAATAACATTAATAATGGAATCTGTGACTTTTGTGCTTGTGCCCATGGGCATTTTTAAATCAACCGTTACAAAATCACTCGCAATTGTCGGAAAAAAAGTCATCGGAATTATACCCCCAAAAACCGAACTCACAGTTAGCATGAGTGCAGCAATAAAACCACTAAGACTGAGAAATCGATACTCTAATCCAAATCTTAACATTGGAGTATATATTTTATCTCTCAACCAATCCATAACTCGGTAGCCCCTTTGGTTCAGCTTTTTCATGGTCGAAAAAAATGAAAATAGAATTCCATTTTTATCTTCCTTTTTTCTTTTTAGTGCATCTGAATGAGCCAAGTGTGAAGGCAATATAATCAGTGCCTCTATCAGCGACACAATTAGTGTGATTATTACAATCATGGCAACTTCTCCAAAGAAATTACCAACATCACCTGCAAGTAATAGTAATGTTGCAAAGGAAATTATTGTTGTGATAATGGCAGAAACGATGGCTGGTAACACTTCAAGTGTACCATCGACCGCAGAATCTGCAGCTGACTTTCCACTTTCATAGTGTTTGTAAATATTTTCAGCGATTACAATTGCATCATCAACCAAAATCCCAATAACAACAATCATCCCGAATAGAGACATGATATTGATAGTGATATTGAAGTTTCCTGCAAATATCAACATTCCAAGAAAAGAAATGGGCAAACCAAATGCTACCCAAAAAGCCAATCTTGTATTCAAAAATAGTGACAACAATCCTAGTACTAAAAGAATACCTAAACCACCATTTTCAAGCAGAAGATTGGTTCTTTGTCTCAAAACCTCAGAGTAATCTTTCAGCCTGATTAGTTGAATGTTTTCGTTTTTCTTGTTGAAGTCATCAATATAAAGTCTGATTTTATCAGCCGACTCTAAAAGGTCCTCGTTTTTGGTGCTCAGTACAGTCATAATCACTGAGGACTTGTTGTCAATAAATTTTAACTGCGGTTCATCATCAGAGAACTTTTCATAAACATTCGCAACATCCCCAAGTTTTAAATTATTTCCTGATGGGAATGATTTTACAACAATTTCATTAAGTTGGTTTGAGTAATAATTTTTGTTATTAGATCTTATTAAAAATTTTTCTTCGTTAGTTTTTATGGTTCCTCCACTAACAATTATGTTGCTTTTCTGAACTGCATCGAGAATTTCATAAAAAGTTAGGTTGTATTTTGATAGTAGTTTTTCATTTACAGAAATTTCAATTTCATTATCTGAAAACCCAGATGTTGAAATTTGAGATATACCTTCAAGATTCCTGAGATCAACCTCAATTTTTTTTGAAATATTTTTTAATGAACTCAAATCAATATTTTCTGCTGTGAGTGAAAAAATAAAAGTGGGTTCTTGTTGCTCCATTTTTTTTACAACAATTGGCTCAAGGTCCAATGGAAAAGAAGGAACTTTATCTACAGCATTCTTTACATCAATCAAAACGTTATCAACATCGGAGTCCTCAAGAGTTTCAACCAGTATATAGCCAAGGTTTTCTCTTGAAGTGGAATAATATCTGTCAACCCCTTCAATTCCTTTAAGATTTTCTTCAATCTTCATTACTATACCTTCCTCAACTTCCTCTGGTGAGGCACCAGGTAGTACAGCGCTGATTTCAATAAATTTTGGGTCAATTAATGGGTAAAAAGATGATTTCAAGGCCAATGTGCCTGCTGTTCCGAAGACAATAAAAAATAGAACAAGAATATTTATTGCTTTCGGATAATTGACAAAATAGGTAATTAATCTTCTCACTACTAATCAATGATTTTGACTTTCATGCCCTCGAATATCTCGGGGATTTGTGTTTTAATTACTAAGTCTCCATCATCAAGACCAGTTACAATAGCATAGTTATCTCCAAAAAACTCAGGATTAACTATTTTATTTTTGACAGCCATCGATTCTACTGTGTGAACAATCGAATCATTTTTGATCATTGATCTAGAAATTTTAAAAGAATTTTCAATTGATTTGAGAGATAAATCCAAATCTACATACATTCCGTCACTTAGTTTTTTGGAATTACTTTTTACAAAAACACTAACAGTTTGTGTTTCTCTGTTTACATTATTATTTATTCTGTTAATTTTTCCAACTACACTACTTTCATCGGATAGTTTGATATTAACTTCCTTATCTATTATTATGTAGGGTTTGTATTCAGTCGGGATATTTACTTCAATTTCAAACGAATCACTATTAATGAATTCGCCAAGTACTAGGCCTGCTCTTGCCATAGTTCCATTTTCAACAAAAGAGCTGGATACAATACCATCAAATGGTGCTGTGATACTATATTTATTCAATCTCTCTTCAGCCGATCTCACACCATAATAGCTAGAAATTATTCCTCTTCCGGTTAGAAAGAAGGTTTCATTATTTGTGCTTTGCTCAGGCAGATCTTGTATATTTTCTTCAATATCATAATTTAGAAAATAATCCTCCCATTTTTTATAGCTTTCGGGATAATCAATCTTGATGTCAGCCAAAACAGATGCTATTTGATTTTGAAATTGACTTCTGCTTTGTCTTAGGAAGGCCTCTGCTTCGTCAGAATTAATTTTTATAATAGTCTGACCCTTCATGAATTTTTGACCTTTTTTGAATCGAATATTTGTAAAATCTATGATTCCAGTTACTTCCGAAATTAGTTGCAATTTGTTCTCAGATTGAACAATTGAATTTAAACTCAATGTAGCGTCGTTGGTTGAATTTTTGACATTTGTTACTTTTACATTTTCCTCTGCAGTTACAGCCTTAGCTACTATTTCATTTCCAGAATTCATAATCAAACTGGAAAGGAAATATGTAATAATTAATAAAATTAAGCCTGCTAATACAGAAATAATTGTTCTTTTCATCTAGTTTTCAAATGGGCAAATTTAATACCAAATGAATGACAAAGTGTTATTAAATAGTTTTTTTTTATAATTAAGAGAACCAACGATGACTCCCAAAAAAATTTCTTGGAACTCTTTTTTTGTTTTGTAGGTAGTAATTTATCCCGCCAATTACGCTTTTTAAGTATTTCCTCAGATTTGGATATATAAAAATAAAATGTGGTAAAAATGAAAGAATTAAATTTCTATCCCTCATAAAAAAAGTATAAACTCTTATCGACAAATATGTTTTTTGATTTTCTGTAGAAATTTTCCACTCAACAAGTGATTTTCTTCCATTTTTTGTACCAATTTCTAACGAGTAACCCTGCTTTTCGTTCCACGATTTGAACTCCCTTATTAATTTTACTCCGTTGGTGTATACTAATACATCTTTCGAGTTTTCTTTGTCCCAAAAAATTGGGTAATTCTCTTTGCAAAAAGGATGAACCATTTCAAGATGGCCAGGTTTTGTTATAATATTCCAAAGATCATCAACATTGGAATCAACCTTCATTTTGTATCCAACAGACCAAGATTTTTTTAGATTATCCATCTTTGATTACTAAAATATTTAAATTTATGTAAATGGTTTTTCAAAAAGAAATAATACTGTGTCCTTACAGTCGTGGATTTCATTTAATTACAAGCAAAATTATTAATCATATCCCAAAAGTGAGTGGCATTGCACACTTATTTATTAAACACACTTCTGCCAGTTTAACAATTAATGAAAACGCTGATCCCTCTGTGAGAGATGACTTTGAAACGCATTTCAACCACATGGTGTCTGAAAATGAAAATTATTTTACTCATATTTTTGAGGGAACCGATGATATGACCTCTCACATAAAAAATAGTTTGATTGGATCATCAATTTCTTTTCCAGTCTCAAATGGAAAACCTAATTTTGGTACTTGGCAAGGAATTTATCTTTGTGAGCATAGAAATTCAGCAAGCAGCAGAAGATTAATGCTTACCGTAATTGGAGAATAAAATTTATACTTATGAAAAAAAATATTGTTTTAATAATTCTTTTAGTTGCATCATTTACAATTAATGGACAAAACTTTGATAGCACTGTTGAAAAACTAATTGAAGAAAATATTGATGAGATAATTGAACTCAGGCATTGGTTCCATCAAAATGCAGAGCTCAGTAACAGAGAATTTAAGACTGCTGAAAGAATTAAAAATGAATTGATAAAAATTGGTTATAAACCCAATATTGGAATTGCTAAAACAGGAGTTGTGGCAATCCTTAATGAGGGAAAAGAAGGTCCTGTGGTAGGGTTGAGGGCAGATATCGATGGATTGCCAATTAAAGAGAGGGTTGATATTCCATGGGCTTCCAAAATGACAGGGGTTTATAATGGGGAAGAGGTGCCTGTCATGCATGCATGTGGCCATGATATGCACACAGCTATCTTGTTAGCCACTGCAAAGATTCTATATGAGCTTAAGGATCAAATCCCTGGTCAGGTTAAATTTATTTTCCAGCCAGCTGAGGAAGGTGCACCAGTAGGTGAGGAGGGTGGAGCAGAGTTGATGGTTAAAGAAGGTGTTTTAAAAAATCCAGATGTGGATGCAATTTTTGGTCTTCATGTTGGGTCCGGTTTTAATGTAGGAAATGTTGCGGTTAGACCCAAAGGTATAATGGCCGCTGTTGATGAGTTTAGAATTGATTTGAAGGGTAAACAAACGCATGGATCTAGACCTTGGGATGGAATTGATCCTATTGTTACTGCTGCTCAAATGATTAACTCTCTTCAAACAATAGTCAGTAGAAATCTAGAATTGACAGAAGCTGCTGCAGTAATTACAGTTGGTGCGATTCACGGTGGAGTCAGAAGCAATATAATTCCTGAGGATCTATATATGCTTGGGACAATTAGAACCCTTAGACCATCTATGAGAAAAACTTTATTAAAAAGGTTTGAAGAAGTCGTCTTAAATTTAGCCGAAGCTAACAATGTTGAAGCTAAAATTACATATGGAACAAGCTACCCAATTACTTTTAATCAGCCAGAGCTTTATGAAAATATGCTTCCAACTTTGAGAAGGGTTAATAAGCCAGAGAATGTAATATTTTTAAATGCCCGAACAGGGGCAGAGGACTTTTCCTTTTTTCAACAAGAAATACCTGGTATGTATTTCTTTATTGGTGGTTCAAAAGAAGGAGTTGATCCACGCACAGTTTTGCATCACAGCCCAGATTTCTATGTAGATGATTCTGCTATGCAAACAGGAATTAGATCAATGGTAGCATTAACCTTGGATTTTATTTCTAAAAAATAATTTGGCATAATTTTAGTTTTAATATCATTATGAAAACTAATTTACTACATATCATATTTTTATTTATTTCCCTTTTTGCATTTTCACAAACAAATTTTGATCTTGAAAAGAGCAAGGTCAAGTGGACTGGTAAAAAGATCACTAATGCTTCTCACTGGGGACACATAAACTTTACAAAAGCAGATATAACCTTTGACGGAGATGCAATTTCTACAGGAAATTTTATTGTTGATATGACTTCAATCTCTGTTGATGATATTTCTGGTGGTGGAAAAAATAGGTTAGAAAATCATCTAAAGGATGATGATTTTTTTAGCGTAGATAAATTTAAAAATGCTGAACTTGAGATTTTAGAAAAGTCAGAAATGATAGATAATAAGTATCTCGTTGAGGCAAATCTTACAATCAAAGGTATTACTAATCCAATTACATTTGAGATGACTCAATTGACTGATGACTCATATAAAGCAAAATTGATTTTTGATAGGTCTAAATATGATGTGCAATATAGATCTGGCTCTTTCTTTGAGAACCTAGGTGATCGCCTTATATTAGATGATGTCGAACTGGAGGTTACTTTGGTTAAATAATTTAGTTTTTAGGTGGGATTCTTCCCTTGTACTTTTTTTCAAAAAAGTAGCCAATTTCATAAAGTTTTTGCTCTTGAAACGACTTGCCTATAATTGTTAAGCCCGCCGGCTCATTGTTTTTCCTGACTTTCATGGGAACTGTTAGGCATGGATTGTGAGCCATCGCAGCATACCCAGCATGGTAATTGTTTATTGATAGCACTGCGTCTAAGTTGTATTTATTCATTGGAATATCAAAGAACTCATTTCCTTTGTTCATAAGCTCAAATTTCAAATCTTCAAAATCATTAATTGACATTGTATCTTGAATTATTTTTTTGAAAATTCCTTGTCCGTAGGGAGCCCTTTCGACAGAATCCATTTCATTGTATTTTATTATTGATGAAATGTCTTCAACTTTGAGATTCTTGTTTCCATAAAAAAATAGATAGCTTCTTAAATCATATCTCATATCTTCATCTAATATTTTTGCGAAACCCTCAAGTCTAATCTGGGGAGCATCAATAACTTGTAACTCAACCCCTTCTTCAACTAGAAAATCAATTGCATTTTTGTAAAGAGAATCTCTTTCATAAAAACTTTTGTAATAGCCAATTGTGTAATCTTCTAATTTATTATCTACAACTTCTTTTATCCTAATATCATAATTTTCAACAGAGTAATCATCCAGCGGATCAAAATCGTTAATTGCATTGTAAATCAATATGTTATCAATAACAAACTTGGTCATTGGGCCGGCTGTATCGAGTGTTGACGATATTGGTACAATTCCAGCTCTACTAACATTGCCAATTGTCGGTTTCATTCCAACTAGTGAGTTTGCTGATGATGGTGATAAGATTGATCCAGATGTTTCCGATCCCAATGAAGCTGCAGCTAAGTTTGAAGTGGTTGATACACCACTGCCAGAGCTTGAGCCTCCCGTATCTAAAATTTTTCTCCCATATGGGTGTAATGTCTGCCCACCCATTGCACTGTAGCCATTAGGACATCCATAACAGAAATAATTGGCCCACTCGCTTAAATTAGTTTTGCCAAGAATTAAAGCACCACTGTCTTTAAGTTGCTTTACAATTGATGCATCATCTGTAAAATTATTTTTTAAACTATGTGCGCCAGCTGTAGTTGGAAGTCCTTTAAAACCTATATTATCCTTCAAGAGAATTGGGATTCCGTGAAGAGAATAAATGTTGGTGTTTTTAATTTTATCTTTACTTTTTGCTTCCCTCAGGATGTTTTTATTTATAGATATAATGGAGTTTAAATAGCTTTCTTTATCAAATTCAATTAGGTAAATTCTTGTCAAGTAAAAAAGTGATAATTTGTAGTAGGTTAATTTCCCATCAATCACACTTTGTTGAATTTCGGGAATAGACTTTTCATGTACCAATTCTTTTGTTAAATCATACTCATTTTCTAAAAAATTGAATATTTCTCTCTCAAAACCATTAATTAGTTGGTTTTTGTCATTTGAAATGGACTGAATTCTTTTAAATTGAAGTCTTTTGTTTTCAATTGTAGCATTAGTTTTTATCTCTTCACTTTCATCATAATTTTCCCATTTGTTTACTAGATTGTAGTTGCATGAGACGAAAAGAAGTATTAGAGTAAGAAAAAACAGATTTTTCATAATTATTTTAGGTGTTTTAAGATTTCTTCCATTTCCATTCCACGAGAACCTTTTATGAGAATATTTTTCTCACCTATTTCCATGTTAGAACTGAAAAAATCAGATTTATTTTTAAAAAAATTTGAGTTTCGTTCATTATTTGAAAAACTGTAAAATGTTTCACCAATAAAAATACATTTAGAATTGATATTCTCTTGACATAATTTTATAATTTTTTTATGTTCGATTGATGATTCTTTCCCTAATTCATACATATCACCTAGAACAATTGCTTTATCACCCTCTAAAATTGAAAATGATTTAATTGCCTCTTCCACACTGGATGGATTGGCATTATATGCATCAAGGACAATTCTTTTATCACCGATTTTTATAATTTCAGATCTGTTGTTGTTTGGTTGATAGTTTTTTAATGATTGATTGATTTGATTTTTATCTATCCCGAATTCAAGTCCCAATGCTATGGCTGCACAAACGTTTGAATAGTTGTATGTTCCGTAAAGTTTTGTTTCAAAGAGATAATTATCGTGTAAAACATTTACAAAATCATTATTTTTTTCTCTAAAATTAAATTGAAAATTATCGCCACAACCGAACATAATGTGTTTGTGATTGTCAAATTTTTTTTGATTTTTATCCTCTCCATTGATCAGCAAAGTTTTATCATTTTTAATGATCCATTCATATAGCTCAGTCTTAGCTTTTATCACTCCATCTATGTCAATAAAACCCTCAAGGTGGGCTTTTCCAAAATTTGTAATATAACCGTAGTCAGGTTCGCAAAGCGAGGTTAGAAATGCAATTTCTCCAAAGTTATTTGCCCCCATTTCAATAATAGCAAACTCAGTATCATGTCTTATTTCAAAAAGGCTTAATGGCAAGCCAATATGATTGTTAAAATTGCCGAGCGTACAAATTGTTTTGAAATTTGAGCTCAGTACTGAATAAATTAGCTCTTTTGTTGTTGTTTTTCCATTGCTACCAGTAATACCAATGACTTTAGCATTGCATTTTTTTCTGTGAAATTTTGAGAGTTCTTGAAGAGTAGATAGGGAATTAGAAACTTTAATTACATTGTGATTATCATTAAAGTTTGGATTATCTTGATCAGATATAGCTAAACGAGATCCATTGTTAAGTGCATCACTAATAAATTCATTTCCATTAAAATTATCTCCTTTAATAGCGAAAAAAACAGAACCTTTTCTGATTTTTCTTGAGTCTATATCTACCAGAAAATTAGATGATTTTAATTCTTTATATAGCTCATCTATTCCAAGCATACTTAAATATAGATAATGTTAGTGTGAAATAAAGAAATAATTATCTTCTTTTAGGCTTTTTTTGGTTTCTATCTTCACCCATGTAGGACATAGCATTTCTAAAACCAATAAAATTAGTAGCGAAGTATTCAGGATAAAACCTCCTTTGAGCAGGATCTAAATAATAAGACCTGTCAAGCCATGAACCGCCTTTAAAAACCCTAGCTTCATTACTTATTAATGTTAGCCTTTTTGTTGAAGAAGATTTAGTCAATGTAGGATCGCTATACATAGGTCTGTTCATGCTAGAGCTGCTGCTGGCAAATTCCCTTGTCGATTCATTATCACCGTCCTGAAAATTTCTATTTTCAGCTCTTGTATAGTTGATTCTTCTAAGATCTTCTTCTGTGAGCTCATCAGATCCAATCTCGCCAGGTAGCTTAAATATTTTTAAACGGCCATTCTCCATTACTTGAAATTGATCTTTAAAGTTTTCTCGGTCAATTGTAGTAACCTTTCCATCTCTAGTGATTTGAGGTTTTGAATAAACATTTCCACGATAGTAGTTGAAGTCATTAGCTTCTTCATCAATTATTGGTCTGTATACATCTGCAACCCATTCAGAAACATTACCAGCCATTCCATACAAACCAAAGCTGTTAGGAGGGTAAGCTCTGCTGCTCGTAGTAATACCGCTACCTTCTTCAGACCAACCAGCTATTCCACCATAATCACCTCGTCCAAGTTTAAAGTTGGCAAGTTGATCACCTAATTTATTTTTTTGCTGAGATCTGGTGTATTCACCAGCCCAAGGAAACTTCTTCTTTCCGCGATATAAATTTCCTTCCCTTAATTCTTCCAAGCCCAAGGCTGCATATTCCCACTCTGCTTCAGTTGGTAATCTATATGCTGGGATTAAAAGTCCGGTTTCAATCGATGCAAACTCTGGATTTTCAGTATCAGCTGATACCGTTCCTTCAATAAGATTTTCTAAGTTTCCGCCGTAGGAGGATTTTGGGCTAACCAAATAGGTGAAAGTATTGAATCCATATACGTTTGTTGTATCATTGTCTAATTCTTTGATGGCATCTTCATTAAGATATCCTTTATCTATCAATAATTTTTCGTTAACTCTGTTTGTTCTCCACTTTGAAAAATTTTGTGCTTGTACCCAAGATACTCCAACAACTGGATGATTGTTGAAAGCTGGGTGCCTAAGATAATTGTTTACCATATCTTCATTGAAACCTAGCGGATTTCTCCAAACTAAAGTATCCGGAAGTGCGGCAAAATATATATTTCTAATGTCCTCTACATCTGATTTGTAAAATCTCTTTTTTAGCCAGAAAAGATATTCTCTATACATAACATTGGTAACTTCTGTTTCATCCATGAAGAATGATCTAACATATTGTTGATTCGGAGTATTGTTCCAATCATTTAACACATTATCCTTTGCATTTCCTTTTACATATGTTCCACCCTGAATGAAAATCATACCAGGTGCGTTTATCTGTCCCTTGTATTTTTGATTGTAGGAAAAACTGCCACCATCTTTATCGTTAATGCTCCAGCCTGTTGCAGAGGAAGAATTTTTTCCACTTCCTTTCATACTATTTCTGTTACAACCTAATATAAGCGCAACTGTAGCTAGAAGTAAAAAAAAGTTCAATTTTTTCATATGTTGGCCGTAAATATATAAAGAATAGAAATTACTTTAAAATTTATATTCATTATTTATAATACAAGAAATGTGCCCTATCTAATTTATAATCTTATATTTTGATACTTTTTAAATTATTCATAACTTGGTTTTTAACCAAAAAATAAATTTCAAGAACCTTATAAATATGAAATACTTTATACTTTCTTGCATATTTTTGTTTTCCTTAAACAATGCGTACTCGCAAAGCAGTTTTGTTGCAAGTGGTGGAAATTCAGAAAGCTTAAATACACTGAATATTGATTATTCAATTGGACAAATTTTTTATCAAAACGTTTCCAGTAACATCAACTATAAAGAAGGCGTTTTACAATCCTTCTACGTAGATGGTGATGTGATCGAATTTGATTTCATCTCACTTAAAGCTTACCCAAACCCAACAACAAACAAGATATTTATATCACTAGGAATCGATGATATTGGAGCTTTAAGCTATTCAGTAAGCTCAGTTGCTGGAGCATATATTATGGAAGGTACTATTGATTCAAATCCATTCTCGTTGGATGTTTCAACATTAGCGAACGGTGTATATTTTGTACACATATTTAAACAAGAAAAACTTAATAAGACAATCAAAATAATTAAATACTAATTTTAAAATGAAAAAACTATTAACCTTTTTATCATTCATAACTTTATTTTCAACATTCTCATATTCTCAGATATCACAGGATCTTTCCTATCAGAGTATTGTGCGATATGCTAACGGTAACCTAGTTGTCAGTACAGATGTTGAAGTTGATTTGGCAATAACGAGTAACGGAGCAACTATTTATTCTGAGTCTCATACTGCAACAACAAGTAAAAACGGTCTTGTTAGTCTAAGACTCGGATCTAAAAATATATCTGCATTTTCAGCTATTGATTGGGGATCAGGCAAGCATTATGTGAGTGCAACTATTACTGTACTTGATGGTTACAATTACTCTGTTTCTACAGAAAGCGAATTACTACCAGTGCCCTACGCACTGTATGCTCTAAATGCAAAAGATGGAGCTGTAGGACCTGCCGGACCTGCTGGACCTGCCGGACCTGCTGGAGCACAAGGTCCAAAAGGGGATAAAGGAGACACTGGAGCTGCTGGTGCGGATGGTGCTGATGGAGCAACTGGAGCACAAGGTCCAAAAGGAGATAAAGGAGACACTGGAGCTGCCGGTGCGGATGGTGCTGATGGTGCTGTTGGAGCACAAGGTCCAAAAGGAGATAAAGGTGATAAAGGTGATAAAGGTGATAAAGGAGATACAGGACCCGCAGGACCAGCTGGGTCGGGAGGTGATGGATCCTCAACACTTGTTGGTTTGAGCGACGTTCTCTCTGAATCAAATTCATTATATATTGGTAATGACCCGTCTTCAACTACTAACACGGCTTCCAATAACTTATCTGTTGGAATAACAGCACTTGATGCCATAACAACAGGTGATAACAATACTGCTGTGGGATCTAATGCTTTAGGTGCTGCAAAAGTTGGTATTTCAAATACTGGAGTCGGTAAAGATGCTTTAAAATTAGTTGCCAATGGAAATTATAATACAGCTGTTGGTAATACTGCCGGTGATGAGCTTATTGGTGGCACATCAAATACCTTAATTGGACACAATGCTAGGACAGATGCACCTGGTGCATCAAATAGAACCGCTATTGGAGCAGGAGCTTTGGCTACTGTAAATAAAACTGTTGTTTTGGGTAATCAACTAGTTGAACAAGTTTGGATGTCGAACGATAAAGGTGCTGCTGTATATGCATCAAAATATTATCTGACTGATGGAACTGAAAT
>CACMJT010000001.1:32500-305419 GCA_902614065.1 uncultured Bacteroidota bacterium | reverse complement strand
TTATTTTTGTTTGTTTCTTTTTCATTATTCTTAGTTTAATTTGAATTTCTTAATGGTTAATCCTTCTTCTGACTCTATTCTCAAGATTTTCATCTTGCTATCTAAGTCATTGATTTTTGTTTTGTGATTGAAATTAATTTCTTTGATCAATCTACCTGAGTAGTCATAAACTTTCGCTGAGTAATTTTTACCAACAGCTCCCATGACCATAACATCAGCGTCAGAACCTTTGTAAATTCTAAGGTTATCATCAGTTGGAAGTTCTGGAATCAATTGGTCAGTAAAGTGTAAGTAGAATCTACCCAAACCTTCATAAGCTTCATCAAAGTTAATTTCAAAACCGTCAGTTATTTTCTTGAAAGTATTTTCCTGAGTATCTTCCAAATACATGTCGATATATTCAGGAAGGGTGTTTTCAACAAAATTTAAAACCATTGTGCTCCCAGGTGTTTCTATGCCAATGGGAATTATTATATCAGATATTTTTTCATAAGGCAATGATTGTTTTGCAAAATCAACATTTTGATATCCTTCCAACAGCTGCATGTATATATGAGATTCTCCAAAAGGAAACGCCCTAATATCACCTCCTCTGTCAAGACCAATTGATGATTTATCATTAAATAAAATTCTCAAGTTTTTAGATAAGAACTCATCATGCATTCTAATTGTAACTTTTGCACTTCTTTGGCTCTCTGATCCATTAGCTAGACTACCATGAAAGCCAATGCCTCCACTGTGAACCTGCATGGCTTCAGTGAATGAAACATTGGTGTCCGACGCAGCATATATGAAAAAGCCAGTGCCAGGTGCAATTAAATCTGGTCTTCCAGATGCGTCATCATCATGGTCGTAAATATCGTATGAAGTTCCATCCCAGCCATAAACTGCCTCTGCTGTATCATCAATGGCAGATGCATTAACTTTCAAGAAATTATTGGTTGTATCACCAGAGTCATCAGTCATTCTAACATATGATGGGTAGGGATTTCCAACTAAATTCCAATTTGATCCTGGACTGGACTCAGTAGTTATTGCAACGTTTGTTAAATCAGAGTTTAACATCGTACCTGTAAATGAAACAGTTCCAGGTGAACTTGCTGCTCTAATTTCGTAGCCTCTAGTATTTACAAGTTCTGTTCCGCTTGTTGATCCGGTGTTAAATGTAACCCAACCTGCTCCCCCAGCTTTATCATTGTCATAGTAACCAATTGCGCTTTTGGAACCACTAGAAAGTAAATTATCATCAATATCATTGACAACTTCACCCGTGACAGGTAATCCAATTAGTTTCCATTGAGCTGAAAAGATATAATTGTTGTAGGTAATGCTTGGTGTAGAAGCTGATTTAGCAATTAAACTTCCTGACTCATCAGAATCTGACTGAATTGTCAATGTCCCATTATTTGTGACTTCCCCTGTTACAGTTAATGCTCCGTCCTTATTAATTGTCATTGCACCCCCAGAGTATATATACAATTTTGGAATTGTATATGTATTTCCCGCTGAATTTCCTGAACCTAATTCTAATGCATTATTTGAGCCGTCAAGTTGTCGAATCCAAACTCTTTCGTCTGTAGTTGGTACACTACCACTTCCCCAATTCGAGCCAACAGACCAATCACCACTTGTACCACCAATCCAGGTATCAACATCATTTGACCCTATCCATCTTCCAGGGTCAAAATCTTGATTTACATTTCTCGCACCTGCACCGTTTCCATTATCACCATCAACATTCCAATCGTTTTGTTGATTCCAGTTTGCTACTGGGTTTTGAACTGAACTTTTTCTTTCAACCCTACCATTCTCAAACTCGTGCCATGTTCCAGTTCCATCCTCTCCAGCATTTCCGAAAACGTCAATCAGTGTGTAACTGGCAGAATTAAAAGAACCACCTGCGGATGTTACTATTGCTATATTATCATCACCATTACTATCAACAGAACCTCCAGTTCCTCCTCGATCATCCGAGTAAATTCCATAATATCCAGCGAAGTTACTTTCAGTATCGCTACTAATTATGCAATATTGAAACCTATATAATGTGCTTCCGCAAGCTGTTGCAAGTGAAATTGCAGTATTTTGGGAAGTACCACTTCCATTAGTCCACCTTAACAAGTAGTAATCTGACATTGATTGATCAGAACCAGAATTATAAATTTCTACATATCTAGCACTTGCATTATCGTTCGGATCTGCAATTTCTGTGATCATTACACCACCTTGTGAAAAACTTATTAGTGGAAATAGTATAAGAGTGATTAATTTTTTCATAGCAACAATGTATAAAATCAATGTTTTTGTAACATTAAATAATTATCAATTTTTTTAACAAATATTAATCCATTAAAAAACAATAATTTTTATTGATGTATAATGATTTTTCAACTATAATTTTTACTAATTCTTCAATCGAAAGAGTTAATAACTTTTTTGATTTTTAATCAAAATGTAGTTTCAGCATAGTTATTGTAATATTACCTATAATGAAATATTTCATTTTAATCCTTTTTATAATTTCTTGTAGCTATGAGAAATATGAATCATCTGATCAACCACCTCTTGCAGGTGAGTGTACAAACGGTTTTTCCACGTACACTATAAACGGAGAAGATGTCCAATTTGAATGCAATGATTATGACCTTGTTGGTTATGTTTCTTTAGATCAAATGGATGCAAATTCTGGTAATGACTGCTGGGGTTGGACAGACCCATTGACTGGAAAGGAATATGCACTGATGGGACTTGATAATGGAACAGGGATAATTGATATTTCAGACCCTTTCAATCCAAATTATTTAGGTAAAATCCCGACCGCAACATTATCAAGTACATGGAGAGATGTTAAAGTTTTCAAGGATCACGCTTTTATCGTCAGTGAAGCAGCTGGACATGGTATGCAAATTTTTGATTTATCAAAAGTCAGAGATGTTATTGAAACTCAAGAATTTCAACCTGATTTTGTATATGAAGGTTATGGTCATTCTCATAATATCGCAATCAATACTGAAACAGGAGTTGCATACACTGCAGGAACTGGAACATCCAGAAATCCAAGAGGAATTCATGCTGTTGATATTACGGAACCATTGTCACCAAAATTATTAATTGAAGATCCAGAATTTGGATACACACATGACGCCCAGATTGTAGTTTACAATGGACCTGATGAGGATCACAAAGGGAAGGAAATTTATGTTGGTAGTAATGAAGACAGAGTTGTTTTTATAGATATTTCTGATAAATCCAATCCGATTTTAATAAGCGAGTTTTTTTATGACCACCAGTATACACACCAAGCATGGCTCACTGAAGATCATAGATTTTTGTTAATGGGTGACGAATTGGATGAAATTGATAATTCGGGTGCTCTGGTAAACAAGACAAGAACTATTGTTATCGATTTACAAAATATGGATGAGCCAAAAAGACATTTTGATTATGTTTCAGCAACTGACGCTATTGACCATAATGGGTATGTTAAAGGATCAAAATTTTATTTGGCAAGCTATACATCTGGCTTGAGGGTGATTGATATATTAAATATAGGACAAAGATCAATCCAAGAAATAGGGTATTTTGATACATATCCGCATGATTCACACAGTAATGGTGTTGCTAACAATCAAAGATTAGGGGATCCAGGTGGTCATGATGGAAATAAGGGTCATAATAGTCCATTTTTCAATGGAGCTTGGAGTGTTTACCCATACTTTCAAAGCAGAAATATTATAATCAGTGATATAAACTTAGGGCTGTTTATTGTTAGAAAAAGTACCAATTGATATTGTTAATTTTCCTCATGAAAACATAAATTTTTTAAAAAAAAATATAAATTGTTTTTTTTGAGTATAAAATTATTATATTTGCGCGCGTTTATAAACAAAATCTTAAAATTATGGCCAAGGAAACTTTCGATCGTTCCAAACCCCACCTAAACATAGGTACTATTGGACACGTAGATCACGGAAAAACAACTCTTACAGCAGCTATTACTAAAGTTCTTGCAGATCAAGGACTCTCTGAATCAAAAAGTTTTGATCAGATTGATAATGCTCCTGAAGAAAAAGAAAGAGGTATTACAATTAACACCTCTCACGTTGAATATCAAACTGCAACCAGACACTACGCTCACGTAGATTGTCCAGGACACGCAGATTATGTAAAAAACATGGTTACTGGTGCAGCTCAAATGGATGGTGCAATACTTGTTGTTGCAGCCACTGATGGACCAATGCCGCAAACCAGAGAACACATTCTTTTGGGAAGACAAGTAGGTATCCCAAGAATTGTCGTATTCTTAAACAAAGCAGATCAAGTTGATGATGAAGAACTACTTGAACTTGTTGAAATGGAAGTTAGAGAATTACTTAGCTTCTATGAATATGATGGTGATAATGGTCCTGTTGTACTTGGTTCTGCATTAGGTGCATTAAATGGAGAAGCTAAATGGGTTGAATCTGTATCCAAATTAATGGAGTCAGTTGACTCATGGATTGAGCTACCCAAAAGAGATGTTGATAAAGACTTTTTAATGCCAATTGAGGATGTATTCTCAATAACAGGTAGAGGTACCGTTGCCACAGGAAGAATTGAAACAGGTGTTGCTAATACAGGCGATGCTGTTGATATTATTGGTATGGGAGCTGAAAAACTTTCTTCAACTGTTACTGGTGTTGAAATGTTTAGAAAAATATTAGACAGAGGAGAAGCTGGTGATAATGTTGGTATTTTATTAAGAGGTATCGAAAAAACTGATATCCGTAGAGGAATGGTTATTTGTAAACCTGGTTCTGTTAAACCACATAAGAAATTCAAAGCTGAAGTTTATATTTTGAAAAAGGAAGAAGGAGGTAGACATACTCCATTCCATAACAATTATAGACCTCAATTCTATGTAAGAACTACTGATGTTACTGGAAACATTGAACTTCCAAGCGGAGTTGAAATGGTTATGCCTGGTGACAACCTTACGATTACCGTTGATCTTATTTCACCAATAGCTTGTAGCGTTGGTCTAAGATTTGCAATCAGAGAAGGTGGTAGAACTGTTGGTGCAGGACAGGTAACAGAAATTATTGAATAAAACACTTAATATCCGATTTTATTTCGGAATTAAGTGGGTTTGATAAGACTTCGAACGGGTTTAGCTCAGTTGGTAGAGCACTGGTCTCCAAAACCAGGTGTCGGGAGTTCGAGTCTCTCAACCCGTGCAAAATTAAATGATGGTAAGTTTGGTAAACTATATTAGAGATTCTTTTCAAGAACTTAGAGACCATGTAAAATGGACTCCTCTGCAGGAATTGCAAAAAATGACTCTTGTTGTTGTTGTTTTTTCAGTGATATTTGCATTGATTATTTGGTTGGCTGATACAATCCTATCGGAAATTTTTGAAATTTATTTTGATCTGCTGTAGTATGAGTGAAGTTATAGACAAAAAATGGTATGTTGTTAGAGCAATAAGCGGTCAAGAAAATAAGATTAAGACGTTCATTGATAACGAGGTTAAAAGACTCAATTTGTCAAATTTTGTTGAAGAAGTAATTGTCCCTACTCAAAAGGTAGTGCAAATAAGAAATGGAAAAAAAGTAAGCAAGGAAAAGGTATATTTTCCTGGATACATCATGGTTAAAGCAAATTTGACTGGAGAAATCCCGCACATAATTAGGTCATTTCCTAATATTTTGGGCTTTTTAGGTGAGACAAAAGGTGGTGATCCAATTCCTTTAAGGCCTACTGAAGTTAGCAGAATGTTAGGAAAAGTTGATGAATTAGCAATGGAAGGTGAGAATATAGCCATTCCATTCACAGTTGGAGAAAATATAAAAGTTATTGATGGACCTTTCAATGGTTTCAACGGAAACATTGAAAAGGTAATTGAAGAAAAAAGAAAGTTAGAAGTTATGGTTAAAATCTTTGGGCGTAAGACCCCATTAGAGTTATCATACATGCAGGTAGAAAAAATATAATTGTTACGTTAATTAACTCTGATAGCTTCCACATTTAGAGTTTAAATTATTAATATGGCAAAAGAAGTACAAAAGGTATTGAAATTGCAGATTAGAGGAGGTGCGGCTAATCCCTCACCCCCTGTTGGTCCCGCTCTTGGAGCTGCTGGTGTCAATATAATGGAGTTTTGTAAGCAATTTAACTCCAGAACACAGGATAAACCTGGAAAGGTAGTTCCAGTTGTAATTTCTGTATTTGCAGATAAATCATTTGAGTTTGTAATTAAAACACCCCCAGCAGCAGCTCAATTGCTTGAGGCTGCTAAGGTAAAAAAAGGTTCATCTGAACCCAACAGATCAAAGGTTGCTTCTGTAACATGGGATCAGGTTAGAAAAATAGCTGAAGACAAAATGCAAGACTTAAATGCTTTTACAGTTGAATCTGCTATGAAAATGGTTGCTGGTACTGCAAGATCGATGGGGCTCAATGTCAAGGGACAATCACCATTTTAAAATTTGATTACAAATGGCAAAATTGACTAAAAATAGAAAAGAATCATTAACAAAATTTGAAACTGAAAAACTATATAGTTTGAAAGAAGCATCAGATGTTGTCAAAAATTTTTCCAAATTAAAGTTCGATTCCTCTATTGATTTAGCTGTTAATCTTGGAGTTGATCCAAAGAAAGCTGATCAAAATGTTCGTGGAATCGTATCACTGCCTAATGGTACTGGAAAAGACGTTAAAGTTCTTGCTTTGGTTACACCAGACAAGGAAGATGAGGCAAAAAAAGCTGGTGCTGATTTTGTTGGTTTGGATGAATTTTTGAAAAAAATTAAAGATGGATGGACAGACGTAGATGTAATTATAACAATGCCAAGTGTCATGGGTAAGCTTGGACCACTTGGAAAAATTCTAGGTCCTAGGGGTTTAATGCCCAACCCTAAGACTGGTACTGTCACTATGAATGTAGGAAAAGCCGTCGAAGAAACAAAGGCAGGTAAAATTGATTTCAAGGTTGATAAAAATGGAACCATACATGTTGCAATTGGAAAAGTTTCTTTCAGCTCTGATAAAATTTATCAAAATGCAAAAGAAGTCCTTGATAACATAGTGAAGATAAAACCATCTTCCTCTAAAGGAATTTACATGAAAAGTATTTTTATGTCTAGCACCATGAGTCCGGGTATAAAAATTGATACTAATAGTTTTTAGTAATGAATAAGGTTCAAAAACAAAATATTATTGATTCAATCAAGTCGCAACTTGATTCAACATCGACAATTTATATTACAGATTGTTCTGGATTGGACGCAACATCAACGTCTAAGTTAAGAAGGGAATGTTTTAAGTCTAACATCAAACTTTCTGTAGTGAAGAATACTCTTTTATCTAGAGCTATGGATGATGTAGATAAAGACTTTGGAGATTTAAAATCACAGCTGGTAGGAAATACAGCATTGATGTTTTCTAAGACGGGAAATGCTCCGGCAAAAGTTATTAAAAAATTTAGAAAGAATTTTGAAAAGCCAATATTAAAAGGTGCTTTCATTGAAGAATCCATTTACATCGGAGATGATGTTTTAGATTCTTTAGTAAATATTAAATCTAAGGAGGAGTTAATTGGTGAAGTTATTACACTTCTTCAATCTCCTGCTAAGAATTTAATTTCCGCTCTTAAATCGAGTGGAACAAAACTCAGTGGTGTCATTAAGACACTTTCTGAAAAAGATGATAAATAATTTAAATTAAATAAAATGGCAGATTTAAAAGATTTTGCAGAAAAACTTGTAAACTTAACTGTTAAAGAAGTAAATGAACTAGCTGATATTCTTAAAGATGAGTATGGCATTGAGCCTGCTGCAGCTGCAGCAGTAGCAGTTGCTGGTCCTGCTGGTGGAGCCGGTGGTGCTGATGCAGCCGAAGAGAAAAGCGAATTTACAGTTGTTTTAAAAGCGGCTGGCGGAGCAAAGCTTGCGGTCGTTAAGTTGGTTAAAGAGCTTACTGGTCTTGGTTTGAAAGAAGCTAAAGATCTTGTAGACAATGCGCCTAGTAATATCAAAGAAGATGTTGGTAAAGATGAAGCTGAGGGTATGAAAAAATCCTTGGAAGAGGCTGGTGCAGAGGTTGAATTAAAATAATTCAACCAATTGTCTTGGACCCAAATGGGTCCGAATAAATGTTCTTTAACTAAACTTTAAAATTAATGAGTTACAACAATAGAAAAAATTTCGCAACCTCCTCAGACATACCTAATTATCCTGACTTTTTGGATATTCAGGTAAAATCTTTTAAAGATTTTTTTCAGCTTGAAACAAAATCTGATGAAAGGAGCGATGAGGGTTTATATAAAACTTTTTTAGAGAACTTTCCCATTTCTGATGCTAGAAATCAGTTTGTTCTTGAATTTATCGATTACTTTGTTGACCCACCCAGGTACTCTGTTCATGAGTGCATTGAAAGAGGATTAACATACAGCGTACCCCTCAAGGCTAGGCTGAAGCTTTATTGCACTGATCCTGAGCATGAGGATTTTGAAACAATTGTACAAGATGTTTACTTGGGTGTAATTCCATACATGACAAAAAGTGGAACATTCATAATTAATGGAGCTGAAAGGGTAGTTGTATCACAGTTGCATAGATCTCCCGGTGTATTTTTTGGTCAATCCTTCCATGCTAATGGAACAAAACTTTATTCTGCCAGAGTTATTCCTTTTAAAGGTTCTTGGATTGAATTTTCCTCAGATATAAATGGGGTAATGTACGCTTACATTGATAGAAAAAAGAAATTACCGGTTACCACACTTTTAAGAACAATTGGTTACGAAAGAGATAAAGATATTTTAGAAATATTTGGATTGGCTGAAGAAGTAAAAGTATCTAAGGCTGGTTTAAAAAAGATTTTGGGAAGAAAATTAGCCGCAAGGGTATTAAATACATGGTATGAAGATTTTGTTGATGAAGATACTGGAGAAGTTATTTCAATCGAAAGAAACGAAGTTATACTAGACAGAGATACAATTATTGACAAAGAAAACATAGAAAAAATATTAGAATCTAATACCAAAACAGTACTCATTAATAAAGTTGATGATGATAATTCCGAATACTCTATCATTCACAATACATTACAAAAAGATCCTACCAACACTGAAAAAGAAGCAGTTGAGCACGTATATAGACAGTTAAGAAATGCTGAACCACCAGACGAAGAGACTGCGCGTGGAATTATCGATAAGCTTTTTTTCTCAGACCAAAGATACAACCTTGGTGAGGTAGGAAGATATAGAATGAATAAGAAATTAGGTCTAGATATTGATATGGAAAATTTAGTTTTAACTAAGCTAGATATAATAACAATAATTAAATTTTTAATTGAATTAATTAATTCAAAATCTGAAATCGATGACATAGACCATTTATCAAATAGAAGAGTAAGAACTGTAGGTGAACAGCTTTCCAGTCAGTTTGGAGTTGGTCTATCCAGAATGGCTAGAACAATACGTGAAAGAATGAATGTCAGAGACAATGAAGTTTTCACACCAATCGATTTGATCAATGCAAAAACGTTATCCTCTGTTATCAATACATTTTTTGGTACCAATCAGCTTTCTCAATTTATGGATCAGACTAACCCACTGGCAGAATTAACTCATAAGAGAAGATTGTCTGCTTTGGGACCTGGTGGTCTTTCAAGAGAAAGGGCTGGATTTGAGGTAAGAGACGTTCACTATACACATTACGGACGATTGTGTCCAATTGAAACACCTGAAGGTCCGAATATTGGATTAATTTCTTCTCTCAGTGTCTTCGCAAAGGTAAATAACCTTGGTTTTATTGAAACACCATACAGAAAGGTTGTCAATGGAAAAATTGATATCAATGAATACAAATATTTATCAGCGGAAGAAGAAGAGGGTAAACTAATAACTCAAGCAAATATTGAAAGATCAAAAGATGGTAAAATATTAGCAGATAAAGTTATTGCAAGGCAAGAGGCAGACTACCCTGTTGTAGAACCCAAAGATGTTGATTATATTGATGTGGCTCCTAATCAAATTGCATCAATCTCTGCATCACTTATTCCATTTTTAGAACATGATGATGCTAACCGTGCATTAATGGGATCTAACATGATGAGGCAATCTGTTCCTTTAATGAAGCCTGAAAGCCCAATTGTTGGTACTGGTCTAGAAAAGCAGGTTGCGAGTGATTCTAGGGTATTGTTAAATGCAGAAACAAATGGTCTAGTCACTTATGTTGACTCAGAAAAAATTATTATTAAGTATGAAAAATCAGATGATGAAAAATTAGTTTCTTTTGACCCTGATGAAGTAGTTTATGACTTAATAAAATTTAGAAAAACCAATCAGGGTACCTGTATTAATTTAAAGCCGATTGTCAACAAAGGAGAAAAAGTAAAAAAAGGACAAGTATTATGTGAGGGTTACGCAACCTCCAATGGTGAATTAGCTCTTGGTAGGAATTTAAAAGTAGCATTCATGCCATGGAAGGGCTATAATTTTGAGGATGCAATTGTTATCTCTGAGAAAGTTGTCAGGGATGATTTCTTTACATCTATCCATATTGATGAGTATTCCCTCGAGGTTAGAGATACAAAACTTGGTATGGAAGAATTAACAAGTGATATACCAAATGTAAGTGAGGAAGCGACATCTGATTTAGACGAAAATGGTATGATTAGAGTAGGTGCTGAGGTGAAGTCGGGTGATATTCTTATAGGAAAAATTACACCAAAGGGTGAGTCAGACCCCACACCTGAAGAAAAACTTCTAAGAGCTATTTTTGGTGATAAAGCTGGAGATGTGAAAGATGCTTCTTTGAAAGCACCTCCATCTTTGAAAGGAGTTGTTATCGATAAAAAACTTTTTACTAGAACAATCAAAGACAAGAGGAGAAGAACAGAAGACAAAGAACATCTGAAAAACTTGGAAATAAAGTATGACAAAATGTTCGATGACTTGAAAAGCACCCTTGTTGAAAAACTATACTCCATTCTAAGTGGAAAAACATGTCAAGGAGTATTTAATGACTTAGGAGAGGAACTTATTCCTAAAGGAAAAAAATATACTCAGAAAATATTAAATGAAGTTGACGATTTTTCACACCTTGCTCAAGCAAATTGGAGTGTTGACAAAAAACTTAACTCTTTAGCTAAAACACTTTTGCACAATTATAAAATCAAAGAAAATGATTTACAAGGTATGTTGCGGAGAGAGAAGTTTACTATTACCGTTGGTGATGAACTTCCATCTGGTATCATGAAATTAGCTAAAGTATATATTGCTAAAAAAAGAAAGCTTAAAGTTGGTGACAAAATGGCTGGTAGACATGGTAATAAAGGAATTGTTGCCAGAATCGTCCGACAGGAAGATATGCCATTCCTTGAGGATGGAACACCTGTCGATATAGTATTGAATCCTCTTGGTGTACCCTCCAGGATGAATATTGGACAGATTTATGAAACGGTTCTTGGTTGGGCTGGTATGAATTTGAATAAGAAGTACGCAACTCCAATCTTTGATGGTGCTACAATTGATGAAATTAATGCATTGACAGAAGAAGCTGGTGTCCCAAAATTTGGTCATACATATTTATATGATGGTGGTACAGGTGAAAGATTTGATCAGCCCGCCACAGTTGGTGTCATTTACATGTTGAAACTTGGACATATGGTTGAGGATAAAATGCATTCCAGATCAATTGGTCCTTATTCACTGATTACGCAACAACCTCTTGGAGGTAAAGCGCAATTTGGAGGGCAGAGATTTGGTGAAATGGAAGTTTGGGCCCTTGAGGCATATGGGGCCTCTAGCACTCTTCAGGAAATATTGACAATAAAATCTGATGACGTTATAGGTAGAGCAAAAGCTTATGAATCCATCGTCAAAGGTGAAAAAATGCCTGACGCAAATCTACCAGAGTCATTCAACGTTCTAATGCATGAACTCAAGGGTCTGGGACTTGATATTAAGTTAGAGGAATAAATAAAATCAAATAATGGAATTAAACAAATCTAAAAAATTTAACAAAATCTCAATTGGTCTAGCCTCTCCGGAGACTATTTTATCATCTTCACGTGGTGAAGTTTTAAAACCTGAGACAATTAACTACAGAACTCACAAGCCTGAAAGAGACGGCCTATTCTGCGAAAGAATATTTGGTCCAGTAAAGGATTACGAATGTGCTTGCGGAAAATATAAAAGAATCAGGTATAAAGGAATTGTTTGTGATAGATGCGGCGTGGAAGTTACTGAAAAAAAGGTGAGAAGAGATAGGGTCGGTCATATCAACTTAGTTGTGCCTGTTGCTCACATTTGGTATTTCAGATCCCTTCCAAATAAAATCGGTTATCTGCTAGGTTTGCCAACAAAAAAATTGGATATGATTATTTACTACGAAAGGTATGTGGTTGTCCAAGCTGGTTTAGCCGTTGATGAAGAAGGTAATCCACTAAACAAAATGGATTTCTTAACTGAAGAAGAGTATCTAAATATTTTAGAAAAATTGCCACCTGAAAATCAGTTTTTGGAGGATGCAGATCCAAACAAATTTATTGCGAAAATGGGTGCTGAATGTTTAATTGAGTTATTATCAAGAATTGACCTTAATGAATTATCTTATGAATTAAGACATAAAGCAAACACAGAAACATCAAAGCAAAGAAAGACAGAATCATTGAAAAGACTACAAGTTGTTGAATCCTTCAGAGAAGCAAATACAAACAGAGAAAATAAACCTGAGTGGATGATTTTAAAGGCCATACCAGTTATTCCGCCTGAGCTAAGGCCGCTTGTACCCCTTGATGGAGGTAGATTTGCTACATCTGATTTAAATGACTTATATAGAAGAGTTATTATAAGAAATAACAGACTTAAAAGATTAGTAGAAATAAAAGCACCTGAAGTTATTCTGCGAAATGAAAAAAGAATGTTACAAGAATCAGTTGATTCATTATTTGATAACACGAGAAAATCCTCTGCTGTTAAAACTGAAGCAAATAGACCATTAAAATCTCTCTCAGATTCATTAAAAGGAAAACAAGGTAGATTTAGACAAAACTTACTTGGTAAGAGAGTTGATTATTCTGCAAGATCTGTAATTGTTGGTGGACCAACATTAAAATTATATGAATGTGGTATTCCTAAGGATATGGCCGCTGAATTATATAAGCCTTTTATTGTTAAAAAATTGATCGAAAGAGGAGTAGTTAAGACGGTAAAATCTGCCAAGAAAATTATAGACAAGAGAGAACCTTTAGTTTGGGATATACTAGAGAATGTTTTGAAGGGACACCCTGTACTATTAAACAGAGCCCCCACACTCCATCGACTTGGAATTCAAGCATTTCAACCTATTCTTATTGAAGGTAAAGCAATCCAAGTTCATCCACTTGTTTGTACTGCATTTAATGCAGACTTTGATGGGGATCAAATGGCAGTACATCTTCCTTTGGGTCCTGAAGCAATTTTAGAGTCACAGTTATTAATGTTAGCGTCTCACAATATTTTAAATCCCGCTAATGGATCACCTATTACAGTACCTTCACAAGATATGGTTTTAGGACTTTACTACATGACTAAGAAAAAACTAAGTACAAAAGATGAGCTTGTCAAAGGAGAGGGGTTGATTTTTTATTCACATGAAGAAGTAAAAATAGCTTACAATGAAAATAAAGTTGACCTGAATGCGAGCATAAAGTTAAGAACTAAAGACTTGGATCAAAATGGAGAACTCATAAATAAAATTATTGAAACTACAGTTGGTAGAGTTATGTTTAATGAGGTTGTTCCTGAGAAAGCTGGTTATATAAATGAAGTATTAACCAAAAAATCTCTCAGAGATATTATTGGTAGAATTTTAAATTTAACTAGTGTTCCTGAAACTGCTGAATTCCTTGATAAAATCAAAGATATGGGATTTGGTTATGCCTTCCGCGGAGGTCTTTCATTTAGTTTAGGTGATATTATAATACCTGGAGAAAAAACTGATATGATTGGTGATGCAAACAAAGAAGTTGACACTATAATATCAAACTATAATATGGGTCTTATTACAAATAACGAAAGATATAACCAAGTTATCGATGTTTGGACATCATCAAACGCTGCACTGACAGAACTTGCAATGAAAAGGATAAGTGAAGATAAGCAAGGATTTAATTCTGTATATATGATGCTTGATTCAGGTGCACGAGGATCTAAGGAACAGATTAGACAATTAACAGGTATGAGAGGTTTGATGGCTAAGCCCAAAAAATCTTCATCTGGTGGTGGTGAAATTATTGAGAACCCAATTTTATCAAACTTTAAAGAAGGACTTTCTATATTAGAATATTTTATTTCAACTCATGGAGCCAGAAAGGGTCTTGCAGATACTGCACTAAAAACAGCTGATGCAGGATATCTTACCAGACGTCTTGTTGATGTTGCCCAAGACGTCATCGTAAATATTGATGATTGTAACACCTTAAGAGGATTAACTGTTAAAGCTTTAAAGAAGAACGAGGAGGTTGTAGAAACACTTGAAGATAGAATCCTTGGTAGAGTATCTTTACATAACATATATAATCCTATCAATAATGAATTGATAGTTGGCGCTGGTGAACAAATTGGTGAAATTGAAGCAAAACAGATTGAAGATTCCCCAATTGATGAAGTTGAGGTGAGATCGCCATTGACATGTGAGGCAAAAAGAGGGATTTGTTCAAAATGTTATGGTAGAAACCTAGCTACTGGAAAAATGGTTCAAATTGGTGAAGCTGTTGGTGTTATTGCTGCTCAATCGATAGGAGAGCCAGGAACCCAGCTTACACTCAGGACATTCCATGTCGGTGGTATTGCTGGTAATATTTCCGAAGAAAACCAGTTATTATCAAAATTTGATGGAACAACTGAAATTGATGATTTAAAAACTGTAAAATCAACTGACAATGAGGGTAACCAAGTTGATTTGGTGATCTCTAGAACATGTGAAATTAAGATTATCGATACTAAAACAGGTATTGTATTAAGTTCCAATATTATTCCTTATGGTGCTTCTATAAATGTTAAAAACAATAAAAAGATCAAGAAGGATGATTTGATTTGCAAGTGGGATCCATACAATGGTGTTATTGTTTCTGAGTTTGCTGGTAAAATTGAATATGAGAATATTGAACAGGGTATAACTTATCAAGTTGAGATTGATGAACAAACCGGATTCAGAGAAAAAGTTATATCGGAGTCTAGAAATAAAAAACTAATACCAACATTACATGTAAAAGATTCAAAAGGTAAAATTCTAAGAACATACAACCTGCCTGTTGGTGCCCATTTAATGGTTGATGATTCAGAAAAAGTTGAAACTGGTAAAATTTTGGTTAAGATTCCACGTAAATCAGCAAAATCTGGAGATATCACAGGTGGTTTACCTAGAGTAACAGAATTGTTCGAGGCCAGAAACCCTTCAAATCCTGCAATCGTTAGTGAGATTGACGGGGTTGTTTCATTTGGAAAAATTAAGAGAGGTAATAGGGAAATAATTGTAGAAGCAAAAACAGGAGAGATTAAAAAGTATCTTGTTAAATTGTCAAATCAAATTTTGGTTCAGGAGAATGACTTTGTTAAGGCAGGTATGCCCTTGTCTGATGGTTCAATTACACCTAACGATATTTTAAATATCAAAGGTCCTTCTGCAGTTCAACAATATCTAGTTAATGAAGTACAAGAAGTATATAGACTTCAAGGCGTTAAAATAAATGACAAACATTTTGAGGTATTAATTAGGCAAATGATGCAAAAAGTTCAAATACAAGATTCAGGCGATACTGTATTTCTTGAAGGTCAGATAATTCATAAAAATGAGTTTATTGCTGAGAATGATAATTTGTATGGAAAAAAAGTTGTTGAGTCTATTGGAGATTCAGTGAATCTCAAGGAAGGACAAATTGTTTCAGCACGAGAACTCAGAGACGAGAATTCTCTACTCAAAAGAGAGGATAAAAATTTAGTTGTTGCTCGAGATGCTGTTAATGCGACGGGCACTCCAATTCTTCAAGGAATCACCAGAGCATCATTACAAACTAAATCATTTATTTCTGCTGCTTCTTTCCAGGAAACAACTAAAGTATTGAATGAGGCCGCGGTGAATGGTAGAGTAGATGAATTATCTGGTTTGAAAGAAAATGTAATTGTTGGTCATAAAATACCAGCAGGTACTGGAAACAGAGAATATAGCGATGTAATCGTGGGATATGTTGATGAGTATGAGGATTTATTGGAACATAAAAAAATAAGATACAATGAAGAATGAAAAAACAAAGAACATTAATATTGAGCTTGATGAAAAAACTGCTCAAGGTCAGTATTCTAATTTAGTTGTTGTTAATCATTCGCCCACTGAATTTGTTCTAGATTTTGTTAATATCATGCCTGGTTCACCCAAAGCTAAAGTTTGCTCTCGGTTAATATTAACCCCGCAACATGCCAAAAAATTCTTAAAAGCCATTAGTGAAAATATTTCTAGGTACGAAAAAAATTTTGGTGAAATTAAAGGTTTTGAATTTGAAAATATTCCTATCAATTTCGGGCCAAAAGGAGAAGCGTAGTTAGATGTTCAATAGAGTTGTTTTAGTTGATGAAAAAAACAATGAGATTGGGACGGAAGATAAGTTAGAAGCTCACAAAAAAGGATTACTTCATAGAGCCTTCTCAATTTTTATATTTAATGATAAAAATGAGATCTTATTACAAAAAAGATCTGAATCAAAGTATCATTCTGCTAGTTTGTGGTCAAATACTTGTTGTAGTCATCCCTACAGTGATAAATCAATTATCGATTATGCCACTCTTAGATTGGTTGAGGAAATGGGTATTGAGACAAATTTAAAAGAAGTTTTTTCATTTATATATAAAACCAATTTTGAGAATGGTTTAGTTGAATATGAATATGATCATGTTTTTTTTGGAAAATATAATTCTGACCCAACACTTAATATAGACGAGGCATCAGATTTTCGGTGGATCAATTTCAAACAACTTCTGCTTGAAATTGCAGAAAATCCTACTAAATTTACTTTTTGGTTAAAAAAAATAGTTCAAGACTATTCATTATATTTTTTAGATTATGAAAATAACAATCTGTAGAAAAGCTCATTTCAACGCTGCTCATAAACTTTATAATCCAGTTTTATCAAATGATGAAAATTTTGAAATTTTTGGAAAGTGTAGTTATGAGAATTTCCATGGTCATAATTATGAATTAATAGTAAAAATACTTGGAGATATTGATCCTAAAACAGGAATGGTTATGGATTTATCAGATTTGAAGAAAATAATTAAAACAGAAGTTGAAGACTTGTTGGATCATAAAAATCTCAACCTTGATATTCCCCATTTCAAGGATGTAATACCAACAACTGAAAATCTTGCAATATTTATCTGGAATAAACTAAAAAGTGCAATAAAAATAGATTGTAAACTGAGTATTGTGCTTTATGAGACTCCAAGAAATTATGTTGAATATTCTGGCTAATTAATAAGAGATTTCAGTTCCAAAGCATATTTTGATTTTTTAATCCCCTTTTCCAAACTCTTATAGATTGTATCTAGAATTGTATTGGATTCTCTTAAATCTGTAATTGCAATATATGGAGCTATTGTATATTCAGAATGCCTTATTGCAAAGTTTGCATTGTGTAAAAACTGTCTTTTGTTTGCAGTTGTAAGTTTTTGATCATAGAAATTAATTGAATCTATATCATTAAGCTTCTTAAATTCCAAAGATTTGGAAATTAAATCTAATTTTTCATTATTAAATTTTTTATTTATTTCAAGATATTCTCTGTAGATAGAATCATTTTTTGAACCTTTTGAATATACCTTATAGCCAAAGTCTTTTAAACGGGTTTTTACAATCATTTCTGATTTTTCAACAAAAAAAGGAAGTTGTTTCGGTACCAATTCATTTTCATAAGTCAGAGAAAGTATCATGATTTCAGGACCTTCTATTTTTCCCTTAAATTCAACTGAATTATTACCATTAAAATATCCAGAGTCAATTTTAAATAAACTAGAATCATTAAACTTTTCAAGATAGAGAGTCCCTTTTTTTAATCCATCAACTTCGACACGTAGCGAGAAATTGTTTAAATTCTCAGTTTTTGAACAACTTAAAAACAAAAAAAATAAAACTAAAAAATATCTCATTTCTTTATTTAATGATATCAAAGCTTCGTTTGATAAATGATGTAAGTTCTTCACCCTTCAGTAAGTTCTGTGATAATCTTGCAAGATCTAGGGATTGTTTTATTAATCTTTCTCTTTTTACTTTGGATTTTGAATTAAAAATTGTATTTACTAAATCATTATTAACATTGATGACTACATTATGTATTTCAGGCATAGATCCAAACATGTTGTTTCCACCAGATTGTTGCATATCTTTCATTCTCCTCATGAACTCAGGTTGAGTTATAATAAATGGGAGCTCTTTGCTATCCAAAGCTTCTAATTGTATTGTATATTTCTCTTTTGGAATAACTGCCTCAATATAATTTTTTAACTTATCTTTTTCTTTATCATTCAGCTTTGAAATAATGTTGTCTTCTTTTTTAATTAAATTATCAATTGAGTTAGAATCAACTCTGGCGAATGAGATATTTTCTTTTTTAGACTCAAGTTTTTGAATAAGATGAGGGACAATTGGTGAGTCAAGCAAAAGAACTTTATATCCCTTCGATTCAGCTGCTTTAATATATGAGTCCTGTTCATCAATATTTGATGCATATAGAATAATAGTCTTACCGTCCTTATCAGTTTGACTTTTTTCAATATTCTTAATGAGCTCATCGAACGTATAAAAATTATTATTTGTATCAGGATAGATTGAGAAGCTGTCAGATTTTTCAAAAAATTTATCTTCACTTAGCATTCCATATTCAATGATAATTTTTATATCATTCCATTTTTCTTCATATTTTTTTCTGTCTTTTTTAATTAATGAGTTTAATTTATCTCCCACCTTTCGAGTGATGTAGTTGGATATTTTCTTAACAGCAGAGTCAACTTGAAGGTAACTTCTTGAGACATTCAAAGGTATATCAGGCGAGTCAATTACTCCTCTTAGAAGTGTTAAGAACTCTGGAACAATTCCCTCCACGTTATCAGTGACAAAAACTTGATTTTGAAATAACTGAATTTTATCTTTTTGAATATTTATATCATTCTTGATTTTAGGGAAAAACAATATTCCAGTTAGTGTAAATGGATAATCCACGTTTAGATGAATATTAAAAAGTGGATCTTCAAAATTCATTGGATATAAATCTTTGTAAAATTTATTGTAATCTTCATCTTTCAAATCCTTGGGTTTTTTAGTCCAAGCTGGCTCAGTTATATTGATTATATCATCAACAGTTTCTTTAATTTCCTTTTCATCTTTTCCTTCTCCAACTTTCTTTGAAATTTCTTTCTGTCCAAACTTTATTGGAACTGGCATGAAGCGATTATATTTTTTTAGAAGTTTCCTTATAGTGTTTTCTTCTAAAAAGGATTTTGAATCTTTTGAAATATTAAGAATAATTTCTGTTCCACGATCAGTCTTTTTAGCATCTGTAAGTGAATACTCTGGAGATCCATCACATTTCCAGTGTACGGCAGGATCTTTTTTATGTGATTTTGAAATGATTTCTACTGAATCTGAAACCATAAATGCTGAGTAAAAGCCCAAACCAAAATGACCAATTATACCACTGTCTTTGGCAGAATCTTTATATTTTTCTAAAAACTCCTCTGCGCCAGAGAAAGCCACTTCATTGATATATTTTTTTATTTCATCGCCAGTCATTCCGATGCCCTGATCAATAATGTGTAGTCTTTTATTTTTCTTGTCTATCTTGACTTCAATTATAGGTTCTCCATACTCATCTTTAAATTCACCTATGTTAGAGAGATGTTTTAACTTCAAAGTTGCATCTGTAGCGTTGGAAATCAATTCCCTTAAAAAAATTTCTTGATCACTGTACAGAAACTTTTTAATTAAGGGGAATATATTTTCAACTGAAACGTTAATTTTTCCTTTTGCCATAGTTTTTTTTTCAAATATATTTTCAAATCATATACCAAACAAAAAATACCGACAAAATGACAATTTTGATTAAATTGCAAATGCTATGTTTAGATCGAAAATAACAGGCTTAGGTTTTTTTGTTCCAGAAAATATTGTATCGAATGATGATTTATCAAAACTCATGGAAACATCCGATGATTGGATTTCTGAAAGGACCGGAATTAAGAATAGGAGATGGGTTAATGATAAAAAGCTTACAACATCTCTCATGGGTACATATGCAGCTGAAAAGGCAATAGCAGATGCTGGAATCGATAAAAATGATATTGACTTTATAATCTTCTCTACTTTAAGCCCAGACTATTATTTTCCAGGCTCAGGTGTTCTTTTACAACGAAATCTTGGCATCAAGGAAATTGGTGCCTTAGATGTCAGAAATCAATGTTCAGGATTCATCTATGGTTTGTCGATTGCCGATCAGTATATTAAGTCGGGTATGTATAAAAATATATTGCTAGTTGGTAGTGAAATTCATTCCGGAGGATTGGATAAATCAACAAAAGGCAGATCAGTCTCAGTAATTTTTGGTGATGGTGCTGGTGCTGCCGTAATTTCTTCTACTGAATCAGAAAATGGCATATTATCTACACATCTCCACTCGGAGGGAAAATATGCTGAGGAATTAGCAGTTATTAAACCAGCAACTACCCATTGGATTGATAAAATAAAATCTGATCAAACTGATGAGTCATATTGGCCATATATGAATGGAAATTTTGTGTTTAAAAATGCAGTAGTCAGGTTTGAGCAAGTAATTAAAGAAGGTTTAGAATATTCAAATTTAAATATAGATGATATTTCATTACTCATTCCTCATCAAGCAAATCTTAGGATAAGTCAATTTATTCAAAAAAAATTAAAACTCTCTGATTCTCAAGTTTTTAACAACATAATGAAATATGGAAATACAACTGCCGCTTCAATTCCAATTGCTTTGACAGAAGCATACCAATCAAATTTGATAAAAAAGAATGATATTGTAGTATTAGCTGCTTTTGGTAGTGGTTTTACCTGGGGAAGTGCGGTAATTAAGTGGTAGTCTTTCTTATCAAATGTAAGCCCAAGAATGTGATTAATCCATTAATTGGTAAAAGTTCATAGCCAATTTGATATTTTTCAAAAACGGATAAAGGGTCATAGAATATTAAACTTGTGAAAATCACAGAAAGTATACAAACGATTATGCTATACTTGTCATGTATTTTATGATTTGTAAAAATCCCAAAACTAAATAGTCCAAGAAGCGGACCATAAGTAAATCCCGCAATAATTAACAAGCTGTCAATTACACTTGTGCTAAGAAGGTTTTTATAAATAACTATAGTTAGTAGTAAAATAATACTCATCAATACATGAATTATTACTCTTATTTTTTTTTGTTTTATTTGATTGTATTGTTCTATGTTTAAAAAGTCAACACAAAATGAGGTTGTTAATGATGTTAGGGCACTGTCTGCACTGCTGTAAGCAGCTGCAACCAGTCCAATTAGAAATATTATGGGCAAAACTAAACCAAAATCGCCACTAAAGGCAATTAAAGGAAACAATAAATCTGTATTTGGACGCCCATTTAGGTCTGGAATTTGAACATCATTAATTTCAACATATTTAAATAATATTGAGCCTAAAACCAAAAATATAAAAGTTACAAATACAAGAACGAAACTAAACACAATCATATTTTTTTGAGCATCGCCAAGGTTTTTACATGTTAAATTTTTTTGCATCATATCTTGGTCTAATCCTGTCATACAGATTGTAATGAACATTCCTCCTAAAAAGGACTTCATGAAGTAACTTTTGTTATAAAAGTCATCAAATATAAAAACTTGGCTTTTTTTTGAATAGAATTCAGAATTTAAGTATTCTAATAGTGTTTGATCAAAACTATTAGTGATAAAAAATATTGAGATCAAAACTGATAGGATCATGAAAAAAGTTTGAATTGTATCTGTCCAAATTACAGTTTTAATGCCACCTTGAAATGTATAAAGCCATATCAAAATTATTGAAAATGTCACAGTAATTTCAAATGGAATTCCCCATTGATCAAAAATAAATTCTTGAAGAACAATTGCTACAAGAAATAACCTGAAAGAGGCGCCTAAAACTCTTGAAATAAAAAAAAAGAAGGCTCCTGTTTTGTGAGAGAATTTCCCAAATCTATCACCAAGAAACTCATAAATTGATATGAGACCTTTTTTATAATATATGGGCAGAAGTAAATAGGCAACAATAAAATATCCTATAAAATATCCAATTACAACTTGAAAGTATGTGAAATTTATAGCCCCTACATCACCTGGAACTGAAATAAAAGTTATTCCAGACAGGGATGCTCCAACCATACCAAAGGCGACAACATACCACTTAGAATTTCTATTTCCTGAAAAAAATGTCTGGCTGTCAGATTTTCCTTTTGTTACTTGTGATATTACAAATAAGCTTAAAAAATAAACACCTACTATTACTAGAATTAAAAAAGAATTCATACTACTTGTTTTCAAAGATAATTAATTATGGTTCTGTTAAAATCAAGTTATATATTTACCTAATGAATTTTTCATCAAAATTATTACAAGACGCGGTTGATGAAATATCTAGACTTCCAGGGATTGGTAAAAATACAGCAACGAGACTAGCATTAAATCTAATTAAAGAAAAAGATGAAAATGTTATGAAACTAATTGCTGCGATAAAATCATTGAAAAATGGAATTCTTTTTTGTGAGCAATGTTGTAATTTGTCTGATAAGCCAATATGTGGAATCTGTAGTAATGATAAAAGAGATTCATCGATATTATGCATCGTTGAGGACATCAGAGATGTGATGGCCATTGAGAATACTGGACAATTTAATGGATTATATCATGTTCTTGGTGGAAAGATATCACCAGTAGACGGTGTTGGCCCTAATCAACTTACAATTGATAAATTGATGGATAGGGTAAAAAAAAATAATATTAATGAAATTATATTTGCCTTGAGTGCAACAATGGAGGGTGATACAACTAATTACTACATATTCAAAAAGATTAATGATTATTCAATTAAGTTCAGTACAATATCCAGAGGGGTTTCTGTTGGAGATAATCTCGAATACACAGATGAAATTACGTTGGGAAGAAGCATTGTTAAGCGTATCCCTTTTGATCAAAACTAAATATAAATCTTTATAAATTTAATTTGGTAATTTTACTGTATTACTATGGCAAAATTTAATTTGACATTACCTAAAATGGGGGAGAGTGTTGATGAAGCAACTATTGTTAGTTGGCTTAAAAATGTTGGCGATGAGGTATCTGCAGATGATTTTGTGGTAGAAATTGCAACTGATAAAGTTGATTCTGAGGTACCAACGGAAGTTGAGGGAGTCATCGTTGAGCATTGCTTTAAAGTAAATGATGTAGTGAAGGTAGGTGACACGCTCTGTGTCATAGAAACAAAATCAGATGTTGAAAAAAATATAGATGAGGAAATAATAGTTGATGAACCCAGAATTGCAGAAATACCAAATATTGAAATGTTGCAAGAGAACGATAATAAAAGCACTAAAATTGAACAAATTGATGATGTTTTTTTGTCACCATTAGTGCGAAATATTGTCAAAAAAGAAAATATTTCATCAGATGAATTGAATCAAATTAAGGGAACTGGTAAATCAGGAAGAATAACAAAAAAAGATCTGCTCAGTTACATTAAAAAATCTAATAATAAAAATGTTGATTATACAGCAGAATTAGTAAATGTTACAAAAAATGAAAGCCAGGTACGTGATCTTACAAGGATGGAAAAAATATTATCAAAGCATATGCTTGATAGTAAAAATAGTGCCGTACATGTTCAAACCTTCATTGAGGCAGACATAACTAATCTAGCAAATTGGAGAGACAATCAAAAGACTAAATTTTTGGATAGTTATGGTGAAAAATTAACTTATACTCACCCTTTGATTCAAATTGTGTCAAAAGTTTTGAGAAATTTTCCAATTTTAAATGCAAGTTTACTTGATGATAAGGTAATTTACAAAAAGGATATAAATATTGGCTTGGCTACAGCATTGCAAGACGGAAGTTTGATTGTCCCTGTAATTAAAAATGCTGACGAGCTAAGCCTAGCAGGCATTTCTAAATCATCCAATAGCTTAGTTAATAAAGCTAGAAACAACAATTTAAATCCTGATGATGTTCAAGATGGTACTTTCACAATCTCAAATATTGGAACATTCGATAACATAATGGGTACACCCATTATTAATCAACCTCAACTTGCAATATTAGCCTTTGGCGCCATAAGAAAACTTCCGAGAGTAGTTGAGACAGATAAGGGAGATTTTATTGCAATTAGAAAAATTATTTTGTTGTCATTGAGTTTTGATCATAGAATTATTAATGGTGCAACCGGTGGACTTTTCTTGAAAGAAATCAAGAGTTTGATTGAAAACTGGAAAAGTGACAGCTAGAAATAGATATGGATTTAAAACTAGATAAACCAATATGTTTTTTTGATCTTGAGACGACAGGGGTCAATGTAACTAATGATCGTATAGTCGAAATTTCAGTTATTAAAATTAATATAGATAAAACTGAGGATTCAAAAACTTGGCTGATTAATCCAACTATTCCAATCCCTGTAAAAGTGTCAGTTATTCATGGAATAACGGATGAAATGGTTAAGGACAAGCCAAACTTTTCTGAGCTTGCATCAGAAATTAGTGGTTTTATAAAAGATTGTCACTTAGCGGGGTTCAACTCAAATAAGTTTGATGTTCCAATGCTCATCGAAGAATTTCTAAGAGCAGACTTTGATTTTGACATATCCACTATTGAATTGATTGATGTTCAAAATATATTTCATAAAATGGAGAAGAGAACTTTATCAGCTGCCTATAAGTTCTACTGTGGAAAAGAACATGAAAATGCCCACTCTTCTTTAAGTGATGCTAAAGCTACATATGAGGTATTCAAATCACAATTAGAAAAATATTCAGAGTTAGAAAAAAATATAAAGTTTTTGTCAAACTTTTCTAGGATGAGACGAAATTTAGATCTCTCAGGCTATATTCTTGAAAATGAAAAAGGCAAACCAATATTTTCATTTGGAAAGTATAAAGGAAATGAAGTAAGTGAAGTTTTAAAAAATGATCCAGGTTATTACAGCTGGATAATGAAATCAGACTTTCCAAAGTACACTAAAAATATGCTCAATAAAATAAGGTTATCAGAACTTAATAACAAGATCTCATGAAGATTATTTGTATAGGTAAGAACTATGTGAAACATATTCAAGAATTGAATGGTTCTTTCGACGATAACCCTACTATTTTCATGAAACCTGACTCATCAATTATTCAAAAAAATCAACCATTCTTCATTCCTGAGTTTTCTGATGAAATCCATTACGAGCTAGAACTGATTTTGAAGTTTTCTAAAGTTGGAAAACATATTGACAAAGATTTTTGTTTAAACTACATAAGTCATTTCAGTTTAGGTATTGATTTTACAGCAAGAGATTTGCAAAATGATCTAAAGTTGAAAGGTTTACCTTGGGAAATTTCAAAATCATTTGACAACTCCGCATTAATTGGTGAGTGGATACCTTATGATGATAAAATTGATTTGAATAACATTAATTTTTCATTAAAAAAAAATGGAAAAATAGTTCAAAAAAGCAATTCATCTAAAATGATTTGGAAAATAACAGAATTAATACATTATGCATCCAAATACTTCACCATAAAAATTGGTGATATAATGTTTACTGGTACACCTGAGGGGGTGGGTAAAGTTAAAATAGGTGATTTTTTAGAGGGTTTCATTGATAAAGAGAAAATTTTTGAAATAAAAATTAAATGATCAAGACCATTTTTGATTTACTGAACTCCAAAAAACTAACAATCTCGGTTGCCGAAAGCATTACAGGTGGAGCCTTGTCGAATCAATTAATGTCACTTGCAGGTTCATCCAGTTTTTTTAAAGGTTCTGTAGTAACTTATTCTGATGAGTCAAAAATTGAGATTTTAAAAATTGAAGAGGAAAAAATACGGAAACATTCAGCTGTCAGTCAGCAAATCTCAGGTTTAATGGCAAGTAATGTCAAAAATCTTTTTAAGTCAGATATAGGCTTTTCAACAACTGGAAATGCAGGTCCAGGACTTAACGACGAAAAATCTAAATTAGGTGAGTTATACATTTCATTTTATTATGAAGGTGAGACAAATACTAAATTTTTTAAACTCGGCAGTGATAGAGAATCAAACATAAATAAAGCAGTAAGAGTTTCACTTGATTTCATATTGCAAAACCTCAAAGAATAAATTTGCCAAAAAACTAAAAAAGTTGTTTATTTGCAACCCATAACAAATATTATGTCAAAAATTTGTCAAATATCAGGTAAAAAAGTGCAGTTTGGTAACAATGTCTCAAAGGCAATAAATAAAACAAGAAGAAGATTTAATGCTAATATTGTTTCTAAAAGATTTTATATTCCTGAAGAAGACAAGTGGATTTCACTAAAGGTTTCAACCTCTGTTTTAAAAACTATTAACAAGAAAGGAATTTCAGCTGTTTTAAAAGAGGCCAGAGCCAAAGGAATTAAGGTTTAATTATGGCAAAAAAAGGAAATAGGGTTCAAGTAATTTTAGAGTGTACAGAGCACAAAGATTCTGGTATGCCTGGAACATCAAGGTACATATCAACAAAAAACAAAAAAAATACGCCTGACAGATTAGAATTAAAGAAATTTAATCCAGTCCTAAAAAAATATACTATTCATAAAGAAATTAAATAATGGCAAAAAAAACCGTAGCTACATTACAAACAGGGTCAAAAAAATTGACTAAGGCCATTAAAATGATAAGAGGTAAATCTAATGCTTATATATTTTCTGAAAAGATGTTACCTTCTGACCATGTCAACGACTGGTTGTCAAAAAAATAAATACTTTACTTTTGTAACAGGTTAAAATTTAATTTAACTTGAACCAATGAATTTTTTTAAAAGACTCTTTTCTTTCGGAAAGAAGAAGAAGGAAGATGAGGTAGAGTCCGATGTTAATCAAAGCCTAGATTCAGAGGAGGTTGTTGAAGAGGATAAATTAGAGTTAAAAAACAAAAAAATAAAGCGAGAACCAGAACCTGCTCCAGAACCAGAACCAGAGCCAGAACCTGAGCCAGAACCTGAGCCAGAACCTGATCCAGAACCTGATCCAGAACCTGATCCAGAACCAGATCCAGAACCAGATCCAGAACCAGAGCCAGAACCTGAGCCAGAACCAGAGCTAAAAAAACCCACTAGTTTTTTTAAAAGATTATTTAAAAAAACAGACAAAAAGAAACTGGACAAGAGCTTAGAAAAGACTAGTAAATCTTTTCTTGAAAAATTAAAAACAGTTGTATTAGGTAAATCTACAGTTGATGCAGCTGTATTAGATGATTTAGAGGAAATTTTGATTACATCTGATGTTGGGGTTGAAACAACTCTCAAAATCATTGATGCAATTGAAGAAAGAGTTAAAAACGAAAAATATACAAATGCGCAGGAGCTAGATTTAATTTTAAAGGAAGAAATTCAAAACATTATTTACGACGAAAAAGATTCATCAATTTTTGAATTAAAAGACAAACCTCATGTAATTATGGTTGTCGGCGTTAACGGAGTTGGTAAGACAACTTCCATAGGAAAATTGGCTAAATTTTTCAGCTCCCAAGGTTTATCTGTTTTGATAGGTGCCGCAGATACTTTTAGAGCTGCTGCAATCGAACAGCTTGAAATGTGGGCTGAAAGGGCTGATGTTGAAATAGTTAAACAAAACATGGGTAGTGATCCCGCTTCTGTTGCATACGATACTCTAAACTCGGCATTAAATAAAAATTATGATGTTGTGATAATAGACACTGCAGGTAGGCTGCATAATAAAATTAATTTAATGACTGAATTATCAAAAATTGGTAGGGTCATGAATAAGCTTGTACATAATGCTCCTCACGAAATAATATTAGTTTTAGATGGTTCCACAGGTCAAAACGCATTCGAACAAGCTAAACAATTTTCTGAGGCTACAAAAGTTACTTCTTTAATGGTTACTAAATTAGATGGAACTGCTAAAGGTGGAGTTGTCATCGGAATCTCTGACCAACTAAGTGTACCTGTAAAGTATATTGGAACTGGTGAAAAAATTGATGATATAGAGCTTTTTGATAAAAAAGATTTTGTAGAATCATTTTTTAATAAAAACTAAAATGAGGACAAAAACATCCGAAAAAAATAAAATCAATGTTATTACATTAGGCTGCTCTAAAAATTTATATGATTCGGAGGTTCTTATTTCACAGCTTAAAGCAAATAATAAAGATGTAGTACATCAAGAAGACGGAAATATTGTTGTAATAAACACTTGTGGCTTTATTGAAAATGCAAAACAAGAATCAATTGATACAATCATTGATTTTGTTGATAAAAAAAATAAAGGAATTGTAGATAAAGTTTATGTAACAGGTTGTTTAAGTGAAAGGTATAAAGATGATTTAGAATCAGAAATACCCGATGTTGATAGTTATTTCGGCACAACAGATTTACCAAATTTATTGAAACAATTAGAGTGTGATTATAAATCGGAATTGATTGGGGAGAGATTTTTAAGTACACCAAAAAATTATGCATATCTAAAAATTTCAGAAGGTTGCGATAGAAAGTGTTCGTTTTGTGCTATTCCGTTAATGAGGGGCAAGCATAAATCAAGAAAAATTGAAGAAATAGTAATGGAGGCAAAAAAGCTTGCAAGTCAAGGTGTGAAAGAACTGATTTTAATTGCTCAAGATTTAACATTCTATGGCTTGGACATTTATAAGAAAAGAAAACTTTCTAAGCTTTTAGAAAATTTGTGCGAGATTGAGGGTATATCATGGATAAGACTACATTATGCATACCCAAATGGTTTTCCCTTAGATGTTTTAAATGTTATGTCCTCCCAACCTAAAATTTGTAATTATATTGATATTCCACTTCAACATATATCCACCAACGTATTGGCTTCCATGAGGAGAGGTTCCAATCGAGAAAAAATAAATTCTTTAATTTCAAAATTCAGAGAAAAAGTTCCTGGTATTGCAATAAGGTCAACAGTTATTGTTGGATTTCCCGGTGAGACCAAGGAGAATTTTGATGAACTTTGTAATTGGATTAAAGAAATAAAATTTGATAGACTTGGATGTTTTAAATATAGTCATGAGGAAAATACCTATGCATTTAATTTAAAAGATGATGTTCCAGACAAGGAAAAAAACAGAAGACTTGATAAGTTGATGAAAATTCAAGCCAACATTTCACACGATAAAAATAAATTGAAGATTGGTAAAAAATTTAAAGTTTGTATCGATCGAAGTGAGGGTAATTATTACGTCGGAAGAACTGAACATGACTCACCCGATGTTGATAACAATGTTCTTCTTGAGAAAAGAAAAGGTTATTTAAGATTAGGCTCATTTGTACAAGTTAAAATCACTAATGCTTTAACCTATGACTTGATGGCTGAGTTAGTATGATTTAAAAATAATAGTTTGAAAATACAAAATGTAAATTTACACTCTGATATTTTGAAAAAATATCTATCGGGAAATATGAAAGATTTTATTTCATATGAAAATGACTTAGACGGATATACTAATAAAATTAGATCTAGAAAAGACTTCTCCATCAAAAAAAGACAGCTTCTTTCAAAAGTTCTTTTAAAACAAAACAAGTCATTAAAAAACAACAATATTCAAGTTGAAAATATTAAAAAACTAAAATTTTCTAACACTTTTACTATTACAACTGGACATCAACTTTGTTTATTCACAGGTCCGATTTTTTTTATAATCAAGATCTTACAAGCGATCAAAATTTGTAAGGATTTAGAAAATAAATTTTCTGATTACAATTTCGTTCCAATTTTTTGGATGGCAACTGAGGACCATGATTTTGAAGAGATAAAGTGTTTCAATACCAGTAAAAAAGAGTTTTCAATTGAAAAAAATAGTAATAATAAGTGTATTGGTTCTCTTGATACACTTGGTTTTGAAAAAATATATCATGAAATAAGTGAACACTTTGACGGTAAGCCGTTTAAAAATGAATTATTAGAATTATATAAAAATTCTTATTTAAAGTTTAAAAATATAGCAGATGCTACTAGGCATTTGGTTCACGAGATTTTCAAGGACTATGGGCTTGTCGTATTGGATCCCTCTGAAAAGGAATTGAAAAATGAATTTAAAGATATTTTAAGAAAAGAAATTTCTGGATCCGTTGTTCATGAAAAAGTGACGGAGACTATCAAACAAATCGATAAAAAAATTGATAAGTCTTTTAAAAAAGTAAATCCTAGAAAGATTAATCTTTTCTATGTAGATACAGAAAATGTTAGGTCTAGAATAAAACTAAAACCGAATCACATCGAAATTGATAAAAAAAATTTTTCAGAAAATGAGCTTTTAAATTTAGTTGAATCTGCTCCTGAAAATTTTTCCCCAAATGTTTTAATCAGACCTATTTACCAAGAATTTATTCTTCCTAATTTATCTTACGTTGGAGGGCCATCCGAAATTGCTTACTGGATACAATTAAAAAGCACTTTTGATTTCTTAGATGTTCCATTTCCAATTCTTTCATTAAGAAATTCGATGATTTTCCTTTCAACCAGAGATATCAAACAATTAGAAAAGTTGAATATTAAAGTTGATGATTTCTTTAAAAATGAAACCTATGCAGAAACAAAATTTATAAAAGAGAATAATAATACGAATTCGAAGATCGATATTAAATATTATTTAGATTTTGTTGATCAGATTAGAAAATCTGTTCAAAAAATTGATGAAAATTTAGTTTCCTTTTTAAATTCAATAGAAAAAAAACAAATTAAAGACCTTAACAGCCTAGAAAAAAAGATCATTAAATCTCAAAAAAAAATATATCAATCTGATATCAAAAAAATTAGTACCATTAGAAACAAAATTTTCTTTAATGGTAAATTAATGGAGAGAAAAATAAATTTTTCTGAATATTACTCTTATCAGGGTAAATCATTTATAGATAAATTATATAAAAGCATAGCTCAGTACAACTCTGATATTATTCTTGTAGAAATATAATTTTATTAATCATCTGAATGATGTATTTTTGAGAATGCCAAATCGCGTATTGATTCTTGACTTTGGTTCTCAATATACCCAGCTAATTGCTAGAAGAGTTAGAGAATTAAATGTTTTCTGTGAAATATTTCCATATAATTCTAAAAATTTTGATGTTAAGGACTACTCTTGTTTGATTTTCTCTGGCTCCCCTTTTTCTGTGATGTCCAAAGATTGTTTGGATATTGATTTTTCAGATTTCATAGGTAAAATTCCACTTTTAGGTATCTGTTATGGTGCCCAATACTTGGCACATAAAAATGGTGGAGAGGTCTCCCCGTCAAGCAAAAGAGAATACGGCAGGGCAAGGTTAATATCAATAAATAAAAACTCCAAATTATTAAAGGGTATTGATAATGGTTCTCAAGTTTGGATGAGCCATGCAGATACAATAACTAAATTACCACCAAAATCAAAAAAAATTGGCAGTACTGAGGATGTTGAAAACGCTTGTTTTGAGTTTGATGATCAACTCACTTATGGAATTCAGTTTCACCCTGAAGTCTACCACTCAAGCGATGGTAAAACTTTATTAAAGAATTTTATAATCGATATTTCTAAAGTAAATCCAAATTGGACACCATCATCTTTTGTAGAAAAAACTGTACTCGATATCAAATCAAAGATCAAAAATGATAGGGTTATTTTGGGTCTTTCTGGAGGTGTAGATTCGTCAGTTGCTGCAGTTCTATTGAATAAATCTATTGGAAATAATTTAACCTGTTTATTTATTGATAATGGCCTTTTGAGAAAAAATGAATTTGATGAAGTTTTGGAAAACTATAAGGGAATGGGATTAAATGTTGTTGGTATTGATGCAAAAGAAAAATTTTACTCTGCCTTAAGTGGCGTTACCGACCCAGAAAAGAAGAGAAAAGTTATTGGAAAAGTGTTTGTTGATGTTTTTGAGTCAGAATCTAAGAAAATAACCAATGTCAAATGGCTTGCCCAAGGAACCATATATCCCGATGTAATAGAGTCTATATCTGTTAAAGGCCCTTCCGCCACAATAAAATCACATCACAATGTTGGTGGTTTGCCAAAAAAAATGTCTTTGTCTATTATCGAGCCTTTAAAAATGCTTTTTAAGGACGAAGTTAGAAAGGTTGGCGTTGAACTGGCGATCAAAAATGAAATCCTCAGTCGACATCCATTTCCAGGGCCAGGTCTTGGTATTAGAATACTTGGTGAAATAAATGCAGAAAATGTAGGAATTCTACAAGAAGCTGATCATATATTCATCGAATCACTTAAACAAAAAAACCTTTACAATCAAATATGGCAAGCCGGGGTTATTTTATTACCTGTAAAGTCAGTAGGGGTTATGGGAGATGAAAGAACTTATGAAAATTGTGTTGCGTTGAGAGCTGTAATATCTACCGATGGAATGACGGCTGATTGGTTCGATTTTCCTCATAGCTTCCTTCAAGATGTCTCAAATAAAATCATTAATAATGTTAAAGGAATAAACAGAGTTGTTTACGACATTAGCTCTAAACCGCCCTCAACAATTGAATGGGAATGAAAAACTGGATTTTAAACATAATTGCTGTCTTGTTTTTTCAATTTGGTTTCTGCCAATCCAATGGAATTGAAGATTATGACTCCATTGTTTCATATGAAATAAAAAAAAAGGAAACACTTTTTAATATTTCAAAAAAATTTAAAATTAATATTGAAGATATATTCCTATTTAACCCAGAGCTGAGAGGTCAAAAATTAAAGAAAAAATCAATTATAAATATTCCCTTAAAAAGAATTAAAAAGAATATTTATTTAGATTCTGGTATTGATAAAAAAACAATTGATGAAAATAAATTTTTGAATCAAATTACTAAGAATAAAAACCCAAAAAAAAATAATATAAATCTTGCATTGCTTGCACCATTAAAAACTGACGAAATTGAATATGACTCAATTAATCAGACCAAAGAATTTTTAAAAAAAATTAATTTAACTACAATTTCAATTGATTTTTATAATGGAATGAAAATGGCAATTGATGAAGAATCTAATCAAAATATAAAAATCAATTTGGATGTTTTCGATACAAAAAATAGGATTGATGTAATTAAAATGTTGAAGGAAAAGATTGATTTTAATAATTATGATTTCGTAATTGGACCACTCATTACAAGAAATTTCAATTTTTTCAATTCTAATAATATTAAAACTAAAGTAGTATCTCCATTAATCACCTCCAATGTTGAGCTCAGAGCTAATACAATAATTACAACTGCACCTGATTCACTTAAAAGAAAATTTGTTTACAAAATTATTGATGAAATGATTGAATTAAAAAATGATCAATGTGTTTTAATTATATCTGATCAGGAGAATGAAAAAACAAAGAATGAATTACTAATGAAATTTCCTAATGCTGAAAAAATAGATTTAAGTGATGAAAACCTTTTTGTAGACCCAAAAATAACAGACTCATTGATGTATGCAAACAAAGAAAATTGGGTATTTCTTGAAACTAAACGCAGTAACATTATTTCAAGTGTGAGTTCCTTGCTTAATTCTCAAATAAATGAAGAAAGAAAAATTAAATTGATTAGTTCTGTGAGTGTAGAAAATTTTGACAACCCGAACATTAGTTATGAAAAACTTGGAAACCTAAATTTTATTTATCCTTCAAATTCTTTTCCTCGCCAGAGTGAGGCTTTGAATGTTTTTAAGTTAAATTTTCTTAATCAATTTGGAAGCTATCCTAACAGGATCTCAATTAAGGCTTATGATTTAGTTAAAGATTTATTAGAAAGGTTTATATATTACAGAAACTACAATGGTTTTGATATTGATTATGAGAGTAATTTATTAAATAACAAGTATAATTATAAAGAGACAGATCAACAAGGTTTACGTAATCAATCTTTTTATATAGTAAAACACAAAGAACTTGAAGTCATTGACTTGACTAACAAATAGTTTTGTAATTTTGAGTTCAGATTTAAAAATTTGAAAAATTCCCCAAAATATATTTTTGTCACTGGTGGTGTAAGCTCCTCGTTAGGAAAAGGTATCATATCAGCATCTTTAGGAAAACTTCTCAAGTCTAAAGGTTTGGTGGTTACAATACAGAAATTTGATCCATATATTAATGTTGATCCTGGAACATTAAATCCTTACGAGCACGGGGAATGCTATGTAACATCTGATGGTGCAGAGACCGATCTAGATTTAGGTCATTATGAGAGGTTTTTGGGAATAAAAACGTCCAGAAACAACAACACTACAACAGGACAAATATATCAGACAGTTATTAATCAAGAGAGAAAAGGAGATTTTTTAGGTAAAACGGTTCAAGTTATTCCTCACATAACTAATGAGATAAAATCTCGAATTAAAAGCCTAGAAAACGAGAAAAAATATGATGTTATTATAACTGAACTTGGTGGAACTGTTGGGGATATAGAATCATACCCGTTTATTGAAGCTGTTAGGCAATTTAGGTGGGAGATTGGAGAACAAAACAGTCTTGTTATACATCTAACTCTTTTGCCTTATTTATCTGCTGCAGCTGAAATCAAAACAAAACCAACTCAACACTCAGTAAAAAAATTGATGGAAAGTGGTTTAAACGCTGACATTATTGTTTGTCGAACCGAACATAGGCTAACCAGTGATTTAAGAAAAAAAATTGCATTGTTTTGTAATGTTGATGTCAAATCAGTTATTGAGTCTATTGATGCAAAAACAATTTATGATGTTCCGTTGTTAATGTTAGAAGAAAAATTAGACAAGGTTGTGTTAAAAAAATTGAAAATTAAATCTAAAACAAAAGCTGATTTATCATCATGGAAAAAATTTGTTTACAATCTGAAAAATCCTAAAAATGAAGTAAGTATCGGTTTGATAGGAAAGTATGTCGAATTACAAGATTCTTATAAATCGATATTGGAATCCTTTATTCATGCTGGTTCGGTTAACTCAGTAAAAGTAAATGTAAATCCAATCCACTCTGAATCAATTAACAAAACAAATGTAAAATCCCTGATGTCAAACCTTGATGGGGTTTTGGTCGCACCGGGCTTTGGTGATAGAGGTATAGAGGGTAAAATAATATCAATTGAATATGCCAGGGTTAATGATATTCCTTTTCTTGGAATATGTCTTGGAATGCAAATGGCAGTGATTGAGTATGCAAGAAATGTCATTGGTTTAAAAAATGCCAATTCTACTGAAATGGATTATCACACAAAACACCCTGTAATTTCTCTCATGGAGGATCAAGTAAATGTTGAAAAAAAAGGTGGTACAATGAGATTAGGTTCGTGGAAATGTGAAATTTCTAAAGGAACATTAACTCATGATATTTATAAGAAAAATGTAATAAAAGAAAGGCATCGACACAGGTACGAGCTTAATTTTAACTATATAGAATCACTAACTAAATCAGGTATGGTTTTGTGTGGTAAAAATCCTGAAACTGATTTAGTTGAAATAATTGAATTACCTAATCACAGTTGGTTTATTGGAGTGCAATTTCATCCTGAATATCAAAGTACTGTAGATAAACCACACCCTCTGTTTAAATCATTCATTAAAGCAGCAACCAATAAAAAAAGAACATATGGCAGAAAGTAAAGTAGATTACTCACAGTTAATAGGTTTTTTATTTTTGATGGCAGCTTTTGTCTCATTTTTATTTATTAGTCCACCTTCTGATGAAGAAATAGACATACAGGTCGAAGAAAACATTGCAATAAATGATTCATTTAGTGCTAACCAGGATAGTGGAGCAAACGAAGCAGAATTTTCAGAAAACATAGTAAAAATTGAGGAAGAATCTTTCATTATAGAAAACGAAAATGTGATTCTAAAGTTCTCAAATAAGGGGGCCAAAATTTCCGAACTCACATTAAAGGATTACAATGATTCATCTGGAAACCGTATAAGACTTTTAAAAAACAATCAGTCACTAGGTTTAAGTTTTTTCAATATCAATGGTGTTCGTTTTGATTCAAATACTGTAATGTTTAATTATAAATCTTTTGATAATCAAAACAGTAAAGTTGTTGAATTTGAATACCTAAATAACTTAGGAGGAAAAATATTGTATAGGTATATAATACCAAACCAAGGTTATTTGTTGAATTTTGAGATTGAAACTCAAGGTTTAAATAATATTGTTGGAACAAATAGAAAAATGGACTTAGTTTGGGATTTGGATTCAAGAAGGCAATCCAAAAGTGTAGATTATGAGAACAGATACACTTATATCAATTACAAGGATCAAGATGGTAAAATAAGAGACATGAGTGCTTACTCTGAGGATGATGAAGTTGGAGAAGTTAAATGGCTCTCATACAGTCAACATTTTTTCAATTCTATTTTAATTTTCAACAATGTAAAATCCGAAGTAGATATGAAATCGACGAATATGGATCTTGATTACAGCACTCAAAAATATAGTAATTCGGTTGATGACGAGGGTAAGCAAATATATCTCAAAACTTTTAATAGTAGAATCCCAATAGACATAAGTCGCTCTAATGAGATAAGTGAGTCAATGGGTTGGTACATAGGGCCCAATGATTACTATGTTCTAAAAAACTATAAAGATGGTATCTCTGAGTCAATCTGGTTTGGTTGGGGAATTTTTGGTTGGATTAATAGAAACATTTTCTTTCCATTATATCAATTTTTAAGTTCATTTTTATCAGCTGGTATCGCCATTATAATTATGGTTATTCTAACGAGGTTGATCATGTCACCAGTCCAATATAAGATGTATCTGTCTCAAGCAAAAATGAAAATTCTAAGACCTGAAATTAGTGCTGCCACCGAAAAATTTAAAGATGATCCTTTAAAAAGAAATCAGGAAACGATGAGAATTTATAACCAAGCCGGAGCCAATCCCTTGTCTGGCTGTTTGCCTATGTTTATTCAATTGCCAGTTTTCTATGCACTTTTTTGTTTCTTTCCTGTTGCATTTGCACTTAGAGGAGAGTCATTTCTGTGGGCTGATGATTTAAGTGTTTACGATTCGATACTAGAATTACCATTTTATATTCCACTTTATGGGGATCACGTAAGTCTATTTCCTATCCTTGCTGGTGTTACAATGTTTTTCTACACATCAGTCTCTGGTAACCAACAAATGCAACCAACACAACCAGGAATGCCAAACATGAAGTTCATAATGTATTTTTTGCCATTTACCTTAATGATTTTCTTTAATAATTTTGCTAGTGGATTATCACTTTATTATACTATTTCCAACCTTTTAACAATAGTAATTATTTATGCTATCAAGAACTTTATTATTGATGAAAAGAAAATTTTATTGAAAATCGAGGAAAATAAAAAGAAACCAAAAGGTGAAGGTAGATTCCAGCGAAGGTTAAGAAAGCTTCAAGAAATGGCTGAAAAGGCCGAAAATCAGAGAAAAAATAATAGGTAAATGACCAATAAAACAGCTAGAGTTGTTGTTGGTATGTCTGGTGGCGTTGACTCCAGTGTTGCAGCTTATCTCTTGAAGGAACAAGGATATGACGTTATAGGAATATTTATGAAAAACTGGCATGATGAAACAGTTACCATTTCAGATGAGTGCCCGTGGTTAGAGGATAGTTACGATGCAATGATTGTTGCAAAAAAACTGATGATTCCTTTTCAGGTGATAGATTTTAGTAAGGAATACAAAAAAAGAATAGTGGATTACATGTTCAGTGAATATAAAGTTGGTAGAACCCCGAATCCAGATATTTTGTGCAATAAGGAGATAAAGTTTGATTTATTTTTAAAAAAAGCATTGGAGTTTAATGCAGATTATATTGCAACTGGACACTACGCTTCTGTAAGAAAAAAAGGAAATATGTTCGAGTTGATTTCAGGTCTTGATAAAAAAAAGGATCAATCCTATTTCTTGTGTCAGCTAAATCAAAACCAACTTAGTAAAATAATATTCCCCTTAGGGAATCTCAATAAAGCAGCGGTAAGAGAAATTGCTAAAAAAAATAATTTAGTAACAGCTGATAAAAAAGATTCTCAAGGTTTATGCTTTATAGGAAAGGTTAAGCTTCCGATATTTTTACAACAAAAACTGAAGAAAAAATCAGGAAAAATTATTTTAGTTCCTAAGACTTTATCCATTTACAGCAGAAATAAAAAAATTAATGATTTAGATGAGTTATCCAATGGATATGTTTATAGTGAAAATGATGGTGAGGTTGTAGGTGCACATTTTGGTGCTCATTTTTATACAATTGGTCAAAGAAAAGGAATTTCAGTGGGTGGAACCAAAGATCCGCTATATGTTATAGCGCTAGATACCAAAAAAAATATTATTTACGTCGGGGAGGGGGATAATCACCCAGGTTTATTGAGAAAAGTGTTGAGTGTTAAAAAATCCCAATTTCACAATATAGATGATGGTTGTGATATAACTAAATTTCATGGTTTAAAGGCACGAATTAGGTATAGACAAGCATTGCAATCAGTTCAGATTAAAAGAAAAAAAAGCAAATATTTTTTCATTTTTGATGAGTACCAAAAATCTATTACAAGTGGTCAATTTGTTGCTGTGTATAAAGATGACGTACTTTTGGCTTCAGGTGTGATCAGTTAAAAATATCAATCTGATTTATCAGTAAATTCTCAAATCTTTCTCTTTCCCTTATAAGTTTGTATGTATTATTAATTAGCATAACTTCTGCTGGTTTATATCTTGAATTGTAATTACTGCTCATTGAAAAACAATATGCTCCAGCATTTTTAAAACACAAAATATCGTCTGTTGAAACATTTTTTAATTTAATATTTGTTGCAAAAGTGTCAGTTTCACATATATAACCAACAACAGAATAATATCTTTCTACATCCTTTTGGTTTGAAATGTTTTCAATTGAGTGGTTTGCTCCGTACATCATTGGTCTTATTAGATGGTTAAATCCAGAGTCAACTTGTGCAAACACAGTAGAGGTGGTTTGTTTAATTGAATTCACACGGCATAGAAATACTCCTGCCTCACTTATAATGTATTTACCAGGCTCAAATATTAATTTTAAATTTCTACCATAAGCAGAGCAAAACTCATTGAATCTTTTGGACAGCTTATCTCCTAGCTCTTCAATATTTGTTTCACTGTCACCTTGATAATACGGAACTTTAAATCCACTTCCAAAATCAATGAATTCTAGAAAGTCAAGTTTTGATGCTAAATCAAAAAGGATCTCTGAAGCTTGTAAAAAAACACTAGTGTCTAAAATATCGCTACCTGTGTGCATGTGTATTCCGTTAACTTTAATATTTGTGTTTTTTATAATACGCAATAAATGTGGTGTTTGGTGAATACTAATGCCAAATTTTGAATCTATATGTCCTACAGATATTTTAGAGTTTCCACCAGCTAGTATGTGGGGGTTAATTCTTACACATACATCAATTCCTGAATTCTTATTTCCAAATTCCTCCAAAATTGATAGGTTATCAATGTTGATTTTTACACCTAAAGATGAAACATCTTCAATTTCCTTAATTGAAACTCCATTTGGTGTATATATAATTTTTTCAGCCTTAAAACCACAACTTAATGCTAATTTTACCTCTTGTATTGATACAGCATCAATTCCTGATCCTAAATTATTTAAAAACCTTAAAATTGATATATTTGACGACGCTTTTACTGCATAGTTGATTTGTAAGTCTTTGACTCTCTTGAACGCATTTTTAAGTCTTAAATATTGACTTTTGATTTTTTCCGAATCATAAACATAAGTGGGCGTACCAAATTCATCAGCGATTTTAAGCAATAATTTTGTATTCACGCTGCAAACATTATTAATATATTGTAATGAAAAAATTTTATTTCCTTATTTAATAAAAAAACAATTAAAAGTTAAATTTGTAACAACATTAAAAACCTTTTTAAAAATTTCTTTTATTAATTTTGTATTGTGAATCTTCACGAACACCAGGCCAAAGAATTGTTAAGCTCATATGGAGTTCCCATCCAAAGAGGAATGGTGGTTGAAAATATTGACCAATTACAATCTATTTCTCAGGAAGTTAAAAAAAATACTGGGTCAGAGTGGTTAATTGTAAAAGCTCAAATACATGCAGGTGGAAGAGGTAAGGGTGGTGGAGTAAAGCTAGCAAAAAATGATAAAGAATTATATGACCATGCCAGTAGTATATTGGGAATGATGTTAAAAACACCCCAAACCCCAAAAGAGGGTAAATTGGTAAAAAAAATATTAATCTCTGAGGATGTTTATTATCCTGGCGACAGTGAAACACAGGAGTATTATATGTCGATACTTTTAAACAGAAAAGAATCTTGCAATATGATCATGTATTCAAAAGAGGGTGGGGTAGATATTGAGCAGGTTGCAGAAAAAACTCCAGAACTAATTTTTTATGAATTGATTGATCCCTTGACTGGTATTATGCCTAATCAACTAAGAAAAATTGCCTTCAATTTAAATTTATCCGGTGAGAGCTTTAAGTCAATGCAGGTATTTGTCAAAAAATTATATGATGCTTATTGTGGGCTTGATGCTTCGCTAGTCGAAATCAATCCAGTTCTAAAAACATCGGATAATAAAATCTTAGCTGTTGATTCAAAAATGACGCTTGACGATAATGCATTATTTAGGCATAAATCATTTGAAGACTTAAGAGATAATAGTGAGGAAAACCCAGTTGATGTTAAAGCAAGGGAGGCTGGATTAAACTATGTTGACTTAGATGGAAATATAGGTTGTATGGTGAATGGAGCTGGATTGGCCATGGCTACTATGGATCTCATAAAACAATCTGGTGGAGAACCCGCTAATTTTCTCGATGTTGGTGGAACAGCGGATGCAAAAAGAGTTGAAACTGCTTTCAATTTAATTTTACAGGATGAAAAGGTTAAGGCAATACTTGTTAATATTTTTGGAGGGATTGTTAGGTGCGACAGGGTTGCTAATGGAATTGTCGATGCTTATAAAAATTTAGGTGAAAAAATTAATGTTCCTATCATCGTAAGGCTTGAGGGTACAAATTCTGAAGAAGCGAAAAATATTATTGATAACTCAGGTTTAAAAATTTATTCTGCAATTGAGTTTAAAGAAGTAACAACTCAAATCAAAGAGGTTTTGTCTTAAAATAAGACAATCTGTCATAAAAAAATTTTAATATATGACATTATGACATATATTTCAATTGGGTTTAGAATTTGTTCTATTGTAAACGTAAATAATTTTAAAAATTTAAATATGAATATTATAAATAGAACAAATAATAACTTAATGTTTGATGATTTTATTTTTGATTTTTTTAATGTCTCAAATAATATTGTCCCTCCACATAATATTTTTGAAAATGATACTGAGTTTTCTGTTGAGTTTTCAGTACCTGGTTCAGATAAAAAAGATTTTACCATAGAGCTTGAGAATGATAATTTAAGGGTTGTTAGAAAATCAAAAAAATCCATTGAAGATAGAACTTACTCAAGATTAGAATTTGATACTAAGTCATTTGAAAAGTCTTTTTTTCTTCCAGATTCTGTCGATCAATCAAATATTAGCTCAAAGTATGAAAATGGAGTACTTTTGATAAAAATCCCTAAAAAGAAGGAAATCATTTTGCAGAATAAGAAAAAGACAATAACTATTAAGTAGTTAATATTACATAAGCGGGTCTACGACCCGCTTTTTTTATACTTTAGCATAATATCTCGCAGCCTTGCTGCTTCAACAAAATTTAATTCCTTAGCAGCTTTTTCCATATCTTTTCTCAAGGATTTAATTCTTTTTTGTTTTTCAATTTCGGAAATATTCAAGTCAAAACTTTCTTCAACTACATCTATCTTTTGGGTTTCATTAGATTCATAGTTAAAACTTTCATTTATATTCTTTATAATTTGTGTAGGAGTTATATTATTTTCTCTATTATACTTTAATTGTTTTTTCCTCCTTTGATTTGTAACATCAATTGTTTTTTTCATACTTTCAGTCATTCGATCTGCAAACATTATCGCTCTTCCGTTTAAATTTCTTGCAGCTCTACCTATTGTCTGAATTAAAGATCTTTTACTCCTCAAAAAACCTTCCTTATCCGCATCTAATATTATGACTAGTGATACCTCAGGCAAGTCAAGACCCTCCCTCAAAAGATTTATACCTACTAATACATCAAAATTACCCAATCTTAAATCATTTAAAATTTTTACACGCTCTAGTGTATCTACATCACTATGGATATATTTTGATTTTATTTCTAAATTTTGAAAAAATTTAACCAACTCTTCAGCCATCTTTTTAGTTAGTGTTGTGATTAAAACTCTTTCATTTTTATTTACAACTTTTTCAATTTCGTCTAGTATATCATCAATCTGATTTTTAGTCGGTTTTAACTCAATTACAGGGTCTAGAAGACCAGTTGGTCTGATAATTTGTTCAACAACTATACCTTCACTTCTTTGAAGTTCATAGTCTGACGGTGTTGCACTTACATAGATGATTTGATTTTGTAACATCTCAAATTCTTCAAATTTAAGGGGTCTATTATCCATAGCAGCAGGAAGTCGAAAACCATACTCAACTAAGTTTTCTTTTCTGCTTCTATCACCACCGTACATTGCTTTAATTTGGGGAAGTGTCACATGGCTCTCATCTATAATTGTCAAAAAATCATCATCAAAGTAGTCGAGAAGACAAAACGGTCTGGTTCCGGGATCTCTTCCGTCAATGTACCTAGAGTAATTTTCAATTCCTGAACAGTATCCTAATTCCTGCATCATTTCGAGATCAAATAGTGTTCTCTCTTCTAATCTTTTTGCCTCTAAATTTTTTGAAATTTCTTTGAAATACGAAACTTGTTTTCCTAAATCAATTCTAATTTTATCCATAGCCTTATTCAAAACTTCCTTTTGTGTCGAAAACATATTAGCTGGAAAAATCTTAACACCATCAATCCTTTTGACTATTTTATTTGGCATATAGTAGATTTCCTCAATAAATTCAATTTCATCCCCAAAAAAATTTATTCTAATTATTTTATCAGAGTAACTTAAGAATACCTCGACAATGTCTCCTGTAACTCTAAAACTTCCTGGCTCAATTTCATCGATAGCTCTACTGTAAAGTGAGTGAGATAGTTTTTTTAATAAATCTGTCCTTGAAATATTTGAGTTTTTATTTAGTGTGATCGTATTTTTTTTGTAATCAGCAGGGTTCCCAATTCCATAAAGACAAGATACCGAAGCAACTACTATTACATCATTTCTGCCTGAAAGAAGGCTGGAAGTTGTGCTCAAGCGCATCTTCTCAATTTCTTCATTTATTGAAAGATCTTTTTCAATATATGTATTTGTAACAGGAATATATGCTTCAGGTTGATAATAATCATAATATGATACGAAATACTCGACCCGGTTTTCCGGAAAATAATCTTTTAATTCCAAAAATAGTTGAGCTGCTAGAGTCTTGTTGTGAGCCAAAACAAGAGTTTGTTTATTCAACTTGTTTATAACATTAGCAACCGTAAAAGTTTTGCCTGAACCAGTAACACCCTCTAAGGTTTGGTAGACTTCGCCTTTTTGTATACCATCAACGAGTTTCTCAATTGCATTTGGTTGGTCACCTGTTGGAGAATATTTTGATTTTAGTTTAAAACCCATAGTAAATTATGACAATCTGCAAAGATCTATAATTTTAATTTTAAATGTCATAGATTTGATTCAATTTTAATTTGGATAAAATTGGAAATTGAAATCTCAAAGAAAAAACCTTCATTCAAGATCTCAAAAAATTTTGAGAAATACCTTAAAGAAAATAATCGATTTCAAAAAATTCCAATAGAGTACTCAGATTTACGAAGGTATACTGGTTCTGTAGAATTGTTTGACAGAAATGATGAAAATACATTATGGCACAGAGTTTTTTATAATGATTCTGAAAGAATAGAAATAGACCAAAATCTAAAATTGGTATATAACTTACTGTATAGTGATGGAAGTTCTTCAAATTTGGATGATTTAGAAATTGATTCTGTTGATTTTTGCACTTTTGGAAATTCAAATCCCTTTAGGATTAAAGTCAAAAATAAACTCAATGATAATTTTACATACTACTATATAAAAGTTGCAGATTCCTCTAGAATATATGGACTAGAGTTAGAACATATTACTTCGCCCAATAACTTGAATTATATATACTATAATGAAACATTAATTGAAGAGCACATTTCAGGAATTCCTGGTGATTATTTTTTTAAAAATCAGATCTTAGCTTGCAGTGAGTCTGAAAAATCACAGATTGCGAAGGAATTTGTGAAATTTAGTGAAAGATGCATGATTAGACTTCTAGGCGATATGCGTTCATATAACTATGTAATTGTCCCAATTCATGATTTTGATCAAGTGATATACAAGATAAGAGCCATAGATTTTGATCAGCAATCTTATGAAGGTGAATTTAGTTTGTACAGACCTCAGCTGTTTAAAGATAATGAACCCATTATTGATTTAGTAAAAAATAAATTATTAGTGGAGTCAATCAATCAATATAAAATTGAGGAGAGAGCAATTGTTGTTAAAAGGTTACTAGGGTCAAAAAATAAGATTGAGAGCTTGATTGAATCAATGAAGTTTGATAAAATTTCTAGTGATGAAAAAGTCAATAAACTATCTCAACAAATTTATTTTTTAACAAAGGACAATTCATTTAAAAACCTTAAGTCAATGGGAGAGGTTCTAGAAAAATCTTTCAATTATTTAATATCAAATTATGAGAATCATGAAATGCTAAGGATCAATAAGGTTTTCTGAGTTTTAGCAACCAGTAAAACTGTAAGCTTAGTATAAAAATTGAGATTAGTAAGTGAATTGGCTGAGTTAAGATTGGAAAAGAAAAGTAGTACATAGATGCTCCGATAATAATTTCAATTAATATTAAAAAATTTATCATTTTTATAAATTTCAAATCAATTTTAGATTTTTTTGCCAGAAAGAACAAGTAGAAGTTGGATAAGAAAACCAATAGCGAGAAGGTTCTGTGTATATAAAAATTTAATTCGGGTTTATTAAGCCAAAAATCTTTTTTTTCAAAGCCAAGAATATCAATTTGATTGTCAATAAATTCCCTTACAGAAATGCCTAATGATATTTGTATAAGCATTAGGATGATCGCAATAATTAAAAAGAAATTAATTCTTGATTTCATCAGTTTTTTTAATATTATAAACCATCAATAAAACTATTATAATAGCCATAAGTAAATGAGTGCTAATTTTATAAGGTGCTAAATTTGAATCAACAACTAATTTTCCCAGCCATGCTTGAAGACCTATTGATATTAATATAATTGAGCTAAGTGGGATAAAAACCTTCTTGTTATTTTGAAGGAAAAAGGAAAAAATGAACATGATAAGAACTGAAAACCCCGCCAAAACACCTAGTAATCTATTTATATATTCAAACCAAGTATGAACTACATTAAAGTCCGTATAATCATGTTTGGTATATTTTACCCAATTATTTTTTTCAAATCTTTCTTTCGAAATAAATTCAACCTTTGCATTGTAAAAGGCACCTTCATATAATATCATGATATTTTTGTTGTAGTGGGAATTGGGCTTCCAAATTAGTTTGGTTTCATCGGTTGGAGGAATGTAATATCCAAAACATTTTGGCCAATCAGGACAACCCATACCACTTCCTGTCATCCTTACAGTGGAACCAGCAAAAATCACTAAGAAAACAAGCAAAAGAGATATTTTAGAAATTATAATATACTTATTTTTCATACTTCTTTAATCCTAATCCCTCACCAACAATCATCATCAATTCTTTAGCTTGAATCACATCATTATTAATATCACCATTTAAAATAGCTTCTTTAATTCTTTCTTTAATAAGACCAATTTCCTTACACGGTTTTATACCAAAATAATCCATGATATACTTACCTGATATTGGTGGTTGAAAGTTTCTTATTTTATCTCTTTCCTCTACATCTTTAATTTTTTCTCTGACAACCTTGAAGTTATTCAAATATTTTTTTTCAAGTTTAGCATTTTTTGTGGTTATATCTGCTTCACAAAGTGTCATCAAGTCATCAATATCATCACCAGCATCAAAAATTAATCTTCTAATTGCTGAATCAGTAATCTCGCTTGAGGAAAGTATAACAGGTCTAGAGCTTAACAACACTAGCTTTTTCACATAATCTAATTTATGATTTAGAGGAAGCTTAAGTCTTTTAAAAATTTTAAAAACCATTTTTGATCCAACATATTCATGTCCGTGAAATGACCATCCTTTTTTCTTGTTGTATCTTTTTGTCTTAGGTTTACCAATATCATGTAAAAGTGCGACCCACCTCAACCATAGGTTGTTTGTATTTTTACAAATATTATCTAGAACTTGTAGTGTATGGTAGAAGTTATCTTTATGAGTTTTTCCTTCAATTTCATCAATACCCTCGAGCTTTATTAGCTCAGGCAATATTATCTCAAGTAAGCCAGTTTTCATCAACAAAATAAATCCGATTGAGGGCTTTGGAGATAATAAAATTTTATTTAATTCCTCGTGAATTCTTTCCTTTGAAATAATATTAATTCTTTCTTTTTCACTTTTTATAATTTCAATATTTGAATTTTTAATTTCAAAATTTAATTGTGATGCAAATCTTACAGCTCTCATCATTCTTAGTGGATCATCATAAAAAGTTATTTTGGGATCTTTTGGGGTTTTAATTATGCCTTTCTTTAAGTCATGGACACCATCAAACAAATCAATTATTTTTCCTTTGCTGTCCTCATTTAAAGAAATTGCGATTGAATTAATTGTAAAATCTCTTCTTGAAATATCATCCTCAAAAGTTCCAATTGATACCACTGGATTTCTTGAGCTTTTTTGATAACTATCTTTTCTTGATCCAACAAATTCAATTTCAAGGTCATTATAAGCAATCATCGCAGTACCAAAGTTTTTGAAGATTTGCAAATTAGCCTTAGAACCTAACTTTTTTTTTACTTCGCTAGCAAAGGATATTCCATCACCGATTACCAAAACATCAATATCCTTACTTTTTCTTCCAAGAAGCAAGTCTCTGACATATCCACCAACAAGGAATGTTCTGGTTTTTAGTTTAGTTGATATATTTGAAATTAAATTTATAATTTCTACATTCAATCCTTCATTTACTAACACACCCATTAACTTCTAATTACTTTTACATTGGACATCTCATCAATACTCACTATTCTTGAGGCTTTGTTTTGTTGATTTTCATCAAAATTTATACTATAATCAACAAGTTTCAACAAATCTTTATCAATTTCTTTAAAATATTTTGGAATTTTTTCACCTGAAAAATTAGCTGATGTTGATGTAATTGGTTTTTTTAGTTTATTGATGAGTTGAAGACAGATTTTATTTTTTGGAATTCTTACAGCAATACTAGTTGGATAACTATCTATATTCTTACTCTTGTTAAAAATTACGGTTGTTGGCTCATTTGAGTCTAACAAATATTTTTTTGATACATCAGGTAAATCGGTGACATAATTTTTTAACATTTCTAATCCGTTCATCAAACATATCAGAGGTGTGTTAGGTTTTCTATTTTTAATCTCATTAATTCTTGAAATTGAACTCAAATTTGTTGCATCACAACCTATTCCATATACAGTGTCCGTTGGGTAAATAATAACCCCCCCTGATGACAATATTTTTAAACATTTTTTTGTAACCATTTTAATGTACTAAGCAGAAACATTATAATCTCTTAAAGCATCATTTAATGAAGTTTTTTTATTAGTGCTCTCTTTTCTTTTTCCAATAATGAGAGCACATGGCACATTGTAAGGACCTGCATTAAAATCTTTAGTGACAGAGCCCGGAATTACAACTGAGTTTTCTGGGATGTAGCCTTTATAAAATATTGGCTTTTTTTCCGAAACATCAATAATTTTAGTGGATGCTGTTAAAACAACATTAGCACCTAAAACTGCTTGTTTCTCAACCCTTACACCCTCTACAATGATACACCTTGATCCAATAAAAACATCATCTTCAATAATAACAGGAGCAGCTTGAACAGGTTCTAAAACACCGCCGATTCCAACTCCTCCACTAACATGTACATTTTTACCAATTTGAGCACAACTTCCAACTGTAGCCCATGTATCAATCATAGTACCTGATCCAATATTTGACCCAATATTCACATAGCTTGGCATCAAGACAACACCTTTGTGAATAAAAGACCCATATCTTGCGATTGCGTGAGGAACGACTCGAACTCCTTGTTTTTTGTAGTTGGTTTTAAGTTTAATTTTATCATGAAATTCAAATGGGCCTAACTCGATGGTTTTCATCTCCATCAAAGGAAAAAATAAAATTACAGCCTTTTTAACCCACTCATTTACAATCCATTTACTATCAATTTTTTCTGCAACTTTTATTTCTCCTTTGTTTAATTTTTCAAGTGTGGATTTAACCGCATCTGAATATTTTTTTTCTTTCAAAAGGTCCCTATTATTCCAAACAATGTCAATGAGTTCTTTCATCTTTTTTTTGCAAATATAATTTATACAAAATCAATTACTTACACTTAAATATTTAATTTTGTCAAATGAGTAAGGTATTAGCAATAGATTATGGAAAGAAAAGATGTGGTTTTGCTATTAGTGATGAAGATCAATCAATCGCATTTCCACTAGAGACGGTGGACAATAAAGAGATTTACCAATACATAAAAAATATCACTGAAAATGAGAATATTGTGAAATTTGTCATTGGTTTACCAAGAACTAACACGAATGATTTATTTAATCTTGAAAGTGAAATTAAATTATTTATAAAAAAAATTAAACTAGATTATCCAAAACTAGGAATTTTCAGAGAGGATGAAAGATTCACATCAAGTTTAGCAAAACTTTTAATTGCAAAATCTGATTTAAAAAAAACAAAAAGAAAGAATAAAAAATTAATTGATAAAATAAGCGCTACAATAATATTACAGTCATTTTTAAAAAAATTTTAATGATATTACCAATTCTGGCATATGGACATCCAATACTGAGAAAAAAATGTAAATCAGTAGAGGAAAATTCAGAGGAGATTAAAAGTTTAATCTCCAACATGTGGGAAACTATGTATAATGCGGAAGGAGTAGGATTGGCCGCGCCTCAGGTTGGAGTTAATAAAAAAATATTTATAATCGATGCAAATCCATTATTTCCTAAGGACCAAGAGATTTCTGATTTTGAAAAACTTAATTCCAAAAAAGTATTTATAAATCCTGAGATTACAGAAATGGATGGTGATCAATGTTATTTTAATGAGGGTTGCTTAAGTATTCCTGATATTAGAGCTGAAATTAAAAGACCAAATATGATCAAAGTTGAATTTCTTGATGAAAATTTCAATCATAATTCTGTAATTTTTAAGGGATTACTAGCAAGAGTAATTCTACACGAAAATGACCATATAAATGGAGTTTTATTTACTGATAAAATATCCAGTTTTAAAAGAAAAATTATTCAAAATAAACTAGATCGAATTAAAAAAGGTAAAATCGAAACCCAATATAAAATGAGTTTTTTATAATGAAAGAATTACAAAGGTTATTAAATATCATGGATGATTTAAGATCCAAATGCCCGTGGGATAGAAAACAAACAATTCAAAGTCTTAAAAACTTGACAATAGAGGAAGTATATGAATTAAATGACGCAATTGAGAGTGAAAACTTTGAAAATCTCAAAGAAGAGCTGGGAGATTTGTTGCTACACATTGTTTTTTATTCTAAAATAGCATCAGAGAAAAAGAAATTTAATTTTAAGGACGTTGTTAATGATTTATGTGATAAATTAATTTACAGACATCCTCATATTTATGGTGGTCTAGTTGTTAAGACCGAGGAAGAAGTGAAATTAAATTGGGAAAATTTAAAATCGAAGAAAACAAAAAAAAGTATACTTTCAGGTATACCTAAAAAGTTGCCAACAATTCTTAAAGCTCAAAGAGCTCAAGACAAAGCCTCCAGTGTTGGATTTGATTGGAATTCAATCAATTCAGTAAAATCTAAACTAGAGGAAGAAATGAAAGAGTTAAATGTAGAAGTGAATGATAAAAATAGAAACAAAATTGAGGATGAATTTGGTGATGTCCTTTTCACTCTAATTAACTATTCTAGATTTTTAAAAATTGACCCTGAACTAAGCTTAAAAAAATCAACTGAAAAGTTTATTGGTAGATTTAAGATTTTAGAAGAAATTATAAAAAGAAAAAAACAAAAAATTAGTCAGATTGATAAGAATGAGTTAGAAATAATATGGGAAGAGTCTAAAGAAATATTTAAATCAAATGAAATGACTTAATTTTTTCTTTTGTAAAATTAAATCCTGATTAAATTTTTCTATCTGATTGTGAACGTTATTAAAAATTGAATTGTCAGATTTTTCTGATTTTATAAATGTTAGATTATTCTCAAGTTGACCAATTTGCTTTTTTATCTCATCAATTTTTTTCTTTATTTTCATTTTTGCCAAGCTTTTTTCCTCATCAGACATCAAACTAGATTTTATTTTTGAAATATTCTTATCAATATCTGATTGAACATGACCCTCATCTTTAAATTTTTTGCTTAAAAAAACCGAAAGCTCATTTAATTGCTTAATTGGTATTGATACTTCGATGTTCGAAAGTTTTTGAATTTCATCATCAATATTTTGTTTTGAAAGATTCTGTTTAATTTCATTAATTATCCCTTTAATTTTTTCAGAATTCTTTTTTTCAATCATCTTTTTATTGGAAATGTTTTCTCCAATCTTTTCGTAACAATGATCTAATAATTCAAAGAAAATTTTTCTGTTCTCTTTATTTTTTTTATAAGGCACATTTTCTATGCTATTAAACTTTTTCTTTAATTCTTGTAACTCTGTGTGTTTGATTAATTTCTCTTTATTTTGTATATCTTTTAAGGCATTGATCAATTCGATTTGATTTTTGATGTTAGCAGAATATTCTTTTTTTAAATTCTTAAAAAATGAGTTTTTTTCTTGCAAAAAACTCTTATTTATTTTTTTAAAGTTTATCCATAACTCATCGTTTTCTTGATGATCAACTGGACCAATATCAATAAATTTTTGTTTTAATGATTCAAACGCCCTAATTTTTTTTATCCAGGATGTTTTATCACTACAATTTTGCTCGTTTATTGATTCCATTTCTTTTGCTAGACTTTTTTTACTTTCAATAAATGTATCTACGTACTTTTCTTTATTATTTAAGTACTCTCTTTTTGAATCTTTAATTTTTTTAACATATTGATCAAATTCATCATTTAATTTTCTCTCATAATTTTGCCGTGTCGGCCCAGTCAAAAAATTCCATCTTTTAATTATTTTTAGAGAGTCTTTGTAGCTTTTAATCTTATTGCTATAATCATTTAATTTTTTAATTTTCACTATTAATTCTTTCTTCTCTAATAAGTTTTTATCCAAATCTTTTTCTTTATAATTTCTATCAAGATAGACTAAATCATAATAAAGTTTTACTTGGTGGTGGTAAGAATTATTTAGGTTAAATGCTAAGTGACTTGGAACTTTTCCAAAAGTAATCCATTTCCTTCTTATGCTATTGAATATATCTTCTTTCTCTTTTAAATTTAAATCGCTTGAAATTAGAACTTTTAAATCTTCAATTAGTTTTGTTTTTTTTTGAAAATTTTCTCTAAAATCTATAAATTTTTTCCTTTTTAAATTCTTCATCTATAGAAAGTAAAATTTCTTTAAGTTAATAATATTTTATTAACTGTTCCATAACTTCCAACTTTCCTCTGCTTGGTTTTCAAGCATATTCAGACCATTTTTTATTGTTGCACCAAGTTCCTCAGACCTCATTAAAAATTTCGTTTTAATAGGATTATAAATTAAGTCATAGCAAAAACTCTTATTTGATATTAATTCAAAATTTATTGGTGGCAAATCATTTGTATTTGGGAAAGTACCAAGCGGAGTTGTATTTATTATTAGATCAGAATTTGGGATATAATTTTCTTGATCAGAATAGTTTAAAAATTTTGGATCTGATTTTCTAGAAAAAATTACATATGGTATTTTTCTACTTTTTAGTGCAAAAGCAACAGCTTTAGATGCTCCACCACTGCCTAAAATTGCAGCCCTTTTGAAATCAAAGCCGTCGATTGAAGTCAAAAACCCAATATAATCAGTGTTATAGCCAACAAGCCTTCCATCTTTAATTTTAATTGTATTAACTGCACCAATTTTTTTTGCATTTTCATCTAATGAATCTAGAAAATTAATAATTTTTTCTTTGTAAGGAATTGTTACATTGAATCCATCAAATTCCTTTAATTTAATCTTTTTAAAGTCCTCTACTTTTTTAATATCACAATTAATATATTGATAGCCGTCCAGATTCTCCTTTTTGAATTTTATGGAAAAATATTGTTTGGAAAATGAATATTCAATATCTCTACCGATTAGTCCGAATCTTTTTATTTTTGGCATATTTTTCAATAAATATCATTAAAAATAATACTATTAAAATTATTAATGAGGTATATAGATCAATCAAATTTAAGTTTTCAATCATAAGCAAATCATTCTCAAATTTTTTAACTTGGTTCCAGGGCCAAACAATTGGTAAAGTACCAATAACAAATCCAATTATCATAAAATTTAAATGCCGGGGATATTTTTGTGAAATAAAGCTTAAAAATCTTGACAGACTAATAAGACCAATCACAGAACCTATGAAAAAAGTGATTAATATGTGTAATAAAACTTCACTAACAGTAAAGTTTGTCCCAATCAAATAATTTGAAATTAAGTTATAAAAATTATTTACTGAATCAATTAGAACTAACTTATAGTTTCCAAGAATAATGAGTAAAAAAGAGCCAGAAAGTCCAGGAATTGTAATACCACAAATACTAATATAACCACAAAAAAATATAAAAATTAGATTTCTATTTTCAATCATTGGATCGACAAAACTAATTACCAATCCTAGAGTCAAACTCATTAAAAAAATCAATGATTTTGTTATATCAATTTTATCTATTTTTCTTATTAAAAAAAAGACTGAACCAAGAATTAACCCAAAAAAACAACCCCAAACTTGTAATTGAAAATTATGTAAAAAATAATCAAGAATTTTAGATGTTGTAAAGTAGCTGACTATCATACCCAATGATATTGTCATCAAGAAGAATGCATTAATCTCTGACAAGAATATTTTTGGACTTTTATTTTTTAATAAATTTCTTAATCCAATCTTTTTTAAGGATATCATAAAATGATCATAAAACCCAATAATAATTGCATAAAGACCACCTGATATTCCTGGTAATTTATTAATGGTTCCCATAACAAGTCCATGTAGGAAAATTTCGATAAAAAAAGATTTGTTCCAATCTTTCATTGAGTATTTATTTTTAACCTAGAAAAGAGACTGACACTTAAAACTCCAATCAAAATAAAAAATATGGATGATGGGTTATTTAAAAAAAACTCTGTCAAATTTCCAAAAAAACTTAAACTATCATTAGCCTCGATAGGTAATATTTTTGGAAGTGAACCTATTATTAATCCAATAAGAGTGACAAATGTTTGTTTTTTAAAACTTTTCAATAAATATTTGATTATTCTTGAAAATATAATAACACCAATTAAAAATCCAAACCCAAATATGACTATTGTAGTTATTGAGTCTAACTCTGCTGAGAAATCAGATATTTTTTTTATTAAAAACTCATATGTTCCAAGTATAATTAAAATGTAAGCCCCTGATATTCCAGGAAGAATCATTGCCAAAGAACAAATAATTCCACATAAAAAAATATACCAATTTGTAATTGCTGGATCAAATGATGGCGAGTTGAAAATCATAAAACTAATTATTATTGAAAAAATCAATAAAATCAGGTTAGAAATATTTAGTAGTCTTCTTTTATCAATGGATCTATAGAGTATGATTATACTATACAGTACAAGACCCAGAAAAAACGATCTTAACTCATTATTAAAATTAACCAATAGATAAGCTAAAAATTTACTGAACGAAATAATACTTAATAGAATTCCACTAAATAAAATTAAAAGAAAATCAATTTTTTTTTTTTTAAAATTATTAGCTAAACCACCATCAAATATGTTAAGATTTATGTTATTTATTGCCTCAATCAAATCTTCATAGATGCCTGTAATGAAGGCTATGGTACCTCCAGAAATTCCTGGCACTAGATCAGCAATTCCCATTAACATACCTTTAAAAAAAATAATTATAGAATTGCCTAACTTTGATATCATAGGACTAACTTAATAATTATTAGCAATAATATTTAGGGCTTTGTTTAAGTTTTCAAGTGCTTTATCGTGATCATTTTTTCTTAGATAGTGCTTTGCAATTGAAATCCATGCTTTTTCGTATAGTGGGTCTTTTGAAATTATTTCGTTCAAATGATTAATTGCTTTGTCATATGCACCAATCTTTTCATAGCAGACAGAAAGTCTGTAAAGACTAAATGATGTCACCGAATCTAGGCTCTTTAAAATTTCATAGTAGTATATGGCCTTGTTAAAATCGAGCTTATATTCGTATATTTTTCCTAATTCGACATATGATGGTGAAAATGTTTCGTTACAAATGATGCTAAATTCATGAGATGCTATACTTTCTTTTATCATCTTCCTTTCAAAATATAACTTTCCAATTTCAAACCATGCATTTTGGTTGTAGGGATATTTTTCTAAAAATTTATTAAGGAATCTAATTGCTTTACTCTCCATTTTTGACAACCTGTAACAGGAAATCAATTTATCCATATATTTTTTGTCGTCAGGAAATTGAGAAATTAACCTTTTGGCAACCTTAATGGATTTTGAATATTTATCCAAATTCATATAATTTCTAAGCATTAAATCATCAACTAAAAAAATTGTTTCGTTTACACCAGAAAGCTTCAAAAGTAAATCATTTGAGTCATTATATTTTTTAAGTTTATTTAAGATCTTAGCTTTTTGGAATATCAAATCACAATTTTCTGAATTTAGGTTCAAACAATCATCTATAAGTTCATAAGCTTCAGATTCTTTACTTTTTTGGAGAAGAATTTCAGAACTTAATATGGAAATATTTATTGATTTTGGAAAAATTTGATTTGCAAGTCCAATTGCCTTTTCAGCTAATTCATAATTTGCATCATGAAAATAATAAATAATGATTTCCTCTAGTTCATTTAAATCTAAATAAACAGTATTGTCATCTTGAATCATTTTTTCAAATTTTTCTAGACTTTTAAAATTATCTCTATCTCTTTCCATATCGAAACTCAAAATTATATACAATATGTTCTGTCGATAACAGGAAAGATTTTCTTTATTAAATATTTATTAACATTTAATTATAAATCTCATCAAGAGTTTTGAGTATTATATCAGTGGAGATTTTGATTTCTTTGTCGGTAATATTAAGTGGAGGTGTTATTCTCACAGCTCTTGACTCATAAAGAAGCCAAAATAAAATCAAACCTTTTTCAAGTGATTTAATAACCAATTTCTTAGCCAGTTCATTAGATTCTAAGATTAATGCCAGCATTAGTCCTTTACCTCTAATTTCGATTATTGCAGGATGTTTGAGTCTTTGCTTGAATTTTTGCTCTGAAATTTTAGCTTTTTCAAACAGTTTATCTCTCAAAATAATTTTTAATGTAGTTAAACCAGCTTGTGATATCACTGGATGACCTCCAAATGTTGTTATATGTCCTAAAATGGGTTTACTCTTGAGCTTATTCATTAAGGATCTATCACTAATCATTGCACCAATTGGGAAACCTCCACCCAAAGATTTTCCAAGCACAAGAATATCAGGACTTATTTCATAATGTTCAAAAGCAAACATTTTACCTGTTCTTCCTAGACCAGTTTGAAGTTCATCTAAAATAAGAAGAGCACCAACTTCTTTGCATTTTTTTGATATTTTTTTTAAAAAATTGTGTTTTGGTTCAATAAATCCTGCTCCACCTTGAATCGTTTCTAAAATTACACATGATGTAGACTGATTTATTTTACTAATATCGCTTTCACAATTAAATTTTATGAAATCAATATTTGGTAGAAGTGGCCTGTATGCCCTTTTGCGTTGTTCGAACCCCGATACGCTCATTGAACCATGTGTGCTACCATGATAGGAATTCAAAGCTGAGATTATTCTTGACCTACCAGTTGCTCTTTTAGCTAGTTTCAATGCTGCTTCTATTGCCTCAGTTCCCGAATTAGTCAGATATGTAGAGTTTAAATTTTTAGGAAGTATTTTGTTGAGTAATTTACAGAGTTTTAGTGATGGCTTTTGAACAAATTCTCCATAAACCATAACGTGAGAATATTTTTTCAATTGATTTATAATACTTTTATTTAATTCATAATTACAATGTCCAAGGTTTTGAACAGAAACACCAGCAACTAAATCGAGATATTTTTTTTTGCTATCGTAAATATATGATCCCTCAGCTTTGATGACCTCAATTCCTAATGGATGATTAGTTGTCTGAGCTTGAAATTTTTTAAAATTATCTATCATCATTCAAACAAATCCAATTTATCATTAATTTTTTCATTTTGCCGATTTATAAACCCCTCTAAAAATTTTTCGTTTTTATCTAAAAAATCTTCTGGATACAAAATTCCCTCTGGGTCCGTAATAAATCTAATTTTGTCAATCCCATTTTCTGACATTGTAATCATGATAGAGCTTGATACAGCTTTATCAACTCCAATAAGGTCATTATCATCATCATACATGTGATAAATTATTTCAGCATTTTGATCAACCTTTAAACTTTTAATTTTCCCTTTAAAAAACTTGCCTAAAATTTTAATTCCTTTAATTTGATTGAAATTGTCAATGCCAAGGGTATCTTTTTCTACAATAAAACCGTTGTTAGTTACTATTAATGAATCTAATTTATTATTTTCATTATTTTCCTTTAAAATTATTTCATCACCACTGATTTGACTGTTACCATCCCAAATAATCGGGTTGAGCATATTAATTTGTTCTTGACTCAGAATTTGCAACTCTTTTTTTTCTAGTACTTTTCTGATTAGCCTTGTTAATCCTCTATTTTCATTTATAAGAATAAAATCCGATTTTCCACTCATATTTTTTTTAAAAAATTTAACATTATTAAGACCTTTTATTATTCTATTTTCTCTATCACCAACAGAGTATAATGTGTCAGCTGAAATAAAAAGTGAATCAATTTCGGATGTATTTATTGCAACAGGATTCTTAGTTACAATAGCAGAATCTTTTTTCTCGAATACCTCTGCAAATTCACCCAAAATTTGAAGCTTTTCATTTTTGTCAAAAATTGAAATATTTTTTGCAGCACTAGCATATTTCATGTCATCATCAAAAAAAATACTATCCCCACTTATAATTCTTTCATTCAAAACTATTTTTGCATTATCTAAAAAGTAGCCCTTCATCAACTTTCCATCATAAAAACCTCTGTTGCATGTGATTTCATAGGAATCTCCTGTGATTTTGGTTGAATCTAGGAAATATGTTTTTTCTTGCCCAACAATGTAATCCAGACTTTCTGATTCAATGACATAGTCGGGGTTGGTTATTGTTATATCATTTCTGAACTTGTATTTATCAATTTCTAAGAGATAATCTCCTTTTTTACTTTGTATCGTTGTAAGACTATCAATTATATTTCCACCATTAAAAAAAGAAGCAATATTTTTTTTTCTATCGTACAGTAGTTCATTTGAATTTAATGTTGTTTTATTATTGATTAAATATACTTTACCATAACTAAAAAATTTTTTTATTTTTCCATCATAGTTAAGAGAGTCACATTTTAATTCCAACGAATCTCCCTGCTTTAAAAAAACATCTCCCGTGGCAATAAACTTATTTTTTCTCTGAAAAAAAATTGCATTGTTTGAGAAAATATCCATTTCATCATGACTTAAGTGGACCTGCTTGTTGGGTGAACCTTTGAGAATATTTGCGTCAGGAAATAATAATTCATCTTTATCCAAAGAGTTTGCGCTAATTATTTCAATCTTTTTTTCTTGAGCCAAAAAATTTTGTGAAGAAAAAATTAAAATTATTAATGATATAATATTTAGTTTAAACAATTATGGTTTGTTTGCGGTCAGGTCCAACAGAAATTATTTTAATCTTTAATCCTACCTGTTTTTCAATAAAGTTTATATAATTTATGAACGTATTTGGAAGGTTTTTATGATCATTTAAATCAGTTATATCATCATCCCAACCATCAAATTCTTCATAAATAGGCTCCAAGTTTTTGCTTTCTAAGGAGAATGGGAGGTGATCAATTAATTTTCCTCTATACTTATATTTTGTACATATTTTGATTTTTTTAATTCCAGAAAGTACATCACCTTTCATTATTGCAAGCTTTGTTACACCATTGATAATTATTGAATGTTTCAAGGCAACTAAATCAAGCCAACCACACCTTCTAGGACGACCAGTTGTCGCCCCAAATTCCTTACCAACTTGTGCAATTTTCTTTCCAATATCATCATGTAATTCGGTTGGAAAAGGACCACTACCAACTCTAGTTGTATAGGCTTTAAAAATACCAATTACTTCGTTGATTTTGTTTGGTGCAATTCCTAAACCTGTGCATGCACCTGCAGCGGTTGTTGTAGATGAGGTTACAAAAGGATATGTTCCAAAATCTATATCCAGTAATGATCCTTGAGCTCCTTCCGCAATAATTTTTTTTCCATTTTTTAAACTTTCGTTAAAAAAATGCTCACTATCAATAAATTTTATGTCTTTTATGTACTCAATTGAATCAAAAAAATTGTTTGATAATTCTTCTATGTCAAAATCTATATGGACATTAAAATTCCTTATTAAATCTAGGTGCTTGTTTTTAAGATTTTCGTATTTCTTAGTCCAATCATCCTCTTCTAAATCTCCAATTCTTAATCCGTTTCTCCCTGTTTTGTCCATATATGTTGGACCAATCCCTTTTAATGTGGAACCAATTTTTTTTGATCCTTTAGATAGCTCAGAGGCTTGGTCAATTAGTCTATGTGTTGGAAGTATTAAATGAGCTTTTTTTGAAATATATAATTTGTTTTTAAGGTCAACACCAACTTCCTTAAGTTTTTCGATTTCATTTTTAAAAATAACAGGATCAATTACCACTCCATTTCCTACAACATTAATTTTATTTTTGTGGAATATTCCTGACGGTATTGTATGTAAAACATGTTTAATTCCATCAAAAATTAGTGTATGTCCAGCATTAGGACCTCCCTGAAATCTGGCTATGATGTCATAATTCCTAGTTAAAACATCTACTATTTTGCCCTTTCCCTCATCTCCCCATTGGAGACCCAAAATCATATCAATTTTCATTTCTTGTTTTTCGTTGCGTAAAAATATAAAGAGTGTTTATCAACCTTCACATTAAAAATATCTTCAATGGACTCTTTGATATTTTGAATTCTGGGGTCACAAAATTCTATAACATTTCCCGAATCTGTTAAAATAATATGATCATGCTGTCTGTCAAAATATGATTTTTCATAATGAGCCAAATTAGAACCAAATTGATGTTTTCTTACTAAATGACACTCTAATAAAAGTTCAATTGTGTTATATAATGTAGCTCTACTAACTCTATACTTTTTTTTAATCATTAGCGTGTTTAGGGATTCAATATCAAAGTGATCATCTAAGTCATATATCTCTTTCAGGATTGCATATCTTTCAGGTGTTTTTCTGTGAGAATTTTTTTCTAGAAATTTTGTGAATACATCCTTCACAACCTCTTGATTTGATTTTACTTTACTTTTAGACATAATTCAAAATTAATTATTTAAAACCTAACAACTTTATCAACCCCGTGAATTTTTTTCAGTCTATTGATCAATTTATCAAGTATGTTTTTATTGGAAACTTTAAGTGTTATTTTACCTTTGAAAGTATCACCCTCAGTATCAAATGACATCTTTAACATGTTTATATTAAGACTGTTTGAAATAATTGTAGTGATCTTGTTTAAAACGCCAACATTATCAATTCCAATTATTTGAATTGTCGTTCTGAATTCGTGCTGTGTTGAATCTATCCATTTTGCAGCTAGTATTCTGTATGAAAAATTTGATCTAAGACTTACGGCATTTTTACAATCTGTCCTGTGAACTTTTATTCCTTCATTTACCGTCAAAAACCCAAAAACTTTTTCACCAGGGAGTGGATTGCAACAGTTTGACAATGTATAATCTAATTTCTCTTCTTCTGTTCCAAATACTAATTGATCATAATTGTTATTAATAGTCTCATTTTCTGACTTTTTGAACTTGGGTGTTATCTTTCGTCTAAAAAATTTGATAATTCTGTTCTTTTCACTACCAGCATATTTTTTTAACTCAAAATTATCAATTGACCCAATTCCAATTCTAAAAAACAAATCCAATGATGTTTGTAGATTGAAATAGGTGCATAGTTTGTTAATATTATTCTCGTCAAAATTGATTTTTAGTTGCTTTAATTTTCTTCTTAATATTTCTTTACCTTCTTCAGCAATTATTCTCTTGTTTTCCTTTAGGGAGGATCGAATACTTTTCTTTGCAATTGAAGTGATAACATAATCTAACCAACTTGCATTTGGTTTTGATTTATTACTTTTTATGATCTCAACTTGATCACCACTTTTCAGTTTATGGTTTAAGGGAACAATTTTGCCATTAACCTTGGCTCCACGTGTCTTTAAACCTAGTTGAGTATGAATATTGAAAGCAAAATCTAAAGCAGTAGAATTTTTTGGTAGAGATTTTAAATCACCCTCTGGTGTAAAAACAAAAATTTCATTTGAATATAGGTTTAATTTAAAATCCTCAACAAAATCAATTGCGCTTGAGTCTGGATTTTCTAAAACACTTTGAAGTCTATTTAGCCATAAATCTAATCCACTTTCTTTTTCATCACCTTGTTTGTATTTGTAATGTGCCGCAAAACCTCTTTCCGCAATTTCATGCATCCTTTCCGATCTTATTTGTACTTCAATCCATCTTTTACTTGGACCAACGACTGTTATGTGTAATGCCTCATAACCATTTGATTTTGGGTTGGAGATCCAATCTCGTAACCTGGTTGGATTTGGACGATATACGTCTGTTACAATTGAGTATATTTTCCATGCTAATAATTTTTCCTCTTTGGGCTTTGCTTTATATATAATTCTTACAGCGAATCGATCATATACCTCATCAATTGAAATATTTTTATTCAACATTTTTTCACGAATTGAAAAAATTGACTTTGTACGACCATTAATCTTAAAATCCAATGATTCAGACTTTAATTTATCAGAAATTTTTCTAGCAAAATTTCTAATGTATAAATTTTGATCATCTTTAGTTTTACTTAGACTCGACTTAATTTGAAGGTAAGTTTCTGGTTCGAGATATTTTAAACTTAAATCTTCTAACTCAGTCTTGATTTCAAATAAACCAATTCTGTGTGCTATAGGTGCATATATATATAATGTTTCTGATGAAATTTTAGCTTGTTTTTCAACCGATAAAAAGCCAAGTGTTCTCATGTTATGTAACCTGTCAGCTATTTTTATAAGAATAACCCTAACATCATCATTTAGGGTTAACAACATTTTTCTAAAATTCTCAGCTTGGATTGATAATATTTTCTCTTTTTTTAGTCTAGAGATTTTAGTCAAACCATCAACTATTTTAGCAATACTTTTTCCAAATTTTGTTTCAATGTAATTTAAATCATATTCGGAATCTTCAACAACATCATGTAAAAGAGCTGATGCGATACTTTGTGCATCCAGACCAATTTTCTGAGCAACAATTTTTGCAACTGATAGGGGATGAAAAACATACGGAATTCCTGATTTTCTAGTTTGATTTGTATGAGCTTTAACAGCAAGATCTAAGGATTTTCTAATTAATAACTTATCTGATTTTGATAAATCTTGATAGCTAACTTTTAATAATGATTTATACTCACTAATTAATTTTCTGTTGAAAGATTTCTCAGATACTAATTCCACTACTTAAATTTAAGAGATTTTTCTTTGATTAACTGACTCTGCTAAAATTATTGACGTTGCAACTGACAAGTTTAGTGAATCAACATCTCCGTACATGGGAATTCCAATAACAGAATCTGACACTTTTTTAAAATCATTACTTACTTTGGATTTTTCAGGTCCCATCACTAGAGCAATTTTTTCCCTAAGGTTTACTTTGGTATAGGGGATTTTTGCATCAACATCTGAGATAATGATCTTGAATTTTTCCTTTTTTAATAGGGTTTTTATTTCTGCAAAAGAGAATTTAAACACATTAAGTTTAAATACTGCACCAAGGCTTGACCTAATGATGATTGGGTTGTATATATCTAGATTAGTTTCAGCAATGATTATGTTTCTATAACCAAAGGCCTCATAAGATCTGAAAATAGCTCCAACATTTCCAGGCTTTTCTGGTCTATCCAGTATCAGAACAAACTCATCTTTTGATAAATCAATAGCATTTATTTCATTAACTTTTTCATTAAAAATTCCAAAGATTCCCTCTGACTCTCTCATGATTATTTGAGACATGATTTTATTATCAATTATATAATCTGCTTTTAATGAGTTTCTTTCCAATATTTCATTCATATTAGATGAACAATAAATTGAATCAACAACAAAACCTGACTCAATACAAAGCATCAATTCTTTTAAACCTTCCACATAGAACTTTTTTTCTTTTTTTCTAAACGAGTTGCTCGATCTAAGCTTTTTTAGGTACTTGATTTTGATGTTATTTATGCTGGAGATTATTTTCATTTGTCTTGATTCAAAACTAGTGAAAATCACATATCTTTGATACAGCTTTATATGAAAAAAGTTTATCTCGACAATGCAGCTACAACTCAACTAAATCAAAAGGTTGTTGATGAGATGACTTCAGTTCTGGTTAATTCATATGGTAATCCATCATCAACACATTCTTTTGGAAGAGATTCAAAAACCATAATTGAACTTAGCAGAAAATTTATTGCGAATATGTTTAACGTAAAACCAAAGGAGATATTTTTTACCTCTGGCGGAACTGAATCAAATAACATGATTATCAAATCCTGTATTGAGCATGGGGTTGAGAGAATTATTACAACAAAAATTGAACATAAAGCTGTATTAAACCCAGTCTTAAATCTTAGTCATGATAAAAAAGTTGACTTGGAATTTTTGAATATTGACCATGAAGGAAACCCAGACTTAAATCAACTTGAATCACTTTTGTTAAAACCAAAAAAAACACTTGTAAGTTTAATGCACATAAACAACGAGATAGGCACTATGATAGACCTTAAAAAAATTGGTAGTATATGTCATAGTCACAATGCTATGTTTCATAGCGATACTGTCCAAACCATAGGACATTTTCCATTAGATTTATCATTGATAAATATCGACTTCATCACCTGCTCAGCACATAAATTTCATGGTCCAAAAGGTGTTGGTTTTGCTTATATTAATCAAAAAAATAAAGCCTATCCTCTCATCATTGGAGGTGAGCAAGAACGTGGCTTAAGAGGAGGAACAGAAAGTACCCATAATATTCATGGTTTAAAAATTGCCCTGGAGGAGGCTTATAAAAATCTTTTGGATGACCAAAAAAAAGTCAAATCTCTTAAGGAATTGTTTTTAAAGAGGGTCCATAAATCAGTCGAAAATGTAGAGGTAAATGGTAATTTTAATGAATCAAGTTATACGATTTTAAATTTGCGCTTCCCGATTTCAAAAGAAAAAAAAGACCTAATTAATTTTAAACTTGAACTTGCAGGAATTGCGTGTTCATCAGGAAGTGCATGCCAATCTGGTTCCTCTGAACCTTCACATGTGTTATCCGAAATATTAACCGATGAAGAGATGGAAAAAATTTCAATAAGATTTTCGTTTTCAAAACTCAACTCAAAAAATGAAATAATTTATGCTGCAGAAAGTCTAAAAAATATTCTATCGGAGTGTTAACCTCTCATTCAGTATTTTTTTATTCCCAACTAAGTCTTCAACAACAACTTTGATATTTATTTCCTTTTCAAAAATTTCTAAACCATTTAGTGAACAAAATATTTCATTTCTTTTTGGCTCATATTCAAAAAGGTGCCACTTTCCATTGACAAAAACATCATATTTTTTCACTCCGGTTTCATGATCTTTTATTTGGAAACTTATTTTATTTTTTCTGTTAAGTTGCTTTATAGTTGGAGCAATTGAGTCAATGTCCTCATAAAACTTTCCAAGATTGTTTGTTTTAAACCTAAAGTTGTTTTTAATTTTTGTACGACCAGCAAAAATTTTGTTTCCCCGATCATCCATATTTGCAATATAAGTTTGTTTTGAGTTTTGAACCTTTTGAGGCATCGAAATTTCAATTCCTTTAAATACATAAACTTTGGGATTAACTACAAAAAGGGTATCTCTTAAATATTTGATATCTAAAAAAGTATCATTATTGAAAGTGTTCTTTTTTATTTTAACCGCTGCGCCGTTTTCGTAAAAATTAAAATCCTCTGATTTTTTTATCAATGAATTGAAATTACTAAAGTCGTCATAATAATAGTCTAAATTGTCGCTTGTTCCTATTAAATTTATATTGACTTGAGTTTTATTATTTGAATAATCACTCAACAAAATTTTAATTTTTATTGAGTCGTTTTCAGCGACATCAATAATCCCTGAATTTTTAGATTTAATAAAGTTTGTTTTCAATCTACCATCGCTAAAAATCTTTATTAATCTTGAGTTTTTATCCACATAGTATCCATAATCCATTAATTTCATTTGGCTTGATTTCTCATCAAATGAAAAGTTATCAAATTCAATTTCAAATTCAGTGGAATCATTTTTTATTAACTTATAATTATAAGTCCCATTAATGTTGTAAGATTTATTTTGTCTATCATCTGATATTACTCCAAAACCAAATCTACCATTTGATTTGATTGGTTCACTTTGGAATGTATTTGATGAAATTCTTTTAATATTAATCTTTTTTCTTTTATTAAACTTATCTCCAATCTTGTAGAGAAATAGTCCTCTAATTGTTGGCGGAATTGTATCTTCAATTGGATACCCAAAACGAAGAGGGTTGATAGGTAAATTTTCTGAGGATTTTCTAATTTCAAAATGCAAGTGCGGTCCAAATGAACTTCCTGTATTCCCTGAATAACCAATCACATCGTCTTTACTTATTATAAATTCATCTTTCTTAAAAAACCGATTAATTACAAATGATTTTTTTTGATATTGAAAAGCTTGTATTAGTTTTTCTATGTTATCATTAAACCTACTGAGATGAGCATAAACAGATGTGAACCCATTGGGATGAGTAATATAAATAGCTTTTCCAAAACCACCTAAAGAAATAGAAATTCTTGAAATATAACCTTCATCAATTGACTTGATTTCAACCCCCTCTTTTCCAAGTGTTTTTATATCGATTCCTGAGTGAAAGCCACTCGATCTTAACTCACCAAAATTTCCACTAAGCTTGAGGGGAATTTTAACTGGAGGATTTGCTTCTTCCACATTTACTTGAGAATTGACAGTGGTTAAACCTAGAAAGAATAATATTAAAAATAAGTTTTTCAATTAAAGCCTTGCATTTGATAACAACTAAAATTAAATTTAGATATATAAAAAATAAATTGAAAGATTCAACTCAAAATATTGAAATTTTATATGATAAAATTAATTCGCTTATAAATAATTACAATAATTTAAAATCAGAAAATTTAGAAATTAAAAATAAAATTGATTTATTAAAGAATCAAAATGAAAAGCTTGTTGAAGATTTAAGAAACTCAAAATTAAATTATCAATCATTAAGGATTGGTAAATTTTTAGAATCTGATGGCAAAAAATATGTCAAAAAAAGAATTGATAAAATGATTCAGGATTTAGATTTTTGCATCTCAAATCTTTCTTCTTAAAATGAAACAAAAAATTAAATTAAATATTGGAAATAGGATTTATCCATTGAGTGTTAATATGGAGCAAGAGGAAGTTTTGAGAAAAGCTGCGAAAGAAATTAACGAGATGATAATAAAATATGAAAAAAGCTATGCAGTTAAAGATAAACAAGACAGTTTAGCAATGTGTGCATTAGAAATTTTTACGAACAACAAAAAAATCACAATGGATCAATCCAAATTAGGAACAAATACGGAGGAAAAACTTAAAGAACTTATTGAGTTAATTGACAAAAATATCAATTAACTACGATCATAATATATTGACCTTAGGCAGATAATCATTGGTAAACTCAACACTAATTTTATTAAAAAAGGTGAGTCTGTTTGCTAGAGCGTGCCTGAAAAGGATTATCGAATATTCAGTTAGCCTTAAACTTGTATAAACAGAGTTTATACAATCTTTCTGCCTTTAGGTCTTTTTTATCGTGATGCCATTGTCAAGTTCTGCAAGGATTGGTGTAGCCTCTTTTCCAAATTTTTCGTAATAAGCTTTACAAGATTCATCCACAAATTGGCCTATAAAGTCATCTTGGATCAAATTTATTGTACAGCCGCCAAATCCACCTCCCATCATCCTTGAACCAATAATTTTTTGGTGATTTCTAGTTAAGTCAACTAAAAAATCTAATTCTTCGCAACTAACTTTGTAAAGTTTTGATAACCCAAAATGTGACTCATACATTAGGTTCCCCAGCTCAGAAAGTTTGTTGTTTTCCAATATTTCAGCAGACTTTATGGTTCTTAAATTTTCTTTTATAACAAAAGATGCTCTACTGAACAGTGTCTTAGGTAAAAACTTTTTATTATTATTTAATATTTTTTCAGGAACCTCACACAGAAAACTAAAATTGGTATCAGCATTCTTATTTATAATTTTTAAAGCATCATTACATTCATTTACTCTTTCATTGTAAGCAGTATTAGCAAGGTTGTGCTCCACATTTGTATTTAACAGAAGAATTTTAAAATTTTTAAGGTTTGAGGGGATGTGTTTAAATTCACGATTTTGGCATTTTAATAAAATCAAATGATCTTTTTTCCCATTTAAAATTGTGAATTGGTCCATTATTCCGCCCTTGAGTCCAATGTAGTTGTGTTCAACATCCAAAACAATATCTACAATTTCATTATTTGAAAGGTTCAAATCATTTAACTCAATTAGGCCTTTAACCATTCCACATATAAGTGAAGATGATGAACTAATTCCAGCACCAATGGGAAGAAAACTGCTGATTTCACAAGAAAAAGTGCTCAAACTCAAAAACTTTTTATTTATTAAATAATTTACTGCACCAATGATGTAGTTTTCCCAATGAACTTTTCGGGGACTTAAATCTTTAAAACTAAATTTGAATTCCTTATCAAGTGTTATTGACTTTACGTGACAATCTATTCCTTCAATTTTGTAAAATTTAAATCGTATTTTTTTATCTATAGAGCCAGGTAATACACATCCGCCATTATAGTCAACATGTTCACCAATCATGTTAATTCTTCCTGAAGATTCTATAATTAAACTACTCATTTTTTAAGTTTTTTTCCCATATCCATGATGATTTTAGGGCATCTTCTACGGAAAATTTACATTCCCATCCTACATTTTTTAAAATCTTTGAAACATCTGCAAAAGCAATTACAACATCACCTTTTCTTCTTTCACCAATTCTATAATTGATTTTAACATTATTAACCTTTTCAAATAGGTTAATCAATTCCAAAACTGAAAGTCCTTTTCCTGTACCTACATTATAAAATTCATAATTCGCTTTATTTTTTTTCTGGATTAAGTATTCCAAACACGATACATGAACACCAGCCAAATCCTCAATATGAATATAATCCCTAACGCATGTTCCATCAGATGTGTTGTAGTCATCTCCAAATACGACCAATTGCTCCCTTTTTCCAATTGCAGTTTGTGTTAGAAAAGGAACTAAATTTTCAGGTTTGCCGAGCGGAAGTTCTCCAATCATTCCTGATTTATGCGCTCCTATGGGGTTAAAATAACGCAGTGTTATATTATTAAAAAGAGGATTAGCTTCGCAAAAATTTTTTAAAATACCTTCACAAATTTGTTTAGTTTCACCATAAGGAGATTCACTTTTTTTAATAGGGAAAGTTTCTGTTATAGGCATTCTATCAGCTTGACCATAGACAGTACAGCTTGAGCTAAATATAAAGTACATTTCTTCGTCAATATTTTCCAGCAAATTTTCGAGAGCACCAATATTGTTCTTAAAATATTTTTCGGGAAAATTTACACTTTCATTAACAGATTTATGAGCAGCAAAATGGATAATTCCATCAAAATTAAAATCTCTGAAAAGTTTCTCAACTTTAATTTTATCTTTTAGATCAATTATTTCAAGATAGGGTTTTTTTCCTGTAATTTCTTTGACTTTATCAAAGACATTTAATTTGGAATTTGACAAATCATCAACTATCACAACATCAAACCCTTTTTGTAAAAGTTCAACAGTTGTATGCGACCCAATATATCCTAACCCGCCGGTTACTAGTATTTGCATTTACTCCAAAATAAGTTCCTTAACCTCTCCTAAATCATCGCCTGTTATTTCCTCATACCTTTTAATCATATCATCTAATTTTTCTGGATATCTATCAGATAGATCATATTCTTGAGACATATCTTTATCTAGGTTGAACAAAAGATGTTTTTTGGAGTTACCAACTTCAATGTTCACAGATTCATTAAATGGTGAGCCTTTGTATGGTGGTATCATCACCCAATTATTTTGACGAAACGCTGTTCTAGAGGTTGCTTCTAAAACAAACTCTGTTCTTCCTTTCCCCTTGTTTCTAAAAAAAACATCAGATAAATCAATACCATCTTTAGATGTTATATCAGAACCAATTAGTGAAGAGAATGATTCGAGAAAATCAATTTGTGTTACCAATTCATCAGATACTTGAGGTTTTATTTTTCCTTTCCAATATGTTATAAATGGAACCCTTGTACCAGCCTCAAACAAACTATACTTTCCTCCTCTTAAGCCACCAAAAGGGTCATGTTCACCTAATTTCTCAACGGCTTCATCATAATATCCGTCATTTAAAACAGGTCCATTATCGCTTGATATAATTATAATAGTGTTATCAATTAAACCTTCCTCCTCCAAATATTTGTACATTTCACCTATGCACCAATCTGCTTCTACAATTACATCACCTCTTGGTCCCATTCCTGAGGATCCTTCAAATCTTGGATGAGGAGTTCTTGGTACATGAGGTTGTTGCAGTGTGTAAAATAAAAAGAAAGGTTCATCTTTTACCGTGCTGACGTATTTCTTGGCTTCATCCAAAAACTTATCTGCCATGTCAATATCACTCCACATTGCACTTTTTCCTCCCCTCTGAAATCCAATTCTGGGTACACCATTCACTATTGATGCATTGTGCCCGTGGTGCCACATCATTGATAATAGCTCAGGGTTTTTAAGACCACTTGGTAAACCATAATCATTGCCCTTGAAATTGATTTCAATTGGATCATTGGTATCTAAATTAACAACGAATCCATTTTCAATATATACAGTTGGCACTCTATCTTGAGTATCTGCCATGATGAATGAATGGTCAAAACCTACTTCATTTGGTCCAGGACTAATAAATTCGTTGTGATTAACAGGACCATCGCCAAGACCCAAATGCCATTTACCAACAATGCCTGTTTGATAGCCCATTGATTTAAACATTTTTGGAAGTGTCATTTCTGTTGTATCAATGATTAGGTTTGCTCCCGTTAAAATTTTAGCATTCTTATTTCTCCATGGGTAGGTTCCTGTCATTAGTGCATATCTACTAGGACTACATGTTGCAGAGCTTGCATATCCATTTGTAAATCGGATACCATCATTTGCAATTTTGTCAATGTTTGGAGTTTGCAGTGTACCTAACCCGTAAGAACTTACATCACCATAACCCAAATCATCTGCGTATATGATGATAACGTTTGGTTTAGGTAAGTCAACTTTATTACATGAAAAAAAGGCAAAAAAAATCGAAACAAGGATAAATTTTTTCATAAAAATAATTTTCTAAATTAGTTGTAATTATATCACTAACTTAATGAAAAAAATACTTCTATTTAGTCTGATAGTCCTTTTTTCGTGTAACTTGAAAAAAGATACTCTTCCGAATGTAATTGTGATTTTGGTTGATGATTTGGGTTATGCCGACTTAGGCTTTACGGGCTCAAACGAAATTTCAACTCCTAATATTGACGGTTTGGCAGAAAACGGTGTAATATTTACAGATGGATATGTTTCCTATGCTGTTTGCTCACCAAGCAGAGCTGGATTACTAACTGGTAGATATCAGGACACTTTTGGTTATGGATTAAATGCCTTGTATACTCCTAAAGATCCTAACATGGGGCTTCCTTTGTCTGAATTTACTATTGCAGATTTATTTAAAACGAAGAATTACAAAACTTTAGCTGTTGGAAAGTGGCATTTAGGTGCTCACGAATCTTTAAGGCCATTGAACAGGGGCTTTGATGAGTTTTTTGGTTTTTTAACTGGTGGTCACCAATATTTCCCTGAACAGTGGAATTTAGCAGATGAAACTGAAGTTAAGTGTAATTTTTGTGCTTACAGAACTAAATTATTGAGGAATGAGAAAAGGATTGATGAGAAAGACTATTTAACTGATGCTCTTTCTAGAGAAACTGTTAGCTTCATTGAAAGAAGTTCAAATTCTCCTTTTTTTATTTATTTGGCATATAATGCTCCACACGGACCACTACAGGCTACAGAAAAATATTTAAAAAGATATTCGCATATCAAAGATAAGCGAAGAAAAACCTATGCTGCTATGGTCAGCTCAATTGATGATGGGGTGGGTGATATTGTATCAGCTTTAAAAGAAAAAAATATTTATAATAATACCATTATATATTTCTTATCTGATAATGGTGGTGCTAAAAGTAATGCATCAAATAATGCACCACTAAATTCTCATAAAGGAACCCTTTATGAGGGAGGAATTCGAATTCCTTTTGTTATGCAATGGCCGGATGAGATTAAAGGTGGAACTATTTTTACAAAACCAATAATATCGCTAGATATATTTGCAACAAGCAAAGCCATTATAAACCCCGATTTAGAGTTAAAAAATAAAATTCATGGAAAAGATCTATTACCATTTATTAAAGGTTTTGATAATGGTTATCCACATGAATATCTTTATTGGCGAAATAACGGGCATCAACCTTACATTGAAAATGGTGTTAGAGCACGTTATATAACACACGCAGTCAGATCTAAGAATTATAAAATGTTTATTAGACGTGGGGACTCAATGCTTTTTGACTTGAACTCAGACATAGGTGAGAAAAATAATATTATAGAAAAAAATAGACCACTTTTTAATGAACTTGTTAAGAAAAGTATAGAGTGGAATAAAACTTTAATGGATCCCATTTTTTTAGGCCTCAGAGATGATGAGTTGTATAACAAACTTAATCCTGATAGATACATTTATTAATTATTCTTATAATATTCATCTTTGGATTTTGAGAATCCAATTTCATAACCATCCAGCATTCTTTTGTATTCCTCAGGTCTATTTTTTTTAACCCATTCAAGAATAACAACTGATTCAGCAATAATGGGCTCATATTCATCAGACATAGGTCTATATCTTTTATTATATTCTTCCATGTCAATTCTAAATTTATTCATGACATTTTGAAATGATGGGTCTAACGCAAGGTTATTTATTTCGTGTGGATCATTTTCCAAATCATAAAGTTCTTCTAAATCTTTTGATTCCTTGAAAAAGTGTAATTGGGCGTTAGTAAGTAAATTCTTAGATTTTGCTGTTCGCATGATATGTATAGCTGGGCGATAAAATTCTAAGTATGCTTGACCTGCATCATATGGGATTTCTGGCTTATAATTCCTTATATATTTCCATTTTTTTGTAACAATTGCTCTTGATTTATCCATTATTTCATCCCATTGATCCCTGGCCGCATAAACGTATTCTCTATTAAAATCATCCTTTAGAAATGAATTTCCTGTCATGTATTCAGGCTTATCAATTCCAGCATAATCTAAAATGGTAGCTGTTAAATCAGTAACAGTAACCAGGTCATTAACAATTTTATTTCCTTCATTGAAAGGGTTATAAATTATTAGTGGAATATTTATTCCTGGCTCAAATAAATATCCTTTGCCTCTTACATTGCATCTTCCATTGTCACCAATAAAAATTACAATTGTATTTTGATCTAATCCCTCTTTTTTTAGATAGTTGAAAAATTTACCAACTTGTTGATCGACAAACTCTACTTGATCTAAGTATTTGGCCCAATCAAGTCGAATTAATTTATGGTCATACATGTAGGGTGGAAGTTCAACAGAATCAATTTTAACAGGATCATTAGATTCATTTCTCACAGATGTCCACCATCTTCCTCTATGCGTTGCATTCAAAGTTATTTGAGCAAAAAAAGGTTTTTGGGATTCTTTAGAAATATTTTTTGCAGTATCAAAAAGACCAAAATTGTTTTCTCCATCCCACTCTCCAAATTTTGAATTTTTAAAATTCGTATCAAACTTACCTTCGCCATAAGCCTTGCTTCCCAAGATCTTTGGATCTAGACCAATATGGGTTGCATATCCGTTTTTTCTAAGCCAATAAGTAAAAGGTTTTATTCCGTTAGGTAGAATATATTTTCTATTGCTTCTATGCTGGTGGGTGTTCATTTTTACTTGATGAACACCTATCATAAGCGCAGATCTATTTGGTGAGCATATAGGATTTGTCCCATAAAATCTATTAAATTTTAGGCCATTATTTGCCATCCAATTTAGATTGGGAGTTTGAAGCCCCTTCATGCCATAGGTTTCAAGGTCCACACTTATATCCTCGGCCATCAAAAGAACTATATTGGGTTTAGATAGTTGATAACTACTTGATGAGTAACATAAAAAAATTAAAATTAATAGTGTAATGTGTCTCATAGTTTTTTTTTAAATTTAGAAAAACAACTGACATTTTGAAAATTTTTACAAACCTTGTGGTGTTATTTTTCATCACAATATCATTTTCGCAATACAGGGAGTGGGAGGATTTATCTGTGTTTAAAATTAACACTGAGCAACCTCATTCCTTTTTTATACCTTATGACAAAGCTGGTGACTCATTAACTCAAACGTTGAATGGAACTTGGGACTTTAAGTTGTATAAAATAGACGACGACATTCCAAAAGAATTCTATAAAAAAAGTTTCGATAAGAGCGATTGGGATAAAATACCAGTCCCATCAAATTGGCAATTTCATACAGAGGATTTTCCTGTTTACACGAACATCATATATCCATATGAAATCAACCCGCCTTTTATGCCTTCAGATTATAATCCTGTGGCACTTTACAAGAGAAATTTTAATTTGAATAAGGATTGGGAAAATATGGAAGTCTTCATTCATTTTGGTGCAGTAAATTCTGCATTTTATGTATGGGTTAATGAAAAATTTGTTGGTTACAGTGAGGGAAGTAAAACTCCGGCAGAATTTAACTTAACTGATTTTCTTATTGACGGCAATAATGAAATTGTTTTGAAAGTAATTAGATGGTCTGATGGAACTTATTTGGAGGATCAAGATTTTTGGAGATTGAGTGGAATAGAACGAGATGTTTTTTTATATGCTCAACCAAAATTGGCAGTGAGAGACTATTTTTTAAAAAACTATTTGAATGATGATTTAACCAATTCCAAAATTAATTTTGAAGTTGATTTAAAAAATTACAGTAACAAAGGAAAAGATTTTCAATTAATTACTTCAATTAAAAAAGACAACAAGGTTGTCTTTAAAAAAACCAAAAATGGTATGATTGGTTCAAACGATTCGCAAAAGATTTTGATTAATGGTGAGGTCACGTTTCCTCAGTTGTGGTCTGCTGAAATTCCAAACTTATATGATGTTGAGATTGAGATTCAGGATTCAGATAATTATTACCATAAATTAAAATTTAAAACTGGATTTAGAAAAGTAGAGTTAAAAAATGGACAAATTTTGGTTAATAATCAACCAATATTATTTAAAGGTGTTAACAGGCACGAGCATGATGAATTTACAGGACACGTAGTTAGTAGAGAATCTATGTTGAAGGATATAGAAATAATGAAAAAAAACAATATAAATTCAGTCAGAACATCTCATTACCCAAATGATCCATATTGGTATGAGTTGTGTGACAAATATGGGATTTATGTTATTGACGAAGCAAATGTTGAAAGTCATGGTTTTGGTTACAGAAAAAATGATACACCGGCTTACAAGCCTGAATTTGATGAAATGCATATGGATCGTTGGGTCAGAATGGTTGAAAGAGATAAAAATTATCCATCAATTCTAATTTGGTCGCTTGGGAATGAAGCTGGTGATGGGCCAATATTTGTCGAGGGATATAAATGGGTTAAAAAGTTTGATGATACTAGACTTACTTTTTACGAACGAACGTCGGAGCACCCTCAGATGCATAGAGACAAAAATGAAATGGAGGGTATTGATTTAGAACCTCATACCGATTTTCTTGGTTGGATGTACCATTATATGAGTGAAATAAAGATGGACTACATTGGTAAATTTTCCAATCGTCCATTTATTTGGGTCGAGTATTCACATGCTATGGGTAATAGCAATGGAAATTTTAAAGATTTATGGGACATGGTTTATAAAGAAAGACAAATGCAAGGTGGTTTTATATGGGATTTTGTGGATCAAGGTCTTGCAGAATTTAAAGATGGTAAGAAATATTGGGCATATGGTGGTGACTACTCATCTGACAAGTACAACAATGATACAAATTTCTGTATGAATGGCTTGGTGAATCCTGACAGAACTCCACATCCAGCACTTGAAGAAGTAAAACATGTTTATCAAGATGTTAAATTCTCACTGAATCAAAAAGGTGATAAAATTAAAATCGATAATCGATATTTTTTTAAAAATATAGAAAACCATTTAATATTATTTGAACTTGTTGCTGATGGAGTTGTGGTTGATAGATCGTCTACCAAAATAAATTTGCACCCGCAAGAAGCAAAACTTGTAGACAATCCCTTTCTAAGTAATTCTTTCAGTAATTATCTTGAATATTTTATCAATGTTTACTTGTATTCCGAAAATGATACACCTTTAGTCGGTTCTAACCATGTCTTATCCAAAGATCAAATTTTTATAAAATCTCCGATTTTAGTTACTAATAGTTTAAAGGATACAAAGAAATTAAGGATAAAAGACTCTGAATTAGAATTAAGGGTTTTTAATAAAGATTTAGAATTAATTTTTGATAAGTCAAGCGGAGATTTTATCAAGTATGAGGTAAATGGATTGGATTTAATAAAATCATCTCCACATTTAAATTTTTGGAGAGCACCTATTGACAATGATTATGGCAATGGATTGCCTGAGAGGTCTGCCGCATGGAAAATTGCATCTAATCAGAGGGCTTTTGTTGATTTGAAAATTGAAAAAGTGGGTAAAACAATTTCAGTAAAAACCAATTATAAATTAAATAACATCAAATCGGATTATTCAATGGTATATGTTGTTCATCCAAATGGGAAAATTGAAGTTTCAACAAAATTTAATTATGGAGGGAATCTCAAAGACGCGGAAATGCCAAGATTCGGAATAAATTTTAATATACCTGGTGAATTTGATAAAGCTACCTGGTATGGAAGAGGTCCACATGAAAATTATATTGACCGAATGTCGTCAGCATTTGTAGGATATTATGAAAGCGCAGTAGAAAATTTAAAATTTGATTACTCTAGACCACAAGAAAATGGTTACAGAACTGAGAATAGGTGGTTAAGAATGGTTAATTTGGATGGCAAGGGTTTTGAAATAAAAGGGAATCCACTCTTTTCATTTGGAGCCCATTTCAATACCATTGAGGACATGGATGACGGGGTTCATAAAAATAAAGCTGGTGAGTACCTGGGAGCTAGAAAAAGAATTGTAAAAAAACAACGCAAACCAATTGATCTTATAAAAAGAGATTTTATATCGCTCAATATTGATTTGAAACAAATGGGTGTTGGAGGTGATGATAGTTGGGGTGCAAGAACTCTAAATAAATATATTCTAGAGCCTGCTGATTATGAATTTTCCTTCACAATTAACCCATTAAGGTAAAAAATCAAATTCTCTTTTTTTTTTAAGTTTTTTTATAGATTTAATTAACTCTGGCTGAATTACTTGTGGATTTATTAATATTTTGAGTGTTAAAATAAGAATATAATATTGTAAAAAATAAAATTATTCACTACATTGTATCTCAATACAACTATTAATTAATATTTATGAAATCTATTCGCTTTAACTTAATTAGAGCATTCTTCACTATATCATTATTGTTTGTTTCTGTTGGGCTATTTGCTCAGCAAGCTGTTTCAGGAACAGTTTCTGATTCTGATGGAAATCCAATACCTGGTGTTAGTATTGTTGAAAAAAATACTACAAATGGTACTGTTTCAGATTTTGATGGTAACTTTCAACTAAGCGTAGGTGAGAATGCCGTCCTAATGTTTAGTTACATAGGATACATTACAATTGAACAAAACGCAACATCTGCATCAATGAGTGTAACTCTTGAGGAAGATGTAGCAAAATTAGATGAAGTCGTTGTTGTAGGTTATGGAGCCCAAACCAAGAAAACCCTTACCGGTGCTGTTGGTACAGTTTCAGCTGAACAACTTACACTAAAACCCGCACAGAACACCTCTGAACTTCTGTTTGGTACTGTTGCTGGTCTTTCTGTCAGACAAACTGGGGCTTTGCCTGGTTCTGATTTTGCTACTTTAAGAATAAGAAACTTTGGTGCACCACTTGTTTTGGTTGATGGTATACAAGCAACCTTTGGTCAAGTTGACCCTAATGACATTCAGTCAATTTCTGTTCTTAAAGACGGTGCTGCGTCAATATATGGTGCACGTGCTGGAAACGGTGTAGTTCTTATTACTACCAAAAGAGGATCAGATGCCGCAGAGGGTGCAAAATTCACTTATCATGGAACAACAACATGGTCAACCCTTACGGTAAGACCTGAAACAGTTAATGCTCATCAATTTGCACAATTGATGGAAGAGGTTGGTTTAGGAGCTGAAAATGAAATGCCTGATTATTTAGATTATGACCCTCAAAGACAAAGAGTTTTCAACAGTTTAACTGGTGAGGATTTTGATGGAATTGATTGGTATGATGCTGCATACAGGGATTGGACACCTCAGACTCAACATAACCTCAGTGCTAGAGGAAGAAGCAATAAAATCGGATATTTTGTTTCTCTAGGCTTTACTGATACTGAAAGTGCTTTTAGGGCTGCTGATTTCCAACAAAATCGTTACAACTTAAGAGCGAATTTAGATGCCCAGTTTAATGATAATTTGAGTGCTCAGGTCGATATGTCATATTTTCAAACAACACTTGACAGAGCAAATTTTGGAATCAATGAAATGTATAATAGGTTGTCAACAGGAAAACCTACAAATCTTGCAATTTTTCCAGATCCATCTTTTGCTTCTCAAACTGGTGCAGCGACACCTTATTCTCCAATCTACATGATGAGAAAGGAATTCTCAGGTACAAGAGTGGACAGAGACAACAACTTGAGAGCTAGACTAGCCTTAACTTATGATGTTCCATTTGTTGAAGGTCTTGAAGCTACTGTTAGCATAAATATGGAATCGCAGACTGAATGGAATAAAAACATTAATAAGCAATTCCCAATGTATACTTATGATCCATCTAGAGGAGAGGGAGATGCAGCATATGAACTTTTTGGAACCTATGGTAGAGACTTTATAAATGTTAATTCTGACAGAGACATGGAGCTCTTACCTAGACTTACTCTTAATTATGAGAAAGAGTGGGACGATCATAAAATTCTTGCAACATTTGTGGCTGAGTCCACGACTTTTGAGAGGGACTTCATGTTTGCGTCCAGGACTGACCCATTATCTTTTGAGGCGCCTTATTTGAATTATTCTTCTGAGGCTGAAAAAGACAATGGAGAGATATTCTCAGAAAGTGCAAGATCTAGTTACGTCGGTAGGGTAAATTATTCCTTAAAAGACAAATACTTGTTCGAAGCAATAATGAGAGCGGATGCAACCGCGAGATACTCTGTTGAGGGTAGATGGGGTTATTTCCCAAGCATGAGTGCTGCATGGAGAATTTCTGAAGAAGATTTCATGAAAGACAATCCAATATGGAATAACTTAAAATTAAGAGCATCATATGGATTGATGGGTAATGATGCTGTTTCTAATTTTGACTTTTTAACTGGCTATAATATTGCTAATGGTTTCTATTTATTTAATGGAACTCCTTATCCAATCATTTCTTCAGCTGGATTAGCAAATGCATTGGTTACATGGGAAACTATGAAAATTGCTAACATTGGTATAGATGGTACGCTTTGGGATGGAGCACTAGGGTTTGAACTCGATGTTTTCTACAGACTTAGAGAGGATATTCTAGCAATTCCTCAATCTGATATTCCTTTCCATTTCGGTGCATCACTTCCAAGAACAAATTTAAATTCGAGAGATAACCGCGGATTTGAATTAATGTTAACTCACAAGGGAAAAATTGGAGCTGTCGAGTATGAAGTGAATCCAATGATTTCTTATACTAGAGGTAAATATGTTGATTGGGAGGAAAATGTTAGGCCAACATCTGGTGATGACCTTACTGAAGAACAAATTGCTGAAAATATTCTTTGGAATAATCGTTACACCAGATCTGGTAAATGGGATGACTTACAGTGGGGATTCCAAACAAATGGATTTTTCACTAGCCAAGCTCAAATTGATGGCCACCCTGTGGATATTGATTTGGCTGGCAATCAAACAATAATAGTTGGGAACCTGATTTTTGTAGATCAAAATGGCGATGGAATTATAGACTGGAAAGATCAAGTTGTAATTGGTCAGGCAGGAATGCCAAAATGGAACTTTAGTACATTTACAAACTTTAAATGGGGAAATTGGAGTCTTGATGCGCTATTTCAAGGAGCATCAGGATACACAACAAATTTTAGTTCTGCTGCTGGTTATGGAGGAATTTCAGGACATCAAACGATTGCAAAAAAGTTTCAGTTCGAAAACAGATCACTATTAGGTGCTAATGGTGACATTGAAGTTTTGAGAAAATTCCCACCTGCTTTTACAACCGGTGGTGTGCCTCAATCTGATCAGAGAGCCAATGACTTTACAAGAATAGATACTTTTTACCTAAGGTTAAAGACCTTGAATATAGCCTATATGCTTCCACAGTCAATAACTAGTTCTTGGGGACTTGACTATGTACAAGTTTATGGTTCTGGCTCAAATGTCTTAACGTGGGATAATTTTGGAGTTTACTCAGGTTCTTATGATCCAGAAATTATTCAAGGATTGAATGATCGAGCACCGGGTCAAGGAGACGGTGGCGTTGACCGAGCTTATCCTAACGTAAGAACTTGGACTGCAGGTATTAAGATTGGATTTTAATTATAATAATATTAACTTTGAAAACTATGAAAAAACTTATTTTATTTTTATTCTCATTTACACTTATTGTTGGTTGTGCAGACCTTGATTTGCAGCCAACTAACATGATTGCGGAAGATGCTGTAAAGAAGGATCCTAAATTAGTTGAGGCCTTCCTTACGAAGATTTATGCAAATGCTGTTTTTGAGCCCAATGAAGTTGGGGGTATTCCTCAACAAAACCGTCTGACGGATGGTGTTGTTGGTGGTGAATATACATTGATGGCCCCATGGCAAGGTGCTGTTCATGCATCCGCCAATATACCAACATCTGCTGGGTCACACGGTTTAATAAACAGGTGGCATTATGGCAATATACGCTCTGCCAATGAAATTATTCAGATTCTGGCTGAAGCAAGTTTTGATCCAGCAACAGTTGCTGCTCAAACAGCTGAGGCAAAATTCCTAAGAGCATGGATGTATTTGGATATGGCGAAAAGATATGGTGGAATGCCAATTGAAGATACGCCTAAATCAATTGATGCTGGAGTTGATGAATTGATGATACCGAGATCAACGTTAAAAGAAACATATGATTTTATAATTGCTGATCTTGATGCTGGAATCGCTGACCTTCCTGGCGTAGCTTTAAATGGTAAAGCGACTAAGTGGGCTGCTCACGCTTTAAAAAGTAGGGCTGCACTTTATGCTGCAAGAATTGCAAAGTATCACCCTCAATCGTCCAATGGTTTAACGTCTATACCTGCTGGCGATGCTGCTGCTTATTACCAAATGGCGCATGCATCAGCAAGTGCTGTTATTGACGGTGGAAAACACCCTTTGCACAGGGGCGGTGGAACTTACCAAAAGACATTTGGTGAGATATTTTATCAAAAGACCAATTCAGAACACATTTTTGTAGAAGAGTATGACCTTTCGCTAGGGAAAACTCATACTTGGAGTGGTTATGCAATGCCAGATGGATTCAAAGCTGGTTGGGGTTCAAATATGCACCCTTATATTCACTCTGATGCAAGATTTGAGCATAAAGATGGTTCAGCTGGTGATAAATACCATAATCTTTTCAACAATAGGACTTTCTTTGATTTGGAGGAGGTTATTTACTCAAAGGATCCAAGGTATTTAGCTACATTTTTCACACCTGAGGAAGTGTTTCAGGGAAGAGAGGTTTGGTTCCATGACAACTCTGTTGGAGCTGGTACTGTTAAGGGTAGAGCAGGTAATACTGCACCTCAAAGAGCACCACCAAGAAACAGAAATAGAGGTGGTCGATTGCTTCAAAAGAGAATTGATCCAGCTATTGAGTTTCCACCATTTGGAACTGATGAAACTCCTTACATAGTTTTAAGAACTGGTGAAATGTATTTGAATGGTGCTGAAGCTGCATTTGAAATGAATTTACCAGTGAGAGCTAAGGAGCTTATAAACACATTAAGAGGAAGAGCTGGCATGCCACCAAAAGATAATTTGACTTTAGACCTAATTAAAAATGAACGTTTTGTTGAATTATTTGCTGAGAATCATCATTATTGGGATTTAAGGACATGGAGAGATGCTGAAGCTGCTATCCATATGAGAGCCAAGTGGGGAACAAAATGGTTTAGAAGAAAGTCAGATGGTAAGTACAAAGCTAGAATGTGGAGATGGAATTTCTCACAAAACACTCCATTCCTAGAACAAATGTATTGGTTGCCTTTTGGAAATGGTAGATTAGCTGATAATCCAAATATTATTGAAAATCCAGGATACTAAGCTGGATTAACCCAGAAAAAAAAGGATCTAATTTTATTAGGTCCTTTTTTGTTTTATGAGAATATTTTTTATTTTTTTTCTTTTTATTTTTTCATGCAATGAAAAAAATACCCCACACAATCTTGTATTCATAATTGTTGATGATTTGGGTTGGAAAGACGTTGGTTATATGGGCTCAGACTTTTATGAAACCCCCAACATAGATAAATTAAGTCACAATAGTACTGTATTTAATTCTGCATATTCTGCAAGTCCAGTCTGTTCACCTACGAGAGCTTCAATCATGACTGGAAAACACCATGTAAGAGTCAATATTACAGATTGGATTCCGGGTGTGGATCCCAAAAATAGGTACTTGACTGGTCCTGAAGATATTCATCAACTTCCTCTAGAGGAAGTTACCATTGCTGAAATATTAGAATCCAATGGGTATTCAACAATGTACTCTGGGAAATGGCATTTGGGTAGCGAAGGATTTTATCCTGAAGATCAAGGATTTACAATCAATAAAGGAGGTTTTGAAAAAGGGAGTCCAATGGGAGGATATTATTCTCCTTATAAAAACCCAAAACTATCTGATGGTCCTGGGGGAGAATACTTAACAGACCGTCTGACTGATGAATCAATTGAATTTATCGAAAAAAGAGATGTTTCTAAACCATTTGCTGTCTTTTTATCTTTTTACAATGTCCACACACCCATTCAAGCAAATCTGAAACACATAGATTATTATGAAAATAAGCTGAAAAAATATTCAGATACTGCTATTCAAACAACAAATGAGGGTGAGGCAATCAGTGTTCTAAATCAAAGAAATACTAGTTATGCTTCAATGGTCCATTCAACGGATGAAAATATAGGTAGATTACTATCATTTTTAAAAGATAAAAACCTGTACGATAATACACTAATTATTTTCACATCTGATAATGGCGGTTTGTCAACTCAAGCTAAGGTTGCTCCAACATCAACGAAACCTTTAAGGGCTGGTAAGGGCTGGCTTTACGAAGGAGGCATCAGAATACCTCAGTTAATAAAATTTATTAATCAAAAAAATCGACATTTAATTGATGTTCCAGTAGTTTCCTATGACCTTTTTACAACAGTTTTTAATCATTTAAAATTAAATCATATTCTTGATGAAAAAGATGGTATAGATCTTTCAAATCTAACCAGTAAAAAAATCAAAAGAGATTACATTTTATGGCATTTTCCTCACTATCATGGTAGTTTATGGAAACCTGGTTCAGCAATAAGAAATGGAGATTGGAAACTACTTAAATTTTATGAGGAAAATAAGTTAGAATTATATAACTTAAAGAATGATTTGGCTGAGGAAACAGACCTTTCAGTTAAGTATCCTTTGATAGTTAAAAAATTATCTAATAAAATGGATGAAATGCTTGTTGAAATGAATGGTAAATTGCCAACAATTAATAAAAATTTAAATTAAACCTATGAAAAAATATTTTCTAATTCTTCTAATTACCGTTTTTGCTTGTGAAAGGACAGATGATCGACCAAATATTTTATTTATAATGTCCGATGATCACGCATACCAAGCAATTAGTGCTTACGATGATAATTTAATAAATACACCTAATATTGACAGATTGGCAGATGAGGGAATCCTTTTTACGAATGCTTGTGTAACAAATAGCATCTGTGCCCCATCCCGTGCTACAATCTTGACAGGAAAATTTAGTCATCTTAATGGAAAAATTGATAATCACTCGCCGTTCGATACAACACAGGTAACTTTTCCTCAACTTTTTCAAAAAGCTGGTTATCAAACTGCCATGTATGGAAAATTGCACTTTGGAAATAATCCAAAAGGAGTTGATGATTTCATGATTTTACCTGGTCAGGGAGACTACATAAATCCTAAATTTTTGAGAAGAGGATCGGATACTATAATCAAGGGATATGTTACAGATATTATAACTGACCTTACACTTGGATGGTTAAAAGATAAAAGAGACAAAACAAAACCTTTTATGATGATGTATTTGCACAAAGCTCCTCACCGAGCATGGTGGCCAAGTGCTGAAAAGTTTGCCGAGTTTTATGAAAAAAAGTTTCCTGAACCAGAAACACTTTTTGATGATTATTCAAACAGGGGAACAGCTGCTAAAACTGCTGAAATGAACTTATTGACTCACATGAGATACATGGAGGATAGTAAAATTAGACCAAGTACATTAATTGAAATGGGTGGTGCTGAGCCAGAAGTAGCATATGTAAGTGAAAAAAAACAATTGATTAGAGAAAATCCAAATCAGTTTTTCAGTAGGTACAACAGGGGGGATGAAGAGCAAAGAGCAGCCTATGATGTTACACTAGATAAGATTAATGAGGATTTTAAAAAAAATTGGCCAACAATGAATGATACTCAAAAAATGAAATGGAAATATCAGAGATACATGCAGGATTATCTAGCTACAATATCCTCTGTTGATGACAATGTAGGAAGAGTACTTGATTATTTAGATGAGTCTGGACTTTCGGATAATACAATAGTTATTTACACGTCTGACCAAGGTTTCTACTTGGGAGAACACGGTTGGTTTGATAAAAGATTTATCTATGATGAGTCATTCAAAACCCCCCTTTTAATAAGATGGCCAAATAAAATTAAAGCTGGAATTACTAATGATGAGATGGTTCAAAATTTAGATTTTGCTCAAACTTTTTTAGAAGCAGCTGGCATTGATGCCCCTAAAGACATGCAAGGTGAAAGTTTAATTCCTTTACTAACTGAAAGTGGAAAGGACTGGACCAGAGATGCAGTTTATTATCATTATTATGAGTATCCATCAGTTCATATGGTTAAAAGACACTATGGTATAGTTAATAAGGACTATAAACTTGTTAGATTTTATTATGATGTCGATGAATGGGAACTTTATGATAGAAAAAATGATCCTAACGAAATGAATAATGTTTATAATGATCCAGAATACTCGGACATAGTTAGTGATCTAAAGATTCAACTTGCTGAACTGAGAAAAAAATACAAAGATTCAGAAGAATTAGATCAGAAATTTATTTATAAAAACTAGATTGAAAATTAATCTATTAATATTAATCAGTTTCCTTAGTGTTTTTAATCTCAATTCACAAATTGAGCCTAATCCACTGTTTTCCGATAATATGATTCTTCAGAGAAATTCTGATGTTAATGTTTGGGGAAAGGCAGACAAAGGAAAAGTTCTATCTCTTAATGTATCCTGGTCAGATAAAACTTATACAACTAAAGTTAATAATGATGGTTCCTGGCGTTTAAATATTGCCACACCTAGTGCAGGAGGCCCCTATCAAATTGATATACTGTGCAATGATAATGTACTCAAAATTAAAAATGTCATGATAGGTGAGGTTTGGGTTGCATCTGGACAATCTAATATGGAAATGACTCTATCAGGTTTTAATAGAGAACCAGTTTTAAGATCCTTGGATATGATTGCAAAGGCCAATAACCCTGAAATTCGCTTGTTAACGGTAAAGAAGACATTTAGTAATGTGAGACTCAATAGTTTTGAAGGCAATTGGGTTGAATCAAATCACAAAACAGCTTCTGGATTTAGTGCAGTTGCTTATTCTTTTGCCAATTACTTAAATGAGGTTTTGGATATCCCAATTGGTATAATTCTTACGTCATGGGGAGGTACGCCTGCTGAAGCATGGACTCCATCTGAAACTCTTTCAAAAATACTCACAAAAGAGGAGTTAAGTTATAATCGAAAACAATCCGATGATGAACCATCTGTCCTTTTTAATGCAATGATTAACCCTCTAATTCCTTTCAATATTCGTGGTGCAATTTGGTATCAGGGAGAGGGTAATGTAGGTAGAGCACATAATTATACAATGCTGATGAACAGCATGATACAATCATGGAGAGATGAATGGAATATTGGTGATTTCCCATTTTATTTTGTTCAAATAGCCCCAAATGGTTGTTGTGGTAATATTGGTAAATCACAACAAGCATTTTTAAGAGAAGCTCAACTAAAAACTATGCAAACAATGAAGAATACCGGTATGGTCGTTACTCTTGATATTGGAAGTACATTAACAATTCACCCACCGGAAAAAATATTGATTGGAAAGAGGTTAGCTTATTGGGCTTTGGCTAAAGATTATGGGTTTGATGGTTTGCCACACTCAGGACCTGTATTTAAATCACTTAAAATTGAAGGAAACAAAGCATATGTAGATTTTGATTATGCTGAAAGGGGAGTCACAAGTTATGGAAAAAAACTGTCTGGATTTGAGATAGCTGGTGAAGATAAAATATTTTATAAAGCTCAAGCCGATATAGATCCTCATTGGGGAGCTGGCTGGAAACGTAGCACTTTAGTACTAATGAGTGAAAAGGTAAATGAACCAAAATATATTAGATATGGTTGGACTAATTATATTGAAGGTATGCTTTATAATATTCAGGGTTTGCCTGCATCATCATTCAGAACTGACAACTAAAATAATACTCATCTCAATTAATTCATCTTCAGTTGAAGATTTATTCGTAAATTCTTAAACTTAAATTTTAATCTATGAAAAATATAATTACTATAATTTTTTGCATGATGATAATCAATCTCAATGGTCAACAATGGATTGATGATTCTTGTAATAAAAAAGCATCAAAAATTGTTAACAAAGCAATTGATCACTTATCTAATATTGAATATACAATGGCTTATGCAATGGCCAATGCCGCTCTGTTAATTGATGATGATTGTCAATGTGCTCATCTTGTAAAGGCTGGTGCAACTTCCCCTAATGCAGATTGGGGTTCCAGAGAAGCAAAACTTTCAGCTATTGATAAATCTAAGCTAGGAAATGTTGAAAAAGTGTGGTTTTCAATGTTAAAAGCAACACTAAGTTCAGATTCAGAAACATATCAAAAATCTCTTGCAGATGGTCTTAAATCAAATCCAAATAGCCCTTTACTGAATTGGCTTTCAAGAGATGGTTCTAGCTTTGAGGATAACAAAAAGTTTGCGGAGATGTTCCCTAAATTGGCTTCAGGCTCTTACAATATGATGGCATATCAGTATGCGAGGGGAAATTATGGTGGTGAATCTGACCTGAATATGGCTTATGAAATGATTGATAAAAGTTTGGCATTACATGACGGCCCGAATATTTTAGACAGTAAAGCAGAAATAGCTGCCGAAAATGGAGATTATGAGACAGCACTGAACTCACAATTAAAGGCTCACGATTATTCGTGGGTTGGTTCCCAGTATTGGGAAAATGCAGTTACTTATTATTTGAAATTGAATCAGGAAAACGTTGAAAATTACCTCAAGCAAGCACAAGTTAATTTGCAAAATGCAATTCTTGAGAAGAATGAAGAAGAGTACAAGAAATATGTATCTAATGACCTTCCAATGGTCGCAGGAGATTCTAACTTGGGAAATTTTTACAACTACACATTAGAGAATCTAAACCAAGAAGCATTAATTGATTGGAATAGTTTTGATCTTAGGGATATTGATGTACATTTTTCTCCAAACATGAGAATGGCTTTCCTAACATTCTATGCGGATGGGTCTTACTCTTTTAAAGCTACTGGTGAAACTGTCGATTATAACACTCGTGCTTCATCAGTTTGGTTGAGAACTGGTGATGGTTGGAAATCAATTCATACTAATTGGGCACCAACGGCTGATGGAACTGGAATTCCACAACAATAGAAAATTATTCTTACTAAAAACTCAGCCTAAGTGCTGAGTTTTTTTTTACTTTTTATTTTTATCAAAAAATATAGTCCAGGTATTGAGGATATAAGTGCTGAAAATGTAAAAATTAATCCAACACTTGTAGCAATATCTGGACCAACGGCCGTGTTTGAGGCAAGTGTGAAAAACACATATTCTCTAATTCCAATTCCACCAAAAGAGAAAATTGATAATACAGATGAAATTAAGAATATGTATAAAAAAGTAAAGTAATTATTTGTAATACCAAGAGAAAATAATATCAAAATAATTGATCCAAACTGAAGGATTTGTATGATGTGTGAAATAAAAAAAGCTTTTGTATAAACGATTTCATTATTAAAAATTTTTTGTACTAAAACCCTGCCAACAAAAAATAATAAAGCATATAGAGGAGCTAAAACAAAATTGAATTCTGATATAAATTCAAGATCCAAAATAAAACCACTAAAAACTATAATTAAACATAAAATAACACCAAAACCTATCAATCTATCTAAGATTAATAGTTTGTAGATCTTTTTTAAACTCCATTGAAATTTTTTATTCATTAATACTCCCTTGTAAGCATCACCACCAACACCACCTGGTATAAAAAAATTATAAAATATTCCAACCATATATAGTTTGATGTTTTCCTTTGAAGAAATGATGAGATTATTTTCTTTCAAAATGAACCATAATCTTTCTGATGAAATTATTTGTGATAAAAAATAGACGAAAGATGCAAATAGAATAAATAATAAATCAGCACTTTTAATCACTTCAAGAATTTTATTTAAACCGATTTTGCTCAGGGTATAGTATATAAAAAATACAGTTACTATGATTTGAAAAATTCCTAATAACTTATTTTTCATTGAAAAATTAATTGGAGTTTAAATATTTTTTTGGTGTTGTACCGAATTTCTTTTTGAATGCATTTATGAAGTGGCTGGCTGTGCTGTAACCCAGGTGAAGTGCAACTTCATTTACATTGTAGTTTTTTGAAGATAGCATGTTTGAAGCAACATTCATTTTATGTTCAAATAAAAATCCAAATACTGTATTTCCATAAACCTGTTTAAATCCCTCCTTAAGATTTTTCAAAGAAATATCAACCTCTTTTGCTAATTCTTTTAGTGTGGGTGGCTCAGCCATTTTTAAAATTATGATTTCTTTAGCTTGCTTGATTTTTTTTACATTTTTATCATCCGCTAAAAACGGACATTGATCTATGTCCATTTCTTTTGAAATATTAAAATACAAGCTGAGTAACTCAAAAATTTTTCCTTTGTGATAAAGTTTTCTTACATTTTTACTGATATTCTCAGTCATCATTTGTGTAAGTATCGCAGTTATTTTAGGGCTTAATGAATTCTCTTTGTAATATTTCTTGTTTATGTGCTCATCACTTAAAAATGGTATAGTTTCGGCATCCTCTGAAAATAACCCATGAAGTTTTTCAATTTTAACTAAAACACTTACCAATTTGGTATTAACATCTAGAATTGCATTTACTGGAAGATTCATTATTGGGTTATAGAGTAAAATTGAATTGCCTTTTCCTACAGAAAAACTATATGCCCCATTATTGTATTGAAAACTTACATGTCCACCAATACAAAAGTGAAATTGTATGTAATTGTTTTCAGTTTCATAAAAAACCTTTTGTTTGATTTTATCCAAATTATGGAAATTGTAATAGATTAGATCAGTATCTATTACCAGTTTGTTTTCGGAACTTATTTTGATATTTTTCAATTCTTTTATTGAGTATGAATAACTAATTTATTGAGTATGCTAAAGTATGCTAATAAAATCAAATAGTGTGCCTCTTTTGCTATTTTCTGTCCAGAGCCTCCAATCTTTTAAGTAGTGGTGGATGAGAGTAATGAACAAATACGTAAAGTGGGTGTGGGTATAAGTTTGTTAATGAGTCAGATGAAAGTTTTTTCAAAGCATTTTTTAAACTTTCACCATTATAAGTTTCCTTTGCATATTTGTCAGCTTCATACTCATTTTTTCTACTAAAAATATTCATTCCAATTCCAATAATTATGCTTAATGGACTAAATAAAAAACTGAAAGCAATGAGACTTAAATGAAACGAACTTTCAAGACCACCAAGTGCAAGTGATAAGTTTGGTTCATTTAGGCATAATTGAAGTATGTAACAAATTATTCCAACCTGTGAAATGGACAAAAGCAATCCTTGTTTTATATGATTTTTTTTGTAGTGACCTACTTCGTGTGCAAGAACTGCAACAAGCTCATCTTCTTCGTGTTTATCAATCAGTGTGTCGAAAAGTGCTATTGTTTTCTTTGGGCCTAAGCCAGAAAAAAATGCATTTGCTTTTGAGGATCTTTTTGAGCCATCGATTACAAATATTTTATCAAGAGAATATCCAATTTCTTTCGAATATTTCTCTATTTTGTTTTTCAAAGACCCTTCCTCAAGTGGACTTAATTTGTTAAAAATTGGGACAATTAGGGTCGTGTAGAACATATTTGTAAAAATGATAATAGCTGACAAAAATACCCAGAGCCATAACCAAAAATTAGCCTCAAAAAAATTGTACAGTTGTATACTTATATAAAGAATAAAACCACCAATTAATAGAGAAATTATTAAGCCCTTTATCTTATCTTTTATAAAGGTCGACAATGTAGATTTGTTGAAACCATACTTTTCCTCAATGATAAAAATTGAGTAATAACTGATTGGAAGACCAATGATTGTACTTATCAAAAAGAAAAAAAGAAAAAAACCAGCTGATTGGAGAAATGGATTGTCAAAATAATAAAGTGAGTAATCGCTTACCTTTCCATAAACTCCAGAAAAAATAAAAATAATTGTTAGTGTGGTTGAAATTAGGGATGAAATTAAAGAAACTCTGTCCCTGTCAAGTTTATAACTCTTGGCTTTTTTGTAATCACTTTCTTTATAAAAATCTTTTAATGAGTCAGGAACGGAATCTTTCCAATTTTTTGAATTTACATATTCGAGAATACTTGAAAAAATAAAACCAAATAGTATAAAAAAAATAAAAATGTAAATTAGGTATTCAGACATAATGTAAATTTAATTATAATTGAGAAATATTTAATTTTCTAATTGGTATTAAAAGAGTTATGAAAAATATACTATTCTTAATTTTTCTTTTTTTAATGAGTTGTGGAACCTCAATAAAACAAATCGAGGTTAAGGAAATATCTGATGTACAATTCATGGGAATTGAGGATAATCAAATAATTTTAAAATCAGAGCTAAATTTATACAATCCCAACAATAAAAATTTAAGGGCAAGTCAGGTTTATTCTAAAATTTATTTTAATGCAAAATTTTTTGGTGAATTTGAAAATTTAGATAAAATTAGTCTAAAGAAGAACAATTTCACAAAAATAAATTGTTTGATTAAAATTAACACTGATGCACTCAGTTTATCAATGATATATATGAGTCAATTTGATTTGAATTTCGATGGTTTTGTCAAGATTAATTTTCCTAATAAAAAATTCAAATTTAATTTGGACTATGAGTTAGATTCAAAATTGTTAACAGAAAAGTTTTTAAATAATTTATAAAAGTTTGAAAGTTCTTTAGAAAACAATGTAATTTTAAGTTCAATGTCGATAAAAATTTTACTTTATTTAATTTGTCTAAATATCATAGCTTTTTTTAGCGCTAAAACTGGTAATGAACCATCCTCAGAACGTCCAAATTTTATCATTTACCTTTCAGATGACCAAGATTTTTTAGATTACAATATTTTTGGTAATGAAAATGTCCAATCAGCCAACGTCAATAAATTGGCATCTGAAGGAATAAGGTTTACAAATTTCCATACTGCCTCTGCAATCTGCACACCAAGCAGATCGCAATTGTATACAGGTTTGTATCCCCTCAAAAATGGTAGCTATACAAACCATACCCATGTAAAAAAAGATACAAAAACAATTGTTCAACATTTATCTGCGATAGGTTATGAAGTTGTTTTAGCTGGAAAAAGTCACGTTGGGCCCTACAACACATTTGCCTGGGACTATTACATTCAAAACAAGCAAAATAAGCAGTTAGATCTTGAATCAATCGATAGCTATTTAAAAAATGCGGAAAAACCATTTTGTCTTGTTCTAGCAAGTGATTTTCCTCACGGACCATATCCTAATGAAACTGATTATACATTAGATGATATTAAAATCCATCCCTATAACAATAGAGCAACACCAGAAAAACCTGGGTACTATCAAAACATAAAATATGATGATATTCAGCTAGGGGAAATCCTAAGTATGATTGATCGTAATGATTTAAAAAACAATACCATGTTTATTTATGCTTCAGATCATGGAATTTCAGGAAAGTTTACACTTTATCAAAAAGGACTTAAAATTCCTGTTATAGTTAGATGGCCAGGAAAAATTAAAAAAAATATTGAGTCAAATAGACTACTAGCCATGGTTGATATATTACCAACAATTGTAGATATTGCTGGAGGTGATCTGAATGAGTTTGACGGAAAAAGTTTTAGTGATCTATTAATTGGAAATGACAAAAAAGTGAATGATTTTGTTTATGGTGTTTCTACAAGACAAAACGTTAGAAATGGATTTATTTTTCCCTCTAGGATGATTAGTAATGGAAAGCACAAAATGATTAAAAATTTCAATTCTATCGAAGTTTATAAAGAAAACTTAAACAAAGGAAGAGTATTAAACAAATTCATTGAAATTGGAGCCCAAAAAATGCCAAATGTTCCTTACGTGGAGTTGTATGATTTAGAATTAGATCCTTTTGAGAAAAATAATATTTCAAAAAAACCTGGCTCAAAACATATTATTAGTGAATTGAGTAAAAGTCTCGATGAGTGGATGGTCTCTCAAAATGATATTGTATCATTAGGAAATATTCCTCTCATAAAGCCTACTCAACATCCACTTGATGAACCTTCGAAGTGGATGAATGTTCAAAAAAATTTAATTGGTAAAATAAAAGACTCCGATTACATAAAAACCCATTATTAAAATGAAATATTTATTCTATATAATATTCCCTCTATTAATTTTTGCTCAAGATCCAAGTTTTCATGAGCCATGGAAATTAGAAGGGGCTGATGAGAGAATTGAAAAATACAGAAAAACCAACACGATTTTAAACTTTAATTTCCCAACTGACATCAAAAAAAAGAACGGAAAATTAAAAATTAAATTAATTAATCATGACTTTAAATTTGGAGTTGGCTTTACTCAGTTGAGGAAGATGAGAGGAAATATGTTTGATTTATATCTTGAAAGATTTAAAGAGGCTTTTAATTATGCAACTGTCGGCATGTATTGGGGACTTACAGACGAAAGAAGTAGTAGAAAACAGATTGATAAATATTATGATGATATTATTAAATGGTCAATAAAAAATAATGTTCGACTAAAAGGTCATCCATTGATGTGGCATGAGGGTATGCCTGATTGGGTAAGATATTCTAAAGATTTGGATGAGCTTGAGGTCGCTATGAAAACACACATGAGGAGATTAATTGAAACTTATCCGGAAATTAATGACTGGGACGTATACAATGAACCAGTTGGACCATTTAAACCTCACATTCCATACAGTGCTATTCAAGATTGGATCAATTACAAAGGTGGAATATATCCAGCAATGGTAGAAATCTATCAGTTTGTTAACAGCGTTAATCCAGATAAGAATTATTCAAATAATCACTACCACGCAAAGGACCCCGAATATTTTAAAATAAATGAATATTACGTACAGAAAAATTTAAATTTCAGTTCAATTGGCATGCAAGCTCATATGCAGTCGAATGATAATGTCATGACTGAAAGTCAAGTTTGGGATCAGATTGAGGATTATGCAGTTTTGGGAAAAAACATTCAGTTTACAGAAATCACTGTGACAAGTTCGAAAAGATTTAATAATTGGAAAGATCACCAAGAGTTTTTAGCTAAGAGAGATGAATCACTACGAAATGGGAAAGAAATGGACTTACCAAGCCTTCCTGAATATGAAGATTTTCAAGCATCTTATTTAAAAGACTTTTACACACTTGTTTTCAGTCATCCGAGTGTTAGTTCTATTACTTTTTGGAACCTAACTGATAAAAATGCATGGAGAGGACATGCCGGGGGATTGCTTTACAAAGACTTATCTCCAAAAAAATCATTTTTGACTTTGAAAAAGTTAATAAAAGAAACTTGGACAACTGAAATAAGTGAAAAAATAAACATTAGCGATTCTTTTGAATTTAGGGGATTCTATGGAGATTATGAGGGCGAAATGCTAGTAGATAAAAAAATCTATAAATTCAGTTTCTCTGTTGACAAAGAAACAGATGGGCCAATTGATTTGGTTTTAAAATAATTTTGGAGTTTTTTTAATGTAATCCTGATATTCTTTTAAATGCCCCCATTTTTCTTGACCACTTTTCTCCAACATACTCACCCCACTTATATAAACAATTAACCAATAGGTAAAAATTGGTGATATCAGAGTCATGTATTGTAATCCCTCTAGATTTGAAAATGACATTACAGAAATACCTAACCAAAGAATAATTTCACCTAAATAGTTTGGATGCCTTGATTTTGACCACAAGCCTGACGTTATGAATTTATTCTTATTTTCACTGATTGATCTAAATTTCGTTTTTTGATAATCTGCTATAATCTCTATGGAAAATCCAATTATAAATAGAACAAGACCCGTAAAAAAAGCGGTATTTAGCTCAATAATATTTTCCGATGCGACAGCTGTCATTGCACATGCTGAGCATATTGTTACCCACATTCCTGATGTTGTCCATGCAACCAAAAATTTTGACCATGACTTTTTATACTCTCTAAATCTTTTGTCCTCACCGTCTTTTTTTATTCTTAAAAATAAAAATGTACCTAATCTACCAGACCATATTATTATTGCTAAGGAAATAACAATTTCTCCTATTCCTGACCCAAAGCTTTGTGTTTTTGAGTAAAGTATGTAAGAAATCACAGAAATGTAAGCTAGACTACCTGTTAGATCATAAAATTTTTCGGTTTTAAAAATATTTGCAGGAATGTACAATGCCCAGTGGATAATAAAAACCAAAATGATACCGTTAATTACAATTTTATTTTGAGTAGCAAATCCTAAACCCATGCATAATAAAAAAACAATTACAATATTTGATAAATTCTTGATGTGATGTTTCATAGCTAAAATCTTTGAAAGAAGTTCCAAATCTCATTGATTAAAAAAGGATTTAAAACATTGTGTTCCCCATTTTCAATCCTTAAATACCTAATCTCTTTTCCATCATCACAGTTTTTAAATTCATAGAGAGTGTCTTCTCCAATCATTCTAATTTGAGGTTCAAAACAATTAAATTTATTTGCCCACAATTTTGCACTTTGCAGAGCATCTAAAAAAATATGTGTTCCTGGTCCAGGTCCTCCGTTGATTGGGATTATTGGATCCAAAGCTCCATTGACTTGGAAAACTGATAGGGGTTGAGTTGTTGACTTTAACGGCATACTTTCCATTAATTGACTTACAATGGGTGCAATCGCTTTAAAATGATTTGTTTCTACACCCAACTTGTTGGCCATTCCAGAGCCATTTGAATTTCCAATGACATATACCTTGTTCATATTAAGATTTTGATATTTTTTTAATTCCTCAATGATTAAATTAATAAATTGGATATCATCAGCTCTCGAAGCTTCCGACCCTAAATTCCAAGATTTTTGAATTCCTTGAGGATATATACCAACAAATTCTCCATCGTCAGTAAACCTTTTCAGTCTATTTAAAAAACCTGTATTTGTTCCACCATTACCATGTAATCCAAAAACGACAGGGTACAATTTGCTTGAATTAATATTTGACTCTGTTTGAATAATGACGGGTCTTCGCTCTATAACACCACTTACGTTTTGTTCAATAAATATAGTTTCTGTTTTTAGCTCTGTGGAGGTGTCAAAATCATTACGATTATCGTTATCTTCACATGATACAAGTAATGATAACAGTATAATTTTTGAAATAACTAACATGTATTTGATGAAAAACATAAACATTTTTAAAATTATAACATTTAAATTAAAATTATGTTTGATTTCAATCATTTTGATGTCATGCTCCAAAGATGTTGACATCATTTCCAGTTGTGAAACAATTGAATATCCAAACAAACCTTCTCTTGATTGGTTTCAATCTTATGGAGGCAGTGGTGAGGAATCTCATGGACATTTTATTCTTTCAACTAATGATGGAGGCTATATTCAAATAGGTGAAACGGGTTTTTTACCTAATAATGCAAAAATATTTGTTGTTAAAGTCGATCAAAATGGTCAATTAATTTGGAAAAAAGAATATACTGATGCGGGTCACAATTTTGGAAATTCAATTCTTGAATTGGATGATGGATATTTACTGTGCGGTGTTAACAATGATGATAGTTTTTTAGTTAAAGTAAAAAAAGAAAGTGGAGATATTTTATTCTCAAAAACCTATGAAAATGGAGGAAGTGACGCATTTGAGCAATTATTATTGATCGGTAATCAAATTTTTGCAGTTGGTTACACAAATTCTGAAGATAAATACAACAACTTTTATTCAGAAGGTGAATCAAGCTTACATATATTAGACTTAAAGGGCAATATCATAAAAAACATAGATATTAAAAGTTACATGTCTCATGCTTACAGAATTAAGTCTATTAATAATGATATTTACATTTCAGGTCTTACAGATGGCGCTGAAGATTATGCTTTAATTAAAATGAATCCATCAGGGGAATTAATTTGGTCCAATGTTTATGGCGGGAATGAATCTGATCATTGCTTTGCCATGGATGTAAATGATGAAAATGAAATCTTCCTGAGTGGTCATACAACATCAAAAACTGCAAACTGGGATACTTATACGATGAAAATTGATTCTAATGGAAATAAGTTATGGGATTCAAAAAGAGGTAATCCGAGAGGTTTTAATGAAAATTACATACATGATGAAGTTTGGGGTGTTACATCCACTGATGATGGTGGTTGTATAATTATTGCAGGAACTGGAGACGAATATGATGAGTATTCAGCAACATGTGATAATTCATCAGAATCTTCTGATCAATGGAAAGTCTATTCTATTAAGTTTTCATCCAATGGCACAATAGAATGGGAAGGAATTTATGGAAGAGAGAGTGAGGATTGGGCAGGGGAGGATATCGATTTATCTTTAGATGGTAAACCAATTATTGCAGTTGATAATGGTGAATTTGGATTTTTAAAATTGAAATAAAAAAAGCCCTAAAAAGGGCTTTTTAATTTAGATAAATTAATGTTTAGAAGTCAGCCAACCTTACCATCATATAAGAGTTTACAACTTTTCTAACGCCACTGACTTTTTTTGAGTACTCTGCAAATTCAGGGCTATTATACATATCTTTTGTTCTCTTTAATGCTGATTCTAAATCAGGTGCACCAACCCATACAAAATGAGAAAAACTATCATTTTTTCCACTAATTGGATATCCTAGACCATATGAGTTTTCCTCATATCCCTGAGTTACAGCCATTTCTTGAGAAAAAGAAGCAAATTCTTTCACATATTTTCCTGGGTCTGAAACTTCCATTTCCCAAATCATGAATACTTGGTCAGGTGTCCAGTCATTTTTAAACCAAGCAGGCGTATTCAAAGCGGTCTTTACGGGGGTTATGTACTTATTAAGTTTTTCGCCAAAAACTTGAGCAACCGGTGATGCAAACCAGGATAATGACCAATTTGCAAAAGAAGCTTCGTCAGGGAAGCAAAATTGGACTGAGTGCGTTGCTTCTGTATTTCCGTTGAATTGATAAGCAAACAAAGATTTTGTTCCATTAATATTTTTTGCCCATTCAGTTTCCATCATACCTTTAAGCGCTGAAACAACCATTTCTGGCTCATCTGTTTTAAAATCAAAAAAAGCACAGTATTGTGAAAATGAAAAAGACGAAAAAAAGATTGTAAAAAGTAAAATTATTTTTTTCATATTTTTAAAATTAAGATTTTAAATTTAAGAATATTTGCCATTTAACCAACCGATGTTTTTAATGAATCTGAATAAAATTATAACAACAATTCTATTATGGGTGTGTTTATCATGTTCAAGCAGCTCCTATGATCAAACTCAAAATCAACAAGATGATGAACTAGTTCCTTTACTCAATTTGTCAGACACAAGTTTTTTTATTGAACAGGTTATCGACGGGGCGTTGGTTTCGAGGGAGGTTATAATTGAAGCGCCAAACAATATTGATGCATCTATAGATTACCCAATTGTAATTTATATTTCTTAAAATGGTGGAGCCGGAGGGATTCGAACCCTCGTCCAAACGACTGAAACATTAGCTTTCTACAAACTTAGTTTCCATTTAATTTTCGATGATGATCTTGCTGAAAACTACACAATCACCACTTAGCTTCTAAAGTTTCAAATAATTATTGAAGCAATAATTATTCTATGTTAACAATATGGTGTCTCATTAAAAGTTGTTGCTAACAAAAACAACTTAGAGACATCTCGCTTTCCTGCCTTGCAGGACTAGGCTTAGACTTACTATGATTCAGTCATTAAGCAGCAAGAGCGTATTTATTTTCGCCATTTAAAGTTTTTAGTTGATATTAACGAGCTATAACTAATCGCTCGGTTTGCTTACTAACACTACTAGATCGCTGTCAAATCCAGTCGGCCCCATGATTTCAATGATCAAAATTGGAGAGCAAAAATATAAAAACTAATTAAATTGATGATTTTATTCGTACAAGTTTGGAAATAAGTTCATCCAGATCTTCAATTGGTAGCATGTTTTTTCCATCGCTTTTTGCTGATTTAGGATCAAAGTGCGTTTCAATGAAAATACCATTAGCTCCAGTTGCAATGCCCGCTTTTGCAATGGTTTCAATGAGTTCAGGTTGTCCACCTGTAACTCCAGAATCTTGATTTGGTTTTTGTAAAGAATGAGAAACATCGAGAATAACAGGAGCATAAACTTTCATTTTGGGAATATTTCTAAAGTCAACTATTAAATCCTGATATCCGAACATACTGCCTCTTTCAGTAATAAATACATTATTATTTCCGGATTCTAAAACTTTATCAACAGCATAACTCATGCTTTTTGAATCCATAAATTGTCCTTTCTTAATGTTTACAATTTTACCGCTTTTCGCCGCTGCAACTAGTAAGTCAGTTTGTCTGGCCAAAAAAGCAGGAATTTGAATAATGTCCACATGTTCTTTAACCATTTCAATATCACTAACTTCGTGAACATCTGTAGTTACTGGAATTTTTAAATCATTTCTGATTTTGGAAAGAATATTTAAAGCTTTTAAATCACCAATACCAGTAAAACTGTCGATTTTACTTCTATTTGCTTTTTTGAAACTTCCCTTAAAAACGTACTGTAGACTATGTTTTTTTGCTATTTCAATACATTTTTCAGCAATTACAAATGCCATTTCTTCACCTTCAATTGCACATGGACCAGCGATGAGCAAAAATGGGCTTTCTTTTTGAAGTAATTCTTTTAGTGTTATCACTTTTGCAAATGTAATTAAATAATGGACTTGCTTTTGAGCTGAAATAATCTATTATTTTCAATTCTTAGTGTTGGTTTTGGGTATTTATTGATTGTATTATAATCATGTGTTGCCATAAAGATTGCACTTCCTTGCTTGTGAATATCATTTAATAAATTCATTATTTCAGTACTTGTTTGTGGATCTAGATTTCCAGTTGGCTCATCAGCTAAGATTAATTTAGGCTTGTTCAGTAATGCCCTTGCAATTGCTATTCTTTGTTGTTCCCCCCCAGACAGTTGGTATGGCATCCTATTTAAACATTCTCTCATCCCCACTTTATCCAATACTTCATTGACCCTGTCTTCAATTAATTTTTTTTTGTTCCAGTCAGTTGCTCTTAAGACGAACTCCAAATTTTTTGCTACCGATCGATCTGGTAGCAGCTTGAAATCTTGAAAAATCATTCCAATTTTTCTTCTTAGAAGAGGTATTTTTTTTCTTTGAATTTTAACTAGATCATCATCTAGAACTGTACAATTTCCGGTTTTAAGTTTTATGTCAGAGTAAATAGTTCTTAATATACTACTTTTACCACTTCCTGTTTTTCCAATTAAGTAAACAAAATCATCTTCAAAGATTTCAAAACTTAAATTTTCTAATGTTTTAGTTTCGTTAATTTCAATAAAAGCATTTTCAAATACAACTAACTTTTTTTTCATTATCCTCAGTAAATTTATTAAATCATTAACATTTCAAAAATACTAATTAGTCATAATTAATTGATTTAATTCAAATTTATTAATCATCTTTGACAAAAAATTTAACATGTGTGGGATTGTATGTGCTTTACATATCAATGAAAAACCTGAAATCTTAAGGCCTCAACTTTTAGAAATGTCTAAAAAATTAAGGCATCGTGGTCCTGATTGGAGTGGTATATTTAGTGATGAAAATGTTGTTTTAGCCCACGAAAGACTAGCAATTGTAGACCCAAAGTCTGGAAAACAGCCCCTTTACAGTAAAGATGGAAGGTACGTGTTGGCTGCTAATGGTGAGATTTACAATCATTTAGAATTAAGAGAAAAATACGCTAAAAATCATGATTTCTTGACCGATTCGGATTGTGAAATTATCATCGCTCTTTACCATCTAAAAGGCAAAGAATTTTTGAACGATCTGAACGGAATTTTTGGTTTTGTTCTTTATGATTCATTTGAAAACAAATTTTTGGTTGCTAGAGATCATGTTGGTATCATTCCACTCTACGTGGGATGGGACAAAAATAATACCATGTACGTTTCTTCTGAGCTGAAAGCTCTTGAGGGTAAATGTCAGAAAATTGAAATTTTTCCACCAGGATGTATATACCATAGTGATGATAAAAATTATGTCAAATGGTACAATAAATCTTGGATGAATTTTGATTCAGTTAAAAACAACGAAACAAGGATTGAGGATTTAAAGAAATCACTAGAGGATGCTGTTCATAGACAACTAATGAGTGATGTTCCATATGGTGTATTACTTTCTGGAGGACTAGATTCATCAATCACCTCAGCACTTGCAAAAAAGTTTTCTTCTAAGAGAATTGAATCCAATGACAAAGACGATGCTTGGTATCCACAATTACACTCATTTTCTGTTGGGTTAAAAGGTTCACCCGACTTGAAAGCCGCTAAAATTGTGGCAAAGCACATAGGCTCTATTCATCATGAAATTAATTTTACGGTTCAAGAAGGGCTAGATGCCTTGAGGGATGTTATTTACCACATTGAGACCTATGATGTAACAACTGTTCGAGCTTCAACACCAATGTACTTGATGGCCCGAGTTATAAAGTCAATGGGAATAAAAATGGTTTTATCTGGTGAAGGTGCTGATGAAATTTTCGGTGGTTATTTATATTTCCACAAAGCTCCTAACTCAAAGGAATTTCATAATGAAACTGTCAGAAAAATTGAAAAACTCTATCAGTATGATTGTTTAAGGGCAAATAAATCGCTTGCAGCTTGGGGTATTGAAGGAAGAGTTCCTTTTTTAGACAAAGAGTTTATGGATGTTGCAATGAATATTAATCCTGCTGATAAAATGATCAATGAAAAAAGGATGGAAAAATGGGTTTTAAGGAAAGCTTTTGAGACTTATTTACCAAAAAAAGTAGCTTGGAGACAAAAAGAACAATTTAGTGACGGTGTAGGTTATTCGTGGATTGACAGCTTAAAAGAATTGGTAGAAAATGAGGTTTCTGATAATGATTTTAAAAACGCTAACAAAAAGTTTTCTTTTCAAACTCCAATGAGTAAAGAAGAATATTATTATAGATCAATTTTTGAGGAGCATTTTCCGTCGAAAACTGCAGCTCAAACAGTCCCTTCAGTGCCCTCTGTTGCTTGTAGTAGTCCCGTTGCTTTAAAGTGGGATAAGTCATTTCAAGAATTAAATGATCCCTCCGGACGTGCTGTTCAAAATATTCACAAGGATTCTTACTAAAAAATTAACAATTTCTTGTTAATAACTTATACTATTTCCTTCCTGTTAGAGTTAAGTTTTTTAGCATTATAATGAGTATATTTGTGAGCACAACAAACCTAACAAAATATGAGTTCAGAATCTACCCAAAATTATTCCGCAGATAGTATACAGGCCCTTGAGGGAATGGAACACGTTAGAAAAAGACCATCAATGTATATTGGTGATGTTGGTGTAAGAGGTTTACATCACCTTGTATATGAGGTAGTTGATAATTCAATAGATGAAGCCATGGCAGGTCATTGTAGTGAAATAAGTGTAATTATCAACGAAGATGATTCAATTACAGTAGAAGACAATGGAAGGGGAATACCTGTAGGAATTCACCAAAAAGAAGGGGTGTCAGCCTTAGAGGTAGTAATGACTAAAATTGGTGCTGGTGGAAAATTTGACAAAGATTCTTACAAAGTATCAGGTGGCTTGCACGGTGTTGGTGTTTCTGTTGTAAATGCACTTTCTGATCATTTAAAGGCTACTGTTTTTAGAGATGGTAAAATGTGGGAGCAGGAATACGAAAAAGGAAAGACTTTATATCCCGTTAGAGAAAATGGAAAGAGTGATAAGACTGGTACACTTGTAACATTTAAACCTGATGTAAGTATTTTTAAAGATGTTCAAAGTTATAATTATGAAACCCTTTCTAATAGGATGAGAGAATTATCATTTTTAAATAAGGGCATTACAATAAATTTAACTGATCGAAGAAAAAAAGTAGATGATGATTTTAAGAAAGAATCTTTTCATTCTGATGAAGGGTTAAAAGAATTTATTAAGTTTTTAGATGAAAATCGTGAGCCATTAATTCCGGAAGTTATTTCAATCGAGGGACAAAAGAACGATGTTCCAGTGGAAATAGCTATGATTTATAATTCATCTTTTAATGAAAATATCCACTCGTATGTTAATAACATCAATACCCATGAGGGTGGAACACATCTCTCAGGTTTTAGAAGGGGTTTGACATCAACTCTGAAGAAATATGCCGATTCTTCTGGTCTTTTGGATAAAATTAAATTTGAAATTTCTGGTGATGATTTTAGAGAAGGTTTAACAGCGATTATCTCTGTCAAGGTAGCTGAACCTCAATTTGAAGGGCAAACTAAAACTAAACTAGGAAACAAGGAGGTTACATCTGCCGTTTCCCAAGCTGTTTCTGAAATGCTTGAAAATTATTTAGAAGAGCATCCTAACGAAGCTAAAATCATTGTTGATAAAGTAGTTTTGGCAGCACAAGCTAGACATGCAGCAAGAAAAGCCAGAGAAATGGTTCAAAGAAAAACTGTTATGGGTGGCGGAGGTTTACCAGGAAAGCTTTCTGATTGCTCTGAGCAAGATCCTGCTCAATGTGAGATATTTTTAGTTGAGGGAGACTCTGCTGGTGGAACTGCCAAGCAGGGTAGGGATAGAAATTTTCAAGCTATTTTACCGCTGAGAGGAAAAATTCTTAATGTTGAAAAGGCTATGCAGCATAAAGTATTTGAGAACCAAGAAATTATAAATATTTATACTGCACTTGGTGTAAGTGTGGGTACTGAAGATGATAGTAAAGCTCTTAACTTAGAGAAGTTGCGATACCATAAAATAGTCATCATGTGTGATGCAGACGTTGATGGTAGTCATATTTCCACATTGATTTTGACTTTTTTCTTCAGATACATGCGTGAATTGATTGAAAATGGACATGTTTACATTGCAACACCTCCACTTTACTTAGTAAAAAAAGGAGCTAAAAAACAATACGCTTGGAATGATCCAGATCGTGATAAACTTGTTGAAGATTTCGGTACTGGTGCTTCGGTGCAAAGATATAAAGGCCTTGGTGAAATGAATGCTATTCAATTGTGGGACACAACAATGAACCCAGAGTCAAGAACATTTAGAAAAGTTACTATTGAAAATGCGGGTGAAGCTGATAGAGTATTTTCTATGTTAATGGGGGATGAGGTTCCACCAAGAAGAGAATTTATAGAACGAAATGCAACATATGCAAATATTGATGTTTAAAAGATGAGAGTAAGTGTAATTGGTGCTGGAAATGTTGGTGCAACTGCTGCTGATGTTATGGCTGCAAAATCGATTTGTAATGAAGTTGTTTTACTTGATATTAAAGATGGTTATGCAGAGGGAAAGGCGTTAGATATTATGCAAACCTCAACTACTAGAGGATTTGATACAATTGTCAGTGGAACAACGGGAGATTATTCAAAAACAAAAGATAGTGATGTCGTTGTAATAACCTCTGGAATGCCAAGAAAACCAGGAATGAGCAGGTCAGAACTAATTGGCATTAATGCCAAAATAGTTCAATCTGTCACATCAAGTATTCTAGAATATTCAAAAAATCCAGTTATAGTTGTTGTATCTAATCCAATGGATACCATGACTTATTTAACAATTAAAACTTGTGGCTTAGATAAAAAAAGGATCATTGGAATGGGAGGTGCACTTGATAGCTCTAGGTTTAAAACGTACATATCAAAAGCCTTAAAAAAACCTGCAAACGATATTCACGGAATGGTAATCGGAGGTCATGGAGACAAAACAATGATCCCACTAAGTAGATTTGCGAGTTACAACGGATTACCTATTTCTAATTTTTTAAAAAGCGGTGAGATTGAAGATGTCGTATCATCTACTATGGTGGGTGGAGCAACGCTTACAAAACTTTTAGGGACTTCAGCTTGGTACGCACCTGGAGCAGCTATTTCTTTCCTTGTAGAATCGATTTTAAATGATTCAAAAAGGATTATACCATGTTCTGTTTATTTAGATGGAGAATATGGGCAATCAGACTTGTGTATCGGCGTCCCTTGTATTATTGGTAAAAATGGCGTTGAAGAAATTTTAGATTTAAAGTTGAATGATGATGAAAAATTGAAATTTAAAAATAGTGCTGATTCAGTTAGAGAAATGAACGAAAGCCTAGGACAAAACTTATAAAAATATATCACACACCAAATTTTGTTTTCTGAATTACTAAATCATATATTTGCTCCCGCTATTTAAAAAATTATGCATAATAACGGATTAGTAAAATTCATTGCCTTTTTTTTCACTTTTGTTTGTGTAATTCAGTTATCAAATACTTTTTTTACAAATAAAATTGAAAGTGATGCTGATTTGTTTTCAGAATTAGCGGTTAATGAAGATCAAGATGATTTTGTCACAAAAAGACAGGTTTCAAAAAAATCTTATTTAGACTCAATATCAAATCTTGACCAGCTTACTTTTTTACCTAAAATTTTAAGACCAACCTATTCCTCCTTTAAATCTAAAGAGTTGAAAAGAGGCTTAGACCTTCAGGGTGGAATCAATGTTATTCTTCAAATTTCTGTTAAGGACATTCTAAAAGGTTTGGCTGAAAACACAACTGATCCTGACTTTAATAGGGCTTTAAACGAGGCAGACATTCTTCAAAAAAGCTCCAGTGATAACTATATTGAGTCGTTTTTTATTGCATTTGAAACTGTTGCACCTGATAAAAATTTAGCTTCACCTGACATATTTGCTAATAGAACACTGAGTGATGATATTAATTTTCAGATGACTAACAGTGATGTTAAGCCTATTTTAAGAACTAAAATTGATGAATCCATCATTTCTGCCTTTGAGGTTTTGCGAAAACGAATTGATCAATTTGGTGTAAGCAGTCCAAATATTCAAAGACTTGGTAATTCAGGAAGGATATTGGTAGAACTTCCCGGGGCTAAAGATATAGATAGGGTAAAAAAATTGCTTCAAAGTACAGCGCAGTTAGAATTTTGGACCTCCGAAAAAAATCAAGAATATTTTAGATTCCTGTCAGAAGCCAATCAGGTTCTTAAAGAAATATATAAAGAAGAAGTAAATACTGAAGAGGATGAGAAGTCAGAAATCGATGATTTACTTGCTGATGTTGAAGTGAATGATTCTATCAATGTAGAAAAAAACCCACTTCTTGATTTAATAATTGGAACTGGTTTTCAAGGTGGACCTGTACTAGCACAGTTTAACCAAAAAGACAAGGATCTTGTAAATGAATATTTATCAAATCCAAGAGTTCGACAATTACTACCACCTAGTAAACGATATACTAAATTTTTGTGGGGTCTTCCTGATACTGAGTCAAATATAGTTGACCTTTTTGTATTAAAGTCAAACAGAAGAGATGTTCCTCCTCTAAGTGGTAGTGTAGTTGTAGATGCATCACAGTCTTACGATCAATTTGGTAATCCTGCAGTTGTTATGCAAATGAATGGTACTGGTGCCAGAGTTTGGGAAGAATTAACAGGACAAGCCTACGCAAATGAGACTAATATTGCAATTGTTCTTGACGAAATGGTATATTCAGCACCTGGTGTAACTAGTGGAGCCATCTCAGGTGGAAGATCTGAAATAACAGGTAATTTCTCATTGGACGAAGCTTTGGACTTAGCCAATGTCTTGAGAGCTGGTAAATTACCTGCTTCTGCAGACATTATTCAATCAGAGGTAATTGGTCCAACTCTTGGTCAAGAATCCATTACAAAAGGAACATACTCCTTTGTAATTGCCCTTATTTTAGTATTAATTTGGATGTACTTTTATTATGGTAGAGCTGGTCTTTATGCTGATGTTGCTTTATCTCTGAATATACTGCTCATCTTTGGTCTATTATCTGGCCTTGGAGCCGTTCTTACTCTACCCGGAATAGCAGGTATAGTATTAACAATTGGTATGTCTGTTGATGCAAATGTTCTAATTTTTGAAAGAGTACGAGAGGAGATTTACAGAGAAAAGGGACAAAAACAAGCGATTGCTGACGGATTCAGTAATGCATTATCATCCATATTGGATGCAAATGCTACTACTGGAGTTACTGCTCTTGTTCTTTTTATTTTTGGTACTGGACCAATTAAAGGATTTGCTACAACATTGTTGATTGGTATATTAACCTCATTATTTACTGCGATTTTTATTACTAGAATGCTTGTTGAGTGGTATATTTCATCTGGAAAAAAATTAGAATTTTCTACGCCTTTAACAAAAAATTTATTTAGAAATATGTCCATATCTTTTCTGAGCAAAAGAAATGTTTCATATATTATTTCTGGTTCATTCATATTCATAGCCATCTTCTCATTGTTTATTAATAATTTGAATCAAGGTGTTGATTTTGTTGGGGGAAGATCATACGTTGTCAGATTTGAAAATCCTGTTAATCAACTTGAGATCCAGCAAAAACTTGCAGAATCACTTGGCAATGCTGAAGTAAAAACATTTGGAGCTGATAACCAATTAAAAATAACTACTAATTACAAAGTTGACATAGACGATTCTAGTATCGATGATGAGATAAATGGCATTTTATATTCTGACCTAAATTATTTAATTGATAGTAGCATAAACTACGATTCGTTCGTCAACGGAGATGAAAATAAATCAGTTGGCATTATGTCATCTATCAAGGTTGGTCCAACCATTGCTGATGATATTAAAACGAATTCATTCATTGCTGTTATTGGTTCTTTAATTTTCGTTTTTCTTTACATACTAATCAGATTTAAGAATTGGCAGTTTTCACTGGGTGCCGTTTCTGCTGTTTTTCATGATGTAATGGTTGTTTTAGGAATATTTTCACTGGCATATAAGATTATGCCTTTTAATATGGAAATAAATCAAGCATTTATTGCAGCAGTCCTAACCGTCATTGGATATTCGTTAAATGATACTGTTGTTGTTTTTGACAGAATAAGGGAATACAGAAACATAAATACTTCTTGGGAAATTACTAGGGTTGTTAATACAGCTTTGAATAGTACTCTAAGTAGAACATTGAACACATCATTTACTACTCTGCTTGTTCTTCTAACAATCTTTATTTTTGGTGGTGAGTCAATTAGAGGCTTTATGTTTGCTCTTATTATTGGTGTTATTATTGGAACTTACTCCTCTGTCTTTGTTGCAACACCAATTATGTTTGATACACTAAAAAAATCAAGGTAAATTTACTTTTTTTCAAGCGACTTCCTAACGCTTTTTGTTGAGTCAAGTAGCTTTTTTGCTTGCTCATGACTTATTTCTAATTCTTTAATCAGTATATTTTCTGCTCTTTTTATCAATTTATTATTTGAAAGTTGCATATCTATCATCTTATTGTCCTTTATTTTTCCCATTTTAATCATGAGGGTGGTAGATATAATATTAAGAACTAACTTTTGAGCTGTACCAGCTTTCATTCTTGTACTTCCAGTTATAACTTCAGGACCAACAATGACCTCAATCGGATATTTGGTGTTTTTAGCTAAAGGTGTTTTGGAATTACAAGTAATACAACCGGTCAAAATATTTTGTTCACTGCATTTTTTTATTGCTCCAACTACGTAAGGTGTAGTTCCAGATGCAGCAATACCAATGACAGAATCTTTATTATTTATTTCATATTTCTTTAGATCTTCCCAACCTAAATCATAGTTATCCTCTGCAAATTCTTTAGACTTCCTAATTGCTTTATCTCCACCTGCAATTAACCCAATCACTAAATTTTCTTCAACTCCAAATGTTGGTGGACATTCGGATGCATCGACTATTCCTAATCGACCACTTGTGCCAGCTCCAATGTAAAACAGTCTTCCTCCATCAATTAAATTTTTTAATATTTCATTTATAAGTATTTCAATTTTGGGTAATACTTTTTCTACAGAGTGAGCAACTGTTTTATCCTCAGCATTAATAATTTTAATTATTTCCTCTGTTGATTTATATTCTAAATCATTATAGTATGAATCACTTTCTGTGATTTTTTCAAGACTCATAGTTTAAAATTAGTCAATCAAAATGTTTTTCAAAACATATTCATCATATTCACAAACCTTGAAATAACCAAAAACTGTTGACTCATTGTTGTTAATATTGACAATATTTCCCAAAATTGGTGCAGGTGGGGTTGAGAATGGTCCATTTTGAGTATTTGTTTGAATGACAATTTGAATCATGTACTTGAAATAATCATAATCTATTCCCTCCATACGAACAAATAATTCTCTATTTTGGGGAATATCATCTTTATTCATAAAATAAGAAAAGGTAAATGAGTTGCCATTTATGTAAAGGTCTCTTGCAGGCTGAAGATTACCCTTTTTACCATACTCAAATAAATAATAATTATCAAGTTCTGGTCTATCAGTAAATGTTGTTACAATCTCAACTATATCATCACTTAACGAATTTCTCTCTCCTTGTATTACATTGTCAATTAAGCTTGAATTTGATAACTTTTCAACTGATGTAAATTGGTTATCACCATGATTTATCACTAGCTCATAATCACTCTCTGGAACAATATTGAAATCATATATTGAATATAAACCTTCGCCAAAGTGATTTAATAAATATTCAACACCAGTTTCTTTTTCAACAATCTTAACATTTGCATCATTAACATATTCAATTATATCACTAAAATATGGTCTAGATTTGCTTATTCTAACCTCAGAAAATGCTTTATCTGAGCTGACATGTTTATTAATTTTTGCATCAATAACATACCTTTTCTCATTAAAATCTAAGTCTATTTCGACTACCTTTTCACAGCCAAAATTTAAAATTATTAAAAAGATAATAAGACTAATTTTTTTCATAAAAATTTAAAATTATATGTTACTGAGGGAACAATACCAAAAATTGAGATCTGTACCGCTTCATTTTTTAACGTTTCATTGTTTCTTCTAAAAATAATTGAATTAGCATTATCTCTGTTATACAGATTATAAATACCAAAGACCCATGTGCTTTCAATTTTTCTGTTATTTTTCTTAGGTTTTAAAGTTAAATTGATATCAAGACGGTGATAATGTGGAAGCCTGGATGAATTACGTTCTCCGAAGTTCGGTATATTCAAATTCATGTAATTGTATTGAGAGTTTGGATAATTTGTTGGCTGACCTGTTTGGTAAATAAAATTCCCTACAAGCTTTAATTTATCATTTATCTTATACTCTGAATTTATGCTTAAATCATGTGTTTTATCATATGGTGTATTGTACCATTTTGAAAAATTAATCCCTGTTTCAATACTATTCCTTCCTGGTGTTTTTTGTTCTGACTTAGATAAGGTATAAGCAATCCAATATTTATGTCTTCCACTAATTTTTTTTAACAAAAATTCAATTCCGAAGGCTCTTGCATCACCAGCAATAACAACAGTTTCAATATTATCATTGCCAACTAAATCAGCTCCGTCAACATAATCAAGTTTATTTTTAATTTTTTTATAAAATAGCTCAGATTCAAATCTGAGACTTTTGGCATTTTTGTAGAAACCCAGTGCAAATTGATCAAGTTTTTGAGGTTTCAAATATGGTCCACTCGGCACCCATATATCAAGAGGTGTTGGTGAACTAGTATTGGATATTAAATGCAAATATTGGTTAAGTCTATTATAACTTGCCTTTAAACTTTGGCCCTTGAATGAATATGAAATATTTATTCTTGGTTCTACATTATTAAAGGTTTTAAAAACAGATGAATTGTTGTCAAAACTATAAATCAATGGATTTGCTGGATTATATATTTTTAAATTCTCGTCAAAATCCAAAGGATCATCATTTATATATGATTGCAAACCTTGTTGTCTAAGTCTCAAAAATTGATTGAAGCGAAGACCATATCTAACTGAAAGATTGGGACTTATTTTATTAATAATATCAAAATACGCAGAGTTCTCTACAGCGTACTTAGAATTCAATTTTGAATAATTAATTCCTGAGTTTGGTGTAAGAGGACTAATTTCACCTGGATTAAAATCAAAATATATTATGTTAAGTCCATAATTAAATTGGAATTCACTGGAAAAGTAATTTTTGATATCAAACTTAAGGTTCAAGTTTTTTATACTTGAATTCCAATCAAAACCACCAAAATCTAGTTTTAATCCATAATAATAGTTGCTGTATATAACTGATGTATTGCTGAATGTTTTCTCATTAATTAAATGATTCCATCTAAAATTGAATGTACTATTCCCGTAAGTGTTAGAGAATGTGTCTTGTAATTTAAATACATCCCTTCCAAAATATCCTGAGACAAAAATTTTATTTTTATCATTAATAACAAAATTTGATTTTGTATTTAAATCATAGAAATATGCAACATTTTCGATATCTGTTAGCTTTAAAAATAAATGTGCATACGAACCTCTTGAGGCAAGTAGAAATGAACTTTTGTTTTTTTGAATTGGACCCTCAACCAAAAATCTGCTTGATATAGAGCCAATTCCACCATTGGCTTGAAGTTTTTGGTTATTCCCATCTTTTTGGTAAACATCTAAGACAGATGATATTCTTCCACCATATGATGAGGGGATACCGCCCTTGTAAAGTTTAACTTCTTTTATTGCATCAGAATTAAATACTGAAAATAATCCAAACAGGTGAGATGAATTGTATATAATTGCCTCATCAAACAAAATTAAATTTTGATCTGCCGCTCCGCCACGAACGTTGAATCCAGATGCTCCCTCTCCAGCACTTGAAACACCAGGTAAAAGTTGAATTGTTTTTAAAAGATCAGATTCACCAAAAACTACTGGGGTTTGTCTAATTGTTTTTCCTGATAAAATATTCATACTTAAAAGTGGTAGCTCTACATCTACATCCTCGATATTTTTACTTAAAATAACCTCATCAAGAGATTCAATATTCTCATTTAGAAAGATATTAACTGAAATATTTCTATTAAGGTTGAAATTCAATGATTGATCTTCAAAACCAAGACTTTGAAAAATTAAGTCATAGTCTCCCTCGACTAAAGTCAATGAAAAAAAACCATAATTATTAGTTACTGTACCAATTTGTAATTCTTTAACTATTACACTTGCACCTATAATGAGCTCATTATTGCTATTATCTTGAACATATCCACTTATTGTGAATGAATTTTGAGTATAAATAAAATTGAAATTCAGGAGAAGAAATAGAAAAATAATTCTCCTCACCTTTATGACATCTTTGAGTCTAGACTTGACTTTATTTCATCAAGGAATTCTTGCGTATTAAGGTAGTGTTGTCTTTTCAAATTACTCTTATGGATTAAAATTGCAAGATCTTTTGTCATTTTTCCAGATTCAACAGTTTCAATACAAACTTTTTCTAGCAGATTACAGAAAATTAGAAGCTCATTATTTTTATCCAACTCTGCTCTGTGAATTAAACCTCTGGTCCAAGCAAATATAGATGCAATAGGATTGGTAGATGTCTCTTTTCCCTTTTGGTGTAGTCGATAATGCCTGGTTACTGTTCCATGAGCTGCTTCTGCCTCCATTGTTTTACCGTCAGGTGTTAAAAGAGTGGATGTCATTAAGCCGAGTGACCCAAATCCTTGTGCAACTGTATCAGATTGCACATCACCATCATAATTTTTACAGGCCCAAACAAAGCCACCTTCCCATTTCATCGCTGCTGCAACCATATCATCAATTAGTCGATGTTCATATGTTATACCAACTTCATTAAATTTATCTTTAAATTCATTTTCATATACTTCATGAAATATATCTTTGAATCTGCCATCATATGCTTTTAAGATTGTATTTTTTGTGGAAAGGTATAGTGGCCAACCCTTGGAAACAGCCCTATTCATGCAGGACCTGGCAAAGCCATAAATTGATGATTCTATATTATACATACCCATGGCAATTCCGTCTTCTTGGAAATTATATATTTCCCAACTTTTAGGCTTATCTCCATTTTCGGGTGTAAAAGTCATTGTTAGTTTTCCTTTTCCGTGAGTTAAAAAGTCTGTTGCACGGTATTGATCACCAAACGCATGTCTTCCTATACAGATTGGTTTGACCCATCCTTGGACGTAACGAGGTATGTTTTTCATTATGATGGGTTCCCTAAAAACAGTACCTCCTATTATATTTCTTATGGTTCCGTTGGGTGATTTCCACATTTTTTTTAGTGTGTACTCTTTGACTCGCTGCTCATCAGGTGTGATTGTAGCGCATTTAATACCAACATTATATTTTTTTATTGCTTCGGCTGCGTCCACGGTAATTTGGTCGTCAGTAAAATCTCTATTCTTAATACCAAGGTCAAAGTATTTAATTTCTAAGTCTAAATAGGGAAGAATAAGTTTTTGTTTGATAAAATCCCAGATAACCCTAGTCATTTCATCGCCGTCAAGCTCAACAACTGGATTATTCACTTTAATCTTACTCATTCAATTATGTTTTGGCTTCTTTTAACCTAGCTTTTTTACCTCTAAGATTTTTGAAATAATAAATCCTAGATCTTCTAACTTTACCTTTCTTATTAATTTCTATTTTTTTAATAGATGGAAGATTTATTGGGAATATTCTTTCAATCCCAAAGGTACCGGACATTTTTCTAATTGTAAAGGTCTTTGTTTTGCCCTTTCCTTTAATTTGAATGACAACACCTTTAAAAAACTGTGTTCTGGACTTTTCACCCTCTTTAATTTCGTAGTAAACAGTTATTGTATCTCCAGCTTTGAACTCAGGAAAATTTTTTTGGTCAATATATTCATCTTGAACATATTTTATAAGAGATTCCATAATTTAAGATTTTTATTAATCTAATCAACATTCAAAACGGTTCCAGAGGTTAATTAGGGGCACAAACATACACAATTTGAATTAAAAATAAAATTATTTTTTAAGCAATCCAGGTCTAACCTTTTTTGTTTTTTCAATTGACTTTTTTTCTCTCCAGTCTTCAATTTTACTTTTATTACCCGACAAGAGCAAGTCAGGTACCTTTATGTTATTATAATTTGCTGGTCTTGTATATACAGGTGGAGCAAGTAGATTATCTTGAAATGAATCAGTAAGCGCACTGGTTTCATTATTTAACACACCTGGAATTAATCGTATTATTGAGTCACACAACACAGCCGCTGGTAATTCTCCGCCAGATAATACATAATCACCAATTGATAATTCCATTGTTATTAAATTATCTCTAACTCTTTGATCAACTCCTTTGTAATGTCCACAAATTATCATGATGTTTTTTAAAGTAGAAAGCTTATTTGAAATTTTTTGGTCCAATAATTTAGCATCTGGTGTCATCAATATAACTTCATCATAATTATTGGATTTTTTTAATTCTTGAATACAATTGTCAATAGGTTCTATCATTAAAACCATTCCTGAACCACCACCAAACTGATAATCATCAATTTTATTATGTTTATCAGTGCTATAATCTCTAAGATTGTGAAAATAAACCTCTACAATATTTTTTTCAATTGCTCTTCGTAATATTGAGCCAGAAAATGGACTTTCTAACAATTCTGGTGTTGCACTTAAAATATCAATTCTAATCATTTCGAGTTAATCAAAAATCAACCTCTCCTTATTTCCATCAAGATCAATGAATGAGATTTGATATATATTTTCTTTTTCAAATGATTTCAATTGAGTTGTTGAAGAAATAGTTTTGTCATTAATTTCTGTTAAAATATAGCCAGACCTTACGCCCATTCTATAAAGAGTTGAATTTCTGTTTACAACCACAGTAACGCCATTCTCAATATCAAGATTCTCCAATTCATCTTTATTTGAATTTTTAAGTTGCATTCCATAAAACTGCACATAAGTACTTACTTTAAGTAATACGTCTAAAATTATTTTTTTACCATTTCTATCAATGGTGACCTCTAAATTATCCCCTGGTCTTTTGGCATTTAAGTAGCCCGATAAATCAGAAAACTTATTTATTTGAACATCATCAATTTGTAATATGATATCTCCATTTCTCATTCCGGCAATATGTGCGCCCATTTCTGGATCTGTTTCATTTACATAAAACCCTTCGGTTTTGTTAATTCCCAGTTCCTTTGCATTCTCTGAGTTTAAACTTTGACCAGTTACACCCAAAAGTCCTCTTTGTACATCTCCGAATTCCAGAATATCCTCATAAATTTTTCTTGCGATATTGCTTGGTACTGCAAATGAATAGCCAATAAAACCAGCATTATTACTTTGAATTGCAGTATTAATACCTATAAGATCTCCATTGATATTAACCAAAGCACCTCCACTATTTCCGCTGTTAACTGCGGCATCTGTTTGAATAAATGATTGATTTTTTGAATCAAAATCACTTAGATCCCTAGACTTGGCACTAATAATTCCTGCTGTAACTGTGGATGTAAGGTTAAATGGATTTCCTACAGCTAATACCCATTCCCCTATTTTTGTTTGATCTGAATCAGCAAAAATGATGTAAGGAAAATTTCGCTTGCTATCGACTTTCAATATTGCAATATCACTATTTTCATCATAACCTACTAACTCAGCGCTATATGATTTATTCTCATTAGTTGTTACTTCAATTGAACTTGCATTGTCAATAACATGATAATTAGTTATAATAAAACCATCTCTAGATACAATGACACCTGAGCCAGTTCCAATGGTTCTTTTTTGCTGTGAATTTCCATAGAAAAGATCCCATATAGAATTGGAGCTTCTAGCTGTTGCAGTATTTTTTACGTGTACAACACAATTAATTGTTTTTTCAGCAGCTATTGTGAAATCAGGATTTTGAAATGTTTTGAAATTTTGAAATTGATTTCCATTTGAAACAGACGACGTGTTTATCGTTCGTAAAGTCTCGTATGTTTGATTTTCCTCTTTGGTTTCGTTAATTAATAAATTTACGCCTAGCGTAACCATTACGACAAAGGCAGTTAAATAAAATATTTTTAAGAATTTCATCACTATTTTTTTTCAAAAATAATTTATTTACAATTTTTAATTTAACATTTAACTTCTTTTTAACATTATCTCTATTTTTATAATTAGTTAAATGAAAGTAACGTTCGATAAATATCATGGTAACGGAAATGATTTTATAATCGTTGATGGTATTAACAATTCTTTCAATCGCATAACCCAAGAAAAAATAAAAAGTTTGTGCGATAGAAATACAGGAATTGGATCTGATGGATTTATAATTATAAAATCAAACGATCATTGTGATTATGAAATGATCTATTATAATTCTGATGGAAAAATTGGTTCTTTTTGCGGAAATGGTGCAAGATGCGCAGCTCACTTTGTTTTGAAAAATAAAATATTAAAAAAAGTTTCAAAGTTTAAGGCTTTTGATGGTTATCATTTTGTCAATGTTCAAGGAAATATAATTTCCATATCAATAAACAAAGTTGATAATTTTAAAAAAATTAGAGATGATTTTTTAATCGATACAGGATCTCCTCATCTAATTAAATTTGATCAAAATTTAGAAAAATTGAATATTGAAGATGAATTTATGCGTGCTCAAGAAAGTAAGTTAGTTGATGGAGGTGTTAACGTAAATTTTGTTTCAAAAAAAGATAAAAACACATACCATGCAAGAACTTATGAGCGAGGAGTTAATGCTGAAACATTATCTTGTGGGACTGGAGCAGTAGCTATTGCTTTATGTTCCAAATTAAATTATAACCATGAAGAATCAATAACTCATATAATAACTAGGGGAGGAAAGTTGTCAGTAACTTTCAATTTTAATGAAAATAAATTTTTTGATATCTTCCTTTTTGGCAATGCTGAATTTGTGTACAGCGGTAATTTTAATTTATGAAAACAATTTTTAGAATTTTTACAATAATATCATTTTTAATTATTGCTCTCATTGCAACATTTGGCTATAAAGTATTTTTTAAATCCAACACATCATTTAGTGAAGATTTTGTTTATATCTACGTCAATTCAGGATCTAGTAAGGATGAGATGATTAGTTCAATTTCAAGCTATATCATTGATGTTGAATCATTCATAAAAGCAGCAAAAACAAAAAAATATCTTGAAAATATCAAAGCAGGGAGATTTATTATATACAAAGGTGATGGAAACAACAACATAATTAATTCGCTAAGATCTAAAAATATTCCATTAAATATAACATTTAACAACATTCAAACTATCCAAGAGTTTAGTGGTTATATTTCAAAAAAAATAGAAGCAGATAGTATGAGTTTAATTGAATCCTTTACTGATAAAAATTTCTTAAAAAGTCTTAATTTATCTCAAGAGTCGGTTTTGTCATTATTTTTACCGAACACTTATGAATTTTTTTGGAATACATCTGCAGATAATTTTAGAGAAAAAATGGTAAGAGAGTTTAATAATTTCTGGAATGAAAATAGGATTGAGAAAGCTAATAAAATTGGCCTAAACCCTGTGGAAGTTTCAGTTTTAGCTTCTATAGTACAAAAAGAAACCCCAAAAGTTGACGAAAGACCCACAATCGCAGGTGTTTATTTAAATCGTCTAAGCAAGAGAATGAAATTGCAGGCAGATCCAACCATAGTATATGTTATTAAAAGGAAAGAGGGGTTTGATAAGAAAATTCGAAGAGTTTTGTATAAAGATTTAAGGATAAAGTCTGCTTACAATACATATCTAAATAAAGGCCTGCCGCCAGGTCCAATAGTAACACCAGATTTTTCTGCTATTGAGGCTGTTCTAAATCCCAGTTCTCACAACTTTATATTTTTTGTTGCTGATGTTTCAAACCCTGGGTATCATTTATTTTCAAGAACTCTAGTTGAACATAATAGAAAGAAGAGACAATACACAAAGTGGTTGAAAGAAAACAGAATAAAAAGATAAAATGCTGATTTACAGATAATTAAAAAAAACCTTATGTTTGCATCGTTGTAAAAAGTAAGTTTTTACAAATGAAATTTTTTAACATAAATACCATAAAGAGTATAAAGGCTTTTTTCTTTTATGTGTTGGTGATTTTTTCCTCAACTGTTTTCACCAGCGTTCCAATTGACTCATCTTACATATACTCTGCCAAAGAAAAGCCTGAATTTATAGCTAAACTTCATACTGTACCATTCATAGAAAAGGACTTCATCGGATTTAAGGAGTTTTTAGGTTTTTTTGAGTCAGGCTCAGATTATAATAAAATTAATCGATTTGGTTATTTAGGAAAATATCAGTTTGGGAAAGGAACCCTTAAAATATATGGTGTGAGCGATTTAAATAATTTTATTAAAAGTCCTGAGCTTCAGGAAAAAGTTTTCCTAATGAATGTTAAAAGAAATAAATGGATATTAAGACGAGAAATAAAAAAGTATTCGAACATTTTTTTAGGTGATCTATACATTTCAGAGTCAGGAATTTTAGCTGCTGCCCATTTATCTGGTCCTGGAAATGTCAAGAAATTTCTGAGAAATAAAGCATCGATAGATTTTAATAAAAAAGATGCAAATGGAACCTCAATAAGTGATTACATTAGAATTTTTAAGAATTATAATTTAGGAGATATCAATCAGGAAAGAAGGCCAAAAATTAATCAGTAAATTTTTTATCTAAGTCTTCAACGTATTTTCTAAATTGCTTGTCTGTAAACGCTAAGTTATCAACTGTTTTACATGCATGAAGAACTGTTGCATGGTCTCTGTGTCCAATTTTGGTTCCAATGCTGGCTAGAGATGCTTTTGTAAACTTTTTTGAAAAAAACATTGCTAATTGTCTGGCTTGAACAATGTGTCTTTTTCTTGTTTTAGATTGTAAAGTTGAAACATCCATTTGAAAATAATCAGAGACAACTTTTTGAATTTGATCGATAGATATTTCCTTTTTGGTATTTTTTACAAATTTTTCGACTATAACTTTAGCTAAATCCAATGTGATTTGTTTTTTGTTAAATGATGATTGGGCCATGAGAGATATTATAGCACCCTCTAATTCTCTAATATTGGTTTTTATATGTTTAGCAACATAAAAAATAATATCATCTTCCATTTCAACACCATCCCTTGAAAGTTTATTTTTAATAATCGAAATTCTTGTTTCATAATCAGGCGTTTGTAGTTCAGCTGAAAGTCCCCATTTAAATCTTGATAATAATCTTTGTTCAATTTCTTGCATATCTACTGGGGCTTTGTCAGATGTTAACACAACTTGTTTTCCATTTTGATGCAAATGATTGAATATGTGAAAGAAAACATCTTGAGTTCCCGACTTTCCAGAAAAGAATTGGACGTCGTCAATAATTAATACGTCAATAAGTTGATAAAAATGAATAAAATCATTTCTATTATTTTTCTTTACTGAATCAACATATTGCTGGGTAAACTTTTCTGCTGAAATGTATAAAACAGTTTTTTCGGGGAATGCTTGTTTAACATTAATTCCTATTGCATTTGCAAGGTGGGTTTTACCCAGACCCACGCCTCCAAAAATAAGGAGAGGATTAAATGAAGTACCACCAGGTCTTTTTGAAACTGCATAACCAGCAGATCTTGCAAGTCTGTTAGAATCACCTTCTAGAAAACTCTCAAAATTATAATTAAGATTTAGTTGTGAATCAATTTTTAAATTTTTTATACCAGGAATGATGAAGGGGTTAGTCAAGTTTGCTTTCATGAAATTAGGTGTACCATCTAAATCTTGTGATTTAATTTTTGGTTTGTACTCACTTGGAATTTTCTCAGTAAAACTAGTATCGCTACCAAAACTGTTTTCCATCCTTATGATGTAAACGAGTTTTGCATCTTTTCCTAATTCTTTATTTAAGGCGACCTTTAATAATTTGACATAATGTTCTTCAAGCCATTCGTAAAAGAATTTACTTGGGACCTGAACGCTTAAAATATTGTCTTGTAACTTTATTGGAATGATAGGCTCAAACCATGTTTTATATGCCTGTAATTGAATATTATCCTTAACAAATGAGAGACAATTATTCCATACAGTTAATGCGGTCATATAAAAAATTTATTATTGTTTTCAAAAAAAAATTTCAAAATCCGAGAATGATTTTAAAACTTCTTAGGTCAACAAATATGTACATTTTTTTTTTAAAAAAAAATCATTTTGCTATTGAATTTTAAAAATCTTTTTTCGATATTATAATTAACACTAAATCCTCGAGGTTTGCATAAAAAAATATCATTTTCTACGTCAATTATTGTAAGGTATTGTGAGACAGATGCAATGTCTTACTCACATCACAGTAACTACTTAAAGTATTATGAGGTTGGTAGATTGAATTGGCTTAAAAAAATTGGATTCTCATATTTTAAAATGGAAAAAAATAATATAATTCTGCCCGTTGTAGAGAGTAAAATTATATTTAGAAAACCAGCATATTTTGAGGATAAACTTAAAATAAAAACAACTCTTTTGAACCCACCCTCATACTCAATTGAATTTCAATACGAAATATTTAAAGATCAAATCCTAATTAATGAAGGATACACAAAATTAATCTTCTTTAATAAAATAAATAATAAACCAATTAGATGTCCAAAAGATATCGCTGATTCTATCAATAATTTTTAAAAAAGTATAGTGTATCATCCCCAACTTTAGTTTTTTTACAATACTTTGATTTTAGTTTCGGAGCGCGGATACCATCAACAATTTTTGTATCCGCTTTAAAAACCCTTACTTCATCCCAAACATCTTCCTCTAAAAATTTATTCAACGTGAATCTACCTCCTTCAATAATGACAGATTGTATTTTTTTATGATGTAAATATTGACAGATATCAAGTGCCTTTAATGTTTTTCCTTTTGTTTCGATTTCTTCAAATCCATTTAGTCCAATTTGATCATTTCCAATTATAAATTTTCTATTATTTATGTTGTTCCAGTTTCTTGAATTCAAAATAGGGGTGTCGTGTTTTACAGTGTTGTGACCAATCATTATTGCATGTTCTTGGCTTCTCCATTTGTGAGAAATTTGACGTGATAATTCGTTTGATATCCAATGGGGTCTTTTATCCCTCTTACTTTTGGGAGCTATGTAGCCATCAATTGATTCAGCCCATTTTAGTATGATGTAGGGTCTGTTTTTTTCAAAGTATACAAATAACCTTTTGTGTAAATCTTTACATTCTTTTTCTAAAATGCCAAATCTTACATTTACCCCATTTTCCATAAGATATTTTATCCCATTGGATTTCACAATTGGATTTGGATCTTCACATCCAATTACTACATTTTTTATACCTCTGCGAACAATTTCGTTTGTACATGGTGGTGTTTTGCCATAATGACAACATGGCTCTAACGTAACAAAAAGTGTTGACTTGTTAAATAAAGATTTGTCTTTAACATTTATTATTGTGTTTATTTCTGAATGATTTCCACCAGCTTTGCTTGTAAACCCCTCGGAGATAATTTTTCCATCACAAAAAAGTAATGATCCTACATTAGGATTTGGATAAGTCAGCCCAAGAACTGACTGTCCAATTTCAATGCATCTTTTCATCAATTTTTCATCATTCATAGGCTTTAGAAATCATTATATTTATAACACACTAATTTACGAAAATGAAATATGAAATTAGAAAGATTAAAGAGAATGATAATTTCAAAATTAAAGACGTACTAATTAGTGTGATGAGAGAATTCGATGTTCCTGAAAACGGTACCGCACTTGCTGATCCAGAATTAGACGATATGTTTGGATCATATCAAAACCCACGCAGTATTTATTTCGTTGTAATTGTAGAAAATCAAGTGTTAGGAGGAGCTGGCGTAAATGCATTAAAAGGTGAAAATGAAAATATTTGTGAAATACAAAAAATGTATTTTAAACCAAAAATCAGAAATCTTGGTATTGGAAAAAAATTAATTGAAAAATGTATAAAATTTGCTAAAATAACGGGATATGAATTTTGTTATATAGAGACTATGCATAATATGAAAGATGCGCAAAATCTATATAAAAAAAATGACTTTAGCTATATAGATCGGCCTTTAGGTAATACGGGACACACATCATGTCCTGTTTGGATGTTAAAAAAACTATGAAGCTTAAAGAACTAAAAGAATTAACACAAGCAAAGCTTTTAAAAATTTATGGAATTGAGGAGTCTAGATCAATATTTCATCTTCTTTTAAATGAATTTTTAGGTATAGATGTTATTAATTTTCATATAAACGGTGATAAAAAAATATCATTGGATTCATTGAATTTATTTAATGAGAAAATTTCTCTAATTGAGAAAGAAATACCAGTCCAATATGTCATAGGACATGTAATTATAGAGGGATTGAAAATATTTGTTAATAAATCTGTTTTAATTCCAAGACCAGAAACAGTTGATCTTTGTAATTGGATAATACAAAAAAAACTTAATGATCAAGTAATTCTTGATATTGGTACTGGTTCTGGTCTTATAGCATTGTTTTTAAAAAAAAATTCTAATAATTGTGTAATCCATGCTTGGGATAATTCTGAAAAAGCACTTAGAATTGCAAAAAAAAATGCAAAACAAAATTATTTAGATATAAATTTTAATAATGTGGATATTTTAAAAAAACATGACCATACAATCAAATTTGATATAATCGTTTCTAATCCACCATATGTACACAAAAAAGAAAAAAATTTAATTTCAAATGTGGTTTTAAAAAATGAGCCAAGCGAAGCAATTTTTGTTAATTCCGACGACGATCTGTTATTTTACAAGACCATAATTAATTTTTCCAAATCACATTTAAAACAGAAAGGAATTATTTATTTTGAATGTCATAAAGAAACTATAAATCAAGTAAAAAATTTGTTAATTATTAATAAATTTACTGATATAGAGATTAAAAAAGACTCATTCGGAATTAACAGAATGATTAAAGCTAATAGTTATGGAGATGCTTAAGTATATTGAGGACCTAAGAGATAAATTGCACCGTCATAATTACTTGTACTACGTAAAGGATAATCCTGAAATCTCAGATTTTGAGTTTGATCAACTTTTGAATGAATTGGTTTTACTTGAAAAGAAATATCCACAATTTTTTGATTTGAACTCCCCGACACAAAGAGTTGGTAGTTCTCTAAGTAATTCTTTTGAAACATATAATCATAAATACAGGATGTACTCGCTTGAAAACTCTTATTCTAAACAGGATGTTTTGAAGTGGAATGAAAGGCTTGAGAAAAATTTGAGCCAAAAAAATTTATCATTTTCATGTGAATTAAAACTTGACGGTGTTTCTGTTAGTTTATCATATGAAAAAGGATTCTTGGTAAGAGGTCTAACTAGGGGGGATGGTTTACAAGGTGATGATGTAACAGAAAATATTAAAACTATAAATTCAATTCCCTTAAAGCTCAATAGTCATGTAGATTATGATTTTGAAATTAGAGGGGAGGTAATCATTGAAAAAGAGGATTTTGAAAAAATGAATCGAATTCGTGAAAGAAATGGAGATGCAAAATACATGAACCCCCGAAATACTGCCTCAGGAAGCATTAAATTAATAAACAGTCTTGAGGTAAAAAAGAGACCATTAAAATGCTACTTTTTTCAAATTATAAGTGAAGATAAAAATATTTTGAATCAGATAGATGCTCTTGGTCTAGCAGAAGAACTAGGTTTTAAAACCTTGAAAACAAATAAATTTTGTAAGAATATCGAGGATGTCTTTGACTACATTGAATTTTGGGATAAAAGAAAAAATGATTTAAATTTTGAGATTGATGGAATTGTCATCAAGGTTAATAATTTAGACCTTCAAAAAGAGCTTGGTTACACGTCTAAATTTCCTAGGTGGGCTATTGCTTACAAATTTGCAACAGAGAGAGTTGAAACTAAATTACTTAATATAGAATACCAAATTGGTCGGACTGGAGTAGTGACGCCGGTTGCAATTCTTGAACCCGTTATCATCAATGGAACTAAAGTTAAAAGAGCATCTCTTCATAACAAAGATCAAATTGATAAATTAAACTTACATGAAAATGATTTTGTTTATGTAGAAAAAGGTGGTGAAATAATTCCTAAAATCGTTGGTGTTAATAAAGAAAGGAGAAATAAAAACTCTTCAAAAATTATTTTCCAAAATTTTTGTCCCTCATGTAATAGTTCTTTAGTTCGAAGTTCCAATGAAGCTCAACATTATTGTCTGAATTCTAAAACTTGTATTCCTCAAATTTCAGGAAAGTTCAAACACTTTATATCAAGAAAGGCTATGAATATTGATGGTTTTGGAATTGAAACTATTGAAAGGTTAATAAAGATAAATGAATTGAAAACTTTTTCAGACATATATACTTTGAACGAGCAAAAGTTAGTTTCTATCGATAGAATGGCTGAAAAATCAGCTAGTAACCTTTTAATAGCCATTGAAAATTCAATCTCCCAACCTTTTCATAAAGTGCTTTTTTCACTAGGAATAAGACATGTTGGGGAAACAGTTGCATTAAACTTGGTGAACCATTTTGAAACTATTGAAAATTTGATGGACGCTGATTTCGAAGAAATCATCTCTGTAAACGAAATAGGAGAAAAAATCGCAGATAGCTTATTAGAGTATTTTAGTGATAATACAAATCGTCTTGAGATTCAAAAGTTGAAAGATTTGGGGCTCTCTTTCAAAAATAATTATCAAAACAAAAATACTCCCCTAAGTAATTTAAAGTTTGTTGTTACAGGAACTTTTGAAAAAATTTCGAGAGAAGATTTAAAGCAAAAGATTTTATTAAACGGAGGGACTGTCTCTGCCTCAGTTAATAAAAATGTAATTTTGATTGTTGGAGAAAATGCTGGACCTTCAAAGATTTTAAAAGCAGATAATCTCGGAATTGAGAAATTAACCTACTCAGGTTTTATTACTAAATTCAAATTATAATAGTTGAAAAAGTTATTTCTAAAAATCAAAGATAAGTTCCTCCAAAAGAAAATTGATAATTCACTCAACATCCTTTTGAATCAAAATCGAAAATTTAAAAAGCCAATTAGAAAAGTTGGATTTATTATAGATTCCGAACTTGATATTGATTATTTGGATATTGTAAGCTTAACTGAAAATATTGGTTTAAAAGAAAAAGACATTAAAGTAGTTAGTTATTCAAAAACAAGTTTTAATGATCCATTTTATAAAATGAGAGTTTCTGATGATTCAATAAATTTTTTTGGAAACATGAATTCAGCTGATGCAAATGAATTTATTTCATACAATTATGATTTGCTTATCAATTATTTCGGTAGTAATAAAATACTATCTCTTATATCTGCAAAAAGCAATGCGAAATTTAGGGTTGGTTTTGATAATTCAAATCAAAAGTTAAATGACATTATTTTTAAAGATATTTACAATAATTTTGAAAAGTTCAGTAACCAGCTGGTTAAGTATTTAAAAATTCTTAATTAAATTACATGTAAATCAAATGTCAAATTATAAAATCAATCCTCTTATAAATGTAAAAAACAAATCTTTATTTTCTGGTGTTGGGGTGGCATCTGTTACTCCCTTCGACCACAATGGAAATATTGATTTAGATGCTATTGACAAGCTGTGTGAATATTTTTTTTTAGGAGGTATTTCCTATGTCGTTGTTCAGGGAACTACCGGAGAGTCATCAACACTCAATCCTCAAGAAAAAGCTATTGTAAATCAAAGATTTGTAACTGCTCTGAAAAATAAGCTCCCGCTAATATTAGGAATAAGTTCAAACAACACTACTGAACTTTGTGACTTAATTAGCAAAACTGATACAACAGGTTTCGAGGCAATTATGTCGGTATGCCCATACTATAATAAGCCATCACAAGAGGGAATTTACCAACATTTTAAAAACGCTGTTGATATTTCTCCATTACCAATATTGCTTTATAATGTCCCTGGCAGAACATCTTCAGATATTAGTGACGATACAATTATAAAATTAAGTTCATACTCAAAAAAAATTATTGGAATTAAGGAAGCTTCAGGAATAACCAATAGAATAGCTAATCTTAGAAAAAATACTCATGATGAGTTTTTGGTAATTTCTGGGGATGATTTTACAATGATTGATGCTGTTAGAGCTGGTGCTGATGGTATTATTTCAGTTGCTGCAAATGCTTATCCAAGCATCATGAATTCAACGTATATTCAATTATTGTACGAGAATGATAAATCAAAACCACAAAATATTTCAAAAACAAAACTAAATTCATCTGAATTTGTCTTAAATAACTTTTTCCAATTAATTTTTGATGAAGGGAACCCGAGTGGAATAAAATTTGCATTGAGCAAATTGAATTTGTGTAAAGAAAAAGTTAGATTACCTTTGACCGGAATCTCAAATAAATTGAAAGATAAAATTTTAAAATTTTTAAAAAAATATCCAGCTAATGACTTATAGATCTATATATATTATTCTTATTTTAATATTAATGTCTTCTTGCAATGAATACCAAAAACTCTTGAGGAGTGAGGACATTAAAATTAAATACCAAAAGGCAGAGAAATACTATCAAAATGGAGAATTCAGAAGGGCAAGCGGGTTGTTTGAACAAATTTTACCAAAATATAGAGGAAAACCCCAAGCGGAAAGAATAACATTTTTTTACGCAAAATCATTGTTAGAAATTAAAAATTATGTTTTAGCCGCATATCAATTTGAAAGTTTTGTCAAGGCCTATCCAATAAGTCAAAAAGTAGAAGAAGCAGCATATCTAGAAGCATTTTGCTTTTACAAACAATCCCCCAAGTTTAGTTTGGATCAAGAGCTTACTGTTGAAGCTATAGATAAGTTGCAAAATTTTATAAATTTTTACCCGTATTCGGAAAATCTTAATCTTGCAAATGATCATGTACAAGAACTTAGGGTTAAACTTGAAAAAAAATCATTTGAAATAGCCAAGCAATATAATACTATTAGGGACTATGTTTCTGCTATAACAGTGCTTAATAGCTTTATCATTGATTATCCAGGCACACCATTTAGAGAAGATGCTCTTTTTTATTTATTTGACTCCTCATATAAACTGGCTGTTAATAGTATTCCCTCTAAAAAACTTGAAAGATTAAATGAAGCAAGAAAAGTTTATGAGGAATTGATTAGTGAATATCCACAAACTCAATTTTTAAATAAATCAGAATCAATGATTTCAGACATAGACAAAGAAATTGCTATATTTGCGCCCAATCAATAAAAGTTTTATGGATTTCAAAAAAATCAAAGCCCCCACATCAACAGTTACATATAACCGTGAGGATATAGAAAACAAGACTGATAACATTTATAAAGCAATATCAATAATTGCAAAAAGAACAGTTCAAATAAATGAGGATATAAAAAAAGAACTGATAAGTAAATTAGAGGAATTTGCTACACCCAGCGAAAGTTTGGAAGAAATATTTGAAAATAAAGAACAGATTGAAGTATCGAAATTCTATGAAAAGCTTCCCAAAGCCCACGCAATTGCAATTGATAATTGGTTAAACGAAAAAATCTATCATAGGAAACCCGAAAACAATTAATATATGTCTGTCCTTGAAGGAAAAAAAATTCTTTTAGGGGTAACAGGTAGTATTGCTGCATACAAATCAATTATTCTTTTAAGATTACTTAAGAGGGAAGGAGCTGATGTTCAAGTTATTTTCTCTGATAGCGCAAATAATTTTGTTACTCAACTAACTTTTTCAACACTTTCAGAAAAAAAAGTTTTGACTGATTTTTTTGAAGACGATGATAAAGTAGAGTGGGTAAATCATGTGGAACTTGCAGAGTGGGCAGACTACATGATTATTGCACCAATTACTTCATCAACATTATCAAAATTGGTTACAGGTAACGCTGATAATTTATTAGTAGCTACATATATGTCAACAGTTTGTGATGTTTTTTTTGCACCTGCTATGGATCTTGAAATGTATAATTCTGAATCAACTAAAATAAATATCAAAAGCTTAGTTGAAAGAGGAAATATTTTTATTAAACCTGCAAAGGGTTATTTGGCGAGTGGTTTGAATGGGGAGGGCAGACTAGAAGAACCCAAGAATATTTTCAATATTTTAGTTGATCATATCTCGGAAAAACTAATATATAACAAAAAAAATATACTTGTAACTGCTGGACCGACCCATGAGATGATTGACCCGGTAAGATTTATTAGTAATCATTCCTCTGGAAAGATGGGACACGAGATTGCAAAAGAGGCAGCATCGTTGGGGGCCAATGTTGTCTTGGTCACCGGTCCAACTCAAATCAATCTAAGAAATAATAGTATAAAAGTTGTAAATGTAACTTCAGCGGATGAAATGTTTGAAAAGTGTTTATCTGAATTAAAGAAAATAGATTATTTAATTATGGCAGCTGCAGTTTCGGACTTTAAACCAAAAAAAATATCAAAAACAAAAATTAAAAAGAATATAAAAAAAACATTTAACTTAGAATTGGTTAAAAATATTGATATTATATCTGAGTTAAGCAAACTAAAAAAACCTAATCAAAAGGTAATAGGTTTTGCATTAGAAACTGAAAATGAGATTGTAAATGCTAAGAATAAGCTTGAGAAAAAACAGCTTGATGCAATAATTTTGAATTCAATTTCTGATGAAAACACATGTTTTAACTCTGATAAAAATAAGATTCATTTTATTACCAAAAGTAAAACGAAAAAATTCAAACTAAAATTCAAAAATGAGGTCGCTAAGGATATTCTGCATGAGATTTACAACTTATAGCTCCTTATTGCTTTTCTTTTTTAAATTATCTAGCCAGCAATTAAATTGTGAAGTTGTTGTCAATAGTAATTTTATAAATCAAACAGAAAAGGAAATTTTTATAAATCTTGAAAGAAATATTGAAAGTTTTTTAAATACAAATGATTGGGACAACCAATCTCTAAAAAACTTTGAAAAAATTGATTGTACATTAATAATAACTGTTTTAAGTTATTCTGATAGTTTTTTCAATTGTAATTTCGAGGTAAAATCCTTTAGGCCGGTTTATAATACTGATTATAATACAAATATTTTTCTTTTTAAGGATAATGGGGTTAGCTTCAATTATGAGTCAAACCAATATATTTTGAGATCTGATAATCGATTTGAATCTGATTTGGCATCAATTCTTGAATTTTATGCAAATCTTATAATTGGACTTGACAAAGATACTTTTGCTCTGAATTCTGGTAAATCTAATTTTTTAAACTCAAAGAAAATTCTTGATTTTGCATCCAGTAATTCCCAGTCTAACATGTGGAGTCAAAATTATAACAATGGGAGAATCAATAAATATTGGTTAGTTGAAAATTTAGTTTCACCCAATTACTCAACCATAAAAGAAATATATTATGATTATCACCGAAAGGGACTAGATGTATTGATTGAAGATAAAGAAGACGCTTTGCAAACGATTTCAGAGACAATAGGAAAATTCAATTCGATAAATAGATTAAGACCCAACTCAATTATGCAACAAATGTTTTTTCAGTCAAAGAATGATGAAATTATAAGTTTGTATAAAAATAATAATAACGAAAGCTATTTGAAAGATCTTAAAAACAACCTTAATAGAATAGCGCCTTTTTTTTCTGACAAGTGGAGTAGCATCAAATAATTATAGAAATTGTTAAAGACTATTGAAATAAAAAACTATTTATTAATTGAGGATATAAAGGTTAACTTTGAAAGAAACTTCAATATTATAACTGGTGAGACTGGTTCAGGTAAGTCAATTGTTATAGGAGCATTAAACTTATTAGTGGGATCGAGGATAGACCATAAAGTTGTTGGCCCCAGAAATAAAAAATGTGTCATAGAAGCAATTTTTATAATTGATGATAAACTAAAAGACAATTTTTTAAATTTTGACCTTGATTTCGAAAATGAATCTTTTTTCAGAAGGGAAATTTTATCAAATGGAAAATCTAGAGCATTTATCAATGACTCACCTGTTAAATTAGAAATTTTAAAAAATATTACTCAGGATTTAATTAATATCCAATCTCAAAATCAAGATTTGGTTCTAAATCAAAAGAGTTTTTACTACAATCTGATTGACAGTGATGAGGAAATTAATTTAATGAGTAAGAACTTTTTATTTGCCTACAATCAGTATATCTCCAAACAAAAAACTTATGAAAAACTAAATAATCAACTTACTAGTATTAAATCTAATGCAGATTATAATAAATTTTTATATAGTGAAATAGATGAACTTAACTTACAAAACAATGAAGAGGAAGGCCTTGAGCAAGAATTTATGAATCTTAAAAACTATGACAAGTTAAAAAATGAGTTAAATGAATATCAGCAAATAATTTATGGTGAGCATTACAGTTTAATTTCACAAATGAATAATCTCTCATCAACAATAAATAAAATATCATCCACATCAAATGACTTCATTGGTTTGAAAAACAGGTATGATCAGATTAAAATCGAATTTGATGATATTGTTGCTTCAATTAACAAAAAGTATGAAAATCTAATTTATGATCCTAGAAGATTTGAGTATGTACAAAATAGAATTTTTAAAATAAGAGATTTACTCTCAAAACATAATGCAAAAACTACTACTGACTTAATTAAGGTTAAACAAAATTTATCGTCTAAATTTTCAAATTCAAAAGATTTAGAAAATGAGGTTCAATTTCTGAAAAATCAAACTCAGGAACTAGAAAATAAATGTCAAATCTTAGCGGAAAAAATTTTTATTAAAAGAAAACAAAGAGTTGTTGACCTTCAAAAAGAACTCCAAATAATTTTTAATAATCTTTCCATGAAAGAATCTAGAATAAAATTTGATTTGGAGAAGTCTGATCAACTAAATAAATATGGGATGGATAATCTAAATATTTTATACTCATCTGACAAAGGAAACAATTACAACAAATTAATTAAGATTGCTTCAGGTGGAGAGAAGTCTAGAATCTTATTAGCAATTAATGTGTTGTTCTCTGACAAAATGAGATTACCTACATTAATTTTTGATGAGATTGATTCGGGAACATCTGGTAAAGTTGCGAATGTAATCGGTGATTTAATGAAAAAGATAGGATGTAAATCTCAAATAATTGCAATTTCACACCTCGCTCAAGTTGCTGCAAAAGCCTCCAATCACTTCAAAGTCTACAAGATTTTGTCCTCAAATAAACCAAAAACAATTCTTAGAAAACTAAATCGCCAAGAAAGAATTGAAGAAATTGCAGCTATGATTTCAGCTGACAATATTACTAACCCAGCCCTAGATCAAGCGATTGAGTTGCTTAAATAATCTTATATTTAAAGTAAAAATGCCAAACGAATTATTAAAAAATAAAAAAGGGATTATTTTTGGAGCTCTTGATGAAAACTCAATTGCATGGAAAACAGCTGAGAAAGTTCATGAACAAGGGGGAAGCTTCGTACTTACTAATGCTCCAGTAGCAGTAAGAATGGGTTCAATTGATTTGTTAGCAAAAAAAACAAATTCAATTATTGTTCCTGCTGACGCTACCTCAAACTCGGATCTAGATAATTTAATTGATGAGACCATGAAACACTTTAATGGTAAAATTGATTTTGTTTTGCATTCTATTGGGATGTCAATAAATGTTAGAAAGGGAAAACATTACACGGATTTAAATCATGATTGGTTGACTAAAGGATGGAATATTTCTGCTGCCTCTTTTCATAGGTTAATGCAATGCCTTTATAATAAGGATGCTATGAACGAGTGGGGTAGTATTGTTGCATTGTCATACATGGCCGCACAAAGAGTTTTTCCTGATTATAATGATATGGCAGATAATAAAGCATATTTGGAGTCAGTAGCTAGAAGTTTTGGTTACTTTTTTGGTAAAGAGAAAAAAGTTAGGGTGAATACAATAAGCCAATCACCAACACCTACGACTGCAGGTAAGGGCGTAAAAGGATTTGATGGTTTTATTGATTATGCAGAAAAAATGTCCCCGCTTGGAAATGCTACTGCTGCTGAGTGCGCCAATTATACAGTTTCTCTTTTTTCTGATCTTACTAAAAAAGTTACACTTCAAAATTTATTTCATGATGGTGGTTTTAGTAATATGGGTGTAAGTCAAGAAATTATCGATTCCATTACAAAAAAGTAATCTTAATGTTAAAGATTGGATTAACAGGCGGAATTGGTTCAGGCAAAACCAAGGTATCTAAAATTTTTTCTGAAAAAGGTTTTAAAATTTTTAATTCAGATGAAATTGCAAAAACGATTATGAGAAATGATCACTCTGTTAAAAACTCCATCATTAATTTTTTTGGAACAAATTCATACATCGGCGATAATTTAAACTCAAAATATATTTCAGAAATTATTTATAGTGATAAAGACAAGTTGAATTATTTAAATAGTTTAGTTCATCCAAAGGTTTTTCACCAATTTGAAAAGGTTTTGAAAAGTAATTTAAATTCAAAAATTTTAGTTGAATCGGCAATACTTTTTGAAAGTAATTTTCATAAAATCTTAGATTATAACATTCTTCTAATCTCCCCAAAAGCTCAAAGAATAAGTAGAGTTATTAAAAGAGATAATATAAATAGGAGTGATATTAAAAAAATCATGAATGTTCAGTGGTCTGATAAAAAAAAAATAAGTTTAGCAACTTTTGTTATTGAAAACATCAACTTTTCAGAAACTTCAGTTCAGATATTAAGTTTAATTTCCAAAATTGAATCATTGAGTGAAAAAAAATAGAATTGTTCTTTTAATTGTATTTATTTCAATATCCCTTCTTGGAATTATCCTTTTACAAGGATATTGGATTAAAAATGCAATCGATACTTATGAGAAACAGTTTTCTCAAAATACCAACAATGCGCTGGTAACGGTAGCAAATGCAATATCAGACAGGGAAATGAGAGACTATCTTTCAGTTTATCAAAAACTAAAAGATAGTATTGGTGCTCCAGTTGAGTCTCAACTAGTGGATGTTTTTCAGCTCATTGACAAGAACACTGATGATGAAAATATTTATTTGTACTACTCTGCTATTTTAGAAGAGGACTACAATATTAATTCAAATTTATTTGATTCCAGATTAATAGACAGTATTTCAATTAAAGATTATACAAGTTTAAAATCAACAATAATTTTTGATGATGCATTTGAAAAAGAAATGAACAATATGACCTCAATGGAAAAGCTACAAAAAATGGAAGAGATATCTCTGATGGATGAGGCAAAATACAAGTCGATATTTATAGATATTGCAAATTTAAAACCAATAACCAAAAGAGTTTCAAATATTGAATTGGAGTTACTTCTACAAAAAGAGTTTATGGAAAGGGGTTTGCCTACTGACTATGATTTTAGAATTCTAAATAACAACATCGAAACTAAGTTGGGTACTAATAGATTTGAAAATTTTGAAAAACTATCACAGTACAGTGTGCCTTTATTTACAAATCAGAATGGTGAGTCAGAATATGTATTAATTGTTGGTTTCCCAAAAGATATTAACCTTTTAAATACTAATATTATTGTTCTAATTGTTCTTTTAATTGTATTTACTATAGTTATAATTATTTCATTCTATTCGACAATCATTATTTCAATAAAACAAAAAAATATTTCGGAGATGAAATCGGACTTTATTAACAATATGACTCACGAATTTAAGACACCAATTGCTACAATAAATCTAGCAATAGATGCAATAAAAAAGAAGTTGATTGGAAAAATTGATAAAAAGTCATTTAGTTATTTAAACATCATTAAAGACGAAAATAATAGAATGAACAATCAGGTAGAAAATGTTTTGATGATTTCTCAACTGGAAAAAGAAAAAATAGAACTTCAAAAAAAGATGCTTGATATAAATCAATTAGTAGATTTGGCTGTAAGCAGGGTAGACCTTCTTTCTAAAAGTGTAGATGCAAAAATTATAAAGACATTTGAAAATAAAAAAAACATGTTGCTATTAGCGAAAGAAGAAATTGTAAATGTTTTTGTTAATATCCTTGAAAATTCACTTAAATACTCAAAATCAAAACCAATCATCGAAATAATTGTTAAAAATGAAAAATTAAAAACAATTATACTTTTCAAAGACAATGGAATTGGAATGAATAAAAAAGTTAAATCAAAAATTTTTGAAAAGTTTTACAGGGAAAGTAGTGGAAACATTCATAATATAAAAGGCCACGGTCTAGGTCTTGCTTTTGTTAAGAAAATTATTGACATGCATGGTGGAATGATTTCTGTTAAAAGTCAAGAAGGAAGGGGTTCTACATTTAAAATAACTTTTACTGATGTCAACTAGTCGTAAAAAAATATTAATTGTCGAAGATGATCTGAATTTTGGATCAATATTAGCCGATTTTCTTCGTCTACATTCCTTCGATGTTACATTATCAAAAAATGGGGTTGATGGATTAAAAAAGTTTAAGTCTCAAAGTTTTGATATGTGTATTTTAGATGTTATGATGCCTTTCAAAGATGGATTCACACTTGCAAAAGAAATTAGAAATATTAATTATTCTGTTCCAATGATTTTTTTAACCGCCAAATCATTAAAAGATGACGTAATAAAGGGATTTAAAATTGGTGCAGATGACTATATTATAAAACCGTTTGATTCTGACATCCTTCTTCTAAAAATTAAATCACTATTTAAAAGAGATTTTAGATACAAGTCTGCTAAAAATAAAAAATCTGAATATAAGTTTTCAAAATTTATTTTTGATTCAAAACTAAGGCAGTTAAGTTTTAAAAATGAGAAACCTGTTACTTTATCGCCAAAAGAATCCGATTTATTAGAGTTACTTCTTCTAAATATGAATGATTTAACCCAAAGAGAGGAAGCATTGATAAAGATTTGGAAAGATGATAATTATTTCACTTCTAGATCAATGGATGTTTATATTACAAAGATTAGAAAATACCTATCAAAGGATCCATCAATTAGGATAGATAATATTCATGGAAAAGGATTCAAACTTACACTTTAAATTATTTTCTTGGATGGAACTTAATCATAGTTTCAATAAGGTGTTTTTTATTCACATGTAAATATTTTTCGGTTGTAACGACATTTTCATGCCCCATCATTTTTTGAATACTTATAATAGAAGCACCATTTTCGATTAGATGCGTAGCGAAAGAGTGCCTTAATGTATGAGGACTAATCTTTTTGTTAATTTTCGCCTCCAAGGCAGCATCGTTTATAATATTATAAACCATTACCCTGGTTAATTTTTTTCCTCTGTTGTTCAAAAAAACAATGTCAATAGATTGTTTATCTTGACTAAAGTTTTTTCTATTATATGTGATATAATTATATAATAATTTTTTTGCAGTCCTACTTAGAGGAATAAATCTCTCCTTATTACCTTTCCCCAAAATCTTAATTAAAGATTCATCAAAAAATATGTTCGATATTTTCATTTCAGTTACTTCACTTACTCTTAGACCACAACTATACATTATTTCAATTATTGTCTGATTTCTTAATCCAAATTTTTTTGAAAAAGCACAACTTATGATTTTATCTATTTCATCAGTTGAAAGAACTAAAGGAATTTTTGAATCAACTTTTGGGTAATCTATGTTTTCAATTGGACTATCATTAATTAGTTTTTCTAATACTAAAAAATTGAAAAAAGTTTTTAATGTAGATATAATTCTTCCCTGAGTTTTTACACTTACTCTTTTCGATTGCTCATACAAAAATTCACGGACTATCTCAGGCCCTATAAAACTTAATTTTTTGACACTTGTTTTTGATAAATAAAATTCAAACTTTTTTAAATCTGACCTATAACTTTTGATAGTGTTGAAAGAAAGATTTCTCTCCAATTTTAAAAAATTTTCAAAATCTTTAAAATAAGTAGTTAGATCCAAATCTTTTAATTTTTAATTTTATAAATTCAAAAAATGAAGTTACAAATTATAAACGGTCCAAACTTAAACCTTATAGGACGCAGGGAAAAAAGCATATACGGCGTTTTAAGTTTTGATGATTATTTAGATTATTTATTAAACAAATATCCTCAATTAACCATCGACTATTTTCAGTCAAATATTGAAGGAGAAATAATTGATAAGATCCAGGAAGTTGGGTATTCATATGATGGAATTATTCTTAATGCAGCAGCTTACACTCATACATCCGTTGGAATTGCAGATGCGATCAGGGCAATTGAAAAGTCCGTTATTGAGGTTCACATCTCTAATACAAAATCCAGGGAAGATTATAGACATAAATCATTTATAAGTCCACACGTTAATGGAATTATACAAGGTTTTGGTTTACTTAGTTATGAACTAGCTATTATTAGCTTTCTAAATAATATCAAAGGTGAATAACTTCATCATAGGCATCAGCGACTGCTTCCATAACTGCTTCGCTCATTGTTGGATGAGGGTGAACAGACTTTAAAATTTCATGTCCTGTAGTTTCTAGTTTTTTTCCAACAACAGCTTCCGAAATCATTTCAGTGACATTACTTCCAATCATGTGGCATCCTAGCCATTCGCCATATTTGGAATCAAAAATTACTTTTACAAACCCATCTGTATGTCCAGATGCTTGGGCTTTTCCTGAGGCGGAAAAAGGAAACTTACCTACTTTTACTTTATAACCTTTTTCTTGAGCCTTTTTTTCAGTTAATCCAACAGAAGCTATCTCAGGCTTACTGTAAGTGCAGCCAGGGATGTTGTTGTAGTCAATTGGTGATGGATTTAAACCCTTTATATGTTCTACACATGTGATCCCTTCCGCAGATGCAACATGTGCTAAAGCAGGACCAGAGACTATATCACCAATTGCATAAATACCATCGACATTAGTTTTATAGTATTCATTCACGATAACTTTATCGTATTCTATTTTTACACCCAATTCTTCCAATCCTATATTTTCGATGTTTGATTTTATTCCAACGGCACTCAATACCACATCACAATCAATTGTAAATTTTTTATCATCACCCTCAATATCTACCTTTACTTTATTGTCAACTATTTTTGAAGATACAACCTTGGAATTAGTCAAAATATTGATTCCTTTTTTCTTCAAAATTTTCTCTAACTCTTTGGAAATATCATGATCTTCGTTTGGGGCTATTTCGTTTTGAAATTCGACAACAGTAACATTTGTTCCAAGAGCATTATAAAAATATGCAAATTCAATTCCAATAGCACCAGAACCAACAATAACCATTTCTTTAGGCTGTTCTTCAAGTGTCATTGCATCCCTGTAACCAAATATTTTTTTTCCATCCTTTTTCAAAGACTCTATATCTCTAGATCTAGCACCAGTTGATAGAATTATATTTTTGGCAGAAATTTCAAATGATTCTTTATCATTGGCGATTTCTACAGTTTTATCATGTTTGATCCTTCCAAATCCCTCAAAAACTTTTATTTTATTTTTTTTCATTAGAAAGTGTACTCCTTTGCTCATTTTTGACGCAACATCTCTACTTCTTTTGATAATTTTGTTAAAATTTTTATTGTAGCTTTCAATACTAATTCCATAGTCATCAACATTATTCAAATAGTCAAAAACCTCGGCAGACTTGATTAATGCTTTAGTTGGTATACATCCCCAGTTTAAGCAAATTCCACCTAAACTCTCCTTCTCAACTATTGCAGTTTTAAAACCTAGTTGTGAGGCTCTGATAGCACTTACATAACCACCAGGTCCACTTCCTATTATAACAATATCATACTTTTCCATATTATTTATTTTCAAAATTAATACTTGCAGAATTAACACAGTATCTCATGCCAGTTTCAGTTGGACCATCGTTAAAAACATGACCTAAATGACCATCACAATTTGAGCACAAAATTTCTGTGCGAATTCGCATTAAAGATCTATCCTCTTTATATTTAATACTTCCTTTTTTAGCTCTGTCAAAACTTGGCCATCCACAACCACTATCAAATTTTGAACAACTATCAAATAAAACTATATCGCATCCTTTACATCTATAATGTCCATCTTTAAAATGTAAATTATATTTTCCAGAAAATGGAATTTCAGTTGCTGCTTCTCTTAAGACTTTATAGCTTTGGTCATCTAATTTGGCTTTCCAATAATTGTTGTCTTTATCTTTCATGATTTTTTAAAAACTAGTGCAGCTGAGTTGACACAATGTCTTATTCCTGTTGTTTCTCTTGGACCATCATTGAATACATGACCAAGATGACCACCGCATTTTTTACATTTAATTTCTGTTCTTGGATATCCTAATTTATAATCAACATCGTAAACCAGTTTATCACTAATTTCCTTGTCAAAGCTAGGCCATCCACAAAATGAGTTATACTTATTACTCGAGCTGTAGAGTGGTTCATCACAACCAGCACAATGATATGTCCCTTTCTCATAAAAATTATCATATTTTCCAGTGTAGGGTCTTTCAGTATAAGCTTTTCTTAGAACTAGATATGACATTTGATCAAGTTGTTCTCTCCACTCATTGTCAGTTTTAATAACCTCGTACTTCATTTCTTTTTGTTGAGATTTACAAGACATTAAAAAGATTAAGAATAGAAATAAAAAATTTATGTACTTCATTTAAAGTTTGTTCAAAAATAATTTATATTTTCAACATAATCAGCAACTATGCCAAAAACTCAATATAAAAAAGGTGATAAAAAAGTGCTGAGAGCATGGGCTTTTTATGATTGGGCAAATTCAGTCTATGCACTAGTTATATCTACAGCAATATTTCCATTATACTTTGGAAGCCTTTTTGAGGATAATCAATATGTTGAAGTGTTTGGAATTAATTACAAAAATACTGCATTGATTCAGCACACAACTACATTGGTTTTCATTTGTCTTGCAATTTTAATACCTATACTCTCTGGAATTGCAGACTACAAAAAAAATAAGGTATCATTCTTAAAGTTCTTTTGTTATTTAGGTAGTTTTTGTTGTATTGGATTATATTTTTTTACAATTGAAAATATATATTTAGGATTATTTTTCTATTTTTTTGCATTATTTAGTTTTTGGGCTAGCCTGGTGTTCTATAATTCATACTTACCAGAAATTGCTTTTCCTCACCAACAAGATAGAATTAGTGCTTTAGGCTACTCCTATGGATATGTAGGAAGTGTATTGCTTTTATTGATTAACCTATTAATGGTTCTATTTCCATCGACATTCGGTTTTGAGGATACAATTGAGCCAATGAAAATTTCTTTTGTTATGGTTGGTTTATGGTGGGCTGGTTTTAGCCAATATACTTTTCACTATTTACCAAAAAATGAAATTCAATTTCCCAGAAAAGATATTTTAAAAAAATCTATATTATTTGGTGGATTTTATGAACTGAATAATGTCTGGAAAATGATAAAAAAACAAGAATCAATTAAAAAGTTTTTACTTGCTTTTTTTGTTTTTAGTTGCGCTTTACAAACAATCATTTTAATTGCAACTTATTTTGGGGAGCAAGAAATCATTTGGAGAGAGGGCGAAAAGCAAATTGGATTAATAATAAGCATGCTTCTTATACAGTTGATTGCTATACTTGGAGCAATACTGACTGCAAGACTATCAGAAAAAATTGGCAATATTCAAACCTTAATTTATCTTAATATTTTTTGGTTCATGTTATGCGTGGGTGGATATTTTATCAAGTATTCTTATGAATTCTATGTTGTTGCGTCACTTGTTGGATTAGTAATGGGTGGAATACAGGCACTATCAAGGTCTACATATTCTAAACTAATCCCAGCAACTGAAAATACATGTTCATATTTTAGTTTTTATCAGATGTGTATGATTATAAGTATTTCATTGGGAACATTTATGTCTGGAATTGTTGATCAATTGACTGGCAGTTTGAGAAATTCCATAATTATTTTTGCTGTCATTTTTATTTTTGGCGCAATCCTTTTAAAAGACATAAAAATGAAAAAACTGTAACCTTGTCAATTATTTTTACGCTGGCATGAAACTTGACTCCACTTTAAGGACAACTATTTTTAAACTGTTAGACAATTTGTCATCAAAATGAAAAATTTATTCGATTTAAATTCTTTTTCTGGAAAAATAATTGATGATGAGTCAGATTTGATCCCACTGATGACATCTGATGATGAAGAAGCCATAAATAAAGAAAAATTACCAAAATCTCTATCAATTCTCCCCCTCAAAAACACTGTATTATTTCCTGGGGTCGTTATTCCAATTACCGCTACAAGAAATAAATCTGTCAAGTTGATAAAGGCTTCGAACAAGGGTGATAAGTTAGTTGGAGTAGTATCACAAATTAATCATAAAGTTTTAGACCCCAAACTTGAGGATATTAATAATATAGGAACAGTTGCCAAAATCTTAAGGGTTTTACAAATGCCCGATGGTAATCTAACAATTATCATACAGGGAAAAAAGAGGTTTAAAATAAAAAAAATTATTTCTGAAAAACCCTTTCTAAAAGCTGATATAATTGAAATAAATGAAATAAAACCTCAAAAAAACGATAAAAAATACAATGCAACCATTGATTCAATTAAAGATTTAGCATTAAAAATAATTGATGAAAACCCTAATATTCCCTCAGAGGCTTCAATCGCAATTAAAAACATTCAAAGTAATTCATTTCTGGTAAACTTTGTTTCTTCAAATATGAATATCAGTGTCTCTGAAAAATATAAAATTTTACAAATTGATAATCACCAAAACCGAGCAATTGAGTGTTTAAGGAATATGAATGTTGAGTTTCAGAAACTCTCACTCAAGAACGATATACAATCTAAAGTTAGAAACGACCTTGACCAGCAACAACGCGAATATTTTCTAAACCAACAACTCAAAACCATTCAAGAAGAGCTAGGAAGTTCATCAAACCAGAAAGATATTGAAGAAATAAAGTCAAAAGCAAGTGTTAAAAAATGGAATTTTGAAATTAAAGATCACTTTGAAAAAGAGTTAGTTAAGCTTCAAAGAATTAACGCTCAAATGGCTGAGTATTCAATTCAAAGAAACTACATTGATCTTCTTCTTGATTTGCCATGGAATGAATTTTCCAGGGACAACTACAAACTTGACAATGCATTGAGAATACTAAATAAAGATCATTTTGGGTTAAAAAAAGTAAAAGAAAGGATAATTGAGCAAATTGCTGTTTTAAAATTAAAGGGTGACTTGAGTGCACCAATTTTATGTTTTTATGGCCCCCCTGGTGTTGGTAAAACATCACTGGGTAAATCTATTGCCAAAGCTTTAGGGAGGGAGTATATTAGAATATCTCTTGGTGGTCTTAGAGATGAATCCGAAATAAGGGGACACAGGAAGACATATATTGGAGCAATGCCAGGAAGAATTATACAGAATTTAAAAAAAGTAAAAACCTCAAATCCCGTTTTTGTTTTAGACGAAATCGATAAATTAAGTGTTGGTAGTCAAGGAGACCCATCATCCGCAATGCTTGAGGTTCTGGACCCTGAACAAAATATCTCATTTCATGATAATTTTTTGGAATTGGGATTTGATTTATCCAAAATATTATTTATAGCAACCGCAAATAATATTAATAATATACAGCCTGCTCTACTTGATAGGATGGAGTTGATTAGTATTTCTGGTTATAGTTTGGAGGAAAAAGTTCAAATTGCCAAGAAATATTTAATAAAAAAACAAAAAATTAATCACGGGCTTGGTATGGATACCTTCGAATTAGATAACAGAGTAATAGAAGCTATTATTAAAAGCTACACTAAGGAATCTGGAGTTAGATCACTTGAGAAAAAAATCTCTAAGATTTCAAGATGGGTTGCAAAATCAATAGTAAAAAATGAGGATTATAATAGTAAGATTCAAATATCAGATCTAAACAATATCCTTGGAATAGGATTAGATCAAACAATTTCAGAAAACAATGATATTACAGGAGTTGTTAATGGATTGGCCTGGACTCAGTTCGGGGGCGAAATTCTTTTTGTAGAATCAACTATGTACAAGGGAAAAGGTAATCTTTCTGTCACTGGTAATTTAGGTAAAGTCATGAAAGAATCTGCCACAATATCTCTTGAATATTTAAAATCAAATAGTAGGTTTTTAGGTATTGAGAACCAAGTTTTTTTGGAAAATAATTTTCATATTCATGTCCCCGAAGGAGCGACACCAAAAGATGGTCCTAGCGCAGGGGTTACTATCTTATGCTCATTAGTATCCCTCGTTAAAAACAAGAAGGTTAAATCCAAACTAGCAATGAGTGGAGAGATTACACTGAGGGGAAAGGTGTTACCAGTGGGTGGAATTAAAGAAAAGATTTTGGCAGCAAAAAGAGCCAATATCAAAGACATTGTTCTACCATTGTCAAACAAAAAAAATGTTGAAGAAATTGAAAAAAAATACATTAAAGGTTTGAGATTTAAATATGTAGAAAAAATGATTGAAGTCATCAATTTTTCACTTGAAAAATAATTAAATTAAAAAATTGAATTATATAGTTACTATTGACGGTCCCTCTTCATCTGGAAAAAGTACGCTTGCTAAACTATTGGCAAAAAAATTATTAATATCACATATTGATTCAGGATCCATCTACAGAGCTGTTACTCTATATGCTCTTGAAAATAAGTTTTTATCAAATAATAAAATTTTGCTTGAAAAATTAGTTAATAGTTTATCAAATTCAGATATATCATTAAAAGAAAATAGGGATGGAATTTTTAAAATGTATGTAAATAACGAAGATGTTGAAGATAAAATAAGAGGATCTAAGGTTTCAAAACATGTGAGTGAAGTAGCAAAGTATGAAGAAATCAGGGAGTTTGTTCTTAGGATTCAGAGAGACATTTCTAAAAATAAATCAATTGTAATGGATGGACGTGATATTGGTTCATTTGTCTTTCCTAATGCTGATGTTAAGTTTTACATTGATGCATCAATAAAAACTAGATCTGAAAGACGATATAATCAATTGAAAGAGAAGGAAAAGCATTTATCAATCAGAGAAGTTGAGAATGATTTATTAAGTAGAGACAATATTGATAAAACGAGAAAAAAATCACCTTTAATTATTCCTAAAAATTCACTTATAATTAATAATGTAAACAGAACAATTGATGATGTTTTAAACCAAATGCTTGAATACACTAAAAGTATCATAAACAAAAAAATGCCCTAACATTTGTTAAAAATAATTATTGATGTTAAATTCGCTTGCCTTTTAAGGGGTTTAGCAAATACTTAAAAGTTTTTAATTAGAGTAACCTCTTCTACAATTACCCTTGGTTTGCAAAATTGTAGAATACAATAATAAAATATGAGTCCATCAAAAAAAGATGATGCTTCTAAATCATCAGAAACCAAAAAAAAATTAACATCTAAGAAAACGACAGCTGCTAAGAAAACCACAGCTGCTAAGAAAACGACAGCTGCTAAGAAAACGACAGCTGCTAAGAAAACGACAGCTGCTAAGAAAACGACAGCTGCTAAGAAAACGACAGCTGCTAAGAAAACCACAGCTGTTGAAAAAGTTGTAGCTCCAAAAAAATTAGAATCTAAGAGAAAGTCTACAGAAAAGAAATCAAAAAAAATAATAGTCGAAGGGCCTGATGACTTTGATTGGTCAAAGTTTGAAGAAGGTACTGAGATAATTGAAGATACCAAAATTAAAGAGTTTGAGAAGTTGATTGATGAGAATTTTGTTGACACATATAATGAGAATGTAATTCAAGGTGTTGTCATAAACATTACAGAACGTGAGGCAATAATTGATATTAATGCTAAATCGGAGGGTGTAATTTCTTTAAATGAATTCAGGTATAACCCCGGTCTTAAAGTAGGTGATAAAGTGGAGGTTATTGTTGATATTCAAGAGGACAAGACTGGTCAACTTGTTTTATCACACAGAAAGGCGAGAACAATAAAGGCTTGGGAAAGAGTAATTGATGCTCACGACAAAGAAACTGTTGTCACTGGATTTGTAAAATGTAGAACCAAAGGAGGGATGATTGTTGATGTTTTTGGATTGGAGGCGTTTTTACCTGGATCTCAAATTGATGTTAAGCCAATTCGTGATTATGATCAATATCTAAACAAAAACATGGAATTCAGAATTGTTAAAATTAATCACGAGTTCAAGAATGTTGTAGTATCTCACAAAGCACTTATTGAAGCTGATATTGAAGAGCAGAAAAAAGAAATTATTTCTCAACTCGAAAAGGGTCAAGTTCTTGAAGGTGTTGTAAAAAATATTACAACATACGGTGTTTTTGTTGACCTTGGTGGAGTTGATGGGTTAATTCATATTACAGACTTATCATGGAATAGAATTAATCATCCAACAGAAATATTGGAGTTAGATCAAAAGTTAAATGTTGTGATCTTAGATTTTGATGACGATAAATCTAGAATACAACTTGGTGTAAAACAGTTAACTGATCATCCATGGGAAAATCTTGATGCGAAGCTCAACGAGGGAGATAAAGTAAAAGGTAAAGTATCAGTTTTAGCAGATTATGGTGCATTCATAGAAATTGCTGAAGGTGTTGAGGGCTTAGTTCATGTTTCGGAAATGTCTTGGTCTACACATTTAAGATCAGCCCAAGACTTTGTTAATGTTGGGGATGAGGTAGAAGCTGTAATTCTATCAATCGATAGAGATGAGAGAAAAATGTCATTAGGAATTAAACAGTTGACATCAGATCCTTGGACAGATATTACTAAAAAATACCCAACCAAGTCAAAACACAAAGGTAAGATAAGAAACTTCACAAATTTTGGAGTTTTTGTAGAACTTGAAGAGGGGATTGATGGTTTAGTTTACATTTCTGATTTATCTTGGACAAAAAAAGTAAAACACCCCTCTGAACTTTTCCAAATTGGAGATGAGATTGAGGTTGTTGTGCTTGAGCTTGATGTTGATGAACGAAAGCTAAGTTTAGGTCATAAGCAAACAACTAAAAACCCTTGGGATGAATATGAAAAAACATATGCTGTTGAAACTAATCATGAATTAAAAATTGATTCCTTAACGGATCGAGGAGCAACTATAATTTTGACCAAAGATCTTTCAGCATTTGTTCCAAAAAAACACATGGTAAAGGAAGACGGTTCAATGTTAAAAAAGGGTGATGTTGTAAACTTTAATGTTATCGAATGTAACAGTGAATACAAGAGAATTGTTGTATCGCATCTAGCAACCTATAGCAAGAGGAAAGAAATAATTAAGGTCAAAAAGGAAAAGGTAGATAAATCAACGTTAGGTGATTTAGATGTTTTGGTAGACTTGAAAAAGAAAATGGATGACGAAATTTAAATATTTAAAATCTTGTTTGCAATCCAGTCTCCTAAATCACTCGTAGATACAAAGTTTTTTGGGGATAAGTCTCTTGTTAATTGTCCTTTTTTAATGGATTCTTTTACAGCATAATCAATTAGTTCTGACTCCTTATTTAAACCAAGTTGCTTAAACATCATTGAGCTGGAAAGAATTGTTGCTATTGGATTTGCAATATTCTTGCCAGCAGCTTCCGGATACGAGCCATGAATTGGCTCAAACACAGATGTTTTGTCACCAATTGATGCAGAGGGCATTAATCCAATTGAGCCTGAAATCACTGATGCTTCATCTGTTAGTATGTCACCAAATAGATTACTTGTTATTAGAACATCGTATGTAGATGGATTCTGAATAAGCCTCATAGCAACTGCATCAACAAATTCGTAACTTACTACAACATCAGGATATTTTAATTCCATTGCTTGTATAGTTTCCCTCCATAATCTTGAAGATTCCAAAACATTTGCCTTATCAACACAGCAAAGTTTCTTCTTTCTTTTCATCGAAAGATTAAAGCCAATTTTTGCTAATCTTTTAATTTCATCTCTTCTGTAATAACATGTATCGAAAGCGGAATTTTTGTCATCTGATCTACCTCTTTTTCCAAAATATATTCCACTAGTAAGTTCCCTAACAAAAACAATATCGGTTCCCTGAATCAACTCTTTTTTTAGTGGCGACTTATCAATTAATTCTTCAAAAGTAAATGTGGGTCGGATGTTAGCATAAAGACCTAATTTCTTTCGCATTGAAAGAAGTCCTTGTTCGGGTCTAATTTTGAGACTGGGATCATTATCAAATTTTGGATCGCCAATTGCTCCAAATAAAACAGCATCTGAATTTAAACATTTATCATGTGTTTCTTCGGGATAGGGGTTGCCAACTTTTTCAATTGCATTAGCTCCCACAATCCCTTCATCCCAAGTAATATTATGATTAAATTTTTTGGCTATAGAGTCACAAACCTTTACTGCTTCATTGATGACCTCTGGTCCAATACCATCTCCTGATAATTTTGTAATTTTTAAATTCATTATATTACATTTAACATTTTTTCAGTTGCTTTTATTGCAGATACTGTTTGGTCAGAATCCAATCCTCTGGTAATAAACTCTTTATTGTCTGATTTTTTCCAAGTTATGAAGGTTTCACACAAAGCATCTGAGTTACTTCCTGGGGGTATTGTAACAGAGTAATCAATTAATAATGGAAGTTTTAAATCAATTTTTTTATACAATGTCTTAATCGCAGACATAAATGCATCAAATTGACCATCACCTGTACCATTCTCTTTATACATTGTTCCATGAAAATCGACTTCTATCTTTGCAGTCGGTTTATTATTTTTTTTATGTTTGAGGTAATAAGATCTAATAGTAATTTTCTTTTTTTGATGATCTGTCTTTAATACATCTGAAATAATGTATGGTAAATCATCAGCTGATACCTTTTCTTTTTTATCACCAAGCTCAATTACTCTAATGGTAACTTTCTTTATCTCATCATCGGATAAGTTCAATCCTAAATTCTCAATATTCTTCCTTATGTTAGCTTTTCCAGATGTTTTACCCAAAGCATATTTTCTTTTCCTTCCAAATCTTTCTGGAAGTAATTCGTTGTAATATAAATTGTTTTTTGTATCTCCGTCAGCATGAATTCCGGCAGTTTGAGTAAAAACATTTTCACCAATAATTGGTTTATTAGGAGGAATTCTAAACCCACTGAATGTTGATACCAACTTACTTACATTATATAAATTCTTTTCATTAATATTTATTTTATAATATTTTAAAAAATCGTTGTTGGCAGCAATAATACTTGCTAATGGAGTATTTCCAGCTCTCTCACCCATACCATTTATTGTTGAATGAATTCCATTACAGCCAGCCTTTATCGCCTCGAGTGTATTAGCAACGCTTAAGTCATAATCATTGTGTCCATGAAAATCAAAATGTAGGTTAGGAAACTCGGAACACAAATCATTAATGTATGAAAATGTCATTTGAGGGTTTAAAATACCCAAAGTATCAGGAAGCATAATTCTCCTAACACTAGTCTTACTTAGCATTTGGATAAATTCAAAAACATAATCAATCGAATTTTTCATTCCGTTACTCCAATCCTCTAAATAAATATTTGAGCTGATATTATTTTTATCACCTTGTTCGATAATTTTTTGTACATCATCAAAATGATTTTCTTTTGTTTTCCTTAACTGATGCTTTAGGTGGTTAAAAGATCCCTTTGCTAGAATATTTTGAACTTTTACACCACACTTTTTTAACCAATCTATTGAAACTCCTTTATCAATGAACGAAAGAACCTCAATTTTATTTATAAAATCATTATTATTTGCCCATTTAATAATGGACTTTACGGCATTAAATTCACCTGCGGAAACACGGGCTGATGCAACTTCAATTCGATCTACATTTAATTCTTTTAAAAGAAGTTTCGTAATGGTTAGTTTTTCACTTTCTGAAAATGACATTCCCGAGGTTTGTTCTCCATCCCTTAGGGTTGTATCCATTACTTCAATTTCTTTCATATTTATATTGGACTATTTTTAGAAAATTCTATTATTGAGTCCTTCATTTCTAATAAATAATCTATATCATCGAATCCATTCAACATATTATTTTTTTTGTATTCATTAATTTCAAAATTTTCTGAAAGTTCAATATCTACAATTGATACCTTTTGTTTTTTTAGATTAACATTAATATTTGTTTGAGGTTTTTCATGTACAGCCTGAAATATTTTTTCTAGAAATATTGGACTAATTTGAACAGGTAAAACACCAACATTTAAACAATTATTTCTAAAAATATCAGCAAAAAAACTAGAAATAACACATCTAAAACCATAATCATATATTGCCCATGCAGCATGTTCACGTGATGATCCTGACCCAAAATTTTTACCAGCAATTAAAATTTTTCCAGAATAGGATTTATTGTTTAGTACAAAGCTTTCCTTAATGTTGTTATTTTCATCATATCTCCAATCTCTAAACAAATTATCTCCAAAACCTACCCTTTCTGTTGCTTTTAAAAATCTAGCAGGAATTATTTGGTCAGTATCAACATTTTCAATTGGTAAAGGTACTGCAGTACTAGTCAAATCAATAAATTTATCGTAACTCATTTAAAATATTCTTGGGTCAGTAATTTTTCCAGTGATTGCTGCAGCTGCTGCAACAATAGGGCTGGCTAGGAGTGTCCTTGCGCCTGGACCTTGTCTTCCCTCAAAATTCCTGTTTGATGTGCTAACTACATATTTTCCACTTGGAATTTTATCTTCGTTCATTGCAAGGCATGCTGAACATCCAGGTTCTCTAATTTCAAAACCAGAATTGGTTAGTATGTCAAAAATACCTTCATTAACAATTTCATTATGTACATTGTGAGAGCCAGGAACTAGCCATGCAGTCACACTTGGGCATTTTTTCTTCCCCTTTACAAAGTTGGCAAATTGTCTAAAGTCCTCAATTCTTCCGTTTGTACAACTGCCCAAAAAAACATAATCAATTTTCTTTCCAATTAAATCATCTCCCTCTGAATAGTTCATGTAATTTAAAGATTTTAAAAATGTTTCTTTGTTTACGTTCAGGTCTTTGTAATGTGGAATTCCATCGCTAATTGAAGTACCCATTCCTGGATTAGTTCCATAAGTTATCATTGGTTCAATTTTATCCCCTTCAAATACATATTCCCTATCAAAAGTGGCATCTTTTTCTGTTTTGAGACTATTCCAGTATTTTAATAGTTTTAAGAACACATCACCCTTGGGTGTAAATTCTCTGTCTCTAATGTAATTTATTGTTTTTTTATCAGGAGCAATCATACCACCTCTAGCACCCATTTCTATGGATAAGTTACAAACTGTCATTCTGCCTTCCATACTCATTGCTTCGAAAACATCACCAGAATATTCAACAAAATGACCTGTTGCTCCCGATGTTGAAATTTTAGATATGATATAAAGTGCTACATCTTTTGGCGTGACATAATTGTTTAGTTTCCCATTTATTATTATTCTCATTTTCTTTGGCTTTGGTTGTAAAACACACTGAGTTGTCAAAACCATTTCGACCTCAGACGTTCCAATCCCAAATGCAATTGCTCCAAATGCACCATGAGTTGATGTATGTGAGTCACCACAAACAATGGTGGCGCCCGGTAATGTTATTCCATTTTCTGGCCCTATGACATGAACAATACCATTTTTTTTATGCCCTAGTCCCCAGAAAGGAATTTTATGTTTTTTAGAGTTTAATTTTAAAGTTTGTAATTGCTTTGCTGATAGGGGATCCTTTATCGGTAAATTTTGATTTTTTGTTGGAGTGTTATGATCTGCTGTTGCAAAAGTTTTATCAGGAAATAAAACATCAAGTTTACGATTTTGTAATCCCAAAAATGCAACAGGGCTTGTAACTTCATGAACTAGGTGCCTGTCGATGAATAGAACATCAGGTCCATTCTTTATCCTTTTAACGACGTGAGCATCCCAAACTTTATCAAATAATGTTTTAGACATAGTCTATATTAGTGCTTGTTTAATTATTTCAGGTAAATCCTGATCTTTAACTTCTTTGTTCATATCAGCAAATTTTAAAAAAACTTGGTAAACTCTATCTAATTCAATTTTGCTTAAATCAAAACCAATTTTTTTTGATCTATACGCAATTGCAGCTCTTCCACTTCTTGCAGTTAAGACAATGGATGATTCATTAACGCCAACGTCATTTGGATCGATTATTTCGTATGTTTCTCTATTTTTAATTACACCATCTTGATGAATTCCTGAGCTGTGTGAAAAAGCATTAGTTCCAACTATTGCTTTATTTGGCTGAACAGGCATTCCCATAATTTCTGATACCATTCTGCTTGTGCTGTAAAGTAACTTCGAATTAATTTTGGTATCATAACCAAGTTCACTGTGTTGTCTCATAACCATAACAACCTCTTCAAGGGAGGTATTACCGGCTCTTTCTCCAATTCCATTTATTGTGCACTCAATTTGCCTTGCACCACTTATTACTCCTTGGATTGAATTTGCAGTAGCTAAACCTAAATCGTTGTGGCAATGACACGAAATAATTGCCTTATCAATATTTGTTACATTATTAATCAAATATTCAATTTTTTTTGCGTATTGGTTAGGAAGACAATAACCAGTGGTGTCTGGAATATTTAAAACTGTTGCACCTGCATTAATAACTTTTTCACAAATTTTTGCTAGGAAATCATTATCAGTCCTTCCAGCATCTTCTGCGTAAAATTCAACATCATCAACAAATTTTTTTGCATATTTTACTGCATTAACAGCCCTCTCAGAAATTGATTTTCTGTCCGAATTAAATTTGTATTTAATATGGCTATCAGATGTTCCAATACCAGTGTGTATTCTTGGCTTTTTTGCTTTTTTTAGTGCGCTTGCAGCAACTTCTATATCTTTTTTTACGGCTCTAGATAATCCACAAACTGATGAATTTTTTACAACCTTTGAAATTTCTTCTACTGATTTATAATCGCCTGGACTTGAAATAGGAAATCCAGCTTCAATTATGTCAACGCCTAATTCATCCAACCTTTCAGCGATTTCAATTTTCTTTTTTGTCTCCAGCTTGCAGCCTGGGACTTGTTCGCCGTCTCTTAAAGTGGTATCAAAAATTTTAACCAGTTCTCTACTCATATCACAAGTAAGCCGATAAAAGTAAGAATAAAAATTTTTTAAATTTAAATTTTTGGAATGAATTCATCTGGTGGATCACACTTTAGCACCAATATTTCTTTATTTACAGGATGTTCAAATTCTATTTCTTTTGAATGTAAGCTAATACTTTTATCATGCAATGGTCTTTTTGCACCATATTTTATATCACCGCGAATTGGTGTTCCGAGTTCAGAAAATTGTACTCTTATTTGGTGATGTCTTCCTGTAATAAGTAAAATATCCAATAGCAAGTAGTTTCTTAATGTTTTTATAATCTTGTATTCGAGAATTGCTTCTTTAGCATTTTTAGATATTTCATCAACAATAAAAGACTTATTTTTTTTTGAATTTTTTTTTAAAAAATGCCTTAAAACACCTTCTTTTTTAATATTTTTTTTCTCTACTAAGGCCAAATATTTTTTTTTGATCTTTCTTAGTCTGATTATTTCATTCATTCTAGAAAGACATTTACTTGTTTTAGCCATAATAACTAAACCACTGGTTGGTCTATCAATTCTATTAACCAAACCTAAAAAAACATTACCTTTTTTTTTATATCTTTTTTTAAGGTATTCTTTGCTGAATTCAAGTAAGCACTTATCACCTGATATGTCTGATTGTACTGGAACTGTTGGTTTTTTACCGACTATTAGTAAATGATTATCTTCAAAAATTATGTTTTCCATGAAGTGTTAATACATTTCATCATTATTAGGAAAATTCAATTTTTTAATATCTGAAACATAGGACTTTACAGCATCTGAGATTTGCTGATCTAGGTTCAAGTATCTTCGAATAAATCTAGGATTGAATTCAGTTGTTAAGCCTAAAAGGTCGTGCATAACTAAAACTTGACCATCTACATGATTACCAGCACCTATACCAATTACAGGGTAATTAACTTTTGAGCAAACTTTTTTTGCAAGATTCGATGGTATTTTCTCAAGAACAGTAGCAAAACACCCAATTTTTTCCAGAAGGAGTGCATCCGTAATTAATTGTTCTGCCTCATGCTTTTCTTTAGCTCTGACTGTGTAACTTCCAAACTTATATATTGATTGAGGAGTTAGCCCTAAATGACCCATGACAGGTATGCCAGCTTTAATTATTTTTGAGACAGAGTCTTTAATTTCACTGCCACCTTCCAATTTGACCGCATGAGCTCCTGATTCTTTCATAATCCTTATGGCTGACCTCAGTGCTAATTTTGAATCAGATTGATATGTACCAAAAGGTAAATCAACAACAACTAAAGCTCTTTGGGCAGCCTTTACAACAGACTTTGCATGATAAATCATTTCATCTAGCGTAATTGGAACTGTTGTTTCATTACCCGCAATAACATTTGATGCAGAATCGCCTACAAGTATAACGTCAACATTTGATTGATCAATAATTTTTGCAAAAGTATAGTCATATGCTGTTAACATAGATATTTTCTCATTATTGCTTTTCATTTCCAATAATGTTCTTGTAGTAACTCTCTTGTAAACCATAATTGATGATTAGTCGTAAAAATAAATAAATAAAAAAATATAATTACTGCCAAAGTGTCACTAATTTTCAATGGCACAGGAATTGTTCTAATTAGAAAAAAAATAGAATTATGAGTAAAATAATTGGTATAGATTTAGGAACAACAAATTCATGTGTTTCTGTGATGGAGGGGAATGAACCTGTAGTAATTCCTAATGCAGAGGGAAAGAGAACAACACCTTCAGTAATTGGATTTGTTGACGGAGGTGAAATTAAAGTAGGTGATCCCGCCAAAAGACAAGCTGTTACAAACCCAACTAAAACAATTTCATCAATCAAACGATTTATGGGTAGTAAATTTTCAGAGTCAAAGGACGATGCAAAAAGATCACCCTACAAAGTAGTCAAAGGAGATAATGATACTTCAAGGGTAGATATTGACGGAAGATTATATACACCTCAAGAGCTTTCTGCTATGATTCTTCAAAAAATGAAAAAAACTGCAGAGGATTATCTTGGCTCATCTGTTAGTGAAGCAGTTGTAACTGTTCCAGCTTATTTCAATGATGCACAAAGACAAGCTACTAAAGAAGCTGGTGAAATTTCTGGCTTAAAAGTTCAAAGAATTATTAATGAACCAACGGCAGCGGCGTTGGCCTATGGTTTAGATAAGTCCGGTAAAGATCAAAAAATTGCAGTTTACGATTTGGGTGGAGGTACTTTTGATATTTCTATTTTAGAGCTTGGAGATGGAGTTTTCGAAGTATTATCAACAAACGGTGATACAAGGCTTGGTGGTGATGATTTTGATGATGCAATAATTCAATGGATGGCATTTGAATATGAGGAAGATGAAGGTGTTGATTTGAGAAAAGATCCCATGGCACTGCAAAGACTCAAAGAAGCTGCTGAAAAAGCCAAAATAGAACTTTCTTCATCTACTCAAACTGAAATTAATTTACCATATATTACAGCCACTGATTCAGGCCCAAAACACTTAGTAAAAACATTAACTAGGGCAAAATTTGAGCAATTGAGCTCAGAACTTGTCAAAAGGTCTATGGAGCCTGTAAAAAAAGCATTGAAAGATGCATCTTTAGGTAAAAGTGATATTGATGAAGTCATACTTGTAGGAGGCTCAACTAGAATACCTGTTATACAAAATGAAGTAGAAAAGTTTTTTGGCAAAAAACCATCTAAAGGTGTTAATCCTGATGAGGTAGTAGCTGTTGGTGCAGCTATTCAAGGTGGAGTTCTTACTGGTGATGTTAAGGATGTTCTGCTTCTGGATGTCACTCCACTTTCATTAGGAATTGAAACAATGGGAGGAGTTATGACAAAACTTATAGAATCAAATACTACTATTCCTGCAAAAAAATCACAAATCTTCTCTACTGCAGCTGATAATCAACCCTCTGTTGAAATTCACGTATTACAGGGTGATAGGGCTATGTCCACAGATAATAAAACAATAGGAAGATTCCATTTAGATGGTATTCCACCTGCGCCTAGAGGGACTCCTCAAATTGAGGTTACCTTTGACATTGACGCAAATGGTTTGATACATGTTACTGCTCTTGACAAGGCTACTAACAAATCACAAGACATCAGAATTGAGGCATCTTCTGGTTTGACAGAGGATGAGATTGAAAAAATGAAACAAGAGGCAGAAGCAAACGCGGAATCTGATAAAAAGCTAAAAGAAGATGCAGACACTGTCAACAGTGCTGATGCAATGATTTTTCAAACTGAATCTCAACTTAAGGAACATGGTGATAAGTTACCTGATGAAAAAAAGAAGGCAATTGAAGATTCCTTAGAAGCTCTCAAAAAGTCGCATGAATCTAAAGATGTTGAGAAAATAAAGTCAGATTTAGAAAAAATAAATGAGGCATGGAAAAATGCTTCAGAGGAACTTTATAAAGCTCAAGCAGAAACTCAAGCTAAAAATGAATCAAGTTCAAAGGCTGAAAAAAAATCATCAAAAAAGGATGATGATGATGTTCAGGATGTAGATTTTGAGGAGGTTAAATAATTTAAAATTTATCTAAATAATACTATTTTAAATTATAAATTTGCACCCAAAAATATAATATGAAAAGTGTCATTACTTGTGATATGGAGGGTGTAATTGAAACCATCAACCCGGATGGTGAAAAATTATTTGGTTACTCCAAAGAGGAACTTGTTGGAAAAAAAAGAGTATCTCTGTTTTCAGCAGGTGAAATTGTAATTCAAAATGTTGGTATGTGGTTGTCCCAAGCAAATAAAAGAGGTCAATATTCCACCAAAACTTACTTCATTAATAAAAAAGGTAAAAAGTTCAATGCACAAATTAAGATAACTCCAACCTTTGCTAATGGAAAAAATAACCCTCAAACTGGTTATTGTGGTATTACTGTGCCAATTGAAGAGGAAGTAAAAATACCGATCAAGTTTTCAACAATTTTTATAAAGTGGGCTTTTGCAATAACTAGAGGTGGCTTTACGAGTGCATCACTATTTCCAATTTTTGCTGTCGCAGCTTTTTTAGCTGGTGCAGGGGATAATCTTTTTAATCCACTTTCTTTGATCTTGTGTTCACTTGGAATTGTTTTTTTGCACGTCGCATCAAATCTATTTAATGATTATTATGATGTAAAAGATGGCACAGATGGCGCAAATACCGAATACTTTAATGCAGGTTTGAATTCAACAATGCTTGAGGGTGCTCAATTATCTGGAGGTAGTAGAGCAGTAGAATTAGGTCTAATCACGCATATTGGAACTCTTTCATTAGCAAGAAAAATGTTGATTGTAACTGTATTAGTAACATCTATTTTATTTATTAATAGTGTTTACGTAACGGGTGAATTTTCAAATGCTATCTATGCACTTGTTGTCGGCTTTTTAGGAGGGTTAATAGGTTATTTTTATACTGCTAGACCTTTAAGATTGGTATCAAGAAGAGGCTTGGGTGAATTAGCTATATTCCTATCGTTTGGACCGTTAATGACTCTTGGAGCTTTATTTGCAATTTCATCATCAACAATTGAACTTTTTTCTGATCGGTTTTATATTGCATTACTTCTAGGAATCCCTCATGGGTTATTGACTACCAATATATTATACATAAACCAATATCCTGACACAATCAGTGATGCAAGTACTGGTAAAAATCATTTAATTGTAACTTTTGGAAAGAAAAACGCTCGTTGGGGATATTTATTTATATTAAGCACAGCTTTTATTTCCTCAATCTTATTAATTCCTTATTTAGAAAACAATATAAGTTCATTTAATAAAAACATTTTTATAATTGGGAACATTGTACTTTTCGCTTATGGGTTAATTGCTTTCATTAACTTGTACAAAAATTATGATAAAAGAGAACTTATTCACTCCAATCTCAAGACTATTTACCTCCAAATTTTTTATGGTTTGTTCACTGTTGTTGTATTTAATCTATTTTTTATATAATGTTCATTGAAAACGTAAAAAATACACAAAATGAGTGGTGGAGATATTTACTTGTTGGTCCTTTGGTAATTGTTGTTTTTTGGCAGTTTTTGGGTGCCATCCCATTATTGATTGGTATTTTTTCGGTCGCTGATTTAGACCAATTGCAAACCCTAAACGAATCAAACTTTTTAAATGCTTTTCCGAACTACAATGTTGGCTTAGCACTTTTTTGTATAACATTTTTAGTTGGCTTAATAGGAATTTTTTTCACTGTTAAAGTTATTCACAAACAAACAATTAAATCATTGACGACATCACGTGAAAGTATAGATTTTAAAAGAATATTTACTGGATTTTTTGTTATTGCAATTATCAACTCAATTGGTATGCTAGTTGCTTATTTGTATGATCCTAGTATGTACGAGTTTAACTTTAAGCCTGAATCTTTTATTTATCTTTTACTTATTGCTATTATTTTATTGCCTTTTCAAACAAGTTTCGAGGAGTATCTTGTAAGAGGCTATCTTCTGCAGGGAATAGGAATAACAACTAAAAGTCGATTTCTTGCACTTTTAATTCCTACTTTTTTGTTTGCACTTTTGCATTTAGCCAATCCTGAAGTTGACAAGATGGGGTATGGGTTTCTAGGTGCATATTTCATCATGGGACTAGTTTGGGGAGTATGTACACTAATGGATGATGGTTTGGAACTTGCTCTGGGAATGCATTATGGAAATAATTTTGTTGGAATTTTACTGATGACAGCAGATTGGACTGTCCTGCAGACTGATTCGGTATTAAAATATGTAGGCGAGCCAAATATGTCAATGATGTTTGTCACATCCATTCCTCTCCAAATTTTGATTCTTATTTATTTTTCTAAAAAATACAATTGGGTAAATTGGAGAGAAAAATTGTTTGGATCGGTACAATAATTTTTTATGAACAAGAACTCTATTTTTGGATGGGCATCATTTATACTAACTCTTTTGGGTATAGCTTTGATATTATTAGGCGTATTAAAGTATCCAGATTATGCAATTGGTTTTTCAGTTGTTGGTGTTGGTTTTATTGCTATTGGTTGGGCTTTCAACGCTCTTAAAGGAAGGATTTAAACCATATCTTCAGGCTTCACCCAATCTTTAAATTGCTTCTTTGTTAAATACCCGGATTTTATTGCCTCTTCCTCAAGAGTTGTTCCATTTTCATGGGCCTTGTTTGCGATCTCTGCAGCCCTGTAGTAACCAATCTTTTTATTAAGTGCTGTTACAAGCATTAATGAGTTGTTGAGATGTTCTGCAATTTTTGTCTTGTTTGCCTTTAATCCACTTATGCAGTTTTTATTAAAGCTCTCCATTGAATCAGATAACAAGTGAATTGATTCAATTAGTTTGTGAGCAATAACAGGTTTATAGACATTCAGCTCTAAGTGACCTTGACTTCCTGCAAAACTCACAGTTGTGTCGTTTCCAAGAACCTGAGCACAAACCATAGAAACAGCTTCACATTGAGTTGGATTAACTTTTCCAGGCATGATCGAACTTCCTGGTTCATTTGCGGGTAGAATGAGTTCTGAAAATCCGGACCTTGGTCCGCTTCCTAAAAGTCTTATATCATTCGCAATTTTAAAAAGAGAAACAGCGATTTGTTTTAATGCTCCATGAGTTTCAACCAATGAATCATTAGATGCAATTGCTTCGAATTTATTTTCAGCAATCTCAAAATTGATTTTTGTATAATCAGAAATATTTTTTACCACACTAACATCAAATCCATCAGGTGCATTAAGTCCAGTACCTACAGCTGTGCCTCCAATGGCTAATTCTTTTAAGTGTTTTAAAGTATTTTTCAAAGCTTTCAAGCCGTGCTTCATTTGTGATTCATAGCCAGAAAATTCTTGACCTAAGCTTATTGGAGTTGCATCCATCATATGGGTTCTACCAATTTTAATGTCCTTGCTAAATTCCTTTACCTTTTTATTAAGAATTTTAATAAACGACTCAGTAGACGGTATCAGTTTTTCATATACGAGCTTTGTTACAGCAATATTAGTAACAGTTGGAAATGTATCATTGGAGGATTGAGACATATTTATCTCATCATTGGCTTTTATATATTTTGAATCATTAAGTGATTTACCCGACAATATATTAGCTCTGTTTGATATGACCTCATTGACGTTCATGTTAGTTTGAGTTCCAGATCCAGTTTGCCAAATGACAAGTGGAAATTCTTTATTATGCTTATTCTTTAAAATTTCATCACATACTTCTATAATCAATTTCATCTTCTTTTTTTCAAGATTCGACAACTCATTATTTGAAATTGCACATGATTTTTTTAAAATTGCAAATGAATGAATAATCTCCGTGGGCATTGAACCAGGCTGGCCAATTTTAAAATTATTTATTGATCTTTGAGTTTGTGGTCCCCAGAGAGAATTTTCTGGAATTTTTACTTCACCAAGTGTGTCAGATTCAACTCTAAACTTTTTTCCCATAATGCAAATTTACGAATTGTTGATAAAGTATTTTTTTTTTGAAGGAATTCTTTGGTCCTTATTTTATATCTTTATAAATATGTTTGAATTTGATCAATATCTTGGTTTCTTACTATTTATGACGGTTGTTACAATTGGATTTTGGTTAATGATTTTACTACTAACCTTTATAATACCATATTGGGTGACAGGCTCTTTTTTTGAGTGGCTTAAAGAAAGAAAAAAAAGTAAATGATATTAGTTCAAAGTCAAAAGATAAGATTTCAAAAATTCCTCTATATTTCCATCTAAAACGCTTGATGCATCAGTGGTTTCAGTATTTGTTCTAACATCTTTTACCATTTTATATGGGTGAAGAACGTAGTTTCTTATTTGAGACCCCCACTCAATTTTCTTTTTACTTTCCTCAATTTTCTTTCTTGCTTGAATTTTTTTATTTAATTCTATTTCATAAAGCTGAGATTTTAGGAGTAAGATTGCTTTATTTTTGTTATCAAGTTGTGATCTTGTTTCTGAATTCTCAATTATTATACCTGTTGGCTTGTGAGTAAGCCTGACGGCTGTTTCAATTTTATTTACACTCTGTCCACCCGCTCCACTTGATCTCATTGTTTCCCACATAATATCAGAATTATTTATCTCGATTTCTATACTGTCATCAACCAAAGGATAAACATAGACTGATGCAAATGATGTATGTCTTTTTGCATTGCTATCAAAAGGGGAGATACGTACAAGCCTGTGCACACCATTTTCACCCTTGAGCCATCCAAAACAATATTCCCCATCAATTTGAATAGTAATTGTTTTTATGCCAGTGACATCACCATCGACACAATTTAATTCTTTCGTTTTAAAGTTTCTTTTTTCACACCACATCAAATACATTCTTGAAATCATTTGAGCCCAATCACAACTTTCAGTTCCTCCAGCACCTGCAGTTATTTGAATAACTGCAGACATTTCATCACCTTCAGCCGAAAGCATGTTTTTAAACTCGAGGGATTCTAAACTGTTTTTAGCCTTATTAAATGCCTTGTTGATTTCATCCTCCTCAATTTCCTTATTTTTAAAAAACTCAAAAAGAACCTCAAGCTCATCACAAAGTTCTGCTGTTTCTTTAAACTGTGAAACCTTATTTTTAGTTAAACTTAGTTTTTTTAAAATCTGTTGAGCCACTCTAGAATTTTTCCAAAAATCGTCCTGAATAGTTTGACTTTCTAGTTCTGAAATGATTTTGTTTTTCTCTTCAAGGTCAAAGATACCTCCTTAAAGCACCTAGGCGTTCAATTAAATCTTTAATTTGATCTGTTGTTACCACTAGGTAAATTTAAATAATTAATTGTTTTTAAAATCATCATAAATTATATTTACCGTCATGCAAATAAATTTAATTAGTGATACTGTAACAAAACCATCCAATGAAATGATAAATTTCATGATTAACTGCAAAGTTGGTGATGATGTTTTTAAGGAAGATCCAACAGTAAACAAACTTGAAAAAAAAGTTTCTGATATGTTTGGGATGGATCATGCTTTATTTTTTCCCTCTGGAACAATGGCCAATCAAACTGCCATAAATATACTAACCAGCCCTGGAGATCAATTAATATGTAGTAAATATGCTCATGTTTACAATTATGAAGGTGGTGGTGTTAGTTTTAATTCTGGTGTATCTTGTAAATTAATTGATAAACCCAGGGGTTTATTTAATTATTCGGATGTTGAGGCTGCAATAAACCCCCCTGACTTTTATCATAGCCCAAAAACATCTTTGGTATGTGTTGAGAATACTACAAATAAAGGAGGAGGAGCATGTTGGGACTTGGATGAAATAAAAAAAATAAAAGAAACTTGTATTGAAAACAATTTAAAATTTCATCTAGATGGGGCTAGAATTTGGAATGCTTGTGTTGAAAGTGGTTATGATTATTCTGACTTCGGAAAATTATTTGATACAATATCGGTTTGTTTAAGTAAAGGACTTGGATGTCCTGTTGGTTCAGTTTTAATTTTTAAGGAAAAGTATTTAAAAAAAACAATGAAAATCAGAAAAATTCTTGGTGGCGGAATGAGGCAATCAGGCTATCTTGCAGCATGTGGATTATATGCACTCGAAAACAATATTCAGAAATTGCATCAAGACCATGTTAGGGCTAGGGAAATATCTAATTTACTTCGGAAACTATATTTTGTTGAGGAGGTCTACCCTGTTGAAACCAATATAATTATTTTCAAAAATAAAGAACAATTTTCTACAAAAGATTTTATAAATTTTATGAATCACAATGGTGTACAATTGATTGGTATGGGAGATAACAAATTAAGACTAGTTACTCATTTAGATTACACGTCTGAACATCATGAAAAATTTATGAACTTGCTTTCAGAAATTCACTCAGATAATCTTTTGAAGTAACTAATTTTTTTTAACTAAATTTGCAGCCTATTACGCTTTGTATGAAACAAGGTTTTAATGCCCACGAAAATATACTTTCTCTAATTGGGAAAACTCCTCTTATTAGGTTAAATAAAACAACTAAAGATTTTAATGGGACGCACTTTTGTAAATATGAAGCCTATAACCCAGGACACTCCAACAAGGACAGAATTGCTCTACACATAATCAACAAGGCTGAGGAATCTGGTTTAATTGATAAGCATTCAACAATAATTGAGACTAGTTCAGGAAATACAGGTTTTAGTCTTTCAATGATTGCAATGGTTAAAGGATACAAATGTATTGTTGCCGTTTCATCAAAATCATCAATTGATAAAATTGACATGTTGAAGTCAATGGGTGCAAAAGTTTATGTTTGTCCAGCAAATGTAGCGGCTGACGATAGTAGGTCATATTATCAAGTAGCGAAAAGGTTAAGTGAAGAAATTAAAGATTCTTTCTATGTAAATCAATATTTCAATGATTTAAATATTGATGCTCATTATCAAACAACAGGACCAGAAATATGGGAACAAACAAATGGTAAAATAACTCATCTTATTGCTAGTAGTGGTACTGGTGGTACAATTTCTGGAATAGGTAGGTTCTTGAAAGAAAAAAATAAAAACATTAAAATTATTGGTGTTGATGCATTTGGGTCGGTATTGAAAAAATTTCATGAAACTGGTGAGTTTGACGAATCCGAGATTTACCCTTATAGAATTGAGGGAATGGGAAAAAATTTAATTCCAACATCAACTGATTTTAAAGTCATAGATCATTATGAAAAGGTTGGTGATGAAGAAAGTGCACACTGTGCTAGAGAAATTGCGTGCAAAGAAGGTTTGTTTGTTGGTTATACATCCGGAGCATGTTTACAAGCCTTAAATCAACTTAATAAGAATAATATTTTTGAAAGTGACAGTGTTGTCGTATCAATTTTTTGTGATCATGGTTCCAGATACATGAGTAAAATTTATAGTGATCAGTGGATGGAGGAACAAGGATTTAGCATAAATAGAACAAAGGAGCAATTTTCATCAATTGAATATATAAAGTAAAAAATGTCTGATTTATTTGAAAAATTTAACAAGAGTATGGGCCCACTTGGTAAGTGGGCTAGCATTGCTGAGGGTTATTTTGTTTTTCCAAAACTTGAGGGTAAAATATCCAATAGAATGAAGTTCAATGGAAGAGAAGTTATTACATGGAGTGTCAATGACTATCTTGGACTATCTAATCACCCAGAAGTTAGAAAAATAGATTCTGAGGCAGCAGCAAAGTACGGATCTGCATACCCGATGGGTGCTAGAATGATGTCAGGCCATACTTCAATGCATGAAAAATTAGAAAATCAACTTGCGGATTTTGTGAAGAAAGAAAGCGCATATGTACTCAACTTTGGTTACCAAGGAATTTTATCAATAGTTGATACTTTGGTATCAAAAAATGATGTCATTGTTTACGATGTCGATGCTCACGCATGTATTGTTGATGGTGTTAGATTACATCTAGGTAAAAGATTCACTTTTAAGCACAATGATATAGAAAGTCTAGTAACTAACCTTAAACGAGCTCAAAATATAGTTGAAAAAACTGGTGGTGGAATTTTGGTCATTTCGGAAGGAGTTTTTGGGATGAGAGGTGAGCAAGGAAAAATAAAAGAAATAGTAAAGCTAAAAAAACAGTTTGATTTTAGACTCCTTGTTGATGATGCTCACGGCTTTGGAACATTAGGTCAAACAGGTTCTGGTGTTGGTGAAGAGCAAGGTGTAATGAGCGAAATTGATGTATACTTTGCAACATTTGCTAAGTCTATGGCTTCAACTGGAGCATTTGTCGCAGGCTCAAATCAAGTTATAAAATTCTTAAAATATAATATGCGTTCACAGATGTTTGCAAAATCATTACAGATGCAACTTGTGGTAGGAGCGATAAAAAGATTAGAAATACTCAGAAATGAACCCGTTCACAAAAAAAAACTATGGGACAATGTTAAAATGCTTCAGACTGGTTTGAAGAAAAGAGGGTTTGATATTGGTAAGACGCAAAGTTGTGTTACTCCTGTTTTTCTCAAAGGTGACGTTCCAGAGGCCATGGTATTAGTAAAAGATTTAAGAGAAAAATATAATATTTTTTGTTCTATTGTTGTTTATCCAGTTATACCCAAAGGGTTAATTCTTTTGAGATTAATTCCAACAGCTACACATACCGTTGAGGATATCGATGAAACCTTAAATTCATTTTCTGAAATTAGAGAAAAACTTACTGGTGGTTATTACAGAAAAATCTCAGAAAAATATAAAGCTCACTAATATTTTTAAATTTTTGTTACATTTGCGCTTTGATGTGCGCATTTAATGCAAAAAAAATTTTAAACACTTCAAAACTGTCTTTAATTCTAAGGCGTCTTGCTAGTCAACTTTTCGAAAACCATAATCATTTTGAAAATGCTGTATTGATAGGTGTCCAACCAAGAGGAAAAATTCTTGCAGAAAAATTAAAAGATATTTTAATTACTGAATATAAAATAAAAAATATTGACCTTGGTTTTCTTGACATTACTTTTTTTAGAGATGATTTTGGTAGAAAAAATAAAATTCTTAGTCCAAATAAAACATCAATTGACTTCTTTATTGAAGATAAATCAGTGATATTAATTGACGATGTCTTGTACACAGGCAGAAGTGTTACCGCAGCTTTGGCAGCACTTCAATCATTTGGAAGGCCTAAAAAGGTTGAATTATTAAGTCTAGTTGATAGGCGTTTTTCCAGGCACCTACCAATTCAGCCTGATTATTACGGTGTTAAAGTTGATTCAATCAATAACCAGAGGGTTGAAGTAAAGTGGGATAAAAATAATAAAGAGGGATCAGTCTATATTTTACAGAATGAAAAATAAATTATCGGTTTCAAATTTATTGGGTATTAAATACATAAGTCTTGAAGATATTTACTCCATTTTTGATGCAGCTGAAACTTTTAAGGAAGTTATTAATAGAAAAATTAAAAAAGTACCTAGTTTGCGAGATATAACAATTGCAAATTTATTTTTTGAAAATAGTACTAGAACTAAAATTTCGTTCGAATTAGCTCAAAAAAGATTATCAGCTGATGTAGTAAATTTCAGCTCTAGTGGTTCATCAATCAAAAAGGGGGAAACCTTGGCTGATACAGTCAACAATATTCTTTCCATGAAGGTTGATATGATTGTAATTAGACATCCCAGTCCTGGAGCAAGTGTTTTCTTATCCAAAAATGTTAAATCATGTATAATTAATGCTGGGGATGGTTGTCACGAACACCCAACTCAAGCTCTCCTCGATGCTTTTACATTAAAATCAAAACTAAAGGATTTTTCAAATAAAAATATCTTGATTGTAGGTGACATTTTGCATTCAAGGGTAGCACTTTCAAATATTTTAGTTTTTAAAAAGCTAGGTGCTAATGTCAAAGTTTGTGGGCCACTATCATTGATTCCAAAATATATCAAGACATTAGGTGTTGAGTATGAACCCTCACTTGAAAATGGACTAAAATGGTGTCATGTTGCAAGCATGTTGAGAATTCAAAATGAAAGAATGAATCAAAGTTATTTTCCAACAACACGCGAGTACGCCAAACAGTTTGGACTAAACCTTAATAAGTTAAGTCAATGTGACAAGGATATAATAATAACCCATCCAGGTCCGATTAATCGCGGAGTAGAACTATCGACTGACTTGATTGACTCAGGAAGAACCGTGATTTTAGATCAAGTTGAAAATGGTGTTGCAGTTCGGATGGCAGTTTTATATTTACTAGCATCAAAATTGTGAGTATAAACTATTCTTCACTGATTATAAAAAAAGGATTGGATTCTGAAAATTTAAAAAACTTGATTTTCAAGTTTTCAACTAACTTAATTGTCGAATTTGAGGACTTTAATGATTTTAACTTATTTCATGAAAATACTTTCAACTCGTATGTGAATCTGAAAAATAAATCAATTATCATATTATCAAATAAACTTACAAACTCGGATATAAACAAATTTTCTTTTTCCCCAACAATTCAAGAAGCAAAAGACATAATTCAAATTGAAGAAATTGAGAGAGAAATTGATTAATTTTATATCAAAGTGAAAGATTTTTCAAATTATAGAAAAAATTATACGAAATACAGTCTTTTAGAGGAAGAGCTTGTTAAAGACCCTTTTGATTTATTCAAAATTTGGTTGAAGATGGCTGAGGATGATGACAAAATTGATGAGCCTAATGCTTTTACATTAAGTACTGTGAACAAAAAAAATGAACCAAGAAATAGAGTTGTTTTGATGAAAAAACTCAAACAAAATGGTATTGTCTTTTTTACAAATTATGACAGCAAAAAGGGTGAATCAATTAAAAAAAATAAAAATGTTTGTTTATCATTTTTCTGGCCTTCTCTGGAAAAGCAATTAATTATAAATGGTATTTGCTCAAAGATTTCTGGAAAAGATTCTGATGATTATTTCTATTCAAGACCTTTAGATAGTCAGATTGGAGCGTTAAGCTCTAACCAAAGCAAAGAAATTCCAAACAGGCAATATATTGAGGAAAAGTTTGAAAGAATAAAAAAAAGTAAAGTAAAAATTAAAAGACCAATCAATTGGGGAGGGTTTTTTGTTGAAATTAATGAGTTTGAATTCTGGCAGGGTAGAAGTAATAGATTACATGATAGAATTGTTTTTTCAAAATCAAAAAATAATTCTTGGGAAATTAAGAGATTAAGTCCTTGAAAAAAATTATTATAATTCGTCATGCAAAATCTGATTGGTCAAATAACACATCTGATCTAGATAGACCAATTTCGACTAGAGGAGTAAATGATGCCAAGATAATTTCCAAAATATTTGACTCCCAAGATTTACGGCCAGAAATTATATATACAAGCATTGCAAAAAGAACAATTGAAACCTCGAGGATTTTTAGAGAAAGATCTAAGTTTCTATTCAATTTAGATTGTTTAGAGGTTGATGAATTATATGATTTTAGCGGAAATGGCGTCAAATCATTTATTAAAAATTTAAATAAAAAGCTATCTACAGTATTAATCTTTACTCATAATAATTCTTGCAACTTTTTGGTCAATGATTTTGCAAACAGATTCAATTTACATGTCCCTACTTGCGGAATGTTGATTTTTGAATTTAATGTATCTTTGTGGACTGAAATTGAAAAATGTAATAGTTTTTCTTTTTTCTTCCCAAAACAGTACAGGTGAAATTTGAATTTAAAAATCGTGAGTTAAGTTGGCTTGAATTTAACGAGAGAGTCCTACAGGAGGCCTGTGATCGAACAGTACCAATAATTGAGAGAATCAGATTCATTGGAATCTTCTCAAATAACTTAGATGAGTTTTTTAAGGTTAGGTATGCTACTATTAAAAGAATTGCAGTTTCTCCTCAAAAAAATAAGAAACTGTATAAAGGACTTACTGCAAAAGACTTATTAAACGAGATAACAAAAAGAACCATTGAAATTCAAAACAATAGCTCAAGAATTTTAAAATCCATAAAGTCAGAGCTAAAGAATGAAAATATTTTTTTTATTAATGAGAAAAATATCCCAACCATCCATAAAGAGAAAATTTTTTCTTTCTTTTCTGAAAAAATTTTACCTCAAATGGAGGTAATCATATTTGATAAATCAAACTCATTTCCAATTTTTAAAGACTCCAATTCATTTCTTATTGTAAAGATCCAGACAAAAGTTGAATCTGTGATTTATGCTTTGATAAAAATCCCTGAGCAAATTAATAGATTTTTTGTCATTGATGAATCAGAAAAAAAATATGTAATATTTATTGATGATATAATTAGACACCATTTAAAAGATGTTTTTAAAATTTTTAGTCCAAAAAAAATCTTTGCTTTTAACATTAAAATGACCAGAGATGCAGAGTTAGATTTTGCTTATGATATATCGAAAAGTTATCTAGAAAAGATTTCACAGAGTTTAAAAAAGAGGCAAAAAGGAAAGCCAGTAAGATTGGTCTATGATTCTTCAATTCACGACGATACATTAAATTTTTTAATGAAAAGAATGGGTATTAATAAGAGCACTGATAGTATAATTCCTGCTGAAAGGTACCATAATAGAAGAGACTTTATGCAATTTCCTGACTTTGGAAAGCATAATCTTATATATGCTAAAACTGAGCCTCTAAACATAAATTTTTTTGATAAAAATGAAAGTATTTTCCAAACAATAAAAAATAAAGATGTTTTACAGCACACTCCTTTTCACAAATTTATTTATACATTAAGATTTTTATCTGAAGCTTCGATAGATCCAGATGTGAAATCTATTTCAATAACGATTTACAGACTGTCAAAACTGTCGATGATTGCAAACACTCTTATTAATGCTTCAAAGAACGGAAAGTTAGTTACAGTTCAAATTGAGCTACAAGCGAGATTTGATGAAAAGGCAAATATAAAATATGCAAAATTATTTGAGGAAAATGGTGTTAAGTTAGTTTTTGGCTTACCCAATCTTAAAGTACATGCCAAAATTTGTGTTGTGGAAAAGAAAAATGGCAGAAAATATGATAAATATGGTTTTATAAGCACAGGTAATTTTAATGAGTCAACAGCCAAGGTCTATACTGATATTACATTATTCACAGCTAATAAAGAAATTCTAGATGATGTATCAAGTATATTTGATTTTATTGAAATCAACTATAAAAAAATTAAATTCAACAAACTGTTTATATCCCCATTCAAAACCAAATCTACTTTCAAAAAACTTATTAGAAATGAAATTAGAAATGCCAAAAAAGGTCAAAATGCGTGGATTAAAATTAAACTAAACAGTATTACCAATTATGAAATGATTGAGGAGCTATATAAAGCAAGTATTGAAGGTGTTAAAATTGAAATGATTGTTCGTGGAATATGCTGTTTAATACCAGGAAATAGTGAATTCAGTAAAAAAATTCAGGTCAAAAGTATAGTTGACAAATACCTAGAGCACACTCGATTTTTTATATTTTGCTCTGGAGGTGAAAATAAAACTTATATTTCTTCGGCTGACTGGATGACTAGAAACTTAGACAACAGAATTGAAGTAACATGTCCAATTCTTGACCCTTCTAATAAAAAAGAGATCCTAGAAATATTTAATATTTATTGGTCAGATAATTTAAAATCACGAAAACTCAATACGTTGAAAATAAATGAGTACTCAAAGAATAATGAGGAACCATTAAAATCCCAAGATTCAATATATAATTATTATCAAAAAAGTCTTGAAAAATAAAATTAATTACAAGAGGATTGCAACAATTGATATTGGATCAAATGCGATTAGAATGTTAATTTCAAATGTATATGAAATCAATGGGAAAAAAGTAAGTACAAAAAATAATATTGTTAGAATTCCATTGAGATTAGGTAAAGATTCCTTCGAAAAATCAACATTATCTGATTCAAGCAAAAACAAATTAATAAAATCATTTAAGGCATTTAAGTTATTAATGGATATTAACGAAGTGGATTCATTTTTAGCTTATGCAACATCGGCAATCAGAAATATTAATGATTCTGAAGTGTTGTTAAAACGAATTTTTGTTGAGACTGGAATAAAATTGGAGGTAATCTCTGGTGAAAAAGAAGCACAAATCACCTCTCAACAAGATATATCTGATCATATTGGCAAAACAAAAAATTATTGTTTTGTTGACGTTGGGGGTGGAAGCACTGAAGTAATTATTTTTAAAAATTTTAAAATTTTAAAATTAAAATCTTTTAAAATTGGTTGTGTTAGGCTATTGGATGGTGCTGTGGATAATCAAATTTGGAATCAATTTGAAAAATGGCTCATAGAAAACGCGAAAGAATTAAAAAAACTCAAAATTATTGGTATTGGTGGAAATATTAATAAAATTTTCAAAATATCAGGAACAAAATATTCAAAGCCTCTGAGCAGAAAAAGCTTTAAAAAAACCCTTAAAAAGATTGATAACATGCCACTGTCAGATAGACTTACTAAATTAAAACTTAACCCTGATCGTGCAGATGTAATAGTTCCGGCAGGCAAAATCTTTCATTTTATTTTAAAAACATTGGCTGTTAAAGAAATCTATGTTCCAAAAATTGGATTGGCAGACGGGATGGTAAATGAAATTATATAGTGGTTATAAATCTAACTTTAAATCTTCTTTGAATTTCCCTACCAAAGGGTTAATTTCAATTAGCTTTGTTAATTTTTCCGTTGGAGAAGAAAAATAATCTCCATTTTTTTTCTCCTCTATCTTTGATAAAACTTTTATATTGTAATTATTTAGTTCTTTTTGTAAAAAAATAGTAAAAGCTTCTCTTTCTTTTTCAAATTCAATTAAACTTATTTTTGATGGTAATGTAAATGTAATTGAGTTTTCTTCAAGTGTTGGTTCATTCATTTCTAGAAGACTAGAGAGACTCTTTTTACCCAAATCATTGATTTTTTTTGAATACTTCTTAATCTTATCCCTTAAGGAATTCAAATTAAAGATATCAGATGATTTCTTTTTTTCAGATTCAATTAAATCTTTTTCCTCCCTAGCTTGTTTTTTTAGTTTTAAACTTGAAAGAGATAGTGCAGAAATATTCTCAACTTTTTTTACGTTTTCTGCTGAAGACTTTTTTAATAATTCTGATTTTTGAAATTTTTCCTCATCAATGCTGTTTTGCTTGAATGAATTTTTTTCAGGATTTATTGTTGGTATGGAGTTCGTATTTTCAACTTTTTTTTTTTCTGATATATTTGAGGGTTCACTCATTTTACAAATCTTCATTAAAGATATTTCAACTACCAATTTTTTATTTTCGAACTTCGATAAATTTATAATGGAACCTTCTAAGATTTCAATTGCATCAATAAGTTTATTTTGTTCTGCCAGTTTGGATTGCTCAATAACTTTTTCAAAATTATTTTCATCATCAATTAATGATTGTGTATTAGATGCCTTTACAACAATAAGGTTTCTAAAATGCTCGACTAAACCCTCTAAAAAATCTTTCTCACCAAAACCTTTGTCAGAAATTTCATTAAAACCAAGAATTGCATTGTTGAGTTCCGCTTTTAATATGAAATCTGAAAGCTCAATATAGGTGTCAGTGTCAAGAATGTTTAAAATTTGAGATGTTTTTTCTAATGTTATATTTCCATTTGTGTAGTTGATTACTCTGTCCAAAATTGTAAGTGAATCACGAAGCGAGCCATATGCTTTTTTAGCAATAATTGAAACAGCTTTCGATTCGTAATTATATCCTTCGGATTTAATTATTTCCTCCAGGTAATATTTATTTTCTAAATCTGATATTTTATTAAAGTCATAGATTTGACATCTTGATAAAATTGTTGGTAATATCTTATTTTTTTCTGTTGTTGCAAGAATAAACACAATGTGTGGTGGTGGCTCTTCAAGTGTCTTTAAAAAAGCATTTTCAGCTTCTTTAGTAAGCATGTGAACCTCATCAATGATGTATACCTTGTATTTTCCAACTTGTGGTGGTATTTTTACTTTTTCAAGCAGATCTCTTATATCATCAATCTTCCTGTTTGATGCAGCATCAAGTTCAAAAATGTTAAAAGCATAATCATAGTTCTCTAATTGTATAAATTCTTTATTGATTTCACGAGCGTAAATTCTTGCACATGTTGTTTTACCAACTCCTTTTGGTCCGCAAAATAAAATCGCAGAGGGAATTTTATTTTCCTTTATTGAATTTTTTAGAGTGTCTGTTACGTGATTTTGTCCAATAACCTTACTAAACTCATTTGGTCTATATTTTAATGCCGATACTTTGTAGTCCATGCTTATTACAAATATATATTAGAGGATTAATTTTTTAATATTTTTTTCAAAATATATTAATTTTGATGTGGCAGGTCTCCTTATCGCTTTTTTAAAGAGGAAAGTCCGGACACCAAAGAGCTTTGTAGCGGGTAACACCCGTCGCTATTTTTAGTAGGAAAAGTGCAACAGAAAGTATGTACAGTTAGGCTGTAGTGGAATCATGTAAACTCTACAAGGTGTAACGCCAAGTAAATCAACGTTTGAGGGTTGCTCGCCTGATGTTGAAGGGTAGGCGGCTAGAGTTTAGTAGTAATACTAAACCAAGATAGATGATAAGGCATGACAGAATCCGGCTTACAGACCTGCCTTTATATAATCTTTTGTTTTTGGCCCACAATTAAAAATCATATCAAGGATACTTAAACCATCAATAAATCCATTTTTTTCTTCAAAAGTTTGAGTATACTTAATATTCGTATTGTTTTTAATTTCCTTTGAATCAATTTTTTTAATAGTTAAACTGTTTGAGTATTCCTCAAAATTAAAATCTATGGTATTATTCAAGTAATCCAATTCCAACCATTTTAAAACCAATTTGACTGAATTTAAATTTAGTTTATAAAGATTGTCAATGTTAGCTCTATAAAATTTAATCAAATCATCTTCATAAAATTCAAAATATGGAGATGATTGATATGCAATTTTTATGGACTTAAAATGATTTTTTTTCCAATTTGATGATGAATCTATTGAAACTTCTTCATAATATCTTCTCAAATTTTTTCCAGTGTGTTTTATTGGGATCGACAGCATTAATTTTCCATTTGCACCGTGGATGTAAGTTCTATTTCTCAGTGTTTGTTTTTTATAATAGGACTTTTTAACCCAAAGAAAATTATTTTTAATAATTACTTTCCAAAAAAAAATGGATGGAAAATATGTCGGCAACAAAATTGATTTCATTTTTTATTGCGTGAAATAAAAAATTTGTTGGCAGCCCAAGATACAATGCAAAAAATGATAAAGTGAATTAAATAAGATTTTGGTTCACCATCTTCATGAATAGTAGTAAATACTCGATCCCATCTAATTTTCCAATTACTTATACCATCATTGATTCCATCAATACTCATCCAAATAAAAATTGGCCTACCCACAATGTGGTTCTCTGGTACATAGCCCCATGCTCTGCTATCTTCGCTATTGTAACGATTGTCTCCCATCATCCAATAATAATCCATATTAAATTTATAGAAAGTAGTTTCTACGTCATTTATTAATATTTTATCATTAATTAACTCTAATTTGTTTTTTTCGTAATCCCTTATGATTTTTTTGTATAGGGGGAGTGTTTGCTTGTTTAATTCTATTTCTTGTCCTTTCTGGGGTATAATAATTGGCCCAAAGTTGTCCTCGTTCCAGTCATACTTGATATCATTAGGAAAAAAACTTGTGTTGTATGATTTTGTTGTTTTAAAAATCCTGTAGATTGAGTCAAAAGTTTTTTTACTTTCTAATTTTTCGAAATCCGAATTGGTCATAGAAATAATTTTCTCTCTTTCTTTAATTTCTGTGACCCTTAATCTGTTTTCGGCTATTATTTTAGATGGTATTCCTTTGTAACCAGTTGTTACAATGAAGTTCTCAATGTCAGAGTTAATCAATGACGAGATGTAAGGCCTAATTCCCTCAAATTGTCGATTGCTATTTATCCCTGATATTTTAAATTTCCTACTAAATCCCGTAACATTTATTTTCAATAGTTCTTTACTTGAAATTCCATTCTGACTAGTAACCCTATAGTTGAATAAAGGTTTTGCTCTGTAGGGTAATTTGGACAGTTCGTTATTTATGTATAGCAATCCATCTATAATTTCAAGCTTATCACCGGGGATTGCAACGCATCTCTTGACATAGTTTGATTTTTTATCGATAGGTTTCACTACACCTGCTTCCTTCACAAAAAATCTTCTAACTGTATCCGCTGGCCAATTAAATGTTACCAAATCATTTCTTTCTATTTTTTTTATGGCAGGGATTCTCAAGTATGGTAGTTGAGGTTTATTTAAATACGATCTAATACCAGTGCCAACGATTGTATCATGAACCATTGGAAAAGCAGCTACAGTTTTCGGTACTCTTGCTCCGTAGTGATATTTACTTACAAACAAAAAATCACCAACTAATAGTGTTTTCTCGAGTGATCCAGTTGGTATAATAAAAGGCTGAATAAAATATGTATGAACAATGGTTGCTAGTATTACAGCAAAAACTATTGATCCTATTGTTGATTCTTTACGCTCATGGTTGGTTATAATTTCTTTTTTTATTGATTTTGAAAAGTTTATTGAATATATGTAGAGACCAAATGTAATTAGCACTAAAAAAATTGATGTCCATGATTTTTTTCCAAAATTTTTACAAGTCTCTATCCATATTACTGGAAACATCATAATATTTACAATCGGAATGAACAATAAAATTACCCACCACCATGGACGGTTAATTAGCCTCATTAAGACCAATGCATTGTAAATTGGAATAAATGCAGCGAAGGATTTGAATCCTGCAGAACTGTATAACCTATATGTACCTAATCCATGAATTAATTGAACAAAAAGAAAAAACAAAAACCAACCTAACCAGCTCATAGAAAATCATTTAAAAAGTCATCCATTTCGAAAAAGCCATTTTGATTGATTATCCATTGAGCACAAACAATCGAACCAAGTGCAAAACTGTCCCTGTTTTTAGCAGTATGAGAAATTTTAATTAAGTCTGAAAATGACTCATAAATTACCTCATGGGTACCATTGTTTGATCCAATTCTTTTTGATTCAATTTGCGCATCTTTATTTAATATTGAATCAATATCCTTTTTGATTTTTAATGCAGTTCCGCTTGGTGAGTCAATTTTTGAAGTGTGATGAACTTCGCTGATTCTTAAATCAAACTCATCGCTATTTCTCATAATTTTACTTACCGAACTATTGATTTTAAAAAAAAGATTAACACCTAGACTGAAATTGGGAGAAAATAAAAAAGTGCTATTATTTGTTTCACAGTAGTTTTTAATTTTTTCTATGTCATTGAGCCAACCCGTGGTTCCACAAACAACTGGTAGTTTTTTTTCAAAGCATTTTATTATGCTAGGGACTGCACTTTCAGGTGTTGAAAATATAATTGCAACATCTGCATTTCCGTCAATCTCATCATTTGGTGAATCTATTATTTGATTTATTGAATGCCCTTTTGACATGGCAATTTTCTCAACCATTTTTCCCATTTTACCATATCCAATTATACAGATTTTCATTAAAAATTATAATTTATTTTTATTCCAATTGAGGGTGCAATTTCACTTGAAAAATCTAATATTGAAGGATGAAAACTTAGATTTTCATCAACATTATAATCGAGCAAGTGAGCATCAATATTGGCATCTAAAATATTCAAAAAATAAAACCCAACTAAGAAAACCATTGATAAATCCTTATTTTTTCTGTAAAAATCTTGACCATCCAATAATCTATCATTGTTCAGGATAACCCCTTGAAATTCATCATCACTGAATCCTGCAAGTCTTCTCTTATATGCATTTCTGTATGAAAAATATTTTTTCTTATTAAAATCATATGCATAACCAGAAATTCCAATAGCAGAAAAAACAATTGGAACTTTCCAGGCTTTTTTATTGTAAACTTGACCAAGACCAGGGAAAACTGCTGAATAAAACGCTGCCTTTGATGGTTTTAAAATATTTATATTTTCTTTTTTTACTTGTTCTTGAGCTAATGTTAACAATGAAAAAATTAAAGAAATAATAATAAGATTATTTTTCATTTAGTCGTTTTAAAAACACTTTAAGTTTCTCCTCATTTTGAAAATCAAAACTCACTGATTTTGTTTTTTTACTGAGTTTAAACTTGATATTGGTCTCGTACCTCCTTTGAATATGTTCCTTGATTTTAATGTAGAATTCTGGAACTGACTTTACACTTTTAGAACTTATCCCCTTAATTTCAGAAACAAGTTTTTCTGTATCTCTGACAGACAGCGATTTTTTTAAAATTTTTTCATAAACTGATAATTGTTTTGTCAATGAGCTTATATTTATTAGAGCCCTTCCATGACCCATAGAAATAAAATTATCTCTCAAACCACTTTGAATAATTGGGTCAAGTTTTAGAAGGCGAATATAATTTGTGATTGTTGTTCTGTCTTTTCCTACTCTTTTACTCATTTCATCGTGAGATATTTTTAATTCTTCGGTAAGCCTACTGTATGAGATTGCTATTTCAATTGGATCAAGATTTTTTCTTTGAATATTTTCAACAAGTGCCATTTCTAACGATTCTTGATCGTTTGCAAGTCTAATGTATGCGGGTATGGATTTTTTCGATAATTTTTGAAAAGCTCGCAATCTTCTCTCCCCGGAGATTAATGTGTATCGATTCTCATTCTTTTTAACAGTTATTGGTTGAATCAATCCCAATTTTTCAATGGAGGAAGTTAATTGCTCTAACTCATTACTGTTAAAATTTGTTCTTGGTTGAAAAGGATTAAGATCGATTAAATCTATTTGAATTTCATTGAAAAGCTTATTTTTTTTTTGATCAAGTATATTATTTTCATCATCATTGAGAATTGATGATAACCCTCTACCCAAACTCCTCTTTTTGTAAGCTTTTGCCATATTAATTTAAATTTACTATTTCTTGTGCAAATTTTAAATAACTTTTTGAGCCCTTGCTTGTTGCATTGTACATCAAAATACTTTCTCCGTGACTGGGAGCTTCACCTAAACTTACATTTCTTGGTATGATTGTATTAAAAACAATATTTCCAAAGTGCTTTTTTACATCCTGTTTGACTTGATTTGAAAGCCGAAGTCTAGAGTCGAACATGGTAAGTAATATTCCTTCCAGTGAAAGGTTTGGATTGTGAACTTTTTGAACTCCCTTAATTGTATTTAACAGTTTACCCAGACCCTCCAAAGCAAAATATTCACACTGTATTGGTATTATTACCGAGTTTGAGCATGTTAGGGCATTTAATGTAATTAATCCCAGAGAAGGTGGACAATCAATTATTATAAAATCATATTTTTCTTTGATTTTTTCTAAGGCGTTTTTCAATAAATATTCTCTGCTGGATTCATTAACAATTTCAATTTCTAGTCCCACTAAATCAATCTTTGCTGGGATTAGATCCAAGTTGGGGCTGCTTGTTTGTATTACGATATTTGAAGCTTTAGCATTGCCAATTATAAGATCGTATGAGGACAGAGTAGCTTCATTAGAGTCTACACCTAAGCCTGACGTAGCATTTGATTGAGGATCCATATCAATTAATAAAACCTTTTTTTCTAGTACGCCTAGCGCAGCAGAAAGGCTTAATGCAGTTGTGGTTTTTCCAACACCACCCTTTTGGTTAGATACAGAAATAATTTTACCCATTATTCTTCTATTTCAATTATGAAGATTTCTTCATTTTGTTTTTTCATAAAATGTTTTTCCCTACCGTATTTTTCTAAGCTATCTAAGTTTTTTAAAGTGGCTATAAGTTTTTTGTCAATCTCAATTTCTTTTTGAAGTTGATTAATTTTGTTTTCAAGATCGTTAATTTGTGATTTTAATTTAATATTTACAACAACTGAATTCGAGTCTAGAAACAGAATCCATATCAGGAAAACAGTGGTTATTAAAATATATATATTGCTAAAAAGTTTAAAAAATTTAGAATTCTTTATGATTTTGATAAACCTCATTGATTAACTTTTCAATTTTTGCAGAAATAGCTTTGAACGAATAATTTTCCTTAATTTTTAAATCAGCATAATCTTTTGTTTTTTCAACAAATTTTTTGTGCATAGGAATTATCATTTTTTCAAACCTATTTACTACTTCATTTTTTGTTCTAGATCTTTCAGCTATGTCTCTGTTTATTCTTCTGTCAAGCCTAATATCGTATTCAACGTCCAAAAATATGCTTAAATCGAAAAGTTTTCTAATATTTTTTTTTAACAAAATGTAAATTCCATCAACTATCAGAATATCACAAACATTAATTTTTTTATTTTTTGACAACCTTTTGTGCGATTTATATGAGTAGACTGGACAATATATCTCACTCCCATCAATAAGTGATTTCAAATGTTGATAAAATAATTCAAAATCTATCGAATCTGGATGATCAAAATTAATTTCACATCTCTCAGCAAAGCTTAAGTCTTTGTAATTTTTATAATAAGAATCAAGGCATAAATACTCAACTTTGTATTTATTAAATTGATTGATTATTTTTTTTGATAAATAGGATTTTCCAGAACCTGTTCCTCCACACACAGCTATTACAATCATTACTCATTTTTTGGATTCAATCTGAATATTCCTTTATTCTCAACTGCAATATGAATTAGACCTTCTGGACTTAATTTGACATCTCTAACTCTACCAACATTTTTTGCAACTTTTTCTCGGTAAGTAACTTTTCCATCTTTTAACTCGAGTCTTTCTAAATACATGTATTTAAGTGAGCCAACCAGCAAACTTTCACTCCAACCAGCATATCTTTCACTCCAGATGTATTCGAAACTACTAGGTGCAATTGATGGAACCCAATAGTATAGTGGTTGTTCTAGCCCTGGAAGAGCCTTATCTTTTGTAATTGTAGTACCAATATAATTAATGCCATACGTTATTTTAGGCCATCCATAGTTTTTACCAGCGGTAATAATATTTATTTCGTCACCTCCTCTGGGACCATGTTCATTTGTCCATATTTTTCCCGTTCTTGGATGTAAGAATATTCCTTGAGGATTTCTGTGGCCATAAGAATAAGTCGCTTTTTTTACACCATCGGATCCAATAAACGGATTGTCATCAGGGATTGAGCCATCAATATTAATTCTATAAACTTTACCACCATCTTTTTTCAAGTCTTGGGGGTTTACGTCTCTGTTACCTCGGTCTCCGATTGTAAAATATAAGTAACCATCATTGTCAATTTGAATTCTAGAACCAAAATGTTGTCCCCTCGTTGTATTTTCCTCACCCTTGTATAATAGTTTGAGATTTACTAGTTTATTTTCTAGTAATTTAGCACTTGCAATTGCAGTATTTCCACCACTTTCCCTATTTCCCGATGCGTATGATAAAAAAATTAGATTATTTTCCTTAAAATTAGGATGGAGCTCAATATCCATCAAACCACCTTGCCCTCTTTCATAAATTGCTGGTAACCCAGTTACCTCTGTAACATTATTTTCACCAACTATAAAAATGTTGCCTCTTTTTTCCGTGTAAATAATTGTTTTTTCATCAATAAACTCTATACTCCACGGAATATTTTTTGTGGGATGAATTAGCTCCAAATCAAAAATTTCATCTTTAGTTTCATTGATTGTAGTATCGTCTTGTGCACAAGATATATTGATAAATAAAAGTAGTAGTAAAATTTTTTTCATAGTATTTAAAAAAAGTCGGGATGACAAGATTTGAACTTGCGACCCCACGCACCCCATGCGTGTACGCTACCAGACTGCGCCACATCCCGAATAATAAACAAATATACTTTAATGACAGCTAACATTATATTTTTTTAGTTTCCAATAATTATAGGGTAGTGGTGTGTAGAAACCAGCTATTAGCATTATTGGAACCACCCACCAAGTTAGCATTGCACCACCTGTCAAAATTAAATCAGTTATGTTCATGGATGCCTCCATACCAATCATTGAAATAAAAGACATCCCCAATGCTGTTTTTAGTGATGAAGAAAAACTCATTTGTTTTAATAAAATAATAGTTTCAAGTAAGACAGATGTAATTAATCCATTGATGATTGCTAAGCCCATCACCTCATAATTGGACCATGTATGCTCAACATTTTGGAAGTAAAAAATTGTTCCAAAATCTCCAATTGAACAACCAAGTAAACACCACAATGTATTTTTTTTTGCTTTTTTCCAAGTAGATTTACATTTCCAATTCACAAAAACAAAATTATTTATTTAGATATTAAAAAACCAATTAATTAAAATAACTAATTGGTTTGAATTTTGTCGGGGTGGCAGGATTCGAACCTACGACCTCCGCGTCCCAAACGCGGCGCGATAACCGGGCTACGCTACACCCCGAAAATGGGTGCTAATATAAAACTCTTTACATTAACCTCAAACACAAATTTTTGTATTAATTTTGATTCTATGTCAACAGAGATTATTAAAACGTTAATTATTGGATCAGGACCTGCTGGATACACAGCAGCAATATATGCCTCAAGGGCCGACTTGAAGCCTGTTTTATATACAGGAATGGAGCCTGGAGGCCAACTAACAACCACAACCGAAGTCGATAATTTTCCTGGATATCCAAATGGAGTAGATGGTCCAAAAATGATGGAGGAACTAAAGGAGCAGGCTGAACGTTTTGGAACTGATGTAAGAATTGGTGAGGCAACTTCCGTTATCTTTAGTGAAGATCCAAACAAAAACCACGAAATAGTCATAGACCACGAAAAAAAAATTTTTGCAAAAACCGTTATTATATCCACTGGTGCTAGTGCAAAATATTTGGGTCTTGAAAGTGAACAAAAACTTATTGGTGGTGGAGTTTCTGCTTGTGCAGTTTGTGATGGGTTTTTTTACAAAGGTCAGGAAGTTGCAATCGTTGGTGGTGGAGATACAGCTGCTGAAGAGGCAACTTACTTAGCCAATATTTGCTCAAAAGTAACCATGCTTGTTAGGAGAGATGTCATGAGAGCTTCTAAAGCAATGCAACACAGAGTAAACTCAAAAAAAAATATTGATTTAAGATACAATACGGAGGTTGTTGAGGTTCTAGGGGATAATGTTGTTGAAGGTATTAAAGTTGTTAATAATAAAACAAGTGAAACAGAGGTTATTGATATTACAGGTTTCTTTGTTGCAATTGGTCACAAACCCAATACGGATATTTTTAAAGGTCAATTGGATATGGACGATACTGGATATATTTTGACCGAAGGTAAGACAACAAAAACAAATATTCCTGGTGTTTTTGCCTCTGGTGATGTGCAAGATAAAGATTACAGACAAGCTGTAACAGCTGCTGGTACAGGATGTATGGCAGCGTTGGATGCCGAAAGATACTTGGCTTCCTTAGGTGTTTAGGTATGTTTAAATATAATTTTTTCCTATTTAAAGATTTGCCATCAGCATGGTTATGTGGCGTAAGAGTGAAAGATTTAAATGATAAAAAATGCATTATTTCTGTAAGGCACAATTGGTTCAATAGTAATCCTTTTAAGTCACTTTATTGGGCAGTACAAGGAATGGCTTCAGAATTAGCGACAGGTTTGGCCATAATTGATTTTGCAAATAAAAACAAACTCAAAATATCTATGCTTGTTATTTCAAATGAATCAAAGTTTTTAAAAAAAGCAAAAGGCTTGATTCGATTCGAATGTGACCAAGTAAACACACTAAAAAAAACTTTATCAAGCCTATCAAAAAATAAAACCACAGACAAAATAAAATTAAAATCAACAGGTTACGATGAAAGTGGAGATGTTGTTTCAGAATTTATTTATGAGTGGAGTTTTAAGCTTAAGGAATAAGAATTAAAGATTTTATTTAATCTATAATATCAACTTTAATCTTTACATTATCAATGGGCCATTCTCTTCTATCAGTCTCTAGATCAGAAATTTTGTCAACAACATCCATTCCTTTAACAACTTTGCCAAATGGTGTATAGTTTTTATCTAAATGGTATGCTCCGTTTCTATCCACAACAATAAAAAACTCGTAGGGTGATGCTAATTTATATGGATTGTCAATATCGCTACTAGGAACTGAAAGCGTTCCTCTGTGATGTTTAAAACCTTTTTTCGTATCTGGTGGAAGTAAATATCTTCCGATTTTTTGCCTCCTTTTTGATACATCATAAGAATCTGAATTACCACCTTGAATTATAAAGTCTTTCACAACTCTGTGAAAATAAGTACCATCAAAATATTTTTCTTTTGTTAAAAAAATAAAATTAGCGCGATGGTAAGGGGTCTCTTCAAAAAGCTCTATGTCTATGTTTCCATAATTTGTTATGATTCTAACATTTTTCTCTTTATTATTCATTCCATATTCATAAAAAAAAGGAATTGCATTTTCATCATTCAAAATAAATTTCTTTTCAACCAATTTAGGCTCTTCCACTATTTTCTCAATTTTTTTTGGCAATACAACTTTATTGTTTTCTGTGGGCTTGTTTTCACACGCAAAATGTAATACCAAAGATGTGGTTAAAAGAACTCTAAAAAAACTCATAATTAAAATTTAAAAATAATAAACATATTATTTTATAATTAATTGTGATTGTAAAACCTATATATTTGACCGAAAATTAAAGCATTGTTAATTTTTAGAAAAAATCCCTTTGGTCATAACCTTTATATAAAGAAGTGGCTTATTCGTTTATTTGGACTTTTTACACACAGACGGTATCGGGGTTTTAACCAATTAAAAATAGAAGGTTCTCACCACATTAAGGATTTGCCCAAGAATAACGTTCTATTTGTTTCAAATCATCAAACCTACTTTGCTGATGTGGTAGCAATGTTTCATGTCTTTAATGCTAGTTTAAGTGGCAGGGTTGATTCAATTAAAAACCTTGGTTACATATGGCATCCCAAGCTTGAGATATATTTTATTGCTGCCAAAGAAACAATGAAATCTGGATTATTGCCTAGAATCATGGCATACGCTGGTGCAGTTTCGATTGAAAGAACCTGGAGGGAAAAAGGGCAGGATGTTAATAGAAAGGTAAATTTGTCAGATATATCAAAGATCGGCGAAGCACTCAATGATGGATGGGTGATAACTTTTCCACAAGGGACAACAACACCATTTAAACCTATTAGAAAAGGTACTGCTCACATTATAAAAACATTTAAACCCATTGTTGTGCCCATTGTAATTAATGGTTTTCGAAGATCTTTTGACAAAAAGGGATTGAGGGTTAAAAAGAAAGACATACTACAATCTATGGAGATAAAAAAACCAATGGATATAGACTATAATGAGGAAACAGTGGATGATATTGTTAAAAAGATAGAATACGCAATTGAGCAGCACGAATCATTTTTAAAAGTTATGTCATTAGATCAGCTTAAGGAATTGGAAAAAAATAATATTAAGAGAAGATTTTAAATTAATTTACTCCAAAACGACTTTTCTGCTTGATGGATTAAAAGGCGTTTCAATTAATTCACCATCATTATCCAATAGTTCAAGTGTGATAGAAACCTCTCCCTTATCTAAGCCTTCAATATAGAAGGGAGCCCATTCATCTACTGTAAAATCATGAGTTCTTTCATTCTGCTTGATTGATATTTTTACTTTGTTGCCCTCTGGACCCAAATCAGTATTTACCAAATAAAAATCAAGTAATAATTTTTCTGTATCAGAACCCTTGTATGTTCCTTTTGGTCTACTGTAAAAAATAAACTCATTTTCTAAATCAATATTATTTGTGCCTCCAATTTGAGTCAAAATATAGGCATTAGGATTTTTGACTGATTCATGGTAAGATCTAGATAAAAAAGCTAGAATAACAGAATTATCAGCTGTAAGTTTTGTTTCAAAATTATCTACATAATGAGCAGAGTAAGGACCATTGTTAACAATGAAGTGTATGTGTTGACCTAGTTCTGAGTTAGCCAAATTATAATCAAACTCTTTTTTGGTCTGAGCTCCAAGATCATAATTATTAATATCAAATGAAAACATAAAATTTTCTCCTTCATTACTTATATCTTTAATCTCGATTGAAGAATTATCATATGCTGGAGAGCCCTCAACTTTTATTAAAGAAATTTTTTCATCTGTATTAGAACATGAATAAAAAATTAATAGTATTGTCGAAAAAAGAAATATTAAATTAAAATTGGTCTTGAATTTGATCATATTTAAATAAGTTTTTTTTAATGTTAGATAAAATTATAAAATTTAAGTTAACTCTTTTACTGACCATTTTCTTTTGTTCTTGCGGTCTATTAAAAGAATCAAACAATGAAATCATTTATAAGTCAATCGATCATGACCAGTACAAACCTGTAATTCAGCCTGACTATGACAATTTAAATTCTTGGCTTGTTCATCCAGATCATGTTGAAAAACATGATTTTCTGTCTGATAATGATGGTAAAAAAAGAGCCGATGTTTTTTTCATAGCTCCAACATTGTTTTCAGATAAAAAAAATCCCAATTGGAATTCCGATATTTATGATGAAGAATTTAAAAATTATCTTCTCAATTCAACAATTAAGTTTCAAGCTACAGCTTGGAAAGATGCTGGTAATCTTTACTCACCAAATTATCGCCAAGCTCATTTTAGAGTTTTTGATGAAAGGTATTGGAAAATTGGTGGTGAAAAAACATTACAATTAGCCTATGATGATATTAAGGCTGCCTTCATCGTTTATATGAAAAAATATAACAAGGGAAGACCGATTATTATTGCAGGCCACAGTCAGGGTGCTGCACATGCTATAACATTACTAAAAGACTTCTTTGATGGAAAAGAATTACAAACTAAGTTAATTGCAGCATATTTGCCAGGAACAAAAATTACTAGTGAAGATTTCTATGATTTAAAATTAATGAAAGATCCTCAAGATACTGGAGGATACGTAACATGGAATACATTTAAAATCTTAAAAAATTATCAAAAATATGATTTGACCATCCCATTAGAATGGCTAAAGGGCGGTCAGGTTTCAAATCCTGTAACGTGGAATGATAGTAAAACATCGGACTATGAAAATCATAAGGGTTTGTACTTTATCAATGGAAAAGTTTATAAAAACTCTGTTAAAATTGAATATACAAACCATGCCATATTTTTAAAAATGCCCAGAGTAAATCTTTTTAAAACAATTTTATTTTCATTTTTAAAAGATTATCACAAAGGTGACATCAACCTATTTTGGGAGGATATAAGAATAAATGCAATTTCGAGGGTAGATTCTTATTTTAGTGAATTGTAAAATTCGGATACTTTCCAACCATCTCTTGCCTCCTCTTTCAAAAATTTGTTTAGTTCTGGTCTATTCGTAATTTCCATTTTTTTTGCATCATATTCAATTCTTCCACCAAATCTTTGTGACAGAACTCCAACTAATGCCATTTCAGTTAGCTCTGCACTGTAATTGAAATTTGAACCTGGTAAATAATCATTTTTGATTCCATCTATCCATTCTTGTATGGGAGTTTCATCGCCTGATTTCACTCGTGGAATTTTTTGTTTCGGAGTGTTCTTTTGAAATTCAGCCCATTCTTCATTGTCTACAAGTAATCTAGGGTTATTCGGACGACCTCCAGTCATTAAAGATTTTTTAGATCCAATCATAACCATACCTAAATTTGGTATTTTTTTCAAAGGAAAATCATCTTTAAACTTCGGCTTAAAACCACCTTCATACCATTTTAATTTTACAGATCTTCTTTTTTTATTAGCAGGAAAATTAAACTCCACGGTCGATTTATCAGCAACAAAATTCTCTTTAATTCTTGGACTGGGTACATGTCCAACCACTGAGTTGGGCATACCCAAATCTAAAGCCCAAAAGGGTGCATCAAGTGTATGGCATGACCAATCACCCAATTGTCCATTTCCAAAATCAAAAAAACCTCTCCATGATTTAGGAACATAAACTTTGTTATAGTCTCTGTTTTTTGCTGGTCCAAGCCACAGATCCCATTCCAACGTTTTTGGAATAGTTTGTTTTTTAGGCGGAAATTCACTTGGCATATCCCACCAATGACCTGGTTTAAAATTAAATTCACCAAACCAAGCGTGAACTTCGCGAACTTCACCCAATATTCCAGAGTCATACCATTCTTTCACTTGTCTTATCCCATTTGTTGTGTGACCTTGGTTTGCCATTTGAGAAACAATTCCATAATAATTAGCAGCTTTTTTTAGGGTTCTGCATTCCCATACATTGTGAGCCAAAGGTTTTTCAATACAAACATGTAAGCCTAGCTCCATTGCTGTGATTGCAGCGTGAAAATGAGTATGGTCCGGTGTGCTTATAATTACTGCATCTAGAGAATTCTTCATTTTATCAAACATAACCCTGTAATCTTTGAATTTTTTTACATTTGGATGTAATTGTTTTATTTCATTTAGCGCATTATATGCCCATCCATCATCCACATCACACATAGCAACAATATTCTCAGTCCTAATTATGGGTTTCCAATTTTGGATTCCTCTTCCACCTACTCCTATTAACCCAATATTTAATCTTGAATTTAGATTTTTAGATGCCAAGATGCTTGGAAGGTAGAATGTAGAGCCTAATAAAATCCCACTGGTTTTGATAAAATTTCTTCTAATCATCCAACAAAAATAAAGTATAAAATAATAGCTCCCGTTAACAAACCCTTTATCCAAGAAACCCAGTAGGTTTGATAATGTGATAGTTTATAAAATTTTCTTTTTTTTTCTGTAAAATTTTTGTGCCATCTAAGGAATGTTTTCATTTATGTTAAGTTAATAAAAAAAGCCCACAAATTGTGGGCTCTGGTGATCGCGGCACGATTCGAACGTGCGACCGTCTGCTTAGAAGGCAGATGCTCTATCCAGCTGAGCTACGCGACCTATTGAACCGCAAATTTAAATAATTAATTTTCTTGCACAAGAATATTGATTAATCAACTTTTAGTTTCAATTATTAATTATTCATTATTATTATACTCATATACGTATCAGATTCTTAAACAATGATGTAATTTTTTATGGATATTTAAAAATTAACACATTTTACTGTAAATTTTTTCTTAATTTAGATCTGAAATTTTTATAAACTAACCAAAAAATTATTAAACATGAATAGATTTCTATTAGTCTTTATTTTGTTCCCGCTTTTCATTTTTGCACAATCCAAAACGATTAACGGTACAATTAATGACGAAAATGGTTCACCACTTCCTGGTGCAACTGTTCAATTAAAAGGTTCAGATACTATTGGGGCAATCTCAGATTTTGATGGTAATTTTTCAATTACTATTCCATCAGATGGAGACCAAGTTCTTGTTGTTTCCTACATAGGTTATACAAATCAAGAAGTAGATGTTTCTAGTCAAACAACAATTACAGTTCAGTTAGAACCTGATACTGAAGCTCTTGAAGAGGTTGTTGTAGTTGGTTATGGAACTGTATTAAAAAGAGACCTTACTGGTTCTGTTGCATCTGTGAAAATTGAAGACGAGGTATCTAGGCAAGCTGCTACAGTGGATCAACTTCTGCAAGGTAGAGCAGCTGGTGTTCAAGTGACTCAGAATGCTGCCAACCCTAACTCAGGAGTGAGTGTAAGAATTAGAGGCGCAAGTAGTTTAAGAGGAAATAATGAGCCCTTATATGTCGTTGATGGTGTTATTATCTCATCTGCTGCTGAAGATGTGGCATCTGTTGATGGAAGCGGTCAAGGAAATACAGGGCAAGACCCTCAAAGTGGTTTGAATGGTATTAATCCAAGAGACATTGAAAGAATTGAAATTTTAAAAGATGCATCAGCTACAGCAATTTATGGTTCAAGGGGTGCTAACGGGGTTGTTTTGATAACAACTAAAAGTGGATCTTCAGATGAGCCAGGTGGTAAGTTCAATACATTTTTTAGTAGAACTATTAGTGAAATAACTAAAACATATGACATGCTTGATGGTGCTGGATATGCTAACTATTCAAATGCAACTAGACTTGCTGCAGGTGAAACCCCAAGATACGTTGTCGATGGAGGCTCGGTTTATTCTTTTTTATCAAATCCTGATGGAACTCCATCAAATAATATAGATACGACTCCTGCAACCCTTTACAACTGGCAAGATGAAGTTTATCAACAAGGTGTTAGCTCAAGCTTTGGTGCTACTTTTTCAGGTGGAAATGATAATGGAGATTTTTATTTATCTGCTGGTTTTAATGACTTAAATGGTTTGATTGATAACTCTTCATTCAAAACAACAGATATAAGATTAAATATCAATTATGATTTAAGTGATCGTTTAAGGGTTGAAGGTAGATTTTCAACTTTTTTTAGTGATTCAGATTTTGCTGAGGGTGGTGACAAAATTGGAGGTGATCAAAGTTTTGTTCAACAGACTGTTTCATACAATCCCGTTTTATCTAATGGAACTGATGAAGAAAGTTTCTTCGATGACGGACAACTATCAAACCCTTTGTCGTGGGTTAATGATTTTGCTGATGAGTCAAGAGAAAACAGAGTTATTGCTTCTCTTGCTTTAAAATATAAATTAAGAACACCAGGATTAATGTATGAGTTTAGGATTGGTGGTAACCTTAGGGATAAGGATAGGACTAGGTTTTATGGTCTAACAACATGGCAAGGTGCAAATGCAAATGGATTGTATCAAAAAATGAAATTGAATGCTCTAACTTACCAGGTCAACAACTTTTTGAGATACAACAGAAACATTAATAGAAATCACAGGGTTAATGCTGCTCTTGGTGTCACATATGATGTGAGAGATGTAGAAAGCAGTGTTTATGCTGTTCAAGATTTTGTAACTGCTCAACTTGGAACTCAACAACCATTCTTAGGTCAAATTGTATCCTCACCATTGCTACTGAGAGCTGCTGATCAACAATTATTTTCAGTTTTAGGTAGGGTAAATTATACATTCAAAAATAAATATGTACTTACAGCTAGTTTTAGAAGAGATGGAGTCTCTAAATTTTCTGAGGATAATAGATATGGATTTTTCCCATCATTTGCTTTTGCTTGGAGAGCTGGGAGTGAAAAATTTGTTCAAAACTTAGATTTATTTTCAAGTCTTAAGTTTAGAGCAGGTTGGGGTGAAATAGGTAATCATGGTATAGGTCCATATGGAACATTACCCAACTATGGTGCTTCTTCTTCTCTTTACGGAAACACATCTAATGGTACTACTGTACCCATCGTTCTAGCGAATATTGCAAACCCAGATTTAACTTGGGAAACTACTGAACAGGTTAACTTCGGTGTTGATTTTGGATTTGCAAATGGAAAAATAACTGGGGTTGTTGATGTATATCAAAAAAATACAAAAAATTTACTACAACAATCTCCCATACCAACATCCTCTGGTTTTGCAAACATGTTAGTTAACAGAGGTGGACTTGAAAACAAAGGATTAGAGATTGGATTAGATATTACTGCAATTGATAAGGGTGATTTTAACCTCTCCTTTGGTGGAAACATTTCTTTCAACAAATCTAAAATTGAAAATCTTGGCTTAGTTCCAGGGGATATATTAATGTCTGATGGAATGGGTGGATATGCAAACCAACAAATTGCATCTTATCTAGGAAATGTACCAAGTCGTGGTAATAGTATTAAATTCCCAATTAACATCTTCATGGAAGGACATGAAGTTGCATTATTTTATGGATGGAAGACTGATGGATTGTTTCAGTCAGGAGATACAATGTATCCAATCAATGGATCTATGTCTCAGCCTGGTGATATAAAAGTTTTAGACTTAAATGGGGATGGTGTTGTTGACCTTGCTGACAGAACTGTTATAGGAAATCCAAATCCTGATTATGTTTATGGATTTAATGTTAATCTCTCATACAAAGGATTTTCAATGAGAGCATTATTTAATGGTGTTGAGGGAAATGAAATTGTTAATGGAAACTATTACAGATTTGGATGGGCAGAAGGTACTTACAGAAATATTCTTGCTGATGCTTGGTATGATAGGTGGACACCTGATAACACCTCTGCTGCATATCCAAGACTTGGTTATTCAGCTAACTTGTTTGGTGCTTTGATGGACAGAGTTATTGAGGATGGAAGTTATCTAAGATTGAAGAGCATAACTTTAAACTATGACATTCCATTGAGTAACAATAACTTTATTGATGCAGCAAACGTGTATATTACTGGATCAAATCTATTTACTTGGACAGACTACTCGGGCTACGACCCTGAAATTACTACGTTCCTGTGGGATGGATTACTTCAAGGAACAGATTGGAATAATAAACCTAATTCAAGGTCAGTCCTTGTTGGTGTTAACTTAAACTTTTAATAAAATAAATTATAGACAAATGAAATACATAAAACTTTTTTTAATTCTTCCATTGATATTTTTTGTATCGTGTGACTTGGATGAGAGTCCACCGTTCCTAGACGCAACATTGTATCAAGATGTTCAAAGTGCTGAAGCTGCAAGAGATGGTATTTATCAGGCATTGACAGGCTACAACACTCAAGAAAGAAGATTATTTATTGAAAACCTATATTCTGGAATTATGTTTACAAGAAAAGGTGGGGCTAGAGTTACATCAAGAGACATGTCAACCCTTTGCTCCCTTAAACCAGGATATCACATGGACGCAGACTTCATGTGGGGAGGTTTGTATCAAGCCATAGCAAGAGCAAATGGGGCAATTGCAGCAATTAATACTGTTTCATCACCTAGTAACACTGATGAACTAGCATTCAACGATGTTGCAGGTCATGCCTATTTTGTAAGGGCTTGGGCATATTTTAAACTAGCCACTCATTGGGGTGATATTCCATTGTGGTTGGAACTTCCATCTGAGGGAAATACCAATAAAGCTAAATCTCCAGCATCCGATGTTTATGATCAAATTGTTTCAGATTTACAAATGGCACAAACATTATTGAATGGTAATGGAGGCACAGGTTACCCTAAACAACACGCTGCTAGTATGTTGTTAGCTAAAGTTTACATGGCTAAAGCTACTAACACTGACATACAAACAATGGGCGGTGCAATGGACTATTGGGGTCTTGCATACAATGAAGCAATGAAGGTTTACAACAGTGGAGAATATTCACTTGTTGCCGACTATGGAAGTTTATTTACAGTTCAAGGTGAAAATTCAACCGAATCTGTCTTTGAATTGCAAATTGCTCAAGATGCTGCAAACTCACAAATCGGAAGGAACTTTACACCATGGAAATATAAAGCTGGTATGCACTTTGGTTGGTTCCAGGTGACTGCTTTTCAACACGACAAGCATGTTGCTGCTTATGGTGGAGGTCAGACTTGGACTGGACCAACTTTAATTTCTAGTTTTCCTGACAAAAGGTATAACGCCACCTACTTACATCAGTATTACAGAGCCGATAGGACTCCACCTGCAGGTAACGTAAGAAACTACCCATCTGCTCCTTGGAGAGGTGGTATGGGAAGTTCTCACCCATATTTGTTCAAATGGGTTGAAAAAGATAGAACTCATAGCAACCAATACAATAGTCAAAATGTTGTAGCAATGAGATATGCAGAATTATTATTGATGCTTGCCGAGATATCCAATGAGCTTGGTAATGGTCAGGAAATGACTTATTTAATGCCAGTTTTAACTAGAGCAGGTTTAACTCCAAGGGCTGAATATTCTCAAGGTCAAAGCTCATTTAGGGATGCTATCATGGAAGAGTATCAGTTTGAATTAATTGGAGAGGGTGAGGATTCATTCCATAATAAAAGACGTGGTTATCAGTATTTCTTGGACCACACAGTTTTACCTCATAACAATTCTTTTGGTAAAAAAGTATTGATTGGTTCTCAGAAATATCAAGCGAATCGTGAGGTTAAGTTTTCAACAAATGAGTCTGAAATCATGAAACTTCAGATCCCACTAAGTGAAATTAATACTAATGAGTTAATTAATTAATTATGAATAAGACAATTTTATTTATCTTTTTAATTATCCCGGTTTTTATTCTTGCTCAAGAACCAACTAAAAATCAGATTAAGAATGCTGAAAAAATTACAAACTACGTTGCTGACAAGCATTCTCTCAGTAAAAAAGATAAAAAGATTTTTTACGATGCAACCTTAAATCAAATTGTTACAAACGCAGCTGAAATTAAGAAACAGGGTATAACTGACCCTGAGGCTAAAAAAGTTGTCTACAGAAAAGGTTACAATAATATTAAAGAAACTTTATCCAAAAAGTTTGGTAACAAAAAAGCTGTTGCTCTTTTAAAGTCTGGTAATGAGGCTCGGAGGCAATAATTGATTTATAGCTTTAGAAAAAAGGAGGATTTTTCCTCCTTTTTTTTTTAAACTAGCCTTATCTTTAATTAAAATACCTAACGAATGAGTAAAAATTTACTAAATCTTAAACAGTCAATATTCATTTTGATATCATTTTTCGTATCTACGACATTGGTCTCTCAAAAGAAACAAAATGTTTTGTTTATTGGTGTTGACGATATGCGGCCGCTAATTAATTCATATGGATATCCTCAAATGAAAACACCAAATCTTGATAAACTTGCGTCAGAGGGTGTTCAATTCAATCAAGCATATACCAATATCGCTGTATGTGGTGCTAGTAGAGCAAGTATTTTAACTGGTGTTAGAGGTAGTAAATCAAGATTCGTTAAGTACTATACAAGAGCTGATGAAGATTTACCCAAAGCAATTACATTAGCAAAACTTTTCAAGCAAAATGGTTACACCACTGCATCAATCGGAAAAATTTATCATGAATGGAGAGATAATTTTGATGAGTGGGATATTTACAGGAATTTTAGAGAGCAAAGGGATTATCAGAGTAAAAAAACTCTTAGAATGATTGAAAAGAGAAAAGAAAGTAATCCTAACCAACCTAATAATTACATTGGACCTGCCTGGGAGTACGCTGATGTTGAAGATGATGCATATACTGATGGTAAATTGACGGATTTTGCTATTAAAACACTTGGCAATTTTAAAGATTCACAGGATCCTTTCTTTCTTGCGGTTGGTTATGTCTCTCCACATTTGCCTTTTATTCAACCAAAGAAATATGGAGAAATGTACAATGATAGTGATTTGACTATATCAAGAGAAAAAACTATTCCCAGAAATGCACACAATAGGGCTTTTCATAACTGGGAAGAATTAAGGAATGGATATTTGGATATCCCAAAAAAAGGACCTGTCTCGCTAGAAACTGAAAAAGAATTAATAAAAAGTTATTATGCAAGCGTTAGTTATCTGGATGCATTGGTGGGCAAATTAATCAAATCTTTGGATGATTTAGGTCTTAGAGATAACACAACCATAGTATTTTGGAGTGATCATGGTTTCTTCTTGGGAGAACATGGTTTTTGGTGTAAGCACCATACATTTCAAGAGGCAATTCATGTTCCGTTAATCATCTCAGCACCGAACATGACAAAAAATGAAAAAACAGATGCGTTAGTTGAATATGTTGACATCTATCCCACTTTGAGTGAATTAGCAGGTATAGAGCCCCCAGATTATATTCATGGTGAGAGCCTTGTACCCATATTGAAAGACCCATCTCAAAAATTTAAATCTGAAATATATAGCAGATATCAAATGAGAGAAGTTGTTCAAGATTTAGATTATTCATACCACGAGATAATGGCTTATGATAAATATTATAAAGACAGAAATGGAAATAACACGCCATCTCCAGATTCTAATGAAAGGGTTGTAGCTAAAATGTTGTTTGATATGAGAACTGATAAACTACAATCTATAGATATCTCGAAAGAACCGAGGTATAAAGATGTTGTAGAAAAATATTCCGAAAAGCTCCTTGATATGAGAAAAATTACTAATGAATCAATTGTTATTAAATGAAAAAAATAATTCTTATAATATTTTTAACTACTAGTTTTAGTTTTGCACAAAATAAATTTCTTAATGATCCATTGGTCACTGAAATTTTTACAGCTGACCCGTCTGCCCATATTTTCAATGGAAAAATATATGTATATCCATCACACGATATTGTAGTTGAGAATCCACCTGTTGATGATTGTGGTGGAAAGTACGCAATGAGAGATTATAGAGTGTTATCAATGAATTATATTGGAGGACCAGTTACAATCCATGATGTTGCACTTGACTTAGATGATGTACAATGGGCAAAGCGACAATTTTGGGCTCCTGATGCTGCAGAAAAAGATGGCAAGTTTTATCTGTATTTTCCTACAAAGGATAAAGATGATATTTTTAAAATAGGTGCTGCTGTTTCAGATAAACCAGAAGGTCCTTTCAAAGCAGAGAATAATCCTATCGAAGGAAGTTATAGCATGGATCCAAGTGTTTTTAAAGATGATGACGGGTCATATTACATGTATTTTGGAGGTATTTGGGGAGGACAATTACAAAGATGGGATGAGGACAACCAATATACCCCGGGAGAGTGTGGTAATGAACTTCAGGACAGTGGTATTCCAGACGGTCCAGCAATATCACCAAGAATAGCAAAAATGTCAAATGATATGATCAGTTTTGCTGAGGATCCAAAACCCGTAAGAATTATTGATAAAAATGGCAATCCTATACTTACTAAGGATCATGCAAGAAGATTTTTTGAAGCTGCATGGGTTCATAAAAAAGATGGAATTTATTATTTAAGTTACAGCACAGGAAATACTCATTTAATTGTTTATGCCACAAGCGATAATCCTTATGGACCATTTGTTTATCAAGGTATTATTAACAACCCTGTTGATGGTTGGACAAATCACCATTCAACCTTAAAAGTTGGTGATCAATGGTATTTGTTTTATCATGACACCCAGATTTCTGGAAAGGACCATTTGAGAAATGTCAAATTTACAGAGATGTACCATAACAAGGATGGGTCTATTCAGGAAATTTTTCCTCTTAAGAATTAAATTTTAAAATGTATAATATTGGATACGATTTAGGAAGCTCATCTCTTAAAATAGCTTTAACTAAATCCGAATCTGGTGAAAAAGTAAAACTTATTCAAGAGCCTAGCTCTGAGATGAGTATTATCTCAAAAAAGAATGGATGGGCAGAGCAGGACCCAAATTATTGGTGGGAATTAATTTGTATTGGCACAAAAAGAATCATAGCTGAGTCTGGAATCAGAAATAATCAAATTACTGGAATTGGTATTTCGTATCAAATGCACGGACTAGTAATTGTTGATGAAGATGGAAATTGTTTACGCAATTCAATAATATGGTGTGATGGTAGAGCTGTTGAAATTGGGAATAAAGCATTTAAAGAAATTGGGGAGGAAAAATGTTGCTCTAACTTATTAAATTCACCTGGGAACTTTACTGCATCAAAACTTGCGTGGGTAAAAAATAATGAACCCGAAATATATGACAGGATATATAAATTTATGTTACCTGGAGATTTCCTTAATTTTAAATTAACTGGTGAGGTTAACTCGACTGTTACAGGATTATCTGAGGGCATGTTTTGGGATTTTAAAGAAAATTGTACAGCAGATTGGTTATTAAACTATTACCAAATTGACTCATCACTTACGCCAAATATTGTTGAAAACTTTAAAGACCAAGGATATGTAACAAAATTAGCATCTGAAAAAACAGGCTTACCTATCGGTATTCCTGTAAAGTATAGATCTGGCGATCAACCAAATAATGCTGTAGCATTAAATGTTTTAAATGTTGGAGAGGTTGCAGCCACAGGTGGAACATCAGGGGTTTTGTATGCACTAACAGATCAATTAAAGTCAAAAGAATCACTGAGAATTAACAATTTTGCCCATGTAAATTACTCAGAACACAACAAAATTGTGGGTAAATTGTTATGCATCAACGGAGCAGGTATACAGTACAAATGGATTAAAAATTTGATCGGTTCGTCCTCTTACAATAAGATGAATGAAAGAGCAGGGAAAGTTGATATCGGTTCTAACAATTTACTTACATATCCGTTTGGCAATGGAGCTGAAAGAATTTTTGAAAATAAAGATATCGGTACTCATATTAAAAATCTTAATTTAAATATTCATAATTCAAATCATATATGTAGATCAAGTTTGGAGGGTATTGCTTTTTCCTTTGTTTATGGAATGGAAATCTTAATGAATGATAATTTTCAACCTAAATTACTCAGGTCGGGAAATGATAATCTTTTTAGATCCGAAATTTTTTCAAATACTATTTCTACACTGCTTGACAAAGAAATTGAAATTCATGATGTGACTGGCGCTTACGGTGCTGCAAGGGTTGCCAGCTTAGATCAAAATAATTTTGAATCATTTACAAAAAATATCTCTAATAATGACTATATTAAGAGCTATGTACCCTCTCAAAAAAAGCAACAATATAGAGATGCTTATGAAACGTGGAAAATTAACTTAAAAAAACTAATCGATAAATAATTATGGCATTAATAGGTGACAAAGAATTTTTTAAAGGTGTAGGTAAAATTAATTATGAGGGTCCAGATTCAGACAACCCTTTGGCATTCAAATATTACAATCCAGAATTAGTTGTAGCAGGAAAAACCTTAAGAGAACATTTTAAATTTGCTGTTGCATATTGGCATTCTTTCTGTGGAGTGGGAGCAGATCCTTTTGGGGCTGGAACCCAAATCTTTCCTTGGGATCAATCGAAAGACCCTTTACAAGCTGCAAAAGACAAAGCTGATGCAGCATTTGAGTTTATTTCAAAGATGGGGTTTGATTATTTTTGTTTTCACGATTATGATTTGATTCAAGAGGCAGATACATTGTCAGAATCCGAGGAGAGATTAAATTTTATTACCGATTATATTAAAGAGAAAAAGAAAAATTCAGGAATAAAACTACTTTGGGGAACTGCCAATTGTTTTTCAAACCCACATTATATGAATGGTGCTGCTACCAACCCTGATTTTGATGTTGTTGCAAGAGCAGGAGCACAAGTTAAATTAGCTCTGGATGCTACTATTGCATTAGATGGTGAAAATTATGTTTTTTGGGGAGGTCGCGAAGGATATATGTCATTGTTAAATACAGACATGAGCAGGGAATTAGATCATATGGCTCAATTTTTAAAAATGTGTCGTGATTATGCTAGATCTAAAGGATTTAAAGGTACTTTTTTCATTGAACCTAAGCCTATGGAACCATCTAAACATCAATATGATTTTGATACTGCAACATCAATTGGTTTTTTAAAAGAGTATGGTTTAGAAAAAGATTTTAAAATTAATATTGAGGTTAACCATGCTACTTTAGCTCAACATACATTTCAACATGAATTAACAGTTGCAGCTAAATCTGGAATGCTTGGAAGTATAGATGCCAACAGAGGTGACTATCAAAATGGTTGGGATACAGATCAGTTTCCAATAAATATTCAAGAAACAACTGAGGCTATGCTTGTTTTTTTAAAGGCGGGAGGTCTCAAAGGTGGTGGTGTAAACTTTGATGCTAAACTGCGTAGAAATTCTACGGACCTGGAAGATTTATTTATTGCCCACATTGGAGGAGCAGATACTTTTGCTAGAGCTTTAATTATAGCAGATAACTTACTAAAAAATTCACCACTTCCTGAGATGTTAAGAACTAGATATAAAAGCTTTGATATAGGTAAAGGAAAAAGTTTCGAGGATGGTAAGTTAGTTTTGGAAGATTTATATGAACTGGCTAAAGAAAATGGTAAGTTAAAACTTACTAGTGCAAAGCAAGAATTAATTGAAAACATATTGTTTAACTACATAAAATAAATATTAATGGAAGAGACTAAAACAATTTTCGAAAGCCTTGACTGGGTAGTCTTGGGTTTATATTTCGCAATTTTAGTTGGTGTTGCTGTTTGGGTTGCACTACAAAAAAATAAAAATACAGAGGACTATTTTCTCGCTGGAAGAAATGTTGGTTGGTTTGTAATAGGTGCATCTATTTTTGCCTCCAATATAGGCTCCGAGCATGTAGTTGGCCTTGCCGGTACTGGTTTTTCATCAGGGACACCACTTGCTCACTACGAATTACATGCTTGGATAGTTCTGTTGCTAGGATGGCTTTTTCTCCCATTTTACATAAGGAGTGGTGCTTTTACAATGCCAGAATTCCTTGAAAAAAGATTTGACAGTAGGTCTAGATGGTTTTTATCTGTATTTTCACTTTTTGCATATGTTTTAACCAAGGTATCTGTCACGATATATGCTGGTGGTATCGTTGTTTCAGAGTTATTAAATATAGATTTTTGGGTTGGTGCAATTGGCATTGTCATTTTTACAGGAGCGTATACCATTTTGGGAGGCTTGAGAGCTGTTGTATATACTGAAACATTACAAACTGTAGTTCTTATTATGGGCTCTGTTATTATTACCTATCTAGGATTTCAAGAAGTTGGTGGATGGACTCAATTAACTGAAACAGTAACTCAGGTTAGCCCTGAACACTTCAATATGTGGAGACCATGGGATGATCCTGATTTTCCATGGGCTGGACTATTGTTTGGTGGTACTATTGTTGGAATTTGGTATTGGTGTACTGACCAATACATAGTTCAAAGAACCTTAGCTGCCAACAATATTACTATTGGTAGGAGAGGGGCAATTTTTGGAGCTTACTTAAAACTACTCCCAATTTTGATTTTTTTAGTTCCAGGTATCATTGCTTTTGCACTAACAATTCAAAACCCTGAAGTTTTTAATGTTATGGACGTAAATGGTGTTCAGAAGGCTGATAGGGCCTTTCCAATGCTTGTTACTACCTTATTACCTGTTGGACTAAAAGGTTTAGTAGCAGGTGGTTTGATGGCTGCATTAATGAGTTCTTTGGCATCTGTATTTAACTCATGCTCAACGATATTTACAATCGATATTTATAAAAAAATTAGCCCAAATAAATCAGAAAAATTTTTAGTAAATGTTGGAAAAGTAGCAACTGTTGTTATTGTTGGTCTTGGTATTTTGTGGATTCCAATTATGGAAAAAATTGGTGGTGGAGTTATGTATCAGTATTTACAAAATGTTCAAGCTTATATAGCACCACCAGTTACAACAGTGTTTTTACTCGGTATAATTTGGAAAAGAGTTAATGCTCAGGCTTCAATTGTAACACTATTTGCTGGATTGTTTTTATTAATCCTCAGACTCGGTTCCGAAATTTATTATCAACCTGAGATTGCCTCTGGATCCGAAGTTGAAGGGTTTTTATTTTTATTCGCCACTATTAACTTTTCTTACATGGCAATTTGGATGTTTGCTTTTTCAGTAGCATTATGTATAACAGTTACCTTGATGACAGCAGAACCTGATTACGAGAGAATAAAAGGTCTATCTTTTGGAACGATCCCAGCGCATTTAAAAAATAATAAACAAAAGGATTATTCGAATATTGATATTGTACTTTCATTCGTTTTAGTTCTGATAGTTATAGGAATATGCATATTTTTCTCACCTATAGTGTTCTGAATTTGCGTGTAATAGTTTTTATATTGTTAAGTAATCTAATTTTTACTCAAACTAAAAATTCGATTAAAAATATTTTAATTGATAAAGAATACGATTCTAAATCTTTTTTTGTTGGAGCTACAATTGGACACGGTGATCTTTTGAGACCCAATATTACTCAACTTTTTTTGAGTGAATTTACATACTTGACACCTGCAAATTCATTTAAACAAACAGCAATACACCCAAGACCCGGTGTTTGGAATTGGAAAAAATATGATGATTTTATAGATTTTGCAGAAAAAAATAATTTAACACTTAGGGTTCATGGACCTGTAAGTCCACAAGCATCGAAGTGGGCCAAAAATGATAATAGAACCAAGGAAGAGTTACTTAAAAATATGGAAGAATTTTTTACAGAGCTATGTATAAGATTAAATGATGAAAAAACTGTGAAATGGATGGATGTTGTAAATGAAACCGTACTTAGGAATGGTGAGTGGTTCAAGGAAAAACCGGGTGATTCTAGTTGGGAAAATCCATGGACTCAAATTGGTTTGAATGATGATGGTTTTCCAATTTACATTATAAAAGCTTTCGAAATAGCTAATAAATATGCACCAAATGTAAAGTTGGTGTATAATCATAATGGTGGAATGGAGAGAAAAATGTGGGAAAAAGTACTTGAAACAATCACATATTTAAAAAATCTGGGATTAAGAGTAGATGGAGTTGGATGGCAGGCCCATTTACGTGATAAAAATGGTGTGGGTTTGGTTAAGGAGGACTTGAATTATTTATCATACTTAATAGATTGGACACATGCCAATTCAATGGAATTCCATGTTACCGAACTTAATTATTGGTTAAATAATGAAAATCCAAAATCTATATCAGTTCAAAAAAGACAGGTTATTTCATATAATAATGTAGTTAACACATTAATATCAAAAAAAAATAATGGTGTTGTTACTCTAAATATTTGGGGTTTGTTCGATCGAAAAGGACCTGGTGATTACCCTAAAAATATTCTTAGTCTATATGATCAAAATGGTAATCCTAAACAATCTTTATATGCTATAAAAAAATCGCTTATCAATGAGAGTACTAGCTTAATTTTTGAAAAATAATGATGAAAAAAGAATTTTTTTTAGTGATTTTAATTTTTTTCCTGTCATGCTCTAGCTCGAGTGATGATAATTCGGATATTAATAGTGATAAACAAAACAGACCCCCTACAGTTCAAAGTTTAACAGTCACTAGTGACGGTTCACCAATAAGCATAGTTTTGCAAGGCTCAGATCCTGACAATGATGATTTAACATACTCAATTGTTACAAATCCAACCAAGGGTTCAATTGATTTGTCATCGAACAATGCCACATACACGCCTTCTACTAACGCTTATGATTCTGACTCATTCACCTACAAAGCAAATGATGGAGAGTTTGATAGTAACATTGCTACTGTCTATATCACTTTGCCAAACGCTCCTGTAGTTGAAGAACCAAGCTTCAAACAACTTGTCAGTGAAAATTATGATAAAAGTAAATTTGCTTTTGGTGCGACACTAAATTATTATCAACTAGATTCTAATGTTGAAGAACTTTTTCTATCAGAGTTTGATTACACAACACCTGAAAATTCATTTAAACAATCAATAGTACACCCAGAGCCTGGAGTTTGGAAGTGGGACAGGGTTGAAGCATTCATAAATTTCTCCAATGCAAACAATATTAAAATGAGAGTGCATGGTCCAATTGGTCCTCAGTCTTCTACTTGGGCAAAAACTGATTCAAGAACACCTGAGGAATTATCTGAGGTTTATGAGGAATTTTTGACTGAACTGTGTAAGAAGATTAATGGAAACAGTAACATTTTATGGATGGATGTAGTGAATGAAACTATAGATTCCAACGGAAATTGGACAGATAAAAGGAATGGAACCAATCAATGGGAAAATCCATGGACACAGATTGGTAAAAATGATGATGGTATACCACTTTATATCATAAAAGCTTTTGAAATTGCCCAGGAACATGCTCCAGATGTTAGTTTAGTTTTTAATCAACATGCTGGAATGCAACCTGCTATGTGGAACAAAGTCAAAGAAACTATTTTATATTTAAAAAATAAAGGTCTCAGAATAGATGGTTTAGGATGGCAAGGCCATCTGAGGGATAATGTTGTTTTATCTTTGAACCAATCTAAGTTAAATTATCTTTTATCAATAATTGATTGGGCTCATGATAATGATTTAGATTTTCACATTACTGAAATTGATTATCGAATGACGAGTGACCCACCAAACAGTAATGAGTACAATCGACATGCAAATGGTTATACGAATATATTAAAGGCAATTATTGCAAAGAGAAATAATGGTGTTGTAACGTATAATACATGGGGAGTATACGATAAGAATGGACCTGAAAATCATGAGTATAAATACATCTACGATTCCAATTTGAATCCAAAAAAGGCGGTAGAATTACTAAAAAAGGCACTAAAAAATAAAGAGACTGATTTTACGTATTTAGACTGATCTTTTTAGAGTAATTGACGTTATTTCAGGCCATATTCCAACCCTTCCGGGAAAGGCAAGTACCCCAAAACCTCTATTTACATTTAGGTATCTTCCTCGATGAGTGTATAAGCCTGCCCAGTATTTGTATACCCATTGAACAGGACTCCACTTAATAATCCCTGGGATTTCAATTCCAAATTGCATACCGTGCGTATGACCAGAAAGTGTTAAATCAAATTTTTTCGGGTGATCCTTCAAAACTCTTTCCCAATGTGTTGGATCATGAGACAAAACAATTTTAAAATCCTTATCAGAAATATTTTTAATAGACTTGTCGATGTCACCCAATTGATTAAATCTTGCACCCCAATTTTCTACTCCAATAATGGCTATATTTTCATCACCCCTAACAATATGTTTGTTTTCATTCATTAATACTCTAAAACCTATTTTTTTTTGTATTTCTAATAGATTTTTAAAGTTTTCCTCTTTTTCAATTTTATTAGACCATCGTTGGTAATCACCATAATCGTGATTTCCTAGAACCGATATCATATCGTCTTTAGCTTTTAATTTTGAAAAAGATTTAACCCATGGTTTTACCTCCTCGAAGCGATTATTAACAAAATCTCCAGTGAATAGAATTAAATCAGCATTTTCATCATTAATCATTTTTATCGCCTTGTCAACCATATGTTTATTTTCTAAACTACCACAGTGAAAGTCTGAAAGTTGAACAAGTTTATAGCCATCAAATTTCTTAGGTAAATTTTTAAAGTGTATAATATGGTTAATTATTCTGTATCGGTATTTACCAAAAAAAATTCCATCAAACCCAATTGGAAGTGTCAGTGAAGAAAAAATTATACTTAATTTACTTATTAATGCACGTCGCTTTAAATTAACTCTTGATTTTTTAATGATTTTACTTTTTACAAAACTAAAAAGACGAAATAGGTCTTCAATTAAAATGATAGGTAATGATATTGTTTTTGCTATCAAGAACAGAAAAATTATTGTTAAATAATAAGAAAAAACTCTCGAGCTGGAGCTAACTTCAAACGTAAATGAATATATAATGAAAAATAGATATAGCGAAAGGAAAGTAAAAATATAAATTAATCTAGATTTTCTATTTAATACATTTTTGATTCCCACATAGAAATAGAATTCGATAAAAACTATAATAAAAAAGAAAATAATTAATGAAATTATCAAAATAATTTATTGGTTTAAATCTTGTAATTTATTTATAACTATAAATGATGACCTTTACAATGAATATTGCTAAATTAACATTTCTATGCGATTAATCGAAATTAACAAAATTGCAGAAGTATCAGAAAAAATTTCAGCTTTAGTTAGGGAAACAGAGTGTCAAAAATCAAATTACTTCTCCAAGCTATTTAATACAAATGTTTTTTATAAAAGAGAGGATCAACAGAAAATTAAGTCATTTAAAATTAGGGGTGCATACAATAAAATTTTATCACTTGACAAAAATGATCTCAACAAAGGTTTGGTTTGTGCTAGTGCAGGAAATCATGCTCAAGGTTTTGCATTATCGTGTAGTTATTTAAATAAAAGAGGAACAGTATTTATCCCTAAAAGTGCACCACAACTAAAAATAGATCGGGTTAGCCAGTTTGGTGGAAAATTTATTGATATAAATATTCATGGGCTTAATTTTTATGACGCATATGATGAAGCTAAAATATTTACAAAAAAAAATAATATGGTTTTTATTCATCCATTTGACGATATAAAAGTCATTGAGGGCCAAGCGACACTTTTTTTAGAAATGATTAACCAAGTTAATTTTAATATTGATTATTTGTTTGTACCAATTGGTGGAGGGGGATTATTATCTGGAGCAATCAATGTTTTTAAACAACTTTCCAAATCAACAAAAATAGTTGGAGTTCAAGTTAAGGGAGCTCCAGCTATGAAAAAATCACTTGAAGCACACAAATTAATTTCATTGAATGACGTCGATAACTTTGTTGATGGGGCTGTAGTTCGTAAAGTTGGTAAAATCACTTTTGATTTTTGTAATAATTTTCTTGATGAAATTGTTGTAGTAGATGAAGGAGAGATATGTCATAACATAGTTCTTTTATCACAAAACGAAAAAATAATTGCTGAACCAGCAGGTGCAATGTCAATTGCTGCGCTAAGAAAATATAAAAACAAAATAAAAAATAAAAATATCATGTGTTTGATATGCGGCGGAAACAATGACCCGAAAAGATTGCCAGAAATTGAGAAAAGATCACAGGATTGGCTTGAGAGGATGAAAAAATGAGACTAATTAAAGTTTGCGGAGAGACGGGGATTCGAACCCCGGCGACAGTTACCCGTCGACAGATTAGCAATCTGCTCCATTACCACTCTGGCACCTCTCCAAAAGTTTTCAAATTTAAGTTTTTTTAAATGTTTTTGGTCAGTTTTTTAACTAAATCATTTTTATTAAAAAAAACTTTACCAATGACTTTAAAACTTGTATATGTTGGAATTGCCAATATCATTCCACCAATACCAAACAATAATCCACCAGAAATAATAACAATAAAAATTTCAAGAGGATGTGATTTTACTGAGTTAGAAAAAATATAGGGTTGACTAACAAAGTTATCTATTAGTTGTGCTATTAAGTAAAAAATCGAGATGTAAAATGATGTTGGCGCAATAACATCACTAAAGTCTTGACCTAAATTACTTGTCATTGAAAGAAAAATCATCAAAAAGATACCAATGAGTGGCCCCACATATGGAATTAAGTTCAATATGGCGCAAATTAGTGCAATTACTAAGGCATCTTGAATTCCAAAAATTAGTAACGTAAAAGTATAAATGATAAATAATATTGATACTTGCACAATTAACCCAATAAAATATCTTGAAAGCAAAACTTTTATCGTTTCAATCGATTTTTTTATTCTCGTTTTTAATTTTTTTGGAAATAATAAAACAACACTATCCTCGATATAAATTCCATCCTTAAGTAAAAAAAATGAAATGAAAAGGACAGAGAGTATTCCGATTGTTATTGAACCTAAAACAGAACCTATCCAATTCAAAATACTTGGTATAATCTCAACACTATTTTTAGTGAGACTTTCTAAGTTTAAAATTGATTCGTTGAGGGAAATATTAAAACCCAACAGGTACTGATTTAATTCAGTGTATAAAAGATTTAATTTGTCATTTAGTGAATTTGTGTTGAGTAGAGATAGGTTTTTACCCTGTTCTAAAACAAGTGGCACTAAAAGAGATATTAGACCTGCTATTATCAATGAAAGAAGTAATAATGCTAATATGCTTGATAATGTGGTGTTAAATTTTAATTTATTATTTAAAACTTTAAAAACAGGTCTTAAAATAAGAGATAATACACTTGCAATTAGAATATAGCCAATTACAACTTTCAATTTTATTAATAAAAAAATTACAAAAGCAGCTAATGTAATGTAAGTTAAAAGCTTTAGTGCTATTTTATCATTAACTGTTTTCATGATGCGCAAATATATTACTTAAAACTTGAAAAAGCACTAGAGACTACAATCGCTGCAGTTTCGGATCTTAATCTATTGTTCCCCAGCGACAATGGTTCAAAGTCATTTTTTACTGCATAATCAACTTCATCTTTGTTAAAATCACCCTCAGGCCCAATCAAAACCACAGTAGACTCCTGAATTTTTGTGAGATTTGAGACTGGGATTTTTTTTATGTCTTGACATGTAGATATGAATTTATATTTTTCATCTGAGTTGTTACAGAATGTTTCAAAAAGTTCCAATTCATTTAATTTTGGCATATAATATTTTATTGATTGTTTCATTGCTGAGATGATTTTATTTGTTGATCTCAACATGTTTACACCTTTTTTTAACGTATTCTTGCTGACAATTGGTGTAATTTCTTTAATTCCAATTTCTGTTGCCTTTTCTAAAAAAAATTCAAACCGAGTTGGTGACTTCAAAAGGGATATACCAATATGTAAATTGTTTGAATTAGCCGTTTTGAAAAGCTTTTTAATTTCGAAGTGAATTTTCTTTTTTTCAATTCTTTCTATTTGACTTTCGAACCCATAACCTTTTCCGTTAGTAAACTTAATTATGTCTCCTTTTCTTTTCCTCATGACTCTTGTAATATGTTTTAAATCTTCATCACATATAGCAAAGTTCGTGGTGTTTTCATCAATTTTTGAATTATAAAAAAGTTCCATTACATTTTATACTTAGCATCTGAGACAGCATTTAACATTCCAAAATTTTTGGCTTTATATTTTAAATATCCAACGATGGCAATCATTGCTGCATTATCTGTTGTGTATTCCAATCTTGGAAAATAATGATTGACATTTTTCATATTGGATTTGAAACGCTCTCTAATCATTGAGTTCGCTGATACGCCACCGCCATACACAATATCTTTAACATCAGTTATTTTTATTGCTTTCTCTACTTTTTGATATAAAATTTCTGAGATTGTATATTGTAGAGACGCACAAAGATTATATTTCTCTCTTTGTACAAATCCTGGTTCTTGCTTTTCTTGTTTTTCAACAAACCTTTTAAAGTTTGTTTTCAGTCCGCTGAAACTAAAGTTAAGTTTTTCAACTTTTGGTATTGTGAAAGTAAACATTTTGTGATTTCCTTTCTTTGACATCTTATCAATGGATGGTCCAGCTGGATAACTTAGACCAAGAATTTTACCACATTTGTCAAAAGCTTCACCAATTGAGTCATCAATCGTTTCACCAATTATATCCATATCGAAATAATCATTACACCTTATAATTTGTGTATGACCACCTGAGATATTTACACCTAAAAATGGAAAATCACATTTTTGATTGCTTCCATCATGTATAAAATGTGACAATATATGTGCTTGCATATGATGAACCTCAATCAGTGGGATATTTAAACCAATGGATAGTGATTTAGCAAAAGATCCACCAACTAATAGTGAGCCTAATAAACCCGGCCCTCTGGTATAAGCAATTGCATCTATGTCTTTTTTTCCGATATTTGCCTTATCAATGGCCTGTTGTACAACTGGAACAATATTTTTTTGATGAGCTCTTGATGCTAATTCCGGAACAACTCCTCCATAATTTTGGTGGACTGTTTGATTAGCAATTATGTTTGACAGAACCTTATTGTCCTGAGTTATAGCTGCTGATGTTTCATCACATGAAGATTCAATTCCAAGTATTGTAACAGGCATAATTGTTGTAAATTTTATTTAAAGAATTATTATCAAAAATAAAAAATCAAATATTAAAAGAATTTTTTTTTCAATACTAATAGCTATTGTAGCAATTTTTGTTGTTGGTTTTTATTTGGTTGAAAAAAATCTATCCTCCATAATAGCATCAAATATTTCATCTAATAATTTTGATTTTTCTTTGAAGGATATAAATCTGAACCTTAATGGGAAAGTCTCAGTTAATGATTTTATTATATACAATAAAGAAAAAGATACTGTGTTGTATGCCAAATCATTTAGTGCAAGTCCAACAGAACTGGTTAATTATATCAATAATGAAAAGTCAAGTTTCAAGAGCTTGAATCTTAATGGTGGTTTTATTAATGCGAATAATTTCAATTCATCTGTTTTACTAACATCAAATCAAAATGGGTTAGAAATTGTAGACAATTTTAAATTTGTTAGTATTCAAAATATTGGAATTACAGATTTTGACATTTTGATAGATCAACATGGAAAAAAATATAACATATCAAATGATGAAATTAAAATAGAAAATTTTTTGATTAAGAACAGTCAGATTCAATTTTCAGTTTCTGATTTCAAGTCAAAAATTAATGCCAAAGAGGTATTAATTCTTTCAGATGTGTTGATTAAGGATAGTGATGTAAGACTTGATTTTGAAAAGTTTTCCTATGGCAATTCTATTTTTACTGGAATTATTAATTTAAAAAATGTAAATGAAATCAAAAAATTTAAGTATGACGGTTATTTTAAAAATTCATCTCTGAATAGTTCTGATTTTAAAACTCCAATAACTGATTTGGATATTCAAATAGAGTCTTTTTTTGAGGGAAATATTGATGAGATTAAATTTAAAGATTTAAATGCTAAAAGTTTAGATAATGAATTGATTACAGATTTATTTGTTAGATTTTCTGAAAGCTTTAATGATTCTGATATTGCATTTGAACTCAAGAGTTTTGACTCATCAACAACTTTTATTTATTCTTTATTTCCAGACTTATTTGGTACAGTTATTCCTTCGGCTTTTAAAAATATTGGAAAACTAGAAATGGATGGAATTTTTACCAAAAATGATGGTATTATACTTTCCAATGCAAACATTAAAACTGAATTCGGTGTGATTGATTATGACATTAAACTTTCCAATCTTAAAAATATAAATATTGCAAAATACCAAGGAAGTTTTAATGGCAATAGTTTTGATTTGGCAAAAATAATCAACCTCCCTTTTGAACTTCAGTCTGACTTTAGTTTTAGTATTAATGGTCAGGGTTTCGATGAAGAAAACTTAAAATCATCTGTTGTTGGTCAAATGAATAACGTTATTATTAATAACTATCCTTATAAAAAAATCACGATTAACGGAGATGTTAGTGACAAACAGTTTACGGGCTCTTTAATTGTTGATGACAACAATTTGAATTTAAATTTCGATGGATTGATTAATTATTCCAATGATTTGGTTGAATATGATTTTAATGCAAATATCAAAAAGGCAAATCTAGATGAAATTAACCTCAGTAAAGTCAAGAAACAATCCGTTTTTGGTAATATTAGTGCAAAACTAGTTGGAGAGAATTTTCAATCAATGATAGGTGATATATCTTTTAATGATTTTATTTTAACTGGTCTCGATGATGAATACCAATTTGAAAATTTAACCATTCAATCAAGGATTAACAACGAAAAAAGATTTTTTAATATAAACTCTGAAGATGCAGTTTCAGGAATTCTTATTGGAGACTTTAATTTTTTACTTCTACCAACCCTTATGAAAAATTCAATTCTTTCGGGATATAACAATTATTCGCCTTCAAAAAATAATAATGAATTTGATTTGAGTTTTAATTTGAATTTAAAGCCAAAATTCGCGAATATTATCAGCAAAAAATTTACAATAGACCAAAATACCTTCCTGAGCGGAGAATTTGATACTGATAATTATAAAATAAAAATTCAAACACCGAGTTTGGAATTTTCTAAAGTCATAGTAGATGACTTTACACTCAATATCTCAAATAACTCTGGGAATATAAATATCAACACTGTAAAATCTAATTATTTTAATGGAGAAAATATTGAAATCTCTCTAGCAAAAATTGGAGATTTTACCAATGTGGATCTAAATTTCAAACAATTAGATAATAGTTCTGGTTCTCTACAATTTGAGCATACAATTAATCCTAATCAACGATCTGAATTTTTAATCAAAGAATTAGCATTTGTATTTAATGGAACAGATTGGCAACTAAAAAAACAATCTAAAGACAGAGCTAGTAATTTATTAATCATCGGTGATAAGTATACCGAACTAAAACCAACGAATATTTTTTCATCAGATCAAAGTATTGAGTTTAACTACTTTGACGATGAGAATGATTTTGTTTTCTCATCTGATTTTGATAATGTAGAGTTTTCCTCTATAATACCTAAACCAAAAAATATTTTTTATGAAGGAAAAATTAATGGTTCAATTCAGCTCGAGAAATCTGATGGTCTCTATCTTGGTAGCTCAGATGTAAGTATTGGGTCTTTTTCCGCAAATGGTAATTTTTTAGGTGATGCTAGTCTATCTATTGATAATTCATTAAATCAAGATAGTTACAATTTGGAGTTCATAATTAAAAATAACCGTAATAATATTTTTGATCTAGCAGGTGTTTTTAAGATTGAAGATGATGATTATCCAATGAACTTCAAATTAATTACAAGAAATTTTAATATTGCACCATTCTCAGCAATTGGAGAAAATGTTCTTCAAAATTTTAAGGGTTATTTTAACTCTGATATTGATGTTACAGGAACTTTCTACAAGCCTATTTTTGAGGGTTACATTAATGCCATAGATTCCAGCTTTGATGTTCCATACCTTGGTTTACGCTATGGTTTTGTAGATGACCCGACTTTTACTCTAAATAATCAGACTATAAATATTAAAGATTTTACTTTAAATGAAAAAAAATCAAATACGAGTGGAGTAATGAATGGAAAAATATCCCACAACAGATTAAAAGATTGGTTTTTAGATTTTAAAATTGAATCTAAAAACCTAATTGCATTGAATACCCAATCATCTGAAAATGAATATTACTATGGTACAGGATTCTTAAACGGTTCTGCTTATTTTATTGGACCAGGAAAAGATTTAGATATAGAAATTAATGGTGCTACTCAAGAAAATACAAAAATTATAATTCCAATTAGATATGGTGATGGTTTGGATCAATTGTCTTACCTAACATTCAAAGAGAATAATAACGACTCAACAACAAATTTATTAAATCAAGGCTTAGAAGTTTTTTTAAATATTAATATCAATAAAAATGCTGAGATCGAAATTATATTTGATGAAAAAACTGGCTCTAAAATTTCTGGGTTGGGGGAGGGTCAATTCAATATAATTTCTGACTACACTGATAATTTTACTATTGATGGAGAGTTTACTCTTGAAACTGGATACTATTTTTATAAGAATTTTGGTATTGTTGAAAGAGTTTTTGATTTAAATAAAGGGGCAAACATAGTATGGAACGGCGATCCATATAAGGGAATCATTGATGCGAAAGCTAGATATAATGTCCCTGGTGGGGCAAATCCTGCACCATTAATTCAGAACACCTCATTCAATAGAAAAATTCCTACATACGTAGATGTAGAGCTTCAGGGTGAACTATCTAATCTTGAAACTCCAAATTTTGAAATTATTTTTCCAAATACGAGTGGTTCAATAAAATCGGAGTTAGATTATTATCTAAATGATTCTGAAAAAAAACAAACCCAAGCCATATCTTTGATATCACAAGGTTATTTCTTAGACAATTCATCCTCAAGTCTTGTATCAACCCAGACAATAACAAATAATTTGTTTCAAAGAGCTTCAGGGATTATTGATGATTTACTTGGTGGTGATGATGATAAAATGAATTTGGGTATTAATTATGAGCAGGGTGATAAGTTTTCAACCTCAAGTCTTCTTAACAGGGATAGAATTGGTCTTTCACTGCAAAGTGAAATAAGCGATAAGATTTTAATTAATGGAAAAATTGGAGTTCCAGTCAGTGGGACGGAAGAAAATGTAATTCTTGGAAATGTTCAAATAGACTTTTTATTAAACAATTCAGGTAGTTTAAGAGCAAAAGTTTTTAATAAAGAAAATGAATACCAGTTTTTCGGAGATGAAATTGGTTTTACACAGGGAGTGGGTATTTCATATGATGTTGAATTTGATAGTTTCTCAGAGTTAATATCAAGTTTAAAAAAGAGTAGAAAAAAGAAATAATCTTTATATTTAAATTATAACAACAATTTACCATGAAACAAAATATTATCCCTAAAAGGTTATTTACTGCTAGTTGCTTTGCATTAATAACAACTGCAATGACTTTTGCAATAAGAGTTAAATTAGAAATGGTCTTTAATCAAGACTATTTGCTTACGTTAGAAGAAATTGGTTATGCTTTTGCACCTGCTTTTTGGGGATTTACATTAGCAATGATGATAGGAGGGTTTTTTGTTGATTTATTTGGAATGAAAAAGATAATGAACATCGCCTTTTTTGGTCATTTGACTGGGATTATCGTAACAATTTTAGCAAGAGATTATATTACATTATTTTGGGGCACTACTCTGATTGGAGTTGCAAATGGAATGGTAGAAGCAGCTTGTAATCCTCTTGTTGCAACACTTTATCCGAATGAAAAGACTAAAATGTTAAATAGATTTCATGTTTGGTTCCCCGGTGGAATAGTTATTGGGGGAGTGCTTGGATTTATAATTATGGATTTCATGGGACTGAGCTGGATGATTTTAGCAGGTACATTATTGATCCCACTTTTGATTTATGGTTTTTTGTTTTTTAATGCTCAATTTCCTAAAACCGAAAGGGTAACTAGTGGAGTTTCTTACAGAGATATGATTAAAAATTGTTTTCAACCACTTTTTATTTTCATGTTAATATGTATGATGTTTACAGCAGCAACAGAGCTTGGTACCACTCAAAGAATTGAGGTTTTGTTGGGAAAATCTTTGGAATCCCCAATTTTAATATTGGTTTTTATAAATGGATTAATGGCTTTAGGAAGGCTTTACGCCGGACCAATTGTTCATAAACTAAGTATTACAAAAGTTTTATTATTTTCCGCAATATTCTCATGTTTAGGTTTGTTTTTACTTGCTAACACAAGTGGTGCAATGACATTTTTAGCTGCTGCAGTTTTTGCAATTGGTGTTTGTTATTTTTGGCCAACTATGCTTTCTTTTGTCTCCGAGAAAATTCCTGAGAGTGGAGCCCTAGGTTTATCATTAATGGGTGGGGCTGGAATGTTATCTGTCTCATTTGTTTTGCCGCAAATGGGCAAGTTAATGGACTCTAATACTACAGGTTCCGAATTGCTCTTATTATATGCATATATTCCTGCAATATTAATTGTTGCATTTCTAATTCTTCATATTTATGTTAAAACAAAAAAAATATGAAAAAAAAAATTAGATTAGGTTTTATCGGAGGTGGGCACAATTCCCTTATAGGTATACTTCACAAAATATCAGCGTACATGCACGACAGATATGAAATCGTTGGAGGTGTTTTCAATTCTAAATATGAGGATAGTCTTGAGTCTGCTCGAGAAATTGGTATTACTAAAGATAGAATATATAAAGATGTAGATGATATGATCGCGGTTGAGAATGAAATACCAACTGAATCAAGAATTGAAGCAGTTTGTATTTTAACTCCAAATAATTCTCATTTTGAGATTGCAAAAAAATTTCTTGAAAATAAATATCATATAATATGTGAAAAACCGTTAACAATTTCATTGGGCGAGGCCAAATACCTACTCTCCATCAAAGAAAAAAATAATTTAGTTTTTGCAGTTACACATACTTATACTGGCTATCCAATGGTCAGACAAATGACAAAAATGATTTCAGAGGGTCTAATAGGAAATATTCAGAGAGTTGATTCTCAATATTTACAGGGTTGGATTAATCCAATAATTCATGAAAAGAAAAAAAGAAAAAGTTCATGGAGATTAGATCCAAAAATTAGCGGAATAAGTTCATGTGTTGCTGATATTGGAACTCACGCATTTAATATGCTTGAACTAGTTACTGGTTTAAAGGTTCATAAAGTACTTTCTGATATAAACAGTCTATACAATGATAATCCACTTGATATAGATGCTAATATTTTAGTTAGAATGAATAATGGTGCAAAGGGAGTAATTAGATCAAGTCAAATTGCAACGGGTGAGGAAAATAATTTAAGAGTTAGTATATATGGAGATAAAGGTTATTTAAAATGGCAACAAGAAAATCCAAATAAACTTTACTTTTTAAAAGAAAATGAACCAATAAAGGTTTTAAAACCAGGACATGAGTATAATTATCCAATTACCCTAAATTCATCAAAGTTACCACCTGGGCATCCAGAAGGTATATTTGATGCAATGGGTAACATTTATTTAGGCGCTGCAAAAGCCATTCGAGGTGAAAATTTTTACGATCATGAATTTCCTACTATTTATGAGGGAGTCAGGGGAATGGATTTTATTGAAAAAGTAATTGAATCTCACAATAGAGGAAACGTTTGGCTAGAATTAGAAAAATAACGTAATCCTTTCCAAAATTTAACTTAATTTTACGAAAGAATAAATGAAGACTATAGGAGTTTTAACATCTGGAGGTGATTCACCTGGTATGAACACAGCCCTGAGATCTATTGTTAGAACTTGTGCGCATTATAAAATCAAATGTGTTGGTATAGTTAGAGGATATTCCGGGCTCATAGAAGACAATACCAAAGTGCTTAATACAAGAAGTGTTAGGGGTATTATAAACAAAGGAGGTACATTTTTATATTCAGCAAGATGTGATGAGTTTAGACAGGCTTCAGGTAGAAAAAAAGCCTACAAAACATTAAGAAATAATAATATTGATGGTTTAATTGTTATTGGAGGAGACGGCTCTTTCACTGGAGCTTTAAAACTTAAAGATGAATTCAATTTTCCCGTAATAGGAATACCGGGCACAATCGATAATGATATATTTGGAACATCACACACATTAGGCTATGATACTGCTTTGAATACAGTAATGGACGCTATCGACAAAATTAGGGATTCTGCTATTTCACATGATAGATTATTTTTTGTTGAGGTAATGGGTAAAGATGCTGGCTACATTGCACTGAGATCTGGAATTGCTATTGGTGCCCAAGAAATTTTAATACCTGAGGTTAATACCAAGATTAATGATCTGATAGATTCACTTAAAAATAGTAAGAAATCTGGAAAAACCTCTAGTATTATTGTAGTTGCCGAGGGATATAAACCAGGTAAAAATGTATATCAAATAGCTGATGAAATTCAAGAGAAATTGCCTAATTATCAAGTACGAGTTTCTGTTTTGGGGCACATACAAAGAGGTGGAAGACCTAGCTGTTTTGATAGAGTTTTGGGAACAAAAATGGGTGTTAAGGCTGTTGAATTATTAAAAAATGCCAAAACAGGAATAATGGTTGGTACTCAGCATGGAAAAATTGTAACAGTTCCACTAAAAAAAGCCATCTCTGAAAAAACAAAAATTGATAAAGACTTGCTGAGAATCTCAAAAATAATGAACACTTAAATATAAAGCATGAAAAAAATTAAAATTGGAATAAATGGTTTTGGAAGAATTGGCAGAATGGTTCTAAGATCTGCTATTACTAGGGGAGATGTTGAAGTTGTTGCTATAAATGATTTATTAGACATTAAACACCTTGCATATTTACTAAAATACGACTCGGTTCATGGTGTTTTTGATGCTAAAATATCACATGATGAAAATCATCTATTTGTTAATGATCAAAAAATTATAATATCTGCACTAAGAAACCCCAATGAAATTTCATGGGATAGAAAAGGGGTTGATGTTGTTCTTGAATGTACAGGTCTTTTTACAACTCATGATACAGCTAAGCTTCACCTCGATGGAGGAGCACCTAAAGTTGTAATTTCAGCACCATCTAAAGATGCTCCAATGTTTGTCATGGGAGTTAACCACAATGAGGTTAAGAACTCTGATTTGATTATATCTAATGCTAGTTGTACAACAAATTGTTTGGCGCCACCAATTAAAGTATTAAATGATAATTTTGGAGTTGAGGAAGCATTGATGACAACAGTGCATGCTGTGACTGCAACTCAATTTACCGTTGATGGTCCATCAAAAAAGGATTACAGAGGAGGAAGAAGCTCGCTGCTAAATATAATTCCTGCCTCTACCGGAGCTGCAAAAGCCGTAACAAAAGTTATACCATCTCTTGAGGGAAAAATAACTGGTATGGCATTCAGGGTACCAACTGCAAATGTTTCTGTTGTTGATTTAACTGTAAAGTTGTCAAAAGAAACCTCATATGAAGAAATTATGAAAGTAATGAAAAATGCCTCTCAAAATGAGATGAAAAATATACTAGGTTTTACGGACGAAGACGTAGTTTCTCAAGATTTCATAGGTGACGCAAGAACGTCGATTGTTGATTCCAAAGCTGGTATTCAGCTAAATTCGAAATTTTATAAAATTATATGCTGGTATGATAATGAAGCAGGCTATTCAAATAAATTAATCGATCTTGCCATTCACTCAAATGGTTAATCTCTGATATGAAACTCATAGTTGATAGTGGTTCTACTAAAACTGATTGGATTGGTGTTGATGAAAATGATTCTAAAGTGTTTGAAACCCAAACACTTGGTCTTAACCCTCAAGTTTTAACAAGTAACATTATAAAGGAAAGAGTTATAAATAACTTTGAACTTTATCAAAGCAGAAAAAAAATTACTCATTTATATTTTTATGGAGCTGGATGTGGAACTGAACCACCTAGAATACTCATAAAAAAAGTTTTTGAGTCAATCTTTTCTAATGCATCAATTACTATTAAAGAGGATACATATGCAGCTGTATACGCATGCTCAGATAAAGGTGAGAAGTCTATTGTTTCCATAATTGGTACAGGTTCTAATTGTACATATTTTGATGGTGAAAAAATTATTCAAAAGGTTACCTCCTTGGGTTATATATTAATGGATGATGCCAGTGGAAATTATTTTGGCAGACAACTAATAAGAGATTATTTTTTTGAAAAAATGCCCTCATCTGTCTCCAAAGAATTCTACAGAAAATACCGATTAGACGCTAGTGAGGTAAAAGATAGGCTTTACAAACAACCAAACCCAAACACATATCTTGCTAAATTTGCCAAGTTTATAATAGAAAATAAAGACTTAAATTATTGTAATAAATTAATTACAAAGGGATTTAATCTTTTTGTTAAAAATCAGATTGAACAATTTGACGACTGCAAACAAATCCCTCTTCATTTTGTTGGGTCAATCGGATTTTATTTAAAAGATGAGCTTGAGAAAGTTCTCAAAAAAAATGACCTAAAATTGGGTAAGGTTTTGAAAAGACCAATTGAGGGGCTTGTTAATTACCACCTCAAAAATATCTAGTTATTAAATACTGCAATCATATCGATCTCAACATTCACCCCCAATGGTAGTCCACTAACCTCAATTGTTGTTCTTGCAGGTGGATTTGATTTAAAGTAAGAGCCATAGACATTGTTCACTGCTGAAAAATCGTTCATGTTTGTCAAATATATTTTTGTCCTAACAACATTATCGAACATTAAACCAGCCTCTTTTAAGATATTTTCGATATTTTTCATTATTTGGGTGGTTTCATCTTCAATATTACTTTTAATGATTGTATTCGATATTGGGTCAATTGCTACTTGACCAGAAATGTATAGCGTATTGCCAGCTCTAACAGCCTGGCTGTAGGGACCCACAGGCTTTGGAGCATGTTTACTATTTATAATTGTTTTCATATTTGTTTGTTGATATATAGACGGACTATATAAAATTAAAAAAATAAATAAAAATTTTTTCATTATTACAATCTTTTATCAGGCTCTCTTCTTTTGTCGTATTTAAGGTCACTAAGGAATCCTGACTTAATGCCAATGAAAAAATACCAAGATTCTCTGTTACTGAACGGGACCCAGCTAAAATTCATTTTCCAGCTATCTAAATCTCGTTCAAATCTTAACTGTGTATAAGTAAATCCTTTGTTTTTAAAATCATATCCTGATGAACCACCAACTTTCCATTTTTTTGAGAGCATAATATTTCCAGAGAACATTAATGAATTGTTTCCAATCCTTTTTTGTCCTCTGTTGTTCAAGTATGTTAATGAGTGTGCAAATCTAAAATCCCATTGTATCTTATTATTGTATTCAGCAGTATTTTCATTTTTCTCCTCATTTAGATCTTCATTATCGAAAGTACTTCTGGATAGGTCGTCACTAGAACCAAATAAGTCATCGGTTCTTCCTCCACCAGTTAAGTTTTCAACATTATCTTTATTTGAACCCTCCCCTAAAGATTTACTATCAATAGAAAAAGACATATTTATGTTAGCACTTGTCATTCTAAATAATTTTCCATTTTTGATATTTAGCTTATCAATCCTGGCACCTAACTCATTTATTTGATAGGGATCAAATGTTGCTCCTAGATTAATATTTAATTTATTATTGAAAAGATTAGTTCCCCCAGTCATTCTAACAGGACTAAGTTTTAATGAATCAGCTGCTAAATTGTAACTTGTTGATAAGTTAAGGTTATTTAGAATTGTTATTTTTTTTGGATCAGATGCTAAACTATCTTTTGACCTAACCTTAGCTTCAAGGTTATTGCTTATTTGCAAACCAATAGAACTGGAATATGCTTTAGATGGTGAACCAAAAAAATTTTCTTCAAACCTTGTGTATTCTGCTGTATTTCCGTTAGCGTCAATAATGTATGTATCGTAGTATTCATCAAAGCTTGGTCTTATGCTATAATTAATTGATGGTCTAATTACGTGTCTTATAGCTTCAATTTTCGATTCCTTTTTAAAGTTAAATAAACCATACACTGTTGTGCCTATACCCATTCCAAAGTTATATTGACCAAATCTATCAAAGCCTTTTATTTCTATCTTTTCTCCTGAACTTTCTGTCTCTGGATCATAGTCGCTCCTTTGTAATGTAGATCCAGTCCATACTTCTTCATAGTTTCCACTCATACTTACACTGAGATGTTTCAAAAGTTTGAAGTTTGTACTAATAGGAATTGTATGTCTCATTCCATATTTGGCATCATCAAACATTTCTTTTTTTAAGAAAAGAGAGTCTGTTGTTGTAACTCGATTTTCTCCCCTAAAATTATATTGCATATTAATATTCTTTAAAATGCCTTTCTTCTGACTATTTCTTTTAACAAATGGATATATTCTTTCCACACTACCTTGAAAAGTTGGTAAAACTAAGTTTACACTATTAGATCTTGTGTTTTGGGAGTGTGAAGCACTAATTGACATGTTAACAGATGGATATCCTCTAAATGTTTTTGAATAAGAGACAGATGAGTTTAAGGAATTATTAAGAAAATTTGGTGTATTTATTTGATTTAGTGATTCTCTGAAATAATTGCTGCTACCCAAGTTAACAGAAGCCGAAAATCTACTATTTGGGTTAGCTTTTGAATCTTGGGAATGTGACCATCTAAAATTATATATGTTTGATTTTGAGTAACCAGGAAGTCCTCTTTCACCATCTATCAGATTCTCAAAACGAATACTTAGTCTGCCATTATAACGATACCTCTTCCTGTAACTTGATTCAACCCTAAAACCATAACTTCCGTTGGTGTAATAATCGCCTAAAAGAGTTAAATCAAAAAAGTCCGATGCTGCTATGTAGTAACCTCCATTTTGAACAAAGTATCCTCTTCTGTTGGTTTGTCCAATTGAGGGAAATATAAATCCGGAGTTTCTGTCTTTTGCTAATGGGAAATAACCAAAAGGTAAAAAAATTGGTGTAGGAACATCATATATATACAGATTGCTAGGTCCTGCTATTATTTTATTATCTGGTATAAATTTTCCTGATCTAATTCTTATATAATACTCAGGATCCTCAATATTTCTAGAAGTAGTTACTTTAGCTTCCTTTATAAAATAGACTGAATCATTTTCTTTTTTTGTTGCCTCTGAAAATACATTCATTTCACTTTGTTTTGTTTTAGAATTCCAAATCAAAGCTTTTTTGGTTTCAAAGTTATATCTGATTGAATCTGGATTTATTTCTTCGCCAGCTTGTTTAAATACAGGACTTTGTACAAGATTTCCCAAAGAATCTTTGATTCTACCTGCGGAAACAATATTGGTTTCCCAATTGAATTTAATTATTCCTGACTGTAATTCAATATCAGTATAGTAAAGTTCAGCCCTATCAAAAAGAGTTATAATTTTATTTTTATTATCAACACTAACATATCCTTTCGCTTTTCTATCAACCTTATCAATTAATATTTTATTATTTATTAATGTATCAACAACAATTGAATCAATATCTTTTTCTTGCGCTAAAACAAAAAAATTTGATAGGAAGAGTGCTAAGCTTATTAAAACACAGTTTTTATGTTTATTATTTATATGCAAACCTTGTAAGATTTAACTAAATTAATGATAATTTTATTAGAGGAGTAAAATGAATTTCTGCAGATACCTTTGGATATTTTTATTAATAATTAATTATAGTATTTATTCTCAGTCAATTGATTCCGATTTTACCCTTGTGATTGATCCTGGTCATGGAGGAAAGGATCCTGGTAATACTGGAAATGGGTATTTGGAAAAAAAAATCGCCCTAAGCATTGGACTTAAAATTGGAGAAAGATTAAAAAAGTATAAAAATATAAGTGTTGTATATACCCGAAAAACAGATGTTTTTGTTGACTTGTACAGACGAGCAAAAATAGCTAATGATGTTCAAGCTGATTTATTCATTTCAATTCACTGTGATGCCCACACCTCCAACGCATATGGTGCTGGAACCTTTGTTTTAGGACTTCATGCCAATGAGAGAAATTTTAAGATTGCACAGAAAGAAAATTCTGTAATTTTTTTAGAAGATGATTATCAACAGAAATATGAGGGGTTTGATCCAAATAATCCAGAATCTGTCATCAGTTTAGTTTTAATGCAGGAGGATTATCTCGATAAAAGTATAGTAGCTGCAAATTTTATTCAGAAATCATTTGTTAATAGACTTAAAAGAAGAGATAGGACAGTAAAGCAAGCAGGATTTTTAGTGCTCAGAAATACTTTCATGCCAAGTGTTTTGGTGGAAACAGGTTTTTTAACAAATAAAAGCGAGGGAAGTTATTTAAACTCAAATAAAGGGCAAAATGAAATGGCTGATGCAATATCTGATGCAATAATAAATTATTTTAAAGCATTAGATAATCCGTCAAAATATTCTGAAAATTTAACTCGAATTGACAAGTACGAGTTTAAAATCCAAATTTCAGCATCAAAAAGACTTTTACCTCTCAAGAGCTATAATTTTAATGGATTGACAAATTTATCAGTTAAGAAGGTTGGAAGCATTTATAAATATTTTTTTGGATTAACAAACAGTTATGACGAAGCAAAAAAATTACTGAGAAAATCAAAAAGTTCTGGCTATAAGTCCTCTTTTATCGTGTTGGAAAAAAATGGAAAAGCATATGATTTAGACAAATACCTAAGTGAAATATGACATTAATTCATAAATTTGATTATCTATGAAATTATCATACGAAATCAAAACCGCCTTATTGGTTATGTCAGGCATTTTTTTGTTCATTGTTATGATCAATTACTTAAAATCTAATGATATTTTTGTTTCTGACAGGTCTTTTTTTGCGATTTATGAAGACGTAGAGGGAGTATCAACAGGTACCCCCGTTACTATCAGTGGATTTAATGTTGGTAGCGTTCAGGACATTTCATTTTATGGAGACGATGCTAAGTTACTGCTGAAATTTAGAGTTGAAAATGATTTTGAATTTTCTTCAAACAGTATTGCTCAAATTTATGAGACTGGATTAATTGGTGGTAAAGCATTGGCAATAATCCCAGTTAATGGAAAAAACCTAGCCATAAGTGGAGATACTTTGCAATCTGATATTGCACCTGGCCTTACCGAGCTTGTAAATGATAAATTATCTCCGTTGCAAGAAAAAATAGAATCAATGGTTGTAAGTGCTGATTCGCTTTTGATTGCAGTCAATTCTGTTTTTGATATTGAAACCAAGCAAAACCTAACCTCGAGCATAGAAAACTTTTCAGCAACTATACAAAGTGCTAAAAAAAGTGTAGATGTCCTCGAAGAGGTTTTAGGAAACAATGAAAATCGTCTAAATTCCATAATTTTAAATGCAGATCAGTCTTTCAAAAACCTTTCTAATCTTTCAGAAAACTTTGACGAGCTTGACTTAGTTATCGAAAATTTATCAAAATCATCAACTAACATAAACAGCATTACAAGTGAAATAAAGGCAGGAAATGGCTTGGTTAATAAAGTTGTTTATGACGAAATGTTTGTCGAGTCTTTGGATCAAATATCTTCAAATATTAATCTTCTCCTAGAGGATTTGAGAATGAATCCAAAAAGATATGTTCATTTTTCTTTATTTGGAAAAAAAAATAAAACCTACTCTAAAGAATAGATAAAGAAAATAAACAATTAATTATATTTGTTTATGCAATTTTTGCCTAACATTTTATTTGCTTTATTTTTTTTCTTTTCTATAATTTTTTTCTTAAAGAATTGTAAAAAAATATATCGCAATATCAATCTCGCAAGACCAATTGACAGATTTGATAATAAAAAAGAAAGGTTTTTTAAAATGTTAATGCTTGCATTTGGTCAGTCAAAAATGTTAGACAAACCAGTTGTTGGTTTATTACACTTTGTTGTTTATGTTGCTTTTGTTTTAATTAATATAGAGTTATTAGAAATTATTTTAGATGGCTTTACAGGAAAACACCGGATATTAGCTCCATACCTTGGTAGTTTTTATAACTTCCTTATTGCATTCTTTGAAATATTAGCATTATTGGTAATTATCTCTGTTGTAATTTTTTGGATTAGACGAAATATTGTAAAAATCAGAAGATTTGTTTCCAATGACCTTAAAGGATGGCCTAAAAGTGATGCGGACTATATTCTTTACATTGAATTATTGTTAATGATTCTTTTTCTCAATATGAATGCTACTGATTTAATTCTTCAAAATGCCTCATACTCTGAAATGTATAAGTCATTCGGTTATTTTCCAATCAGTCAATTTTTTGTTCATCTATATAATGGACTTTCATTAGAAATAATATTTATTGTAGAAAGACTTTCTTGGTGGATGCACATAATGGGTATTCTCTTTTTCTTGAATTATTTATATTATTCTAAACATTTACATATTTTACTTGCATTTCCCAATACGTATTTTTCAAATCTAGATAATCTCGGTAAGTCAACTAATTTAAAATCAGTTTATAATGAGATAAAGTTAATGATTGATCCATCATACAAAATTCCAGAAACCGAATTAAAAAATGATATTAAGTTTGGTGCATCTGATATATTTGATTTAAACTGGTTTCAATTATTAAATGCATATACATGTACTGAATGTGGTAGGTGTTCAAGTGAGTGTCCGGCAACTCAAACAGGTAAACTATTATCCCCTAGAAAAATAATGATGAAAACGAGAGATAGAATTGAAGATGTTAGTAAAAATATCGATAACAATAAGAAATTTGTAAGTGATGGTAAAACCCTTTTAAATGATTACATTACAAAAGAAGAAATTTGGGCATGTACAACATGCAACGCATGCGTTGAATCTTGCCCAATAGGAATTGATCCATTATCGATAATTTTAGACATGAGAAGATATATGGTAATGGAAGAATCAAGAGCATCTAATGAAATAAATGCTATGATGAATAATATAGAGAATAATGGTGCACCATGGCCATTTAACAAACTTGATAGATTAAACTGGAGAAACTAAAAAAATATGAAAAATTTTCTTGAAGATAAGACCCAAGACGGTAAAAAAATAAGCCCTGTGTTACCAAAAGGTATTAAAAATTACTTAATAGACATTGATGGTACCATCTGTGATGATATCCCGAATGAAGAACCAGAAAGAATGGAGACTGCTAACTTGTATCCAGATGCCCTTGATACACTAAACAAATGGTACGATCAAGGACATGTAATTTACTTTTTTACATCTAGGACTGAGGAACATCGCGAAGTAACTGAAAAATGGCTTAATAAAAATGGATTTAAATACCATGGTATGGTAATGGGTAAACCAAGAGGAGGAAATTACCATTGGATTGATAATCATTTAGTTAAAGCAACACGCTATAATGGTAAGTTTACTGATTTAATTGAAAAAAATTCAAAGATTCAAGTTTTTGATGACGAAAGTTAATCTATGAATGTAAAAACCTATAAGGAATGTAAGGAACAAGGTATAGTACCCGATATTCTATTTTGGGTTGGATGCGCAGGTTCGTATGATGACCGAGCAAAAAAAATTACTAAATCATTAATTAATTTATTTCATAAAGCTGGAATTAGTTATGCTGTTTTGGGAACTGAGGAAAGCTGTTCTGGAGATCCTGCAAAACGGGCAGGAAATGAATTTCTATTCCAAATGCAGGCATTATCAAATATAGAGGTATTGAATTCGTACAGCATAAAAAAGATTGTGACGGCTTGTCCACATTGTTTTAATACAATAAAAAATGAATATCCTGATCTGGGTGGCTCATATGATGTTATTCATCATTCTCAACTAATTGATCAGCTTATTAATGATGGAAAATTGAAAGTTAAAAATGATCAATTTAATGGAAAAAAAATAACATTCCACGACCCATGCTATTTGGGGAGAGCTAATGGGGAATATCTTGCTCCACGAAAAGTCATAACATCATTAAAAGCTGAGCTTAAAGAAATGAAAAGTTGTAAGGAAAAGGCGATGTGCTGTGGGGCAGGTGGGGCACAAATGTTCAAGGATTCTGAGAAAGGTAACAAAGAAATTAATATTAAGCGAACTGAGGAGGCTCTTGAGACTGATTCAAAAATCATTGCAGCTGCATGTCCATTTTGTAATACAATGTTGACAGATGGTATCAAGTCTTATGAAAATGAGAATGACATTGAAATAAAGGATATTTCAGAATTAGTTGATAAAGTTACTGACTAATGGTTATCGAATTTGATAAAATAAGTTCTCATTCTCCAATATGGGTCTTTCAATCCAATAAAATACTTGACTCACTTTTGGTTACAAAAATTGAAGTAGACATCATTAATTTTCTAAACAATTGGACATCTCATAATTTAGAAATAAAATCATCGTATAAAATTCTCCACGGCTTATTCTTAATAATTTCAGTCGAAAGCAATTTTTCTAATCCATCTGGATGCTCTATTGATAAGCTTATAAATTTTATTAAAAAGATTAATCAATTGTATGACATTGATTTTTTAAATAGATTAAATATTTCTTACAGAGATGGAAACATGGTTAAACTTGTAGATATTGTAGGCTTTAAGAAGTTAATTTTAGAAGGCACCATCAAATCGGATACAATTATTTTTAATAATACGCTTAATATAAAGGCTGAATTGAACGAAAACTGGGAGATCAAAGCATCTAAAAGTTGGTGCAAAAAGTATTTTTATGGTAATCAGAATTAAATATTGCTTCTTCTCAATCTTTTTTCTGTGTTCACTGTACACGCAAAAAATTGATCAGCAGGTTTGGGTTGATAGTATTTATTCATCGATGAGCTTAGATCAGAAGGTAGGACAGCTTTATTCTGTTTGGACAGCTTCAAAGTATGGTCAAGAAGAAATTAATGAAATAAAAAGAATTATTAATGAATATCACATTGGTGGGTTAATCTTTTCATTAGGAAATATAAATGATCAAATCATTTCTCACAATATATTTCAAGAACAATCAAATATCCCTCTGCTAATTTCCATGGATGCTGAGTGGGGTCTAGGAATGAGACTTGATGATGGTTTTTCTTTCCCATATAATATTACTTTGGGTGCAATAAGAGATGATTCATTGGTTTTTGCTGTTGGACAGAGAATTGGAGAACATTTAAAAAAAATTGGAGTTCATTTAAATTTTGCCCCTGTAAGTGATGTAAATACTAATCCAAAAAATCCAATAATTGGTGCTAGATCTTTTGGTGAGAACAAATTCAATGTGACTAACAAATCTATTAAATATATAGAAGGTTTAAATAATAGAGGAGTTTTGGCTGTTGGGAAACATTTTCCAGGCCATGGTGATACAAGAAAAGATTCACACCTTACTCTACCAACATTAAATTATGATTTAAGCAGAATTGATAGTGTCGAACTATATCCATTCAAACAAATAATTAGAAGTGGTGTAAATGGTATTATGACTGCTCATTTAAAGGTAAAAAGTTTAGATGATAAAATGATCACAACACTTTCCCGAAAAATCATAACTGATTTACTTAAGGGAGATTTAGGGTTTGATGGGATAGTGATTACAGATGCTTTGGATATGAAAGCTATAGTAGATTATTCTAAAGGAAATTATCCGGATGTAGATGCGCTAATTGCAGGGAATGATATATTATTGATGCCCTCAGATCTAAAAAAAAGTATAGTTGAAATTAAAAAAGCTGTTTCAGATGGTAGAGTTCCATATAAGAGATTAGAAAATGCAGTAAAGAAAATTTTAAATACTAAATACGAGGTTGGTTTAAATAAATATAAACCCATCCCTAATGATAATATCAAATACAAATTAAATAGTGATCAAGATTATGCACTTCTTGAAAAGTTAGCTGAAAAGTCCATGACTCTTATTAAGAATGAAAGTAATTCAATACCCATTTCTTTTGATAAAAAGAATAAAGTTGGTTTAGTTAGTTTGGGTATTGATAATGGTATGACCTTTCATAAATACTTAAATAATTATAGAACTGTAGAAAAAATTGATGTTTCGGATTTAAAAAATGTTAGAGATATCAATAAAAATTTTGATAAAATAATAGTTTCTGTACATAAATCAGATAAATCGCCATTTGACAATTATAAATTATCACCTAAAGAGATCTCTATAATCAACACTTTAAAAAAATATAATAATGTTGTTTTGGTTGTTTTTTCGAACCCATACACACTACTTGATATTAACTTAAATGGTTTTGATTCTGTTATGCTAGCTTATCAAAATTCTCCCATATTTCAAAAAAAAGCTTCTGAAGCGATCTTTGGCGCAAATGATATTGATGGTATTTTACCTGTTAGTATTGGTAAAAAATACAAAGAAGGGACATCAATTGTTATAAAAAAAAGAAATGTTTTATCATTTGATCATCCTGTGAATTTTGGTGTTAATATGAATAAATTAAAGAAAATTGATTCGTTAATAAATGATGCAATTCAAAATAATATGACACCAGGTGCACAATTATTAATAGCAAAGAATTCAAATATCGTTTATCATAAAGCATATGGTTACAAGACATATGAAAAAAAGGAAAAAATTAATATTAACAATATTTATGACTTAGCTTCTCTTACTAAAATTCTTGTTTCTGTTCCACTTCTTTTGAATGAATTTATGACCAATGATTTTGATTTAACAACAAACTTATCAGAGTGGTTTCCTGATAAAGAATTAAAAAATAAAAAAGACTTGACTGTAAAACAGCTTTTCTCGCATTACTCTGGAATGAAATCATGGATTCCATTTTATAAAAAAACAATTGATTCTGTAACAAATACTAGAATTAATAAATATTATTCCAATAAAAAGTCCCAAAAATTTCCTTTCCAGGTCTCAGATGACTTGTATATCAGAAATTACAATGACACTATTTTCAATGAGATAATAAATTCTGAGTTGAGCGATTCGTTAAGTTATGTTTACAGTGATTTACCATATTTTCTTTTAAAATTTTATCTAGAAAAAAAATATCAATTATCTCTTGATACCCAAATCAAAAACTACCTTTATGATAAAATTGGATCAACATCACTAACTTATAAACCAACTAATTTCTTGGACAAGAAACTCATAGTTCCTACAGCTGTGGATGATTATTTCAGGTTTAACCTTGTGGAAGGTCATGTTCATGATATGGGAGCAGCCATGATGGATGGTATTTCTGGTCACGCAGGCTTATTTGGAAATTCTCTAGATATAGCCAAAATATTGCAACTTTTTCTCCAAAAGGGCTCATATGCAAATGAAAAATTTTTTGACGAAAAATATTTTGATTTATTTAATTTCCGTCATTTTAAAGAAAAAAAAGTAAGAAGGGGTATAGGATTTGATAAACCTGAATTGGACCCCAACGACCCAAACACCTGTGGTTGTGCTTCAGATAAAAGTTTTGGTCACTATGGGTTTACGGGCTCAGTTGCTTGGGCTGATCCAGAAACAGAAATTATATATGTTTTTTTATCTAATAGAACTTTTCCGGATGAAAACAACAACTCTCTTTCGGAGTTTAACATTAGGACAGAAATACAAAAACTTGTTCATGAAGCTTTCGATTAAATGAATATAATTATTGTTTGTTATCCTACTTATGGTGGAAGTGGTGTTTTGGCAACCGAGCTAGGGCATAAATTGGCTGAATTTGGTCACAAAATACACTTTGTTGCTTACAAAAAGCCTGTTCGATTAAAGTTAATTGATAATAAGGTTCTTTTTCACAAAGTAAATGTCCCATTTTATCCTTTATTTAACTTTCAACCATATGAGCTTGCACTTTCAAGTAAGATTGTTGAAATTTCTGAAAACAATAAAATTGACTTAATTCATGTTCATTATGCAATCCCTCACGCGTATGCTGCTTACATGGCCAAAGAAATGCTAAAAACCAAGAATATTGATTTACCCATAGTGACAACACTTCACGGTACAGACATAACTTTAGTAGGAAAACATCCATTTTATCGCAGGGCTGTAAAATTTTCAATCCAAAATTCTGACGTTGTCACGTCTGTCTCCGAAAATTTAAAGAAAGACACAATGGATTTTTTCAATATTGATAAAGAAATTAAGGTAATACCAAATTTCATCGATATTGATCGTTTTAAACAAAAAAATGAAAATTGCAACCAGGATGATAAGATTATCATCTCTCATGTTAGCAACTTTCGACCAGTAAAAAATATTAGAATTTTAATGAGTATTATAGCTAAGCTTAAAAGGAAAAATTTATTTTTTAATTTGATAGGAGAGGGGCCTGAACTTGATTTGGCTAAAAGTTTTGTTGAAAAAAATAAAATTAATAACATAAAATTTCATGGAAATACTGATAAAATTGAAGAAATTTTATGCTCCACAGATATTTTTTTACTGCCTTCAAAAAAAGAAAGTTTTGGATTGGCTGCTCTGGAAGCAATGGCCTCTAAATGCGCATTAGTAACATCTAACTGTGGTGGTCTTCCGGAGCTAAATATTGATAATCAAACCGGATATCTAGTTGGTGTGAATAATGAAAATAAATACATAGAAAAAATAACTGACTTAATCTCTGATAAAAGTAAACTAGAAAAATTTAAAATATCATCATTTAAAAGGGCAAAACTATTTGATATAGATACTGTAGTACCCATTTATGAAAACATATACAGAGGCCTTTTAAAATAGCTTATTTTGGATTGTAAATATTTTTTGAGTTCTTATAAATAAAATTTTTATCAAAACTCATTTTCTTTGTTTCAAATTTTGAAAACATCGCCATTTGATCATCGTAGTGAGGTGAATCAGGGTTTTCACTATTTCCATAAGACACAATTGATTCTATATGCGGTGAACCATCTGAAAATTTTACAAGTTGAATGTATGACTCACCATGAGTAATTTTTCTTTTTCCCCCAATATGTCTTGACGAAGTCATGGCTGTTATAACATCGGGCATTCCCCATATGGGAATTTCTTTATCTCCTCTTACGAGCTTTTGATACTCACCAAGTCTAACATTGGTTTTATTAAAATGTTTGACCATGTAAGCTTTAACATCTCTTAACATCTGTGCAATTAGATTTTTGCTTAAGTTTCTATTTATGTATGGTTTTCTAATATATTTTCCCAAATTGTAATAGAAAATGGCGAATATTCCCGCACCTAAAGAGTCTGAGCTAGTTGACCTATCCCAATTTTGAATTTCTATGATAAGATCTGAAATATCAGGATAATCATCTGGATTCATCTCCATTATTTCATTAACATCAACAAAATTGAAGGTAAATGGAGTAGGGTATTTATAATCAAACTTTATGGATTTGAAATCAGAAAAATCAATTTTTTCATATGATTCAATCAATTCATAGATCCGTGTGCTTCTATTGTTATCATAAAGAGAGTATCCCATTTCTTTTGGGAAATCCTTACTATTTGGATTTTCATTTGTGGAAGTTGACTTAAATGGTGTGTTATTGGCGTTATATAAGTATCCAGACTCAGGATTCAATACTTGAGGAAGTTCTTCAGTATTATGGTATTCTTTCCATAAAGTTTCTCTAGTGTTGCCAGGTACAACTCCTTTCCAATTGTATTTTTTATTCCTTACGGGAATTATTCCATTAGAAATATAAAATATATTATCATTTTTATCTGCATAACCAAAATTAAATCCAGGTATCTCATTCATTTTTAGTATTTCATAGAATTCTTCAAAAGTTTTGGACTTATTCATTTTCCACCATTGTTCAAGGGCTCTAATTTTAAATAAACTGGGTGTGCGAACAGAATAAACACCATTTTTATTTTTTAGGGTAGGGCCATAAATACTTCTGTAGTATCTTTTGCTTACTTTTATCGGAATTCCAAGAATTTTTATGAAGGCCTTTCCTCTATACTTTTCAAGAGTAAGGATTTCATTATCAACTACATATTTCAACCGACTGTTTTTTACCATTTGTAACTGAAATATGTCAGTTTTATCTGGGTAATTGACAGTGTGTGTCCATCCTAAGTTTTGGTTTGTACCTGTTAAGATGCACGGTGCTCCAGGAAAGGTAGCTCCAATAATATTTGTTCCTTCTTCACTGATTAGGTGTGCTTCATACCATGAGGTTGGCCCTTCCAGTGGTTGATGCGTATTTATACCAAGATAAGTTTCGTTATTTTTTGTTTTTTTTGAACTAAAAGCAAAAAGATTTGAACCAAGTCCACTATCAGCACTTGTGTCAATAACCCCAGCAGTATTATTAAATATTGATAGAACTGCCTTTTCTCCCTCTGAAAAAATAAATAATTGTAACAATGAGTACTTGAGCATTTTCCTTGGCGTTACAGGAAAGAGTTTGTTTACAAGTACTTGCTCAGGGTGTTCATCAGCAAAACTATTCAATCCTTTTGCATATCCTTGAATAACTTTTATAAAATTTTCATCTATTGTTTGATATAAACTATCAATTGTATCATCAGATCTTATCAGTTGAGATAGAAAATCAATAGGAGCCCCCCTCAAACCAATATGTTTACTTAGTAAGGAATTTCCAGCTAAGTATGCTTCTTGTATTGTTTTAAAATCGTCTTCCGCATGAGCCCAAGCTAATCCATAGGCAAGCTCAGCATCACTTTTTGCATATATATGCGGAACACCAAAAGAGTCTCTTACAATTTCAATGTTCTTAACATCAATACTTTGAGCATTAAGTAAAAACGAATTAGCTATTAAAAAAACTATTAAAAAAGAAGATTTTAACACAGAATTAATATAACAAAAAACCCGCCATATGGCGGGTTTTTCAAGTAAATTATCTAATAATTTCTAAAAACTAGTAACCTGCATTTTGTACAATGTTAGGGTTAGCATTTCTTTCAGAAATAGAAATTGGATAAGCATATCTGTATGATCCGAATTGTGGTGGTGTACCATCAAGATCGTCATTTAATTGCTTTATCGAGTTGATCAAAGGCATGCTTTGACCAGTTCTAGCGAGGTCATAAAATCTCAAACCTTCAGCATAAAACTCTTTTCTTCTTTCTAAAAGAATATTATCTAATGTTGCAGTCGTGTAAGGTGTAGCACCTCTAAGTGCTGGAACATTATTCAAGTAAGTTAATGCACCTGCTGCATTACCAGCACGCAATAGTGCTTCAGCATAGATTAGATGCATTTCTTCTACTCTAATAATAGTTATGTTATCAGATCCATTAGCTGTAGGATACTTACCGATAACTGTTGGCTCTCCTTGCTGAGTACCAATCATACCGTTAACAGTAAATCTAACATCAGTTGCAGCATCTGCAGCAAAGATGTCATATAAGTCATCTCCACAAGCAGCACAGTTATCACCAGTCAAAATTCTGTAATATCCATAACTTGTTCCTCTGAAACTATATGCTAATCCATTAATACTTGGATTGTCAGTTCCAGTGGCTTCTAGTTCAAACAGTGAATTTGACGCATTATCTGTGTAATATGATGCTTTGAAAGCAGCAGCTGATACAGGAGTTGCAGATGAGTTATCTATAACCCATTTAGCAGCAGCGCCAGCAGTAGAATAGAAACTACTATCTACAGCACCAAAGTAAAGTGCAGCTCTAGCCATTAAAGCATATGCAGCAGCAGCAGACATGTAGCTTGAATCTTGGTTTAATGCACCATTACTCATCAATGCAATTCCTCCTTGGAAATCACTCATAATATCAGTAACATTTGATAAAACCGTATCTCTAGCTGGAGTTAGATTTGCTGGGTCCTTATATGTTTTTACATAAGGAACTCCCAAAGAATTTGCTCCACCTTGACCATCTACAAAATGTTGTCCATAATTTCTAAGCAAGTCAAAGTGACACAGAGCTCTGATTGCATGAGCTTGACCAACAATGTAGTCAATCTCTGCTGGATTTCCTTCTAGGCTAGCATGATCTGCACCAATTACAATATTTGTAATTGCTATGACACCATAAATTGTTCCCCATGGTCCGTAACCATCAGGACTATGATCCATACTTGTAGCAGTTCCTCTTCCCGAATTAACATTAGAATACATATTATCTGTACGAGCGTCACCCATAGCTATGAATTCTCTCATATAATAATTAGTACTTGTCATTCTATTGTATGCGCTGTTGAGAACTGATCTCAAATCATCAGCACTTTGAATTCCAGTTACTGTATCCTTATCCATAGCCAATGTTGGCTCTAGATCTTCATCTCCACACGATACGATAAGTAAACTTGCGAAGATTAAACTGTATAATTTAAATAAATTTTTCATATTCATAATAATTAAAATGATAAGTTAACACCAAGAGCCCAAATCTTTGGAATTGGATTCCATAATTGCCATTGTCCATTGTTAACATTTACTTCAGGTTCAAAAATTACATCTTCGTCAAATGCATATGTCCAAATGTTTGTACCCTTCACATAAACGCTTAATCTGTCCAATCCTAATTCTCCAATCATATCTGATGGGAAATTATAGTTAACTGTCAAATCTCTAAGTCTAACAAAATCACCATCGTGAAGGTGCATCGTAGAGTGATTTGATCCAGTGGTAGTCATACTACTTGACCATCTCATTCTAGGGATGTTTGTAATATCACCTGGATTTTGCCATCTATTCATCAACTCAGTTGTACCCTGATAAAACAGTGTAGATAACTGACCTGGCTGCATAAAGTAACGAGCCCATTGCTCATAAATTTTATGACCTCCAACGTATGTGAAGTTTGAATCAATAGATAAACCTTTGAACTTAAATCTGAAACCAAGAGCTCCAACTGTTGTTGGTATTCTCGTTCCAGAAAAAGCTTGCTGAGCAGCATTATAGCTTTCAGTTTCTTCAAAGCTTACAGGTGCATCTACTCCATCTCCACCAATATACCAGAATGCACTTCCAGTATCTGGTCTAACTCCACCAAACTGACGTAAATAATATTCGTAGATTGGTCTTCCTACTCTTGTTGCTGTATAGAATCCATCTAGATTGATATCTTCTCCGTCAGCAGTTTGAGCAAGTTTTAAAACTTCGTTGTCATTTGTAGATACGTTTCCGTATATATCAAACTCAAAGTCACCAGCTTTAATAACAGTAGCATCCAGTTCAACTTCAATACCCTTATTTCTAACATCGCCTACGTTTTGTGTTTGTGACGAGTGACCAGTTGTCAATGATAAAGGAACTCCTTGAAGAAGGTCTTTGGTGTCTCTTTGGTAATAACCAACAGAACCTGTTACTCTGTTATTAAATAGACCAAAGTCTAAAGCAACATCTAGTTTTTCTGATTTTTCCCAAGAAATGATAGCATTACCAAATGATGTTGGGAATACTGCACCTTGGCTATCGTAGTCACCACTATAACCAAACAGTGATTGATACTGGTTTAACCCAATATTTTGATCACCAGCTTCACCCCACGATGCTCTTAGTTTTAAATTATTCACGACTGAATTATCTGCCAAGAAGTTTTCATTTGAAATGTTCCAAGCGACTCCATAAGAGAAGAAATTACCGAATCGGTAACCAGATGCGAATCTAGATGAACCGTCATTTCTCCAGGTAAAGTTAAAGATATATTTATCTTGGAATGAGTAGTTTGCCACACCTAAATAAGATAAAACTTTCCAGTCTGAAAAAGAACCGGCTGCATCTCTGTTAGCAGGAAAACTTGATACATAAAACAATTGATCAGCTGCAGGAGCTTCACCATATGCATACATGTAATGGTTTTTATTTTTTTGGAATGATTGTCCAAGAACAACAGATATGAAATGATCATTATCACCAAGAACTGTATTATACTCTAGTCTATTAATAGTAGACCAAGTAAATCTTCTTGAAACATCTTGTTCCGCAAGACCACCTTCACCAACACCATCACCCTCGATTGGGTTCTGATAGTCATGTGTAGCATTTAAAACAAAGTCTATTGCAAATGTAGTCTTGAACTTAAGTCCATCAACAGGCAGATCTAAAGTCAAAGAACTGTTAGATAATGCTCTAGTCACATCACTGTCATATATATTGTTTTCTAAAAGATAAAGTGTGTGATGCATAGAAGCAGGGTGAGGAACCAAGTATGAACCATCAGGGTTGAATGCTGCTTCTGTCATTGGCATGAAAAACTTTGTAAGGTTCGGATTTCCAAAGTATGCTGTACTTTCCAATTGACCCAATTGTTTTCCATTAGATACCAAATTATTTGTTTGAATTGTTGCTGCACCAAATTTTCTTGTGTATGAAACAGATCCACTTATTGACTCAAATGATGAGCCTAAATTTGTAGCTTCAGAGTCTTTGTAACCAAGAGAAACTCTGAAGTTTTGGTCAGCATCTCCACCTGAGGCTGAGATATCATAACTTTGAACAGGAGCATCTTTGTTTGTGACTAAGTCACCCCAATCTGTGTCTACTCTACCTCTTGAGTCCCAATCTCTGAAATCTCTACGATTTGTAAGCATCCAATTGAGAGCGGCGTCTTGTGAAAAACCAATATCGTTTGTCATCATTTCAGCAGCCAACTCTAAACGTTGTGCTCCGCTCAGTGGTTGTCTTCCTTCAACAGCTTTGTTTTGCCATCCGTAAGATGAACTCACTTGATAGGTGACTTTACCAGCTGAACCCTTTTTGGTTGTAATAACGATAACACCATTACTACCTCTGTTTCCATAAACAGACGTTGATGATGCATCTTTCAAAACAGTAATGGATTCAATATCATTGACATTAATCATTGATAATATACCTATGCTTGGTGTTGCTCCGTTTCCGAAAGAACCATTTTGAATGGGAACTCCGTCAACAACAAATAAAGGTGCGTTATTTCCAGTAATGGAACTTTCACCTCTAATTCTAATTTGAGAAGCTGTACCAGGTGTACCTGAGATGTTAGCCATTCTTAAACCTGCAACACGTCCATTCAATGCTTGATCTGGAGATATGAAAGTTAAGTTTTCTAACACTTCTTCACCGATGGTGACAGTACTCGCAACAGAACGTTGTCTTTCCTGTGTACCGATACCGGTAACAATAACCTCATCAAGGGCAGTACTACTTTCTAAGCTAACGTTGACTGTTGAAGATGAACCAACCTCAACAGATTGACTCACATAACCAACGTAGCTAAAAACTAGAACATCACCTTCAGAGGCACTAATTGCGTAGTTACCATCAAAATCTGTGGTAACCCCAATTGATGTTCCTTGTACAACAACAGTCGCTCCTGGTAATGGCATTCCATCTGTATCAGAAACAACCCCCGATACAGTGTTTTGCGCAAAACCAATAAGTCCAGTCATCAAAAGTAACAAGGAAAAAAGGTTTACTAATTTTTTCATTTATTATATAATTTTAGTTGAAGTAGTAAATATGTTAAAATTTTGTTAACAAAACAAGTTTTTTATGGGAAAAAGAATCAATGTGAATTTTTTACGAATTCTTAGTTTTTTTTGGACAATATTGGCACAATCCTCAAAAATGCATAACTAAAACTTTAAAATTGTTATAATTTTCAATTTTTTTAGATAAAAAAACGTCAAATAATTAGTAAATTAAGAGGGTTGAAAACAGGATACTTTAAACAAATCGATAGCAATTTAACATTAGGTTTTGTTTCAATCTCCTTGTACCCATCAAAAAATAATAACGTTTTGTTTGAATTTAAATCATTAGCGCCCAACTGGAAATTGATGGAAATGCTAAAATCCAGCCAAATTTCAGAGTTTGATTTTGAAAAAGAATATTTGATACAGCTTAATAATTTGAATGCAAAGACTATATTTGAACAAATAAACCTTTTGACCAGTGATCATGAACCAATTTTAATGACTCATGGAAACAAATCTTCATTTTGTCACAGACACATAGTGGCAAAATGGTTTGAAAATGAACTTGGAGTTAGGATCGATGAATTTAAAATTGGGGCAGTTCGAAGGTCAAATGGATATATGAAAAAAATAACTCAAAAACGTCTATTTGAAAATGAATAAAAAAATTTTATTAATATTTCTTTTTTTTATCGCTTGCAGCGATGGAAACAACAGTGAAACAGTTGACAACAATCCACCTAGAGAATTAAGAGCTGAGGTTATTGTTGAAAATAATGTTTTTAAGGTCTCATACAATGAATTTAAAGAACAAGCCAACTGGATTGAATATAAAGTCAGACAAATAACAAAAAGATGTGACAGAGCTGGAATGAATTGGTACACTGAGGCAGGTGTACACACATCAGACGAGGCTGATTATCGCAACAACGAATGGGACAGAGCTCATTTAGCACCAGCAGGTGCATTTACAGATTCGTGTGAAAATTTGTATCAAACATTTTCATTTTTGAATTGTACATTGCAACTTGATGTCTTAAACCAAGGAGAGTGGGCTGAACTAGAATCCCAAGTTAGGTCATGGGCAAATCAATATGGTACTCTTGATGTAAGAATTGAACTAGCCTTTTCAGATAACAGTTTAGTTCTTCAAACAGGAGCAACTGTTCCAGATGGTTATTTCAAGTTCATAACATTCCCTGATGATTCTGAACGTTGTTTTTATTTTGAAAATTTACCTACTAATATGAATTGGGATCAATATGAAATTACTTGTAATTAAGTTTTTTTAGTAGAGATTTTCTACCAATTTTTCTCATAATTACATCATTTTTTATATTCCATCCTCTGGCTGGAGAAAAACTCCTACCGTAAAGTATTATTTGAATATGAAGTTTATTCCATAGCATTTTTGGAAATAATCTTTTTGCATCTTGCTCCGTTCTTTTTACACTTTTGCCGTTTGAAAAACCCCAGCGATACATTAGTCTGTGAATATGAGTATCAACAGGAAATGCAGGAGTTCCAAAAGCTTGAGATACCACAACACTAGCAGTTTTATGTCCCACAGAGGGTAATTTTTCAAGCTCATCAATATCATTAGGAACTTTACCATCAAATTTTTCAATGAGAATTTTTGAAAGCCCATAAATCCCTTTTGATTTCATTGGTGAAAGTCCCACTGGCTTTATAATATTTCTAATTTCATCGACTGAAAGTTTTATCATGTCATAGGGGTTGTCAGCTTTAGCAAAAAGTATGGGTGTGATTTTATTAACTCCCTTATCAGTGCTTTGGGCAGAAAGAAGTACGGCAATTAAAAGTGTGTAAGGATCCTTGTGGTCGAGTGGAATATCAATTTTAGGATATAAATCTTCCAATGTTTTAATTACAAATTTTACTTTTTCTTTTTTTGTCATTTCAGTAAATTTATAGAAAAATTTAAAAGAATGAATACATTAAAAGTGGGAGATAAAATCCCAACATTTGAATGCCTAGATGACAAGGAGAATTTAATAAAAAGTGAAAACTTTAGAGGAAGTAAGCTAGTAGTTTTCTTTTATCCAAGAGCTAATACACCTGGATGTACTGCTGAGGCATGTAATATATCTGAAAATTTTGATGAACTAACTAATGCCGGATACAAAATTATAGGTGTTAGTGCAGATAAGGTGAAAACCCAAAACAATTTTTCATCAAAATATGGATTTCAGTATCCATTACTTGCCGATGAAAACAAAAATATCATTAAATTATTTGGAGTTTGGGGTCCTAAAAAGTTTCGAGGAAAAGATTACGAGGGAATTCACAGAAAAACATTTGTTTTTGATGAAAATTTAGTAGTAACTCATGTTTTTGATAAGGTTGACACAAAAAATCATTCTGATCAAATCTTATCACTGTAGTTCTTTAATACCAAAAAGTTTTTTTTCTTTGATGAGATCGGAAACATTTTCGGGTAAACTACTTTCCCAACCTCTTTGATTGGATTGTATCTTTTTTAGGACATCCCAGGAAAAAATTGACAAATAAGTTCGATTGTAATCCGATATGTCTAAAATTCTATGATTTTTAATAAAATATTTATACAAATTTTTCATACCACCTGATACAACTAAATTTAAACTGTTGATTATTTTATTTTTTTGAAGCATTGGATAAAGAAGGATTGTTATATTTTTTGTAAATAGTTTGGAAAAAGCCTCTAATATTCCACCATCCAAATCAGTGTAATAACTTTCATCAAAAACTTTAATTAGGTTGTCTACACCCATTGTCAAAAAAACTTTTTTGTCGGTATACTTAGAAAAATATTCAGATAGTTTGTAATATTCTTGAAAATTAGTAATCATAACAGTCTTACCCATTGAACAAAGTAGTTTAGCTCTGTCCAGAAAATCTTGTTCATCCAATTTACCCTGAGAAGTCAGATTTGAAAGTGTTATTTCAAAAATTGAGATTGTATTTTTATCTGTAAATTTTTTATTTTTTTTTATCATTTTAAGGGACTTCTCGTACATATCTTCATTGACTTTTGTAACGGGTCTGAAGCTCCCTCTAATGGTTAGAATATTTTTTTTGTATAATTCTGCTGCTGGTAAGATATTTTTTCCATCAGGTCCAAACATAACTGCCTGGGTCATACCATTTTTAATTAACTCAAGGCTAAGTAGTCTATTATCAACATCTTTGAAAAGAGGACCAGAAAAATTAATTGTATCAATTTCAATAATTGTTGGATCTATATGATCATACAAATACTTAATTAGAGATCTGGGCTTGTTGTGTTTGTAATAAGCTCCGTATATTAAATTGACACCCATCAATCCAAGAATTTCTTGTTGAGCTTTGGCTTCGGGTAAATGAAATCTTACGTGCAATTTTATTTCGCTGTATTCACTTATGCTCTCGGTTTGGAATTTTATTCCCATCCAACCATGACCTTTATATTTTTTTGCAAAATCAATTGTAGCAACAGTATTAGCAAAAGAAAAAAACATTTTATCAGTATGAACGGCTCTATCAACTCTAGACTCAAGAAGGCTGATTTCATGATTTAACATTTTTGTTAATCTCGATTCGGTTACGTATCTGAGATCACTCTCAATTCCATAAATTGCATCACTGAACCCTTTGTCATAAGCACTCATTGTTTTGGCTATGGTTCCTGATGCACCACCTGCACGAAAAAAATGCCTTGCAACCTCTTGTCCTGCACCTATTTCAGAGAATGTTCCATAAATATTTTCGTTTAAGTTGATCCTGAGTGCTTTATCTTTGGTCGATAAAATATTTTCAAACTCTTTATCTCCCTTTAATTTTACAGCCATTTGTGATGTTATTTTTTACAAATTTAATAACTATTGCTTATTACTCGTCATAAAAAAATTAAATTTGATTGCTCAATGAAAATTACTTTTTTAGGAACTGGAACTAGTACAGGGATACCTTCAATTGGTTTAAATTATCCCGTTTGTTCAAGTAAAGATTTTAGAGACAAAAGATTGCGGTCTTCCATTTTAATAAACCATAATAAAAAAAATATTATCATTGATTGTGGTCCAGATTTCAGACAACAACTTCTGACCAATAACATTACTAAAGTTGACTATATATTATTCACTCATGAACATGCTGATCACACAGCCGGTTTAGACGATGTTAGACCAATATCTTTTAAAAATGGAAAAATTCCAATTTATGCTCATAAAAGAGTTTTGGAAAATTTAAAGCATCGGTTTTTATACTTGTTCGAGAAACAGAGTGATTATGCTGGGGATACTCATCTAATTCCAAATGAAGTTAAAGAGAATAAACCTTTCAATCTACACAATTTTAAAGTAAAACCAATTTCATATTCCCATCACAAATTACAAGTTTTTGGATTCAGAATTAGTGATTTTGCATACATTACTGACTTAAAAAAAATTGATGATAAAGAGAAAAGTAAGCTTTTAAATTTGGATTGTTTGGTACTAAATGCTTTGAGACACGATGAGCATTATTCACATATTAATTTGGAGGAAGCTTTAGAAATTATCAAAGATGTTAAGCCAAAAAAAACATATTTAACGCACATAGCCCCACAAATGGGATTTCATCGTGATACTGAAAAGTTGCTGCCAAAGTCAGTATCTCTTGCGTATGATGGATTAGAGTTTGAAATTTAAATATTTCTTATTAACCATTTGATCATTGCTTCTAAATTTTGCTGATTAATTCCATGACCTTGGTCATAACTTTCAAATTTAAATTTGATGTCATTTTCTATGTAAAAATTTAATGACTCTTTGGATGTTTCGTAGTTGATTAAATTATCATTTGTCCCATGTGATATATAAATATTTGTTTTTGGAATCAAGCTTGTTTTTTTCATAATCTTTTCATCAACTACACCACTAAGAGCTATAATATTTTTTATTTTTTCAGGATAAGAAAATGATATTGCATGTGATAAAATAGCACCTTGACTAAAACCAATTAGGGTAATATTGTCAGAATCAATATTTGGACTTTTTGATAAATCATCAATAAAGTGAAATAATTCATCTCTAACCCGTGCTGCTGCATTATGATCATAGAACTTATTATTGGAATCAAGATAAATATCATACCATGCGTAAGAGTCATTAAATAATTCTTTGGGAGCCCTCAGGGAGATTACGTAAGAATCAATTGGGAAATAATCAATTAATGAAAATAAGTCCCTCTCGTTACTTCCATACCCATGAATAAGCACTATCAAGGGGGAATTTATTTTATTAGATTTTCTTTCAATAAAAAAAAAATTATTCATCAAGCACTACATGTCCATTGTTGATAACCCCGTAGACTTTTCCTTTAATTTCAGAATTAATAAAAGATGCATTTTTAGACTTTGATCTAACATGACTTTTTGTGAAAATGTATTTGTTTTTTGGGTTAAATAGAGTCATACACGCTTTTGAACCTACATCAATTACTTCATTTTTTATTCCAAACAAGTCTTTTTTTCTGGTTAAAATTTCAATTACTTTTTCAGTCTTGTACAATGAATTTAAAGCACCAAAGACAGATTCTAAACCAGTGGCTCCAAAAAGAGAATTCTTAAAATCTGTTTTTTTGTTATCGATGTCAATAGGACAGTGATCTGATGTGCAAAAATCAATTATTCCCTCAGAAAGAGCATTTACTAAAATTAGTCTGTCTTCCTCAGAGCGAAGTGGTGGTAGAATTTTGAATCTGGTATCAAAATTTATCAGTTTCTCTTCATTGAAAAAGATATTATTAATAGAAACACTTGTCATGATTTGTAGGCCTTTTCGTTTTGCATTTTTAATCAATTCAACGGATTTAGTTGTTGAAATTGTTGGTATGAAAAGTTTTCCACCAGTATACTCTAAAATTTTTAAATCACGCTCAAGTGTTATTTCTTCGGATAAAGATGGAATTCCTTCTAAACCATAAAGTGTACTAATTTCACCCTCATTCATTTGCCCATTTTGACAAATTGATTTTTCAAATGGAAATGTCATGATTAGACCATCAAAGTGTTGAACATATTGCAGTGCTGTTTTTAAAAGGTTCGGGTTTTTTACTGATGTTTTATAATCATAAAAACCAACTGCACCGCTATCGAACATTTCATGTAATTCAGCCATTTCTGATCCCTCACTCTTCACCGTCAGCGCGCCAAGAGGATGAATTTTTAAAGCTTTGTTCTTGTTCTTACTTTTAACATAAATAACATCAGCCTTAGAATCAATAACAGGAAGTGTATTGGAATTTAAAATAATGTCGGTGAATCCTGAAAGACATGCAGTGAGTGAACCATTTTCAATCGTTTCTCTTTCTTCTAATCCAGGCTCTCCAAAACATACACTTGAATCCAACCATCCCTGTGAAATATGAAGGTTACCAAGGTTAATTTCCTTAGCAGATTTTTTTACAATTTTATCATCAATCTCTTGAATAATTCCTTGTTTAATGAAAATATCTTTTGTTTTGCCATTAAATTTACTGCTGGCATCGATGATTTTTGCAGATTTGATTAGTATTGACATAGAGAAGTCAATTTCATGCAAATATAATTTATTTTAAAAACTTTCGTAACGTCCTAAGCCAAAAAGAGCAAAATCATATTTTACAGGGTCGATAGCATCAAATTTTCTTAGACTTGAATCCAATTCTTTTAATGCATTTATATCATTGTTTTTACTTTTTATAAGATTTAATTTTCTAGCCACTCTTCCCGTATGCACATCAAGCGGACAAGAAAGAGATGAAGTTGATAGTTTTTTCCAAATACCAAAATCAACAATTTTATCATTTCTTACCATCCATCTTAAAAACATATGTAATCTTTTACAAGATGATCCTTTATTTGGACTTGAAATATGTTTTTCAACTCTTTTTTCGTGCTTTAATGAAAAAAAAATTGACCTAAAGTGTTCAATATTTTTGAAATTACTAATATCGTTGTATTTTGAAAAAACACTTTCTAAGCCACCTTTATTTAAATAAATATTTTTTAGTGACTTTATAAAAAATTGAAAATCGTAATAATTAAAAGTTCTGTGGTAAAAATTTAATTTTTTAATCGATTCATCATTAATTGAAAGAACAAAGTCAAGAGGAGATTCACCAAAAATATTGCATAGTTTTCTACCACTATTAATAATTGAAGTTCTATTTCCCCACGATATTGTTGCCATAAGAAGTGACATTATTTCAATATCTTCTTTTCTTGTGTAAAGTTTAGGAATTTGTATTGGGTCCTCTTTAATAAATTCAGGGTTATTGTAGTACTGAGATTTGAAATCTAAAAATGATTTTAAATCATCAATTTTTAATGCATTTACCATCTTTAATTGTGTAAGAATCGCTTGCGGTATTGGCGAATTCTTTGTTGTGGGTAACATAAATTACAGTCACACCATATTCTTTATTGATTTTTTTGAGGAGTTCTATGATTTTTTTGGAGTTTGTAGAGTCCAAATTTCCTGTAGGTTCATCGGCTAATACGATTTTAGGATTATTAATTAGTGCTCTTGCAAAAGAAACTCTTTGTTTTTCACCTCCTGAAATGAAATCAGGTTTTTTATTTAATACTTTTTCAATATTTAGTGTTTTAGATATTGATAATAATTTTTCTTTGTAATCATTTATGTTTTTTCTCCCAATTCTTATTGGTAAAAGAATATTTTCTTCACAGTTTAGTTCTGGAAGAAGTTGATGAAATTGGAAGACAAAACCAATATTTTCGTTTCTAAATTTTGAAATTTCTTTTTCTTTCAATTTGTTAACCTCGACACCATCAATTTTTAATACTGAACTTTGATCAAGGTCAAAACTTTCAATGGTTCCAATTATGTTGATAAGTGTTGTTTTTCCAGCGCCTGATGGACCAACCACTGAAACAAAATTCCCGTTGGAGATGTTTAAAGAAATATTATTTAATATTTTTTGGTTTCCGAAGGTTTTTGAAATATTTTTTAAAACAATCATTTTTTCTTTAAACTGTTTGTGTCAATAAGATAATTAATTCTTAATGATATTTGATGCTCAATTGGAATTTCAAATAGATTTTTCAAACTTTTATAATAATCAAGCCCAGATTGATTGTCCCTGTTAAATATTTGATTTCTGTATAAAAAAATCAGGTTACTTCCCGGACTAAACCACCATTGAAATTTAACATCCAAATTCCAAATATTGAAATTTGTATTAGGATTTGATTCAAGAAGTGCATAATCACTAATTTCCCTATATCCATCATCCTTAAGTTTGAATAATACCTCATCATACTCTGCAACACTCCAAAAATTTCTAAAATTTAAATTTATACTTTTCTTGTTGTCAATTCTATAATCAATATCAATTGAGTTTTCAATCGTTTTTTGGTCCCTGATTCCAAAGTAAATATCTTCACCCAAAGTCATAAGATAACCTATATCATCATATGTTTTATCTCTCTGGGTTGAAAATTTAGCTGATAAATTATTTGAAAATCTATAATCAAGATTTAAATTAAATCTTTGATATTTTTTTTCTTCTTCGAACTGTTCATTTTTATAACCTTTATTTAAAAAATCAAAACTAAATTTGAATCTTTTTGTTGGATTGGAATTCAATCCTATTTTTACCTCAAAATCTGAGGGAACAATTAAAAATCTATCAATATTTCTAGTTTCGTAATAATCCTCAACTTTTCCAGTGTAATCTAAATCAAATTCAATCTTGTATAAATTTTGAAATTCGAAATCGTTTCCAAATCTGAAACCATTTCTGGTTCTTCTAGAGTTGTCATATCTCCAGGTTTGACCCATATACAAGTAGTTGCTGTAGTTTCTTAAAATTTTGTATTCCTCAAAAATTTGATATCTAATTCTGGTGTAAACCCTTTGATTGTTTTGTTGATTATAATATCCAAGCTCGTTTTGGTTATAATATCTATCTGTACCTACCCAACCAGCTGCAAGTTGAACATTTCCTCGCAACTCTTCAAAGGAAACACTTCCTCTGAAGCCATTTTTTTCAGAAAGTCTGGGTGCTTTGCTGAAATAAAATCTTGATGAAAAGTTGAAATTTCTTTTTTCGTCAAATAAATCGGTTACAAAAACAGTGTTATTAGCATTTAGTCCACCATCTGCTCTGTTAACATTAGTGTTGTGTATGCCTAATGATGAATAGTCGTTAAGTAGCTGCTGAGTTAATGATATAACATTGTAGTTAGTGACTGGTGCCAAGTTTTCTTTTCTTACTGATCCATCATCTATATTTCTAATTGTGGCATTTACTTTACCAGTGACAGCGTTCAGTAAAGCTATACTTAATTTCTTGTTTGTGGTTCCAGAAAACTTAATTGCGTTAATCAACTTCGGTTTATTGTCGTAATCGACTAATTCTTCGTTAGGGTTTACAAATTCATCCTCGTCAAAATTAATTTCTTGTCCAATTCTTCTGCTATAAAAAAAATCACCTCCTCTAAAATCACCTCCGTCTGCTTTTTTAAAAATATTGGCACCTTCTGTAAAGAAAGCTCTATTTTCATCAAATCTCTGTTCAAAAGGGGATAAGTTAAGTTCTTCATCATCGAAAGTAACTTGTCCGAAATCAGGTATCAATGTAGCATCCAAAGTAAAACTGTTAGACAATCCATACTTTATATCCATTCCAGCAGAATAAATTGATGAAGGAGACGAGCCATTCTTTAGATTAAGAGCTGTTTGACCGTATGGGTAAAGGAATAAACGTAATGGGGGTTGAATGTTTTCAAGTCCGTTAACGATACCAAGTGACTCATACCATTTGTAAACCTTAGTATCGACAGGGCTCCATGAATACCATTCATCTAGATCTTCCACAGCTCTCGAAAAATTAATGCCCCATTTTTGTATATTTTTTTCGGGAAACCTCAGTGCACTGTATGGTATTTTCATTTCCAGAGACCAACCATCTTTTGTGATTTGAACTTCCCCCTCAAAAACTGTATCGTAATCTCTTCCTCCAGAATTCCAATCACCAGACCAAAGTCCGTCTACAATAGCACCTGCACTTGTTATTCCAAATCCATGGTGATTTTCCTTGTCGTTATATGTATCTATAGATACAAAAAATAATTCACTGAAAGAACCCCAAGGTTTATCTCTCTCGCTAAGCTCCATTGGAATATCTCCAGGATGATGTAAATATGCACCAACATATACAGCATCATCATCATACATGAAAAATGCTGTAGTTTCGTATTCCTCTGGAATTTTTTTTCCACTTCTTGTCTCTGGTCTCCAAAGTGTAAATTCGCTAAGTTTTTGGGAATTTCTCCACTCTTTATCATCAATAAAACCATCTACCTTCGGGGCATTTTCAGTCCTGTATGCATTAAATGATTTTCTGTCTTGTGAGTAAGAGTTTAAAATTGTAAGAAAAATTGCGATTAAAAAAAATCTTTTTTTCATGCGTGACCAAATATATACAATTAATAACTTTGACTTAACAATTATTAATTGGTTTATTAATGAACAAAGATTATGCTATACTGGCTGGTGGATGTTTTTGGTGCACTGAAGCAATTTTTGAAAATGTTGATGGAGTGATTAGTGTTTACCCAGGGTATATTGGTGGTAAAAATGAAAATCCCTCATACGAAGAAGTTTGTACTGGAAATACGGGACATGCTGAAGCAGTCAAAATTGAGTTTGAATTGGCTAAAATTTCTTACGAAAAAATTTTGGATATATTTTTTAAAACACATGATCCAACAACACTCAACAGACAAGGGAATGATATTGGCACACAATACAGAAGTGCTATATTTTACAGTGATGAAAAAAAATTTGAAATTGCTACTAAGAAAATTAATGAATTGCAAGATGATTACGTTGGTAAAATCGTAACCTTACTGGAAAAAGCAACAACGTTCTACATCGCTGAAGAATATCATCATAAATATTTTTCCAAAAATCCATTTAATGCGTATTGTTTTTCAGTAATAAAGCCAAAAATTGATAAGTTTAAATCTAATCAGAAATAAATTTCTTAAACCCTAATCTTTTCAGCATTTTCTTTTCAAAATTCCAAAAGAATTTAAATTGACCAAAAACAAATGCAACAACCAAGAGAATTATTTGGTAAACAAATGTTATTATGAGTATCCTGATAGTCCAATAAACAAAAATGTTTAAATCAGATTTCTTAATATTAATCAATTCCATCAAAGGATCCGATATGTAAGCAGCAGTTGATCCTGTAATTCCAAATACAATAAAAATAATAACTAGTTGGGAATTGGATTTAATTCCATATTTCAATTTAAATTTATTAAACATCACTTAAATTCAGAAATGATTTGGTCAGCAAGTTCTAATCCAATCCTTTCTTGTGCTTCACTTGTTGCAGCACCAATGTGGGGAGTTAATGATATTTTTGAATTCATTAAGGTTTTTATTGAAGGATTGGGTTCATTTTCAAACGTATCGAGTCCAGCAAATTTAATTTTACCAGAGTCAATGAAATCGATTAAAGATTCTTCATTAATAACACCCCCTCTGGCAGCATTAACTATACCAACTCCATCTTTCATTTTGCTAAATTCCTCTTTATCAATAAGATATTTTTTTTGTGCTGGAACGTGTAGAGTTATGTAATCAGAATTAATGAGAAGTTCATCTAAACTTACTAAGCTTGGCTTGAATGATATTGATTGCCCATCAAAAAAACTAACTTTAATTTCAACTTCCTTTAAAAAATGGTCAGAAAAAATCACATTCATGCCACATCCATAAGCAATCTTTGCAACTTCTTGACCAATTCTTCCAAAACCAATTATACCAATTGTCTTATTTTTTAATTCTGAACCCTTGGAATAATTTTTTTTTAGCTTTTTAAAATTTACATCACCCTCTAGTGGCATGTTACGGTTTGAATCATGTAAAAATCTGGAACAAGTCATTATATGGGCAAATACAAGTTCAGCAACGGAAAGTGATGAAGCTCCAGGAGTATTAATTACACAAATCCCTTTGGATTTTGCATATTCAACATCAATATTATCCATTCCAACACCACCTCGTCCAATAAGTTTTAATGATTCACATGAATCAATAATATCTTTTCTTACTTTGGTTGCACTTCGAACCAGTAAACATGTAATGGAATTTCTATTTATGAAATCAATGATTTGGTCTTGAGCAACATTAGTAGTTATCACTTTGAAACCATTATTTTCCAATTTTTCTACACCAACTTGTGAAATACCGTCATTTGCTAAAACTATCATATGTAATTTTTAAATTTTTTTATAGTATCAATTAAAATCTCAACAGAACTTATGTCCATAGCATTATAGATTGAAGCTCTATATCCACCAACTGATCTATGACCATTTAATCCTGAAATGTTATTTTCACTTAACATTTTATCAAAGATATCCTTATGTTTTTCATCATTCAGATTAAAGGTAACGTTCATTATACTTCTATCATCAACATTTGCGAAACCACTAAAAACATCATCACTGTCAATTTCACTATACAAAATCTCAGACTTTTTACGATTTAAATTTTCAACAACTTCAATACCTCCTTTTTTTTCTAACCATTTTAAGCTGAGCATGCATGCATAAACTGAGAAAACAGGTGGTGTGTTAAACATGCTGTCTTTATCAAAATGGATTTTATAGTTTAACATTGAGGGAACTGTTCTGCATATGGATTCTAATATTTCTTTCTTTAATACAACTAGGGTAGCACCAGCTGGTCCTATATTTTTTTGGGCTCCAGCATAAATCAAATCAAATTCATTAAAGTTTAGATTTCTTGAAAAAATATCAGAACTCATATCAGAAAATAACGGACAAGGTGACTCAGGAATTTTATGAAATTGTGTTCCATAAATGGTATTATTGGTCGTTATATGAACATAGTCCATATCATCCCTGATTTTGTAGTCTTTTGGTATATAATTGAAGTTATTTTCTTTTGATGATGCAATTTCAATTACTTCACCAAATAGTTTGGCTTCTTTCATTGCTTTAGTTGACCACGATCCAGTATCAACATAACCAGCTTTGCTATTAAGGAAGTTATATGCAATCATTAAAAATTGTAAACTCGCTCCACCTTGAAGAAATAGTGATGTATATTCACTCTCATCAAGATCAAGCAAGTGCAAGGCCATTCTTCTTGACTCACTCATTACATTAACAAATTCTTTGCTTCTGTGAGAAATCTCAAGAATTGACAAGTCAATTCCATCAAAATTTAAAATTGATTTGGATGCTTTATCGAAAACTTCGTTAGAGAGGATGCTGGGACCTGCGCTGAAATTGTGTTTTTTCATTTAGGTCATGCAAATTAATAAAAATAAAAGGTATTGTACTTGGCTTACTCATTAACTTTTAACAAAAAATCAACAGTATTCAAATCATCTGCAAAATCTAGAAGTGAGGGGCTTTGTGTCATTCCAAATTTTGTAGAGTTTTTAACAAGATTATTGCTTACAATACATTGTAATTTGTCTTTATTAACATCTAAGTATTTTTTTAACTTATGCAATGAGTCATATTTCTCGTAATACAAAACACTAATTGGTGAGCCTAATTTTTTACTTTCCTTTAGGATGATCAAACCATTTTCATAAAACTTTTCATTATTTAGTAGAAAGACGGATTTATTGTAAGTATAGTTGTTGTTGTATGAATTATTATTTAGTATTTTTTTCCACTCCAATGATGCTTTAAAAATTCTATCTAAATTATAATCTTTTGGTATAAATATTTTTGAAACGTTGCGACAACCCATGCCATAGTATAAAAATATGTCCTTCATTAATTTTTTTAAATCTTCATCATTTTCTTCCCCATTTAGAATGGCAACCGAGTTTCTATTTTTTCTAATTATTTTGGGATATTTATTGAAATATTTTTCAAAAAAATGAGTGGAAGTATTATTCCCTGTTGCAATTACAGCGTCTATTTCCAAATTAATTTTTTCAATAATTTTAAAACAATTTTTAAATTTTGGTTCCCAACCTAGGAACAGCTCAAAAATTAAATTGTAAAGTATACTATCCTTGGATGATTTCTTTATTATAGATTTATGACCGCAAATAAATACGCATAAAAAATCATGAAATCCAACAAGTGGAATATTACCAGCCATAATTATCAAAATATTTTTTGAATTTTCGGTTTTGTCCTTTGGTACTAATTTTTTTAGATTAATTTCATTCAAATGCTTTGCCCAATAATTTAGACAGTTTATTATATTTTCGAAATCAAAAAATGAGTTTTGATATGTAGCTTCTTGAACTTTTTTATCAGTAAAATTAAATAGCCTCTTATCAAATTCATTGTTATTTTTTTTTAAATATGCGGAAAAAAACCTTCCTAATTTTGACAATAATTTAATTCTTGAATTAATATTCATTTGGAAATTTTAAAAAGTAAAGATATTAGTTAATTTTGTTACCAATTTATGGCAATAAAAATTACTGACGATTGTATTAATTGTGGTGCCTGTGAACCTGAATGCCCAAACACAGCCATATACGAGGCATCATTTGACTGGAAATATTCTGAAGGAACATCACTCAATGGTGAGGTAGTTTTACCTGGTGGAAAGTCAGTAGATGCTGATAAGCACCAAATACCTGTTTCTGATGAGTATTATTTTATTGTGACTGATAAATGTACAGAGTGCAAAGGATTTCATGACGAGCCTCAATGTGCTGCTGTATGCCCAGTTGATTGTTGTGTACCTGATGATGATAACGTAGAAAGCGAGGATTTTCTTTTGTCTAAACAAAAATTCATGCATCCCGAAGAATGAAGGCTGGAATTGTTGGATTACCAAATGTTGGAAAATCTACCTTATTTAATTGTTTAACTAATTCAAAAGCACAAAGTGCTAATTTTCCGTTCTGTACAATTGAACCTAATGTCGGAGTTGTCAATATTCCAGACACAAGGTTAAATAGAATTGTAGAGCTTATTGAACCTGAAAAAGTTGTTCCTAATACTGTAGATATTGTAGACATTGCAGGGTTGGTCAAAGGTGCTAGTAAAGGAGAAGGTTTAGGAAATCAATTTCTGTCGAACATTAGAGAAACCAATGCTATAATTCATGTTTTGCGTTGTTATCAAAATGAAAATATAACTCATGTAGAGGGAAGCGTTGACCCACTCAGAGACAAAGAAATAGTAGATTTTGAATTACAGCTTAAAGACTTAGAATCATTGGAAAAAAGAAAAGAAAAAATTATAAAGCATTTGAAGATCGGAGGAAATGAATACAAAAAAGAGTTTGTTTTTGTTGAACAGTTGATTGAACACCTCAAAAAGGGATTATCATTGAGAAATTTTAACATTGATTCGGAATCCTATGAAAAATATTTAAAACCACTTTCATTACTTACCCTAAAACCAGTTTTGTATGTATGTAATATAGATGAAAAATTGATTAACAATAATGATCAGCTTCTTACAAATACTTTAAAACATTTGGAGAAAGAAAATTCTAAAATAATTATAATAGCTGCAAAAATAGAGCAGGAAATAAATGAACTTGACAGCTATGATGACAGACAAGTTTTTTTAAATGATTACGGATTGAAAGAATCAGGCACAAGTTTACTCATAAATGAAGCCCACAAGCTGTTAAATTTATCTACCTTTTATACAGCCGGTAAAAAAGAAGTAAGAGCTTGGACATTTATAAATGGATCAAAAGCACCAAAAGTAGCTGGAGTTATTCATTCAGATTTTGAAAAAGGTTTCATTAAAGCAGAGGTTATGAAGTTTGATGATTTTGATGAACACCTCAGTGAGGCAAAAGTAAAAGAAGCTGGTAAACTTAAAACAGAGGGGAAAGACTATACTGTTTGTGATGGTGATATTATTCATTTCAGATTTAATAACTAGATAAAGATTTCAACATTTCTCTCCTTATAATTGTTAATTAATTTGTCATTAAGGCGCACAAAATAAATCCATAGTGTTTTATATTTAGAATCTTAAAATGCCGACTTCTACATCTTACACTGAAGAAAATATTAGGTCCCTAGACTGGAAAGAGCACATTAGGATGCGACCTGGTATGTATATTGGAAAATTAGGTGATGGCTCTGCATCTGATGATGGAATTTACATTTTACTCAAAGAAATTATTGACAATTCTGTTGATGAGTTTGTAATGGGAGCTGGTAAAACAATTGAAATAACATTAAAGGACAATATCATTAAAGTTAGAGACTATGGCAGAGGTATTCCACTTGGTAAAGTGGTTGATGTTGTTTCGCGTATGAATACTGGAGGAAAGTACGATACAAGAGCCTTTAAAAAATCTGTTGGCCTAAACGGAGTTGGAACGAAAGCTGTTAATGCCCTATCTACTTCATTCAGTGTTGAGTCAGTTCGAGATGGAAAATCAAAGATCGTAAGTTTCGAATTGGGAGAAATTATCGATTCACCACCCATTGAAGAATCTACCAAAAGAAAAGGAACTGCAATTATTTTTCAACCAGATTCATCAATATTTAAAAATTATAAATTCAGAAATGAATACATAGTAAAGATGATTAAATACTATGTATACTTAAATCCTGGTCTCTCAATAATATTTAATGGAGAAAAATTTAAATCTGAAAATGGGTTAAAAGACCTTATCGAAGACAATAATAACATTGATGATTTTTTATATCCAGTTATACATTTAAAGGGAAATGACATAGAAATTGCAATAACGCATAATAAAAAACATTACAGCGAAGAGTACTATTCTTTTGTAAATGGACAAAATACAAGTCAGGGGGGGACCCACCTAAATTCTTTTAAGGAAGCAATAGTAAAAACAATTAGAGATTTTTTTAAAAAAAATTATGATTCTTCTGATATAAAAAAATCAATAATTTCAGCCATTAGTATCAAAGTTATGGAGCCAGTTTTCGAGTCCCAAACAAAAACTAAACTTGGATCAACAGAAATGGGAGGTGGTTTGCCAACAGTGCGTTCATACATATTAGAATTCATATCAAAAAATCTTGATAATTATCTTCACAAGAATAAAGATGTTGCAGAGGGAATCCAAAGAAAGATCATACAGGCTGAGAGAGAAAGAAAAGAATTATCAGGAATTAGAAAATTAGCTAGAGAAAGAGCAAAAAAATCAAGTTTACACAATAAAAAATTAAGAGACTGTAGAGTCCACTTGGGCGATATGAGTAATGAAAGAAGATTAGATACTACAATATTTATTACAGAGGGTGATTCTGCCAGCGGTTCAATAACAAAGTCTAGGGATGTCAATACTCAAGCAGTTTTTAGCCTAAGAGGAAAACCACTCAACTCATATTCAATGACTAAAAAAATTGTTTATGAAAATGAAGAGTTTAACCTTCTTCAAGCAGCATTAAATATTGAGGAAGGAATAGAAAAACTTAGATATAATAAAATTGTAATAGCTACAGACGCGGATGTTGATGGTATGCATATTCGTTTATTGATTATAACTTTTTTTCTGCAGTTTTTCCCCGAGTTGATAAAGGAGGGTCATCTTTTTATATTGCAGACACCGCTTTTCAGAGTCAGAAATAAAAAGGAAACAATCTATTGTTACTCTGATGTTGAAAAAAGTGAAGCATGTGACAAGTTGGGTGCAAAGGTTGAAATAACTAGGTTTAAGGGATTGGGAGAAATTTCACCAAATGAATTCAAAAATTTTATTGGGGATAGCATAAGACTGGATCCTGTAATTATTAATAAAGAGACCAGTGTAGATGATCTGTTGTCATTTTACATGGGAAAGAATACACCTGATAGACAAAACTTTATAATAGATAATTTAAAGGTTGATATAGACTCAGCATGATTGATGAAAATTTTGATAAAGAAGATTTTTTAGTTCCAATTTCCGGGATGTACAAGGAATGGTTTATTGATTATGCCTCTTATGTTATTTTGGAAAGAGCTGTTCCTGCCATTGAAGATGGATTAAAACCTGTTCAGAGAAGAATTTTGCATTCCATGAAAGACTTAGATGATGGAAGATTTAATAAAGTTGCCAATATTGTTGGGCACACAATGCAGTATCATCCCCATGGTGATGCAAGTATTTCAGATGCAATCGTCCAGATCGGACAAAAAGAGTTACTAATTGATACCCAAGGAAATTGGGGCAATATTTTAACGGGTGACTCTGCAGCAGCATCTAGATATATTGAAGCTAGACTTTCTCCGTTTGCAATTGATGTTGTTTACAGTCCCAAAATTACCAATTGGCAACTATCATATGATGGAAGAAGAAAAGAACCAGTCAATTTTCCTGTTAAATTTCCATTGCTTTTAGCACAAGGTGCCGAGGGAATTGCAGTAGGATTGTCAACAAAAATTCTCCCTCACAATTTTGTTGAATTAATTGATGCATCAATCAAGTGTTTGAAGGGAAGAAAATTTCAATTATATCCTGATTTCCCAACTTCTGGAGTTGTTGATGTAACAAACTATAATGATGGAAAAAGAGGGGGTAGGATTAAAGTGAGAGCAAAAATAAACCAGCTTAATAAAAATACTTTAATAATAACCCAAATACCTTACACAACAACCAGCAGTAGCTTAATTGATTCAATTTTAAAAGCCAATGAAAAGGGTAAGATTAAAATTAAGAAGATTGAAGATAATACTGCTTCAGATGTTGAAATTCTAATTCACCTTCCAAACGGAGTTTCACCTGATAAAACAATTGATGGACTATTTGCTTTTACCAATTGTGAAGTATCAATTTCTCCACTTGGTTGTATTATTGAAAATAACAAACCATTATTCACCGGAGTATCTGATATGTTGATTAAATCAACAATGAATACAAAGGAACTACTAAAAAAGGAATTAGAGAACAAATTGAAAGAGTTAAATCAATTATGGCACTCATCAACTCTTGAAAAAATATTTATTGAAAAAAGAATTTACAGGCTGATCGAAGACAAAGATTCTTGGGAATTGGTTTTGGAGGCAATAAAAGATGGTCTGAAACCTCATATAGATTTACTTAAACAAGTAGTGACTCATGATGATGTGATTAAATTAACAGAAATCAGAATAAAACGAATCTCAAAGTATGACATTGATAAAGCTGATAAAAAAATTATTGAGATAGAAAATCAAATTGAAGAAACTAATTACAATTTGGAAAACCTAAATGATTTTGCAATTAATTATTTCAAAGATTTAAAATTAAAGTATGGCAAGAACAGGGATAGAAAAACTGAAATCAAAATTTTTGATGATGTTGATGTAAAAAAAGTCGTCGTTAGAAATGCTAGACTTTATGTTAATAGATCAGAAGGTTTTATAGGAACATCGCTACGAAAGGAGGAGTATGTGGAGGAATGTTCTGATATTGACGATGTTATTGTGTTTACAAAAAAAGGCAATATGATTGTAACTAGAGTTGAAAATAAGAAGTTTATTGAAAAGGGAATTGAACATGTTGCTGTCTTCAAGAAAAAAGATTCCAGAACAATTTATAACATGATATACAGAGATGGTAAAACTGGCATAACATTTATAAAAAGATTTAATGTTACGGGTGTAACAAGAGATAAAATATATAATTTAACCACTGATCACCCTAAAACAATTTTGCTTCATTTGACATCCAATCCAAATGGGGAAGCTGATATAGTAACAATTATTTTACGCCAATCAGGTTCTATAAAAAAATTAAAATGGGATTTAGATTTTGCTGACTTATCAATAAAGGGTAGATCTGTAAAGGGAAATATAGTTTCTAAACATACAGTTCAGAAGGTTTTATTTAAAGAAAAGGGTTTATCCACCTTAAAGCCAAGAAAAATTTGGTTTGATGAAACAGTACAAAGAATTAATGTTGATGGTAGAGGAGAATTACTCGGTGAGTTTAAGGCTGATGATGATTTGATAATTTTTCAGCAATCTGGGAAATTCAAAATTGTTAAACCTGATATTAATATGCACTTTCCTGAAGACATGATCATTCTTGAGAAACTGGATAGAGTAAAACCGGTTACTGTTGTTTACAATAATCTAAAAAAGAAAAAATATTTTGTTAAGAGATTTACTATTGGGCTAACCAAAGGAACTCAAAATTATATTGAAAAATCTAAAGATTTAGAAACAGAATTGGTTTTGACAGACTGGAAGCCCGTGATTGAGATTGTATACAGGGATAAATCGATTGAAACAAAAAAAATCGATCTGTCAAATTTTATTTCTGTTAAAGGGTTAAAAGCTAAAGGAAACCAACTTGAAAACAAAGAAATTAAACTGATTAATAAGCTTGACCCCATCCCTTATGAACCACCACTAAATGATTTAAATAACATTGAAGTTGTTGATGAAAAAATTGACTCAAATTTTAATGATGATGAAGTAAATACTCAAACCAAACTGGATTTTTGATTATTGAAAATCTTTAAGGCTAAATCATAATCATTTTCATAAACAAGTAATCTATGTGTGTAGTATAAATTGGTTATCCCAAAACCAGCCAAAACAGCAGATTGTTTATAGTCCTGGACTATATACTTTATATCATAATCTTCAAGTATTGTACAGAATTTTTGAACTTCAATGAATGTGCCAGTAAAAAGTTCTTTTAATTTACTTTTATATATTCTCAAATCTATTTTTTCTAAATATAAAATTTTGACCTAAATAAACCTTCCTAACAACTTTGTCCTTTGCTAAATCCTCAGGCTTACCATCTTTCAAAATAGATCCTTCAAACATTAAGTATGTTCTGTCAGTTATTGCTAGTGTTTCTTGAACATTGTGGTCTGTAATTAAAACGCCAATATTTTTATTTTTTAGTTGAAAAATAATTTTTTGAATTTCTTCAACTGCAATTGGATCAACTCCTGCAAAAGGTTCATCAAGAAGTAAGAACTTTGGATCTGTTGCCAATGCTCTTGCAATCTCTGTTCTCCTTCTCTCACCACCTGAAAGTAAATCTCCTCTATTTTTTCTGACCTTTTGCAAACTAAACTCTTCTATCAGTTCTTCAAGTTTTTTATTTTGATCTAATTTGGATAAGCTGCCAATCTCTAAGACTGCTTTAATGTTATCCTCAACAGTTAATTTTCTGAAGACTGAGGCTTCTTGAGCTAAATATCCTATTCCTAGTTTTGCCCTTTCATACATGGGTTTATGAGAAATATTTTTATCGTTAAGCAATATCGAACCTAGATCTGATTTAATTAAGCCAACCATCATGTAGAAACATGTTGTTTTACCTGCACCATTAGGACCTAGAAGCCCAACTATCTCGCCTTGAGAAACTTTTATATTAACGTTATCAACAACTTTCCTGCCTTTGTATGCCTTTACAATATTTGTGGTTTTTAGGATCATTTATTTTTTAAAACAATTTTTGAAATATATATACTAATTTGATACAAAATTAAAATTGGAATTGCTACAATTATCTGACTTGCAACGTCAGGAGGTGTAATTATTGCAGCTAAAATGAGAACAAAAACAAGCGCATATTTTCTATATTTAACCAAAATTTTTGGAGTTACCAACCCAATCTTAGTTAAGAAATAAATTATTATTGGTAGTTCAAAAATAACACCTGATGACAATGCAGAAGCTCTTACGAGTGATATATAACTACTTAAATCAAAATCATTAAAAACTTCTTGACTCACTGTATAATTTCCCAAAAAGTTGATTGACAGTGGACATACTACATAGTATCCAAATGATACACCAATAAAAAATAATAGACTTGACACAAAAATAAATCCTCTAGCATACTTTTTCTCATTACTGTAAAGACCAGGACTTATAAAGCTCCAAAATTGATACAATACATAGGGGAACGAAATAACAAATCCTGCTGCAATTGACGTCATTATATGTGCTGAAAATTGTCCAGAAACAGTCCTGCTTTGAATTCTAAATGGTAATTCGGTGATACAAAAACTATCATTAAGACCAATAAAATTGGATATATTACATAGTATTCTGTATGTTATAAAATTTGGATCTTTTGGTCCAAAAATAATGTTGTCAAAAATATAGTCTTTGAATATAAAAGCTATAGAACCAGCAAGTACAATCCCCATTATAGCTCTTAAAATATGCCATCTTAGATCTTCAAGATGGTCTAAAAAAGACATTTCATTTGGATCAACTTTAGTCATCCTAAATTCCTGATTTTAAAATTTGATGTATGTGTACCATTCCCATATATTCACCATCTTTTGTTACAATTAATTGAGAAATTTTCTTTGAATTCATCAAACTTAGAGCGTCAAAGGCTAAGTATTCATGATCGATTATCATAGGAAGTTTATTTTCAAGAGAACTTATTTTTAGATTTAGGGGGTCCTTATGTTTACTAAGAATCCTTCTTATGTCACCATCGGTAATTATACCCACAATTTTTTTTTGATTCATAATGACTGTAGCGCCTAGCCTTTTCGAAGATATTTCATCAATTGCATCTTTTAATGTGTCATTGACAGAAACCATTGGTCTTAACTCATTATCCAAAATATCATTAACTGTCAAAGTTAATTTTTTCCCAAGCGAACCCGACGGATGAAACTTTGCAAAAGATTTTACATCAAAATTTTTCAATTTCATTAACGTAATTGCAATTATGTCACCAACTAACATTTGTATTATTGAACTTGTCGTTGGTGCAAGATTGTGTGGGCATGCTTCTTTTTCTATAGGAGTATGAATAAAGTATTCTGAGTTCTTAGCTAAAAATGAATCTTTGTTAGAGCATAATCCAATAATTATATTTTTATTCTTTTTTAAATTTTTTACTAATTCTATTGTCTCAATATTATTGCCACTTTTAGATATGAAAATCACAGCATCTTCATTTGATAAAATACCCATATCACCATGTAGCGCATCAGAGCCATGCATAAAAACAGATGGAGAACCGGTAGAATTTAAAGTTGCAGCTACTTTCATGCCAACTAATGCACTTTTGCCAATACCAGTAATTATAATTTTACCATCCAATTTGGCCAAATATTCAATTACATTACTTACATCATCAGCAATATTAATTTTTAATTTTTCAATTGTTTCCTCTTGAATTTTTATTACCTCATCTGATATTTTTTTGATATCTGTTTTGTTCACAACTTGTTTAAATTATAAATAACTGTAGAGCTTAATTAGATTATATTTAATACTAAGGTACAAATATACCCTATTTGAGATACAATGACCCTAAAAGCAGATCTTTCAAACTTATTGTTAAAACACTTTGGTTTCAACAGGTTTAGAGAAAATCAGTTTGAAATAATAGAATCTCTAGTCACAGGTAATGATACTATGGTTATCATGCCTACAGGGGGGGGGAAATCGCTTTGCTATCAAATTTCAGCATTATATATGAAAGGAGTTGCAATTATAGTTTCTCCACTTATTGCATTGATGAAAAATCAGGTTGATGTAATCAATGCATTATTTGAAAAAAAATTTGTTGCAAGTGTTTTTAATTCAACTCTTTCAACAACCGAAAAAAGACATGTCAAAGAAAATATTTTAACTGGTCAAACGAAATTAGTTTACATCTCACCTGAGTCTTTTTCAAGAGAGAGTAATATTAAATTTTTTAAAGACCAGACAATTTCATTTGTTGCAATTGACGAAGCTCATTGCATTTCAGAATGGGGTCATGATTTTAGACCTGATTACAGAATTATATCAGAAACATGTGATAAAATTAGTGCCAATCTAAATAAGATAGCTTTGACCGCAACAGCAACTCCAAAAGTGAAAGATGATATTATTAAGAACCTAAACCTAAAAAACCAGAAGATATTTCAATCCTCCTTTAATAGACCAAATTTATTTTATGAAATCAGAAAAAAAGATAGCAACATTGACAAACAGATTATTTCATATATAAAATCTAATGAAACAAAGTCTGGAATAATATATTGTATGTCTAGAAAAAAAGTAGATGAACTTTCTGAATTACTACAAATTAATAATATCAAAGCTTTGCCTTATCATGCAGGTTTAGATTCCAAAATTAGATCCTTAAATCAAGATCATTTTCTCATGCAAAATTGTGATGTTATTGTTGCGACAATTGCCTTTGGAATGGGCATAGACAAGCCCGATATAAGATATGTAATTCATTACGATATCTCTAAATCCATAGAATCCTATTACCAAGAAACTGGAAGAGCTGGAAGAGATGGAGGAGAGGGACGTTGCATAGCCTTTTATTCATATGAAGATATTGAGAGGTTAGAAAAATTTTTATCATCCAAACCTATATCAGAAAAAGAACAAGGATTATCATTATTAGAGGATGTTTCTGCTTACTGTGAGACATCTATGTCGAGGAGAAAATATTTACTTAATTACTTTGGTGAAGACTATGATGAAAATAATGGTTTAGGTAACAAAATGGATGATAATTCTATTGATATTAAAGAAAAAAAAGATATAAAATTCAATGTATCAAAGGTTTTAAGCTGTATTAAAGAATTAAAGGAAAATTATAAGTTAAAGGAATTAGCGAATTATATAGCTGGGATTGAAACAACCTTAATCAGATCTCATAAATTATTTGAAAGTGAACTTTTTGGTTTCGGTAAAAGTGAAGGAGTTGTTTTTTGGAAGTCTGTTCTAAGAAAAATGGTTGTAGAAAAACTTTTGGTAAAAAAAATAGAAAGTTATGGGATTCTAAAAATCTCTGATTCAGGTCATGAGTTTATAAATCAACCATATTCAATTATGATGTCAATTGATAATGATTTTTCAATCGATGATAAAATAAAAATTGAGCAAATAGACAAAAGTTATGTTATTGATAATGTATTGATTAATATTTTAAAAAAGGAAAGAATTACCTTATCAAAAAAACATAATCTACCTCCATTTGCAATTTTTCAAGATTCATCAATTGAGGAAATGACTCATAAATATCCAACATCAATTGAACAACTCTCTTTAATTAATGGAGTGGGCGAGGGAAAAGCAAAAAAATTTGGTGAATCATTCATAAATCTAATAAGCAACCACGTAAAGGAAAATAAAATTGAGGATGTTCAGGAAACAGTTATTAAATCAACTGGAACCAATTCACTTACCAAACTTTTTATTATTCAATCTGTTGATAAAAAACTTACAATAGATGAAATTGCTAGTTCGAGAAAAATATCATATCAGGATGTTCTTTCTGAATTAGAAACAATTATATTTTCTGGAACTAAATTAGATTTAACATATTTAGTAAATGAAATTTTTGATGAGGAATCCATTGATGAATTAAGTGAGTTTTTCCATGAATTAAAGTCTGATTCACTTGATCTTGTACTTAACGAGTTTTCTGAAGATTATGAAACTGATGACTTAGCTTTGTTTAGATTGTACTTCTATTCAAAGCATGCGTCATGAGTCTATCCATTTAATGTTACAGCCTATACTTGGTTTCTGAACTGAATTATTTTCTTCGTTATTTAATGTGCAGTCAATTGCATTTCTCAGGTCATTTCCTGTAATTTCTAAATCATTCCCAGGTCTAGAATCATCAAGTTGTCCTCTGTAAACTAATTTTTTTTCCTCATCATACAAGAAAAAATCGGGAGTACAAGCAGCATCAAATGCTTTAGCAACATTTTGACTTTCATCATATAAATACGGAAAGTCAAAATTTTTATTTGTGGCTAGCTTTTTCATCATCAAAGGTGAATCCTGAGGATAATTAATCACATCATTACTACTAATTGCTACAATATTAATTTTTCCTTTATAAAACTTGGATATTGAAATTATTTCGTCAAGAACATGAATAACGAAGGGGCAATGATTGCATATAAACATAACTAATGTCCCAATTTCATTATTAAGTTTTTTATGATCAAAAAATTGGTTGTTAATTGTATTAATAAGATTGAAATCAGGCAGTTTAGATCCTAAATCAATCATTTTTGATGGTGTTCTAGCCATTTTTAAAAATTTGATGCCATCATAGCATTGTTTTTGTAAATTTAGGAAATATTTAATGGAAGCAATTAATTCTTTTTTTTTAGAAATTTCCTCTACGCAAAGAGCATTGATACTAACTCTTGGAATTTCATTTTTTTGGTTGCTTGAAGGAATAATACCTTTTCGAATATTATCTTATAACAAATTCAAACATGCAATTACAAATATTTTACTAACATTAACAACAATACTTATCAATTTTAGCTTAGCATTTTTGATTGTGAAGACATCTGACTTTGTATATATTAACAAATTTGGAATGTTTTCTTACTTCGGAATTGATGGTATAACCCGTTTTATAATTACAATTTTAATCCTTGACCTAGTTGGTGCTTATTTTGCACACCTTTTTCAACATAAAATTTCATTTTTGTGGCCAATACATGCTGTTCATCATTCTGATGAAAGTGTGGACACAACAACAGCAAACAGACATCATCCAATAGAAAGTTTTGTGAGATTTTTCTTTACACTCATAGCTATATTTATCTCTGAATCTTCAATAGCAATGGTTTTTTTATACCAATCACTCTCTGTAGCTTTTTCACAATTCAATCATGCTAATATTAACATTTCTGAAAAAGTTGATTATTTAATTTCATTGGTTTTTGTTTCACCCAATATGCACAAAGTTCACCACCACTACAAGATGCCATATACAGATTCTAACTATGGTAATATTTTTTCACTTTGGGACCGTCTATTTGGAACTTATATGAATTTAGATCTTGAAAAAATTCGATATGGTATTGACGATGATTATGATGATCAAAATAATTTTTGGAAAGTTATTAAAAGACCATTTCGAAAAGTTTAAATATCTTCTAATTCAACTTCACTACTTTTTTTGTCTTCATCATTATTGTCAGATTGATTTTCCACATCCTCATTTTGATCATTTTTTGATTTAAAGTCTTTGTCATGAATCTCGCTAATTACTTCTTCACCCTTTTCATCAATAATGTATTTGGTCATTTCATTAAGAGTATTTGAAAAATTTTCAAAATCTTCCTTGTAGAGATAGATTTTATGTTTTTTGAAGTAAAATGTTCCATCATCATTGGTAAATTTTTTACTTTCCGAAATTGTTAGGTAGTAGTCTCCTGCTTTAGTTGATCTTACATCAAAAAAATAGGTTCTCCTACCAGCTCTTACGACCTTTGAAAAAATATCTTCATTTACGTGTTGTTTACTTTCTTCCATTATTATTATTTGTTCAAAAATGGTTAAAAAAGTAAAATCAACAAAATCTTACTGGTTTTTTTTATTTTGTTTGTAATTGATTTGATAGTAATATCCTTTCGGGTTCATTATTAATTCCTCATGATTCCCCGCCTCAATAATTTTACCATCTTTTAGAACTATTATTTTATTGCATTTTTTTATTGTAGATGTTCTTTGGCTAACAATTACTTTTGTAATATTTCCTGTTTCTATTAGTAGATTACTAGTTATTTCATTTTCAGTTTCCAAATCAACCGCTGATAAGCAATCATCTAACAATAAAATTTTTGGTTTTTTTATCAGTGCACGGGCTAAAGCAATTCTTTGTTTTTGACCACCTGATAAATTTATCCCTCTTTCTCCCAAGATAGAATCAAATTTTTGTGGAAAATCTTCAATTTCATCACTTACACACGAAACTTTTGAATATTTCTTTATTTCGGGCAATTGAGCATCATTTTTACCAAAGCGAATATTATTTTTAATCGTATCGCTAAATAAAAAAGTTGTTTGAGGAACATAAGAAATATTTTCTCTGATATTATTTTTATTATGGTTTTTTAAATTTAAATTATCAATCAAAATTTCACCACTCATAGGATCATAATTTCTTACAATAAGCTCCAATAATGTAGATTTCCCAGACCCAACAGGACCTATTATCCCCAAAGATTCTCCTTTTTTTAACCTAAAGTTAATATTTGAAAGTGCTTTTATATTTGTTTCTTCGTAGATGAAATTTATATTCTTAAACTCAAGATCTCCGTTGATCTTTAAAATTTCTGAATTTTTATTGATAATCTTAATTTTTTCTTTTAAAAACTGATTTATTCTTGCTTGGCTAGCCTCCGCTTGTTGAACAATTGAAGTTACCCATCCGACTGTGGCAACAGGCCATGTTAGCATGTTGACGTAAATTATAAATTCAGCAAGAATACCCAATTCAATTTTACCATCTATGAATTGATTACCTCCAATGTATATGACCAAGATATTGCTCACTCCTATCAATAGAACCATCATTGGTAAAAACCAAGATTGAAATTTAGCAAGATCAACGTGTCTGTTTTTTGTTTCATTTGATATTTCCTGTACATGTTTATTTAATTCATTCTCAATTGTATAAGACTTAATAATAGAAATTCCACTAAAAGATTCTTGAGCAATCGTAGTTAATTTTGACAATGATTCTTGAACTTTAAGACTCTTGGTATTTATCTTTTTACTTAGTTTATAAATTATAAAGGAAAGCAATGGTAGTGGAGTAACTGTGTAAAGTGTTAATTTAACATCAATACTAAACATGTATGTGATTATTATTATGAATAAAGTAATTGTATTTATTGAATACATTAGAGCTGGACCTACATACATTCTAACTTTACTAACATCCTCACTAATCCTATTCATTAAATCACCAACTCTGTTATTTTTATAAAAACTAATGTCAAGATCTTGATATTTTTGAAAAATTTCATTTTTTAAATCAAACTCAATAAATCTTGAAACATTTATAAGGGTTTGTCTCATAATAAAAGTAAAAAATCCTGCAGTGATTGAAGCACCAATTATCAATAATATATTATTGATAAGGCTTTTTTTTACAATGGTTGGGTCATTACCATTTGACAAATAATTATCTATAATTGTAATGGAATCACCAATTAAATTAGGAGCAACAAGAGCAAATATTCTTGCAATGATCGTTATGAGAATCCCTATTAATATCCTGAACCTGTATTTATAAAAAAATTTATTTAAATACTTTAAAGATTTCATAAAATCGAACCAAAGATAATCCATATTTAGACATTTATTAATAAATAAATTTTACTTTTGTGGTAGGTTCATTATCATGCTAAACAGAAGACACATAAGGGTCAAAATTCTTCAAATTTTGTATTCACAAAATAGATCTAAATCCACTAATAAGGTTTTGTATGATTTTTTTAATTCCACCACAAAAAAATTTTATCAATTTTTTATAACTCAGCTTCATTTTTTTGTTTTAATAAAACAAGAAACAATAAGGCGAGTGGAGATTAATAAAAAAAAATATTACGAATCAAAAATTGATTTCTTGGTTGATTTTATAGTCGAAAACAAATTTATTAAAGCAATAGAAGATTCAAAATATATAGAACAATACAAAACTAAAAATGAAATAAATTATTTTAAAAATGATATTAAGATAGTGGAGCAGGTTTTTGATAAAATTTATAATGCTGAATTTTTAAAAAACTCTTCCAAAGAAACTGACCCTGTTACATTACTTATTAAAATCTACAAAGAGCTTATTGTAACGGATTCAAACTTATATAGTTTTTACGAAGATTGTGAAATTGGGTGGGTAGATGATTTCCCACTCATAAATACAGAGGTATTAAACATGTTGAAAAATTTTTCTAGGGATGAAAAACTTAAAATCAATAAAACAATATTCAAAGATAAAGATGATAAAATTTTTGGATGGAATTTATTTAAAAGAACCTCTGAAAATTATCTTATTTATGAAAAATTAATTTCAAACTACACACCACAGTGGGAATCCGACAGAATAGCAGTAATTGATAGCTTGTTATTAAAAATGTGTATTACAGAATTTAAGTTTTTTGAAAATATACCCTTCAATGTTAGTTTGAATGAATATGTTGAAATTTCCAAAGATTACTCAAGCAACAACAGCAGTAGTTTTATCAACGGTATACTCAATAATATAATGAAAGATTTAAAAGACCAAGGATTGATAAAAAAAAACATTAAACGTTCTGATAATTTGTTAAATTTAAGCTCATGAAAAAAAACTATTATATGTTAATCGCAGGAATTATTTGTTTCATGTATATATCATGTGATAATAATCCTACGAAGAAAATAAATCAGCAAAATCTTTTAGAAACTGAAAAAAGATTGGAGCAAGAGTCCGTTTTACCAATTTTAAAATTTGATTTTGATACTTATGATTTCGGAGAAGTTACTGATGGTGAAATTGTAGAAGTTGATTACACTTTTAAAAATACAGGTGAAAGTAATCTGATAATTTACGATGCATCTGCATCATGTGGATGTACAGTTCCTGAATATCCAAAAGACAAGGAGATAAAACCAGGTGAGTCAGGTGTTATCAAAGCTAGATTTGATTCATCAGGCCAAACAGGAAAACAAGTAAAGTCAATAACTTTAACAACAAATACGAAAAATTCAAAAAAAATTATTCGTATGAGTGGGTTCGTAATAAATAAATAATATAAATGGAAGGAATTAGTCAGTGGACACCAATCATCCTAATGATATTTGCTCTGTATTTTTTATTTATACTCCCACAGAGCAGAAAGGCAAAAAAAGAAAAGAAATTTTTATCCTCTCTGAAAAATGGAGATCTTGTAGTTACAAAAAGTGGAATGCACGGTAAAATTATTGAAGTAAACGATACTAAAAATACATGTGTTATTTTAACTATGGCTGGTAAAATCAAATTTGATAAGACAGCGTTATCTTTTGAGTTATCCTCAGAATTAAACAAAAAGAAATAAGACTTATAAGAATGTGGAAATATTTTATTCGGCCACTTTTTTTTCTTTTTGACCCGGAACTAGTACATAACTTTTTGATAAAATGGACTAAGTTACTTGGTGGTGCCGGTTCACCAGATATGCGTTTCACATCACCTTTGTTAGAAAAAAAGGTTTTTGGCATCAATTTTCCAAATCCTGTGGGTTTAGCGGCAGGATTTGATAAAAACGCAGAAATAGTTACATCTATAAGAAGGCTCGGTGGTTTTGGATTTACTGAGATTGGAACCGTTACCCCTAGACCTCAGGCAGGAAACCCGAAAAAGAGAATATTTCGTTTAACAAAAGATGATGCATTGATAAATAGATTGGGATTTAATAATGACGGAGTTGATGCAGTGGTCAAAAGATTAAGAAATAAAAAATTTAAATTTTACAACACGAGCTTACCCATTGGAGCAAATATTGGAAAAAATAAGTCAACACCTAATTCTAAAGCACATGAGGATTATCTTGAATGTTTTAAAAAGTTAAGATCATACGTTGATTATTTTGCTGTAAATGTTAGTTCACCCAATACTCCAGAGCTGAGAAACCTGCAGTCAGTTTCTTTTCTAAAAAAGATTTTAAATACTTTGATTAGAGAAAATAAGATAGGTGAGAGGAAGCCGATTCTCGTTAAAGTTTCCCCAGATTTATCTAATAGACAGCTTGCAGATGTTGTCAGTCTACTAATGGAATTAAATATTGACGGTATAATATGTTCAAATACGACAATTGCTAGAGAGAATTTAAAATCAGACAAATTAAAAAATGAAACTGGAGGTTTAAGTGGAAAGCCGCTTTCTAAAAGAAGTACAGAGATGGTTAAATTGATCAAAAACCAGGCAGGAGATAAACTTCCTATCGTTGCTGTTGGAGGCATAATGAATCCTGATGATGTAGTTGAAAAGATAAATGCGGGGGCATCACTTGTTCAAATCTATACAGGGTGGATTTATTATGGCCCAACATTGGTTTATGATATCAATAAAAGGCTTTTAAAAGAATATTTTAAGAATTGAAATTAATTGATAACTACATACCAAAAACTGAAACAGAGTACAATAAGCTATATCAAAAAAGTATAGAAGACCCAAATAGTTTTTGGTCTGATATTGCTTCAACATTTGCTTGGAAAAAAAAATGGAATAAAACATTTGAGTTTGATTTTAAAAAACCTGATTTTAAATGGTTTTTGGATGGAAAATTAAATATCACAGAAAATTGTCTTGACAGACATCTTACAAAGAAAGCAGAAAAAACAGCAATAATTTTTGAACCTAATGATCCAAATGAAGAGTGTCAACGAATTTCATACAAAGAATTGCACTCAAAAGTTTGTAAGTTTTCAAATGTTTTAAAAAAAAATAATATTGTTAAAGGAGATAGGGTGTGTCTTTACATGCCAATGGTTCCTGAGCTTGCAATTGCAGTCTTAGCATGTGCAAGGTTAGGTGCTGTTCATTCTGTAGTGTTTGCAGGTTTTTCCGCAACAGCATTGGCCGCTAGAATTAACGATGCAAATTGTAAAATGTTGCTTACTGCCGACGGAAGTTTCAGAGGAAACAAAACAATTGATTTAAAATCTATTGCTGATGAAGCTCTAACAAAATGTCCTTCGGTTGAAACTTGTATTGTTTTAAAGAGAATCAACAGTAGAATTAAGCTGAATAAAATTGATAAATGGTGGCATGAGGAGTTAAATGGAGAATCTGATAAATTTGACTCAATAGAAATGGATTCGGAGGACCCATTATTTATTCTTTATACATCCGGATCCACCGGAAAACCAAAAGGAATGGTACATTCATGCGGAGGTTATATGGTTTACTCATCATATTCTTTCAAAAGCGTATTTCAGTACCAACATAATGATATATATTGGTGTACAGCTGATATAGGATGGATTACCGGACATAGTTATATTGTTTACGGGCCCTTGTTGAATGGTGCAACAACAATAATGTTTGAGGGAGTACCATCTTATCCTGACTTTGGAAGATTTTGGGAAATTTGCGAAAAACATAAAGTTAATCAGTTTTACACAGCGCCTACTGCAATAAGAGCATTAGCAAAACATTCTCTTGATTTTGTTAGAAATTATGATTTATCATCATTGAAAGTGCTTGGCACCGTTGGAGAGCCAATAAATGAAGAGGCCTGGAAATGGTACAATGAAAATGTAGGAAAGAATAAATGTCCAATAGTCGATACATGGTGGCAAACTGAGACGGGTGGAATCATGATATCATCACTTGCTAATGTTACAAAAGGAAAACCAACTTTTGCCACCAAACCCTTGATTGGTATACAACCCGTTCTCCTTGACGATGAAGGAAAAGAGTTTCATGAAAATAATAAAAATGGTATACTTGCGATTAAGTTTCCATGGCCATCAATAGCCCGTACTATATATGGAGATCATGAGAGATACAATGAAGTTTACTTTTCAAATTATCCTGGATATTATTTTCCAGGCGATGGTGCATTTAGAGATGATCAAGGAAATTACAGAATTACAGGCAGGGTAGATGATGTCGTAATTGTTTCTGGACACAATTTAGGTACAGCACCAATTGAGGATGCAATAAATCTACATGAAAATGTGGTTGAGAGTGCTTTAGTTGGATATCCACACGAAATCAAGGGAAACGCTCTTTACGCATTTGTAATTTTAAAAAATGATAAAAATATTGATGGAATCAGAGCAGAAATAAATCAACTTATTTCCAAAACAATTGGCCCAATTGCAAAACCCGAAAAAATTCAAATTGTTGATGGTTTACCAAAAACAAGAAGTGGTAAAATTATGAGAAGAATTTTAAGAAAAATTGCTGCAGGCGAAACCGATAACTTTGGGGACATATCAACACTACTCAACCCAGAAATTGTTAAGCAAATAGTTAATGAAAAAAATTAATTTATTAGAATATGTCTAAATTTTCCAAAAAACCTAACTTATCTGAAAATAAAGCTTATATAAAATTGTTTAAACTATACTCAGATTTGCATGATACATTTGGCGACAATAAAGCAAGTCAAAATTTATTTCATATAATGAAGGAACTTCATACGAAATAATTAAGATTTAAAGTAGCTAAAATCATCATCCGGCGCAATCGTCAACAACGTTTCGTAAATTAATTTTATAACGTTTTCAACATCGTCTCTGCTAACTAATTCCACAGTAGTATGCATGTATCTTAATGGTAAAGAAATCAAGGCAGAGGCAACACCTCCGTTGCTGTAGGCAAAAGCATCAGTATCAGTTCCAGTGTACCTAGATGAAGCATGTCTTTGAAAAGGGATTTTTTTCTTTTCCGCAGTTTCAATTATTCTTTCTCTAAGATTGTTTTGTATTGCTGGAGCATAAGAGATAACAGGTCCTTTATCAATGACATTGTCACCCTGCTTTTTTACATCAATCATAGGGGTTGAAGTGTCATGACAAACATCGGTCACAATGGCAACATTTGGTTTCAAAGTTTCAGTTATCATTTGTGCACCTCTTAATCCAATTTCTTCTTGGACGGAGTTTGTAACATACAAACAAAAAGGAAGTGTTTTTTTATTTTCTTTTAAAAGTCTAGCAACTTCAGCAATCATAAAACCACCAATTCTGTTGTCAATGGCTCTACAAACAAATCTATTTTTATTGAGAATTTGGAATGAGTCAGGATATGTAATTACACATCCTACATGAATTCCCATTTTTTCAACTTCTTTTTTGTCTTTAGCACCTACATCAATACAGATATTTTCTAATTTTGGAGGCTCTTCTTTTCCTGCTGTTCTGGTATGAATCGCAGGCCAGCCAAAAATACCTTTAACAATTCCTTTTTTAGTCTGAATATTGACCCATTTTGAAGGTGCAATTTGATGATCACTTCCGCCATTGCGAATAACATATATTAGGCCCTTTTCTGTGATGTAATTTACATACCAAGATATTTCATCAGAATGGCCCTCAATTACAACCTTAAAATTTGATTTTGGATTAACAACACCGACGGCTGTTCCGTATGTGTCAGTGATAAACTCATCAACGTATGGTTTAAGATAGTCCATCCATATTTTTTGACCTTCCCACTCATATCCAGTGGGTGAAGGGTTATTAAGATATGTTTCTAAAAACTTTATTGATTTTTCATTTAAAATACTCTTGCCCATACAGTTTTATTTAATGTCTAAAATTAATCAATTATGAGTTATAAATGTATTTAATATTAAAAGAATTACTTAAAATCTTTCATGCAAATAAATTAACTTTGATAAAGTGATTAATTACCTGCTGAACTTCACAATAATTCTTTTTCTTTTCTGCAATGCAGGTTCGACAGTAGACCTTTTCAATCCATTTACAAAATACGATGATTACCAAACACATGTATATAAAGAACCGGAATTTGATGTTTTAGTTGAAGAAAATTTGATTTATGGTTATGGTCTTTCTCATGATTCTTACAATAATGAAAACCCAGTTGAAATCCCCTTATACTTAGATGCATATTTACCGAAAAACACAGAAAAAAATAAACCTATTTTAATGTTAATTCATGGAGGTGGATTTCGTGGTGGAGATAAAACTAGCATGAGACAATATGTGGAATTTTCAAAATATTTTGCATCCAGGGGGTGGGCAGTGTTTAATCTTAACTATCGACTATTAAAGGATTATGGCAGTGTTCCTGACAAGTGGAAACAAATGGTTGATAAGGAGATTGTTAATATTAATAAAAACAACAGAGCTAAGGCCATATACCCTGCTCTAAGAGATATAAAAGCTGCTGTACGTTGGGTTGTTGTAAACAAAAATAATTTTGGTGTAAATTCAAATCAAATAACAGTTGGGGGTGGATCTGCAGGTGGGTGTGCATCTTTTGGCGCTGGTATAACTGAAAATGAGGATTATTTAAAAGAGTTGAACATTGAACAAGACAAAACATTATTGTCAACAAATACTGATCAGAAATTTCAAGTTCAATCAATTATTTTTCTCTGGGGAAGCAAAGGATGTGCTGAAGCTATTGCCAAGTTTAGTGGTAAGAAATTATACAACAAAAATAACCCTCCTGTATTTATTGCACATGGAACCAACGATAAGTTAGTTGATTTTAAAAATGCATTAGATGTAAAAAAAATATATCAACAGACTGGTGCCTATTACGAATTTTTTCCACTGAAGGGAAAAGGACATGGTCCTTGGAACGCCACAGTTAATGATAAAACCTTATTTGATCTTGTGTTTGAGTTTATTGTTAAAACACAAGAATTGGATGTACATTGATTCATGCTTAAACTTTTTTCAACAATTTTGATTTTTTTTGTTTCAGCTTTGATTTCTTTGCATGGTCAAAATGAAGAAATATATTACAAGTTTGAGGGGGATTCAATAACAAAAAAAGAATTTGAACTCTCCGAAGTTACAGTTTACAATGAAATTAATTTTAAAGATTCGGATGAGAGAATAAGATATTTAATACTTAGACGAAAAACTCTTAAGGTTTACCCATATGCATCTTTGGCCGCTGAAAGGTTAAAAAAACTTAACGATCGATTGGGTAAATTAAATAAGAGGTCCAAGCGAAAAAGATATACAAGAATTGTTGAAAAATACATTCAAGAGGAGTTTACCGAAGAATTGAAAAAATTAACGAGAAGCGAAGGGCAAATTTTAGTTAAACTTGTATTTCGAGAAACTGGTAAAACCACATATCAGCTGCTCAAAGAGTTAAGAAACGGATTCCGAGCTTTTTCATACAATTTAGTTGCAAGAGCTTTTGATATTTCACTAAAAGAAAAATTTGACCCAAAAAATAGTCGTGAGGACTATTTTATTGAGGATATTCTTAGAAAACAAGGGTATTAAAGACCTAGATAAATATGCTGTAAATCAGCATGTTAATAATTTTGTTATAAAAAATTAACTTATTTTCTTCAAATATATTTGGTAGAACATGAAAGGAGTGTATATTTGCACGGCTTTTCTGTTAAACAGGAAAGAATGAATAAGTTCATTGAAAGTATTGAAATATGACAGCGTATCGATGATTTATATCATTATACGAATTAGCAAAACCATTCCTGAAAAGTCTTTTATCAATTCAAGTTGTTAAATATTATAAATTTTTTTACAACGAAGAGTTTGATCCTGGCTCAGGATGAACGCTAGCGGCAAGCCTAACACATGCAAGTCGAACGGTAACTTTTGGTGCTTGCACCGAAAGACGAGTGGCGAACGGGTGCGTAACGCGTATGCAATCTGCCTTTTACTAGGGTATAGCCCAGAGAAATTTGGATTAATCCCCTATAACATCATTTATTCGCATGATTAAATGATTAAAGCTTCGGCGGTAAAAGATGAGCATGCGTCCTATTAGTTTGTAGGTGAGGTAACGGCTCACCTAGACTACGATAGGTAGGGGCCCTGAGAGGGGGACCCCCCACACTGGTACTGAGACACGGACCAGACTCCTACGGGAGGCAGCAGTGAGGAATATTGGACAATGGACGAAAGTCTGATCCAGCTATGCCGCGTGCAGGATGACGGCCCTACGGGTTGTAAACTGCTTTTATACAGGAAGAAACACCCCGACGTGTCGGGGCTTGACGGTACTGTAAGAATAAGGATCGGCTAACTCCGTGCCAGCAGCCGCGGTAATACGGAGGATTCGAGCGTTATCCGGAATCATTGGGTTTAAAGGGTCCGCAGGCGGTTTTTTAAGTCAGAGGTGAAATCCTGCAGCTCAACTGTAGAATTGCCTTTGATACTGAAAGACTTGAGTTATTGTGAAGTGGTTAGAATGTGTGGTGTAGCGGTGAAATGCATAGATATCACACAGAATACCGATTGCGAAGGCAGATCACTAACAATATACTGACGCTCAGGGACGAAAGCGTGGGTAGCGAACAGGATTAGATACCCTGGTAGTCCACGCCGTAAACGATGGATACTAGCTGTATGTCTACTTCAGGTAGATGTGTGGCCAAGCGAAAGTGATAAGTATCCCACCTGGGGAGTACGATCGCAAGATTGAAACTCAAAGGAATTGACGGGGGCCCGCACAAGCGGTGGAGCATGTGGTTTAATTCGATGATACGCGAGGAACCTTACCAGGGCTTAAATGTAATGGGACAGATTCAGAGATGAATTTTTCTTCGGACTCATTACAAGGTGCTGCATGGTTGTCGTCAGCTCGTGCCGTGAGGTGTCAGGTTAAGTCCTATAACGAGCGCAACCCCCATCGTTAGTTGCCAACGAGTAATGTCGGGAACTCTAACGAAACTGCCGGTGCAAACCGTGAGGAAGGTGGGGATGACGTCAAATCATCACGGCCCTTACGTCCTGGGCTACACACGTGCTACAATGGTCGGTACAGAGAGCAGCCACTTCGCGAGAAGGAGCAAATCTTCAAAACCGGTCTCAGTTCGGATCGGAGTCTGCAACTCGACTCCGTGAAGCTGGAATCGCTAGTAATCGGATATCAGCCATGATCCGGTGAATACGTTCCCGGGCCTTGTACACACCGCCCGTCAAGCCATGGAAGCTGGGAGTGCCTGAAGTCGGTAACCGAAAGGAGCTGCCTAGGGTAAAACTAGTGACTGGGGCTAAGTCGTAACAAGGTAGCCGTACCGGAAGGTGCGGCTGGAACACCTCCTTTCTAGAGAAAGTATGACGACTGAATTTGGGGTTTTTTAAGCAATGCGTTTTGCTAATGCTGTCATTATTTACTATCGATTAGAGTCTCGTAGCTCAGCCGGTTAGAGCGCTACACTGATAATGTAGAGGTCGGCAGTTCGAGTCTGCCCGAGACTACAACGATATTGGGAATTTAGAGTTGAGAATTCTACATTTTGAATTCTTTTCATAATGGGGAATTAGCTCAGCTGGCTAGAGCACTTGATTTGCATTCAAGAGGTCGTGGGTTCGACTCCCACATTCTCCACAAGTTTTTAACTTAAACGATCATTGACATATTGAAAATTTTTTATATCACAAACACCTGTTATCCAATTTGTGTTTGTGATTATAGATACACTACAAGGTATGAATTGGTTTTTACCAATTTGTACGAGCATAATAATAAATACAATTTCAAAGAAAAGTAAAGTTACAATAGGCTAATTAAGAGCGTAAGGGGAATGCCTTGGCTCTCAGAGGCGAAGAAGGACGTGATAAGCTGCGAAAAGTTGCGGGGAGTGGCACATACATTTTGATCCGCAAATGTCCGAATGGGGAAACCCGGTTATTTGAAGAATAATCATCCATTTATGGAAGCTAACCCGGAGAACTGAAACATCTAAGTACCCGGAGGAAAAGAAAACAATAGTGATTCCGCTAGTAGTGGCGAGCGAACGCGGAATAGCCCAAACCTAAATTGTTTCGGCAATTTAGGGGTTGTAGGACCACAATATTTGTTGCTCAATGAATTAGAATCCGTTGGAAATCGGAACCATAGAGGGTGATAGTCCCGTACAAGTAAAGAGAGTTAATGATAGTGGTATCCTGAGTAATGCGGGGCACGGGAAACCTTGCATGAATCTGGCGGGACCATCCGTTAAGGCTAAATACTCCTGAGAGACCGATAGTGAACTAGTACCGTGAGGGAAAGGTTAAAAGAACCCTGAATAAGGGAGTGAAATAGATCCTGAAACCTTGCGCTTACAAGCGGTCGGAGCCCTTTTAGGGTGACGGCGTGCCTTTTGCATAATGAGCCTACGAGTTACTGTTACTGGCAAGGTTAAGTATTTTTGATACGAAGCCGTAGCGAAAGCGAGTCTGAATAGGGCGAAATTAGTCAGTAGTAGTAGACGCGAAACCGTGTGATCTATCCTTGGTCAGGGTGAAGCTATGGTAACACATAGTGGAGGCCCGAACCCGTTGACGTTGAAAAGTCTTGGGATGAACTGAGGATAGGGGTGAAAGGCCAATCAAACTCGGAAATAGCTCGTACTCCCCGAAATGCATTTAGGTGCAGCGTTGTGTTAGTTTCCTAGAGGTAGAGCTACTGATAGGATGCGGGGGCTTCACCGCCTACCAATTCCTGACAAACTCCGAATGCTATGAAATGATGCACAGCAGTGAGGGCATGGGTGCTAAGGTCCATGTCCGAGAGGGAAAGAACCCAGACCATCAGCTAAGGTCCCCAAGTGTATGCTAAGTTGATTAAACGAGGTTTGACTGCCCAGACAGCTAGGATGTTGGCTTGGAAGCAGCCATTCATTTAAAGAGTGCGTAACAGCTCACTAGTCGAGCGGTCGAGCATGGATAATAATCGG
>CACMJT010000001.1:0-30000 GCA_902614065.1 uncultured Bacteroidota bacterium | reverse complement strand
TTCTCGTTTCTGTTTTTATATAGTAATTTATAATATGGCGTATCAAACCAATTTAATTTCATTTTTTTAAGATTGGTATTTGATAAATTAAATTATAAGTTATACTTGTTCCGAAATTGTTATTTTCAGTTACTTTATTAAATCCAGGAATAAAAAAGTTGGTGTAATTAGAGGGTATTTGTTGACTTATTAGTCTATTAACTCTCAATGATATACCCATATATATATTTTTGCTTATCTCCGCGTTAAATCCGAGTATTAACTCTATCCAACCAGCATTTAAATTATTGAACTTTCTGTTGACAACTATTGATTCATTATTCCAATTATTATCAATATCATAAACCTTAAAACTTAGTAATTCATTATTGAATTTTGACATTCCATATCTAATTCCAAAATATATTTCATTATTTAGCCCTGGCAGGTTTTTATAAAAGTTATAATTAAAACCAAGCTTGTAGTAGGATCCATTAACCTTAGAGTTTATGTTTTCATCATTAATTGTTTTGTTATCATTCCCAAACTCTAATACAACAAAAATATCCTCCTTTATTTTTAAATCAGAGTATAAAGACAATCCTTTGTAATCTTCAGTGAGCATTCTTATCTGTTTACTGAGATCTAAGCCTAATCTTATTCCGTAAGTTTTTTTTATTGATATTGAGTCATTTTCAATATTATTTTCTTGTGATGATAATTCGATATTGATAAAAAAAACTAAAAAAAAACTAAAAAAATATTTTGACATGATGATTTGATTCTTCCACTACGTTTTGATTTGATATTTCTAGAGAGCTAATCCAGTTCTCATTATCATTTTCAACAATAATGTTTTCTAATAAATATTCCATACGATATCCACAGCCCTTCGAGATGAAAACTTCATTTGTACCATAATTTACATAAACTTTATCGAGGTTAGTGTTATAAATAAAATTGAGTGAGGTTTGTTGTTTTCTGTAATTTAATGGTATCGAAATGGAGTCTGTTGTACCATTATAAAGTACTAGATTTCTATCAATGTCCTCTATTATCAAATTATTTATTATTGTACTTTCTTGGGAGACATTATCAAAAAACTTTATGATTAATTTAGGTGTGTCAGGATATGTTTCTAAGCAAAGATCATCTGGTTCGCAAGAAAATAAAATGAAAAAACATATTAATAATACTTTATTAAAATTCATTTTAATAAAAATACAATTTCATTTTAACAATTAATGCTTTTACTATATTTTAGATAGAAATAAATCAAATAAAGCTCACCAATATGAAAAAGTATTTTATTGCATTGATATCCGTCTTTTTTTTAATATCTGCTTTTGCACAAAAGAAAAAAATTACCAGTGAAGAATTAAAACCCTCCGACTTATCGGGTCTTGAATTTAGATCAGTAGGTCCAGCTTTTATGTCGGGTCGTATTGCAGATATTGCAATAAATCCTGAAAACGAAAATGAATGGTATGTTGCTGTTGGTTCAGGTGGTGTGTGGAAAACTGTTAATTCTGGAACTACATGGAAACCTATTGCTGATAACGAAAGCTTTTATTCTACTGGTTGTATCACAATAGACCCTCACAACTCATCTAAAGTTTGGCTTGGAACTGGTGAAAATGTTGGTGGAAGACATGTGGGAATCGGACATGGTATTTACGTCAGTGAAAATGGTGGAAAGAGCTGGAAATCAATGGGACTTAAATCATCCGAACATATTTCGAAAATAATTGTGAGCCCAAAAGACCCAAATATTGTATTTGTTGCTTCTCAAGGACCGCTGTGGTCCTCTGGTGGTGATAGAGGTTTATATAAAACAAATGATGGTGGAAAAACATGGAAAAATGTTTTAAGTGTAAATGAGTGGACAGGTGTTACCGATATTGTGATTGATCAGTTAAATCCAGATATTTTATATGCTGCAACATGGCAAAGGCATCGAAATGTTGCATCTTACATGGGTGGAGGTCCTGGTACATCCATATACAAGTCAACTGACCATGGAAAAAACTGGATTGAAATTAAAGATGGATTACCAAATTCAAATCTTGGAAAAATTGGGTTGGCTATCTCTCCATTTGATAGTACAATTCTTTATGCTGCCGTAGAAACTGATAGAAGAAACGGTGCAGTATACAAGACTACAAATTCCGGAGGAAGCTGGACAAAGATGTCTGATACCGTTTCAGGAGCTACAGGACCACATTATTATCAAGAACTTGTAGCATCCCCTCATGTGTTTGATAAAATATACCTGATGGATACAAAGGTTCAAGTCTCTGAAAATGGTGGTAAGGATTTTTACATAATGAATGAAAGTGATAAGCATGTTGATAATCACTCATTAACATTTAAAATGAGCGATCCTAATTATTTGTTAATTGGTACTGATGGTGGTGTTTACGAATCGTTTGATGATACTAATACATGGAAGTTTGTGGCAAACTTACCACTGACACAATTTTATAAACTAGCAGTTGATGATGCATATCCGTTCTATAATATCTTTGGTGGTACACAAGACAACAATACACAAGGTGGACCAAGTCGCACTTTTAAAGACTTAGGAATAACAAATTCAGATTGGTTTGTTTTACTGGGTGGAGATGGTCACCAACCTGCAACTGAGCCAGGAAATCCAAACATAGTTTATGCTCAGTCTCAGCAAGGTAATATTCACAGAATAGATAGAACCAATGGTGAGGCAACATTTATAAAACCTCAAAATGATTTGAATGAACCATATGAAAGGTTTAATTGGGATGCACCCATATTGGTTAGCCCACATGACCCAGAAACAATATTTTTTGGCTCTCAAAGAGTATGGGTTTCTAACAACAGGGGCGACGAATGGAAAGCGATATCAGGTGACCTAACATTAAACCAAGAAAGGTTCGAATTGCCAATTATGGGTAAGGTTCAAAGTTGGGATAATCCATGGGATGTTTATGCAATGTCCACTTATAATACTATAACATCATTGTCCCAATCACCAGTTGACCAAAATATCATATATGCTGGTACAGATGATGGAATAATTCAATATACAAGAGATTATGGGCAAAATTGGATAAAAGTTAGCGTAGAAAAATTACCAGGCGTACCAAAGGGCTCCTTTGTAAATGATATAAAAGCAGATTTGTTTGACGCTAACACAGTTTATGTGTTATTAGATAATCACAAATTTGGTGATTATAAACCTTATGTTTACAAGTCAAATGACGGAGGTAAGTCTTGGAAAAATATAACTACAGGTATTCCAGATGGTTTTCTTTGTTGGAGATTGGTACAGGACCATGTAGATAAAAACTTAATGTTTTTAGGGACAGAATATGGGGTTTATGTTTCCGTAAATGGTGGATTAAAATGGGTAAAGTTTTCATCTGGGTTACCAACTATATCTGTTCGGGATTTAGCAATCCAAAAAAGAGAAAATGACCTTGTAGCTGCAACTTTTGGAAGAGGTTTTTATGTACTAGATGATTATTCATCTTTAAGGTTTTTATCTGCTAGTTCTCTAAAAAATAATTTAGTTTTTACCCCAAGAAAAGCACTACAATATAACCCTATTAGATCAGGCTCTACATCACAAGGAAGTAATACATATTATGCCAAAAATCCAGACTATGGAGCTATACTAACTTTCTATTTGAGTGATGAAATATCAACTAAAAAACAAATGAGATTGAAAGTTGAAAAAGGTCTAGAAAAATCTAACTCCAATATTCCCTTTCCAGGATGGAAGGAGTTAGATGATGAGTTAAATGAAAAAACACCAATAACAATCATTGAAATCTACAACAATGAGAATTCTTTTATTGATAGATTCACATTTCCTTATAAAAAGGGGTTTAACAGGGTTTCTTGGGATCTAACAAAAAAAATTAAAACCCATATTACTTCTGGTTCATCAAGATTTTATTCACCAAGTATTAGAGTACAACCAGGAAAATATTCATTTAATGTTTATACAGTCTATGGGGGTCAGGTAAATAAAATTGGTAGTAAATTTTTTGAGGTAGAGAGAATTAGACCAGGAATTTTAGATAATCCTAATAATGATAAAATTGAAGAATATGTAGTTGAAGTAGAGAGCATATTCAATGAATATTCAGTCGTTAACAGTAAATTCAATAAAATTAAAGAAACCAATAAGTCGATTATATCACTAATATCCAGAACCAGTAATTACCAGAGTTATGTTGAATTATATAATAATATTCAAAATAAAATCAACGATATTGATATTTTTGTTTCAGGAAATAAATCAAAAAAAGATGTTAGAGAAAAAGATATTGAAACAATTTCTGATAGATTAAGTGTGGCTGTTAGTGGATTTAATTCATCCTATGGTCCAACAAAAATGCAAATTGAGAGTTTAGGTAAAGCAATGTCTTTAATTAGTCAATATGCCGATATGGTGGAAATGTTAAGTAAAGATTTTAACAAACTTAAGAATCAGCTAGAATCTTCAACTGACCTATTAATTTTGGATTGATAGTCTTGTATTAATAAGTTAACAACCAAATTATAGCTTTTTATCCCGTTATTTTGGTTGTTGCTTTTTAGAAAAAGGTCATATATTTTTTTAATATATGGTTCAAATGGGTTTTTGAATTTTTCACTGTAAGATCTTTTTTCTTGAAGGTTTTTAATTACTCCACCATTCAACTTATCAACTAGCTTAGATCCACTGTTTTTGTCTTTAAGTCTTAAATCATAAAGAAGATATTGTAAAGCGACCAATTCGCCAGAATAATTAATGACTTTATCTTTTGAATTAAGAGTATTTTTCAATCCAAAAAAATTTGCTTCATTCTCAAAGGAGATTCCGTATTGATGTGCGATTTCATGTGAAATTGTGAATGGGTAAGATATTTTTGGAATATTTTTATTTAAGTGTGCTTCTAAAGTAAATGGATTAATGTATCCTGAAAAGCCCATGTATGAAAGTAATGTTGAAAATTGAGATATTTTTATTGGATGTTTAGTAAAGTTTTTTATTTCAAATTGTTTTGTAGTCTGTGCCAAGGACTTTACGATTTTTTTTCTTAATTCATTGAAGTTGTCTTCAACTTTAACAGGTGTGTTTTTGTTTTTAGTGATACTAAACTGAGAATTATTAACTTTTGACACATAATATTCAGTGACCTCTATTAATTCATTGTTGGTATATTCAATTGAATTTGATTTTTTTCTCTCATAATTGAATCCCCAAGACCAATAAAACATCATGTAAGGAAATGATAGAAAATAAAAGCTTATTAATAGTTTTTTTCTCCTCAGTTTTGTTTTTCTAAAAAAATAAATAAATAATATTGGATAAATTATGTATATAAAGTCACCTATGGAAAATGGAAAAAAAGTTGTTAAGCTCGACGTTAAATTGTACCATAATGGATACAAAATATCATAATTTATAGAATTTAAACTTCCTGTTTTATTGATTAATAATGTAGTAATTAGAAAAAATAATGTAAAGAAAAAATAACAATAATCTTTTGATATCATTTTAAAGTTGATCAACAATTTCAACCTCAAAGATTAAGTTAGATTTTGCAGGTATTCCTCTATTTTCCATTTCTCCATAGGCTAGATAGTATGGGATGTATAATATTGCTTTATCACCAACATTAAGTAGTTTCAGCCCTTCTTTAAACCCAGAAATCATCATGTCTTTTGGTCCAACCTTGGCTTCAATTGGCGTGTAGCCATTTGCGTTTTTTCTTTGAATATTGACCATATTAAACTTTTCAGCAATTTCCAAAACAGATGTATCTAAGAGTTGTCCATCTTCAAAATAAACAGCATAGTGTGTTAATATCACTTTTTTTTCATCTACTTTAATATCATTTCCTGATTTAGTTACATAGTATCTCAAACCTGACTCAGTTTCTTCAGCTTTGTTTTTAAGTTTATCATGCCTTTTTGATGTTTCTTTAAGAATCTTTTCCCTTTCTTTTTCCTTTTCTAAAATTATTTTTTCTTCCTCCTTGAAATGATTGGTAAATATTTTTGAGGCATTGAATTTTTTTGCTTTGGGTCCAGTTCTTGTTATTTCAATACTTAAAATTGAGTCACCCTGAGATATTTTATCGATTATATCTAAACCCTCAACTGTTTTACCAAAAACAGTATGCATTCCATCTAACCAAGGCGTTTCTTTGTGTGTGATAAAAAATTGACTTCCATTTGTTCCTGGACCTGCATTCGCCATGGATAGTATACCTTTTGAATCGTGCTTTAAATCTTCAACTATTTCATCCTTAAATTTGTAGCCTGGTGATCCTGATCCAGTTCCTGTCGGATCTCCACCTTGAATCATAAAATCAGAGATAACTCGATGAAAAGTCAAGCCGTTATAATATTTTTTGCTCTTATATTCGTTACTAACATTTTTATTGGTCCCATCAGCTAGTGATATAAAATTTGCTACAGTGATGGGGGTTTTTTCAAAAAATAATTCGGTTTTTATTATTCCTTTATTGGTTTCAATTGATGCGTATATTATATTATTTTCTTGTGACATATTACATGAAAGGTTTATGCTAAATATTAGCGTTAAAATTATAATTTTTTTCATTTTAAAATTCATTTAAAGATTTTTTGAAGTATTCAATTGCAGAATTTAAATTTCCTTTAAAAATACCTCCTGCAGCGTTCAAGTGACCACCTCCGTCAAAAAAATTTGATGCAAACTCGTTGCATGGGAAATCTTCTTTGGATCTGAAGGATATTTTAAATTTATTTTTTTCATTTTCATCCTCAATAAAAATAACTGAAAATTGTATTCCGCTAAGCGTTAATCCATAATTTACAATGCCTTCTGAATCGCCCTTTTTGTAATTATTTTTGATTAAATCCTTTTGGCATATGTGCATTAAGGCAGTTTTCTTATCAATTATTAGCTCTAAATTTTTTAATGCAACAGATAATAATTTGAGTTTACTAATCTCATTACTATTGTATACATTATTATAAATTTTGTTATTATCAACTCCATATGTTAATAGAGATGAAATTATATCATGTGTTGTGCTACTCACCCCCTTATATTGGAATGAGCCTGTATCAGTCATCATTCCTAAATAAATACATGTAGCAATGTCTCTATCAATTTTTTCAATTTTTCCACACATTTTTATGAACATGTAAATCATTTCTGATGTTGAAGTTATATTGGGTTCGGAGAACTCAATATCACTATATCCAACCGGATTCTGGTGATGATCTATCATTATTATTGTCCCTTTGAATTGACTGATGGCTAAACCTAACTTACTTGCTCTTTTTAAATCATTATAATCAAGCGTAAAAACTAAATCACTAGTATCAAGTATTTTGTTGCATTTTTCAGGATTTTCATCAAAAATTTCTAGATTATCAATTCCAGGCACCCAATCTAAAAAGTCTGGATGTTTATTTGGTGTGATAACTTTAACGTTGTGATTAAGTTTTAGCAAATAATGATAAAGAGCAAAACTGCTTCCAATAGCATCACCATCTGGATTTGTGTGTGTTGTTATTGTTATTGTTTTTTTTGAATTTAATAACTTATTTATCTTATCTATAGAAGCTCTCATTTTCGAAGTTAAATATAGTCATTACTTTAAACAATATTAGGTTTGTAATGACATCATTTTTTGTAAATTTAATTTTAAAATTTAAAAGTGAGTTCAATAAATTTTTTTAGAAAACCAACAAATAAAAAATTTAGGTATTCCCCTAGATATTCGAAATCAAATAAAACAAACCTTTATGGTTTTGACTCTGCTTATTCTAAACACAGAGAATCCAATAGCGTATTTGATAAATCTAATTCATGGAACGAAGCTAGGTTGAGGTCCAGAAACAGGTCTAATACCATTTTTTCAAGGACATTATTTTATATAATAGCTTTTTTAACATTAATTTTTTTATATATCATTGACTTTGACCTATCAATTTTTTTAAATGGGTAATCAAATAAAAAAACTACCGGTTGATCTAGTTAACAAGATTGCTGCAGGAGAAGTAATCCAGAGACCCTCATCAATATTAAAAGAATTGATTGAAAATTCAATTGATTCGAATGCAAAAAAAATAGATATTTTCATCACAGACTTTGGTAAAACACAAATACAAGTCAGCGATGATGGTTTGGGTATGGACTTAAACAATTTAAAAGTTTGTTATTTAAATCATTCAACTTCTAAGCTGAATTCATTTAATGATTTATTTAAAATTAATTCGAAGGGTTTTCGAGGTGAAGCTTTGTCAAGCATTTGTTCGGTATCAAAAACAAAGATCTCATCATGTAATGATAATTCAGGGATAAGAAATTTCATCGAGGTTGAAAATAATGAAATTTCAAACCTTTCGGAGGAGGTTGGTACAATGGGAACGACCGTTACATCTAGGAATATTTTTTATAATGTTCCTGCAAGGAGAAAGTTTTTAAAGTCTGACAAAATTGAGTTCAAGCACCTAATCAATGAGTTTGTTAGGTTGTCACTTTCTCATCATGAAATAGAATTTACACTAAAACATAATAACAAGCCTATTTATAACTTAAAAAGAGCAAATCAAAAAAAAAGAGTCGTTGAAGTTTTAGGAAAATCAATTGAGAAGAAAATAATTCCAATTGAAGAAAAAACAGACCTTGTTAAAATCAGAGGCTTTGTTTTCAAGGCCGAGTACCTTAATAAATCTAGAAATAATCAGTTCTTATACATTAATAACAGGTATATAAAGAGCAATTATTTAAATCATGCAATTTCAAAATCATACGATGGTCTTGTTGATAAAGAAATTAAGCCATCTTATATTTTGTTTTTAGAATGTGACCCAGAAAAAATTGATATTAACGTTCATCCTTCAAAAACTGAAGTTAAATTTGATGATGAAAACATAATATATGCAATAATTTTGTCAACTGTAAAGCATAGTTTAGGGAAATATAATGTTGTTCCAAATATTGACTTTAGCAATAATATTAATTTGTCAAAACCAGCTGAAAAAAGGGTTTCCAGCCCAACTATTGAATTGGATTACAGTTTTACCCCTTTCAAAACACCAGTTAAAGCCACCGATCCCAACATAAATGAGTTGCTGGTTGAAAATAAAAGTGGGTCAATTTTTTCTGAAAATGATATTGAGTTAACCAGTGAATATCCAGTTTTTGATTTTTCTAATAAATTTTTAATTACTAAAAGCAAAACAGATTTATTGATTATTAATATTAAGAGAGCTTTTTATAGAATATACTATGAACAACTTTTGAATGAAATTGATAATAAACAAAATCTATCACAAAAATTATTATATCCTATTGAAATGGGTTTTTCGTCGAGTGATATAATAACAATCAAATCTGTAAAAAATATTCTTAATCACTTGGGTTTTGCTTTTAATATTAACAAAAACAATGTTAATATTACGTCCATACATCCTGCATTTGAATTTGGGGAAGTTGAGTCTATTTTTTTGGATATTGTTGAAAAAAATCTTGAGGGTCTTGAGTATTTATCACCGAGTTTGAATGATCGAATAGCACGGTTACTTGCAAAATCGAAGTCCAAGAAAATATCAAAATTAAAAAATAGAGAGGAGCAAGATCTTCTATTAAATAAAATTTTTAGCTGTAAGGAACCAAATTATTCTCCGGATAATAAGAGGGTGGTTTATAAAATTAACATTGAAAATATTAACTCAAAATTTAATTAATGAACAGAACTCCTCTCATTATTACCCAATTATTGGTTATAAATTTGATATTTTACATTGGTTCTCAATTTTCTTATGACTTAAGTAGAGATGTTTTTTCATTGTTTTATTTTGAAAATGATAAGTTTATTTACAGCCAGTTAATTACGCACATGTTTATGCATGGAAATCTAATGCATTTGGCGTTCAATATGCTTGCATTATGGATGTTTGGCTCTACACTTGTAAGTATATGGGGTAAAAATAAGTTTCTTTTTTTTTATTTTTCATGTGGAATTGGTGCAGCGCTACTTCAAAACTACGCAAACTATGTTAATGTTGACTCTTTTGTTAGTGCTCTTTCTGACGCTAATGTTAGTCAAGACCAAATTACTAGTATTTTAAAATCAGCTACATACCCAACTTATATACTCGACTTTGTTTCAGAGTCTAAAATGTTATCTGCATATAATGATTATAATACTCCAATGATTGGTGCATCTGGAGCTATTTATGGTATTGTTGTTGCTTTCTCATTCATGTTTCCAAATACAAAGCTTATGTTGCTATTTCCACCCATCCCAATTAAAGCTAAATTCTTTGTACCGGGTTTAATTCTTATTGACCTATTTTTTGGTTTAACTTCAGCTTCAATTGGCTCAATAGCTCACTTTGCTCACATTGGAGGTGCAATTACTGGCTTTTTAATGATGTGGTATTGGAAAAAATCACAGTTTAATAACAATAGATGGAATTAAAAGATAGAATTGGTGGGTTTATAAGTAGTTTAAATATTGTACAAAAAATAATATTTTATATAGTTTGTATTCATTTTTTACCCTATATACTTGATGTAATTTTCTATTTGTTTAAAGTTGAATTCAAATCTCAATCAATATTCAAGTGGTTTTATATTTCTGCTGATTTTTCTGAGTTAATATTTAAACCCTGGTCCATATTTACATATGGTTTCTTTCATAACCAAAGTTCGTTTTCTCATATTTTCTGGAATATGATTCTTTTCTATTATTTTGGTAATATCGTTTATGATCTTTTTGGAAAAAAAACCTTAAAAAGGCTGTTTTTTAGTGGAATTATAACGGGAGGTTTAACTTATATAATAAGTTATAATCTTTTTCCTGTTTTCAGTGGTATTAAGTCTTCAATGATTGGCGCATCTGCTGGTGTATCAGCAATTATATTCTTTTTAACCTTTTACAATCCGAATTACAGGATTAGAATTTTCTTTTTTGATTTAAAATTATTGTATCTAGCAATTTTTCTATTCATATACGACATTATACAAATTCCCTATGGAAATGCTGGTGGTCATATCGCACATTTAGGTGGTTCAGTTTGGGGTTATTATTTTTATAAAAACTTATATAATCACAATTTCATTGACAATTTCTTTTCTTTTTTCGAGACAGCAAAAAAAAATAAATCAACGAGAAATAATACCAACAATAAATTGAATCAAAATAAAATTGATTCCATCCTTGATAAAATATCAGAATCTGGTTATGAAAGTCTTTCTAAAGAAGAAAAAGAGTATCTCTTTAAGGCAGGAAAGAAAAAATAAATATTTCAATCAATATATTAAATATTTGTAAAGAAAATATTGATTATCAAGTATTTACAAATATATAAAGGAAAAAGAACATCCTCCATATTTTCTTACCTCAATAATATTTTCATCGTTTTTTAGATTAATATTTTCGGGGTGTTCTAGTATTAACAATGAGCCATTTGAGTTAGAAAGTTTTTTTCTAAGTAATGATAATAAATTGGTGTAATACTTTTCATTATTTGAGTAGGGTGGATCAGCAAATACTAAATCAAATTTTATATTAGTTTCTAAATTTGATTTGAATATATCTCTCTTTAAAACATTAATATTTAAATTGTTTTCATCGGAGAAGTTTTTAATAAATTTTGTAGAAGAATAGTTTTTGTCGACTGAGTATACAGTTTTTACTCCTCTTGATGAAAATTCAAAACTCATAGATCCAGTCCCGGAAAACAGATCTAGTACTTTAATTTCTTCAAAATCATATCTATTAACAAGGATATTGAATAATGCCTCTTTTGACTTATCAGTTGTAGGTCTAACTTTGATATTTTTTGGAATTTTTATTTGTTTTCCTTTAAGTTTTCCGGAAATTATTCTCATTGATTAAAGAATTTGATTAAATCCATCATGGTGAATAACAGTCATATTTTTTAGAAAACTTTTAAACTTATTTTTTATTTCTTCAGGATCTTTTTTTGAATATACTTTTACTGGTAATGTGCTGTTTTTTAGACTTTTATCTTGTAATACAAGTATCAAAAAATATAATACATCATCTAAAGAATTATGGAAAAAAGAATTAAAAAATAAAATTTCTCTCTTTTTTAAAATTAATATTTTTAAAAATCCTTCTTCAATGAAGCAATAACATGAATCAGAGTCGTTTTTATTTACTAATCTGTTTATCAGTACTGTATTAAAATGGTAAAATTCTAACTTTTCAAATTTATCTATTAAGTAGTTATTGATGTTTGCATATGGAAGATATATGTTATAAGTATTAATAGCTTTAAGATTATCTGATACTACATAATCATCATTTTCCAATTGAGTATTAAATTTTAAATATGTTTTTTCTTTTCCTTTTTGGTATAATAGCTCTGGGACCAAAGCGTAATAATCATTATCAAAAATTAATTTTGGCTCAAGAACACTATACAAGTTTATATTTACAATATTTAAAATTTCTTCAATTTTAGTCAGCAGTATAGTGGGATCAGACACCTTTTCATAATCTAGTCTCTCCCTGAGGAATATATTTCCACTATCAAAATCCTTTAGTTGTAGACAAACAAACGTGCTGGAAAGAACTATATCTAAATAAACTTTAATTGACTTATTTTGTTTCGACATCGAAGGTGGTTGGCCAATTACCGCTGGTGCTAACATCAGTTAGTGAGCCTAAAACCAAATCAGGACCATTAACTCCATCAACAGAAACTGTTTCCTTTTCTTGATTTAACAAATCTTTGTTTTGGTCGAATAAAATAACATCTTTGGAAACTCTGACTTCAAATACTGGTACGTTGTAACCATTTTTATCAATAACATCAGCTTTTAGAGAGAATAAACTTTCAACACCTTTAATTGGGATTGAGGCCATATTTTTATAATCTGAGCTATTTGCAAATAAGGAATCCTTAACAGAGACAAAACCGAGAGTATCTGTTACAATAACCTCCCTTAGCATATCGATTCTATATATTCTATCATATTCCATGTAACTAGAATCTCTTTTTTGTGTTATAGTGAACTCAGCTGAGTCAATGAACTTTATAAGTTCTTCAAAATCATTTGAATAAATGCCATTTACACTTTTGAAAGCAATCTGTGCATTTCGGATATCTTTTAATCTATCAATGACTTTTGAATATCTTTCACTCTTAACTTCATTAAATTTTATGGGGGAGTTAATTGATCTAAAAATTAGAAAAACTAAAACTAATGAAAGAAAGTACAGCACATATGTGGTTATTTTTCTGTTTTTTTCAGTCAATTCAAACTTTTTCATCGAAAAACAAAACTACAATTTTTTTTAAATTAACAAAGATTAATATTTAATTTTGGATAGTGTCAATCGTTGCTTTAATTCCAGCAAGACTGGATTCCACCAGATTGCAAAAAAAAATGTTGAAAAACATTGGTGGAACCCCGCTAATTGTAAAAACATTTACAAATCTCATAAATTTTAAGCTTTTCGATGAGGTTGCAGTAATTACAGATTCTTTGGAAATTTCTACAGTACTTGATAAATATTCAATAAAACACTTTATAAGTAAAAAAATACACGATACAGGAACAGATAGAATAGCTGAATTTGTCGATAGTTTTGATTGTGAAATTATTATTAATGTTCAGGGTGATGAGCCATTTTTAAAAATAAATCAAATTGAAAAAATAATTGAAGTTTTCAATAATGACCATAAAAATGAAATTGATGTTGTTTCATTAATGATTAAAATTGATAAAGACATTGCTAAAAAAAGTAATGTAGTTAAAGTGAGTACTGATACAAATCAATTTGCTACTCAATTTACGAGAGAATTTAATTCTAAAAGTAAAAACTATTTCAAGCACATAGGGGTTTATGCATTTAGAAAATCAGCTTTGAAAAGATTTTCCTCTACAACCCAAACAATTAATGAAAAGAATGAAAAAATAGAAGCTATTAGGATCGTTGAAAATAATTTTAGGTTTAAAATGATCCAGGTATATGATGAAACAATTTCGATCGACACCCCCTCTGATTTAGAAAATGCCAACAAATATTTTGTAAATGACTAAATTTTTATTTTACAGAATTTTCAGATGGAAAGTTTCGGGTAATTTTAAATTTTTACCAAAGAAATGTGTAATTATTGTAGCCCCTCATACTCATTGGTTTGATTTTTTTATTGGTATTATGATTAGAAGAATTTATGATTTAAAAATTAATTTTATAGGTAAAAAAGAATTGTTCTTCTTTCCTCTGAATTTATTTATGAGATATATGGGGGGATATCCTGTAAGTAGAAATAGTAAGTCAAATACTGTTGATCAAATATCTAAAATTTATTCAACAAATACTGAATTCAGATTAGCCTTATCTCCAGAGGGAACCAGAAAAAAAGTAAAAAAATGGAAATCAGGTTTTTATTTTATTGCAAAAAAAGCCAAAGTTCCAATAATATGTGTATCACTAAATTATATAGATAAAAATGTAAATTTTTCTCAACCTTTTGAGATATCAGGTGAATTTGAAAAAGATTTAAAAAAGTTTAAAAGTTTTTTTAAAGGAATTAAGGGCAAGGTTGCAGAATACTCATAGTTGTAGATTGTGTGATATTTTCTGGATATCATCATCTTCGTTACAAATTTCAATAAACTTATTGAATGTTTGTAGTTCCTGCTCATTTAAATTTTTGTAATTCATGGGTATTCGATCAAAATCCGATTCTATAATTTCAATATTCCTATTTTCTAGTTCTTGAAAAATTTTTCCATATGAATCAAACTCCCCATACATAATTAAATAGTTTAAATCATTATCATGCTCCAATGCCATAAGCCCATGATCAATAAATTCTAATTCAAGTTCGTCTTTATTTCCATCAAATTTTATTTTAAAAAAACATATTTTTTTGAAAATAAACTCAACAGAACCATTTGTTGCTAAGTTTCCGTTTGTTTTGTTGAAATAGCTTCGTACGTTTCCTACTGTTCTATTGTTGTTATCACTAATACAATCTAAAATGACTGCGATTCCTCCAACTGAATATCCCTCAAGAACAACTTCCTTATAGTTTTCAAAATTTTTGTTGCTGGCATTTTTTATAGCTCGTTCAATATTGTCCTTTGGCATATTCGCAGCCTTTGCATTTTGAATAATGGATCTTAATTTAAAATTTGAATCAATATTAGGCCCACCATCTTTTACAGCAATCGCAATATCTTTTGATAATCTTGTGAATGTTTTTGCCATTGTAGCCCATCTTTTGAGTTTTCTGGCTTTTCTAAACTCAAATGCTCTACCCATGAATAGGAAGTTTTACTATCACGACTCTTAAGAATTTGTCTCTTATTTTAACAAATAAATTCTCACAATTATTTTCATTAACATATCCAATACCAATTCCAACTTTGGACGATGGAGAGAAAGTTCCTGATGTTACATATCCAATTTTAATTTTTTCAGAATTAAATAACTCATTTCCTTTTCTTGGCACTCCTCTGTCAAACATTTTAAAGTTTACCATTCTTTTATTTGATTTGTTTATGGTGTCTAGCAATCTATCTTTTCCAATGAAATCTTTATTTAAATTCGTAGCCCACATTAAATTCGCTTCATATGGTGTTGTATCTTCGTTTATATCGTTTCCATACAAACAATAGCCCATTTCTAACCTAAGCGTATCTCTAGCACCAAGCCCTGCAGCCATGAGATTATATTTATCACTTAAATTTAGAAGTTGATTCCATAGTACAGTGATGTCATCATTGCAGATATAAATTTCATATCCTTCAGATCCGGTATATCCTGTTTTTGAAATAATAATCTCATTTTTGTAATGATCTTTATCTTCAATTTTTTTGAAGCCAAACCTCGTGATTTCATTTATATTCACATCCTTAAAAATTTCATCTAATAGTTTTGTTGAGTTGGGACCCTGTACGGAAATCAAACCTAGATCATCAGACCTATCATTTACCTCACAGTTAAAGTTGCTTATATTTTTTTTTATCCAATCATAATCTTTTTCAATATTGGCAGCATTTACAACTAACATGTATTCAAAACTGGATGTTTTGTAAACAATAAGATCGTCAATTATTCCTCCATTTTTATTAATAAGTAAATTATATTGTGCTTTTCCAATTTTTATGTTTTCAATTTTATTTGAACATATATAATTTAAGAATTGTTCTGACTCAGGACCATGAACTATGAACTCTCCCATATGTGAAACATCAAAAATACCAACATTATCTCTGACATTAAGATGCTCAGCAGTGATACCGGTGTATTGAATCGGCATTTTATAACCAGCAAAATCAACCATCTTTGCACCCAACTTGACATGACTGTTATAGAGTGGGGTAGTTTTAATCAATGTTTCAGTTTTGAAAAATGTTTAGATCTTTTTTATTTCTAATTGATCCTTTCCAGTTGTGATAATAATTTTATCTCCTTTTTTAAAGTTGTTTTGTACAATTTCTTTTGCAATAGCATCCTCTAGGTGTTTTTGGATTGCACGTTTTATAGGTCTAGCTCCGTATTCCTTATCATATCCTTCCTTTGCAATAAACTTAATTGCTTTGTTATCAATTTTGATTGAGTAATCAATTTCCTTCAATCTTTCAACGAATTTTGTAACCTCAATTTTAGCTATTTTTTCTATATTTTCTTCGCTTAAGTGATTGAAAACAACAATTTCATCAATCCTGTTTAAAAACTCAGGTGAGAATTTTTTACTTAAACTTTTCTTTAGAACGTCTTGGGTGTTTTTATTTTCCGAGTCTTTCATGTAGTTTGTATCAAAACCAACACCATTTCCAAAATCTTTTAATTTTCTTGTTCCAATATTCGAAGTCATAATGATAACAGTGTTTTTAAAATCGATTTTTCTTCCTACACTGTCTGTTAAAAAACCATCATCAAGTACTTGCAATAGCATATTAAATACATCAGGATGAGCTTTTTCAATCTCATCTAATAAGATGATTGAGTATGGTTGTCTTCTAACTCTTTCACTTAGCTGGCCCCCTTCTTCATATCCAACATATCCAGGGGGAGCTCCAATTAATCTGCTTATAGAAAATTTTTCCATATACTCACTCATATCTACCCTTATAAGTGAATCTTTCTTTTTAAAAAGTTCAAGTCCAAGACATTTTGCAAGTTGTGTTTTTCCAACTCCAGTTTGGCCTAAAAATATAAATGATCCAATTGGCTTGTTGGGGTCTTTTAAACCTGTTTGATTTCTCTGTATTGCACTCACAACTGATTTGATGGCCTTATCTTGACCTATTATACTATTTTTAAGATTTTTTTCAAGATTAATTTCAAATTCATGACTTTCATCTTTAGAACTAGTGATTGGAACACCAGAAATCAGTGAAATAACTTCAATAATATTTTCTTCGTCAACTATTTCTCTTTTTTTCTTCAATTCATTATCCCATTCCTCCTGTTCAGATAGCAACTCTTTTTCAATTCTTTTTTCATCGTCTCTTAGCCTTGCTGCTTCTTCATACTTTTGATTTTTTACAACAGAATTCTTTTTCTCTCTTACTTCCTCTAATTTTTTCTCAAGGTTAATGATTTTCTCAGGAACATCCATGTTGGTAATATGTACTCTCGAACCAGCTTCATCCATAGCGTCAATCGCCTTATCTGGTAAATTACGATCATTAACATATCTGTCTGTTAATTTGACACACGCCTCAATAGCGGAGTCAGTATATTTTACATTGTGGTGATCTTCATATCTATCTTTGATATTAGTTAAAATTTCAATTGTTTCACTGATACTTGTTGGTTCTACAATAATCTTTTGAAATCTTCTCTCAAGAGCACCGTCTTTCTCGATATATTTTCTGTATTCATCTAGTGTGGTTGCTCCAATGCATTGGATTTCTCCTCTGGCAAGTGCTGGTTTAAACATATTAGATGCATCTAAACTTCCCATCGCTCCACCTGCACCTACAATCGTATGAATTTCATCTATAAACAAAATAACATCTTTATTTTTTTCAAGCTCATTCATAACAGCTTTCATTCTTTCTTCAAATTGACCTCTGTATTTAGTTCCTGCAACAACACTTGCAAGGTCAAGGGAAATAACTCTTTTATTGTATAATAATCTAGAAACTTTGCGTTCGACAATTCGCAAAGCTAATCCTTCAGCAATGGCTGATTTTCCAACTCCTGGCTCACCAATTAGCAAGGGATTGTTTTTCTTTCTTCTACTCAGAATTTGAGAAACACGTTCAATCTCTTTTTCCCTACCAATGATTGGATCAAGCTTTCCTTCAGATGCAAAAGCTGTTAAATCACGACCAAAATTATCCAATACAGGAGTTTTGGATTTTTTGTTTTTGTTTGGTGTTGACTTCACTGTAAAAGGATTTTCTTCAATAGAATCATCATTGTTTTCAGATTCATCATCAAAAGTTTGTGATGCGCTTGGGTCTTCGTATGATTCAGTAGATTCAGACATTAATTCTTTAAATAAATCTTTTACTGATTCATAATTAATATTAAGTTTTTCAAGCAATTTTGTTGTAGGATCATTTTCATTCCTGAGAATACAAAGTAGAAGATGGGCTGTATTGATAGAATTGCCTTGAAATAATTTAGCTTCTAAAAAGGTTGTTTTCAGAGCTCTTTCGGCTTGCCTAGTTAAATGAAGATTTTTTCGAAGGTTTTCCTCATAATTCATTATTGGGTTGGGAGGGCTTAAAATTTCAATTTTTCGTTTTAAAAAATCAAGATCAATTTCCAAAGATTTTAAAATTTTAATAGCTTTTCCGCCACCATCTCTCAGAATTCCTAAAAGCAAGTGTTCAGTTCCAATAAAGTCATGACCAAGTCTAATGGCCTCTTCTTTACTGTATGTAATTACATCTTTTACTCTTGATGAAAAATTATCATCCATATTACTTATTTCTCAAAACTTATACCAAACAAAACATATGTCATAATGACACATATTTTAAAATTAATAATTAAATATCATACAGATAAATATTTAATAAAATTTAAGTATATAATGTTAATAAGTTTGTGAAATTACGATTTAATTAAAGAGTTGTTTTCCTCTATAGATATTTATCTTTGTTAAAATTTAACAACTAATGGCAGAAAGAGAAAAATTAATCCCAATAAATATAGAAGAAGCCATGAAATCAGCATACATTGATTATTCAATGTCTGTCATAGTTTCAAGAGCTCTTCCCGATGTCAGAGATGGATTGAAACCTGTACATAGAAGAGTTCTATTTGGAATGAGTGAATTAGGTCTTAGATCCAATAGTAAGTACAAAAAATCAGCTTTTATTGTCGGAGAGGTTTTGGGTAAATATCATCCACATGGTGATAGCTCAGTTTATGATACAATGGTAAGAATGGCACAGGAGTGGAGTTTACGATATATGCTTGTTGATGGCCAAGGAAATTTTGGTTCAATTGATGGAGACAGTCCAGCTGCCATGAGATATACTGAAGCCAGACTTAAAAAGATCTCTGAAGACATGGTACAAGATCTTGATAAGGATACTGTTGATTTTCAACTCAACTATGACGATTCTTTGAAGGAACCAACAGTGCTGCCAACAAAAATTCCTAATCTTCTTGTGAATGGAGCATCAGGAATCGCCGTGGGTATGGCTACTAATATGCCCCCTCATAACTTAAGTGAAGTTATTGATGGTACCATTGCATACATAGACAACAATAACATTGAAATTTCTGAATTAATTAATCATATTAAGGCACCAGATTTTCCTACAGGTGGTATTATTTATGGTTATGATGGAGTCAAACAAGCTTTTGAAACAGGTCGAGGGAGAGTAGTAATGAGAGGCAAGGCCATTTTTGAAGAGGTAAACGGTAGAGAATGTATCATTGTAACAGAGATACCATACCTAGTAAATAAATCAGATATGATTCAAAAAACAGCCCAACTAATCAATGATAAAAAAATTGATGGAATATCAAACATTAGAGATGAGTCTGATAGGAAGGGCATGAGAATCGTATACGTCTTAAAGAAAGATGCAATTCCAAATATTGTATTGAATAAACTTTTTAAACATACCTCACTACAATCTTCTTTCAGTGTAAACAACATTGCCTTAGTAAATGGAAGACCAAAACTTTTAAACCTTAAAGAAATGATTGTTCATTTTGTTGAACACAGGCACGAGGTTGTTGTGAGAAGGACAAAATATGAATTAAAAAAAGCAGAGGATAGAGCTCATATTCTACAAGGATTAATCATAGCATCAGATAATATCGACGATATGATTAGCATAATAAAGGCATCCAAAAATGCAGATGATGCTAGAGAAAAATTAATTAAGAAATATGATTTATCTGAAGATCAGTCAAAGGCCATAGTTGAAATGAGATTAAGGCAATTGACTGGGCTTGAACAAGATAAATTAAGAAATGAGTATGATGATCTTGTCAATCTAATTAAGGACCTTAAGGATATTTTAGCCAATAAAGACAGAAGAATGTCTATAATTAAAGATGAATTATTAGAAATAAAAAATTCCCATGGAGACGAAAGAAAATCAATTATTGAATTTTCAGGTGGAGAATTAAGTATTGAGGATATGATACCGGATGAAAAGGTTGTGTTAACAATATCTCATGCAGGATACATTAAAAGAACTTCACTGTCCGAATATAAAACTCAAAATAGGGGAGGTGTTGGTCAAAGGGGATCAACAACACGAAGTGAAGACTTTCTTGAGCATCTTTTTGTTGGTACTAATCATCAATATATGTTATTCTTTACTCAAAAAGGAAAATGCTTTTGGATGAGAGTTTATGAAATACCAGAGGGTAGCAAAATTTCAAAGGGAAGAGCAATTCAAAATTTAATTAACATTGAGCCAGATGACAAAGTCAAAGCCTTTATATGCACCCAAGATTTAAAAAATGAAGATTATATAAATGACCATTTTGTGATTATGTGTACCAAAAAAGGACAAGTCAAGAAAACATCTCTTGAGCAATATTCTAGACCTCGATCCAATGGAATAAATGCAATTACCATTAAGGAAGATGATGAGCTGCTTGAAGCTAAATTAACTAACGGAAACTCTCAGATTTTGATTGCTGTTAAATCCGGTAAATGTATTAGGTTCGAAGAAAATAAAACTAGGCCGATGGGTAGAAATGCGTCAGGTGTTAGAGGAGTCAGACTAAAAGATCAAAAAGATGAGGTAGTTGGAATGATATCTGTAAACGATATGGACAGTGATATATTAGTTGTTTCTGAAAATGGTTATGGGAAAAGATCAAAATTAGAAGATTACAGGATTACCAACAGAGGAGGTAAGGGTGTAAAAACAATTTCCATCACAGAAAAAACAGGAAACTTAGTATCTTTAAAAAATGTTTCGGATGGAGATGACTTAATGATAATCAATAAATCTGGAATAGCAATTAGAATGGAAGTTAACACTCTTAGAGTTATGGGTAGAGCAACTCAAGGTGTGAGATTGATTAATATTAAAGATAATGATTCAATTGCTGCAGTAGCAAAAGTTGTTTTAGACGACCAAGAGGTAACCGATATCGAAGAAATTGATGTTGTTGAGGACTAATTCATTAAATATTACTTAAAATTATGAGAACAATCTTTATTTACATAGCAGTTTTATTTTTTAGTTTTTCATTTTCCCAAAAAAAAGAACTTAGGCAAATCAAGAGATTAATCGACGAGAAGTTTTTTCAAGAAGCAGAATCTACACTAAAGTCAAATAAAGATTTTCTTTTGTCTGGGGATAGTAAAACTGATGCTCAGTATTACTACTATGCAACAAAAATTTACACTGAAATCAAATCTTTCAAGCTAGCAAAAAATTCTTTGGAAGAACTTATGTCAATTAATCCATCATATTACAATGCTGAGATGAAGCTGGATTATAAAAATCTTGAAGAAATCTTGGTAGTTGCATTAGTTAATGCCGCAGTTGCCGATAATTCATCCAAAAAATGGATGGAAGGTGTTGATAAATTATTGCTTGCATATGAGATGGACAAAGACAATAATATTGATTATCTATATTTTGCAGCAAGTGGCGCCGTAAATGCTGAAAATTTTGATCTTGCTCTGGAATATTACCTTCAATTGAAGGAAAAAAATTATACAGGAATTAAGGATGAATATTTTATTACTAATGTTGAGTCAGGTGTTGAAGAGAAAGTAACTGAGACAGAATATAAAATATATCAGTCTTCAAAGGAGTATATGAATCCAAGGATTGGTCAAACGGAATCTAGATACCCCGAAATTGTTAAAAATATTGCATTAATATATGTAAAAAAAGGTGAAGATGAATTGGCGATTGAAGCCATTAATGAAGCAAGATCTATTCAGCCTGACGATCTATATTTAATATTAAATGAAGCTGATTTGTACATAAGGTTAAGTAACAATGCTAGTGATGATAACTTGCGATCTCAGTATAGACTTAAATTTAAAGAGATAATGACACTTGCAGTGGAAAAGGATCCTGAAAATGGTATTTTATACTATAATTTGGGTATAATTTCATCTGAACAGGGAGAGTCTGATGATGCAAAATCGTATTTTGAAAAGGCTATTGAGTTTAAACCTGACTATACTGATTCATATGTTGCCATTGTTAATATTTTATTGCAAGAACAAACTGTTATCATTGGTGAAATGGATAAAATAGCGATGTCAAATAAGAGAAGTGATATTGCAAAATATGATCAGCTTAAAGAAGATCTAAATGAAGTTTGGAGAAAGTGTATACCCTATTGCGAAAAGGCCCTTGAATATGATCCTAATGATCTCGAAGTTTTAAAATTATTATCACAGTTTTACTACAAACTTGATAATCTAGATGGATACAAAGAAATTAATGCCAAGATTGAACAACTATCTAATTAACTATTCTTCTAACTGATTGAAGTTCATGAGATATTTTTTTTGAGTCTACATTAAGAATTCCTTCATTAACTATATTATCTATCCTAACTTTGCCTGATGAATGAATAATTCTATTATTGGAAATCACAATTCCAACGTGTGTTATTGAATCAATTTTTTTTCCAAAAAAAGCTAAATCACCTGTCTTCGAATCCTCCAGATTAATCTCAGTCCCAACTAATGCTTGTTGGTAAGAATCACGGGGAAGTATTTTCCCATAAATTTTAAAAACAGATTGAACAAAACCTGAACAATCCGTACCAAACTTAGTTTTTCCTCCCCACAGATATGGTGAATTTAAAAATGAAAGTGCAATTTCCTCTAGACTATGAAAATTTTTATCATTAAAAATACAACTAAAGCCCAGATATTTAAAGTTGCTAATCATACTCCCCGCAGGCACTTTGTAGTCTTTAAATTTTTCATTAAAAACTAAAATATCAGTACTGCTGAATTTTTTTTCCTTTCTATTAATTTTGATGTAATCAACTTTAGTAATGGAAAGAAAGTGAGAAGTTCTAACCCATCCTTTGTAATTATCAAGGCTCGAAATCACCAAACACCAATTATTTTTCTTTGATACCACCTCTAAAGTTTCACCAAAAAAAAGTTGGGAAATCATTTCAGATTTCGCATTGTTTTTTTTTCTAACGGGAACTAAATTAAGATTTACTATTCCATATTCCATTTCTACTAATTTAATTTAAAAAAACAATTATTAAACTTTCTTGTTAATTTTGTGAAATGTTTGTAGAGCAAATATATACTGGATGCCTATCTCAGGCGTCTTATTTTATTGAAAGTAATGGAGAGGCTGCAGTTATCGATCCACTGAGAGAGGTTGATATTTATCTAAAAAAAGCTGAAAATAGAAATTCAAAAATAAAATATGTTTTTCAAACACATTTTCACGCAGATTTTGTTAGTGGACATTTGAGCATTTCTGAAAAAACAAATGCACCGATTGTTTATGGTCCAAATGCAGATCCCAAATATGATTGTATTATATCGGCAGATAATGAAATTTTTGTTTTAGGTGATTTGAAAATAAAACTAATTCACACACCTGGTCACACTCTTGAGAGTTCATCATATCTATTATTTGATGATAAAAATAATCAACATGCTATATTTACTGGAGACACTCTTTTTTTGGGCGATGTTGGTATACCTGATGTAGCCCAGAGATATCAAGGTATTAGTAAAGAAAAACTTGCGGAGATGTTATTCGAGTCTATTAATAATAAAATAAAACCTCTTGACGATAATATTACTGTGTATCCAGGGCATGGAGCTGGTTCAGCCTGTGGAAAAAATATGATGAGAGTAACTGTTGATACACTGGCTAATCAAAAAAAAGTAAACTACAGCTTAAATGGAAAGTTTTCAAAAATTGATTTTGCGAAGGAATTGGTTAAGGATTTACCTGAACCACCTGCTTATTTTCCACAAAATGTAAAATTGAACAGAGATGGTTATGTAGGAATTGATAAGATTCTAAAAAATAATTTAAAAAATTTAACGGCAGATTATATTTATAATAAGATAAAATCAGACGATGTTATTGTTTTAGATACTCGTAATCCCTCAGATTATTGTAATGAACATATTCCTGGTTCAATTTTCATTGGTCTAAATGGAAGATTTGCACCTTGGGTTGGTGAAATTTTAAAGGACATAAACCAAGAAATTATTTTAATTGTTGAGGAAGGAAAAGAGGAGGAAGCGATAACAAGACTTTCCAGAGTAGGGTTTGATAATTGTCTTGGTTATTTAGATTCTGGAATTGAAAGTTGGAAAACAGCAGGATATTCAACTGAAAGCATTAGATCAATTGACCCTGAACAATTTATTAATGAATCTTCTCCAAACTCACAAATTATTGATGTAAGGGACAAATCAGAACTCATCAATGGAAAATTCAAATCTTCAAAGAATATTCCACTTTCAAAAATAGATTCACATAAAAAAATAGATAAAAACTTAACTTCTTATGTGTACTGTGCTGGTGGATATAGAAGCGTAATTGCATGTTCAATACTAAAAAGAGACAAGTTTAATCAACTTGTGAATGTTGAGTCTGGTTTTAGTGGAATCAGTAAACTAATTTAAATGAAAAAACTTATTATTCTGCTTTTTATAAATTCAATATTTTCACAACAGCAAATTTTAGATATTGATTATAAAAAGATGTCAAAAATTTTAGATAGGGATTCAACTGTCTTGATCGATGTTAGGACTGTAGATGAATTTAATTCTTTTCGAATTAAAAATTCAATTAATATTGACTATTATAGCAAAGGTTTTTTAGACTCAATTTCTTCATTCAAAGACAAAAAAAATATTATACTTTACTGTAGGTCAGGAAGAAGAAGTTATTATGCAGCAAAACTTCTACAGCAAAAAGGTTTTAATAATATTTATAACCTTGAGGGTGGAGTTTTGGAAGTTAAAAAGAAAAACTTAGAATTTAAATCCCTCAACAACTAATGTTCCTTTCCATTCTTCTTTCTGATTAAAAAAATATTTATTTACATTTTTAAAACCACTTTCTTCAAAAAAATTAATCCACATTTTTGAACTAAAAAGTTCCATTGTGTCAACTCCAGTTTTTTCTTTCCAATCATGACATTTTTCATTTTCTAGATAAAAATCAATACCCATTATAAAAACACCATTTTTTTTGATCCAATTGTTAAATATATGCTTGATGATTATTTTAGGGTTCTTAAAGTAATAGATTACCTCCATTGATATCACAACATCAACTTTATTTTCAGGTTTCCACAAATCAAGTTCAGAGCATATATAATTATTTTGATTATCTAAAGTTTTTGCTTTTGCAATCATCTCCCTTGACCCATCAACTCCAGTAAGATTCGTGTATCTTTTATTTTCATAAAAATGACGAATTAACCATCCATTTCCACATCCCGCATCAATAATTGAAGGATTTTCATATTTGTTTTCAAATAATTCAATCATTTTCATTACGGGCTTAAAATGATTATCCTTCATTCCTTCATCTTTTCCAGATATTGCCCAATCTGAAAAAACTTTAATTGGAGGTTTCATTTAAATAAACTTTTTTGTTGATACTACATAAAGAGTATATGTGAACATTATCACAATTATTTCCCAGAAAAATATATAGTATGGCCATTCACCAATTAATAGGGGGTTGTCAACATCAGGAGGAGATGCTAGATACATATAATTTGAGTCAATTTGAAAATTAAATGGTATTATAAAAGCAATAATTATATTTAAATAAACCCAAACTCTTAACCAAGAGAACTTTGTAATAGAATAATTCAGATTTGTTAGAAGAAAAATTGGAATCAAAATTATTCCTGCATGTGAAGTGTGGTAAGAGATATATTCAAATGTTGATCCATCAAAATTATTAATTTGAGGTGTTAAAAAAGCTTGTATTCCACCAATTATTCCCGCAAAGTAAAAAAACTCAAAAACTCTTTTATTCATTTTTGTAAATAAGACAGAACATGCTATTAAATTGGTTAAACCGCACATATGCAAGGGAAGATTATCTGAAACATTCCATAAACCATTCATGATATTTCTTGAATGATCCGTAACTGTCATAATAATCATAAATAAAGAGAGAATTTTTACAATTTTTAATTTTTGATCTTTATTAAAAAAATTATTTGATAGAAAAAGGATTATTAGAATCAGACAAACGGAAATGATTGTGTTCCTAATCCATTCATCCGACATAAATTCAATTATATAGTTTTGAGTATCCATTAGTCTAGGTAATTTATCATATTCATTAAAACAATTTCAGCCACAGGGTCGTATCCTAGATTTTGAATTAATTTTAGTGTAGATAGAATAATTTTTCCATCCCCATGTTTTACAATTGAGAGATCTGACCCTGACCATACATCTCCTGAGCCAATATAGTTTCTTTTCATGATATTTCCGTCGGGAATTCTATCAAATGCAATAGTGTTAACTAAATTTTCCGCATCAATCCCTCTCAATGTTATAGTTGGAGCTATATTCTCATATGTGCCACTCATGTTGACATTAGTTGGTAAATCTTTAAAAATTTTGTGATTAGAATTAACATGGAGAATTCCATCCCATAATCCTTGTGAAATATTTTTTACAAACTTAACAGGTAAGTAGTTTTCTCCTTCATCAATAAAAGTTAGGTTAGGTCCTTTTCTTACTCTTGTTTTTCCAGGCACTGAAAGATAAATTACATTTCCTCCCTTTTGTACAAAACTGTTTAACTCGTTGATTCTTGACTCAAGTTGACTGTTTTTTGAATTTGATGATGGCCCACTCGGTGACAGAAGATTATCTTGATTGTCTTCATTTTTAACAACGTTTCCATCACTAGAGTTAATAAATTCTGCTTTTTCATTACTAAATATCACAGGAACATTGATTTTTTGTTTTTTATTAAAACTTATAACATCAAACCCTTTATCAATTAGAAATTTTTCAAGTCTTTTATCTTTATTGGCAAGAGCAATTTTTTTCCCAGTTTTTTTTGATTTTGAGTTGTAGACACTGAATTCAATCGTTGAAAATAATTTGGTTTTTTGTGAGTTAAAATTAGATTCAATAATATAATTTCCCACATCTAAATCTACAGTGTCATCATGAATTAGAGATATTCCTTTTTCGAGCTGTGTCTTTGTTTTATTCTCATAAACAACTTTTTTATTTTTCTGAGATTTTATTCTAACAGAAAGGTTTCCGTTCAATACACTCCTGTTATTAATCCCTTTTATTTCTATTTTGATAGACTCATCTAGATAATAATTTCTTTTATCAGTTCTAATAACAATGATTCTATCCTCATTAGCTTCTTTTGTTAAATCATATGCTTTCCCTTTTGGATTGCGCCATAGATCAAGTAATCCAGCACCAATAATCCAATCTCCAGCAGTTAGAGCATGTACACAATAACCAATAACAGTAGGGTTAGACCTTATAGCCTCCAACATTCTTTTGTTAGCAATCCCATGAATTTCTTGCTGTTTTAGGTAGAAATCAGTAGCAGATTTAAAAATTTTATTTAAACCTGTTTCTTTTAAAGCTTTTTTTATATCTCTGTTGTAATTAATGTGGTATATGTAAGGATAGGTTATTGGGTTTCCTTTTTCCTTAAATAAAGCTTCATTATTCTCCAAATCAGGTAAACTTCCATATCCTATTTCTGAAACATATGATGATATATTAGGCACTACATTTCTTCCAGGTGTTCTTGCATTTAGCCCTAATTCAATATTTTTCTCTTTAGAGTTACCTATTGTTAAAAAACCATCAAATTTATTATTAGTAATGTTTGGACCAGGGTAATTATGTATGTCATTAAATTTAAATGCTTTGTTTGAAAAGGGTAAGTATAAGTTGGCACCATATGCCCAACCCCCTGACTCATCAAGTATCATTCTAGTTGGGTCTAATTCTCTAGCTTTCAAAGACATTGGTACTAACATATTTGCTAGCACAGGTCTTCTTATCTCGTTAAACAATTCCCATTGCACAATTGAGGGGTGATTCCTATCTCTCAAGATTGCTTCAGTTATTTCATTTTCTACTCTTTGTGGAAGGTAAGGAGATTCTATTGGCATATCCATACATTCTATTGCCATACTACCAACCGTTAACACGCCAATAGAATCAGCCAAATGAAGCCATTCTTTTGGTGGAGGCTTTCTCCAAGGTCTAATCATATTAAAACCTGCCTTTTTTGCCAATAAAATCTCTTTGATCATCATTTCCTTTGAGTCAGGATATGAGAGTTTAACAGGATATAAACCTTCAAAAAAAGCTGCTTTTAAATAAATTGGTTTACCATTTAAATAAAATCGATCGTTCTCAACTGTAAATTCCCTAAATCCAAATTTTTCTTTGACATGATCGAGTTTTGTATATACAGTCCCTTGATCATTTTCTGTAACCTTATCTAAAAAAATTTCTAACTCATAAATTTGTGGGTCTTCTGGAGACCATAATTTGTGATTTTTAACTTGGTGTTTTAAATCAAAGTCAACGATTAAGTTGGAGTTTTGAATTGTCAACACCTTTTCATGTGTTGTTTTTTCAGAAAGATTATGTAGATTGTTGATAGAATATTTATATCTGTATTTACCGTCTCCCAATCCATTCAATATTTTATTTTTTAATTCTACATTTCCATTTTTATAATTCGCAATGACAAAAACATCCTGAATGTGAGTTTGAGCTGTAAATGAAAGGAAAATATCTTGCCATATTCCGCCTGTATATGATCCTCTCCACTGTGGAGTTTCCATTTGACCAATTCCATCTATAACTTTGTCTTGAATAGTTATGGGACCCATAACTTTTACTATTAACGTATTTTCATTTTCAAAATCAAGAACATGCTCGATGTTGAAGGAAAAAGGAGAGAAACCTCCTTCATGAAATCCTATTGAATTGTCATTAACATATACCTCGGTTATATAATTTGAAGCGTTAAAATTTAAATGAACTTTTTTGTTTGCTTCTGATTTTGAAACTTTAAACTTTCTTCTATAATAAACGACACCCTCATAATCTTTCCTAAATCTCTCCCAAACACTAGGTACATAAATTTTTTCAATCAATCCATTATTAAATCCATCATTAGAATGATATTTATTCTTTTTTCCTTCATTATTTTCATCGTATATTATTTCCCATTCTCCATTTAGCATTTGATTGTTAAATCTTTCTTGGGATTCAATTGAAAAACTAATTAAGACAAATAATAAAAACAGAAATTTTTTCATAGTTGTAATTTTTTTAGACCATTTGGTACCATTGGGTATGTTATTTTTTTTAGAATTTTGACCATCTCATCTCTTTTTGGATGAGTTTTTTCGTAAATCAAGTTATTCCATTCTTTTGGATCAACAGCATTGTGATAGAGTTCTTCTTTTCCTGAATCATAAATTATATATCTCCAGTCTTTTGTTCTTAAGGAATAATGATGATTTGATGGAATATTTTCATTTTGATCTGAGCTGTATACAACAGATAAGGCTCCATCCGGTCCATCCCATCTTTTTGTATTTGGAT